>CAVYPM010000029.1:0-334175 GCA_963770375.1 uncultured Actinomycetes bacterium | reverse complement strand
CGGGCGGGCGAAGAATGTTATGACTGGTTTGTCGCTCTTTCCGGCCTGCCGTGGCTGAGGACCGCTTGCTGAGATCCAGGGTTGTTGCGGGGGGCGGAAGTATGATGTTCGCGCCGCCTGTTTGAGGAGGCTGGTGGCCTTCTATCGGGGCGGTCAGGGTCAACCTCGACTGGAAGCCTGAAGCCGTTGGCCACGCAGACGCTCACCTTCCTGTTCACCGACATCGAGGGTTCCACGGCGTTGCTGCGGCGGCTGGGAGGCGCGTACGCAGAGGTCCTCACCGCTCATCGCCGGCTGATCCGGGCCGGCCTGGCCGCGCATGGCGGCAAGGAGATCGACACTCAAGGCGACGCGTTTTTCGCGGTTTTCACCTCGCCCAGTGCTTGCGCGGCCGCGGCGATCGAGATGCAACGGGCGCTCGTCTCACATCCGTGGCCAGCTGGTGAAAGAGTCCAGGTCCGGATGGGCGTGCACTCCGGCGAGGCGTCCGAGACGCCGGCCGGGCTGGTCGGCCTGGACGTTCACCGGTCTGCCCGGATCGCGGCTGTGGCCCACGGGGGCCAGATCGTGGTGTCGGCCGCGACGGTCGAGCTGCTGCGCGACTCGCTGCCGGCGGGCGCCTCGATGAAGGACCTGGGCCTGCACCGGCTGAAGGATCTCGGCCGGCCCGAGCAGCTGTTCCAGCTTGAGGCTGACGGCTTGCCGACGGCTTTCCCGCCGCTTGAGTCGCTGGACAGCCCGACGCTGCGGAACAACCTCCCGGCGCAGGTATCGAGCTTCATCGGCCGAGACGCCGAGCTCGCCGAGGTCCGCTGCCTGATCACCGGCTCTCGCCTGGTCACGCTCACCGGCGCGGGCGGGGCGGGCAAGACCCGCCTCGGGCTCCAGGCCGCGGCCGGGCTCCTGGACGGGTCGGGTGACGGGGTGTGGTTCGCTGATCTGGCCCCGCTGCAGGACCCGGATCTGGTCGCGGCCACCGTGGCGCACGTGCTGGGCATCCGCGAGGACCCGAGCCAGCCCCTGATCGACACGCTCATCGACGCCGTAGCCCGACGCAGCCTGCTGGTGCTGCTGGACAACTGCGAACACGTCATCGATGCCTGCGCCAAGCTCGCCGAGGCGCTGCTGCGGGCGTGCCCGAACATCACGCTGCTCGCAACGAGCCGTGAGCCGCTGCGCATCGACGGCGAGCGAGTCCACCGGGTCCCCTCGCTGGGCACGCCAGCCGCCGATGATGACATGGAGGGGATCCGCGGCAGCGAGTCGGTGCGGCTGTTCGCCGACCGTGCCGCCCAGCACGGGGTGCCGCTGGCTTGGGACGAACCGACCGCCTCGGTCCTCGGCCGGATCTGCCGGCGGCTGGACGGCCTGCCGCTGGCCATCGAGCTGGCCGCGGCCCGACTCCGGCTGATGTCGGTGACCGAGCTGGATGCCCGGCTGGATCAGCGTTTTTCAATCCTCACCGGCGGCTCGCGCGCGGCGCTGCCGCGCCAGCAGACCCTTCGCGCCGTAGTCGACTGGTCCTGGGAGCTGCTGACCGGTGCCGAGCGGCAGGTACTGGCCGGCCTGTCGGTGTTCGCCGGGGGGTTCGACCTGGCCGCCGCCGAGGCGGTCACCACAAGTGAGGATGTTCTCCTGGACGAGGTCATCGGGCACCTCGGCGCGCTGGTCGACAAGAGCCTGGTCCAGTTCAACGACACCGGCGCCGGACCAGCCCGGTACCGGCTGCTGGAGACAGTCCGGCAATACGCGGCCCAGCAGCTCGAAGCGCAGGACCCGTCAGCGGATGCCGCGCGGATCGCCCACCGCGACCACTACCTGGCTCTCGCGGAAGCGGCGGCTCCACAGCTCGAGACACGTGATCAGGCCCAGTGGCTGGACCGTCTCGATCTCGAGCTCGGCAACCTCCGGGCCGCGATCGCCTTCAGCCTGACGCAGGCAGACCCCGCATCTGGCCTGCGGCTGGCCGCCTCCTTGCGAAGGTTCTGGAAGGCACGCGGGCACGCCACCGAAGCAGTCGATGCTCTGCAGGCGCTCCTTGAAGTGCCCGCTGCCCGCGGGGCAACGCTGCCGCGCGCCCAGGCCCTGGCTCGCGCTGCCTACCTTGTCGAGCAGGCGGGCAGTTACACCACCGCCGAGGGGTACTGCACGGAGGCACTGGCCATTGCCCAGGCCGCCCACGATGAGTACCTGATCGCCGATCTGCTGGAAATACGTGCCTTCATCATGCTGCGCCAAGGTCAGCACGACACCGCGATACCGCTCATCGAGGCGGCCCTGAACCTGGCGCGCCGCCTCCAGGGGCTCCATCTCACCGGGCGCCTGCTTTCCGACCGGTCGTACGCCCGGGACCTCTCAGGGGACCATGCGGGCGGGGCCCGCGATGCTGCCCAGTCCTTGCGGCTCTACCGCCAGGCTGGTGACCAGTTGCAAGTGGGGGTGATGCTCGGCAATCTCGGGAACGCCGAGCTGTCGACGGGCGACCTGGATTCGGCCCGCGGCCACCTGTACGAGTCGCTCAACATCGCCCGCGCGCTCAACGACCACTATGGCGTCGCCTACCAGACCTTCAACCTCGGCCTGGCCGAATATCTCAGTGGAGCGCTCAGCACGGCCGAAGGTTGCTTCGCCGAATCACTCGACCTGGACCGGCGCATGGGGATGAAGGCGCCCATGGCCTACGCGCTGATCGGCCTGGCCATGACCAGCCGCAAGGAGACCGACATGGGCCGGTCCGCCCGGCTGCACGGCGCCGCCGACCAGGCTCTGGCGGCACTGGGCCACACCATCGAGCCCCTGGAAGGCCGGCTGCGTGATCTGGACTGCCAGCGCCTGCGCTCCGCCATGGGCGCCGACGCCTTCAAGGCCGAATACGGCGCGGGACGCACCCTGACCTCCGAGCAGATCATCGATCTAGCGCTTGGTACATGGTCCCGGTACCGGCCGTTACCCTGTACTTCCCGGCGGCCTGCTCGGTCCTCTCGTTGGCGTTGTCAAGGATTGCGTCACCCTCTTCTGCCAGGACGGAATGCCCGCGCAGGTGACGGGGCAGGCGTTGGCGCGGGCGTTGGGCCGACGCGGCGACTGGTGCTGCGGAGGGCCACGAGCCAGGGCATGGCTTGGTTCCGAAGCCAGGACCGCTAGGCTCGTGGTCGGCACGGCGAGGTCGTGCTGTGGCATGGCGGATTAAGGACTCAGCTGATGGCAACAGGAACAGTGAAGTGGTTCAACGCCGACAAGGGCTTTGGTTTCATCGCCCCTGATGACGGGACAGCGGACGTGTTCGTCCACTTCTCCGCGATCGCTAGCTCCGGCTACCGGTCCCTGGATGAGAACCAGAAGGTCGAATTCGAAACGACCCAGGGGCAAAAGGGACCGCAGGCGGAGAACGTCCGTCCGCTCTGACGCGTAACGCCCGCGTCCTGCAACGACGCGCTGCCCCCGGCCAGATCATTTACCTCGGGCACCACGGCTAAGACGCTCACCCTGGCGCTCGGCCTCGGCTGGCTGGAGGCCGGGCAAGGTTAAGAACCCCACAGGGGGCGCCGCTCGCTGCCGCGCGTGCGTGACGAATGCGCACGGCAGGCCTTGGGGCATGAGCATGCCCGGATCTGTGCTGAGGCCTGCCTGCCCGGGAAGTCGCGGGGTCATTTATCCGTGGCGCCGAGCGCCGGTGACCGGCCTTTCTCAACCAGGCTTGCGAGGAGCTGGAGGAAGCCCGGGTCGTAGTGTTCCTCGTCTAGGCGGGACACCTTTGCGCACGCTTACCGCCGCCTTAAGCGGCTCCGCCCAGGGGCGTTGGGGGCGGTTGCGGGTAGCGTCTGGCGAAGGAGGCTGCCGCAGCAGGCAGATCGAGACAATGTCTGACGACGTGGGCGTGGGCATCCGTCTCCTCGGTGGGTTCGAGGCCACCGTGGGCGGCCGCCTGGTAGCGGCCGACGCCTGGCGCCTGCGTAAGGCCAGGACACTGGTCAAACTCCTGGTCCTCGCCGACGGGCATAGGATGCACCGCGAATCGCTGGTGGCCCTGCTCTGGCCCGATCGCGATACGGCGTCCGGGATTAACAACCTGCACCAGGCGCTGTACGTGGCCCGCCGCGTGCTCGCTCCCGGATCCGGCGTTCTTTTCCCCCTGCGCGAGGACGTCGTGCTGCTGTCCGACAGCGTGATGCCCTGGCTCGACGTGGAGGCGTTCGGGGCTGCCTGCCGGCGTGCGCGCGAGACGCGTGCTCCCGGTGACTACCGGTCGGCCGACGAGCTGTATCGCGGCGACCTGCTGCCCGAGGACCAATTCGAGGCCTGGGCCGAAGCCCCCCGGGATGCGCTGCGTGAACGCCGCCTGGGTTTGCTGATCGAGTACGCCGAGGTGATGTCGGAGCGGCGCGAGTACACCGAGGTCGCCGAGATCGCCGGCGCGGTCACGGCGGCCGACCCGTTCCATGAGGGCGCGTACCGCTTGCTGATGACGGCGCTGGCCGCCCGCGGTCGGCGCTACGAGGCCCTCGCGGCGTTCGACCGGCTCCGGGAGAGCCTCACCCGGGAATATGCGGCCGACCCCGAACCGGCGACCCGGCGGCTCTATCGCGACCTGCTGACCGGCGGCGATCAATCACCAGATGCGGCGATGGCGGCTGAGCCGGCCGCCGCCATCTCGACCGAGCTCGCGCTGTCGAGGACCGTAGCCACCGCCGCCATGACGACCGGCCCGGCGGTTGCGATCCGGCCGGATGCCGCCGGGACACCGCGCATGGCGTCGGCGCGCGGCCTGGGCAGTCTGACCCTGGAGCAGACGTCCTTCGTCGGTCGCGGACGCGAGATCGCCGAGATCGCGCAGGCGCTTGGGCGCACGCGCCTGCTGACCCTGACCGGGCCGGGCGGCGCGGGCAAGACGCGGCTCGCGTGCGAGGTTGCCGCCGGGCTGGGCGGCCGCTACCCCGACGGGGTCCATGTCGCCGAATTGGCGTCATTGTCGCGACCGGAGCTGGTCCCGCACACGGTGGCCGCGGTGCTGGACGTGCCGATTCCCGGCACGGAAACCGCCGAGGTCGCGCTGGCCCGGCAATTGGCGGACCGCCGCCTGCTGCTGGTCCTGGACAACTGCGAACATCTGCTGGACGCGTGCGCGCGACTGACGGCAGAAGTGCTGCGCGGCTGCCCGGGCGTGATCGTGCTGGCCACCAGCCGCGAGCCGTTGCGCGTAGGCGGGGAGGTGACGTGGCGCACGCCATCGCTGGCCCTGCCCGATCTGTGCGCCCTGCCACCACTCGATCGGCTGGCGGAACTGGAGTCGGTACGGCTGTTTGTTGAGCGAGCGCACGACGCTGCCCCGGGCTTCGCGCTCGACAAGACGACCGCGCCGGCGGTGGCCGAGATCTGCGTCCGCCTGGACGGGATGCCGCTGGCCCTCGAACTGGCGGCGGCCCGGACCTCGGCCCTCGCGCCCAGCCAGATCGCGTCGCGGCTGGGCGACGCGCTGCGGGTCCTGGACCGCGGCAGCCGATCCGCGGTCACCCGCCAGCAGACGCTGCACGCCACGCTGGCGTGGAGCCACGATCTGCTCGACGGGCACGAGCGCGTCCTGTTCCGGCGCCTGGCCGTCTTCGCCGGCAGCATGGCGCTGGAGGCCGTCGAGCAGGTGTGCGGCGGTGCGGCCCTGGATGTCGTCGATCTGCTCAGCCGGCTGGTCGACAAGTCCCTAGTCCAGGTCGAGCACGCCGGCGGGACGGCGCGCTACCGTCTGCTGGAGACGATCCGGCAATTCGCCGATCAGCGCCTGCGCGATGCGGGTGAGAAGGCCGAGCGGATCCGCGCCCACCGCGACTTCTTCGTCGCCGTTGCCACTGCGAACGATCCGGAGCGGGCCGTCGGCATCGTCAACGACTCACCGCAGGCGCTGGACGCCGAACATGACAATCTGCGCGCCGCCCTGTCCAGCGGCCTGGCTGAGGACCCGGCGGTGGCGCTGCGGCTCGCGGTCAGCCTGTGGCGTTTCTGGCTGGCCCGCGGGGACTTCTCCGAAGCCAGCCGGTGGCTGGCCGCAACTCTAGCCGCGGCGCCCGAACGTACGGCGTCGCGAGCCCGCGCGCTGCTGGCCGCCTCCGCCATCGAGGTGCGACGCGGTGACCCCACCGCCCGCCAGATCGACCTCGGCGCCGAGGCCGTGGCGATCATGCGTGCTGTCGGTGACGACCGCGCGCTCGCACAGACCCTGCACCTGACTGGTCTCCTGGCGTGGGTGTCCGATCACGGCTGGCAGCGCGCGGTCGACCTCGTCCAGGAGGCCCGCACGCTGGCCACCGCCGTCGGCGACGCCGGTGCCGTGGCCAGCGCCACCCACACCCTTGGCGTGATCGCTGTGTCGCGGGGCGCCGGCCCGCAGGCGGAGGAACACTTCGAGGAGGTGCTCGGCCTACTCGAAGGACTCGCCCCCGACCTGCCACCGTTCTTCCTTGTCGTGACGCCGGGCCACTTCTGGGAAATCGGCCCGGGCGGGCTGCCGCGGCTTCCATTCACCGAGACCGTGCTGATGTTCCGCCGCGCCGGGACCGCGCAGGCGACGGCCTACACCTTGTCCAATCTGTCCTACGCGGTGAGCCTGGCCGGCGACCCGGCACGGGGCCGCCGGCTGCTTGAGGACAGCGTCAGCGCCTTTCACCGCCGCGGCGATCAGCACGGCGGCGCGCTGGCGCTGTGCCGCCTGGCCAATGTGCACCGGATCGCCGGCGAGCTCGACGAGGCCGCCGAACTACTCGAGCGCAGCATGACGATCCGCCGCAGCCTGAGCGATCGGCGCGGGGTCGGCGTCACCGTTATCAACCAGGGCCTAGTCGCCGCCGCCGCCGGAGACCTGGGACGGGCCGACCGGCTGCTGCGCGAGGCGCTCTTGCTCTTCGACGATATGGAGGACGAGCCCGGACGCTGGGGCACCCTGCTCGACCTCGGCCTGATTCTGCTCGACGCCGGCGAGCACGAACGAGCGCGGCGGGTACTGCGACAGTGGCGCGACCTGCCGCCCATCGCGTGGACGTTTCGACCGCGGGCCTGGGCGCTGCTGACCCTGGCCGCGCTGGAGCGACGCTGCGGCGACGAGGTCGCGGCCGCCCGATGCCTGGACGAAGCGCGACGCGGCTTCCTCGCCCTGGCCGACGAGCCCGGGCTGGCGTACCTGGACAGCCACGCTGAGGCGCTGCTAAGCGGTCGTTAAACGGGCCGCCATACGGTCGCGGTGATATCTGACCTGAACAAGGGAGACACCATGGCCGCCACGGCCAATGCACGCGAGGTCATCGGAGAAGCCACCCTCGGCGAACTGGAGGGCACCCTGCGGGGGCGGCTGGTGCGACCATCCGACCCGGACTACGACCAGGCGCGGGTGGTGTGGAACGCCGCCCACGACCGTTATCCGGCGCTGATCATCCGCTGCGCCGGCACCGCCGACGTCATGCGGGCGGTGGAATTCGCGCGCAGCGAAGGGCTCCAGCTGGCCGTCCGCAGCGGCGCGCACAGCGTCGCCGGATTCTCCACCTGCGACGGCGGGGTGGTCATCGACATCTCGTCAATGAAGGGCATCCGGGTCGACCCGATCGCCCGGCGAGCGGTCGCGCAGGCCGGGCTCACCTGGGCAGAGTTCGACCACGAGACGCAGGCGTTCGGCCTGGCCGTCACCGGCGGCCTGGTGTCGAGCACCGGCATCGCCGGGTTCACCCTCGGCGGCGGGATCGGCTGGCTGCTGCGCGAGTACGGGCTCACCTGTGACAACCTGCTCTCGGCCGACGTCGTGACCGCCGACGGCCAGCTCGTCACGGCCAGCGAGCACGAGCACCCCGACCTGTTCTGGGCGCTGCGCGGCGGCGGCGGCAACTTCGGTGTGGTGACGTCGATGGAGTTCCGCCTGCACCCGGTCGGCCCACTCGTCTTCGCCGGTCCGGTCTTCTACGCAGGCGCGGCGGCCGCCGAGGTGCTCCGGGGCTGGCGCGACCTCACCGAGACCATGCCCGACCAGCTCACCACCCTGGCCAACATCCTCATCGCGCCGCCGGTGCCGTTCCTGCCTGAGGCGGTGCACGGCCAGATGGTGGTCGGGATCCTCGGTGTCTACGCCGGTTCCGTCGAGGACGGCGCCAAGGCCGCCGAGTCGCTTCGCACCTTGGGCGAGCCGCTGGCCGACCTCATGGGCCCCTTGCCCTACACGGCCATCCAGGGCCTGCTCGACCCGCTGTGGGCCGCCGGGGCCCAGAACTACTTCACCGGCGCACTCCTCGGCGGCTTGACCGACGAGACGATCGACACCCTGCTGGCCCGGCACGCCGCCGGCCGGGCGCCGGTCCGGGAGCTGCATCTGCACCACTGCGGGGGCGCCATGGCCAGGGTCCCGGCGGGCGCCACCGCCTTCGCGCACCGCGACGCGGCGTACGTCCTGAACATCATCGCCCGGTCACCCGATCGCGAGGGGTTCCCCGAACACGTCGGATGGGCGCGCGCAACCCACCAAGCCGTGGACCCGTGGACCACCGGCGGTGCATACGTCAACTTCACTTCCGAATCCGGGGCGGACAAAGTGCAGGCGTCCTACCCGCCCGACACGTATGCCCGCCTGGTCACGGTCAAGGACCGGTACGACCCGACCAACCTGTTCCAGCTCAACCAGAACATCCGCCCCTCCGGCCGCACCTGATCAATACCCGCTACCGTGCGGCTACGGCGGTCCGCTGGACCCAATGTCCGGACCGCTGCCGCGGTCCGCCGGGCGGCCCGTCTTCGTGCTCGATCCCATGCAGGCCAGGTCCTTACCGTGAACACCCCGCGCGAACTCGTCGATTCGGTCAACGCCGCGATGCAGTAAGCCGGTTATCAGCGATCCCATTCGCGCGTGTCCGGCCGCGAAGCCGCCGGCACTGGCTGCGGCTCATAGAGGACCGGCGCGGCCGCGCTGATCGCCGTCCGTTAGCTCCGACCCGGGGCGGAGCTAACGGACGACGCGCTCAGGCCATCATCCTTCACAGCACCGAGTGAGAGCAGGCGATATGAACAGCGACGCAATGACCGGCCCGGCGGCGGGTCCGGCGGACGCGCGAGGCCGCGGGGGTGGATCAGCCGAGGCGGCCAGCCCGGCGGCGCCGAGTCTGCGGCACCTGACGCCGCCGGCCTCGCTGCTGCTGGTCGCGGCCGCTGGCGCATGGGCCGGGGTGGTGCTTCTGGCGCGCGGTATGGGCTCGATGCCCGGGACCATGGGCCTGGGTGCCGGTTCATTCGGCGCCATCTGGGCGCTGATGATGGCCGCGATGATGCTGCCGTCGGCGGCGCCGTTCGCGTCGCTGTACTCGCGCACCCTCACAGACGGCCGCGGCTCACGGCTGGCTGCGTTCGCTTCCGGCTACCTGATCGTGTGGACCCTGGCGGCCTTGCCCGCCTACGGGCTGGCGTGGCTCGCCGGCCGGCTCGCGGGAGGCCATCCCACCGCGGCGACGGCAGCGTCGGCTGCTATCTTCGCCGCCTGCGGCGCCTACCAGCTCACCCCGCTGAAGGACCGGTGCCTGGCCCGCTGCCGCTCGCCGCTCGGATTCATGCTCAAGCTCGGCGCCTACCGCGGGCGAACCCGCGACCTGCGGGCCGGGCTCTACCACGGCACATTCTGCCTGGCCTGCTGCTGGGCCCTGATGGCGCTCCTGGTTGCCTTCGGGCTGATGAACGTGATCGCCATGGTGGTCCTGGCCGGTGCCGTCCTTGCCGAAAAGACCTGGGCCCGGGGCACCGGCTTCAGCCGCGCCCTGGGTATCGCTGCGCTCGCCCTCGCGGTCGCGGTTATCTTCGAGCCGGGCCTGGCACCCGGCCTGCACTACACCGCCGGCACCGGCGGGATGGGAGGCATGTGATGACCGTATCGGCGCAGCGCCCGGTGGCAGACTGGCACGTCCGCGGCTCTTACTTCGAGGCATGCAACTGCGAGGCGATCTGCCCGTGCCGCAGTGTCGGCGGCCGCCCCGGCGGGCCCTCCAGCTTCGGGGAATGCTTCGGCGCCCTGTCCTGGCACATCCACCACGGCCACGCCGACGGCCTCGACCTCTCCGGCCTGCACGCCGTACTATCCCTCCGCTTCCTCGACCGCGTCCAGCCGAGCACCCCCTGGGAAGTCGTGCTCTACGTCGACCAAGGCGCCGACGCCGGCCAGCAGACCGCGATCGCCGACATCTTCCTCGGCCGGGCCGGCGGAACGGCCGCACGGCAGTACGGCCCAGCCATCGGCGAAGTCCACGCCGTGCGCCCAGCCCGGATTACCCTCGAGCACGCCACGCCCCGCAAGCGCATCGGCGTCGTCGGCTACCTGACGGCCGAGGCCGAAGGGGACGCCTCCGAGCCAGGCGACGTCCGGTGCGGCATCCCCGGCAACGACCACCCCGGCACCGAAATGCACGCCGACGTCCTGCGATCAGCCGACCCGGCGCTGCGCTGGGAAGTGCGCGGCCGCCGCCACGCCGCCTTCACCACCGACTTCGACTACCGCTCCGGCACCTGACGGCACAGCCCGCGCTGACCACTGCCCAGGGAAGAACGACCCCGTGCGGTGCCACGACCTGCCGCCCGGGCATTGGGCCACCGCCCCTGACGGCCCATCCGCAGACGAAAGAACGTACTGTCGCCGGCAAGGTTCGCCTGCGCTGGGGTTAACGCGGCCAGCAGGCGTGCCGGACAGAACTGGACAATCGGTGCCCGGCGCCTCGCGAACTGCCACGCCGTCGAGGCGCGCCGGATTCGGCGTTCGGCGCGGCCCGGCGGTGGTTGCTGTCTGGAAGCCGTTCACTTTCCGTGACGCAGATTCCGTTGCGTCACGGGCAGCGATCGGCTCGGAGAGGGTTGCCGGCTTTGCGCTTGGGCGGGGCCACCTGACCGGGCCGTTCGCAGACGTCAGGCGCGTCTTGTCGACCGCGACGCCCGGGACGATCGGCATGCTCCGCCAAGGCCAGCCGTGCAGGCTGCTCGGCGCCTGGGCTCGCTTAGTGCGCCACGGAACCGGACTGGGCTGAACCGTGCCGTCTTTGCTCATAACCCAGAGGTCGCGGGTTCAAATCCCGCCCTCGCTACCAGGTAAGTGCAGGTCAGAGGCCTGATTGCCGGAGACGGCGACCGGGCCTTTTGACGTTTGTCCGTGGTTCGTCCGCGGGATCGGGGCGTACGGGGAGACCCTCTTGCCGCCAATGCGCTGGCGCCGGTCCTGCTCAGTGGTAGGGGCCGGGGTGGGGTGTTGTCGCCGGCCACGTCGTGGCCGGTTCGGCCGGTGCCGGGCACGGCCGGCTGCCCGCGAGGCCGGAGCCGCCGCCCGTGAGACCCTTACCGCGGCCATTCGACGTTCTCGGCCTCGGTGACCGGGTCGCCGGTCAGCAGCCGGGCTCCCACGGCGTCCGCGAGTTCCGGCGTGGCGCCGGCTCCTGCGAGGGCGAGCGGGGTGTGCTGGGCGAGCGTGGTGAGCTGCGGGGCGAGGGGCTCGAGGTTCTCCGGCAGGGTGGCGGCGAGGACGACAAGGTCCGGTCGCCTCATGGCGACCGTCCGGGTTAGCTCGTCGACGGGGGTGATCATGCCGAGGTAGTCGATCCTCCACCCGCTGCGGTTGAGCATGATGCCGAAGATCATCAGGGCCAGGTCGTGGAGCTCGCCGGGGGGGCAGGCGAGGACGGCGCGGGGGCCGTGTCCGTTGCCCCAGCCCCGGGCCAGCCCGGCGAGCCAGCCGCGGATGAGGTTGCTGGCGAAGTGCTCCTGGGCGATGCTGGCCGTTCCCAGCTGCCAGCGCTTCCCGAGTTCGGTGAGATAGGGCATCACGACGTCCCGGAGCACCGTCGCCAGGGAGAGGTCGGACATAAGCCGGTCCAGGACTGCCTGCGCGGCCGGCTCGTCGAACGCGTCGAGGGCCTGCCGGAGGGCATCGGACAGCTGACCCGCCGCCGGCGCGGCGCGGTCCGGCCCGGCGGCCGGCCGAGGTCCGCGCTGGCCCCGCTGTCCTCCCCGAGCACCGCTCCCGCCGCCTCGGCGGCCGACAGCCCGCTGGCGAGGTGGGCCTGCATCCGGCGGACCCGCGTGGCGTCTGCCTCGGAGTACAACCGGTACCCGCCCGCTGAACGCACCGGCTGAAGCAGGCCATAACGGCTCTCCCACGCCCGCAGCACGTGGTCGCTCACGCCGACGCGCCGGCTCAGCTCACCGATCCGCAGCACCGGCGAGCCGTCGGGAATGTCCATGCCAGAACTCTACAGTGCTTCGACAGACATTTGACAAGGCTGGCCGAGAAAGCTACCGTCGCTTAGACAAACCTTAGACGGAAGTTAATATCATGGACTCCCACGCCAGTGGTCCAGCGGCCGCCACCGGCTCCGCTCCCCAGCAGCACGGCACGGCCGCGGACGCACGGCGGCCGTCCGTGGCCGTGATCGGCGCCGGGGTCTCCGGGCTCACCGCTGCCTATCTGCTCTCCCGGACCCATGACGTCACCGTTTTCGAGGCGGAGGACCGGCTCGGCGGTCACGCGCACACTCACGACGTCACTGGCTCTGATGGCCGGCGTCACGCTGTCGACAGCGGGTTCATCGTGCACAATGACCAGACTTACCCCTGGTTGCGCAAGCTCTTCGGCGAGCTGGACGTCGAGGTTCGGCCTGCCGAGATGAGCATGAGCGTGCGGTGCGAGGGGTGTGGGCTGGAGTATGCCGGCGGCCGTGGGCTGCGCGGCGTCTTCGCCCAGCCGCGCCGCCTCGTCGACCCCCGGTTCCTCCGGATGCTGTGGCAGGTCAGGCGGTTCCACCGGCGCGCCTTGGCCTTCCTGCGCACGACGGACGATGAGAACCTCACGACCTACGGCGAGTTCCTGGAGCGGGAGGGATTCAGCCGCTACTTCATCTCCCACTACGCCGTTCCGGTCGTATCGTGCGTATGGTCCGCCGGGCGTGAGGTGGCGCTGGTCTACCCGGCCCGCTACCTCTTCCGGTTCCTCGACCACCACGGCCTGCTCCGGGTCGGAGGGTCACCCCAGTGGTACACCGTGGCCGGCGGGTCACGGATCTACGTCGAGCGGCTCGCTGGGCTGCTCCCGGACGTGCGCGCGGCCTATGCCGTCAGCGATGTCACCCGGCGCGAGGACGGCGTCGAGATCCGGGACATCACCGGGCAGGTCACCCGCGTGGACCGCGTGGTCATCGCAACCCACGCCGATCAGGCCCTCGGCCTGCTCGCCGACCCGGCCGAGGCGGAGGTCATCACCCTCAAGGCGTTCGGCTACTCGAGCAATGTCACGGTCCTGCACACCGACAGCTCAGTCCTGCCGGAGGCGCGGAACGCCCGCGCGTCGTGGAACTACCGGATGACGTCCTGCGACCAGCCCGTCCAGCCCGCCGCGGTGAGCTACTGGATGAACCGGCTCCAGGGGCACCAGTCGCCGGAGGCCTTCCTCGTCACGCTCAATGACCGCGATCGCCTCGACCCGGAATCCGTCGCAGCGGTCATGCACTACGAGCACCCGATCTACACGGCCGGGGCGGTCCGGGCGCAGGCGCGACTCGGCGGCCTCGCCACCGACCGCACCGTCTACGCAGGCGCCTACCACGGCTGGGGCTTCCACGAAGACGGCTGCCGCTCGGGCGTCGCCGCCGCCCGGCACTTCGGGGCGACCTGGTGAGCGCCGCCGCCCTGCCGCCGGTGCCCGCGCCCGCATGGCACGCGCTGCCCCCGCTGCCGGCCCTGGTCGCCGGCCAGGTCACGCACCGGCGCCCCGGGCCTGTCCGCCATGCCTTCCGGCACCGGATCTACCAGTGGCTCATCGACCTGGACGACGTCCCGTTCCAGCCTTGCTACCTCAGGGCGTTCGCGTGCTTCAGTAGTGCTGACCACCTCGGCGACCCGAGGCTGCCGATCAAGCGCAACGTCGAGAACTACCTGGCGCTGCACGGCATCCGGCTCGGGGACGGGGGACGGGTGCTCATGCTCGCCAACGCCCGGGTGCTGGGCTACGTGTTCGACCCGCTCTCGGTCTTCTGGTGCTATGCCTCCGACGGCGTCCTGATCTGCGTCGTCGCCGAGGTCCACAACACCTACGGCGAGCGGCACGCGTACCTGCTGCGACCCGCCGGGGCCGGAGCCGCCGTGACGGACAAGGCCTTCTACGTCTCCCCGTTCTTCGACGTCAGCGGCAGCTACGCACTGCGGTTCACGCTGCGGCCGGACCTGGTCTCCGCGACCGTCACGCTGCGCCGCCGGGGCACCGTGGCGTTCACCGCGACTTTCCGGGGCCGGCCGGAACCCGCGACGCGCCAGGCGCTGGCCCGCCTGCTGATCCGCCAGCCCCTCATGACCCAGCGGGTCTCGGCCCTGATCCGGGTGCACGGCATCTGGCTCTGGCTGCATCGCCTGCCCATCCGCTCCCGACCACACCACACCCGACAGCAAGGTGTCTGACCATGACCATGACCATGACCGTCTCCGCCTCCGTAACGCGACCCGCGGTCGCCGAAGCACCACCGGCGCCGCTCAGAGCCACGGTCGCGCGGATGATCTTCGAGCATGCCGTACAGCGGGTCCCCGTCCGCGTGACCTACCCCGACGGGCGCGTGCTCGGCGGCGGCTCGGAACCCTCGCCCGGGTTCGAGTTGCTTCGTCCCGGTGCCTTCTTCGCCCGGCTCGGCCGGGACGCCAAGATCGGCTTCGGCGAGGCGTATATGGCCGGCGACTGGCGAGCTCAGCCCGGCACCGACCTGGCTGACTTGCTGACGCCGTTTGCCGAGCGGCTGACCACCCTGGTCCCGGCGCCGCTGCAGAAGCTGCGGGCACTCGCGGAAAAGCGCGTCCCCCATAACCAGGAGAACACCCTCGACGGCGCGCGCAGCAACATCGCCGCCCACTACGACCTGAGCAACGACCTCTTCGCGTCTTTCCTGGACGAGACGATGACGTATTCCTCGGCGTGGTTCGGCGAGAGCGAGCCCGTGCAGACCGCGAGCCGGCTTGAGGAGGCACAGCTGCGCAAGATCGACGGGATTCTTGATCTCGCCGGCGTGCGCAGCGGCACCCGGCTGCTGGAGATCGGCACCGGGTGGGGCACACTCGCCATCCGCGCAGCGCAACGGGGAGCCCAGGTGACCACGGTCACGCTCTCCCAAGAGCAGCTGGAACTCGCCCGCGAACGGGCCGCCGCCGCCGGCCTAGCCGACCGCGTGGACGCGCGGCTGCAGGACTACCGCCAGGTCGAAGGCGAATACGACGCCATCGTCAGCGTCGAGATGATCGAGGCCGTGGGCGAAGCCTACTGGCCGGTCTACTTCGCCACCCTGGACCGCCTGCTGGCGCCCGGCGGGAAGGTGAGCATCCAGGCAATCACCATGGCCCATGATCGGCTCGTCGCCACCCGGCGGAGCTTCAGCTGGATCCAGAAGTACATCTTCCCCGGCGGGATCATCCCGTCCCTGCAGGCGATCGATGGCACCCTGGCGGCGCACACCACGCTGCGGGTCACCCAGCGGCGTGAGCTCCGGGCGCACTACGCCCGGACCCTGCGCCTGTGGCGAGAACGCTTCACCGGCCAGTGGCAGCACATCCACGCCCAGGGTTTCACCGAGACGTTCCGGCGGATGTGGGAGTTCTACTTTGCCTACGCCGAGGCAGGTTTCCGCAGCGGTTACCTCGGCGTGAGCCAGCTCCAGATGACCCGGGAGCCGACGTGGAACTGAACGGCAAGATCGCCTGGGTCATCGGCGCATCAAGCGGCATCGGCGCAGCGGTCGCCCGGGAACTCGCATCCCGCGGAGGCACCGTCGCGATCTCGGCTCGCCGCGACGAGCAGCTCCGGGAGGTGGCGGGAGGGCACATGCTCGTCGTGCCCCTCGACATCACCGACGCTGCTTCGGCCGCAGCCGCCGCCGTACGAATACGCGAAGAACTCGGACCCATCGACGTGGCCGTGCTGTCCGCCGGCTACTGGCAGCAGATGGACCCGGCCGCATGGGACACCGAGGTGTTCGACCAGCACGTCCGGGTCAACCTGACCGGGATGAGCAACTCCATCGCGGCCGTGCTGCCCGGCATGCTACGGCGCCGGCACGGCGTCATCGCCGGCATCGCATCCGTCGCCGGATACCGCGGGCTGGCCGGTGCCGAAGCCTACGGGGCAACAAAAGCGGCACAGATTAACCTGCTCGAGTCCCTGCGCGTGCACGTCGCCCGGACCGGGGTGCACGTGACGACGATCTGCCCGGGCTTCGTCCGCACCGACCTCACCGCCGCTAACTCCTTCCCCATGCCCTTCATCATCGACGCCGACGCGGCCGCGCGATCGATCTGCGACGGGCTGGAGCGTGAGCGCACCGAGATCGTCTTCCCTAAGCGGATGGCGCTGCTGATGAATACCGCGCGCCTCGTCCCCGCCCGTGCCTGGACGGCCCTATGGGCGCGCGCCTCACTCACCTCGCCCGCGCCCGCCACTCACCCAGCACCAGCGGACCGAAGGACACCATGAGACTGCAGAAAACCGTCATCGTCGACAAGCCGCTGGACGCGGTATTCGATTACCTCTCCGACTTCACCACCACCACCGACTGGGACCCGGGCACCGTGACCACCGTGAACCAGCGCGGCGACGGAGGCGTCGGTACGGCCTACCTCAACACCTCCACGTTCCTTGGCCGGCAGACCCAGCTGACCTACATCGTGCGTGAGTTCGTCCCCGGTCAGCGCATCCGGCTGCACGGGGAGAACAAGACGCTCACCGCCGTCGACACGATGACCTTCCGCGGCGTTCAGGGCGGCACCGAGGTGATCTACACAGCCGAGTTCACCTTCAAAGGGCCGACCCGGCTCCTCGCCCCACTGCTCAGGCCGGCGTTCGGGCGGCTCGGCAAACAAGCGCAGACCGGCATGCATTACGCACTCAACCAGCTCTGACCGGCCGGGCCGGCTGCGCGAGTCAGCGCCGGGCTGAACCGTGCCGTCTTTGCTCATAACCCAGAGGTCGCAGGTTCAAATCCCGCCCCCGCTACTAGTAAGTCCAGGTCAGAGGCCTGATCGCCAGTGGCGGTCAGGCCTTTTTGATCATCGGTTGGCGGTTCGTTGGCGGGATCGGGGTGCATTGCCTGACCGCGAGCGGACCAGACTGGCACCGAACGGCATCTTGGGCTGCACGTTGACCCCCGCCATGGCACCGGCATTGACTGGCACCTGCCCGGGAACCCTGCCGCTGTCTGCCAAAGCCGCCGAATCGGAGCAACCATGTCAGAACCTCAGCAACGCAACGATTTCGCCAGCTTCCCCGCGCCCGCCGAGGGCATTCTGGTGACGATGTTCATCACCGTCCGCCAGGTCGCGCGATCGCGGGACTTCTACTCCCGCGTCCTGGGCGGCACCGTCATCCTGGCGGAGAACCCGTGCACGGTCAGGCTGTCCAACTCGTGGATCATCATGAACCCCGGCGGGCCGCCCACCCCCGACAAGCCAGGCATCACGGTGGCCGACTACCAGCCCGGCGACACCACCTCGATCTTCCTGAACTTGCGGGTCGCCGACATCCACGCCTGCTATGAGGAGTGGAAGGCGAAGGGAGCAGAGTTCGTGACGCCGCCGATCGACCGCGGCGCAGAGATCCGCTGCTACATGCGGGACCCGGACGGATACCTCATCGAGGTCGGCCAGTCCACCGGCTTGCTGCATGGTCATCTCGCCGCAAAGCGCCCGGAGGACCTTCCTGGCTGAGTTGTTAGGCGGTGCCCACCGCGCGGCTCGCCGCCTCGACGGCCGGGAGGATGAGCTGGGTGGCGGCCTCGTGCTGCGACACGAACGCGTCACCATAGGCCCGGGCAAAGCGGAGCAGGCCAGGGGCTCATAACCCAGAGGTTGCGGGTTCAAATCCCGCCCCCCGCTACCAGATTTCGCGGGTCAAGGCCCTCTCCCAGCAGGGAGAGGGCCTCTTGCGTTTCGGATGCCGCGGCCGCTGATCTCATTGGCGGCTGGGCAAGAACCGGTCGATCTCGGCCAGGAAGTGCTTCCAGGCGGGATCGCGCTCAGGCAGCAGATGGTTGCTGCTGTCGAGCGGAACCAGGCGACTGTTCGGGATCAGCGCAGCCAGCAGCCTTGACTGCTCGAAGCGATTGCCGGGTTCCCGGCGGGAGCACATGATCAGCGTGGGCACGGTGAGCTTGGGCGCGAGGTTCGTGACGTCGATGTCGGCGAACTCGCCGACGAACCGCCACGCGTTGTCTGGGGAGGTCGAGCGTTGCTGAAGCTCATCGAAACTGCGCCACTGCTCCTGGGAGGATTCGGGCAGGAAGCGGGCGACGAAGATCTGCCGGTAGGTCGGATCCGGACGCCCCCAGCCCAGGCGGACGATCTCGATATGGGCTTCGGCGAGGGCGAGTTCGTCGGGTGTGCGGGCGCTCTTGCGCCGGCCTTGGGCGAATGACCCGAGCAACACCAGCTGGGTGACGCGTTCGGGGTGGCGTACCGCGTAAGCGATAGCGACAGGTCCGCCCTGTGAGATGCCCAGCAGCGGGAACCGGTCCAGCCCGGCGGCGTCCACAACGGCCTCCAGGTCGTCCACCCAGTCCTCGAACGAGAACCGTGCGATGTCCCAGTCCGACAGCCCGCAGCCTCGCTCGTCGTACCGGACCAGGCGGAATCGGCACGACAGCTCGGTCAGCCAGTGCCGCCACACCGGGCTCTCCCAGTCGTAGGCGAGGTGGCTGAGCCAGTTCGCGGTCTTTACCAGCGGCGGGCCTGCGCCGCTGACCGCGTAGGCAAGCCGGATGCCATCACCAGCCGTGCAGAATCGGATTTCCTGCGCCGGAGGAGCCGACGAGAGGGCGGCGACCGGATCGGGCTGGGCCGCTTCGTCTACCGGTGCGACGAACTGATAGCCGCGTCCGCGGGCGGTGCGGATGAGGCGCTGGCTGTGTCCGTCATCCCCGATCGCCTGACGTGCCGCCTTTACCCGGCTGGTGAGCGCTGACTCGCTCACGAAGCGATTGCCCCAGACGGTGTCGAGCAGCTCCTCCTTGGGCACGACCCGGTGCCGTTCCCTGATCAGCACGGCGAGGACGTCGAACACCTGCGGCTCAACTGGCCGGAGCCGCCCGGCTCGGCGCAGCTCGAACCGGTCGAGGTCAAGCTGGCAGTCGCTGAAGACGAAGATCAAGAAAGCTCCCAGCCCGCACCTTCACCCCTGGCCTTCACCAGTGTCTCACCGGGACGGCCTTCCCCACGATCTCCAGGTGTCCTCCATTTTTCCTCCAAGCTTGAGGGCTGCCAGGCAGGCACATTGGTGCTCGAGTCCGATCAGGTCCCCGCCGGTGGGCGGGCGAGCACACAGGGAGAAGCCTTGATCAGCCTTCGTGCCAACCGCCGCGACGTTGCCGTGGGCGCCCGGGCGATGGTGCCGTGGCTGGCCGGGATTGTCCCGTTCGGGCTGGTGATTGGCGTCAGCGCCGCGCACGCAGATGTCCCGGCGCTGGCCGGGTGGCTGACCGGCCCGCTGATCTACGCTGGCAGCGCACAGCTGGCGACGATCGGGATGCTCAACGCCGGAGCCGCCCCGATGGCCGTGGTGGCCGTCGCATTGGTCATCAATGTCCGGCTGATCTTCTACTCCGCGACGATGGCCCGCTACTGGCGCGGCACACCATGGTGGTGGCGGCTGGTGGCTGGCTACCTGCTGGTCGATCCCTCGGTGGCGGTCGGGCTCGAAGGATACCGGCAGCTCGGCCGTGACCGGGGGCACGCTCACTACCTCGGTGGCGCGGTCCTGCTCTGGGTGTGCTGGCTCACCGCTATCGGCGTCGGCGCAGCAGCAGGCGGCGGGTTGCCAGCGTGGCTCCATCTGGAGTTCGTGATCCCCCTCTACCTCGTCGGGCAGGCGATCTCCAAGCTCGCCGATCCGGCGCTGCGCCGAGCGATCTTCGTCGCAGCCGCCGTTGCGCTGCTGGCGCTGACGGCGCCGCTGCAGCTCGGCATAGCGCTGGCCATCGCGGCAGGCGTCGCCGCCGGCCTTACCGCACGACCAGTCGGGCCGACCCGGTCCATCCACCCGCTTCAGCCATCCACGGAGATACCGCGATGAACGCCTGGACCGTCATCCTGGCCGCAGGTCTGGGCAGCTTCCTGTTCCGGCTCAGCATGATCGTGCTCTTCGGCCGGATCACGATGCCGGCATACCTGCAGCGAGCCCCGGAACTCGTCGCCCCGGCAGCGTTCGCCGCAATGGCGGCCACGGGCGTCGCGACGGCCTGCCTGGGCCTGGGTATCGCCCGGGCCGCAGCGCCGCTGGTTGCGGTTTCGGTGGCCATCATCGCCGTCCTGCGCACCGGCTCGCCCCAGGCCGCGATCCTGGCCGGCATGCCCGGCCTTGTGGATTGCGACCGCCCTGCTACCGAGCTGACTTACCACCAAACGATCTCACCAGAGCAACCATGAATTCGAACCGGTCGCGGGTGGCCCATTCGGCCGGCGCCGCGATCAACGAGGTACGCCCGGCGGGCGGCGCGCGCGCCCGCTCGGCGGTCTACGACGTCATCACCAACGGGGTGCCGGTCACCATCGGGGTGGACTCCCCCTGACGCTCAGAATGCGCATCACGACTCTCCCCGCAGGCCAGGATCCCGGTGCTCGCCGGTCCCTGGCCTGCGGGACGTTGATCTGAGCATCGAGACACTGGACCCGGATCCATAAGGTCACCTCAGGAAGGCGGCTGAGGTGAAGATGGCGCAGGCGGTTGGCGGTATGCCGGCTGACACCCAGGGCAGATGGGGCAGGCGGGGGCGGGGCTATCGGCGGGTTAGGAAGGTCACCTGGCCTGGCTGCAACTGGTCCGGCTGGTCGAGGAGTGCGGATAGTGCGCTCGTGATCGCGGCGGTGAAGGTTCGGTCCTGAGGGAAGGTCTTAGTGGAGACCAGGATCAGCCCGGCGTGGTTCTGGCTGGCGGCGCGGTAGCGGGCGTCGAGGGGCATGAAGTCCTTGATATTGGCGGTGACCAGGGCTCGCCCGGTGTCCGTGGCGTGAGCCAGGATCTGGTCGTCGGAGAGCCCGACGAGGGCTGGGTCGGCTACGACGGCGATGACGTCGTGGCCTTTGGCGCGTAGCTGCTCGGCGATCGCGCCTGAGAACATCTCGTCTAGCAGCAGGCTGGCCATCTGCTATCCGGCGAGCAGGTGGCGTTCGCGCCGCCAGGCGTCTTCGGCTGCCTCTTCGGCTGCCGCTGCCGCAGCGATCTCGGCGTCGACATCGCCGGGGTAGGAAGCCCAGTAGCGGACGGCGACCCGGATGAGGCGTACCGGAACGCCGGTGCCCTCGGCTACCAAGGTGAGTAGAGCATCATCAGCAAGATCCGGTTCGTGTGCACGGCCTGACTTGACGGCTCGGATGACTTCCCATACGTCGGGCCCGGCGACCAGGCCCGCACGGCGGCCGGTGGGCCCGGGCCGGAATACGATCCCTGGGTGCTCACTCATCCGTAGTGCCTCGTCCACGAGCCGGTTTGCTGCTGAGGAGAGGGACATGCCCGGGTTGGCCGCGACGAACGATGACAGTCGTTCCGCCACGGTGGCATCGAACCTGACGGGGGTTGCAGTACGCTTACTCACGACTACATTGTAGTCGGTTGATGTCGCTAAGGCTACGGATGCTGCTGGGCATCGCTAGTAGTTGAACTGTGCGGACTTAAGCTCATAACCCAGAGGTCGCGGGTTCAAATCCCGCCCCCGCTACCAGGTAAGTGCAGATCAAGGGCCTGATCACCGGAAACGGTGATCAGGCCCTTGATCTTTATGGCAGCGCGGTGGCAGCAGGATCTGGCCGTACTGAGTGGACCGCTCGCCGTTCAGTGCGGCAGCTTGGCGGCCAGCACATCGATCGGCCGAATGTCCGGCGGCGCGGCGAGCAGTTCGCCGGCCTTGGCCATCAACGCGGCGGCGATGGGACCGTCGAGGTGCGCCTGGCGACCCTCCTGCCCGGGGAAGACGTCGAAGATTCCGTACGTGGCGTCATCGATCTTGATGGCGAACCAGGCGGTAGTGTCCTGCTCCTGTTCGGCGAGCGGCAGCGCGCTCTCCAGGAACGAGGCGAGCTCCTGCTCCTTGCCCGGCTTCGCTGTCAGGGTCGCCAGTATGCCTACGGTGACCACGCTCTGCTCCTTTCTGGGCCTTCCCTTGGATGGCCGACGTCTCCGGAACCAGCCGCTCCCGCCCTATCGCCGGCTCGTGATGTGCCATTCACCGACCCTGCTCTCCGCCTGGCCTGCCCGGGGCAAACTTCGGTCCGCATAGGACACTCCGGCGAGAGCGCGGGCATGGCCGCGAAGATCACATTGCCAGGTCATGGTCGCGGCGGCCAGTGGCGTAACCGTACCGTAAGGACGTGTCCGGGTAGCCTCGTGACTCCTACCGTCGCGCCACCTCAACCCGCCACCCGATCGCGTGATGCGCGGGCCGATCTGGTGCTGGTGGGCATCGAGGCGACGCTGGTCGCCGCGACCTCCGGACCCACCGGCGCGATTCAACTCAGGATTCGCAGGCGCGTGCGACGATCTGGGCGGCGCGCAGATACCGGAGGGCCTGGGAGGCGGTGGTGCGCTGCTCTGCGCGGTCCGGGGGCCGGCGGCTGCTAGTTGACCGCGCCGTACTTCTCGTCCGCGCCGTCGGCCACCGCGAACACACTCCGCGGCGCGGGGATGCCCTTCAGCTGCACAATCCCGCGGTCCTCGTACACGAGTCCCGAGCCTGCCGACAGTTCCCGCGTGGTTCCTGAGACCAGGATCTCCCCGGCTGCTCCGAATGCCATGATGCGGGCTGTCTCGTGGACTGCCAGTCCGCGGATGCCTCCCGGGACCACCTCGACCTCCCCGGTATGGACGCCAGCCCGGATATCAAGGCCGATGCCGCGGACCGCGTCGCGGATGGCGAGCGCGGCCTGGACCGCACGGGCGGCACCGTCGAACATGGTCAGGAATCCGTCGCCGGCGGTGTCTATCTCGGTTCCGCGGAAACGTTCGAGGATCTCCCGGACAAGGGCATGATGGCGGTCCAGCAGCTGATCCCAGGCCGCGTCGCCCACCTCGGACACGCGATCGGTGGACCTGGCGATGTCAGTCATCAGCATCGTCGTCAGTATCCGGTCACCGACCGGGGGCTTGCCCCACCCGCGCCAGCCGCCCCATATGACGGTCACCATGGGCTCGTCGCCGATGACCCAGTTGTCGTGCCCGGGCGGGATGTCATAGATGTCCCCGGGCCGGACCGCGAATTCGGTGCCATCGTCCATCCGGCCGTCCATGGCGCCGGACAGGATCAGGCCCACATGATGGAACTGGCAGCTCGCCGTTCCGGCGATCGGCCGTACGTGCTCGGACCACCGCCACCCCGGCTCTAGCACCAGACGGCCCACCGTCATCTCGCCGAGCCTGACGGTGCTCGCTGACCCCCTCTCAAGAGAGAGGGTTTCGTCCGGGGCCGACAGGCTCCTGGTCTGCGGAGGAGGTGAATCCACCCGGTTCTCCCTCGCCTTGCCGGCCTGGCCGGGGGCACGAGCGCTCAGCCCTGCGAGCCCAGGGTAACCAGGTCTGGGCAGCCTATCTACGGCATACCGCCGCTGCGCGGGCACGACCCGCTGAAGACGATCCTGGCCCAGAACCAGATCCGGGTTCCCGAGCTGGTTCCGATCCGGCATCAGCGCATGGCGGCCTCCTGGGAACAGGCATTGGCTCTCATAATGGGGCGGACCCGCTACTGGCGGGTTAGAAAGGTCACCTGACCTGGCTGGACCTGGTCCCGCTGGTCGAGGAGGTGGGATAGGACGCTCGTAATCGCGGCGGCGAGGTGGCCAGGCTGGACCGGAGGTCGTGCGCGAGGTCGATGGTGTGGCCATGGGGCTGACCCAGCTACTTGAAGATCCACGTTACGCGCACACACATCTAGTGCATGAGAGCGTCGCCTGCGGCGTGCGCGGTGCTGGGCGATCTGTGCTGATAGCCAGGAGGGCCCGCCGTGAGAGCGTTGGAGGCATGGAGGCCGGTGTGCACTTGCCGCAGCTGGAGTTCGCTGGTGAGGGGTTGTCGCTGCGGCGGCTCGCGGACACGGTCGACGCTGCGAGAGCGAACGGGTTCGCGGCGGTCTCGGTCAATGATCACTTCCTGTTCGGCACGCCGTGGCTTGACGGGCTTACTGCTCTGGCTGCGGTGGTGGAGCGGTCGGGGCCGATGACGCTGGCGACCACGGTGTCGCTGGCGGCGCTCCGCGGGCCGGTGCCGCTGGCCAAGGCGGTGGCCACGCTGGACGTCTTGTCTGGTGGCCGGGTGGTCGCCGGTGTGGGAGCCGGCTCGTCGAGAAGCGACTATGACGCGTTCGGTGCCGGCTTTGAGTCCAGGTGGCAGCGTTTCGATGAGGCCGTGACCTTGCTGAGGGCCTTGCTGGGCGGGGCCGAGCCACCCGCCGGCGGCAGGCATTTCGCGGTCCCGGAGGCGCGGTTGCTGCCGGTGCCGCGGCCCGGCGGGACGGTTCCGCTGTGGATCGGGAGCTGGGGGTCGGCCGCCGGGCTGCGCCGGGTGGCGCGGCTGGGCGACGGGTGGCTGGCGTCGGCGTATAACATCACCCCGGCTGGCTTCGCCGCGGCCCGCGCACTGCTGCGGGAGGAGCTGGCGGCGGCGGGCAGGCCGACTGGCGGCTTCCCGCACGCACTGGTCACGATGTGGGCGTGGATTACCGAGGATCGCGCCGAGGCCGACCGGGTCATTACCGATCGTCTGGCGCCGCTGCTCAAGCGTGATCCCGCGACCCTGCGCGGCAGGGTGTGCGTGGGGCCCGCCGGGATGTGCGCTGAGCTGCTGTCCGGATTCGCCGAGGCGGGGTGCGGCCGGGTGCATTTCTGGCCGCTCGGCGCGGAGGGGCGCCAGGTTGACCTGATCGCGTCGAAGGTGCTGCCGGGCATCCGGCCATGACCGCGAGCTGAGGCGGCCCCGGGTCAGCCCTGCCGCTCCGGCTGGCGAACGGCGGCGCCGGACGTGACCGTGAGTTGCAGGGTGTCGATCATGGCGCGGGCCGCGGCCGGGCAGAACGGATCGCGCGGCCGCGCCGCCCAGATGCGGCGCACCGGCGCGAGACCGCGGATGGGCCGGACCTCGACGTGCGGCAAGGCGTGCACGATGGCCAGGCCCGGAATGACCGCGACGCCCAGGCCGGCCGCCGCGAACGCCTGGACGGCCACGTTGTCGTCGGTGGTCAGGGCGACGCGCGGGTCGAACCCGGCGGCCCGGCAGGTGTGCCGGACGATACGGAACCAGGCGCTGGCCGGGCCGCCGCCGACCCAGGTCTCGCCGGCCAGGTCGGTGAGGGAGACGTCGTGGCCGCTGCGCGCCAGCCGGTGGCCCCGCGGGAGCACGGCCTGGAAGGCGTCATCGAGCAAGTGGACGCGGTCGTGGTGGCGTGAGCTGACCTCGGGAAGTGCCGGGTGATCATAGATGATGGCCAGATCGAGCTCGCCGTCGTCGAGCCTGGGCAGCAGGCGCTGCAGGTGATCATCGATCACGGTGAGCGACACGTCGGCATGCTGCCGCTGGAACCGGGCGAGCGCTGCGGGGACGAACGTGGCCAGCGCGGTCGGGAAGCTGCCGAAGCGCAGCCTGCCGTGCCGCCGGCCGGCCATCTCGCCGAGTTCCTGCTCAGCATTGCCGATCCGGGCGATCAGCGCGCGTGCGTGCCGCACTAGGGCGAATCCGGCGTCGGTCAGCTGGACTGGGCGCGTTCCGCGTTCGATCAGCGGCAGGTCCATCGCCCGTTCCAGAGTCGCGACGTGCTGGCTCACCGCCGACTGCGTCATCTGGAGCGCGTCGGCGGCGCCGGAGAAGGAACCGCAGGCCGCGATGCTGTCCAGTACCTGGAGCCGCCGGACATGAGGTATTAGTTCCACTAATGGATCTTAACAGGAATCCATTGCCTCTAATACGCGCACGAGGCTAGCGTCACCGCAGATCATGCAGAGCGACTAGCCAAGGAGAAAAATGCCGCTCATCAACGTCAAGCTCATCGAGGACGTGTTCACCCCCGAGCAGAAGCGCCGGATCGTCGAGGAACTCACCGACGCGATGGTCGCCATCGAAGGCGAGAGCATGCGCCAGGTCACCTGGGTCGTGGTCGAGGAAGTCCGCAGCGGTGACTGGGGAATCGCGGGCAAGCCACTGACCACCCAGGACGTCAGGGCCCTCGCCGCCGCACCCGCCTGACCGGGCAGCGTCCTCACACGAGGCTACGAAGATCGGGCCCGGCCAGATCCTCTCCGGCCGGGCCCGTCCTCGCGCCGCCCGCCAGAACGCCCCGGCATATGCGTGCACCCGGCATGTTCAGCGGCATCGCAGCGCCGGACGTCCAGGGGCATGACCGGCACGGCTGGATGCGACCATGCTGGCCGATCTTGTCCGCCGTGGCGGGGCGAACTCCAGAACGGCCGAAGTGGCCACCAGACACCACCGAACTGCTGAGGGAGTGCCGTGACGGATACCGCATCGCCGCCTGGCTCGCGCCGCTGGCTGATGCTGCCGGTAGTGCTGCTGGCCATGTTCATGGCGGGCTTCGACATCTGGGTGGTGAACGTGGCCGCGCCGTCGCTGCAGCGCGATCTGCATGTAAGCGACGTGGCGCTGCAGCTGATCGTGGGCGGGTACGCGTTCATGTACGCCAGCGGCATGGTGACCGGCGGGCGGCTGGGCGACCTGCTGGGCTACCGGCGGCTGTTCATGATCGGCGTGGCCAGCTTCGCCGTCGCCTCCCTGCTGTGCGGCCTCGCCCAGTCCCCGGCCGAACTGGTCGGCGCCCGGCTGCTCCAGGGCCTCACCGGCGCCGTCATGGTGCCGCAGGTGCTGGCGCTGATTACGGCGACGTTCCCGGTGGCGGAGCGCAGCCGCGCGCTGGCCTGGTTCGGGGTCACCATGGGGCTGGCCTTCGTCTCCGGTCAGATCCTCGGCGGCCTGCTGCTGCAGGCAAACGTACTCGGCCTGGGCTGGCGGGCCATCTTCCTGGTGAACGTGCCGGTGGGCGCGGCCACGCTGATCGCCGCGGCGATCGTGGTCCCGCACGCGCGCGGCCGCCGCCGGCCACGGCTGGACCCGCTCGGCGCGGCCGGCCTCTCGGGGTCGGTGGCCCTGGCGCTGGTGCCGCTGACGCTGGGCCACGACGAGGGCTGGCCCGCCTGGGCCTGGATCTGCCTCGCGGCCTGCCTGCCGGTGCTCGCGGTCACGCTGGCCTGGGAGCGCCGGCTCACCCGCCGGGACGGTGAGCCGCTGCTCGACCTGCCGCTGTTCCGCGACCGGGGCTTCTCGGCCGGGGCCGGCCTGAACTTTGCCCTGCTGTTCTTCTTCGGCAGCTTCATGTTCGTGCTGACGCTGCTGCTCCAGGCCGGCCTGGGCCAGTCGCCGCTGCGGGCCGGCCTGGCGGCGGGGCCGCTGGCCCTCACCTTCACCACGATGTCGATCCTCGGGCCGCGGATGGCGGACCGGTTCGGGCCGTGGTCAATCACCATCGGGGCGGGGCTCGACGTGCTCGGCACGATCGGCCTGGTGCTCACCGGCCTCCGCTACGGAAGCCACCTAACGGGCTGGGATCTTGCCCCGGCGACCGCGCTGATCGGCCTGGGCCAGGGCATGGCGCTGCCGTCGCTGATCGGGGCGGCACTGGCCCACGTGCCGCCCGAGCGGGCCGGCGCGGCGGCCGGGATCCTCACGACCACCCAGCAGTTCGGCGCGGCCAGCGGGGTCGCGGTCATCGGGGCGGTGTTCTACGCCCGGCTGGGGCCGGGCCGGGCGAGTTCGGTCCCGGCCATGGAGCTGGCCATGGCCATCAACGCCGTAGTCGTACTGGCCGCGGCCGCCCTGACCCTGCTGCTACCGCGGCGAGCGGCCTCCCGGCGTCCCGCAGTGACACAGGAGCCGGCCGCGGAGCTCAGCGCCGGGGTGGCGCAGCAGGCAAAGTGAAGATCGTTCGTTAGTTCTGGTCGTTACGACCAAACTGACCAAAGGATCTGTGGCAGGCCGGGATCAGGCGGGAGTGATCACCACCGGCACGAGGCCACGTCCGAATGGCCGCCTTCTCGGCGATCACCCCCGCGGCCAGCCTGAACTGATTGCCTATCCTTTCTCGCTGACAGGCTGGAAGTAGTTGTCGATCGTCCAGGCAGCGACCTCCCTCCCGATCTCCCTGGAGGCGGTGTCGGCGGTGCGGAAGTGGAATCCCAGCCAGATCCTGGCGTTGACGACATCCTGGCGCAGCGCGCTGCCGGAATCGTAGAAGCGCTGGGTCCCGGGCACCGCGGTGGAGATGAGCGTCATCTGCAGGTGCCGGGTTTCGAACAGGTTCTCCAGGGCGTGGCTCTCGGTCGAGGTGTATGCGTTGTACCCGCTGGGGTACTCCGGGTAATTAGGCGTCGTCCTAAGAGGCGCCCAACTCGGGTCGGGGCTGGTCGCCGGGTTGCCGTCGGTGTCGGCCAGGTTGATCGCGGTGATCGGCCGCCAGTATCCGTAGATGTACTTGGCGTGCCACACCGTGATGAGTGCGTCCGCGACGCTCATATCGGCCGCGGCGAACATACGGGCGGCGGCGGCGATGTCCAGGTGCCGCACGGTTACCTGGTCCCGCAGCGCCGTGTTGAATTGCACCAGCGCGTTGCCGGAGAAGAACAGCGCGGTTGCGGTCTGGTCCGCCGTTCGCTCTGTCGAGTTATCCGAGCCGAGCGCCTTGACCTCGTTGAAGTCGCGGGTGTAGCGCGCCGAGGTCAGCGCCGGAGGGGGCGCCGGGGCGAACTGGGTGGCGCTGTTCACCAGCAGCGGGGTCACGAAGCCGAGCCAGGGGGCCGACATGGGCAGGAACAGCGGCGGGGTGGGCCGCCAGACACCCGGCGCCGGCGGCTGGGTGAACTGGATGTCGGCGTTGCGGCCGTCGTGGGCGCGCAGCCGTATCACGCTGTCGGCGGCGCGGGTGCCGAACGCGGTGCCCTGGGTCTTCGCTTTGCCGTCGGGGATCTGCGCCAGCGACGTGGCGTAGTCAGCGTCCAGGGTGTCCTGCGCGGACGGCACGTAGGTCACCAGCACCTGATGAGCGGCGGCCACCGCGGCCGCCTGGGCCGAGGTGCCGCGCGGCGCGTGGGCGTGGAACCGGTAGGGCGCGTACTGGCCTTCCACGCCGACCACGGCGTTATAGACCGCCGCCTGCACGAACCCCAGGTACAAGATGTCCTCGACCGGCTGCTTGGTCGTGTCGCCCACCAAGGTGGTCACGGCGATAGCGTTCCAGTCGGAGATGACGGCCGGATCGTTGGCGGACGCTGGTAATGGCGCGGTGGCCGCATTAGCCGTACCGGCGGCGACGATGGCCAGGAGCACCGCTGCGCAGCAGGCGAACCACCTGCGGGCGGACCGGAACCTTGTCGGGATCACTGCAGATCGCCTCATGGCGATCACCCCCCCAGGGGCTATCCCCACCATGGCGCGGCGCGGGGGCATTGTCCTCCAGCGGCAGAACGCGCCGTGGCTACTACAACTGATGTAGCTCGCTTTACCATCTGCTGGCGGCAATGTCAATACCGCTTTACCTCGCAGGCGGCGCGGCACCTCGGGAAGCTCGTCGTCTAGCGCCGGCGCTGGTGCGCGTTTCTGAGCACAGCGCGTTCGACGAGCGGAGTCCTGGTCACCCGGCGGGGGTGATACGGGCGCCGTGTGCGGCTGGGATGGTCGGTAGGCACAGTGTGACTACCCCGACGGGAGGGTGACATGGGGGTGAACAGCGGACCGGGAGCTTCTCGATTCAGCACGCGGGCTGGCCTGCGCTCGCGGCGGGCTTCGCTGAGGCGGCATGTCAAGCCCTTAACGGTTGCCTGCGCGGCCGCCGCGGTGCTGGTGCTGGCGGCGTGCGGTTCGTCATCGGGCGGCTCCTCCTCGGGCGCTTCGGCGGCGTCGGGGAAGCCGTCGGGCCAGCTGGTGGTTTTCGCGGCCACGTCGCTGACCGACGCGTTCGCCAAGATCGGCGCCCAGTTCGAGAAGGCGAACCCGGGCGTGACCGTGAAGTTCAACTACGACGGCAGTTCCACGCTGGCGACGCAGATCACGCAGGGCGCGCCGGCGGATGTGTTCGCCTCGGCCGCACCGGCGAACATGACGACCGTCACCGACGCCGGAGATGCGACCGGGACGCCGCAGGTCTTTACCCGCAATACGGCCGAGATCATGGTCGAGAAGGGCAATCCCCTGCACATCGAGTCGGTCAAGGACCTGGCCGACAACAAGATCAAGGTTGCGGTGTGCGCCCCGGAGGTTCCGTGTGGCGCCGTGGCCCAGGAGGTGTTCAAGAACGCCGGGGTCACCGTCAAGCCGGTGAGTGAGGAGACCAATGTCGGCGGGGTGGTCACCAAGGTCACCCTCGGCGAGGTGGACGCGGGCATCGTCGTATGTGACCGACGTCAAGGAGAACGAGAGCAAGGCCTCGGGGGTGACCATCCCGGCTGACCAGAACTCGATCACCGACTACCCGATCGTGCAGGTCAAGGGCGCGCCGAACGCCACCGCGGCGAAGGCGTTCATCAGCTACGTGCTCGGCCCCAACGGCCAGAAGGTGCTCGCCAGCTTCGGTTTCATGCCGCCGGGGTGAACTGAGATGGACCAGGAGAAGCAGCCGTTCAACCCGCTGCTGGCCCTGCTGGCTGCGCTGGCCGCGCTGTTCTTCGTGTTCCCGCTGATCGGGCTGATCACCGGCGCCCCGTGGGGGCACATGACCAGCGTCATCACGAGCAAAACCTCGCTGGAGGCGCTGGGGCTTTCCATCGTCGCCTCGCTGGCCAGCACGGTCATCGCGCTGGCGTTCGGGTTCCCGCTGGCGTGGCTGCTGGCGCGGGGGCGGTTCCGCGGCAAGGGGCTGGTGCGCGGGCTGACCACACTGCCGATGGTGCTGCCGCCGGTGGTGGGCGGCATCGCGCTGCTCCTGGCCTATGGCCGCCGTGGGTTCATCGGCCAGCCGCTGGACAAGGCGACCGGGATATCGCTGCCGTTTACCCTGGCCGGGGTCATCGTGGCCGAGTCGTTCGTGGCCATGCCGTTCTTCGTGATCACGGTGGAATCCGGGCTGCGCTCGATGAACCGGCGGCTGGAGGACGCCGCCCGCAGCCTGGGGGCGAAACGATGGACCGTTTTCCGCCGGGTGACGCTGCCGCTCATCTGGCCCTCCCTCGTCGCTGGCACGGTGCTGACCTGGGCGCGGGCCCTGGGCGAGTTCGGGGCGACGATCACCTTCGCCGGCAACCTGCCCGGCGTCACCCAGACCATGCCGCTGGCGATCTACATCAGCCAGAGCTCGGGCCAGCTGGATCAGGCGATCGCGCTGAGCCTGGTGCTGGTCGTGGTCAGTCTGGTGGTCATGATCTTCAGGCGCCGGGTTTCCGGCGGCGGCTGAGCGCCATGCTCGACGCCGACATCCAGCTGCGGCTGTCCAGGCTCAACCTGGACACCGCGTTCACCGTCGCCTCGGGTGAGGTGCTTGCCCTGCTCGGCCCGAACGGCTCCGGCAAATCGACCACGCTGCGGGCCCTGATGGGCCTGCTGCCGCTGACCGGGGGCCGGGTCGTGCTGGACGGCACGGTCCTGGAAGACCCCGCCCAGGACGTCAAGATCCCTCCGGAGAACCGGCCGATTGGCCTGATGTTCCAGGATTACCTGTTGTTCCCGCACCTGAGCGCGGTGGAGAACGTGGCGTTCGGCCTGCGGGCCAAGGGCACCGCCAAGAAGGCCGCTCGCGACCAGGCGCTGCAGGCGATGGCCCGCCTGGGCCTGGACGGCCTGGCCGAGGCCAAGCCCGGCTCGATGTCCGGCGGGCAGCAGCAGCGTGTGGCGATGGCCCGCGCCCTGGTGACCGACCCGAAGCTGCTGCTGCTTGACGAGCCCCTGGCCGCGCTCGATGTCTCGATCAAGACCGACGTCCGCCGTCTGCTGCGTGAGGTTTTGCGCCGGTCCAGCGCCGCGAACGTGCTGGTCACCCACGATCTGCTCGACGCTGTGGCGCTCGGCGACCGGATGGTCGTGATCGAGAACGGCGCGATCGTGCAGAGCGGGACACCCGCCGAAGTGACGGCCCGCCCCCGATCGCGCTACGTCGCCGACCTGGTCGGCGTCAACCTCCTGCGCGGGACGGCCCACGGCACGGCGCTCGACGTTGACGGCGGCGGGCAGCTCACCTGCGCCGAATCCGCAACCGGCCCGATCCTGGCCGTCATCGCGCCGGCCGCAGTGCCGGTGTCGCGGGAGCGGCCCGACGGGGACGGCCAGAACACCTGGCCAGGGCAGATCAGCGCCGTCGACCTCATGGGCGACCGGGTGCGCGTCCGCATCGACGGAACACCCAGCCATCACCGCCGAGGTGCCGCCCGCCGCAGTCGACGAGCTCAAGCTCGACGACGGAGGCCAGCTGTGGGCTTCCGTCAGCCCCGCCGCGATCACGGTCTACCCGCCGTGACCACCCGTCCCACCGTCCGCCCGGCCGCTGTCTGGGCCGAACCGGCTGCCCGTTCACCCCGGGTAAGCCAGAGACAGTATCCGTCTCGATCACCTAACAAGGAGGGGTAATGAAACTGAGCGCGCGCAACCAGATCCCGGCCAGGGTCACCGCCATCACGGCCGGCGAGGCGACAGCTAACGTCGAACTCGACGCCAATGGTGTTCGCCTGGTGGCTTCCATCACCGTGGAGGCGGTCCGCGATCTCGGCCTCGCCGTAGGCAGCGAGGTCACCGCTGTGATCAAGGCATCCGAGGTGATCCTCGCGACCGGCAGCTGACCTCGGCTGCTGGCTGCGCGGGGCCCGCCAGAACCAGGCGGGCCCCGCGCAGCCAGGTTTCGCTATTCGTCTGCTGTCAAGCGGCTGGCTTCGCGATCCGCGTTTCCAGGCTGGCTGCGCCAGTTCAGCGTGAGAGGCAGAGGCCCGGTGCAGTTTGATGCTCCCGTCACCGACGGGGGCAGCGCGAGCCTGGGAGAGCTCAGGGGGCGGCGGGCCCGGGACTGGAGTTCAGGTTGAATCTGGAGGTGCTGCGCACGCACTGGGATGATCTGACGGCTGAGCTTCGCCGTTGTGATCAGTGCGGTACGGCCTTTGAACCCCGGCGCGAACATGACCGGTTCTGCTGCGCATGCTGCCGCATTGGCTGGAACCGCCAGAACCGCTGCGGCAGCACTCACAATAGCGCTCTGGCCTGGTCAGTCGTCGCCCTGCGCGACACCGTGCAGCAACTCGCCGGGCTCACAGTCACCGAGCCGCCCGAGGCATATGCCGTGATCGGCGAGGCGGTCTGGCGGGTCACGATCGTCGACGCCACCATGATCCGCTACCACCCTGGTGTCTACCAGCAGACTGTCACCGGCCAGTCGCTGCAGCAGCGCCAGGTCACCGAAAAGACCCTGGCTGGGCTGCGGTTTGTCCGTAACCAGATGGGCTATCGACACCCGCCTTCAGCCTTCATCCAGCCAGCCGGAATCGCTGACCTCTCGGCCGGTTCCCTGGTCGCCGAATGGATCTGGAAGGCGCCGCCGCCCCCTCCGCCGCCATCGCCGCCGAGCCGGCCAGGCTGGGAGATGGACCGCTATCAGGCATACCTGACGCAACTCGCCGGACACGTCACCGGTGAGGCTTTCCAGCAGACTGCGGCATTCCTTCTTCAGGTAGCCGCAAAGGCCGGCTAGCGGCGAGGCCCGGCGTCCGGGTACGTCAGCTTTAGGCAGGCCGGGAACAGCGCGTCCTCGGGCAGGTGCATATCGTTGTGCCGTAAACCAGCGCATAGATCGATAAACGAGTAGTTCGGCAGAGTCGCCGTTCGCGGCGTCCTCGAAGAACCGGTCGGTGATGTAGAAGTTCTGGCGAACCTGTCGCTGCAGCCGAGCGGCATGGATGATCCCGGTGAACGGCATGCGCGCGGGCGGGCCGCAATACACCCGCCAGGTCAGCCCGTGGGCCTCCAGCCGATCGAAGATGGTCTCGGCCGTGTTGTGCACCGGGAACGAGTCGATCGGGGACATGTTGACGAGATAGCCCGACGAAGTGCCTGCGTGGAAGAACGACCGGTTGGTGAATGTCTGCGACGGGACCTCGCAAAACCAGTGATCAAAGGTCGCGAAACCGCGCGCCAGCGCCGACAGCACCGGCATCTGCTGCAGGCGTGTAGCCGGTCATGATCTGCGCGTACTCGTCGTAGCCGGGCTGCGGCCCATTTCGCGGTGAACGCCCGCCACGCATCCTCCTCCGGCAGCCTGATGCACAACCGGTCAGCGCCCGTCCTCAGGTCGCGCGATCACAAGTTTCATGGGCGGCTCGGTGAGCGCATCGATGGCGTCGTCCCACGCGACGACTGCCGAGGTGACCAGGGCCGGGTCGAAGGGCCCGGCGATCAGGCCAAGGACATCTGGGATCGCCGGGCGGACGTGCGCACGGCCGATGCGGAAGGTGCAGCACCGGGAGTACATGGCGAACAGCGGGAGCGCGGGATCGGTCAGGAATACGGATGTGCCGGTGCATACCCCGTCGAAGGCGGTGCTGTTGAGCGCGCAGCGAATGCCCTGCTCGGAGCCACTGGCGTCGACGGTGATCGGGAACGATCCCATCTTGGCCGGCGGGGGACCTTCCACTGGCTCGGCGCCGAAGCTGGCGGCGATGGCCAGCCGGCCAGCGTCGTCATCGGCATAGACGACACGGCCTGCCCCGAGGGCGACGGCGATCCCGACGGCGTACAGGCCAATCGAGTTGCCCCCGTGGTCGCCGCCAACCACGAGGACATCTGCCCCGGGCGTCTCGGCGAGATGCGGGCCGACCGTGCGCCAGCCGTCAGTGATGTTGTCGCTCGCGCCGGCCGCGGCGGCGGGATCCACGCCAGCGGGCAGGGGCACGAGCATGGCGTCGGCGTGCGGCACGAGGGCGAGGTCGGCGAGCAGCCCTCCCCACTGAAGGCCGCCCATCGTCCCCAGGCCGTAGGTCGACATCCTGGGATGCGACGCGCAGTTGCCCGTGCGCCCCCTCCGGCACGGCAAGCATGCCCCGCAGGAGATCTGGAACGGAACGACCACGAGGTCGCCCGGGGCAACGGCGGCGACTGCGCTGCCAACCTGCACGACCCTGGCGACGGCCTCATGCCCGAAGGGATACGGGCCGGCGAGCGGGTAGGCGCCGCGCAGTACGGCGACATCGATGTCACAGGTCGTCACCGCCAGGGGCCGCACGATCGCCGCCGCCGGATCGTCGAGCTCCGGCTCGTCTACTTCGTTCCACCGGAGCTTCGCGGGACCTTCGAGAAGAAGCTGGCGCATCATAGGACGATTGTCTTAATAGGACGATCGTCATGTCAAGGCCGGTAGACTCCGCGCTATGGGGCGCCGCACCGACTCCAGGAGCCGGATGATCAGAACCATGGCCACCTTGCTGCGGCGCCAGGGCTACGCGGCGACAGGCTGGCGGCAGGTCGTAGCCGAGAGCGGGGCACCCTGGGGATCACAGGCCCACCACTTCCCCGGCGGCAAGCAGCAGCTCGCGGCCGAAGCCGTGGCCATCGCAGGATCGGCCTACGAACGCATGCTCCGCGCCGCGCTCGAGTCATCGCACCCGGCTGACGCGGTCCTTGCCTGGGCGGACCTCGCGGCCCGTCAGCTGGAGGCAAGTGGCTGGGTGGACGGCTGCCCGGTGGCGACTATTGCCCTGGAGGAGGCCGCCACCTCAGACACGATCGCGGCCGCCTGCGCGGAAGCGCTCACCAGGTGGCGCGACGCGCTGACCGAATCGATCACCGCCCATGGCGCGGCGATGCCGGACGCTGAATCACTCGCCACTCTTGTCCTGGCCGGCATGGAAGGCGCGCTTCTGCTCTCCCGCGCCGCCCGCGACCCTGGGCCGCTGCGCACCGTCGGAGCGGAACTCGCGACGGCCTTGCGTGCCCGGCTAAGGTAATGTCTGAGTAAAGAACACCTGAAGGGGAGTAGTCCGGCAGACCTGGCCGTCGACATCCTGGGGGTCCCATGGCCCTCCGGCGCCAGGGCCCGCGTGGGTGGACGAGACCTTCGCCAGACGAGTCGCCTGGCTGAGGTTGCCCGCCTCGGGCCCGGCGGCGAGCTCCCCGGAAGGTGGCCATGTCGCTGAAACTGGCGCGGCCGATCGCAGCGTGCGCCGTCCTTATCTTTCCCGCCCTGTTCTTCCGGCTCAGCGGGGTGCACCTGCCGGCCGTGCCCGGGCTGCTGGTCTTCGGGGCCGCCGTCGTGGCCGCATCGTTCCTGCTCGCGTGGGCGGCCGAAGCGGCCCGGGTGGACATCTCCGGGTCGCTGGCGATCGCGATCCTGGCCGTCATCGCCGTGCTGCCCGAGTACGCCGTTGATCTCTACTTCGGTTACACGGCCGGCCATGACCCGGAATACGTGCAGTACGCGGCGGCGAACATGACCGGAGCCAACCGGCTTCTGCTGGGGCTGGGCTGGCCGGTGGTGGCGATCATCGCGCTGTGGGTGGCGTCACGCCGGTCGGGGCGGACCGTCCGGGCACTGGTTCTGGATTCCGGGTACCGGGTGGAGCTGGGTTTCCTGCTCGTGGCCTCGCTGGTGGCCTTCGCGATACCGCTGTCGGGCCAGATCAGCCTCATCCTCGGCCTCGTGCTGATCGGCCTGTTCGCCTTCTACCTGTGGCGGGTCTCGCGGGCGGAGCCTTCAGAACCGGAGCTGGTCGGGCCGGCCGCCCGGATAGGCGCCCTGCCCGCGCGCCGCCGCCGCCTGCTGGTGGCCGCGCTGTTCCTGGGGTCCGCGGCGGCGATCCTGGTTTCGGCTGAGCCGTTCGCGCACTCGCTGATCGGCGCCGGCACCGAGCTGGGGATCGACAGGTTCCTGATGGTGCAGTGGGTGGCCCCGCTGGCGTCGGAGTCACCGGAGTTCATCGTCGCGATCCTGTTCGCCCTGCACGGCAAGGGCGCTGACGCGATCGGCACCCTGATCTCCAGCAAGGTCAATCAGTGGACGCTGCTGGTCGGCAGCCTGCCGCTCGCCTACCTGGCCGGCGGCGGCTCAGCGGCGCTGCCACTGGATGCGCGCCAGGTCGAGGAGTTCCTGCTGACCGCCGCGCAGACCCTGTTCGGCGTGGCGGTGCTGCTGACCCTGCGGTTCCCGCGCTGGCTCGCCGTCACGCTGCTGGGGCTGTTCGCGCTGCAGTACGCCGTCCCGTGGCAGGCCGGCCGCTACGTGCTGATCGCCGTCTACCTGGTGGCCGGCCTGGCCGCGCTGGCCCGCAACCGCCGCTGCATCCTGCCCACGCTCGCCGCCCCGCTCCGCCGCTCGCGCGACAGCGGCACGCCCGCCCCGACCCGGAGCGCGGCGGCCGACGCCGGGGAACCGCTGGCAGGTTCCGGGACCCGGGCGGCACGTTAGGCGGTCGTGGGCTTCCCCGACTGTCAGTGCCCGCTACTACGGTCCGGGCCACCGCCGACCTGAAGGGGAGACCGATGGCAGCACAGTTTCAGCTGGTAATCGACTGCGCCGACGCGGACGTGATGGTCCGGTTCTGGGCGGCGGCGCTGGGCTACGTGCCCGAGCCGCCGCCGGAGGGGTTCGGCACCTGGGACGACTGGCGGCGGGATATCGGGCTGCCGGACGAGGAACTGGGGGGCGGCGCGGACAGCATCATCGACCCGGACGGCCGCGGGCCGCGGATCTGGTTCCACATGCTGCCGGACGTCAAGACCGTGAAGAACCGCCTCCACCTCGACATCTACGTCAGCGGCGGACGGGCGCTCCCGATGGAGACCCGCAGGCAGCGGGTCGAGGCCGAGGCGCAGCGGCTGTGCGCGCTCGGCGCCACCCGGACGGTCGAGCTGACCGCCGAGGGCCTCGATCACTACGCAGTAGGGATGAAAGACCCCGAGGGGAACGAGTTCGACATCAACTGACGTCTTCCGCGGCGGCCCCCGCAGGCTCGGTGAAGTCGCAGGTCACAGCGCTACGGCGGACCCTGTTGCGGGCACCGCTGACGGGTCCGGCATGCTGAAACGTTACCGCTCTGTTGCAGGGGCTTCACCCGTGACAGCTGGGTGGCGTCGATACTGCCGCAAGGGAGGCCTGATGAAGAGAATTCGTGTAATAACGACGGCTGTCCAGAAAAAACCGTCGACCCGGCAATTCCGGTGGGGCGCTGCGGCGCTCACCGCGCTCGCAGTGATCGCAGCGGGCTGCGGCACGAGCAGCGGCGGCGGAGGCGGCAGCGGGTCGTCAAGCACGCCCTCGAGCTCAGCGGCCGCGAGCCACACGGGCGGCACGTTCACGATCCTGGCCAACTCCTCCTTCGGCGTTGCCGACCCGGCGCAGAACTACACGCTGGAGGAATGGCAGCTCCTGATCAACACCCACGACGGGCTGACGCAGTTCAAGCGGGTGGGCGGAGTCGAGGGGACCAAGATCGTCCCGGACCTGGCGACCGCGCTGCCGACGCCGACCGACGGCGGCAAGACCTACGTGTTCCACATCCGCCCCGGCATCAAGTTCTCCGACGGCACCACGATGAAGCCGAGCGACTTTGTCCGCACGTTCGAGCGGCAATTCACCGTTCCCGGCCCGACGTCGTTCTATTCAGGAATCGTCGGCGCGGACAAATGCTCGACAAAGAAATGTGACCTCAGCCAGGGCGTGGTGGCCGACGACTCGGCGATGACGCTGACGATCCACCTGACCGCGCCGGACACCGAGTTCTTCGACAAGCTGGCGCTGCCGTTCGCCTACGTGGTGCCCGGCAACACCCCGTTCAAGCTGACCGGCAACAACGTGCCGCCCGGCACCGGGCCGTACATGTGGCAGTCGTACGACCCCAACAAGGCCGCGGTTCTGGTCCGTAACCCGAACTTCAAGCTGTGGAGCAAGGACGCCCAGCCGGCGGGTTACCCGGACAAGATCATCGAGAAGTACGGCCTGCCGATCTCCGAGGAAGTAACCCAGGTCGAGAACGGCCAGGCGGACGAGGTGTTCGACGGCGACGTCATTCCGTCCGACCGGCTGAACGAGCTGAACAGTGCGCAGTACGAGAACCAGGTGCACGTGAATCCGCTCACGGCCGACTGGTACATGGCGCTCAACACCAAGACCGCTCCGTTCAACAACCTGAAGGCCCGGCAGGCGATCAACTTCGCGGCTGACCGCAACGCCTACGTCAAGATCGGTGGCGGCACGTCTCTCGCCGTGCCGACCTGCCAGATCCTGCCGCCCAACTTCCCCGGCTACAAGCCGTACTGCCCGTACACCGCTGGCTCCGACCACACCAAGTGGACCGCGCCCGACATCGCCAAGGCCAAGCAGCTGGTGCAGCAGTCCGGGACGGCCGGCATGAAGGTGGTCGTGAACAGCGCCACCGACGAGACCAGCAAGGCGCTCGCCCTGCAGATGGTGTCCGACCTGAACAAGATCGGCTACAAGGCGTCCACCCAGCTGCTCACCGGCAGCATCCAGTACCCGTTCGTGCAGAACTCCAACAACAACAAGAAGTGGCAGGTGGCCTGGTCGGCGTGGTATCAGGACTACCCCGTTCCGTCGGACTTCCTGAACGTGCTGCTGGGCTGCGGCAGCATCCATCCCGGCAGCGACGCCAGCCCCAACATCGCCGCGTTCTGCGACCAGAACATCCAGAAGCAGATGACGCAGGCCTCGAACATGCAGCTGACCAACCTGGCCGGGGCCAACGACCTGTGGGCTCAGGTTGACCATGAGGTCACTGACCAGGCCCCATGGGTTGACCTCTACAACCCGAAGCAGATTGACTTCCTGTCTAAGCGGGTCGGTAATTACCAGTGGAACCCCCAGTGGTACATCCTGATCGACCAGCTCTGGGTCCAGTAAGGAAGGATCCAGGACGTAGCTAGCACGCATCGGCAGGGAGAGAGTCAATGGCGGCAGTACTCGAGGAGGTCACAGCTGCCGGCGATCCGGGGCAAGCGGTAGCAGGCCGCAGCCCCTGGGCGCTGGCCGCGCGCCAGCTCTGGCGGAACCGCCTCGCGATGGCTTCCTTGGCTCTCTTCCTGCTGATCGTGGTGGCGTGCTTCCTGGCGCCGTTCTACGCACAGCACATCGCCCACGTGGACCCGTTCGCCAACAACCTAAACGGGACCACGATCGTCAACGGCAAGAAGGTCCCGCTGATGCAGGCCGGCGGCGGGACCCTGCACCTGGGTGTGACACCGATCGGCCCGACGTGGGATCCGGCGCACTACTTCCTTGGCGCTGATGCCCAGGGCCGGGACGTGATGGCCCTGGTGCTCTACGGCGGGCGCACGTCGCTGCTGATCGGCATCGGCTCGGCGGCCATCGCCTGCCTTATCGCCACAGTCCTTGCGCTCATCGCCGGGTTCTTCGGCGGCACGGTCGACGCGCTGCTGTCCCGGATAATGGACCTGATCTGGGCGTTCCCCGTGATCCTGCTCGCGATCTGCATCGGGACCGAGCTGCTGACCTCCTCCAACGGCCTCCAATTCGGCCCGATCCACATCGTGGCGACCAGCCTGTGGCTGCCCACGCTGATCATCGCCGTCATCTACGTGCCGTACGTGTACAGACCCATCCGCGGCCATGTGCTGACCGTGATCAATAAGGAGTACGCCGAGGCGGCCATCGCCCTGGGCGCCTCCAACCTGCGGCTGATGTTCTCCGACATCCTGCCCAACGTGGTGTCCGTGGTGATCGTGCTGTTCCCGCTGATGATCGCCACCACGATCTTCACCGAGGCGGCGCTGTCCTTCCTGGGCGTCGGCGTCCAGCCGCCCAACGTCAGCTGGGGCACGATCATCAGCGACGGCCAGCAGCTTCTGTACACCCGGCCGATAGTGTCGATCGCGCCAGGGATCATGATTGTGCTGACCGTGCTGGCGCTGAACGTGCTGGGCGACGGTATCCGCGACGCGCTGGATCCGCGCGCCAAGCTGAGGGTGGAGGGGCAGTGACCAGACCTGCTGAGGCCGGCGTCCCGGCATCCCGGCAGCGCCGGGTGCGGCGGCCCTCGTGCTGAACTTCATCATCCGGCGGGCCCTCTGGACCCTGCTGGTCATGTTCGCGATCACGCTTCTGGTGTTCGTGATCTTCTTCAAGACCCCGGGCGTCGACCCGGCCAGGCAGATCGCGGGCCGCAACCCGAGCCCGCAGGTCCTGGCCGAGATCCGGCATCAGTTCGGGCTGGACGAGCCCTTCCCGGTGCAGTACGGCCTGATGATGAAGAAGATCTTCATCACCCGCGACCTGGTGTCCTACTCGAACCAGGGCCAGAAGGTCATCCCCGAGATCGCCGCCGCCGTGCCGGCGACCCTGTCGCTGGTGGTCGGGGCCGCCCTCATCTGGGTGGTGGTGTCGATCAGCATGGGGCTGCTGGCCGCAGTGCTCAAAGGCACCTTCTTCGATCCGCTCCTGATGATCGTGGCCCTGATCGGAATTTCCATACCGGTGTTCTGGCTAGGTGAGGTCGTCAACCTCATATCCCAGAGCAGACTTCACGATACGTTCCTGTTCAGCTGGGTCCCGCCGCTCGGGTATACCCCGCTGACCCAGGATCCGCTGCTGTGGTTCAAGGGGCTTGTGCTGCCCTGGATCACGCTGTCGGTCCTCTATATCGGCTTCTACGCGCGGGTGCTGCGAGCCAGCCTGCTGGAGATCCAGAACGAGGACTACATCCGTACGGCCCGCGCCAAGGGCCTGACCGAGCGGCGGGTGCTGCTGCGGCACACGCTGCGCAACTCGATGATTACGTACGTCAGCCTGTTCGGGCTCGACTTCGGCGCCTTGGTGGCCGGCGGGGTTTTGCTCGTCGAGATCGTGTTCGGCATCCACGGCCTGGGCTACCTGGCCTACCAGTCGCTGCTTAACCTCGACCTCCCGGTGATCATGGCCACCGTCATCTACGGGGCCTTCTTCATCGTGCTGGCCAGCGCGCTGGTGGACGTCGCGTACGCCCGGCTCGACCCCAGAGTGCGGCTCGCCTGATGGCCACGCCACTGCTGGAGGTGCGCAACCTCAAGGTGTCCTTCCGCACCGAGGACGGCACGGTCAGGGCGGTCAACGACATCTCGTTCAGCGTGTCCCCCGGGGAGACGCTGGGCATCGTGGGCGAGTCCGGGTCCGGCAAGAGCGTCTCGATGATGTCGGTGATGCGGCTGATCTTCGACCCGAACGCGCGGTTCGAGGGCGAGGTGCTCTACAAGGGCCAGAACCTGATGGAGCTGACCCAGGACCAGATGCGCCACATCCGCGGTTCGGAAATCGCCATGATCTTCCAGGACCCGATGACCTCGCTGAACCCGGTGTACCAGGTCGGCTGGCAGATCTCCGAGCAGATCAGGACGCACGAGCAGATCTCCAAGCAGGCCGCGCGCCAGCCGTTCCGTGGACCTGCTCAAGGCGGTCGGCATCCCGCAGGCGCAGGAACGCGTGGACGACTACCCGCACCAGTTCTCCGGCGGCATGCGCCAGCGCGTGATGATCGCGATGGCCCTGTCCTGCAACCCGGACCTGCTGATCGCGGACGAGCCGACCACGGCCCTCGACGTCACGATCCAGGCCCAGATCCTCAACCTGATCAAGAAGCTCAAGGACGACTTCGGCTCCGCGGTCGTGCTGATCACGCACGACATGGGGGTCGTGGCCGACATCGCCGACCGGGTGGCGGTGATGTACGCGGGACGGATCGTCGAGCAGGGCACCAAGCGCGATCTCTTCTACGACCCCGAGCACCCGTACACCTGGGGCCTGCTCGGGTCGATCGCCCGGCTGGACCGGCCCCGGCCCAAACGGCTGACGACGATCAAGGGCCTCCCCCCGTCGATGCTCAGGCTCCCCGAAGGCTGCGCGTTCGGCCCGCGCTGCCCGCACCGGTTCGACCGCTGCCTCGAGGAGGTCCCCGGCCTGACGGACAAGGTGGGCGGCGGCCATCTGGACGCCTGTCATCTGGCCGTGGCGCAGAAGCGCGACAAGCGCGAGAGTGCCATCCACCCGGAGCTGTCCGAGGAGCCGGCATGACCGCGAGCGACGACCGGGAAGTGCTGCTGCGTGCCGAGCACGTCAAGAAGTACTTCCCGATCAAGGACGGCGTCGTCATCCAGCGCGAGGTCGCCCGGGTGCACGCGGTGGACGACGTCAGCTTCGAGATCCGGGCGGGCGAGACGCTGGGGCTCGTGGGTGAGTCCGGCTGCGGCAAGTCCACGCTCGGCCGGTGCATCATCCGGCTGCACGAGCTCAGCGGCGGCACGGTCACCTTCGAGGGCCGCGACATCTCCAAGCTGTCGCGGCGCGCGCTGCGCCCCGTCCGGCGCGAGATGCAGATGGTGTTCCAGGACCCGTACGCCTCGCTGAACCCGCGCAAGCGGGTCGGCACGATCATTTCCGACCCGCTGGAGATCCATAACTACGGCGACCGCAAGAAGATCAAGAAGCGGGTGGAGGAACTGCTCGAGCTGGTCGGGCTGTCGCCCGAGCACCTCAACCGGTATCCGCACGAGTTCTCCGGCGGCCAGCGGCAGCGGATCGGCGTGGCCCGGGCGCTGGCCATGCACCCCCGGCTGATCATCGCCGACGAGCCGGTCTCCGCGCTGGACGTGTCGATCCGGGCCCAGGTCATCAACCTGCTCGACGACCTGCAGGACGAGCTGGACCTGACCTATATCTTCATCGCCCATGACCTCGGCGTGGTGCGGCACGTCTCGGACCGGATCGCGGTCATGTACCTGGGCAAGATCGTCGAGGTCTCGCCGGCCGAGGAGCTCTACCAGAAGCCGATCCACCCCTACACCGAGGCGCTGCTGTCGGCGGTCCCGATCCCCGACCCCGACCTGTCGGACCGGCGTGAGCAAATCGTGCTGGAAGGCGACGTGCCCAGCCCGATCCAGCCGCCCTCGGGGTGCCGGTTCCACCCGCGGTGCCGCTACGCCACCGAGATCTGCGCCCAGCAGGAACCGCCGCTGGTCGAGTACGGGAACAACGGCCACATGGCCGCCTGCCATCACCCGCTCAGCTTCCACCGCAACGGTGCGGGGACCGTCCCGGCCTCGGCGGGCACCCCGGAGCCGTAGTCTCCGTCTCGCAGGCCGGCCGCTGTTTCAGCGCGTCCCGCTTTTAGGGATACGGCTCGTTGGCGCGAGCCGGGTGTCTAGGCCAGCCAGGGCCGTGCCGTCCAGGGCCCAGGCCGGGTCCGCCGGCACGCCAAGGTGACCACGAGAGCCTTCGGCGCACGCGGTTTCACGGGCCGGTCACCAGGCCGGCGTCGTGGGCGAGCAGGCCGGCCTGGGTCCGGTTCGCGCAGCCGAGCTTGTCCATCACCGCGGAGACGTAGCCCTTGATCGTGGCCTCGGACAGGTACAGCCGCCGTGCGATCTGCGCGTTCGACAGGCCCTCGCCCAGGCAGGCGAGCACCTCGGCCTCCCGCCCGGTCAGCGACCCGGCCAGCTGGCGGGCCCGGTCGCGGGTCTGCTCGCGGTCCCCGGACGCGGCGACCAGCCGGCGGGCCGCCGCGGGCGACAGCACGGTGTGCCCCTCGGCGGCGACCCGGACCAGGCCGATGAGGTCCTCCGGCGGGGTGGACTTGACCAGGAAGCCGGACGCCCCGGCGCGCAGCGCGCGCAGCACGTACTGGTCGGCGTCGAAGGTGGTCAGCACGACCACCGCGGGCTTGGCGGCGAGCTCGCCGATCCGCTCGATCGCGGTGAGGCCGTCCACGCCGGGCATGCGCAGGTCCATCAGCACCACGTCGGGCCGGCTGCGCACGACCGCCTCGACACCGGCCGCGCCGTCGTGCGCCTCGTCCACGACCTCGATGTCGTCGGCCGAGCCGAGGATCGTCCGCAGGTGCGCGCAGACCATCTGCTCGTCGTCGACGACCACGACCCTGATCATGTCTCAGACCGCCGTTTCCGCTGTCGGCACGTAGGCGGGCAGGGTGGCCTCGACGCAGAACCCGCCGTCGGCCGCCGGCCCCGCGTGCATGGTCCCGCGCACCAGCTCGATGCGCTGGCGCAGGCTGGCCAGGCCAAGACCGGATCCGGTCGCGGCCAGCGCGCTGCCCCGCCCGTCCGCCGCACCCGGCCCGCCGGGCGGGCGGGTGTTCCGCACCGAGATCCTGACCTGCGCCTCGCCGTAGCTGACCCGTACGGTCACCCGCGCGCCCGGGGCGTGCTTGCGGACGTTGGTCAGCGCCTCGCGGACCAGCCGGTAGGCGGTCCGGCCGACGACCGGCGAGGCGTGCGCGGGGTCGCCCTCCTCGATCAGCTCGGCCGGGGTGCCGACCGCCGTCGACTCGGCGACCAGGGCGGCGAGCCCCTGGGCGGGCGGGGCCTGGTCCTCCTCCGGCGCCGTGCGCAGGATGCCGACCAGGTCGCGCAGTTCGTCCAGGGCCTGGCAGCCGGCCGCGCGCAGGTCCTCCGCGGCCTGCCGGGTCGCCTCGTCGGGCGCGGTCATCCGCAGCGCACCGGCCTGGAGCACCATCAGGCTGACCCGGTGGGTGACGATGTCGTGCATCTCCCCGGCCAGCCGGGCCCGCTCCTCGTCACGGGCCTGCTCGGCGAGCAGGTGCTGCTCCCGCTCGGCGCGCTCCGCGCGCTCCCGCAGGGCCTGGACCAGCCGCTGCCGGGCCTCGAAGTACAGCGCGAGCAGCGGCCCGACCAGGGTCCGGACCAGGCCGATCGAGATGATCAGCAGTGTCGCGTGCCACGGCCGGGCGACAACCAGGGCCAGCAGGCCGATCGCGGTGAACGCGGTCCGGCGGTCCCGGCAGCACAGGACCGGCCCGTAGGCGGCGAGGATGGTCGAGTACGGCGCCCAGATGTTGTCTTCGTGCGCGGGCGTCAGCGCGCCCGCCGGCCAGATCAGCAGCGTGATCGCGAGGGTGAAGGCGCCCAGGATGGCTACCACGGCCAGCGGGGCCCGGCGCCGGAGCGCCAGCGAGGAGCAGGCCGCGACCTGAAACCCGAGCATGACCCAGGCCAGCGTGCCCGGCTGGGTCGGCCACCAGGTCGCGCCGCTGAGCGTGGCCAGCACGTCGATCACGACGAAGAAGACCGTGACCGCCACGAACGTGGCGACCCGGTGCCTTCCGAGCCATTCTCTGGTTGGCCGCACGAGGTCACGTTATGACAGCTTCGGCCCGGAGCGGCGGGCGGCGGAACCTTCCGGTGGTCAGGACCCTACGAAAGTCGTATGCCGGGCGCCAGGACCCGCCGTTCGCCGGGCCAGGACCCGACCGGCGGGCCTGCCGGGGAAGGGGCCGCGGGCCGTGAAATGGACGGCATGCAGACCACATCGCACCCCACACAGACACCCCAGCAGCAGCTCAGTGAGATCCGGCCCGGCCGGTACGTGATCGACCCGGCCTCGTCCGCGGTCACGTTCCGGACCCGGCACATGTTCGGCCTCGGCCGGGTACGCGGCACGTTCGCGATCCGGGGCGGGGCCGTCGAGGTCACCGGCGAGCCCGGCGAGGCGCGCTGCTACGCCGAGATCGACGCGGCGAGCTTCCGCACCGGCAACCCGCAGCGCGACGCGAGCGTCCGCTCCGCCCGGCTGCTCGACACGGACCATCACCCGGTGATCATCTTCGAGGCGCAGCGGCTGGACGGCACCGGGCCGGATAGCACGGGCCTGACCGGCCAGCTGACCGTCCGCGGCGTCACCCGGCCGGCCGCCATCGCGGCCGAGCTGACCGGCGCCGCGCCCGGCGGATTCACCGCCCGCGGCACGGTCCGCGTGGACCGTACGGCCTTCGGCGTGACCGCTTACCGCGGCCTGGCCGCCCGTCAGCTCGACATGATCGTGGAGGTCCGGTGCGTCGCGAACTGACCATCCAGGCCTCAGGACCGGCCGCGTAGCCCAATCTGGCGCCGCCCGGCCGGGCCAGGCGGGGCCAGCCCCGGCCACGCCGGCCCGGATCACGCCGGCCGGCCCGCCGCCCGCCCTGGTGGCCGACGGCCTGCGCAAGAGCTACGGCCAGGTGCAGGCCGTCCGCGAGGTGAGCGTCAACGTCCAGCCGGGCGAGATCTTCGCCCTGCTCGGCCCCAACGGCGCGGGCAAGACCACCACGCTGGAGATCCTCGAGGGCTTCCGTACCGCAGACGCGGGCCGGGTCGCGGTGCTCGGCATCGACCCCGCCGACCGGGCCCGCGGCCGCGAGTTCCGCGAGCAGATCGGCGTGGTGCTCCAGGACATCGCGGTCGAGCCGTACCTCACGGTCCGGGAGACCATCGCCCGCAACGCGGGCTACTACCCGCGGCCGCGGGACGTGGACGAGGTCATCGGCCTGGCCGGGCTGGCCGGCCTCGAGCGGCGCACGGTCAGGAAGCTGTCCGGCGGCCAGAAGCGCCGGCTCGACCTGGCGCTCGGGGTCGTCGGCCGGCCGCGGCTGCTGTTCCTCGACGAGCCGACCACCGGGTTCGACCCCGCCGCCCGGCAGGAGGCCTGGGCCACGATCCGGGCGCTCCGCGACGCCGGGACCACGATCCTGCTCACCACCCACTACATGGAGGAGGCGCAGGAGCTCGCCGACCGGGTCGCGGTCATGGCCAGCGGCCGGATCGTGGCCGAGGGCCCGCCGTCCCGGATCGGCGGCCGCGACACCGCCCTGACCAGGATCTCGTTCGCGCTGCCCGACGGCTGCACGGCCGCCGATCTGCCGGCAGGCGTGACCGTCCAGCCCGGCGCAGACGACGGGCTGGTCACGGTCGACGCGGCGGAGCCGACCGCCGTGCTGCACCAGCTGACCGGCTGGGCGCTCGGGCGGGGCACGGTGCTCCGCCAGCTCACCGTCGAGCGCCCCAGCCTGGAGGACATCTACCTGCGGCTGACCGCCCCGGACCGGGCGGCCGGCCAGGAAGGGAGCACCCGATGAGCACCGCGACATTGCCGTCTCTGCGTCCCCGCACACCCGCCGTGAGGCTGCTGTGGCACCAGATCCGCTACGAGCAGCTGTCGTTCTGGCGCAACACGCAGAACGCCGTGTTCACGTTCGCCTTCCCGGTCGTGTTCATGACCGTTCTCGGGCTGCTGATGCGCGGCGGAACGGCCAGCTCGTACTTCTACGGGCGGACCCCGGTTGCGTACTACATGCCAACGATCGCGGCGCTGTCGGTGATCGGTACGTGCTACGGCCAGCTCGCGGTGGTGCTCGCCATGCGCCGCCAGGACGGCATCCTCAAGCGGGTCCGGGCGACGCCGCTCCCGGCGAGCCTGTACTTCCTCGGCCTGCTGGCGCACTGCCTGGTGGTCGCGGTCACCGACGTGGCGCTGATCATCGGCATCGGCGCGCTGTTCGGCGCACCGCGGCCGGCCCACTGGCTGGCCCTGGCGGTCACGCTGGCGGTCGGCGCCGCCTGCTTCTGCGGGCTCGGCGTGGCCGTCGCCTCCCTGGTCCGCAACGCGGAAGCGGCGCCGGCGGTCGTGCAGCTCGTGCTGTTCCCGCTGCTCTTCCTGTCCGGGACGTACCTGCCGATTCACTCGGCGGTGCTGAACTCGGTCTCCGGGGTGCTGCCGATCCGGCCGTTCAACCAGGCGCTGCTCGGCGCCCTCACCGGGCCCGGTCTGGCCTGGACGCACCTTGCCGTGCTGGCCGGGTGGGGGGTCGTCGGCGCCGTGGTGGGGGTCAGGCGGTTTCGCTGGAACCCGCGCCCGGAGTGAGCACGGCGGCGGGCTGGCCGCGGGCCTGCTCGTCGGCGTGGGCGATCTGCAGCAGGGACCGCCAGATCAGCACGAGGATGAGGGCCGACCCGGCGAAGGCGAACCAGAACGGCGCGGTGATCCCCCAGACGGAGGCCACCACACCGCCCAGGGCCGCGCCGATCACGAGACCGCCGATCATGCCTGTGAGATAGACGCTGCCGACCCGGCCCTGGAAGTTCTCCGGCACCGCCCGCTGCCGCACGGTGGTGGAGACCGTGCCCCAGACGAAGGCATGGGCGCCGAAGATCGTGAAGACGATCAGCGCGAACCAGGCCCAGCGGGTCAGGGCCAGGGCCAGGTGGGTGAGGGTCTCGATGATCAGCCCCCCGCGCATGATGACGCCGAGGCGCACGTTCCGCTCCAGCCAGCCGTAACCCATAGATCCCGATCAAGCCCCCGACCGCCATCGCCGTGGTTATGAGACCGAATCCGAGCTCGCCCATGCCGAGCCGGTCGCGGGCGTAAAGGACGAGCACCGACCACGCGGCGCCGAACGTCACGTTGAAGGTGAAGATCGTGATCGCCAGCGTCCGCACCGCGGCGTGTGCCCACAGCCAGCGCCAGCCCTCGCGGATGTCGTCGCGTACCCGGCCGTGCTCCCCGCGGATGCCGTGCGCGGGCAGCCGGACCCGGATGAGCAGCAGCACCCCGGCCAGCACGCACACGGTCTCGGTGACGAACGGCAGCGCCATCCCGACCGCGAACAGGGCGGCTCCCACCGGCGGGCCGGCCATCTGGTTCCACACGACGATGCCCGCGAAGGCCCGTGAGTTCGCGATGCCGAGGTCCGGCTTGTCCACCAGCATCGGCAGCAGGGTGGTGGTCGTGGTCTCGCCGAAGGTCTCGCACACCCCGAACAGGAACAGGGCCGCCAGCACCACCGCGATGCCGACCATGTGGGTCACGATCGACGCGGTCAGCAGCACGAGGATGCCTACCCGGGCCAGTCCGGTGACCACGATGATCGCGCGCCGGTTGCGCCGGTCGGCGACCACCCCGGCGTACAGGCCGAACATCAGCCACGGCAGCCGCTGCAGGAACGCGGCCGACGCCACGGCCAGCGGGTTGCGGCTCTGCGACGCGACCAGCAGCGGCCCGGCGGCCAGCGTGATCCCGTCGCCGAGGTTCGTCACCCACGTCGAGGCCAGCAGCCAGCGGAAGCTGCGGCCCAGCCGCGACGGCGCAATGAGCTCGGCGACCCGGCTCACTCCGTCTGATCCACGCTGATCACACTGGCATCATCGCGCACACGCGAGTGGATACGCGCGGGGGTTTCGCGGCGGCCGCCCCGGGCCTGGCCTGACTGGTTACTGGCTGACGCAGAACGCGTCCGTCCCGCCCGGATGACTGAGGGCGTGCAGGATCAGGTGGCCCCCGTCCGGGGTGAACGGCAGGGACACGGTGTGGGTGAAGGAGAGGAACCGTTCCCTGACCAGGAAGCTGTCCTGCTGGTCCAGCCGGATCTCTCCCCGCAGGGCCCGGTGCGCACCGGGATCCCGATATAAATCGAATCACCCGGCCGGAGCGTCACGTTCCTGAGAACGTGCGCCACTGTCACCTCCTGGAAGCCCAGCGGATAACGAGGAGATATCAGCGGCGGTGATACCTCCCTGGCGGCTCGGCGCCCAGGGATGGTCGGCTTCGCCCGCGGCGATCCGGCCGCGGTAGACGCCGATCTTGTGGTCGAGGAGCTCGAGGTTCTCCTGGAGTTCGGCGAGCCGGGCGACGACCTCGACGCGGTGGGACTCGAGGAGGGCGAGACGGTCCTTCTCGTTGCCGTGGCCGTCGGAGACGAGCTCGGCGTAGCGCCGGATGGTCCTGATCGGCATGCCGGTGGCCCGCAGCCGGGTGCAGACGTTGATCCAGTCCAGGTCGAGCTGCTGGTAGCGGCGCTGGCCGCTGGCGGTGCGGTCGACCGGGGTGACGACCAGGCCGGCCCGCTCGTAGTAGCGCAGGGTGTGCACGCTGACGCCGGTACGTCTCGCGGCCTCGGCGATGCTCACGCCGCGAGGGGGGACGGGCGGTGGTTTGACTTCGAGCACGCTCTAAATTCTAGCGTCGGGGCTATGACGGCAATCCTGATCACGGGGGCGAACAAGGGGCTTGGCTTCGAGACGGCCCGGCGGCTGGTGGCCGCGGGCCACACGGTGTACGCCGGCAGCCGGGACGCAGAGCGCGGGCGGCGGGCCGCGGCGGAGCTGGGCGCGCGGGCGGTTCAGCTGGACGTCACCAAGGACGCGTCGGTGGCGGCCGCGGTGGCCGCGATCGAGGCCCAGGGCGGGCTGGACGTGCTGGTCAACAACGCCGGCATCCAGGAGGAGATGGGCGCGGGCGGCGTCACCGGCGCCGCCGGGGTGACCGCCGGGATGATGCGGCGGACGTTCGAGACGAACGTGTTCGGCATGGTGCGGGTCCTGCACGCGTTCCTGCCGCTGCTGCAGCGCTCGGCCGCCCCGGTCGTGGTCAACGTCAGCAGCGGGCTGGCCTCGCTCACCCGGCTCGCGACCCCGGGCACGCGGGCGTACGCCTACCCGGGCGTGGCCTACCCGGCGTCGAAGGCCGCGGTCAACATGATCACCGTGCAGTACGCGAAGGCGTTCCCGCAGATGCGGATCAACGCGGTGGAGCCCGGTTTCACCAAGACCGACCTGAACGCGAACACCGGCCACCAGACCGTCGAGCAGGGCGCCGGGATCATCGTGCGCATGGCGCAGGTGGGCCCGGACGGACCCACCGGCGGCTACTTCGACGCCGACGGCCCGCTGCCCTGGTAGCGCGGCCGGGCGCGCTGCGGGCTCAGCGGTGCAGCGCGGTTTCCTGCTCCATGCGCGACAGCTTCTCCGGGTTGCGCACCGCGTACAGCCCGGTGACCAGGCCGTCGTCGAGGCGCAGCGCGATGACCGTGTCGATCTCCCCGTCGCGGCGGAGGATCAGCGCCGGGTAGCCGTTGACCTGGGCCGGCTCCAGCGTGGCGGAGGCGGGGATCCGGGTCAGCCCGATCTCGATCAGCCGGGACACCTTGCTCTTTCCCGTCACCGGCGTCCTGAAGGCCTGCACGATCCCGCCGCCGTCGCCGAGGAAGACCACGTCCGGCGCCAGGATGGCGAGCAGGTCCTGGAGCTCGCCGGTCTGGGCGGCGCGCAGGAACGCCTCGAGCGCCTTGCGGGTCTCGGCCGGCGACACCGGCCCGCGCGGCCGGCGCGCGGCGACGTGAGACCGGGCCCGGTGCGCGATCTGGCGGACCGCGGCCGGGGTCTTGCCGACGGACTCGGCGATCTCGTCGTAGCCGAAGTCGAACACGTCGTGCAGCACGAACACCGCCCGCTCGGCCGGCGTGAGGGTCTCCATCACCAGCAGCATCGCCATCGAGACGCTGTCCGCGAGCTCGACGTCCTCGGCCACGTCGGGCGCGGTCAGCAGCGGCTCGGGCAGCCAGGGGCCGACGTAGGACTCCTTGCGGCGGCCGAGCGTGCGCAGCCGGTTCAGCGCCTGGCGGGTGGTGATCCGGACCAGGTAGGCGCGCTGGTCGCGGACCGTGCCGAGGTCGACGCCCGCCCACCGCAGCCACGTCTCCTGGAGCACGTCCTCCGCGTCGGCGGCCGAGCCGAGCATCTCGTAGGCGACGGTGAACAGCAGGTTCCGGTGGGTGAGGAAGGCCTCGGTGGCGGGATCTTTCACGCTGGTCGGCATACCCACCAGACAGCGGGCCGCGCCGTTTTGTGACACCGGGACGGCGGTGTCACAGGAACCGGGCGGGCGGCATCTGATGTGCGACCGGTCCACCGGGACCGCAACACGGAAGTGAGGACGAAACCATGGAAACCCGGCTCAACCTGATGGAGAACGAGCTCGGTGCCCGGTTCGCCAAGCGGTTCGCCGCCGCGAGCCTGGTGATCGCGCAGTCGCCGCTGCCCAGGTCCGTCCAGGAGCTGGTGGGGCTGCGCGCCAGCCAGATCAACGGCTGCGGCTGGTGCACCGACCTGCACACCAAGGAGGCCGCGGCGGCGGGGGAGACGGCGGTGCGGCTCAGCCTGGTCGCGGCCTGGCGCGAGGCCGAGGTGTTCACCGAGGCCGAGCAGGCCGCGCTGGCGCTGTGCGAGGAGGGCACCCGGCTGGCCGACGCCAGCCACGGCGTGTCCGACGAGACCTGGGCCCAGGTGCGCAAGCACTACGACGAGGACCAGGCCGCCGCGCTGGTCTGCCTGGTCGCCCTGATCAACGCGGCCAACCGGATGGGCGTGATCGTGCGCCAGAAGGGCGGCTCCTACCAGGCCGGCCTGCTGGCCAGCTTCACAAGCTGACCGGAGGGCGGCTCGCGCCGGCTGGGCCGGCCTGGCCTGAGCTGACCTAGCCGGGCCTGGCCTGGCCTGCGGCAGACTGGGCGGCATGGGAGGCGCCGGGTTTGACCCGCTGAACCTGACCGCGGACGCGTCCCTGAACCAGGTGGTCATCGGCGCGGCCGGGGGACCGGGCGTGGCGGGTCTGCGGGCCGGGCTGACGTGCTCGCGCGACGCGCTGTTAGCGCTGGCCGCCGGGCACGGCCTGGCCGGGCTGCCGGCGGACCGGCTGGCCGACGGGCTCGCGTCCGCGGTCGCGGACCCGGCAACCCATGCGGGCCGGGCCGCGGCCGCCACGCTGGCGGAGTTCGGCCGCCGCCTGGGCGCGCTGATCGCCACGCTCCGCGACCCGGCCACGCCGGGGAAGCAGGGCCGGACGCTGGTCCGCCGGGCCTGCCTGGCGTACTGGCTGGAGGTGGACAGTATCTGGCTGGGCGGCGGGCTGCTGGCCGGCCAGTGCGGCCCGGCCATCCTGGCCGCTGCCCAGGCTGCCGCCTCGACGGCGGTCCGGCCGTGCCGGCTGGCGCTCACACCGCAGCCGGCCCTGGCGCCGCTGCTGGGCGCCGCCCGGCACGCGTCCGCCGCCAGCAGCCAGGAGATCACCGTGGTGGCCGACCTCGGCCACACCAGCATCAAGACCGCGATCGCCGACCGGGACGCCACCACCCTGACCGGGCTGCGCCTGCTGGAGACCCGCGCCGCGCCGTCCGGCCAGCTGCCGTCCGGCATGCCACCGTACGGCCGCCGTCGGCCGGGGAGGTGCACGAGGCCGTCGCCGCAGCGCTCAGCCGCACCGCCCAGCGCGCCGCTAAGATCACGGTCCGCCCGGGCCCGGTCCGCGTCATCGCCAGCGTCGCGTCCTACGTGCACGAGGGCGTCCCCCTCGACGACGGCCGGGGCATCTACGGCACCCTGGCCGGGCAGCTGGCCTGGCTGCGCGGCCGCATCGAGGCGGCGGCCAGCGCGGACGTCACCGTGACGTTCATCCACGACGGGACGGCCGCCGCCGCCACCGCCGGAGCCCTCCGCAGCGGAACCATCACCGCCGGCACCTGGCTCGGCGGCGGCTTCCGCCCCGCGCACGCCCCGCCGCTGCTGGACCTGGCCCCGAGCCTGCAGATCAGACCGGGCTGACGAGCGCCGCCCGGCCTCACACGCCGCGTCTCTCGTCGCGCCGCTCCCGTCTGCTACCTTCGCAAACAATCCAGGCATCCGCTCATGCCGATGTGAGTAAGTTGTCCAAAGCGCGGACGCGGTGCCTGTCTGGCGAGCAGAATGCGGGGCGAAGCGGCGCGCGGAAGCGGCCGTGCGCTGGGGAGCGGACCGCCGGGGGGCGGCATGGGACGTCTTGGGGTTGCCGCGCGTTGGCGCGGGCTGATCAGTACAGCAGCGGTGGTGCTGGGCGCCACGCTCGTCGCGCAGGCCGGGCCGAGCCCGGCAGGGGCGTCCACGTTGCCCACCGGGTTCCGCGATTCGGTCGTGCTGAGCGGGCTGACCAACCCGACGGTGCTGCAATTCGCACCCGACGGGCGGATCTTCGTCGGCCAGAAGAACGGCGTGATCAAGGTCTTTCAGAGCCTGACCGACACGAGCCCGGTCACCTTCGCCGACCTGTCGGGCGAGGTCGACGACTACTGGGATCGCGGCCTGCTCGGCCTGGCGCTCGCCCCCAACTTCCCCGCAGACCCATACGTCTACGTGCTCTACGCGTATGACGCCCCGATCGGCGGCACGGCACCGGTGTGGGGCGACGCCTGCCCGACGCCGCCGGGCCCGACCACCGACGGCTGCCTGGTGTCGGCCCGCGTGTCGCGGCTGCCGATCAGCGGGAACGTCATGACCGGCACCGAGCAGGTGCTCATCAACAACTGGTGCCAGCAGTTCCCGAGCCACTCGATCGGCACGCTGTTGTTCGGCCGCGACGGGCATCTGTACGTCAGTGGCGGCGACGGCGCCAGCTTCAACAACGTCGACTACGGGCAGTACGGCGCGACTTACGCCGGCGACCAGGCGAATCCCTGTGGCGACCCGCCCGGCGCGGCCGGCACCGCGCTGAGCCCGCCCGGCGCGGAGGGCGGCGCGCTGCGCAGCCAGAGCGTCCGGCGTACCGACGGCCCGGCAACCCTCGACGGCGCGGTGCTGCGGATCGATCCCGCCACCGGCGCGGGCGTGCCCGGCAACCCGTTCTACTCCTCATCGGATGCCAACGCGCGGCGCATCGTGGCCTACGGGCTGCGCAACCCGTTCCGCATCACCCAGCGCCCGGGCACCGATGAACTGTGGGTCGGCGACGTCGGCTGGAACACCTGGGAGGAGATCGACCGCGTGGTGTCACCGGCGAGTGCGACCGCGTCGAACTTCGGCTGGCCGTGCTATGAGGGAGCGTCGCCGCAAAGCGGCTACCAGGGGGCCGGCCTCAACCTGTGCTCATCCCTGTACTCGGCGCCCGGTTCGGTCACCGCGCCGTACTACACGTACAACCACAGCGCGTGCGTGGTGAGCTACTCCGGCTGCCACACCGGCGGCTCGTCGGTCACCGGGGTCGCGTTCTACCAGGGCGGGTCGTATCCGGCGCAGTACAACGGCGCGCTGTTCTTCGCCGACCACACCCGCAACGAGATCTGGGCGATGCTCCCGGGCACGAACGGGTTGCCCGACCCGTCCAGGCTGCAGTCGTTCGTCGGCGTCGACGCGACCGGCGCCGCCGCCGGGCATCCCGTCGACCTGAAGATCGGCCCCGGCGGCGACCTGTTCTACGTCGACATGGACGACGGCACCGTCCACCGCATCACCTACACCGCCGCCAACCAGCCGCCGACCGCGGTGATCACGGCGACCCCGACCAACGGCCCGCTCCCGCTGACGGTCAGCTTCGACGGCACCGGCTCGTCCGACCCCGAGGGCGAGCCGCTGACCTACTCATGGGATCTCAACGGCGACGGAACGTTCGGCGACGCGACCGGCCCGACGGCGTCCTACACCTACACCACGGCGGGCGTCTATCACCCGGTCCTGCGGGTCACCGACGACCAGGGCGCCAGCGACACGGCGACCGTCACCGTCACCGCCGGCAACACCGCGCCGAACGCGGTCATCGACTCGCCCGCGTCAAGCCTGACCTGGAAGGTCGGCGACACGATCACCTTCTCCGGCCACGCCACCGATACGCAGGACGGGACGCTGCCCGCGTCGGCGCTGAGCTGGTCGCTGATCATGCATCACTGCTTCACGCCGACCGACTGCCACACGCACCTGATCCAGACCATCACCGGTGTCTCCAGCGGATCGTTCACCGCGCCGGACCACGAATACCCGTGCTGGCTCGAAGTGCGGCTGACCGCGACCGACTCGGGCGGGCTGACCTCGACGACGAGCGTCCGGCTGGACCCGAAGACGGTCGTGCTCACGTTCAAGACCAACCCGGGCGGCCTCGTCCTCAGCGACCTGGTGGTGAACGAGGCGCCGCGCACCACGCCGTTCTCCGTGACGGTAGTCGTCGGCTCGGCGAACTCGGTCAGCGCCCCGTCGCCACAGCAATTCAACAAGTCCACCTACAACTTCATCTCGTGGTCGGACGGCGGCCCGCAGAGCCACACCATCACCGCGCCCGCGGTGAACACCACCTATACCGCGACATACCGCAAGCGCTGAGATACGGCACGCGGCGCCCGGACGGACGAGGGTCCCCCCCGAAACCGTTGAGACTGGACACCTGAGAACGCACTACTTTGCCGCTCCGGGGCCTGGTGTTGCTCTTACCCGGGAGTCAGCGCAGCGTCGGAGCATGACGAACCTCAACGAGTTACCTGTAATGCCGTCCGGCCTCGTCGTTTCTCCTGTGGCCCCTCTGCAGCTAGCGGTGGCCGCGTACCTGGCGCGCTTCAAGGGTTCTTCGCGTGGTCACACCGAGTCTGACCTGCGCTGTTACCTCTCCTGGTGCACGGACCGTGACCTGGATCCGCTGGCGGCACGGCGGCCGCACCTGGAGCTGTACATCCGGTGGATGCAGGAGGTGCGCCGGTTCAAGCCGTCGACGGTGTCGCGGCGGTTCTCGGTCACGGCGGGGTTCTACCGGACCTGCGTCATCGACGGCGTCCTGGAGCACTCGCCTGCCGAGTACGTCCGCCGCCCCTCCGTGCCAGCTGAGTCACCTACGCTCGGGTTCACGCACCTGCAGTTCGAGGCCCTGCTCACCGCGGCCCGCCAGTCCGCCAACGACTGCGATTTCGCTCTTGTGGCCATGCTCGGCCTGCTGGGGCTGCGGATCTTCGAAGCCACCGGTGCCAATATCGAGGACCTCGGCGAGGAGCACGGCCACCGGGTCCTTCGCATATGCGGTAAGGGAACAAAGATCGTGCTCGTCCCGCTGCCACCCGCGGTAGGCCGGGCGATCGACCGGGCCACCGGCAGCCGCGGCACCGGGCCGGTCCTGCTGAACAGCCGCGGGACCCGGATGGACCGCCATGCCGCGACCCGGCGGCTGCGCCGGCTGGCCGGCAACGCTGGCGTGAGGATCGCGCGGACGCACCCGCACATGCTCCGGCACACCTTCGTCACCACCATGCTCGGCGCCGGCGTCGACCTGCGCGATGTCCAGATCGCCGCCCGCCACGCCGACCCCCGCACCACCATGCGATACGACCGCGCCCGCCAGAACCTCGACCGCCACCCCAACTACATCCTCGCCGCCTACATGGCCTCCGGAACCTGAGGAGGCATCAACTCCCATGCCGGTGAGTGAGCCATTGGGTCTGGCCCTCGTTCGGTCATTCCGTCGCGACGGTGTGGGCCGCGGGGCCCGTCACGTTCCAGATCGGACGCCGATCCCGCGGGTTCATCGCGGCGGCAGCCGAGTGGCCTGGGGTGTTAACTGAAAGATAGTTAGCCCGCTAGTGCGGACGTTCCGGCGTCAACGCCCAGACCAAGGGAGGCAGACGCATGGGCACGATCACGACGACCGATGGCACGGAGATCTTCTACAAGGACTGGGGCTCGGGCCAACCGATCGTCTTCAGCCACGGCTGGCCGCTCTCGGGCGACGACTGGGACACCCAGATGCTGTTCTTCCTGCAGCACGGCTACCGCGTCATCGCCCATGACCGGCGCGGGCACGGACGCTCCACGCAGACCGGCGACGGTCACGACATGGACCACTACGCCGACGACCTGGCTGCGCTGACTGCCCATCTCGATCTCCAGGACGCCGATCCACGTCGGGCACTCCACCGGTGGCGGCGAGGTCGTGCACTACATCGCCCGGCACGGTGAGAGCCGTGTGGCGAAAGCGGTACTGATCAGTGCGGTGCCGCCGCTCATGGTGCAGACCGACGCCAACCCCGGCGGCCTGCCGAAGAGCGTGTTCGACGACCTCCAGGCCCAGCTGGCCGCCAACCGGTCCGAGTTCTACCGGGCCCTGCCGTCAGGCCCCTTCTACGGCTTCAACCGGCCCGGCGTGGAATCCTCGGAGGCGATCATCGAGAACTGGTGGCGCCAGGGGATGATGGGCGGAGCGAAGGCACACTACGACGGCATCGTCGCCTTCTCCCAGACCGATTTCACCGAGGACCTCAAGAAGATCACGGTGCCGGTCCTGGTGATGCACGGCGACGACGACCAGATCGTCCCCTACGCCGACTCCGGACCGCTGTCCGCGCGAGCTCGTGCAGAACGGGACGCTGAAGACCTACAAAGGATTCCCGCACGGCATGCCGACCACCCAGGCCGAGACGATCAACGCTGACCTGCTGGCCTTCCTGCAGTCCTGACCGACTCGGCAGGTGGGCGCCGGCTGCAGCTCGGGCTCTGTGCACTCGAACAGGACGCTCTCATCCGAGGACGGAACATCCGGATATGGCTCCATATGCGGGTGACCTTCAGAAGGATCCTGGCAGGCTGACAGGCCTGTCCTTATGGAGATGGGGGCCTGCATGCCTGTGACTGCTGTGCGGCTGGCCCCGGGGGTCTGTCCGACGTTCGGCTCCATCTCACATCCGGTGGTAACGGTTAGTGGCTCCCGGCTGGTCTTCTCGGTTACTGAGAGTGCTGCCAGTGCTCTGAACTCGTTCTTTCCCGTACTGACGGTGCTACGGCGGAGGATGCCGGCCCGCCACGCCGGGCACGCGAAGTGGCCGGGAGGCAGGTCAGCCAATTTCGCCAGTGCGGCCACCCGGCTACTGACCTGCGATGTCGCGAGCCCGGCCGCTAATCGCCACCATTATGCCCGGCTACCACCGGATGTGCGACAGAGCCGTTGGCGAGACAGACCCGATTCTGCCGATGAGCGGTCGTGCTCCTGAATGTTGACTCGGCGTCTGTGGAACCGGTCGGCGAGCTACTCTGCGAATGTCTAGGTGATGAAGCGGTGGATGGCCTCGTTGGCGTGGTCCTGAAACGACGGGTTGGCCAGATCGGGCAAGATGTCCGCTTGGTTGACCAACGGACCCGTTCAGCTTGTTGGCCGCGCTGGCGTAGAACACGCCGCTGGACAGGGTCGGGTCGGTGACGCCGTCGACGAGCCGCTTCGCTCCCACGTCGAGTTTGTGGGCGAGACCTAGGGCGGGCATGACGTACTTGGCGGCTACCCGCATCGGTAGGGGAAGGTCGTTGGGGGCTTGGGTGCCGGTGGTGTTCCCGGGGCTCACGGTGATGAATCGGCGGTCGGGGTGTTGGCGGGCCAGGTAGGCCATCCAGAGGGCCCCGATGTACTTGGCCTGCGCCGAACGCCAGGTTGAAGTCAGCTTTTCTGCTGGCGAAGTAGCTGCCGTCGATGACGGTGGCGAGTTCATCGGCTGAGGTTGAGACGAAGGATGGCCCTTTCATCCGCAACTTCGGAACTCCGCGGACTGCTTCACTTCCGGCGAGGACCGCAACCTCGCCAAGCCGGTCCTCGGCCAGGAGCCCTTCGAGGAGGACGACGTGGCCAAGGACGTTCGTCGCGAACACGGTGGTGACCCCGTCAGCGGTCAAGTCCATCGTCTGCGGGCCAATGACGCCGGCGTTCATGACCAGCGCGTCGACGGATCCGTCGATGGCCGCCAGGCCGGCGCGGACCGAACCCAGATCGGCGACGTCCATGACAACGATGTCGAAGATGCGCCGGCCGGTCTCGGCTTCGAGCTCGGCCTTTGCCGTCGTCGCCCGATCTCGGTTCCGGCACGCCAGGTAGATCCGCGCCATCTCGGGACGTAATGCCAGTTGCCGGGCCACCTCCTTGCCGATCCCGGCGTTGGCGCCCGTGATCAGAGCCGTCTTGCCCTCTAGGTCAGTCATGCGGCGTGTCGTCCTCTCGTCAAAATGGGTTACGTGACTCACTTTAGCCCTGGGGCACTGGGTTGTCAAACCCAAAATCCTGCTAGCCTTGGTGGATGGCCAACGAGACGAGTGACCGGCCGAGGCTCACCCCCAAGGGAGCACGCACCCGGGCACGAATAGTGGAGGAGGCCGCCGCCCTGATCCATGAGCGCGGGGTGGCGGGCACCACCTTGGAAGACGTCAAGGTGGCGGCGGAAGTCAGCGGCTCGCAGATGTACCACTACTTCCCCGACAAGAACGAACTCGTGCAGGCGGTCATCGACTACCAAGCCGACACCATCGTCAATCGCAACACGGCACGCGCTCGGCAGCGCGAACGGAGTCGAAGCCTGGCGGAAGATGGTGATCACCGCGGCGAGGCGCACCCAAGCAAAGAGGCGGCTGCCCACTTGGTTCGCTCGGTGGTCAACTCGCCGAGAGCGACCCCGAGGCCCGAGCGCTCATCGCGGCCGGGTTCGATCAGTGGGCAGCCGCCATCAGCGATGGACTGCAGATCCCTCCATGCCGACGGGAAACTCCCGTCCGACATCGACCCGGACGACCTCGCCACGACTCTGCTCGCCACGCTCCAAGGAGGGCTTCTACTCGCCCAGGTGCAACGGAGTACCCGTCCGTTCGAAACTGCGGTCGATACCCTCCTCGCTCTCGCCCTCGGCAGATAGCCCATACGTTCTCTAGATGCGCTCGACGGCACCGTCAGTCCGCTGATCCGACCGGTCTGCCTGAGCACTCACATGCCGCTCTGGGCGTGTGGATAGCTCATGGGCTTCATGCCGTCGTCACGCATTCCGGTGGGCCATGTGGCTGAGGCTGGCGGGTCGTTCGGCACTGGTTCTGGCCGTCCGGCCGGCCATGCTGGGCGGGTGACGGATGTGCGGGAGGACCGGGCGGTGGTACGCGTTCCGGGCGGCCGCCGCCTTGCCTACCGGGAGTACGGGTTGCGTGCAGGCGCTCCGCTGCTGTACTTCCCAGGTACGCCGAGCTGCGCGGTGGAATGGCTGATGTGGCCACCAGGCAGCGCGGAGGGGCGCGGCTTCCGGGTGATCGCGGTGGACCGGCCCGGCCTGGGCGGGTCGGGCCGGCAGCACGGCCGCCGCATCCTGGACTGGCCAGCCGACGTCAGCGCGCTGGCCGATGTGCTGGGCCTTGGCCGGTTCGGGGTACTCGGCTACTCCGGTGGCGTCCCCTATGCGCTGGCCTGTGCCCAGCTGCTGCCCGGACGGGTCACCGCGGCCGGCCTGTTGCCTGCGTCGGGCCCGACGAGATCGCCGGCCTGGTGGCCGGCCTGGATCCCGCGGTCGCCAAGATCCGGCGCACCAGCCGCACCCGCCCCTGGCTGGCCAGGGCAACCTGGGCAGGCGTCCGGATGGCGGCGCGCCGCTACCCACAGCGAGTGCTGGCCCAGACCGCGGCTGCGCTACCCGAACCCGATCGCCGCGCGCTCGCCGACCCCCCGATGGCCAGCGCCTACCTGGCCGCCCTGCGCGAGGCACTACGGCCAGGCGCCGCTGGCGCGGTCCAGGACATGGCGCTGATGGCCAGCCCCTGGCGGCTGTCCCCGGAACAGATCCAGATCCCGGTCCTGCTCTGGCAGGGCGAACTGGACCGCAACGCACCCCCGGTGATGGCCCGCCACCTGGCCAAGCTCATCCCCCACTGCACCACCCACTGGTTTCCCGGCGACGGTCACCTGTCCATCGTCGCCAACCACGGCCAGGCCATCCTGGCCGGGCTCCACCCGCCCGCAACACCCTAACCATTCAGCCCAAAAGAACCGCGACGGGCCGGCTAGATTTCGTCTTCTCCCACTCACTCAGTTGCCGCGATGTGCTCATACGGCGCCCGCTCCTAAGACCGGTTCGGTGCCGGGCTCCCCTTGAAGGGCAGCGGAGTATTCGGCCCGGTGCCTGATCCCGCGGAGCATCTTCTGGCTCATCACGAAGCTGACCACCTCAACCGGCTCGACCAGGAGCCGGGCCCACGGCCGCGTGTACGCGTATCTCTCGCGCACCAGCAGCCGCGTTGCTCCGGATAGCTCATCCCGGAGCACGAAGGCCCAGGTGAAGTGGTAAGGGGGCGGGGCGTTCCCCATCGGCACACCGCCGCGCAGAACAAGTGATCGCCCCCGTTCCAGAAGGGCCACGACAAGACCGACCTGGGGAGCGAGCTTGATCTCATCGCCGACCACGGCGTCCTGCCACTCGGGCACGATTCGGTCAGCGCTGTGGATATGGCAGCCGACCAGGTTTTCGAGGAAGTCGTAGCTGTAGAACCCGCCGCGCCCCTGCCCCAGCTGGGCGATCCACGGCCATACCTGACCGGCCGGAACACCAACGGTGATGGCGCGGGTTGCTGTGAGGTCTGGATCGGCGATGAGGTCATCGCCAGGCAAGGGCTCGCTGGACTCCTGACCGGTCGCGCCCCACCGCAGCTGCCAGCGTCTGGCCAAGAAGATGCAGGCGGCCGCCGCGCATCCAAGAGCGGTTACACCCACGACATGCCGGTATCTCATTCTGTCCCTCCCGCCCGCGGTCGATATAGCCCGCTGGCTTCATATACTCTCCGAGCGCGACGGTAGCCGCGGTGAGTGTGGCCTGTCGCGCTGACTCGGTGCCGCGTCGGCGCTGATTTTTCATCAGTTGCCGGGCTGAGGGCTGTGTTCGCGCTGCAGGTAGCCGGCTGTCATGCCGCCGTCTACCAGCAGCGTGGTCCCGGTGATGAACTCGGTTTCCTGGCTGGCGTAGAACACCGCTGCGGCTGCGACGTCGCGGGCCTGGCCGACCCTGCCGATCGGCGGCACCGGCCAGTCGCCGCCGTTTTCGCCTGTGTCATCTTGGCCGGGCGGCGCCATGTGCCGCATGCCAGGCCAGATGTCGCCCGGGCACAGCACGTTGGAGCGCACGCCATCGGGGCCGCCGTCCAGCGCGAGCATCTTTCCCAGCATGATGACGGCGGCCTTGGTCACCGAGTACAGGCCGGTTGCCTGCTCGCCCCAGATCCCGGCGTCCGAGGCAATGTGGATCATGCAGCCACGGTGCCGGGCCAGGTGCGGATAGGCGTGCTGCGCATACAGCAGGTAGCCGCGGACGTTGACGTTCATGACCCGCTCGTAGTCGGCCAGCGGTGTCTCGATCAGCCGCGCGGTCACCCCCACACCGGCGTTATTCACCAGCACATCCAGGCCCCGCAGATGGTCCACGGTGGCGCTCACCGACGACGCGACGGCGTCCGGGTCAGCGGCGTCCGCGGCGATGAAGCGGGCCTGCGGTCCCAGCGCCTGCTCGGCGCTCCCGCCGAGACCGTGATCGCGGCCGGTGATCACCACCCGTGCGCCTTCGTGCAGGAAACGCTGGGCGATAGCCAGGCCCAGGCCGGTGGTGCCGCCAGTGACCAGCGCACGCTTCCCCTCCAGCAAGCCCATGACCGCCCAGTCTAAAAGCCAGCCATGCAAGATCTGGCGCGCATGCACGCGCACCCACATCGCGGCAAGCGCGCGTGTGGCACTACGCCTTCCTCGGCGACTACGCCCAGCAGGTCGTCGCAGGCGCCGCGACCGACGCAGACACCGTCAGGCAATACCTCGCAGGCTTCGAGGCTGCCCGCACCGATGACGTCATCTGCTTCCCCGCCTCCGCAGATGTCAGCCAAATAGACCGCCTCGCCGAGGCCGCGCTTAGCTGACGGTGCTGCCCCTGCCCCGGGAGTCACGCCACGGGCGCTCCCCAGGCGCTCCCCGCACGACCAGCCGCCCAGGCGCCTAGCGGCGCGCAGCCGATTATGAGCTGCTCACGGCCACGTCGACAGTGCGGGAAGCGACGCGCAGATCTACCACTCTGGAGGGCAGCGTCTTGATCGGATTCAAGCCGACACCGGCCCAGAATCAGGCGACCCGGCCAGCGCCGTCGGCAGCTCGCCGCTTAAGCAGGCCGCGTCAGCGGCGACCTGGAAAGCTCGCATAAGTATCCGCTCCAGCTTGCCCAGGCAATGTCCGGTCATGCCGCATAGGGCGCGCCTGGTCTGGCGTGATCTTGTCACCACGGCTGCGCCGATCGCCCGCAACATCGACGGTACCTCGCCCACTAAGGCCACCAGACTGGGGGCGTAGCAGCGGCCGCGTCGGGCGGGGCATCACGCTGAGTGATGGAGGAGGTCAGGAAGAACGCGCGCCGACCCGCCGATCTACGTGCTTTGGCGTCGCTGTTGGCAAGCGGGCTCGGGCCGGACAGATGAAGCAGTCCGAGCGCGAGGCGCTGCGGGCCCTGCTGAACGGAGTGGGCAGCTGACACCGAACCGCAGCGCGGGGCGGATCGAGGGCGAGCTGCGGGATGCGTTCCTGGCTGAGTGCAAGCGGCGCGGGCTGTCCAGCACCGACGGCATGCGGGAGATGATCAGGGCGTGGACCGGCATGCCAGAGCCCGCGCCCCTGACTGAGGATGCGGGCTCTGCCGAGGTGCTGACTGTCAGCTGATCAGGCCGGGCCCCCCGTCCAGGCCCACACCTGATGCATCACCCGCGAAATGGGAGTGGCGCGGTGATCCTCGGCCCGGAGCGTCCTGCCCTCGCCCGTCCACTCCAGCGGCCCCGGGCGGCCATTGGCCTCACCGAGGTGAACCCGGCGCGGCCCGCCACAGGCGTCCCCGTACCCGGCATAGACGGAAAACACCTGCTTGGCGGTGCCCAGCCAGGCGTGCGTGCGGTCCACCCGCAGATACCGGCTGCCATAGCCGAGGGTCATGGTCCCGTAGTCGTGCGTCTCGTCGGGCGGGCGCACGTCACGCCACTGGAGTGTGATCTTGTTGCGGGTGGACAAGGTGATCTGCCGGTACCCGCTGGCCCAGCCCCCGAGGGCGATCCCCCGGCCGTAGTCGGCCGCTGGCTGGTTGCAAGCCGCAGCCAGGCGGAACACCGTGGGGTAGGAGACGACCGCGGCCTGTGCAGGTGCGGCCATCGCGGGCGCAGCCACGGCGGCTGGCCCGGCCAGGGCTGCGGCACCAGCCGCAGCGGTGAGCAAGATCCTCTTCAAATGGGATCCTTTCCTGTATCACCCCGGCGTGGTATCTCCGCCCGGGGAGCTGTGATAGTGCTGGCGGCCCCCGATCGCCGGGTCAGGGCAGGGGGCTCGCCGGTCACGCTGCGCAGAACTTGGAAGTGCGCTCGATCCTGCTCTTGCGCGCCCAGTACACCGGAGCCACAGGCCTCAGGTGCAGAGGATCATCAGCGCGTGCAGCGTCAGCCCGCCGACGGCATGTGCGGCCCAAGCCCAGGCCCGCGACCGGGGCCGCAGGGCCGGTGATCCACAGTCGCAGCGCGTCAAGCCACGGATCGGCTGGCCTGGCCTAGATCCATCGTCGCCCGGATACCTGGGAGAAAGCTGAAAGTGTGCTGACCGCGGCCTGGGCCTTTTATGACGACCGGCTAGCGGCCCCTGTGCCTGGCTCTGGCGTCAACGTGCCGCTGGCCAGGCGTGGCGTGTGGGCGCGCCAAAGGTCCTGTCAAGATCATCGCATCTCGGCGGCGGGCTGCCGGGTCGTCGGCGCGCAGTTCGAGCCACGCGCCGAGGCGCGGCTGCTCGTCGTCGGGCGCGTCGTCCCTGAACTCGATGCTCAGACGCCGCCGCCGGAGAAAGCTGACGATGATCATCGGGTGATCGATGCCGGGGAAATCGACGGTCCGCACCGGGCCACTCCAGCAGCGCGACAAAGCACTGGGTCAGATCCTTGCGCCGGTGCGGCCGCGCGAAGATGAGCGTTGCTGCCAAGAGCGACCCCGGACACGGCCGCATCTTCCCACGGTCCGGCTCGGCGCCGGCTAGTGCCGCCGCTTGGCCTCGATGCGGTCGGCTTCGGCGATGCGGGCCAGGCCCTCGCCGCCGGAGGTCGCGCCGCCGGCGAAGGACCGCTGGTCAGCGGCACCGTCCCGGTAGGCGGCATCCGCCGCAGACGGATCAGTCGCGGCCAGCTGATCTCCGTACTCCTCGAGCACGGCCGCGCCCAGCGACGTCGTCGCGTCCGGGCCGTCGGCCACGCCGTACGGGCCGAGGCGGCCTACCAGCCGCGCCGCCTCCGCCAGCCGGCCCGCGGCGCGCAGTTCCCTGATGGTTCGCTCCGCCTCGAGCCGATCGGGCTCAGTCATCTGTCACATTCCTCCCCCGCAGGTTGTCGTATCTGATGACACCGCATACCGGCACGACGCCTCAAGGAGACAAGGTCATGCCAGCACGGATGGCTAACCCGGCCCTCAGCGTCCCCGGCGCGTTCGACGCCCTGCAGGCGCTCGCGATCGCCGCCGGGAAGGGCGGCCTGCCGCGCACGCTCACCGGCCTGGTCCATCTGCGGGTCAGCCAGATCAACGGCTGCAGCGTCTGCGTCGACGTGCACGCCCAGGACCTGAAGGACGAAGGCGAACCCGACGAGCGGATCTGGTCCGTCGGCGCCTGGCGGGACGCCCCGTTCTACACCGGTGCGGAGCGGGCCGCCCTGGCCCTGGCCGAGGCCGCCACCCGGCTCAGCGACCGCGCCGACCCGGTTCCCGACGAGATCTACGCCGAGGCCGCCCGGCACTTCGGCGAGCCGGCGCTGGCGTGCCTCATCCTGCACATCACGCTGACCAACGCCTGGAACAGGCTGAACGTCACCACCCGCCAGGTCCCCCACGAGTGGTGGCCAGCCACGGTGTTCACCTGGCCATCCCAGCCCGCCGACGAGGAGACAGACCGCCGGGCCGGCTAGCCGGGACCCACGGCGCGCCCGGCAGCGCCGCCCGCGCCGCCCGGTCGGGCACAGCAGGAACCGGCGAGCCGCTCACCTGGCCAGTTTCCCAGGAAAGGCTCGGTGAACAGGGCGAACATAATGTGATTTCGGTGTGACCCAGCTGGGATTAGGCTGCCGGAAGCAGAACCTGTCTCAGCGAGCAGCCGCGGGCCGGACCCACTGCACCAAGGCACGAGGGGACGCCCATGACCGACGAGGCGGCCGAGACAGCCCAGTCGGCCGAGACAGCCGAGACGGAGACCTGCCCCACCTGTAACAGCGACCTCATGAGCGTCGCGGACGCGGATCTCGGCGACCCGATGATGGTGGCCATCGTGCTCGGCAACCTGCGGAAGTGCGGCACCGCCGAGGACATCCAGGACCTGCTGGCCCGGGACCCGGCTGGCCACGCCGACCTGACCTGGCCGGGCAACGTGGCCTGCCTGCTGACCGGCCTCCGGAAGGCCGGTGCCCACGAGCAAGCCGCCGTGCTGCTGGCCCGCGACCCGGCCGGGCACGCCGACATCTCCCACCCCGGCGCGACCGCCCTCCTGCTGGAAAGCCTGCGCGAGGCGGGCGCCGGCCAGCAGGTGGCCGCGCTCCTGGCCCGCGACCCGGCTGGCCAGTGTGAGCTGGATGACCGGAGCATGCGTCGTCACCCTGGCCTGGTGCCTTCACAATGCGGGCGCGGACGACCAGGTCAGCGTCCTGCTGAACCGCCTGAGCGCGGCGGGCGACTGGTCACTCCTGGACGAGATCGGTGAGGCCACCGGTCTCCCGGTGCCGCAGCAGGACCAGGCCGGCCACCGCGGCGGCGAGGGCCACGCCCGCGGCGAGCAGCAGGCTAACCCGCAGGCCAGCGAGGAACGTGGCCCGGTGCGCGAGCAGCGCGCCGAACACGGCGACCGCTAGCGCCCCGCCGGCCTGGCGGCTGGTGTTGAACACGCCGCTGGCCGTGCCGGCCTGGCCGGCCGGGACGCTGTCCAGCAGCGCCATCGTGACCGGCGGCGTGACCAGCGGCCCGGCCAGGCCGACCGGGATCATCAGCGCGGCCACCGCCCAGACCGGCACCGCCGCCGACCCGGGCGCGGCAACGACCACCGCCAGGCTCACCAGGCCCGCCGTCATCAGCACCATGCCGCCCGCGGTCAGCGCCCGCGCGCCGAGCCGGGCCGCCAGACGCGGGCTGAGCGGGGTCAGGGTCGCGCCGGTCGCCATCATCGGCACGAACGCCGCGCCCGCCGCCAGCGGGGACAGGCCCCGCACCGACTGCAGGTAGAGGCTCATGACGAACGGCACCCCGTAGTAGCCGACCACGAACGCGAAGCCGACCGCCATCGCGCCCGGCACCGCCCGGGACCGGAACAGGCCCCGCGGCACCATCGGGTGCGCGACCCGGGCCTGGGTCACCAGGAACAGCGCCAGCCCGGCCAGGGCCACCCCGAACGCCCAGATCACCCGCGGCGCGGTCAGCCCGGCCGGCCCGGCCTCGATGGCCCCGTAGGTCAGCGCGCCCATCGCCAGCACCGCGGCGGCCTGCCCGGCACCGTCGAACGGCACCGAACGCCGCGGCGAGACCTCCGTCCGCGCCAGCAGGACCAGCGCGGCCACCGCGGCCGGCACGTTGACGAAGAAGATCATCCGCCAGCTGACCAGCGTCAGCAGCCCGCCGAGCAGCGGCCCCGACGACGCCGCGACCGCGCCGCCCATGCCCCACGTCGCCACCGCCCGCGCCCGCCGGGCCGGATCGGCGTACTCCTGCCGGATCAGCGACATCGACGACGGCATCAGCACCGCGGCCGACGCGCCCTGCACGAACCGGGCCACCACGAGCGCGGTCAGGCTGGGCGCCAGCCCGCAGGCCGCCGAGGCCACGGCGAACACCACCAGACCGCCCGCGAACGCGCGGCGCGCCCCGATCCGGTCGGCCAGCGCCCCGGCCGACAGCAGCAGCGTGGCGAACATCAGCGTGTACCCGTCGAGCACCCACTGCAGCCCGGTGATCCCGCCGCCGAGGTCGTGCCGGATCGACGGCACCGCGATGCTGGCCACCAGCGCATCCAGCGTGATCATGAAGAAGCCGAGCACGGCCGCGGCCAGGGTCCAGGCCGGCCGGGCAGGTGCTCGCCGCTGGTCCAGGAGGGTCGCCACGCAACTATGCGTACACAATGCAAAAGATGCTGCTGGTGGCGGGGGCCTTCCTAGGCAAATCCGGCGGCGCCGCACGCCGCCCCCAGCACGCGCGAAGGCCCGGTCACCAGACGGTGGCCGGGCCTTCGCGGGGTGGGCCGGATGGGCCGGATCGGCGGCGGCAGTCCGCCGTGTGCCGGGCGCGGCACGGCGGTTACCGGGTCGAGCGGCGCGGGCGGAACTTGATGAACAACAGGACGCCGATGGCGACCAGCAGCCACGGGGAGAACAGGAAGTGCAGGGCGGCGCTGAAGATGCAGATGGCCACGATGGCGATGACGATGAGGGCGATGATCCCGAGCATGTGCGGTGGTCTCCGTTCGAGTCGGTCTTTCCGGTGACTCCAGACTGCCGCCCGCCCGCGCCCCGGCCAATCGGGATCACCCCGGGTTCGCACCCTGGCCCGGGCCCCGGCCGATCTCAGGGTCAACCCTGAGATTCATTTTTATGGATTACGGAATCTGCGGCGCGGCCTTCGGCCCCGGGCTGATCCGGGCGGTCACTCCGCGGCGCGGAGCTCCGGGGGCACCGCCTCGCGCAGCGCCGCCGTGACCGCGGCGACGGCCGGGTGGGCGCCCGCGCCGCGGCGGTAGGCGATCCTGGTCCGGCGGGCCAGCGGGACCCGGGTGAGGACCACGCCGGGCGGCGGGCCGGCCGCGCCGAGCTGCGGCACCAGGGCCACGCCCTGGCCGGCCGCGACCAGGGACAGTGTGGTGGCGAAGTCGTCGACCTGATGCCGGGTCCGCGGCGTGAAGCCGGCCGCCTGGCAGGCCCGGATCGTCATCTGCTGGCACAGCGTGCCCGGCGTCGCGGTGATCCACGGCGCGTCCCTGGTTCGGCTTATCGCGGCGCCGTCGGCGGTTGCGCGGGTCACGGCCGGGGCGCCCGGGGCGGGCGCGGCGGCGGCCAGGTACATCGCCTCGGTGCACAGGTCCGCGGTGGCCAGCCCGGGCTCCGGGCCGGCCGCCGCGAAGTCGTACTCGTGGATCAGCGCGACGTCCAGCTCGCCGGCCCGCAGCGCGGCGGCGACCCCGGCCGGGTCGATCTCGGAGATCATCGGCTCCAGGCCGGGGTGCTCCCGGGCCAGGGCCGCCAGCGCGGCCGGGATCAGCGTCCGCCCGGCGCTGGGGAACGTGCCGATCCGCAGCGGTCCGGACAGGCCGCGGCGGGCGCCGGCCAGCTCGGCGCCGGCCCGCTCGAGCTGCTCCAGCACGGCCTCGGCGTGCCTGACCAGGTTCTGCCCGGCGGGGGTGAGCACCACCCGGCGGCCGCGGCGCTCGAGCAGCGGCAGGCCTGCTTCCCGCTCCAGCACGCTGAGCTGCTGCGACACCGCGGACGGCGTGAACGCCAGGGCGTCGGCCACGGCGGCGATCGTGCCCCGGTAGGCCAGCTCGCGCAGCAGCCGCAGGCGGCGGACATCAAGCATCAGCTCAGCTTACGTTTTCCTGCACAAAAGCGAACTGGACCTGCACGATTGGGCCGGGCCAGGCTGGCTGCCATGACTACTGCAACTGCCGCTGCTGCTGATGCGCTGGGCGGGATCTTCGTCCCGCTGATCACGCCGTTCGACGCCGATGGCCGGGTCGCGACCGGGCCGCTCGAGGCGCTGGCCCACGAGGTGCTGGACGCCGGCGCGGCCGGGATCGTCGCCCTCGGCACCACCGCCGAGTCCGCGACCCTGGACCGGGACGAGAAGCACACGGTGCTCGACGTGTGCGCCGCGGTCTGCGGGGCGCGCGGCGCGGCCCTGATCGCCGGCGCCGGGTCGAGCGACACCGCGGCCAGCGCCACGGTGCTGGCCGCCCTGGCCCACTGGCCGCAGATCACCGGCGCGCTGGTGCCGGTGCCGTCCTACACCCGGCCCGGCGAGGCGGGCGTGCTTGCGCACTTCACGTACCTGGCCGGGCGCAGCCCGGTGCCGCTGGTCATCTACCACATCCCGTACCGGACCGCCCAGCCGCTCGGCGCCGCTGTGCTGCGGGAGATCGGCGCGCTGCCCAACGTGGCCGGTGTAAAGCTCGCCGTCGGCGCCGTGGACGCCGTGGCGGTGGACCTGCTCGGCGACCCGCCGCCCGGGTTCGCGATCATGGCGGGGGACGACGTGTTCCTGTCGCCGCTGCTGGCGCTCGGCGCGGCCGGCGGCATCCTGGCGTCGGCGCACCTGGCCACGGGCCAGTTCGCGGCGCTGGCCGCGGCGTGGCGGGGCGGCGACCTGGGCGCGGCCCGGCGGCTGGGCCCGGCGCTGGCCCGGCTCTCGGCCGCCGCCTTCGCCGAGCCCAACCCGTCCGTGATCAAGGCCGCCCTGCACGCGCAGGGCCGCATCCCCACCCCCGGCGTGCGGCTGCCCCTGCTGCCCGCCGCGCCCGCGTCGGCCGAGGCCCTGCTGGCCCGCGTCGCCGGGCTGCCAGAGCCGCAACTCGCCGCGCAGCCGGGCTAGCCGCGATCATGGGGGGATGGACGAAACACGCGGCAAACGCGTCGCTGCTGCCCTGGCGGACTTCAGCGCACGGCCGCCGGCGCGCGGGCCGGGCGGCGACCCGGAGTGGCCGGTGGAGCTGTTCCACCGGGCCGCCGGGTCGGTGCCGGCGTACCGGGAGTTCCTGCGGGAGCACGGCGCCGACCCGGCCACGGTCCGCACGCTGGACGGCTTCGCGCGGCTGCCGCTGATGACCAAGGAGAACTACCACACGAAATACCCGCTCGCGGAGCGGTGCCGCGACGGGCGGCTGGACAGCTGCGACATGATCGCGGTGTCCTCGGGGTCGACCGGCCACCCGACCTACTGGCCGCGGTTCGTGCTCGACGAGCTGTCCGTGGCCACCCGGTTCGAGCAGGTCTTCAGGGACAGCTTCGGCGCTGACAGCACGACCACGCTGGCCGTGGTCTGCTTCCCGCTCGGCACCTGGGTCGGCGGCCTGTACACCGCGGCGTGCTGCCGCCACCTGGCCGCGAAGGGCTACCCGATCACGGTGGTCGCGCCGGGCAACAACAAGGACGAGATCCTCCGCGTGGTCCCCGACCTGGCCGCCGGCTTCGAGCAGACGGTGCTGCTCGGCTACCCGCCGTTCCTCAAGGACCTCGTCGACACCGGCAACGCCCGCGGCATCGGCTGGCCCGCGATGAACATCAAGCTCGTGCTGGCCGGCGAGGTGTTCAGCGAGGACTGGCGTGACCTGATGGGCGAGCGGGCCGGGATGACCCGGCCCGCCTACGACTCGGCGGCGCTGTACGGCACGGCGGACGGCGGCGTGCTCGGCAACGAGACCCCGCTGAGCATCACGGTCCGCCGGTTCCTGGCCCGTACCCCGGACGCGGCGCAGGAACTGTTCGGCTCGGCCCGGCTGCCGACCCTGGTCCAGTACGACCCGGCCAGCCGCTACTTCGAGCAGCACGACGGCACGCTGCTGTTCACCGCGGACAGCGGCGTCCCGCTGATCCGCTACCACATCGCCGACGAGGGCGGCCTGGTCGCGCACGACGACGTCCTCGCCCTGTGCCGGGAGGCCGGCTTCGACCCGCTGGCCGGGCTCGGCCCCCGGGCCGCGGCGAACCGGCTGCCGTTCGCGTTCATCTTCGGGCGCTCGCACCTGGCCGTGTCGTTCTTCGGCGCCAACGTCTACCCGGAGAACGTTTCGGCCGGCCTGGAGCAGCCGTCTGTCAGCCCGTGGGTCACCGGCAAGTTCGTGCTCGAGGTGGTTGAGGACGCCGACCGCAACCGCCAGCTGGCCGTCGCGGTCGAGCTGGCCCCCGGCGAGGACGCCGCGCCCGGTCGCACCGAGGCCGCCGCGGATTCGATCCTCACCCAGCTGCGCCGCCTCAACAGCGAGTTCGCCCACTACGTGCCGCCTGAGTACCAGGCCCCCCGGATCACCCTGCTCCCGGCGGGCGACCCGGACTACTTCCCGGCCGGCGTGAAGCACCGCTACACCAGGAAGTAGCGCGGCGCTCTGGTAGCTGGACTATCGCTCCGGATGGCTCGGACGCCGGAACGGGACGGTGACCGTGATCGAGTCGGGGAACCAGTGCGCGCCGCCCGCGTGCTCCGGGGCGCCGCAGTTGACCTGCAGGTAGCGCATGGCCGGGCCGGTGCCGAGCAGCTGGTCCGACGGCGGGAAGCCGTACACGTCGCGGATCACGTAGGTGAGCCGGCCGGTGAACCGGTGCCGCGCCAGGTGTCCCGAGCCGCGCACCTCCAGGCCCTGCGTGCCGCGGAAGCCCAGGTACAGGTCACGCGCCGAGCCGGGCACGCCGAACCGGATCGGCTGCAGCAGCGTGCGGTCCAGCTGGACCCGGGTCCGCCCGGCCCGCAGCTGGCGCAGCACGCCGGCCTGCACGCTGCGGTTCATGGTGCGGAACGCGCTGCTCGCCTTCGCCTGCCGGGCGATCGCCGAGTCCGCGCCGAAGTTCACCGGCGTGCCGGTGCCCTGCAGGAAGTGGGCCAGCAGCCGGGCCGAGGCATCCGCCCCGGTGAACGCGAAACCCGCGACGGCGGCCCTGCCCACCGCCCGGTTGCGCTGGAACGTGGCCGGGTCGCACCGGGACGACGGGTCCTGGGCGTGGGTGTCCTGGCCCGGCGCGCGGAACACCGGGAACCTCCCGGCCACGGTGAAGTCCGGCCGCGCGGCACTGTCCCGCGCCTGGGGCGAGGCAGCGCTGGCCGGCCGCGAGCCCGGCCCTGACCCGTCGCCCGCCGTCCCCGAGCAGCCGGCCGCGGCGGCGACCGCCGCCACCGCCGCGGCCAGTGCCCACCGGCCCCGGCCCCTTCTGCGCCCGTCCCCGCTGCGCCTGCCCCGGCCCGGCCCCGTCGGTCGCCCCACGCACCCTCCGCTCTGCCGGCCGCTGCTCCGCCCCAGCCTCTCATCCGGCGGCAGCCATCCGCGCCGCCTAACCCGCTCACCAGGGCCGATCCGGCGATCCGTTAGATTGGCCCGGATTCTGGTGCCAAGCAGAGCGGACAAGGGTGCATGGGTGAGCTGGGCGCGCAGCAGGTGCGGGAAATCGTCGCGACGGGCTGGGATAGTGCGGGAAACGGCGACGGCGGGGTGGTGGCCAGCCTGTCCGGGCTGATCGGCATCCCCGCGCTGTCGCCCGCCTTCGACGCGGGCTGGGCGGCCAGCGGCCACCTCGACGCGGCCGCGGAGCACGTGCGCGACTGGATCGCCAGCCGCAACCTGCCGGGCGCGCAGCTGGAGATCATCCGTCTTGACGGCCGGTCCCCGCTGCTGGTCGCCGACATCCCGGCCACGCCGGGCGCCGAGGACCGGGGGACCGTGCTGCTCTACGGGCACCTGGACAAGCAGCCGCCGTTCGAGGGCTGGTCGGACGGGCTCGGCCCGTGGCAGCCCGTGCAGCGGGACGGCCGGCTGTACGGCCGCGGCTCGGCCGACGACGGGTACTCCGGCTACGCGGCGGTCACCGCCCTGGAGGCCGTCCGCGGCGCGGGCGGCGGGCACGCCCGCGCGGTCGTGCTGCTGGAGACCGGCGAGGAGTCCGGCAGCCCGGACCTGCCCGCCTACCTGGAGCACCTGGCCGGCCGCCTCGGCGACGTGACCCTGGTCGTCTGCCTGGACGCGGGCGGCGGGGACTACTCCCGGCTGTGGCTGACGAACAGCCTGCGCGGCCTGGTCGCGGTCACCGTCACCGTGCGCGTGCTGGACGCGCCGCTGCACTCCGGCACGGCCAGCGGCATCGTGCCCAGCTCGTTCCGCGTCCTGCGGCTGCTGCTCGACCGGATCGAGGAAAGCGCCACCGGCGGCATCCGGCTGCCGGCCTTCAACGTGCCGATCCCGGACGGGGCCCGGCAGGCGGCCAAGGACACCGCGCAGACCCGGCCGGGCAGCGTCCGCAGCCAGTTCCGGCTGCCCGCGGGCATGCAGCTGACCTCGGACGACGAGGCCGAGCTCATCCTGTCCAACACCTGGCGGCCCACCCTGTCGGTAACCGGTGCCGCCGGGATGCCCGAGCCCGCCGCGGCCGGCAACGTGCTGCGCTCCGCCACCAGCCTGCGGCTGAGCTTCCGGCTGCCGCCCACCGCGGTCTCCGCCGACGCGCTCGGCGAGCTCATCACGGCGCTGACCGCCGACGTGCCCTACGGCGCCGAGGTGACCATCAGCGACGTCCAGGCCGAGGACGGCTGGACCGCACCGGCGGCCGCGCCGTGGCTGGCCGCGGCACTGGACCGGGTTGGCCAGGACGTGTTCACCCAGGCCCCCGGCGGCCTCGGGGTCGGCGGCTCGATCCCGTTCATGGGGCTGCTCGGGCGCACCTACCCGCGGGCCCAGTTCGTCGTCACCGGCGCGCTCGGGGCCGACTCGAACATGCACGTCCCTGACGAGTGGCTCAACGTCCCGTTCGCCCAGCAGGTCACCGAGGCCATCGCCCATATCGTGGACGCGCATTCGCGCGGCTGAGCCCGGGACCAGGCGCAACCCGCCGGACTGACAGCCGCCCCGGGCACACTGGGACCGGGGCGGCAGCCAGCGAGGGGAGCGGCCATGGCGGGTTTCGTGCTCGGGCCGGGCGAGGGCCCGGCCCACGACTTTCACGGCGCGGGCGTGGTGGTCAAGGCGTCAGGACAGGACACCGCGGGCCAGCTGAGCGTGCTGGAGTTCAGCTACCCAGCTGCCTTGTCGGTGCACCCGCACGTGCACGCCGGTGAGGACGAGATGTTCTACGTGCTGGCCGGTGAGCTGGCCGGGCTGTGCGACGGGCAGGAGTGGACCGCGACCGCGGGCTGCTTCGTGTTCGTGCCCCGCGACCGGGTGCACAGCTTCACCGTCACCAGCCGCGAGCCGGCCCGGGCCCTGGTCATCACCGGCCCGCCGCAGCTCGACCGGCAGATCGCCGCGCGCGGTCCGGGCTGGCCGGAACGGCTCCCGCCGCCGGGCTGAGCGGCCGGATCAGCCGGGGTAGGGGAGGGCGGGTCCTGGCGGGTCCTCGCCGACGCGGCCGTCGATGGCCTCGCGGAGGAGGTCGGCGTGCCCGGTGTGCCGGGCGTACTCCTCGATCAGGTCGACCAGGATCCGGCGCAGGCTCGGGGCCTGGCCGTCGGGGAAGGTGAACCGCGCCAGCTGGCCGACGCCGTCGGCGGACAGCGCCTCGGTGACCGACTCGCGGGAGCGGTTGACCGCGTCCAGCCAGAGGGTCAGCAGCTGGTCCGGCGAATCGTGGGCGGCCGATTCCCAGGGCCAGTCCGGGTTGGCCTCCCAGTCGACCTCGCTCCACGGCGCTTCGAGCGGCCGCTTGTGCAGCCGCCGGGTGAAGTACTCGTCCTCGACCAGCGCCAGGTGCTTGAGCAGGCCGCCCAGGGTGAGCGCCGAGGCGCCGACGGTGGCCCGCATGCCGGATGCATCCACGCCGGAGCACTTCCAGGCGAACGTGGCGCGCTGGCGTTCCAGCGAGCCGAGCAGCGTATCGGCCTCGTCTCCGGCCATGGGAGGTTCCAGGTACACCATAGGCCTCGAACTTACTGGCGAGGCTCCGCGGGGTCGAGTCCCAGACGGCACCGGTTACCGTGGGCGGGTGAGCGATACCGACGTCACCGTCGAGCGCATCCTGCGCAGCTACGCCGAGATCACCGTGGTCGGCGCGAGCCGCCACCAGGAAAAAGCCGCCCACTACGTGCCCGCCCACATGCAGCGGCACGGCTGGCGGATCGTCCCGGTCAACCCGTATGCCGACGCGATCCTGGGCGAGCCCGTGCACCGGCGGCTGGCCGACGTGCCGGGGGTGGTGGGGCTGGTCGACGTGTTCCGGCCGTCCGCCCAGACGCCGGACATCGCCCGGCAAGCCGTGGCCGCCGGGGCCACCGCGCTGTGGCTGCAGCTGGGTATCGCCTCGGCCGAGGCGCGGGCCATCGCCGAGCAGGCCGGCCTGCTCTACGTGGAGGACCGCTGCCTGATCATCGAGCAGCGGCGGCTCGGGCTGTCCGCGCCGGGTGTCCCGCCGGGCGGCCCGGCCGGATAGCTCGCGATGCGCCCCGGGCCGGATCCGGCGGCCAGATCTGACGGATCGGGCCGGCGCCGGCCATGGGAGGTCATGATCCTGCGCAACGCGGATAGTCCCGCTGTTAGCGCCGCAGAGCGCTTCGAGGCCCTGTACACGGGCAGCTACCAGGAAATAACCGGTTACGTGCGGCGCCGGGTGCCGCCCGATGCGGCCGACGACGTGGTCGCCCAGGTGTTCACCGTGGCCTGGCGGCGGTTCGGCCAGGTCCCGGGCCCGCCACAGGACCGGCTCTGGCTGTTCGGCGTAGCCAGGAACTGCGCCGCGGAGCACCACCGTGCGGCGACCCGGCGGCTGCGGCTGCGGACCCGGCTCAGCCAGGAGCCGGCCGCCGTGGCGCACGTGCCAGGACCCGGCGGCCCGGACACGCTGCCGACCCGGGCCCGGTGCTCGCCGCGCTGGCCTCGCTCAAGCCCAAGGACCGGGAGGCGCTCCAGCTCGTGCTGTGGGACGAGCTCAGCCACGCCGAAGCCGCCGCGGTTCTCGGCTGCACCGTCAACGCATTCGAGCTGCGCTACCGGCGGGCCCGCAACCGGGTCCGCGACGCGATCGCCGCCGCCTGGGCCGATGCGGCCCGCGGCACCCCAGCCATGGACACCCCGGCAGGACACCACCGGGCCCGGGCCGCCACCCCGAGGATGGACCAGCAATGAACATCGAATCCGTGATCCGGGACGCCAACCCGGTCAACTCCACCGACCTGCCCGGCGCCGACGCGCCGGAGGCGCGCTGGCTGCTGCACGGCATCATGCAGGTGCCCGCCTCTGAGCACTGGTCAGCGCGCCCGCGCCGCCGCCCGCGTGGCCTGGTACTGTCCGTCGCCGCGGGGGCGGCTACGGCCGCGGCCGGCGTCACGGCATTGGCGGTCGGCCTGCTCTCGGGCCCGGCCGGGACCGCGCTCCCGGGCGCGGCCAGCGGCCACCCCTCGGCGGCGACCGTGGCCGCGCTGCACAAGCTGTCCCGGGTTGCCGCCCGGCAGTCGGCCGCCGGCCCGCCGGGGCCCGGCCAGTTCCAGTACACGTCCTCGGTGGGGATCAACCAGGCCTGCACCGTGGCCCGGCTGTACTTCTGCGTCAACTACCGCGAGCAGCGCGAGATCTGGATCGGCGCGGACGGCTCGGGCCGGATCCGCGAGACGTCGTCGGACCCGACCTTCCCCTCCGCCAAGGACCGGCACAACTGGATCGCGCTGGGGAAGCCGAAGCTGCTCACCGGACCGTCGGACGACCACTTCGGCCCCGGCGGGCTGTCCGACGGGCCGGTCGACCTGTCGAAGCTGCCCACCGACCCGGCCCAGCTGGCCGCGATGATCAGCAGCAGGAAGATCGAGGGCGGCCCGCCCGGGCCGGCCGAGGACTTCGTTCAGGTCGGCGACCTGCTGCGGGAGTCCGACGCGTCGCCGGCGCTGCGCGCGGCGCTGTTCAAGGTGGCGGCCGGAATCCCCGGGGTCAAGGTGGTTGGCACGGTAACCGACCCGAAGGGCCGGTCCGGGATCGGCGTCGAGTACGTGCACGGCCCGGGTGACGGCGGGGCCACCCCCAGCCCGATGCCCAGCGACAGCGCCAGCCCAAGCCCGAGCGCATCGGGCGGGTCCGGCCCGCAGGGGACCGCGGTCGACATGCTGATCTTCGACCCGGCCAGCAGCGGGCTGCTCGCTGAGGAGGGTCTCATGGTCAGCCCAGCCGGCCACAGCACGCTGACCGGCTGGACCGCCTACCTGCTGTCGGGGGTGGTGGACTCGGTCAGCGACGTCCCGCCGCCCAGCTCGGTCCCGTAGCAGACAGCCAGCCGCGTGGCCCGGCCCGGATCCTGGGCCGGGCCACGCTGGCTATTTGAAGGCCAGCGCGTTCGGCGGGGAGCTGATCCCGCCGGCCACGTTCAGCGGCGCGCTGGAGATGAACATCGTGTGGCGGCTGTCCTGGCGGCAGTCGTCGGCCAGGTCGGCCGTCCACCACAGCTCACCCAGGCCCATCCCGAACGAGCCGATCAGCATGCGGTGCAGGAACCCGAACGGCCGCGATTCGCGGCTCCAGTCCGGCGGCCAGACCTCGACCGACGGGCTGTCGCTGACCACCGCGCTGACGTGGCTGTCCCACAGGTACCTGGCCATGTCCTCGGTGTGCTCCACCCCGGCCGCGGTCAGCGTCCGCTCGTCGGCCGCCTTCTCCCGCGCCGCCTGGTCCTGGGCCAGATACCAGCGGCCGAACCCGGTGTGCAGGACCAGGATGTCGCCGGGCCGCCACTCCACCCCGGCCGCGGCGCGGCAGCGCTCCAGGTCGGCCACTGACAGCGCGACCGCCGCGCCCGGGTCGAACCCGTCGCCGAGCACCTGCTCCACGTCCAGCAGCACGCCCCGCCCGGCGATGCCCCGGCGGGCCCAGTGGTCGATCGTGCCGCGGCCGCGGTTCATCACGTCGTCCTTGGTGGCGCCGTTGTAGAACGCGTCGGTCGCGTACGGCACGTGCCCCAGCGAGTCCCACTGGCTGGAGGACTGCGGGTTGAACGAATCAAGCTCGTCGTCCAGGCCAGGGTCCTCCGGCGTGGTCAGCACCCGGTGCACCGCCCGGCGGCGGCCGAACATCGGCGGGTCGAACAGCCGCACCTCGGCGCTCAGCGGGAACACCACGCCGCGCTGGATCTCCGCCGCGGCCGCCGCGACCCGCTCGGGGGTCTGCAGGTTCAGAAGCCCGGCATTGTCCTCCGCGCCGAACAGGCCCCAGGCCAGGCGCCCGCCCCGGGGGGCCGGCGGGAGGTCGTCGTAACGGGGCAGCGGCATAAGGGTCTCCCTGCCGGCACGGGGCGCCGGGGCTCAGCGGAACAACTAGGCGAAGTGGCAGGCTACGGGGTGCCCGTTGCCCCGGTCGATCAGGGCCGGCTCTTCCGTGGCGCAGATCTCCGCGGCCTTCCAGCAGCGGGTGCGGAACCGGCAGCCCGACGGCGGCTCGATCGCGCTGGGCACCTCGCCGCCCAGCACGATACGCTCCCGGCCGCGCTCCACCACGGGATCGGGGATCGGCGCGGCGGACAGCAGCGCCTGGGTGTAGGGATGGCCCGGGTTCGCGAACGTGTCCAGGGCCGGGCCGATCTCGACGATCTTCCCGAGGTACATGACCGCAACCCGGTCGGCCAGGTGCCGGACCACCGACAGGTTGTGGCTGATGAACAGGTAGGCGATCTGCAGCCGCTGCTGCAGGTCCTCGAGCAGGCCGAGGATGCCCGCCTGGACGCTGACGTCCAGTGCCGACACCGGCTCGTCCAGGACCAGGATCTCCGGGCTGAGCGACAGGGCCCGGGCGATGCCGATGCGCTGCCGCTGCCCGCCGGAGAACTCGTGCGGATACCGGCCCGCCCGGGCCGGGTCCAGGTGCACGGTCTCCATCAGCCGGGGCACCTCGGCCAGCGCGGCCCGGTTGCTCATGCCCTGCACGATCATCGGCTCGGCGATGATGTCCCGCACCCGGCGGCGCGGGTGCAGCGAGGAGTACGGGTCCTGGAACACGATCTGCAGGTGGCGGCGCAGCGCGCGGAGCTCGCCGGGGCGCTTGTGCAGCAGGTCCTCGCCGCGGAACGTGACCTCGCCGCTGGTCGGCTCGACCAGCCGCAGGATGCACCGGCCGGTGGTGGACTTGCCGCAGCCGGACTCGCCGACCAGGCTCAGCACCTCCCCGGCGTACAGGTCGAAGGACACCCCGGACACGGCGTGCACCATGTCCCGGCCGCGGATCGGCCCGCCGCTGTGCCGGACCGGGAATTCCTTGACCAGGTCGCGCACGGACAGCAGCGGCTCCGCGCCGCCGGGCGGCGGCGCGGCGGCTTCGCTGGTGGCCGGGCTGCTCATGACGCGGCCTCCTCGGTGGCTGCGGGCGCGGCCGTCGTGAGCGGCAGCGCGCCGATCTCGTCGGCGAACAGGCAGGCGGCCTGGCTGCGGCCGGCCGAAACGAGCGCCGGGTCCTCGTGCTCGCAGCGCGGCTGCCGGTAGCCGCACCGGGCCCGGAACGAGCAGCCGCCGTGCAGCGCGGACAGCACCGGCGGCGTGCCGGGGATCGGGGTCAGCGCGGCGTTCGGCCGGTCCAGCCGCGGCGTGCAGCCGAGCAGCGCGCGGGTGTAGGGGTGCCGCGGTGCGGCGAACAGCTCGTCGACCGGGGCGTCCTCCACGATCCGGCCCCCGTACATCACCGCGACCCGGTCCACGACGCCGGCCACAACGCCCAGGTCGTGGCTGATCACGATCAGCCCGACGTTCCGCTCGTCGACCAGCCGCTTGAGAAGCTCCAGGATCTGCGCCTGGATGGTCACGTCCAGTGCGGTGGTCGGCTCGTCCGCGATCAGCAGCGCCGGGTTGTTGGCGATCGCGATGGCGATCATCACCCGCTGCCGCATGCCGCCGGACAGCTCGAACGGGTAGGACCTGGCCCGCTCGGCGGGCCGCGGGATCGACACGTCGGCGAGCAGCTCGATGGCCCGGGCCCTGGCCTTCCGGCGGGACATCCCCGGCTCGTGCGTGCGGATCGCCTCGCCGACCTGGTCCCCGACGGTGAAGACCGGGTTCAGCGAGGTCATCGGGTCCTGGAAGATCATCCCGACCTGCGAGCCGCGGATCTTGCGCAGCTCCCGGGGGCCAAGGCCGAGCACCTCCCGGCCGGCCAGCTGGACCGACCCGGACACCCGCGCGGTGTCCGGCAGCAGCGACACGACCGACAGCATGCTCATGCTCTTGCCGGACCCGGACTCCCCGACGATGCCCAGCGTGCTGCCCTGCGTCACGGTCAGGTCGATACCGCGGACGGCCGGCTGCGGCTCCTCCGGCGTGCCGAAGTCGATGGCCAGGTCGCGGATGGCCAGCAGCGGTGCCCCGCCCGCCGCGGCCGGGCCGGCGACCCCGCCGGCGCCCGGCCTCCCGGCGGTCACGCCGACCGTCCCGGCGTGCGCACGTCCAGCAGGTCCCGCACCCCGTCGCCGATGAAGTTGAAGGCCAGCACGAGGCTGAGGATGGCCAGGCCCGGGCCGAGCGCCACCCACCACTGGTAGAAGTGGATCGTCCCGTCGTTGATCATCAGCCCCCACTCCGGGGTCGGCGGGTTGGCGCCCAGGCCGATGAAGCTCAGGCCCGCGGCGAGCAGCACCACCTGGCCGAGGTCCATGGTCGCGTTGACCAGCGTCGGGGTGATGGCCAGCGGCAGGATGTGGATCCGGAGCTGCCGCCACCGGCCCGCGCCGGCGGCCACCGCGGCCTCCACGTGCGCCTGCTCCTTCACCGACAGGATCTGCGCGCGCAGCAGCCGGGCGTAGATCGGCCACCACACGAGCACCATCGCGATGCCCGCGTGAAACAGGCCGGGGCCGAGCGCGGCGGTCATCACCATGGCCAGCAGGATGGCCGGGAAGGCCAGCACCACGTCGGTGATCCGCATCAGCACGGCGTCCACCCAGCCGCCGAAGAACCCGGCCACGGCGCCGAACAGGCTGCCGATCAGGACCCCTCCGGCGATGACCGCGAAGCACAGCGGCAGCGACGCGCGCACCCCGTACAGGGTCCGGGACAGCACGTCCCGGCCGAGCGCGTCGGTGCCCAGCAGGTGCTCCGCGCTGGGCGGGAGCAGCGGCAGGCCGGTGGTGGCCAGCGGGTCGTACGGCGACCACAGGGTGATCGTCAGCGCGATCACCAGCCAGCCGACGAACACGATCAGGCCGAGGATCACCGGCACGGTCAGCCACGCGGCGCGGCCGGCCCGGCGCCGCTCCGGCCGGGCGACCTCCTCGCGGAGCGTCAGGTCGAGGGCGGTCATGACAGCCTGATCTGCGGGTCGGCGAAGGCGTAGGCCAGGTCGGTGACCAGGCTGGCGATCAGGAAGGCGGCGCCGCCGACGATCGTCACCCCCATGATCGCGGGGAAGTCCAGTGACTCCGCGGCGGTGACCGCGTAGGACCCGATGCCCGGCCAGGAGAAGATCTGCTCGACCAGCACCGCGCCGGTGATCAGGTAGGCGACCGAGAAGCCGATGATGGTCAGCGCGGGCAGCAGCGCGTTCCGCAGCGCGTGCTTGAGCAGCACCGTCCGCTCCCGGACACCCTTGGCCCGCGCGGTGCGGATGTAGTCCTGGTTGAGCACGTCCAGCATGCTGGCGCGGACGATCCGGGAGACCGTGCCCATCACCCCCCAGCCGAGCACGAAGGCGGGCAGCATCAGGTGCCTGGTCGCCTCCCAGCACAGCGAGAAGTTGCCGGCCAGCAGCGAGTCGATGACGAAGAAGCCGGTGTAGTGCGGCGGCGGGAAGGACCGCGAGTCCAGCCGCCCGGGCCCGGGGAAGATGTGCCACCGGGTGGAGAAGAACAGCAGCAGCACGAGGCCGGACCAGAACACCGGGGTGGACGAGCCGACCAGCGCGAACAGCCGGCCGATGTGGTCGATCGGCTTGTTCTGCCGGGTCGCGACGATCACGCCGATGCCGATGCCGCCGATCGCGGCGACGATGATCGCCGCCGTCATCAGCTCCAGCGTGGCGGGCAGCCGCACGTTCAGGTCGGTGGCCACGTTGTTCTTGGTGACGAACGACACCCCGAGGTCGCCGTGCAGCAGGTTCTGCAGGTAGCGCCAGTACTGCTCGATGAGCGGCCCGTCCAGGCCCCAGTGCTCCTTGGCGGCGGCGACCGCGGCCGGGTCGCTCAGCGCCCGCGGGCCCAGGATCGAGGTCAGCGGGCTGGCCGGGATCAGCCGGGTAATCAGGAACGTGAGCGTGACCACGCCGAGCAGCAGCAGGGGCATGGCCGCGACCCGGCGGATCACGTACCAGAGCATCCCGCTGCCGCGCCGGTGCCGCCGCCTGGCCGCCCGGGAAGCCGACGGCGGCACCGGCGAGACGGCCTCTGCCTCGGCCATGCTCATCCGGTCAGCACCGTCGGTCGGCCGCGGGCCCACTCGTGCGCGTCAGCCGAGGCGACCCAGCGGATGGCGTTGGCCAGCACGGTGCGGAACGCCTCGTTGGCGTAGGCCGTGGGGCCGTGGCCGGGCTGCAGGTAGGCGACCGGGCTGGAGCCGGCGGTCTTGACCCAGCCGACCAGGCCGCTGCCGCGGGGGTGGCTCCACCCTTCCCGGTCCCACATCCGGCCCAGGATAGCCAGCTCACCGGAGAAGAAGTGGTCCGGCGTCATCGGGTAACTGGTCCGCAGCAGCGGCACGACCCGGTCCTCGAAGACCGGGTTCAGGTACAGCTCGTCGACGATGTCGAAGCCGTCCTGCACCCCGGCGCAGATCGGGTGATCCGGGTCGATGGCCGTGATGTGGTGCGGCGTCTCCGGGTCTGTGTACCCGGACGCCGGCCAGTGCTGCCCGTCCAGGTCGCCGGGCACGTAGTGCCACCGGCCGCCGACGATCTCGGCCCACAGCGGCCACCGGGGCCAGGCCGACATCGCGTGGTGCAGGAACACGATGCCCTGGCCGCGGTTGAGCATGCCGACCAGGCCCTGGGCGTAGTCCGGCGGCGGGTCCTCGAGCACCGGCGGCTGCGGCTTGCGGAACCCGATGCCCTGCATGTCGTAGCAGACGATGGCGTCCCACGCGCCGGCCTGCTCGGCCCGGAACAGGTCCCTGGCCTCCGGCGGCTCCACGTGGGTGAAATCGATCTCCTGGTTGGCCCGGAAAACGTCCAGGAACGGCTCCATCTCGAAGGGATGGCCGCCGGTCACGACCAGCACCTTCAGGCGCCGCGCCGGTGTGTCAGTCATGCCACTGCTTTCTTGATCAGCACTGCTTTCCTGATTGGCACTGCTTTCCTGGCTATCCCGGCCGCTGGCCGGCCGCGGGATCAGCGGCCGGCCAGCGGATCCGGGCGACTAACGCGACAGCTGCCAGAGCTTGATGTTGCAGCAGGCGCTGTAGGTGAGGCCCGTGATGCCGGTCTTGTAGGCGAGCACCAGGTCCGGGCTGAACAGCGGCACGGTCACCGCGTCCTTGATCATCTGCTGGCCGGCCTGGTTGAAGAACTGGTCCCGCTCGGACTGCGCCGAGCTGGCCAGTGCCTTGTTGAACATGCTGGTCTCGGTCTGGTTGATGACCGGCTTCGCGGTCGGCGAGGGGGCCGACAGCTGGGACCAGGAGCTGCCCGGGATCAGGCCGAAGTAGTTGAAGTACTGCGCGGTGCCGTAGTAGTCCGGCGCCCAGTACAGCAGCTCCATCGGCAGCTTCCACGAGCTCAGGTCGTTGATGTTGACCGAGAACGTGGCCGGCCGCAGGGTCAGGTCGATGCCCGCGTCCTTGAGCTGGGTCTGCAGCAGCTGGGCCAGCTGGCCGAGGTCAACGCCGTAGGCGTTGATCGTCGGGTAGGCCAGCGTCAGCTTGAACCCGTTCGGGTGCCCGGCCTTGGCCAGCAGCTGCTTGGCCTCGGCCACGTTCCGCTTGGGCAGCGGCAGGCCGGCCGAGCCCGGGTAGCCGTTCGGGATCGGCGCGGCGACCAGCTTGCCTTCCCCGGACACCATCGTGTTCAGCAGCCCCTGGTAGTCGATCGCGTCCACGATCGCGTGCCGGATGTCGGCGTTCAGCGGCGCCTGGGTCAGGTTCTTGATGTTCTGGCTCATCCCGATCCAGAAGAAGTTGAAGGACGGGATGGTCTTCACGGTGATGCCGGGCTGACCCACCAGGCTCTTGGCCGTCACCGGGTCGATCTGCATGGCGATGTCGGCCTCGCCGTCCTGCAGCATCTGCGCCTGGCCGGCGGCGGTGTCCGCCTGCTTGACGATGACCCGCGTGAAGTGCGGCGCGGTGCCCCAGTAGTTCGGGTTAGCGACCAGCGTCACCTGCGAACCGGAGGTGAAGCTCTGCAGCTCGTACGGGCCGCTGCCGGCCGAGTGCGACTGGAACCACTTGTCGGCCTTGTCGGTCTTGGGGGCGTCCGGCGTGTCCACGGCGCCCTGCTGCTTGGCCAGCTTGCTGTTGATGATGCCGGTGTAGGACGCGTTGACCGCGTTCGGGAACTCCGAGTTCGGCGCGTGCAGCGTGATCACCACGGTCTCCGGATCCGGCGTGGCGATCTTGTCCACCGTGTTGACCAGGTAGGACGCGTTGCCCTTCAGGTACTTCAGGCGCAGCAGCGAGAACTTCACGTCCGCGGAGGTCACCGGGCTGCCGTCGGCGAACTTCGCGGACGGGTCCAGCTTGAACGTCCACACGCTGTCGTTCTTGCTGCCGGACCACGAGGTGGCCAGCCGCGGGATCAGCGTGTGGTTGTCGTCGGACAGCCCGACCAGGGTCTCGTAGGTCGCGCTGAACACGAACTGGCAGGTGTCGCAGATCGCGTTCGACGGGTCGGTCGAGGTCAGGTCCATGTTGCGGGCGATGACCAGGGTCTGGCTGTCGCCCGAGGACGACGCCGACGGCGCCCCGCCGCCGCTGTTGCTGACCGGGGCGTTGGACCCGCCGCAGGCCGCGGTGATCAGGGCAATGGCCGCCAGCGCGGCAACGGCCCGGGTGCGGGGCGTGCCGAGCCAGCGGGTGCGGTTATGTGGTTGCTTGCTCATCGTGTCCCGTCCTTGCTCTTGTCAGGGCCAAACTGCGCGCGCACAGCGCGGAACGCCTCGTCGGTGGCGGCCAGGGCCTGGTCGATGTCGTCGCTGGTATGCGCGGCCGACAGGAACCAGTTGTGCCGCGGGTGCAGCAGCGCGCCGTGCGCGGCCGCGGTCCCGCAGAACAGCGAGGCCCTGGCGAAGTTCTCGTCGCCGGGGAAGCTGAGGTTGGGCATCTGCACCGGCCCGGTCTGCAGCACGGCGACCTGGTGCTCGGCGGACTGCCTGGCGATCCCGTCGCGCAGCTGCCGGCCGGCCTTCTCCATGGCGGCGATCGCATCGGAATCCCGCAGCGCGGTGACGGTCGCCACGGCCGCGGCCATCGGCACGGCCTGATACCAGAACGACCCGGTGGCGAAGATCTGCCCGGCGGCCGTGCGGAACGCCTCACTTCCCAGCGCCGCGCCGATCGGGTGGCCGTTGGCGATCGCCTTGCTCCACGCGCTCAGGTCCGGGCGCACCCCCAGCGGCTCCCAGCTGCCACCGTGATGCAGCCGGAACCCGGCCCGCACCTCGTCCATGACCAGGGCGGCCCCGGCCGAGTCGCACAGCGCACGCAGCCCGCGGGCGAACTCCGGGTCCACCATCTCCTGGTCGTGGCCGGCGTCGTGGCGGAACGGCGAGACGAACACCGCGGCGACGTTGCCCGCCCCGGCCTCGTCCACCGCCCGCTGCACGCTGGCCAGGTCGTTGTAGGTGTAGGAGTAGACGTTCGCCCGGTCCTGGGCCGGCATGCCGATGGGCCGGAGGTTGCTCCACGCCGCCCAGCCGTGGTAGGCCCCGCGGGCCATGACCACCGCGTCCCGCCCGGTTGCCGCGCGGGCCACCGCCAGGCACAGGCTGGTGGCGTCGGTCCCGTTCTTGGCGAACATGGCCCAGTCGGCGTGATCCACCCGGCTGGTGAGCAGCTCGGCCAGCTCGACCATGACCCCGCCGGGCCCGGACAATGTGTCACCGCGCTCCCGCTGCGCGGCCGCGGCCTGCTCCACGCCAGCATGCGCGTATCCCATAATCATGGGTCCGAAGCTGCACATGAGGTCGACGTACTCGTTGCCGTCCACGTCCCAGACCCGCGCACCGCGCCCGCGGTCGTAGAACTGCGGGTACTCGGCGGGCAGCAACCTGGCCGAGAGGTGCCCGTACATCCCGTTCGGGATGACCCGGGCGGCCCGCGCGCGGAGCGCGTTATCCGCGGTCCTGGTCCGCTCGCGGCTGGCAAGTTCGGTCACTCGGGGGACCCCCTCAGGGCGCTAGGAACCGGCGGGCCCGGCCGGCGATCCCGGCCGCGTCGAGCTCGTAGTGGGCGTACAGCGCGGCGGGCGGGCCGAGCACGACGTGCTCGTCCGGGACCCCGTGGCGGCGGAACGGGACCGCGGCGCCGGCCTCGAGCAGGACCTCGGCCACCGCCGAGCCCAGGCCGCCGGTCACGTTGTGCTCCTCCACGGTCATCACCGCGGCGGTCTCGCTGGCCGCGGCGATCGCCTCGTCCGCGTTGATGGGGCTGATCGTGTGCATGTCCACCACCCGGACCGCCAGGCCGTCCTGCTCCGCCAGCAGCGCGGCCGCGTCCAGGCAGGGCCGCACCTGCGAGCCGGTGGTGATCAGGGTCAGGTCGCGGCCCTCGGTGAGCCGGACGGCGCGGCCGAACGCGAAGCCGGCGGGCACCTCCGGGTACACCTCGGGGTCCCGGCCGCGGCCCAGCCGGATGTACAGCGGCCCGGCCAGGTCCAGCGAGGCCCGCAGGATCGCGCGGAGCTGGTTCGCGTCGGCGGCGCAGACCACGGTCAGGTCCGCGATGGCCCGCATCGCGGACAGGTCCTCCAGCGAGTGGTGGCTGGTGCCGTAGTAGCCCAGGCTCATGCCCGAGTGGTGAGCCAGGATCCGCACCGGCAGGCCCGGGTAGGCCAGGTCGGTGCGGATCTGCTCGCAGCCGAGCAGCGCCACGTAGGCCGCGAACGTGCTCAGGTAGGGCCGCAGCCCGGACGCGGCCATCCCGGCGGCGACCGAGATCATGTTCTGCTCGGCCACCCCCATGTTGAAGAACCGGTCCGGGTGCCGGTCCCGGAAGTCGGCGGTCCGGCCCGCCCCGGCCAGGTCGGCGGTGAGCACCACGATCCGCGGGTCGGTCTCGCCGAGGTCGGCGAGCTCCTGGCCGGCCACGAAGGCCGGGATCGCCGCGGCCTGGATGCCCTTGACCGTGCCCTTCGTGCCCTGCGGGTCTGCGGGCCCTTCGGCTTGAGCGCCTGGGACGCGCCCGCGCTGCCCGTGAAGGTGTCGCTGATCTGCTGCCCGGCCGCGGTGCCGGTGGCCGCCGCGGCTGCCCTGGTGTCGTCAGTCATTGCCGCCGCCCGCCTGCCCGTCCCGCCCGGCGGTGACCGGCTGCAGGCCCGCCTCGATCTCGGCCAGCACGTCGTCGTAGTCCGCGCCGACCAGGTTGCCCACGTGCCAGTTGGTGTCCAGCTCCATCCGCTGCACGCCGCGGCCCTTGACCGTGTCGGCGATGATCATCTGCGGCGGGCCGTGCGGATCGGTGTGCAGGCCGGCGAACGCGTCCAGGATCGCGTCGAAGTCGTGCCCGTCGATGCGCTGCACCTGCCAGCGGAACGCGCGGAACTTCTCGTCCAGCGGCTCCACGCCCATGATCGACTCGGTCGGGCCGTCGATGGACAGCTGGTTGCGGTCCACGATCGCGACCAGCGAGCCGGCCCGGTAGTGGCCGGCCGCCATCGCGGCCTCCCACACCTGGCCCTCGCACAGCTCGCCGTCGCCGAGGATCACGTAGCTGCGGTAGGGGCGGCCCTGCACCCGGGCGGCCAGGGTCATGCCCAGCGTGGTGGACAGCCCGTGGCCCAGCGACCCGGAGCTGAAGTCGATGCCCGGGATCTTGCGCATGTCCGGGTGGTCGCCGAACCGGCTGTGCAGCCGGGTGTAGTTGTCCAGCAGCGCCGGGTCGAAGAAGCCGACGTCGGCGAGCACCGGGTACAGGCCGATCGCGGCGTGCCCCTTGCTCAGCACGAACCGGTCCCGGTCCGGCCAGTCCGGCTGCCCGGGCCGGTAGCGCAGCTGCGCGTAGTACAGCGCGGCGAACAGCTCGGCGGCGGAGAATGTGCCGGTGTAGTGCCCCGCGCCGGCGATCCTGGTCAGCCGGACGGTCTCCCGCCGGACCAGCTTGGCCTTCGCCGTCAGCAGGCTGATCAGCTGGGCACGCTCAGCGGTGCCGCGGGCCGGAAGGGGGGCGCCGGTGCGTGCCTCAGTAGCCAAAACCTGGCCTCCAGCAGGGCTGATGCGGAGGCGAACCAAAGCCTCCAGCGGGGCAGGAGTGAGGTTGGTTACTATAGACGGACGTCCGATATAAGACAAGGTAGCGGCCTTCTCACGCCTTTCCGTGCCAGAACCGTTATGTCCGGGAGCGGGTATGCCCAAGATCGTTGACCACGACCAGCGCCGGCGCGAGCTCGCGCAGGCGGCCTGGAACGTTATCGCGGATAGCGGCATCGACGGGGCGACCACCCGGGAGATCGCCCGCGAGGCGGGTTACTCCACCGGCGTGCTGGCGCACTACTTCGAGCGCAAGGACGACATCCTGCTCGAGGCGCTGCACATGTCGCACGCCACGATCAAGCGGCGGATGAGCGACCTGCTCGAGCCCAAGGAGGGCCTTGCGGCGCTCCGCGCCTTCTGCCTCGACACGGTCCCGCTGGGGCGGCAGCAGGCCAGGGAGACCATCCTGGAGATGAGCTTCTGGAGCCGGGCGCTGGTCAACGACGGGCTGCGCCAGGTGCAGCGGCGCGAGGCCGCGCACTGGCAGCGGATGCTGATCGCGCTCATCGTGTCCGCGCAGGAGCGCGGCGAGCTGGCGCCGGGCGATCCCGAGGTGATCGCCGACCTGCTCGGCGGGCTGATCGACGGCCTGTCCGTGCACGCGCTGCTGTACCCGGACCGGTTCGACGAGGAGCGGCTGACGCGGCTCATCGACGCCCAGCTGGCTTTATGGCAGCCCGCGGCCAGCCCGAACGGCGCGGCTAGCGCGGACGGGGCTGCGGTGCCGCGCCCGGCTCCCGTCGACGGGGTCAGTGCCGGCTAAGGCCGGGGCTGGCCGCTGAGCAGGGTGGCCGCGAGCTCGCGGCGGCTGCGCACGCCAACCTTGTCGAACACCGCGGTCAGGTGCTCCTGCACGGTGTTCGCGGAGATGTGCAGCTGGCCGGTGATCTGCCGGGTCGAGTATCCCTGCAGGACCAGCCCGGCCACCCGGACCTGCGCCGGGGTGAGCCCGTAGGCGCTCAGGAACAGCGAGCTGAGCTGGGCCGGTGCGGCCGGCTCCAGTACCACCCCGGTCTGCGGCCCGGCCGGCCCGGTCAGCCGGGTGGCGTGCACCGCCAGCCAGCGGCCGCCCTGGGTGCGGACCCGCACCGTCGGCAGGAGCGCCGGGTCGGGCTGCTGCTCGGCCCGGGCCAGCCGGGCCGCGGCCGCGTACACCGGCACGGGCAGCTCGCCCAGCCGGCTCCCGGGCAGGTGGGCCAGCTCGGCCACCCAGTAGCTGGCCTCGGCGCTGACCGACACCGCGGCCAGGTCCGCATCCAGGACGATGATCCCCGGCGTGGCCGGCTCGCCGCCGGTGCCCTCGCCGCCAGCCCCGGCCCGGCCGGCGGCCACCGCCCGGCGCAGTCCCTCCGCGACGTGCGGCGCGATCTGCTGCACGACCCGGATCTCCTGGCCGGTGAACCCGGCTGGGGAGTCCTCCCGGTGCAGGCACAGGACGCCCCAGCAGTGCTGCCCGGCGACCAGCGCGGCGCGCACCTCGTCGCCCAGGCCCAGCGGCGCCATGATCTCCCGGTAGCGGTGGCTGGCCGCCCGGTCGCCCCGGGTGGCCCGGTCCAGCGAGGTGATCCGGGCGCCGGCCCCGGCCGGGCGGCGCAGCCAGTGCGGCGAACTTGTTCACGTCCGCCTGGCCGAACTCGTTGTCCAGGAACAGTGGGGTGGCCGCGCCCAGCGGGTCATCCGCCACCGCGCCGGTGAACAGCAGCGTCACCGGGTCCACGGTGGCGAAGAACGCGGCGTCCACCGGCACGATCCGGCGCAGCCGGGCCAGCACCTCGTGCTGCAGCTGGTCCGCGCCCAGCCCCGCGTAGCAGCGCCGCACGAGATCGGCGACCCGCCGCTCGGCCAGCCCCGGGCGCGGTCCCCGCCCCCATGAACCTCACGGTAGGCCGGTCACGGGCCGCTGACCAGGCCGAGCTGGCGCAGCAGGCCCAGCTCGTCGAGCTGCCCCCAGCGCTCGGCGATCTTGCCGCCGGAGATCCGGAAGATCTGGATGCCGGGCAGCGTGACGGTCTTGCCGGTGGGCGGCACGCCCATCACCGCGCCGCGCTGAACGCCGCTGGCGGTGAACTGCTCGCACACCAGGTCGCCCTCGGCGATCAGGTGCCCGATCTCGGTGTGCCAGTCGGGGAACGCCTCCCGGAACATGGCGGCCGCCCCGCGCATGCCCTCGCGGCCGCCCGGGGTGCCGAACGGGGGATCGTGGTCGACGTAGTCCTCGGCGAGGTAGTCGTCGACCGCGGTCAGGTCGCCCTTGGTGAAGAGCCGGTCGATGTAGTCGCGGACGATTTCCTTGTTCTGCTCGGTAGCTGTCATGCCGCCATCCTTCGGCGGCCGCCAGCCCCGGGTAACCCCAGCAACCTGGGGTCTTCCGGGTCAGCTCCGCGCGCAGGCCGGCCAGCCTGGCAGCGGGCCCGGCGGCGGTTAGCGCAGGCGCACGGGCCAGCGGTGAGCCGGCCGCGGCGCCGGGCTGCTGACCAGCTCGATCTCGGCGGCGTGCAGTGCCTGCCAGCCGGATCGCAGCCCGTCGCCGGTCAGGTCGAGCCGGGCCAGCCGGTCGTTGAGATCGGCGGTGGGCTGGAGCAGGCGGCGCACTTCGCCGGAATACGCGCTGAGCGCGCCGGGCAGATCGCCGGCCCAGCCCTGGAGCACGTAGCCGGCCAGCAGCTCGGCGCCGAGCAGCGCGTCGGCGATACCCCGGGCCGCGAGCGGGTCCTTGTGATGCGCCGCGTCGCCGACCAGGGCCCAGTCGGCGCCGGCCGCCTGCCGGAAGTAGACGGGCAGGTCACGGGCACCGACAACGGGGCTGGCCAGCCGGGCTGGACCGAGCGCGTCGCCGACCGTGCGGCAGGCCCGCAGGCCGTCGCGGAGCTGCCGGTGACCCTGCCCTGGCCGCCACCCGGCGACGGGCAGCTGGACGAAGGCCAGCACCTTCTGGTCGTGGGTCGGGAACGCCCCCGCGAATATCCCGCGTCCCAGCTCAACCCGCAGCCCGCGCAGCGGCGACCCGTCCCAGTAGGCGTACCAGGCGCTGGACCGCCCGGGTCGTTTGTCCAGGTACGCGGCACCGACGGCCCGCGCGACCGCGGAGTGGCGGCCGTCGGCCCCGATCAGCAGGCGCGCCCGCACCGTGCGGTCGCTCAGTGTGATGACGTGGCCGTCCCGGGAACGGAAACTAGTCGCGCAGCGAACGGTGGCGCCGGCCCGCCGGGCGTGCTGCTGGAGCAGCCGGTCCAGCACGTGCCGGCGCGGCGCGAGCGGCGCTGGCAGGCCCTCCGGCCAGCGGATACCGGGCAGTGGTCGGCCGTCCACGACCAGCTCCGCCCCGGTGATCGGCGGGCACCCGGTGGCCAGCAGCCCGGGCAGCACGCCCCAGGCGCTCAGCCGGGCCAGGCCGTCCGGCTTGATCAGGTGGCCGCTGACGGTGTCGGTTCCCTCCGCGGCCCGCTCCGCCACCAGCACCCGCAGCCCGGCCCGGGCCAGCAGCAGCGCGGTCGCGGCGCCCGCGATGCGGCCGCCGGCGATGACCACGTCATAGACCTCCGCCTCCCGGGTCACCGGTGGATCCCGCAGGTCCTGGTGGGGTAGCCGGCCAGCAGAGCGGCGCCGGCTACCGCGGTGCGGGCCCATGTGGTGCGGGCCCGCCGGGGGCGCCGCCGCCGGGGAATAGTGATGGTGTCCATGGCCCGAGACTGCAGTCCTGGGCACCGCCCGGGCGTCCCCGAGTTCGGGTATTCCAGCGGATAATGAGCCGGTGACGGCGACTCCGGCGACCCGGTACGCACCTGGGCCGCGCGGCGCGCTGGCCTACCAGGTGACCGGCACCGGGCCGCCTGACCTGCTGCTGGTCCCCGGCATGCACTCGCATCTCGAGCTCCAGTGGCAGCTGACTGGCTACCGCCGGTTCGTGCGCGGGCTGTCCCGGCACGCGCGGCTGATCCGCTACGACAAGCTCGGCACCGGGCTTTCCGACCCGACCGGCGCTACACCGACGGCCGCCGAGCGGGTTGAGGATCTGGCCGCGGTGGCTGCCGCCTGCGGGGCGGCCGCGCCGGTCGTCCTCGGCTTCAGTGAGGGCGGCCCTCTGGCCATCCGGTTCGCGGCCGGGCACCCGGTCTCCGGCCTGGTGCTGTACGGCACGTCGGCCCGCCCACCGACACCCGCGGCCCAGGCCGAGCTGGACGAGGTCCTGCGCGGCTGGGGAACCGGGCGGTCACTTGACACGTTCGCCCCCAGCCTGGCCGGCGACGCCGAGGCTCGCCGGATCACCGCGTTCCTGGAGCGGGCCGCGGCCAGCCCGGCGATGATCCGGCACGTGAGCTAGCGATGGCGCAGCCAGGCGCAGCTGGAAGGCCAGGAAGATCTCGCCGACGCCGAAGATCAGCAGCCACACGGCGACGATCGTGGCCAGCACCAGCAGCGAGATGCCGGGATACAGCAGAATGATCAGCCCGGCAGCCACGCTCAGGCAGCCCATCAGAATGGTCCAGCCGCGGGCGTCCATCTCCTTGTGGGACAGCGCGGTGAACACCTCGAACACCCCGTTGATCACCCAGTAGATGCCCAGCAGCACGGCCAGCGCGAGCACGCTGATCAGCACGTGCCGGAGCGCGTACAGGCCGATGATCAGGGAGAACGCGCCGAGCAGGGCCATCAGCACCCGGGAGCCGCCGGACATGTCGAACGCGAACGCGGAGACGAACCGGAAGATGCCGGTGACGACCAGCTGGAAGCCGAACACGACCGCGATGACAATCAGGGTTTTGCCCGGCCAGACCAGGGTTGCGATCCCGGCCGCCAGGGTGACGAGGCCGAACGCCAGCGCCCAGCCCCAGTGCTTGCCCACCTGGCCCAGCATGTCCGCCGGGTCGGCCGCCGACCTAATCGCCATACCGGTCCCCTGTCTCTGGGACGGAGTCTCTGGGACAAATCTGGCGCCCATTCTGACGGGCCGGCCGGTTAAAGATCAAGGAGCCAGGGGCGGCGGGGGAGTAAATCCTGGCCCGGCCGCGGCGTCGATGAGCTCGGCGAGCCGCAGCAGCCGCAGGTCGGACAGGAACGGGCCGACGATCTGGACGCCGGCCGGCAGACCGTCCGCGGTGACCCCCGCCGGCACCGTGACCACCGGCAGCAGCACCGAGCCGATCGCCCCGCACCAGGCGATCATCGAGAAGTTGGGCACGGCCACGCCGTCGATGTCGACCAGCCGCTCCGGCATCGGCCGCTCGGTGTCGTGCGGGTACGCCGTGGTCGGCATGACCGGCGCGAGCAGAACGTCCCAGCCGCCGAAGAACCGCGACCACACCTCACGCTGCTGCTCGCGCCGCTCGACCGCGCCCATCCAGGTGCGGTACCGGCTGGCCATGGCCCTGCTGTTGACCAGGCCGAGGTTGTCACCCGGCACGTCCTCCAGCCGGGCGAACTCCGCGTACATCGGCTCCGGCAGCCCCAGGCCGATGATGGGCATCACCAGATCGCGCCACAGCCCGAAGCCGTCGGCCAGCGGGACCGGCAGCGGCACCTCGCTGACCTGGGCGCCGGCGCCGGCCAGCCGGGCCGCGAACCCGTCGAGAAGCGCGCGGACGTCGCCGGCCAGCGGCAGCACGCCCTCGCCCGCGCCGAACACGGTCGCCACCCGGAGCCCGGCGACGCCGTCCCGGTCAGGACCGGCGTCGAGCTCGAGCCGCCAGCCCGCCGCGTCCTGCGGCCGCGGGCCCGACACCAGGCCGAGCACCGTCCGCAGGTCGGCCACGCAGCGCGCGATCGGGCCGGTCACGCCGACGTCCGCCTCGGTCAGGCTGCCGGGCGGGCCGGGGATGTGCCCGCGGCTGGGCACGATGCCCCACGACGGCTTGAGCCCGTACACGCCGTTGTAGTGCGACGGGTTGCGGATCGAGCCGCCGATGTCGCTGCCCAGCTCGAGCGGGGTCAGCCCGGCGGCCACCGCGGCGGCCGCGCCGCCGGACGACCCGCCCGCCGTCCGCGCCGGGTCCCACGGGTTGTTCGTCCGGCCGTAGACCTGGTTGTCGGTCTGCAGGTCGGAGCCGTACCGCGGGGTGTTGGACTTGCCGAACACGATCGCGCCCGCGGCCTTCAGCCGGGACACCGGGATCGCGTCAGCCGACGGCACGTGCCCGGCCAGCTCGGTCGCGCCCGCCGTGGTGACCAGGCCCTCGGTCTCGAACAGGTCCTTGACCGTCATCGGCAGCCCGTGCAGCGGGCAGGCGATCTCGCCGCGCATGGTGGCCTGGTCGGCCGCGTCCGCCGCGGCGCGGGCCCGCTCGGTGTCCCAGGCGACGATCGCGTTGAGCTGCGGGTTGATCTTCCCGGCCCGGTCCAGCAGGTGATCGAGCAGTTCCCGGCTGGACAGCTCGCGCTCGGAGATGGCCCGGGCGAGCTGGCCGGCGGTCGCGGTGGCGGGATCAAGGTCCATGACCGGACGGTATCGCCGGCCAGCCGCCCCGGCCCAGGGGGTGCTGGCCGGTGGCAGGGGGCGGATGGCAGCAGGCTGGACCGCGCCGGGCCGCCTGCGGTGGGATAACTGCAGGACAGCGGCCCGGCCTCCCGGCCGCCGCCGGCGGCGGGCCTGATCAGGCCAGGTACGCGAGCAGCCGGTCCGCCAGCTCGGCCGGGTAGGACAGCGCGGCCAGGTGCCCGCCGGGCACCTCGTCGGTCTCCAGGCCCAGCCGGTCGCGGGCCACCCGGCGCTGGAACGCCGCCGGGAAGAACCGGTCGTCGCGCCCGGCCACCACCCGGGTCGGCACGCCCGGCCACTCCTTGATGTCGCACGGCTGGCTGAACGCGATCTCCGCCTCGGGCTTCTGGTACGGCTCGCCCGCGGCGGCGATCTCCGGCGGCACGTCATGCAGGAAATACGTCTCCAGGTCGTACCCGGGCGGGTAGCCGCCCGCGGCCGCCGCGGCGTCCCGGGCCGCATTCGCGCCCGTGTTGTCCCCCCAGGCGCCCGCGGTCTCACCGGGCTCCGGGATCATCGCGTTGAGCAGGACCAGCAGGTCCACCGGGACCCGGTCGCAGACCAGCGGCGCGGTGAAGCCGCCCAGCGACTGGGCCACCAGCACGGTGCCGCCGGCCCGTCGGCCCCGCCGTCCTGGCGGGCCGCGGCCGCGGCGAGATCGGCGTACTCGGGCAGGCCCGCGGTCTCGTCGTCGGCGGGCAGGTCAAGCGCGACCGCCTGGTGCCCGGCCGCCTCCAGCAGCGGGACCACCCGGTGCCAGTACCAGCCCGCCCCGCCCGCTCCGGGAATCAGCACAAACCTGCTCATACGTCACCTCGCCTCGTCGGTTCCTCACGAGTTCAGACGAGACGAAGCCACGCGACTCACCGGTCAGGCGCCGCGGCCCGCGAAAGCGATCGATGTGACATCGCTTATCTACTAGTAAGCGATGTAACATCGATCGCTTCGGGCCGGGACGGCTGGGTCAGGCGCGGACGATGTTGCTGCCCTTGACCTTGATGCTGACCGCGGCCAGCGGGGACGTGGCCGGGCCGTTGACCACCGAGCCGTTGGTGATGCTGAACTTGCTGCCGTGGCACGGGCAGTTGATCGTGCCGCCGGACACGCTGTCGACGAGGCAGCCCAGGTGCGTGCACACCGCGGTGAACGCGGCGAACGTGCCCGCCTTGGGCTGGGTGACCACGATCTTCTGGTCGGTCAGCACGGTGCCGCCGCCCACCGGGACCTTCGCCGTCGTGGTCAGCGCGGCTCCTCCGCCGCTTCCGCCGCCGTTCCCGCCGCCGCCTCCGTTCCCGCCGCCGCCTCCGCCCGCCGCCGTTGCAGGCCGGCGGTGCGCTGCTCGGCGCCGGGTTGCTGCTGGTGTTGGAGTTATAGGTGGTGCACCCGGCCAGGATGGCCCGCACAGGCCGCGCCGGCGCAGCCGAGCATGGCCCGGCGGGTGGCGGCGTGCTCTGCGGGCACGCTGGGCTCGGTCATGGGGAAGCTCCTCAGCGGTGGATACCGAAGGTGGAGAAGTACCAGTACGCGGAGCTGAGCCAGATTCCCGTCAGCGCGGCGAAGGCCAGCCCGCCCAGAGTGGGCAGCAGCCAGCCTGGCATGTCCTTCTTGGGGAGGACCAGCATTTTCACTGTGAAGATGCCGAAGAACAGGCAGCCGAGCAGTGAGTGGATCAGCACCCGGGTGCTGTAGGTCTGGTAGCCCAGCGCGTACAGGCAGTGCACCGCGACCGGCACGGCGAGCAGGAACGCGATCCGGCCCGACCACCGGTGCAGGCCGCCGATCCACGACGGCGCCTGGATCTTGATCTTGCCGTACATGATCAGGGCCGAGATCACCTGAATGACAGCGGCGACCATCGCGCCGGTGGCCAGCCAGGTCTTCGCCGTGAGGGGGCCGGAGAAGCCCGCGACGTTGACCGCGATCCCGGTCGGGTTATGCAGGTGCCCGTAGACGCCCAGGGTCAGCGCGACCAGCGCGCCGATCAGGCTGGGGATCACCAGCCTGGCCGCGCCCGAGCCGGCGCTCTGGGATGGCAGCGGCGCCTCCGCGCCCGGTTGTGCGGTCATGGTCGTCTCCCCATGTCAGGCTCTCTGTGTTAGTCGCTCGCTGAGCCGCGGCGGTTCAGCCGCGCCGTTTGCGCCGTGGTTCAGCCGCCGCCGTGGTGGTGGCCGCCGCCGCCGTTGTCGCCGCCCCCACCGCCGCCGCCCCCGCCGACCGTTACCGACGGGAGCGGCGGGGGGCTGGCAGGCCGCCGCGGTGCGGCCGGCGATGGCCGCGTGCAGGCCGGCCTGGTGCACCCGGGGGATGGCGAACCTGTACTGGACGCCGTGGGCCAGGGCGCGGCCGGTGGCCCGGTGGTCCAGGTAGGAGCCGGTGAGCCGGGCCCGGCCCGGGCCGGACAGCTGGAACAGGCCGGCTCCCGCGGCGCCGCTGAGCCAGGTCGCGGTGCCCGACGTGGTGCACACGAAGCCGATCGCCTTGCCGCCGCGGACCGAGACCGCCACCGTCGCGCCGCTGCCGATGACCGGGCCGGTGAAATCGGCCCGGCCGGGGACGTGCGGCGCAGCCGGGCTGGACGGCGCCGGCGACGGCGACGAGTTGCGCCCGCGTTCGTGGCCGTGCCCCCGCCCGTGCCCGCCGTGGCGCCCGGCGTGGCCGCCGCCGCGTACGGCGACTTCGCCGGGGGCGTGGCCATCGTGCTGGCGATCAGCAGCCCCACGCCGAGGGCCGCGCCGGCCAGCAGCGTGATCAGCGGCGTGTTAAGTCTCATGCCCGGGTCCTACGCAAGCCAGAGACAGCAAGTTCAGCCCCCCGCCCCGGCGAAATGACGATCCTGGCGCACACTATGTCAGCAAACCCGCCGCCCGGATAGCCGTCTGCTTACCTTTCCTGCCATTTCCCGCCCAGGTCAGCCTGCCTGGCCGCAACCGGCGCCGGGCGGCTACCCGGGTCGTTCAGCCGAGCGAGGCCGGCAGGCCGCAGCGCGCCGCCAGGGCCGGGTCGCGGAACGAGACGATCGCGGTGACCCGCGGCCGGCCGCCCCGGCCGTCGAGCTCGAGGATCTGGAGGCCGCTGGCGGTCAGCCGGCCCTGCCCGTCGGGCTCGTAGGTGGCAAATGCGGGCTGGCCGTTGCACCAGCCCGCCCGCATCGGCACGCCGTGCGGCCGGGCCCGGGCGAAGATCTCCGCCTCGACGAAGGCGGCGACCGCGTCCCGGCCGTCGAACCAGGTCAGCAGCGGCGGCATCGACAGGCGGACGTCGTCGGCCACGACCTGGACGAACCCGGTGATGTCGGCCAGCTGCCAGGCCCGCAGGTAGCGATCGAGCAGTTCCCTGACCGCCGGGCTGGCCGGGTCCGCGGGCGGTGCCCACGGCTTGCTCCGGACCGTCTGCCGGGCCCGGGAGAGCAGGCTGTTCACCGCGCCCGGGCTGACCTGGAGCACCTGGGCCACCTCAGCGTGCGCGAACCCGAGCACGTCGTGCAGCAGCAGCGCGGCCCGCTGGCGCGGCGCCAGCCGCTGCAGCGCGGCCACGAACGCGAGGCTGATCTCCTCCCGCCGGACCACCTGCTGCTGGGGGTCGGCCAGGCCGGCCAGCTCCAGGTCGCTGACCGGCTCGACGAAAAGGCGTCCCGGGCCGCCGCTGACCAGCGCCGCGTCCGGGCCAGGCCGGCGGCACCTCGGCCACCGGGTCGAGCCGCCGCTGCTGGCCGCGCAGACGGTCCAGGCAGACGTTGGTGGCAATGCGGTGCAGCCAGCCGCCGAACGCCCCGGCCCCGTCAAAGCCCGGCAGCCCGCGCCAGGCCCGCACCAGCGCGTCCTGAGTGGCGTCCTCGGCGTCCGTCCCGGAGCCGAGCATCCGGTAGCAGTGCCGGAACATGGCCCGCTGGTGCGGCTCGACCAGCATGGCGAAGGCCGTCTGGTCGCCGGCCGCCGCCTGGCTCAGCAGCTCAGCCTCCCCGGGTGACCCCAGCATCTGCGTCCCCCTCCTGTCGGCCTGGGCTGGCCTGGCCCGGGCTGGGCCAGGCGGCGCCGGTACGTTGCGTCTGATTCTCTTTCTCAGCCTGCCGGGCAGGCGACCCCGACGACCTGGCCCTGCGGGTCGGCGAGCAGGCCGAAGGTCACGCCGGGGACCTGCGTGGCGGGCTGCACGACCCGGCCGCCGGCCGCCACCGCCGCCTCCAGCGTGCCAGCCACGTCGGCGACCCCGACGAAGAACGTAACCAGCGGCGCGCCGTCCTGCAGCGGGCCGATCCCGCCGGGGATCGCCCCTTCGGTGCCGGTCTCGACGTAGCTGTAACCAGGTATGCCCCCGTCCGGGAAGGTCCAGCCGAACAGCTGGCCGTAGAACGTCCTGCTGGCGTCCGGGTCCGCGGACCTGATCTCGAAATGAACCACTGGGCTTGCCATCTTGTCCTCCTTGGCCGCACGGCTCCTCGGTAAGAGCCGATGTCACCCAGTACGACTCCGCCCCGGCCGCCGGCCTCTCGGTCCCCGCCGGAGAATTTCCGGTAACGGTCGGCAGAATGAAGGTCATGACTGACAGCACGGAGACTGACAGCACGGAGACTGACAGCACGGGGATCGCCTGGAAGGAATCCGGCGAGTACGCCGACATCCGCTACGAGACCAGCGACGACGGCATCGCGAAGATCACCATCTGCCGGCCGGAGGTGCACAACGCCTTCCGCCCGCAGACGATCATCGAGATCTCCGCGGCCCTCACCGTGGCCAGGGAGGACCCGGCGGTCGGCGTCATCATCCTCACCGGGGAGGGCGACAAGGCGTTCTGCTCCGGCGGCGACCAGCGGGTGCGCGGCGACACCGGCTACCAGACCGACGAGCATTCCGTCGGCCGGTTCCACGTCACCGACCTGCACGTGCAGATGCGCCGCTGCCCCAAGCCGATCATCGCCATGGTGGCCGGCTGGGCCATCGGCGGCGGGCACGTGCTGCACGTGGTCTGCGACCTGACCATCGCCGCCGACAACGCGATGTTCGGCCAGGTCGGCCCGCGGGTCGGCTCGTTCGACGGCGGCTTCGGCGCGAGTTCGCTGGCCCAGCTGGTGGGCCTGAAGAAGGCCAAGGAGATCTGGTTCCTGTGCCGCCGCTACGACGCCCGCGCCGCGCTCGACATGGGCCTGGTCAACGCCGTCGTCCCGGTCGCCGACCTGGAACGCGAGACCATCCGCTGGTGCCGCGAGATGCTCGCGCTGTCGCCGTTCGCGCTGCGGCTGCTCAAGGCCAGCTTCCACGCCTCCGAGGACGGCTACGCCGGCATCCAGCAGCTCGCCCACGACGCCAACCTCATGTTCTACGGCACCGACGAGGCCAAAGAGGGCCGCGAGGCGTTCAAGGCCAAGCGCACCCCGGACTTCAGCCAGTTCCCCCGCCGCGCCTGACTGCGCCGGTTGCCTGTCACTTGCCGGTCAGGTAAGTGCCGGCGTGTTGTTCGGCGGTCCTGGCTTAACGCTGTTGTTGCATGCCAGACATGACGCCCTAACAGGGGCCTACCAGGCTGCTGCGGGTGATCGGGTCATGAGCAGTACAGCGGAAGGAACGGGAAGTTGATCAAGGTAGCTAAGCCCGCGCGCGGTGGCACGGTCCGCGTCACGTTCACGCTGCCGGCGCGGAGCCGGCCGGCGCCGTCTCGGTCGTGGGCGACTTCAACGGCTGGGACCCGTTCGCCCATCCGCTGCGCAGGCGGTCCAACGGGCACCGCACCGCCGTGGTGACCGTGCCCGCCGGGGCGACCCTGCACTTCCGCTACCTGGCTGAGGGCGGCCACTGGTTCGACGACGACACCGCCGGCACGCCCGGTGCCAGCGGTGTCGCTCTGACTGTTCCGGCCTGAGCGGCTAGCTCCACGCGCCGGCGACCTGGCGGGTCGTGGCGTTGAGGCGGTTGAACAGGTTGGTCACGCCGATGATCAGGACCAGCGCGGCCAGGCCCTTCTCGTCGTAGTGGTCAGCCGCGTCGTCCCAGATCTGGTCCGGCACCGGGTCCGGCCGGTCGGCCAGCCGGGTGGCCGCCTCGGCCAGCGCCAGCGCCGCGCGCTCGGCGTCGGTGAAAAACGGCGCCTCCCGCCAGGCCGCCACGGTGGCGATCCGGTCCTCGCGACTCACCCGCCTTCCTGGCCTGGCCGGCGCCCGCGTGCACGCACGCGCTGCAGCCGTTGATCTGGCTGACCCGCAGGTGCACCAGCTCGAGCGTGGTTTCCGGCACGCCGCCGGTGTAGCAGGACTGCATCAGGTCCTGGATCGGCTTCATCGCGGTCGGCAGGATCATCGCCGGGTTCTTCATCCGTGCTTCCATGCTGCTTTCGTCTCCCTGGGGCTTCAGCGCGGGGTCAGGTGGCCCCGCACTGATCTGACCCCTGGCGGCACGGCGATGTGACGGCCCCGGCGGGGGAGAAGGTCACGTCGTGCTGGTGAGCCCGAGCTCGGCCAGGATCGCCGCGGTGTGCTGGCCGCGGGACGGCACCGGGCCCATCGCGGCCTCCCGGCCGGGCACGGTGACCGGCGGGAGGAGGGCGCGCACCGGGCCGCCGGGGGTGGCGACCTCGCGCCACCGGTCGCGGGCCGCGAGCTGCGGGTGTTCCGCGAGATCGGCCGGGGTGCGCAGCCGGGCGTTCGCGATGCCGGCCGCGTCCAGCCGCGCGGTGACCTCGCCCGGCGGCAGCGCGGCCAGCGCTTCGGTGATGATCTCCCGCAGCTCGGCGTCGTGCGCGAGCCGGTCGATGTTGGTGGCGAACCGCGGGTCGGTGGCCAGCTCCGGGCGGCCGAGGATCTGCGCGCACAGCACGGCCCACTCCCGCTCGTTCTGGATGCCGATGAAGACCTGGCCGCCGTCGCCGGCGGCGTACGGGCCGTACGGGGAGATGGACTGGTGCCGGGCGCCGGTGCGCAGCGGCGGGTGGCCGCCGTAGACGCTGTAGTAGACCGGCTGGGTCATCCACTCGCCGAGCGCGTCCAGCATCGCGACGTCGAAGCTGCTGCCGTGGCCGGTCCGCTCCCGTTCGTACAGCGCGGTCAGCACGCCGGTGAACGCGTACATCCCGGCCGCGATGTCGGCCACCGAGATGCCCGCCTTGACCTGCTCACCGGGGGTTCCGGTCACCGCCAGCAGTCCGGCCTCGGCTTGCACGAGCAGGTCGTAGGCCTTTTTCACGGTGTACGGTCCGCTGGGGCCGTATCCCGAGACCGAGCAGGTGATCAGCCGCGGGAACTGCTCGCGCAGGGCTGCGGCGCCGAACCCGGCCCGCTCGGCAGCCCCCGGTGCGAGGTTCTGCACGAGCACGTCGGCGCGGGCCAGCAGGGCATGGAGGATCTCCTGGCCCGCCGGGCTCTTCAGGTCCAGCTCCAGCGACTCCTTGCCGCGGTTCAGCCAGACGAAGTAGCTGGCCTGGCCGTGGACCGCGCGGTCGTAGTCCCGGGCGAAGTCGCCGGTGCCGGGCCGCTCCACCTTGATCACCCGGGCGCCGAGGTCGGCCAGCTGCCGGGTGGCGAACGGCGCCGCCACGGCCTGCTCGAGGGCGACCACCGTGATGCCGTCCAGCGGGAGCGCTGCTGCTGCGTGCATGGCCGCCAGTCTCGCAGGCGCTTCCTGCGGTGGCCGTTACCCACTGTGGACGGCGGTTTTTCCGGTGATTAGCGTGGTTAACGGAAAAATCCCGCACGGCGGGGCGCATTGGTGCGAACGGGAGGCCAGGCTATGGATTCGACGGGGTTGCTGGGCGCCGGGGACCTGGAAGTACTGCGCAAGGATTTCGCGGCGAGCCCGGCTTACCGGCTGGCGCAGAACGCGGTGACCAGGGTCACCGTGGACGACGTGGCGATCAGCCGGGAGATCATCAACGGTACCGGGCATTCGTGGTCGGTCCTGCTCGACGACTGGAAGGTCACCAATCAGGAGCGCAGCGGCCGGTGCTGGCTGTTCGCCGGTCTCAACCTGCTGCGCGTCGGCGCGATGCACAAGATGGGGCTCAAGGAGTTCGAGTTCTCCCAGAACTACGCGATGTTCTGGGACAAGATCGAGCGCGCCAACTACTTCCTGGAGGCGGTCATCGAGACCGCGGACCGGGAGCTCGGCGACCGGACGATTGCGTTCCTGCTGCAGTCGGCGGCCGAGGACGGCGGGCAGTGGAACATGTTCGCCGCTCTGGTCGGCAAGCACGGCCTGGTGCCGAAGAGCGTCATGCCGGAGACCCAGAGTTCCTCGAACACGGGCCGGATGAACGCGATCCTGCGCAGCCAGTTGCGGCAGGGGGCCCGGGCGGTGCGGGCTGCGTACGCGGCGGGCGGGGCTGCGGCGGCGCGGGCCGAGAAGGCGGAGATCCTGCGGGTCATCTACCGGGTGCTGTGCATTCACCTGGGCACGCCGCCGGAGCGGTTCGACTGGCAGTGGACCGACAAGGACCGGGAGTTCCACCGGGACGGCGTTCTTACCCCGCAGGAGTTCGCGGCCAAGTACGTGGAGCTGCCGGTCGCTGATTACGTGTGCCTGGTGCACGACCCGCGGGCGACGAGCCCGCAGGGGCGGACGTTCACCGTCGAGTACCTGGGCAACGTGATCGGCGCGCCGCCGGTGACGTACCTGAACGTGGACGTGCCGCTGCTGAAGCGGCTGACCGCGGCGAGCCTTTCCGCGGGCGAGCCGGTCTGGTTCGGCTGCGACGTCGGCAAGATGATGAGCAACGAGTACGGGATCTGGGACGCCGCCCTGTACGACCTGCCGTCGGTCTACGACACCCCGTTTGATCTGGACAAGGCCGCGCGGCTGGAGTACGGCGAGAGCCAGATGACGCACGCGATGCTGTTCACCGGTGTCGACCTGGGTGCGGACGGGGCGTCCCGGCGGTGGCGGGTGGAGAACAGCTGGGGCTCGGACACGGGCCGGGACGGCTTCTACACGATGAACGACTCGTGGTTCGACGAGTACGTGTTCGAGATCGCGGCGCGGCGGAGTGCGCTGCCGCCTGAGCTGCAGGCGGCGCTGGACACCGAGCCGATCGTGCTGCCCGCGTGGGACCCGATGGGGGCGCTGGCGCGGTAGCTGCCGCTGGGGCTAGCCGCTGGGGGTCTAGCACTGTGCGGGCCTAGCCGGCTGGGTCCGCGCCGTCGAGCGCGGCGCGGACCTGGCGGGCGATCTCCAGGTCCTCGCGGGTGGCGACGACCAGGGTGCGGACGTGTGCGCCCGGTGCGGAGATGTCGGCGTCTTCGCCACCGCGGACGGCGTTGTTGCGTGGCTGGTCGATGGCCACGCCCAGGAAACCCAGGCCGGCGGCGGCCTCGGCGCGGGTTTCCGGCTGGTGCTCCCCGATGCCGCCGGTGAACACGAGCGCGTCGAGGCCGTCCAGGGCCGCGGCCATGGCGGCGATCTCGCGGCGCAGGCGGTGGGTGTGGACGTCGATGGCCGTTCGTGCGCGCGGGTCGCCGCCGGCGGCGGCCTGGCGGATGTCGCGCAGGTCGCCGGATCCGGTGGGCAGGCTGGCGAGGCCGGCCAGGCCGGAGGCGTGCTCGAGCCTGTTTCCCAGGTCGTCGATGGTGACGCCGCCACGGCGGAGCAGCCAGACCAGCAGGCCGGGGTCGACGCTGCCGGATCTCGTGGCCATGACCAGGCCTTCGAGCGGGGTGAAGCCCATCGTGGTGTCGACGCTGCGGCCGTCGCGGACGGCGGTCATCGGTCACTTGAGCGCGTCTCGTGCTCGCACCTGGCGCAGGCGGCGCTGACGCCGGGCTGCCTGACCTGTCCGGTCCGCTGACTGCAGCGCGGCGCTCGGTCAGATCTCGCCGCTGGCCCTGGCCCGGGCAGCGCCGCCGAGCCCGGAGCGGTGCTGGCCGTCGGCCTGGCAACGGCCGATGGCAGCAGGACGGCCGAGAAGTTGATGTCCGGGGTATCCATGATGTTGTGATCGGCGGCGGGGCCGTCTGCAGTCTGCGGGAAGAAGAAGAACGGCCGGGCCGCGTACGTGGTGGCGTCGACCGCGTAGCTATAAGCCAGCGCCCCGGCAAGCAGCCGCCTCCCGCCGGGCAGCCAGAGGATCCAGCCAGCCTCCTCTTGCGTCACCAGCCGCGCGGCCGGGACCGCCCGCACCGCGCCAGTGCGGGTGTTCACGATCGCAAGAACGGAGTTGTTCGCGCAGCAGGACGAGTTGATGCTCGCAGTCTGCTCAAAGACCGCCAGGAGCGTCCCGTCGGGCGAGAACGCAGCGCCCTGGGCGAAGCCATATGGCAGCGGGCTGCGGGCCGTCACGGTGGCGCGGGTGGTGGTGTTGGTGATCTCGATCGGGCAGTTTCCAGACGGGCATTGGGCCGGTGCCCAGGCAATCAGGCTATTGCGGCCGCCCGGCGGCGTGTAGGCGCCGACGGCGACAGCGCCCCTGGCGACGAGCGTCACCTTCCCTGTCGCCGGGTCCCAGGTGGCGAGGTTCCACGGGCTGCGGGAAGGACCGTCGGGACGCGAGCTGACGAGGATGCCAGCCCCTCCGACGCCCGCTGTGACCTCGCCCGCCGCGTTCGGTTCCAGGACCAGACGGCTGGCGTGTGCAGGCGCCGCAGGACCTCGCGGCCGCCGGCGCGCAGCCCGGCCAGGCTCGTGCGGACCGCTCGACGGACGCGGCCGTCCGTCGGCTGACGGGAAGACGCCTATTCCGGGTCCCAGGCGCAGGGTCGTGCCCGTCGCGGGGTCGAATTCCCTGATGATCGCCGAGCCGGTCCCGTAGATCCGGCCGCCGGTCTGGACGAGCCAGCCGCTCCGGCCCACGCCGGGATGGTCCCGGCCAGTGCCGGGCCAGCGTGCCACGTCGCCGATCTGCATCTGCCCGCTCTAGTCCACCCAGGCAACCGTCGCGGGCGCAGCGAGAAGCCCGGCACGTGGTGCGCGGCCGCTGGCGGGCGTGCGGCGTGAGGCCTGCGCCGGGGCTGATGCGACCGGCGCCGCTGTTCCCGGCAACCGCCAGGCCGGCCAGGGCGAGGCTGACCAGCCCGGCGGCCAGCCGCCGTCGCCGGCGGCGACGGCGGGCCTCGGCGAAAGCACCTGGACCTGCGCGGCGTCCGGCAGGCTGTGGCTGGGAGGGGCGATCATGCGGCTCACCTCAGCTCTTGCCCCGCATTCACTATGGATCTACTATTACTAGTACCATGCTGGATGTCAACATCGACCGCTCAGATCCGCTCCCGCTCCACGAGCAGGTCGCGGCGCGGATCCGCCGGGCCATCGCGGACGGCGAGGCGGGACCGGGCGAGCGGCTTCCGCTGGCGAAGGACCTCGCCGCGGTGCTCGGCGTGAACAAGAACACCGTGCTCCGCGCCCTGCACCTGCTGCGGGATGAGGGCCTGCTGGAGTTCCGCCGCGGCCGGGGCATCACCGCGGCCGGGACACCGCAGCGCGGCCGGCCTCCCCGGCCGGCGGCCTCAGCTCCCGGGCCAGCGACGAGGTCGAGTGGAACTGCTCCAGGTAGTCCTCGGGCCGCTGGCGGAACACCACCGGCGCGGTGCGGTGCTGGCCGTCCAGCCGGAGGAGGCCGCGCCGGGCCAGTTCGCGGGGCAGCGAGAAGTCCGGGTCGTAGCCGGTGGCCCGGGAATGCCTGGCGATGATCTTCTGCAGCTCGTCGTGCCACGGCAGCCGTCCGTAGCTGAGCTCGACGATGGCCAGTTTCGCGCCCGGCGTCATGGCCCGGCCGGCCCGCCGCAGCACCGGCGCCCAGTCCATCCAGTGCAGGCTGGCCCCCGCGGTCACCAGCGCGTACCGGCCGGGCAGCGGAACGGTCTCGGCGGCCCCGGCGAGCCAGCGCAGGCGCGCGCTGTCCCCGCCAGGACGCCGCCGGCCGGTCTCGATCATGGCGGCGGAGATCTCGACCGCGTCCACCCGGTCGACCTGGCCGGCCCGGGCCGCCAGCGGCCGGGCCAGCGCGCCCTCGCCCGCGCCGAGGTCAAGCACCCACCGCGGCTCGCCGGTGATCAGCCCGGTCAGCACGTCGAAGACCTCGGCCGGGTAAGGCGGCCGGTGCCGGTAGGCGGCGGCCACCCCAGGATGCTGAAACGTCGCAGCCAGTCCAGCCGGCCGGCGTCGGGCATGAACACCTCCCGCCCGTCAGGCTAAGCGCAGCCGCCGAGCGGGCTGGCAGACTACGGGCATGCCCGCGGAGCTTGACGGCCTTGTCGCGCTGATGCCCTTCGCCGCCGAACTGGGGCTGGTCCTGGACGAGGCCTCCGCGGACCGGGTGGCGGGGCGCCTCACCTGGGCGCCGCGGCTGTGCACGTCCGGCGGCGTGCTGCACGGCGGGGTGCTGATGTCCGTGGCCGACAGCGTCGGGGCACTCGTCGCCTTCCTCGGTCTCGCCGAAGGCCAGACCACCGCCACCATCACCTCGACCACCCAGATGTTCCGCCCGGTGACCGGCGGCGAGGTCCACGCCGTGGCCGTCCCGCTGCACCGCGGCCGGACCACGGTGACCGTTCAGACCAGCCTGACCAGCGAGGCCGGCAAGCTCGTCGCGCAGACCACCCAGATACAGGCCATCAGGTAGCGCACGCCGGCCGTACCCTTGGACGATGCCGAGCCCCGGCGAACCGTCGCTGTCGCTATCCGAATGGCTGGTGCTGTGCCTGATCACCGAGAAGGCCACGCACGGTAACGCCATCGCCGCGCAGCTGGGCCATATTGGCCCGCTGGGCCAGGTCTGGCATGTGCACAAGGCGGTGGTGTACCGCTCCATCGACCGGCTCCAGCAGGCTGGCCTGGTCGTCGCCCTGGGGGAGGAGCCGTCCAGCCGCGGCCCGGTGCGGACGCTGGTCGAAGCCACGCCCAAGGGCAGTGCCGCGGCGCGTGCCTGGCTTACCAGGCCGGTCGCGCATACCCGCGACATCCGCTCGGAGCTCCTGGTCAAGCTGGCCCTGCTGGACCGCGCCGGAACCAGCCCGGCCGCCCTCCTGCAAGCTCAGCACACCCAGCTCCAGCCCATCGCCGACGCACTGGCCGGGCGGCTCGGCGCGGCCGACGGCTTCGAGCGGATCCTCCTGCTGTGGCGCTACGAGACCATCTCGGCGACGATCAGGTTCCTCGACGCCCTCTCCGTGATCCAGGACTGAACGTGGCTCAGTCCTGAGCGGGGCCCGCACCCCAGCTCCCGTATTCCTAAATCAGCGTGATTCTTGTGCCGTTGATTACCTGAGAACCGGGTGACTCAGATCGATACTGGTGCATCGCGCCCGGCCGCCCTAAGTTGGCCTCTAGACCATGTGCTCATGGGGAGGAATCGCGTATGCCTGATATCTCCGTCACCGTAGACGGCGTCCGATACCAAGATCACGTAGAGCCGCGCCTGCTGCTCGTGCACTATCTCAGGGATGTCGTGGGCAAGACCGGCACGCCCGTCGGCTGCGATACCTCAAACTGCGGCGCATGCACCGTCCTGATGGACGGCCAGTCGGTCAAGAGCTGCTCGGTCCTCGCCGTGCAGGCCGACGGCGCCAGCGTCACCACGATCGAGGGCCTGGCCGGCTCCAACGGCGGCGGCCTCCACCCGGTCCAGAAGGCCTTCCATTCCGAGCACGCGCTCCAGTGCGGCTACTGCACGCCCGGGATGATCATGGCGGCGGTGGACCTCCTCAGGGAGAACCCCAGCCCCAGCGACGCGGAGATCCGCGAGGGGCTCGAAGGCAACCTGTGCCGCTGCACCGGCTACGAGAACATCGTGCGTGCCGTGCGGCGCGCCGCCGAGGCGGGAGTGAGCGAATGACCGCGACCGAGGAGCAGGCCGCCGCCGAGCTGGGCCGGGCAAGGCTCCGCAAGGAAGACGCCCGGCTGATCACCGGCCAGACCAACTGGACCGACAACATCACCCTGCCGGGCCTGCTGCACGTCGCCTACCTGCGCAGCCCGCACGCGCACGCGCGGATCGTGTCGGTCGACACCAGCGGCGCGACCGGCCTGCCCGGCGTCGTCGCGGCCTTCTCCGGCGCGGACTTCGCCGACGAGCAGGGCAGCCTGCCGTGCGCGTGGCCGGTGACCCCGGACATCGTGATCCCGGCGCACCCGCCGATGGCCACCGACGAGGTGCGCTACGTGGGCGAGGCCGTGGCCTGCGTGGTCGCCCGCGACCGCTACGCCGCGGCCGACGCGCTCGCCGCGATCGACGTCGAGTACGAGCCGCTGCCCCCGGTGCTGGACATCCGCACCGCGCTGGACGACGGCTCGCCCAAGGTCCACGAGGCCGGCAACAAGAGCTTCGAGTGGATGTTCGCCAACGGCGACATGGACGCCGCCTTCCGCGACGCCCCCGTCGTCATCGAGCGCAACTACCGCCAGCAGCGGCTGATCCCGGCCGCGATGGAACCGCGGTCGGTGGTCTGCTCCTGCGAGGGCGGTGAGTTCACGATGTGGTCGGCCACCCAGATCCCGCACATTCTGCGGGTCATGCTGGCCCTGGTCACCGGCGTGCCCGAGCAGAACATCCGGGTCATCGCGCCCGACGTCGGCGGCGGCTTCGGCTCGAAGCTCCAGGTCACCGCCGAGGAAGTGCTCGCCCTGCTGATCGCCCGCAAGCTGGGCCGGCCGGTCAAGTGGACCGAGTCGCGCAGCGAGGGCAACATGACCGTGCACCACGGCCGGGACCAGTGGCAGCGGATCCGGATCGCCGCGGACCGCGACGGCCGGCTGCGCGGCCTGTCCGTGGACCTGCTCGCCGACATGGGCGCCTACCTGATGCTGGTCACCCCCGGGGTGCCGCTGCTCGGCGCGTTCATGTTCCCCGCGATCTACAAGATGGACGCCTACTCGTTCCGGTGCACCGGGATCTTCACCACGAAGATGCCGACCGACGCCTACCGCGGCGCGGGCCGGCCGGAAGCCACCTTCGCCATCGAGCGGATCATGGACGAGCTCGGCGCCGAACTGGGCCTGGACCCCCTGGAGATCAGGGAACGGAACTGGATCAAGCACGAGGAGTTCCCGTACACCACGATCTGCGGGCTCACCTACGACTCGGGTAACTACGAGGCGGCCACCGCGCGGGCCAAGGAACTGTTCGGCTACGACGCGCTGCGGGCCGAGCAGGAGCAGCGCCGGGCCGCTGGCGACCCGGTTCAGCTCGGCATCGGCATCTCCACGTTCACCGAGATGTGCGGGCTGGCCCCGTCCCGCGTGCTCGGCTCGCTGGCCTACGCCGCGGGCGGCTGGGAGCAGGCCTCGATCCGGATGCTGCCCACCGGCAAGGTCGAGGTGGTCACCGGGTCCAGCGCGCACGGCCAGGGGCACGAGACGGCGTGGAGCCAGATCGTCGCCGACCAGCTCGGCGTGCCGTTCGAGGACATCCGGGTGCTGCACGGCGACACCCAGATCTCGCCGAAGGGCATGGACACCTACGGGTCCCGCTCGCTGGCCGTCGGCGGCATGGCGCTGGTCTCGGCCTGCGACAAGGTCATCGAGAAGGCCAAGGTCATCGCGTCGGCGCTGCTCGAGGCGCCGCCGGACGACGTGGACTTCTCGAACGGCGTGTTCAGGACCCGCAGCGGCGGCGTGACCAAGACCATCCAGGAGATCGCGTTCGCCGCGTTCGCCGCGCACAACCTGCCCGACGGCGTCGAGCCGAGCATCGACGCGGACGCCACCTACGACCCGGACAACTTCTCGTTCCCGCACGGCACGCACCTGTGCGCGACCGAGGTGGACACCGAGACCGGGTTCGTCACCATCCGCTCCTACGTGGCCGTCGACGACATCGGCAAGGTCGTCAACCCCATGATCGTCGAGGGCCAGGTGCACGGCGGCCTGGCCCAGGGCATCGCCCAGGCGCTGTACGAGGAAGGGGTCTACGACGACGACGGCAACCTGATCACCAGCACGCTCGCTGACTACCTGGTGCCGTCCGCGGCCGACCTGCCGTCCTACGTGACCGACCGGACCGAGAGTCCTGCCTCGAACCGGCTCGGCGTCAAGGGCGTCGGCGAAGCAGGCACGATCGCCTCGACCCCCGCGGTGGTGAACGCGATCGTGGACGCGGTCCGGCCGCTGGGGATCAGGGACATCACGATGCCGTGCACCCCGGAGCGGGTGTGGCGGGCCATCCAGAACGCCCGCAACGGCGACCAGCAGACCGGAGGCGCGGCATGATCCCGGCCAAGTTCGAGTACGTCCGCCCGGCGACCGTGGGCGACGCCGTCCGCGCGCTGGCCGACGGCGGTGAGGACGCGAAGGTCATCGCCGGCGGGCAGAGCCTGATGCCGCTGCTCCGGCTCCGCCTCGCCTACCCGGACCTGCTGGTCGACGTCGGCGGCCTGGACGAGCTGCGCGGCGTCACCGACGCCGGCGACAGCCTGGTCATCGGCGCCCGGACCACGCACCATGACGTGATCCGCGACCCGCTGATCGCGCAGCACTGCGGCCTGCTGGCCGAGGCGGCGGGCATGGTGGCCGACCCGGCCGTGCGGCACCGCGGCACGCTCGGCGGCTCGCTGGCGCACGCCGACCCGGCCGGTGACCTGCCCGCGGTGGCGGTCGCCCTGGGCGCGACCTTCCTGGTCCGCGGCCCCGGCGGCGAGCGGGAGGTCGCGGCGGGCGACTTCTTCGTCGACTACCTGACGACCAGCCTGCAGCCGGGCGAGATCCTGACCGGTATCCGGGTGCCCAAGCTCGGTGACGGCTGGGGCTACCGGTACGAGAAGTTCCACCGGACCGCGCAGGCGTGGGCGATCGTGGGGGTGGCTGCGGTGGCCCGCCGGTCGAACGGCTCGGTGGCCGAGGCCAGGATCGGGCTGACCAACATGGGTTCGGTGCCGGTCCGCGCCACCGCGGCGGAGAGCGCCGCGGCCGGCGCGGACGCCACTCGCCAGGCCCTGCGGGCGGCCGCCGAGCACGCCGCGGACGGCACCGAGCCGCCCAGTGACCTGGACGGCGCCGCGGACTACCGGCGGCACCTGGCCAAGGTCCTGACCGGCCGGGCGCTTGCCGCGGCCGCCGGGATCTGATCAGCTGATTCCTAGATCACTGAATTTTAAGGATTACGGTTCCGGGGGAGCGGGCCGTCGAGCACGGGGCGGGCCGGCCAGGGGTGTTTCCCTGGCCGGCCCGGCTGGCCGGCCCGGCTAGCCGCGACCCTGCCCGGCGCCCGGAGGGGTGGTGCCCGGGCTCGTCAGCCGCGGCAGCCGGGCCGGCCGGGGAGTCCCGGTCACCAGCGGCGCTGGTCAACAGCGGGGGCCGGCCTGCGGCGCGGTGCCGGTCAACTGTGGGTGCCGGCCGCCGCGGCGGCCTGGCGGCGGAGCCAGGAGGCGGGCTGGCCGCTTTCCGCGGCGATCGCCTGCCAGGTCCAGCCGGCCGCCCGGCGCAGCGCCACGTAGCCGGGCACGCTGTCGGCGCCCAGCGCGGCGGCGACCCCGGCGGCGCGCTGCCGGGCTGCGTGCCGCTTGCTGGCGTGCGAGGTGCGGGTCAGCTTGTGCCGCCGGAGCGCCGACTCGACCGCGTGGTGCGAGAGGCCGATCTCGGCGCTGATCGCGTTGACCGTCTGGTGCCGGACCAGGTGCCGGTCGTGCAGGTAGGCCGCCACATCGGCAAAGCCGAGCGCAGCCACCGCGGGCAGCCACCGGGCGTCCCACGGGGTGGTGCCGCATCCGCGAACCGCTGCCGCGGCCGCCGGGTCGACCCGGCTCAGGTGCCGGGCCAGCCAGTCCTTGTGCAGACCGGCCTCCCGGCTGATGGCCGCCAGGCTGGCGCCCGCCCCGGCTCGGGAGAGCACGAACGCGCCCAGGGTCGGGTAGCCCATCCGCGCCGCCGCCTCCGCCGCGACCTGCGCCAGATGCTGAGCGGCCCGGTCCCGGTTGGCCCGCGCCGAGGCCTCAGCCGACACCGCGGCCAGCGCGCGGACCGCCTTGCGGCGCCGCTGCTCGGGCAGCGGCCGGCCACTGGCCGCCCGGGCCGCGTCCCTGGTCAGCTCGCCGGACGCAGCCCGCCGCCGGCCGGCCGCGCTGCCCGCCCTGATCGCCGGGTCGAACACCAGTCGCGGGGTGAACGAGACGGCCCGCAGCTTCCTGGTCTCCAGGCCCTCGAGAGCCTGCCCGCGCTCGAGGCCGAACGCCTCGCAGTAGGCCGCCTTGGTCCAGCCGTGCGAGCGCAGGTGCGCGGAGACCGAGCGAAGCGCGCGGCCGCACAGGTGGCAGGTAACGGTGGCCCCGTCAGAAACGATCTCGCCCATCGGCGCGTAGTACGGGGTGCCGTCCGGGAGCACGCCAAGAACCGGCCGGATCACCCGCCCCGGCGCTGCGGCCCGTGCCGGTCCAGCGATGCGGGCCGGCGCAGCTCCGCGGGCCCGCGGGCTGGTCAGCGCGACATCTGCCTCAGCGGTCATCTCCGGCCTCCACCCGCCATCAGGTAGTCGCAACGAGACTACCAAGCGGGCCCGCCTTCGCGCTGCCCCTGAGCAGGACTTTGACTGGGCGCGGAGTCAGTCCCGGCCGCGGCGCCGGGTGGCGAACACGTCGGGCGGCGGGGCCGGGGAGGGCCGCGCGGCGGCGTCGGTGATCGGCGCGGCCCCCGCGGCGAACCGGGTGAGCTCCTCGCCGTGCACCAGCCGGCCGGGCAGCGGATCGCCGGCCAGCCGCCTGCGCAGCCCCGCGGCCGGCAGTTCCCCCGGGCTGGCCGCGACCACCAGGTTGCCGAACCGGCGGCCGCGCAGCACCGCGGGCTCGGCCAGCAGCGCGGCGTGCGGAAAGACCGCCTGCACGGTCGCCACCCGGGCCCGGGTGTGCGCCAGCGGCGGGCCGTCGCCGACGTTGGCCGCGTGCACGCCGCCTGGCCCCAGCACGCGGGCCACCTCGGCGGTGAACTCGGCGGTGGTCAGGTGCGCGGGGGTGCGCGCCCCGGCGAACAGGTCGGCGATCACGACGTCGAACGACGCGTCCGGGAGCGTGCCGAGCACCTCCCGGGCGTCGCCGACCCGGACGCGCACCCGCCCGGGCTGCATGGCCGGCCGCCCGGCGGCTGCGCTGGGCCAGCGGCAGCTCCCGCCGGACCAGGTCCACCAGCGCGGCGTCCGACTCGACGGCCAGCTGCGGTGAGCCGGGCCGGGTGGCCGCCGCGTAGCGGGCCAGCGTCAGCGCCCCGCCGCCGAGATGCAGGACGCGCAGCGGCTGGCCGGGCGGCGCGGCCAGGTCGATCAGGTGCCCGATCCAGCGCATGTACTCGAACTCGAGGTACTGCGGGTCGTCCAGGTCGACGTAGGACTGCGCGGTGCCGCCGATCAGCAGGGTCCACGCCCGCGGCCGGTCCGGGTCCCCGACCAGCCGGCCGCCGGGCTGGTCAGCGGGCGGGCTGGCCGAGCACACCGGTCAGCGGATCGTCGCTCCGGTCCAGGATGTCGGCGGCCTCCAGCCGCATCAGGTCGTCCCGGGTCCAGGCCCGGTGCGGGTCGGCCGCCAGCCGGCGTGCATGCCGGAGCCGGGCCCGTTCCAGCTCGTTGCGCACGCTGCGGGCGTTGCCGAAGTCCGGGAGGTGGACCTGCCCCTTGAGGTAGTCGCGGAAGGCCCGCTCGGCGTCCTGGGACAGGTAGTACGAGGACTGCTGGAGCATGAGCCGGCCGATCGCCACGAGCTCGTCGATCTGGTAGTCGGCGAAGTCGAGGTGGTGCGCGATCCGGGACCGCATGCCGGGGTTGGAGGTGAAGAACGTCTCCATCCGGTCCTTGTAGCCGGCCAGTACCACCACGAACTGGTCCCGCTTGTTCTCCATCACCTGGAGCAGGATGTCGATGACTTCCTGGCCGTAGTCCCGGGAGTCGTTCGCCCGGTGCAGGTAGTAGGCCTCGTCGATGAACAGCACGCCGCCCATCGCGCTTTCCAGGACCTTCTTGGTCTTCGGCGCGGTCTGCCCGATGAACTCGCCCACCAGGTCGTTGCGCATGGCGTGAACCAGCTGCCCGCCGGACAGGTAACCCAGCCGGTGCAGCATCTCGGCCATCCGCAGCGCGACCGTGGTCTTGCCGGTCCCCGGCGCGCCGGTGAAGCACATGTGCAGGTTGGGCCGCGGTGCCAGCAGGCCGAACTGCTGCCGGACCTGGTCGACCAGCAGCAGCGAGCCGATTTCCCGCACCCGGTCCTTGACCGGGACCAGGCCGATCAGCTCGCGTTCCAGGTTCTCAAAGACCTGATCGATGCCTGCGGCGGCGCGGGCCGCAGAGAGCGTGACGGTGCTGTCATCGGGAAGCACGGTCTGCTTGCGGCGCCGGACGGCGTCTCCCGGGTCGCCGCCCCGGGCCCGCCTAGCCATGCACGGATCCGGTGTCGCCCTCCCGCAGCCCGCCGCGGTCAGCTTTCAGGCCGGTTGCCATGCATCCCTCCCGTCCCGTCCCCCCGGGCCAGACTACTTTTCGCGGTCAAGCCTGGCCATGGCCAGCCTCATTTGCGCGCCACCAGGCCGCCGCGGAGCCCGGCGGCCGGGTGACCACCGGACCCCGCGGAGCCCGCGGTCATGAGCGCTGGTTCTTGCGGTGCTCTTTGCCGAACCCGACCATGCCGGACCCGGTAGGCCAGCCGGATTGCGGCAGCACAGGGACCTCGACGTGCGGGTGCGGACCGTGCTTCACCGGCTTGGGTGACACCGACTGGACACTGTCCGCGCTGCAGATCGCGGCCGCGTCGCTGACCGGGCCCATCACCTGGCTGCTGGTCGGGATGACGCCCTTGGGCACCGGCCGGCGCGGATGCCTGCTGAGGACCATGCCCAGGTTCTCGGCGTTGGCGTCCCGCGCGGTGAGGGAGTTCAGCCCGAACACGGACTCGATCATCTTCAGCGTGGAGGTGTGCTCGAACGGCCCGTGGTGGACCACCCGGCGCGGGGCCAGGTTCGACACCACGATGGCCGGGACCCGGATGCCCAGCTGCCGGTAGTCGGGGATGAGCTGGCCGTCAGTCGGGCTGGAGCTGTCCCCGCTGTGGTCGACGTCATCCGGGTTGGTGTCGTCGATGACCTGCGGCGGCGGCACGTGGTCGAAGAACCCGCCCCACTCGTCGAAGGTCACGATCAGCACGGTGCTGTCCAGGTAGCCCGCATCGGCCAGGGCGTGGTACGTGTCGGCCACGAACCGCTCGCCGAGCCGGATGTCGCCCAGCGGGTGGTCGTCGGCCGAGGTGCCGTTCTCCTCGGTGTCGAACGCCGGGTCCACGTAGCTGACGTTCGGCAGGTTGCCGGCCGCCACCGTGGCCAGGAACGACGGCGTGGTCACCGGGATGCCGAGCGCGTCGGTGTCGCCGTCCGCGAACGGGTGCCAGAACGGGAAGTACCTGGTGCCCCACAGGGCGATGAACGGCAGGTCGCGGAAGAAGTACCCGCCGGTGGGGATGCCCTTGGTGTTGGGCACCGGGGAGAGCTGGTCCCAGATCGACGGCATCGTGGAGATCGTGTTGTTGTTGTGGTCCCGGTCGGTCCTGGCCGCGTGCTGGTAGAAGCGGTTCGGGAACGTCTCACCGGCGAACGAGCAGAAGTAGCGGTCGAGAACGGTGTAGTTCTCCGCCAGCGCGCCAATAACCGGCAGGTCAGGGACCGCTTTGCGGTGCCGGCCGTGCTCGTCGTGACGGAAATTGGTGTAGTAGCCGATCGGGAACGTGTTAGCCGCGGCCAGCGTGACCCCGGGCAGATTGGGCGGCGCGGTCGGCCGCAGCAGGAAGCCGTCCATCTTCCCGAAATTGTGCTGGATGAGGAAGCCCTCCCAGCTGTGGTCCGGATCGCTGTAGCCGCAGCCCTGGAAGTCCGGGGCCAGCGGGTAGTTCGGGTAGACGTTCCCGTCGGGGGCCAGGTAGGTCATGTCGTGCCGGCCGTCGGCGCCCGGCAGCCAGGACAGGAAGTGATCGAACGAGCGGTTCTCCAGCATCAGCACGACGACGTGCTCGACCCCGCCGGACCCGCCCGCCCGCACGGCCGGCGACGCGTTGGCCACGGCCTGCGACAGCAGGTCCGACGCGGTCATCGCGACCCCGGAAGCACCCATCAGCTGAAGGAACAAGCGACGTGTAAGCATGATGAACAGCCTCGGCAACGGCAGTGAACACCAGGCTGGCACCAGGCGGCGCGGCGGTAACACCAGGGTGATCAGACGCCATTTACCGCAGCCAATCACTCCCTACCGGTTCTCGTCCGGCCAGCCGGGCAGGTGCTACCGCGCAACCCACGCAATCGTGAACTTATCAAGCGTATATCCCAGCGCATTAACCGTCGGCTGAACGAAGTTGTCCCGCACCGTTTGCACGGCCTCGGCCTCAGCCGCGGCCATCAGCGGCTTCGTGACCTGCGCAACATGGGTGGACTTGTAGAACGCGATCTGCTGGGCCTGGGCGTACAGCACCGAGTTGTCGAACTGCGGCTTCAGCAGCGTCCCGCAGCCGAAGCCCGGGTAGGTCCAGCTGTGCTGCACGTCGATCGGCTTGGACGGCAGATCGTCGATCGTCACGTCATGCGCGGACTGGGGCAGCTGCGGCATCGGCAGCATCATCTGCACGGACACGTGACCCGGCTTGCCGCCCTGCGGCGCGCTGAGCACGCGCAGCTTGTAGTGCCCGGTGCCCGGGGCCCACCACGCGGAGCCGGGATTCAGCGCGACCGTCGCCGAGGCGTGCCCGACCGCGGCGAACGTGCTCTGATACCAGCACGGCCACGGGCCGATGCTCTTGGAGACCTTGCGGGTGAACACGAAGTTGAAGTTCGCCCGGCCCAGAGCGGGCTTGGAGATGCCCTCGATCTTCTGCAGCACCCACGGCCCCACCGGGGTTGTGGTCGTCGAGCTCGACGTGACCGACTGCCACGGCCAGCCGAACTTGATCGACGGCAGGTGGATCCCCACCCCGACCAGGTGAAGGGCGGCCGACAGGGCGAACAGCACGGCCCACGCCACCGCCCGCCGGAAGATCAGGCCCAGCACCACCAGCGCCGCGATCCACTTGTACCGCAGCGGGATCCACCGCCGCCGAGGCCGCCGCCCGCCGCCCGGGCCCCGCCCCGAGCCGCCGCCCCAGCCCGAGCCGGGCCCCCGGCCACCCCGTTCCGGCCGGTGCACGGTCCCAGTCAATGGCTGCCCACCCGGGAACCCGTCGCGCGTGAACGGCCCGGCCGCAAACGGCTCGGTCGTGCCCGGCTCGCTCGTGAACGACCCGGAGGCGTAAGGCTCGCCCGGCGGAAGCACGCCAGCCCGGCCGGCCGCCCGGCCACTCGGGCGAGACCGGCCGGTGCCGCCCGATCCGGACCGGCCCGCGCGAGTGCCAGCGGCCGCAGCCGCAGCGCCTCGGCCACGGTGCTGGTAACCAGAAGATCCGGCCGCGGCGGCGGCGCGCAGCATCGCCGCCCTGGCCAACCGCGCCATAGCGCCCGGCGCGGCCAGTGCCGCCGCCGGCACTCGCAGATCCGCTGCCGCGGGCCGCGGCCCGCAAGCGCGAAGAGTCAGGGCCATAGCCATCCCCGTCGCCAGGGCCATCCACAGGCCAGTGGCCGTCCCCATCCCCATGCGCGTCGACGTCGGCATAGCTGTCCGCGTCGCGGTATCCGTCAGCTTCATCGAAGCCGTCGTCGTCACGGAAGTCGTCATCGCGACGTGCGCCAGAGGAATGACCGGCGGCATGGGTGTGGCCGGCCTGATCTGGATAACCGCGGCGGCTGGGATGGCGGTAGCTACCGACAGGGCCGTAGCCGGCCGCCGCCGCGCCGGCGGGGATGAGCCGCCGGTACTGGCCCGCGTCCCTGCCGCGGGCCGCGTCCCGAACGGCGGACCGGTTCGCCGCCAGCAGGCGGAGCAGGGAAAGCAGCAAGCGAGTCACGCGATCCACCTTCTTGTCGGGGACTTCGTAGCGACGGCAGTGAGCGGCTAAGCCATGACGGGGTAGTTGAGGCCGATCAGGATGGGCACCGCACCGAACGGCTGCCGGAACCGGCTGCCCGGCCGGTCGGGAGCGTTCGGTTCGGCGATCGAGGGCCAGCGCATGCTGCCGTGGTCCTCGGTGAGGCCGGCCACCGAGTACGGGAACTCCATGGCCGACGTGTGATGGATGCGGAGCAGCCCGCCCCAGCGGAACGCGGCGAAGGTGTTGGCGACGTCGCGGACGGAGAGGGGACGTTGTGCGGTCAGGTCGATCCAGTACACGGTCCTGGCCAGCTCGACGAGGTCGAACGCGCACTGGTCGAGGGCCTCGGACCGGGTTCGGTAGCACGTCCCGTCGGCGTTGACCGTGCCGAGCCGCTCGCCGTGCACCGGCGAGTACCGCGGCCGGGCCCGGCACTGCAGCCAGTCGCACGCCGCGAGCAGCTCCCACCGGATCCCGTGACCGTCGGCAACGTCCCGGTACAACGGCTCCGAGCGCAGCAGCGGCACCCGGGCCGTGGTGACGAAGGTGTGCAGCACGGCCGGCGGCATCCGGTGCTGGTAGCGCACCGCTGAGGCTCGGTTCTGCGACGCCGGCCGGGCAGCTTGCCGCCGGGCCTGCTGCCGGGGCTGCGCCTGGGCGGCCATCGTCCGCTCGGCCGCACTGCGGCTGCGCGCCGGGCCGCTCTGTTCCGGGGCCGTCCGCCTGGAGTCGGCGGTGCGTGGGGTCGATGTGCTGCGGCTCCCGGTGGCGCCGAGCCGCGCGCTAGCTGGCTGCCGCGGAGCGCTCTGCTGGCGCGGAGCGCTGGGCTGTCGCGTCGTTGCCTGACCGGCTGCGCGAGCGGTCGGCGAATCCGTGACCGTCGGCCGACTGGCCGTTGGCCTGCGGCTGCCGGCCAGCGTGCCGACGGACGGTGAGTGCGGCTCGGCGGAGCTACCGGACGGCGTGATCGTCGGTGGATCCGCGGGCCGGCCAGGGGGCGTGGCCGCCCGGGCGGCTGCCTGCCACGGTGCACGTGACCCGGCCGACGCCCAGGCCGGGACATCTGCCGGTGCCGTAGGCTCAGGCGCCGCGAGGCGGTCTGCCGGTCGCGGTGAGGAAGCGCGATTTCGGGCTGGGCCAGGGTCCCGCCGCGCCAGAGCGGGTGCGCCCTTGTCGTGCGCCGAGTTCGGATCTGCCTGCCGCGGGGACACGTCACGACGAAGTGCCTGGTCGCGGATCTGCGGTGCTGGCGCCGGGGCGCCAACCTCGTCGGCAGAGATCGAATCGGCCTGCCGGGACAGCGAGGCGCGACGCTGGGCAGGGTCGGAATGCCGCGCTGCCTCGGGGGCTGCCTTGGCGGGAGTTCGGGCGGCGCGTGTGCTGTCGGCAGTCGGCGTGCTTGGGAGCCTTGTGGCCGTCTCTGACATCAGCTCCGCTGACCAGGTGTGGCTGGCCCCATTGCTCCTTGGCTCGGGCTTGGCCAGCCGTCGGCCAAGCGCGGTCCGGCCGCCCGCGGCCGCCCGCCGCGCCGCCGTGAGGTGCGGATGACGCGGGGTTAGCCGGACCGCCGACGACGAGAAGGCCTGCGCCGGAGGCGTCGGGGGGACCCCGGGAATCACTGGAGGCGGGGCAACGGGCAGCGACGGCGCCGGCCTCGGAATGCCGCCGTCCCTGGTCGCCCTGCGCCGTGTGGACCGGCTCCGCCGGGGCCCGGGCAGTCGTCCGCGGCGCGGCCGGCTGGCCTTGCTGCGCGGTGGCCGGCGCTGTGGCATCGGAACTCGGCGAGCCGGACGATGACGGCGCAGAAGAGGAAGGCGCCGTGGAGTTCTGGCCGGCTGGCGAGGGAGCAGGCACCGCCGGCGCCGGAGACGAGGGCAGTACAGGCGAAGTCGTCGGGCCGGGGCTCGAAGGCGCGGGGGTGGGCGACGCGGTTGATGTGGGCCCGGGGCTGGCGGGCGCATGCGTCTGCGACGGAGCTGGGGTTGGGTCCGACGGCGCGGGCGACGATACCGGCGCGGGTGATGACGGCGGGTTGGGCGATGACGGCGGATTAGGCGAGTTCACAGGCCCAGGCGAGTGCACGGGTCCGGGCGAATGCACGGGTGCCGGGCGAGTGCACCGGTGCGGGTGAGTGGACCGGTGCAGGTGAATGAACTGGCGCAGGCGACTTCACGGGCGTCGGCGAACTGCTCCCGCTCGGGCCAGGCGAAGGCTGGCTGGCCTGCGGCGGCCCGCCGGAGGACGTGGCCGGCGCCCGGCGCTGCGATGTCGTAGCGGTACAGGTTGTACTTCTGCATCAGCCCGACCAGCGTCGAGCCGTAGGACGGGTCAGTGGCGTAGACGCCGGTCAGCGCGTGGGCGAACGCATCCGGGTTGTGCCGGGCGGCCATCGCCTGGGTGTAGTAGCCGCTGGAGGAGAGCAGCTTTCCGTGGTCATTGATGCTCTCGGCGAAGCTGTGGTAGACGCGGAAGCCGGCCACCTGGCCGACCGGATGCCCGTTCTGGTACTCCGTGGTGGGCAGGTTGGTGGTGCCAGCGGGCCCGGTGCCCTTGATGCCGAACAGATTGTGGTCGTGACTGGACAGGCTGCTCTGGCCCCAGCCCGACTCATCAATGGCCTGCGCGATGGTCACCGCGGCGGGCACGCCGTACCGGCTCTGGGCGGCCACCGCGCCAGGCGCGATGGACGCAATGAACGCCTGCTGCGCGGCCGAGGCGTCAGCGGGCGGTTCCGGCACCGGGATCGTCGATGGCCGGTGCCGCTGGTACTGCAAGACCCGGCAGGTCGGCCAGCGCGCCGGAGTCGTGGCCCCCCGTCCCGGCCTGGCCGCCTGGGCTGTCGGCCAGCACGGGCACGCCCGGGATCTCAACCGCGTGATGCCGCTTGCGCGACCCGTGTGCCAGCGCTGGCGACGGCCCGGTCCGACGGGCTCGCGGTGGTCTCCCGAACTGCGCCGTGACCATTGGCGGCGGCTGCCGGGCTGGCTTGCACGGGAGCGCCGGCTGCGACGGCGCCCGGCACGTCGGCCAGGCCACCGGCGGCCTTCCGCTGGCTGGGCTCGCGGAAGCTGGCCAGGCCCACCCGCCCAGGCGCATGCTGCCGGTGCGCCACGGCGCTGAGTGCGCGCGGTCACGCCGGCACCTGCCGGGCTTTCCGTGGTCCGCCAGCGTCGCCACCATCAGACGGCTGGCTCGGCCGGCCAGCTGAGCCGCCGGTCGCCACGTTGCCGAAGCCAGGCAGCTCGGCTGCACCCGAGACGGCTACCTGCTGCGACCGGGCTGGCTGGCCTGACCGACCGCCGAGGCCGGATGGTCCGGGCGCGCTGGCGACGACGTCGCGCTGGTGGAGGCCGTTGGGGGTGCTGGGCGCAGTCGGCGACTGCTGGTTCGGTCCGTCGGCAGCTGGCGTGCTGGTGGGGACGGGTGGGTCCGTGGTGACCGAGATCAGGCTGCTTGAGCCGTGGTGCGACGGCCTGGCTGGGTCGGCATGCGGCGTCGTGCCGTTCGGTGATCCGGCTGGCGGCCCCGCGCTGCTGGGATCAGACGCTGATGCCGGCGGCTGCGGGGTGGACGGCCGGGCTGTCGGCGCAGCCGCCGTCCCGGGGAGCGGGTCTGTGGTGCGGGGGCGCGCGGTCGGCACGCTCCCGTCAGGGTGATGGCCGGCCATGGTGGACGGGCCTGGCTGGGAGGCCTGGCTCGGCGGCGTCTGCGGGTTGTGGCTGGCTGAGCCGGGCTGACTGGCTGAGCCGGTTTGGCCGGTGGGGCTGGACTGGCTGGTCGCCGGGGACGGGCTGGTCGGCTGGCTGGCGGCTGTGGCCTGGCCGGGGATGGCGGCCTGACCGGCACCGGGCTGGGCCTGGGTGAGGTCAGCTGTTGCGGGTCGGCTCGCGGTCGAGGGCCCGCCCTGGGAGTGCGCGGGGGAGGCCTGGGTGCGGTGCTTCGCCTGGGTTGTGGCGTGCGCAGCAGGCGGAGCGGCGATCTCGCCGAAGGCGAGCTGGGCCTGGCCGGGTGGGTCGGCGGGCGCTAGCGGGGCTTGCGCGCCGGGGATGGCGGCGGCCTCGTCGGCGCCTGCTGCTGCGCGTCTGCTGCCGTGGTCCTGGTCGGCTGGGCTGACCTGGCTGGTCGGGCGGTGGCGGTGCTGGGCTGGCCGTGCCCGCGCTGGCCTTGCTGGTTCTGGGTCTGCTGGTTCTGGGTCTGCTGGTTGGAACTGGCCGGCTCGTGCTGGCGACCAGGCTCCGCGGCCAGGGCTGGCGGGCTGGCCGGGGTCAGATCGGGGATCGCGGCCTGGTTGGCGGATGCAGTGGTGTGAGCCGAGCCGCGCTTGGGCTGGTCCGGGGCGAAGGCCGGGGTGCTGCGACCGGTGTGGCCGGTCGCTGGGTCGGCCCGGCCAGTGTCGGACAGGACCTCGAAGCCGGGCACCGAGCTGCCCCCGTCGGCGTCCTGAGTCGCTGACCCGTTGGAGCTCGGTGCCCGGCTCTGATCCCGTGCGCTGGTCACGCCCGAGTCGGTGGCCGCCGAAGGCGGCAGCGAGCCGTTGTTGACGAAGCCGATCACGCCCTGGGTGGCGAGCGGCGCGGGGAACTCATGGGCGTTGACGGTGTAGTCCGGCAGCGAATTGGCGCCGATCGTGCGGAGCAGCCCGCCCTCGTCGCCGGTGACCACCTCCATGTGGCCGTTGAACAGGACCCAGTCGCCCGGCATGGGCTGGTAGCCGTCGCCCAGCGGATGCCAGCGGTGGTGCGCCTTGGCATCCTGCTCGACCGACATGACCTGCGGCGACGACGGGTTGGGCTCGACCCGGACATCGGCCCAGTCGTAGAGCGGATACGGGTACGTCGAGCCGCCGGACACCCAGCTGTGGCGGCCGACCGCCTGGGCAGCCATCTCCAGGGTGAGGCTGGCGAAGGCGGCGCAGGTCGCCCCGTGATCGATACCGCTCGGGCTCTCCTTCTGCCAGATCATCGCCCGCATCTGGGCGGGCGACTTGCCCTTGGCGAGCCGCAGGTAGTAGTGGCTCACGTTGACGATCGCCGTGCGCAGGGCGGCGTCGTCGTCCGCTGACGGGCGGGCGGCGTGTTCCAGCGCCATCAGGTGCACCGGCACGCCGGTCGGCGACGACAGGTCGGCCGCCGTCCCGGGCACGAACGAGAACCCTGTCACCGCACCGCCCGCGGTCAGCGTGACCATGGCGGTGACCTGCTGCCACCAGGGTTTGCCAGCGGTGCTCACAAGGCTCACCCCTTCCTGGTCAGCAAGCGATGCAGCGGCTGGGGGCGGCGGGCGCCCCCGCGGCTAGGAGGACGGCTTCAGGTTCGGCAGGTGCCGCAGGATGGACTGGACCTCCGGGTTGCCCGGGTCGCTGGCGTGCTCGAACAGCACGGCAGCGTCCTTGGCCGTCTGCGGGTCCGCGCCCACCATCCACTTGCGGAACACGTCGGTGACCAGGGCGGCCTGGCCAGACACGGTGGACACCGGCCGAGCGCAGATGCCCGGCATGCCCTGGCGCTTGGTCACCTCGGGCGAACCGGTGTAGCGCCTGCAGTTCGAGGCCTTGCTCTCGAGCCCGGGCTGAACCACGGGGTTGCCGTTGGAACTGGTCAGCGTCGCGCCGCCGATGATGCTGTTGATGGCGCGGGCGCCGACCTGGAGGCTGTCGACCGGGTTGAAGGGGTTGTACGGGTGATGCAGGTTCAGCGACCACGAGACCTGGCCGCCCTGCCGGGGCGTGATCGGCTCCAGGCCCAGCCGGCCCGTGTTCGTGTCGTTGAAGTACGGGTTGCCGCCGCTGGTGACCAGGGCGAAGACCCAGAGGACCGAGCGGGTCGCCGGGGCGCAGGCGAAGTTGACCTGGGTTGGCTCGGACCGGACATCGGGGTTCTGGCAGGCCCGGGAGATCTGGCTCTGCATGGTCGCGACCGAGGCTGGCCAGGAGGGTCCGCTGCTGGTCACGTTCATGATCACCAGAGCCGCGACGACAACGGCCAGCAGCGCGATGATCACGATCTTCAGCCAGCGCGACACGGCCGGCAAGGCCGGCAGGCCCGGGAGGCCGGACCGCGCGGTGCCGTGCCGGCCCCGGTTGACCAGCGTGTCGGTGCGCCAGTCCGCGTCCAGATCCTGATCGCCAGGAACGCCATGCCCGGCGCCGGTGTCCACCGGCTCGGAGAGCTCAGCCTGCAGCGACAGGCGGACCGCGTCGAGCCGCCGCTCGAGCTCGGCCTCCTCGCTCATCAGGTCCGCGAGAGGCTGGCCATTGCGCCGGGTGAAGTTTTCCTGCTGCGCTCTCACGTGTGGTCACCTGCTTCTGGGGTCGAGCCGGCGTCTGGCCGGGCTGATGCGTGCTGGGTCCAGAGAGGGCCCGGGGCGGCGGGGAAGGGCCGCGGGCGGCCGGGAACCGCAGCAGCGCGGGCTGCGGAACCGCCGCCGGATCCGGAACTATGGCCAGGGTGCGGCCGGTGCAGTGGACTTAGGCACACAACTATTAGAACATATGTACGAGAGAGAAGTGAAGCGCTGATTCGTGCGAACAAGTGTTCGTATGATCAGGGTAGCTGATCACAGCGACGAGGCCCACTGAATATCGGTGGGGCCAACGCCGGAACGCGGGTTAGGCTCTGCGGGCTGGCGGCGGAGGCCGGTGAATCTGACCGGGATGCCCGGTCTGAGCAAGACAAGGGAGTGCACAGGCAACTGTTCGGCCGCAGCTAGCCTGAGGCCAGGGAGGTATGTAGTGGGGTACAACTCAGGGCCGGCCATCTTGGTGGAGGGCCTGGTCAAGTCGTTCGGTGAGGTTCACGCGCTGCGCGGGATCGACCTGTCGGTGCCGCGCGGGACGGTCCTCGGCGTGCTGGGCCCGAACGGGGCAGGCAAGACCACCGCCGTGCGGATCCTGACCACGCTGCTGATCCCGGACGAGGGCCGGGCCCTGGTCGAGGGGCGCGACGTGGTCAGGGAGGCGGCCGCGGTGCGGCGGCTGATCGGCCTGGCCGGGCAGTCGGCGGCGATCCAGGAGGAGCTCACCGGCCGGGAGAACCTGGAACTGATCGGGCGGCTGTATCACCTGAGCAAGGCCGATTCCAAGGCCAAGGCCAGCGAGCTGCTGGAGCAGTTCGACCTGACCGAGGCAGCGGGGCGGCAGGCCAAGACCTACTCCGGCGGCATGCAGCGCCGCCTGGACCTGGCGGCGAGCCTGGTCGGCAATCCCGCGGTGCTCTTCCTTGACGAGCCGACCACGGGTCTTGACCCGCGGTCCCGGCTGGGCATGTGGGAGATCATCCGGTCGCTGGTGGCCGGCGGCACCACGCTGCTGCTGACCACGCAGTACCTGGACGAGGCCGACGAGCTGGCCGACGAGATCGTGGTCATCGACCACGGGCAGGTCATCGCGGCCGGCACCTCCGAGGAGCTGAAGACCCGGGTGGGCGGCGACGTGCTGGAGTTCACCGTGCTCGACCGGTCCACCGTGCCGGCCGCGATGGCGGCCATCGCCAAGGTCGGCGAGTCCGAGCCGCACCTGGACGAGGAGACCGGCCAGGTCCGGGTCGGCGTGGGCGGCCGCGGCTCGGACGCGCTGGTCGACGGGGTCCGCGAGCTGGACGGGGCCGGGATCCAGGCCCGGGGCCTGGCTCTGCGGCGGCCGTCGCTGGACGACGTGTTCCTGGCGCTGACCGGGCACGCCGCCGAGGAGGACAGCGAACCGGCAGGCCGGCGGAAAGGCAGGCGCAAGCCTGCCGCCAGGGAAACCGCCGGCCGCGGCGCGCAGGCGGGGTCATGACCGCCGTCGCCGCGCGGGCGGCCACCCCGGCCCCGGCCGAGCCAAGCCGGCTGGTCCAGGCCCGATGGGCCGTCAGCGACACGCTGATGATCACCAAGCGGAACCTGCTCGTGTGGATGCGGGTGCCGGCCTACATCGTGTTCACCGTCATCCAGCCGGTGATCTTCGTGCTGATGTTCCGCTACGTCTTCGGCGGTGCGATCCATACCGGCACGAACTACGTCAACTTCCTGATTCCCGGCATCCTCGCCCAGACCGCCGCGTTCGCCACCTTCGGCACCGCGATCGCACTGGCCCAGGAGCTGAAGAAGGGCGTCATCGACCGGCTGCGGTCGATGCCGATGGCGAGGTCCGCGGTCCTGACCGGGCGGCTCGTCGCGGATACGGCGCGGATGAGTGTCACCCTGCTGATCGTGCTCGGCATTGGCTACGCGGTCGGGTTCCGGTTCACCAACGGCTTCGTCGCGGCGGTCGCCATGCTTCTGCTGGCGGTGGTGTTCGGGGTGGCGATCTGCTGCATCGCTGCATATACCGGGCTGGCTATTGGTGACGAGGAGTCGGTGCAGGCCTTCGGGCTGATCTGGCTGTTCCCGCTGACGTTCCTGAGCTCGGCGTTCGTGCCGATCGCGACCATGCCGGGCTGGCTGCAGGCGTTCGCGAACAACCAGCCGGTGACTTATGTCGTCGATACGATGCGGGCGCTCGCGCTGGGTGGGCCGGTGTGGGACAGCTTGTGGAAGAGCGTGCTGTGGCTGGCGGGGATCTTTGTGGTGTTTATCCCGCTGGCGGTTCGGGCTTACCGGCGGGCTGGCTCTTAGGCCGTGCGGCAGCACGGGCTTGGGCTCGCTGGTTTTGGTGGCCCTCGCCGGGTGGTTTAGGGCTTGCTGCTGCTGTGTTTGCGGCGCGTTGCGGATTTGCTGGTGGGCAGGACTGGCGCGATCGTGCAGCCGAAGCAGGGGCCTAGGCGGGTGAAGTAGGCGGGCAGGTCTGGCGAGTCGCTGGGCGGGTTGACCGGGAGCAGCAGCGGGGGGCGTGGGGGCTGGCTGAAGTCGAAGTCGTTCACCAGGTTGCCGAGTAGCTTCTCGTTCTCCCTGACGTCCGGGCGGCGGTCTGGGCGGCCGTCGGTCTGGGGGTCGAGCCGCGCGCCGCCGAGGAAGTCGTCCTCGATGAACTTCAGGTACGCGTCGCTGCTGAGAACCTGGTGGTCGATGTACCCCCGCTTCGCGTAGGGGGAGATGACGAGCCCGGGCACCCGGAGCCCGTAGCCGTTGTCGTCGATCTGCGGCGGCACCACGTGGTCGTAGAACCCGCCCCAGTCGTCCCAGGACAGGAAGATCGCCGTGGAGTTCCAGTCCGGGCCTTCCATCGCCGCGTTGATCACCGCGGTCACATGGGCCTGGCCCCGGTGGACGCTGCCGGGCGGGTGCTCGCTGTCCGACCCGGACGGGACGATCCAGCTCACGCTGGGCAGCGTGCCGGCCTTCGCCTCGCGGTAGTACGACCGCAGGTCCTTGACGTTCTGGGTCTGCCGGTCCTGATGCACGTCGCCGAACAGCGGCAGCGGGTTCCAGATCCCCGGCGTCCTGGCGTCCTGCGGCACCGGCTTGCAGGTCTCGAACGAGTCGTTCTCGCAGTCCGGCTGCGTGCCGCTCTGCACGAAGTAGCTCCAGCTGACGTGCGCGGCATGGAGCAGCCAGGTGATGTCGGTCCAGGCCAGGTCGATGCTCGTGGTCCCGGTGGCCAGCATCTGCTTGACCGCGTGGTTGAACTGACCGACCTGATACGGCCCCTTGATCGCATTCCGGCAGCTCATCGGCGAGCGAGTGGCGCATCTGGCGGACCAGGCCGAGACCATATACAGGTGATCGGGCAGCGACCATGACTTGACCGGCTCGAACATGTGGTCCTGGAGCACGAAGTTGCGCGCGTAGGCCCAGTAGTTGGGGATCTCGGCGGCGGTGTGATACCCCATCACGTCCGGCACCGCCCCGATCTTGCAGGCCGGGTCCTCCGGGTCGGTGCAGGTGCGCCGGGCCATGGCGCGTTCCAGGGAAAATCCGTTCATCCGGCCGCCGTTGACGTCGCCGACCGCGTTGGCCTCCGCGTGCGGGCCGCCGCCGTTGATGTCCTGGAGGTCGTGGTACGGCGGTGTGCAGCCGCCACGCGGATCCGGCATGCAGGCTGTGAACCTGCCGTCTTTCCGCGGAAGGCCGTCCGCGCCGGGGTAGGTGCCGAAGTACTCGTCGAACGACCGGTTCTCCTGCATCACGACGATCACGTGCTTGATCTTGTGGATGCCCTGCGGGACCAGATAGCGGCCCGCGGGCCCGCCCCGGACCAGCTCTCCCGGTGCGCTCGCCCGACTCCCCGGTCAGCACCGATTTCCCGCACGAGACCAGCAGGCCCGCCAGGGCCAGCACGGCCAGAACGCCCGCGCCTACCGAACGTTTACCACGCCTATACCGGCGCATAGCGAACTTACGTGACGTCTGCCCCGGCACGACGCCATAGTGCCAGCCATGCTCATCAACCCGGACGACAATCGATAACAGGTGTAAAACGAACTAACCGGGCACCGTCCGCTTCGCTGTCCGCCGCCCAGCCGGATCTGAGATCATCAGCCGGGCAGAACCGGCACAAGCGCCGGGCCCGGCGGCAGGCCAGCAAGATCGGGCTTGAGGCCCGGCAGATGCGGCATCCGTGCCGTTCCGGACGCTAAGGTGAGCTTCGTTCGGCATCGCAGAAAGTGGGTGTCATGCTCAAGGAGACCCTGGGCCGCGGCGACGGCCCGGGCGAGCCGGACCCGGAGGCCGCCGCGGCCGCGGAGCAGGCGAGCGCTCCGCGCCAGGCCGGCTTGCTCCGGGCGCGCCTCACCGGCCTGCCGCAGCTGATCAGAGCGAACCGGCTGTTCTCCGCCGCGCTGGCCGTCGCCATCATCCCGCGCGTCATCGTCATGCTCGGCTTCCAGCCCGCGGTGCTGTTCAAGCTCGACTCCTACGACTACCTGTGGGACGCCGTCCACCTGCAGCCCAACCCGGTCAACCCGAACGGCTACTCCCTCTTCCTCTGGCTGTTCAAGCCGTTCCACTCGCTGACCCTGATCGCGGGCATCCAGCACATCCTCGGCCTGGTCGCCGCCGTCCTGGTGTACGCCGTCATGCGCCGGCTCGGCGTCCGCGCCTGGATCGCCACGTTGGCCAGCGCCACGATCCTGTTCGACCCGGCGCAGTTCAACTTCGAGCAGCTGATCATGGCCGACCTGCTGGCCATGGTCCTGATGATCATGGCGTTCGCGGTCCTGCTGCTCCGCGAGGACCCGTCGCTGCCCCGCGCCGCCACCGCGGGCCTGCTGATGGGCGTGTCGGCCACGATCCGCCCGACAACGCTCCCGCTGATCGCCTTCCTGGCCATCTTCCTGGTGCTGCGCAACCGCGCCTGGCTCAAGGCCGGCGTCACCGTGCTGGCCGGCGTGCTGCCCGTGCTGGCCTACATGTCGTGGTTCGCCGCGGTCTACGGCTCGTTCAACCTGACCAACAGCAACGGCCTGTTCCTGTGGTCACGCACGATGTCGTTCGCCAACTGCTCGGTCATCAAGCCCCCGGCCGATCTGCGCGCGCTGTGCCCCGAGGTCCAGCCGCGCCAGCAGGCCCTGCCGGCCGGGTCGCAGCGGCTGCTGCCCAAGTTGTTCCTGTGGGACCACACCGCGTGGCAGTGGAACCACCCGCAGACCGGGGTCGTCCCGGACACCCAGGCCTTCACCGCGGCCAACAACGACCGCGCGCTGCGCTTCGCGTTCTACGCGATCAAGGCCCAGCCGCTGCAGTTCCTGCACGTGGTCGCGCACGACGTGGCGACCCCCTTCGTGTCCAACGACGTGTTCCGCTTCCCCGGCCCCAAGCAGCCCAAGTCCACCGAGCTCGGCCCGATCAACCTGGCGTACGCCCAGGCCGCGGTCAGGGCCTACACCGGCACCACCCACGGCATCGGCGCGTTCCTCGGCCACCGCTACGGCACCCGCCTGGTCCGCCCGTGGTCGAAGATCATCGACGACTACCAGATGGTCGTCTCCATGCCGGGCCCGTTGTTCGCGCTGATCGTCGCGCTGGGCTTCGCCGGGCTGTTCCTGCCGCGCCGCCCGCAGCGGCTGACCGCCACGCTGCTGTGGGTCTCCGCGCTGGTCACCGTGGTGCTGCCGATCGCCGAGCACGAGTACACCTACCGCTACGTGCTGCCCGCCGTCCCGCTGGCCTGCATGACGGCCGCCCTCGTGTTCGCCGCCGCCGCGACCAGCCCGCACCCGCCGCCGCGCCGGCCGAGCCGTCCGCCCCGGACCACCCGGCCGCGCCGGAGGAAGAGAACTCCCCCGCCCCGGACCGGCCAGAAGCGGTCAGCCCGTCCTAGGATCACAGCTTGCTCCCCGCACCGGACCCTTATGCCACGCGGAGCGCCGACCCGGCGCACGCGCCGTCCGCGGTGCGCGCGGCCGGCCGGGGCCGGGCGACGGCCCTGGCGGCGCTGGTCAGGACCCACTGGCTGATCACCGTGCTGCTGGCGGCCGGGCTGGTGCTGCGGCTGCTGACGGTGTTTGCCTACCGTCCGGCGCTGCTGTACGTCGACACCTTCAAGTACCTGCTCGGCGAGTACCCGGGCAGTGACCCCCTGGGCTACCGGCTGATCCTGAAGGTCATCCTGGTGGCCGGCAACCTGCAGCTCGTCGCGATCATCCAGCACCTGCTCGGGCTGGCCATCGCGGTCACCCTGTACGTGCTGCTGCTGCGCCGCGGGGCGCCGCGCTGGCTGGCCGCGCTGGCCGCCGGGCCGGTCCTGCTGGATGCCTACCAGCTGCAGATCGAGCACATGATCATGCCCGACGTGTGGTTCGAGGCCCTGGTGGTCGCGGGGCTGGCGGTGCTGCTCTGGCGGCCCGCGGTCACCGTGCCGGCCGCCGCAGCGGCCGGGCTGGTGCTCGGCTCGTCGGCCACCGTCAAGCAGGCCGGCGAGCTGCTGATCCTGCCCGTGGCGGTGTTCCTGCTGCTGGCGGTGCGCGGCTGGGGCCGGGCCCTGGCCACCTCGGGGGTCACGATCGCGGCGTTCGTGCTGCCGATCCTCGGCTACTGCACGGTGTCGCTCATCCAGACCGGGCACTTCTGGCTGTCCGCGGGCCAGCCCAACTCGGGCCGGATGGCCTACGCCGCGGACTGCGCCACGCTGAAGCTGCCGCCCGCCGTCCGGCCGCTCTGCCCGTCCCCGGCGGCGCAGGCGAACGGCCCGGACTGGCTCGAGCACTCCGGCCAGTCCCCGCTGCGCACCGCGCCGATTCCGCCCGGGGCCAACCGCAAAGCCCTGATCGACCAGCTGACCTCGGCCGTGCTGCACCAGCAGCCGCTCAGGGTGGCCGGCTCCGCGCTCCGCGACTCGGTCCGGCTGTTCGCGCTGACCAGGGACGGCGTGCAGAGCGTCACGCCGATCGAGCGCTGGCAGTTCCAGCCGGAGTTCCCGCAGTACCCGCCCTGGGTCTCCACCGGCCCGAACAACGAGATCATCGTCGGTGTCCAGCACGTCACGTTCGGCCCGTTCGACAAGAGCGTGCTGAACCCGGCCTACGGCGGCCCGGCCCAGGTCAACCACGGCCTGGCGATGTTCCTGCGCCGCTACCAGATCCACGGCGGCTACACGCCGGGCCCGCTGTTCCTGCTGCTCACGCTGACCGCGCTGGCCGGCTCGGCGGCGGCCCTGGCCCGGCGGCGCACCGGCCGGCTGCTGCCCACGGCGCAGGCCTGCTTCCTGCTCACCGCGTCCGCGGCCACCCTGCTGCTGATCCCCGACTTCCTTCAGTTCTCCTGGCGGTATCAGCTCCCCGCGCTGATCACGCTCGTGCCGGGCGGCGCGCTGGGAATCACCGTAATCCTTAGCTGGCGTTCGCGGCGGGAGGCATCGGCCCTTCAGGAAGCACCGGCGGATCCGCAGGAGCCAGCAGCGCCGGATCCGGCGGCATCGTAACCCCGAGGCCGGCCAGGACCTCCGCCGTCGGCCGCGGGCCGGACCGGACCCCGGCGGCCAGGCCGCGCAGCAGGCAGCGGGCCAGCGTGCCGCGGTCGGCCGAGCGGGCGAACGTCCGCGCCCAGCGGCGCAGCGTGGCCCCGCCGTACAGGACCCGCTCGTGCGCGGCCAGCGGCGCAGACGAGCGCAGCGTCCAGACCTTGTTCCGCACCTCGTAGAAGAACCTGGCGCCCGGGTCGGCGTCGGTCGCGCCGAACGCCTTGGTCTTGTGCACCACGGTGCTGGCCGGGCACAGCAGCCCGGGGGAGCGGCGCAGCAGCCGCGCCGTGAACTCGAAGTCGTCGTTCCACAGGAAGTAGTCCGCCTGCGGCAGCCCGCTGCGCTGCGCCGCCGCGAGGTCGGCCAGTACCGACACGAACGACGCCGACCGGACCGGCACGCACCCGGCCGCCGCCGCGGCGGCCCGCTCCGCGCCGCTGGCCAGCGGCTTGACCCGCGGCGTGTTCATCGGATGGGGCCGCCCGTCGGTCCACACCACCTTGCTGGCGACCAGCGCCGGGGCGGGTCCTGAATATGCGGTACGCGCCTGCAGGAGCGCGCCGAGCGCACCAGGCTCGGGCACCGTATCGTCGTCCATCAGCCAGGCCAGACCGGCGCCGGCCGCCTGGGCCAGCGCCAGCCCGTAGGCGAAGCCGCCCGCCCCGCCGGTATTGCGCGGCAGGCTGACCAGGTCCACGCCCGGGAAGTCCGCGCGGACCGCCGCCGGGGTCCCGTCCGTCGACGCGTTGTCGACCACGATCACCCGGTCCGGCGGCCGGGTCTGGCCCAGCACCGCGGGCAGCGCCTCACGCAGCAGGTCCAGCCGGTTCCAGGTCACCACCACGGCCGCCACCGTGACGTCCCCGCCCGCGCGCGCTGGCCCGGCCGCCGCCGGGGCCGTGCCCGGGGCGGGGGCCGCGTCCGGCGCGGGCGGCACGGTCAGGAGCCCTTCCGGGTCCGCTCCAGTGCCCGCCAGGCCACGATGCGCAGCCGGCGCACGGCCGGGTAGCGGCTGCTGGCCTGGCGCACGGCCCGCTTCAGCCGCGGGGAGGAGGCCACCGCCGACTCGATCCGGCCGGCCATGCCGCCCGCCGCCGACGCCTTGCCCTGCGGCTTGGCGGGCGGGAACTGCTTGCGGTACTGGTTGGCGACCAGCGCCGCGGCGGCGGCCACCGCGGCGTCGAGGATCTGGCCCTCGGGCACGTCGGCCGGGCCGAACGGCGGCCCGGCGGGCTGCGGCCGCAGGTCGTCCACATTGCCGATGATGTCGAAGCCGGACTCGCGCAGGCCGGTGATCAGCGTCTCGGCCTGCTCCTTGGCCCAGCCGTCCCGCTCCGCGGGCAGCACCAGCCGGGGCCCGGCCGGCCGCCCGGCGAAGGCCCGGTGGGCCACCGCCTCCTTCACGTTCCACATGTAGAACCAGTCCGGCACGTCCGTGGTGAGTTCCTGGTTCAGGCGCCGCAGGAACTCGATCTCGGCCATGCCGAGCGAGGTGTTCTGCCGGGCCCGGCTCAGGTCCACGCTGCCCGGGTCGGCGCCGATCAGCGCGGCCCACCGCTCCCACAGCAGCGACCCGGGCGCGCCCTTCGGCGCGTTCACGATCACGTGCACCCGCTCCGGCGGCAGGAACTGCGCCCACAGCGCGCCGATCGCCAGCGTGTCGTGCACCCGCCAGAACCAGAACTCCCGCCGGTCCGGCGCGGTGGACTCGCGGTCGATGACGTCCTCGAGCCAGCCTTCCCAGTCCTTGCCGTTGCGGTGCTTGACCGTCTCCTGCCACTCGGCGGGCAGCAGCGTGGCCATGTCCCTGACCGTCAGCACCACGTGCACCTCAGCGGGCTGCAGGCTGCGCACGGCGCGCTCGGCCTGCCCGGCGTCGCAGGCGGAGAACAGCTCGTGCGAGATCACCGCGGCGGCCGGGGCCTGCTGCGCCTGCTGCGCGAGAATGTCCCACTCACCGGTCCACGAGCCCGCCGGGTCGCTCTCCTTCTTCTGCATGCCGCGCAGGTCCTGGCTGGCCCGGTAGTGATCCTGCGCGTGGTGCCCGGGAAGCACGATGCCCTGCGCGGACAGTTCGGCCCGGTTCCGCCACATGACCTGCTGCAGGAACGTGGTGCCGGTCTTGGGCTCGCCGATGTGCAGGAACACCTTGGACACTCGGGACACCTCGCGGGAAATCGGGACGGGACGGCCGGGATAGGCGGGCCAAACCGGATAGCATGCTACCGTCAATCCCGTTCATCTGAGGGTGCGCTGCCGGGGCAGGGAAGTGCGCTGCCGCGGCCGGGACGGGCCTCGGATGGTGTGCAGGGGCCGGTAGGCTCGTTACCCAGCCCCTGGTGGGGCGGCTTCGCAAATCTCGGGTCCGGCGCGGTGTGTCCTTCTCACGGCGAAACGGAAGGTTATCTCCGTATATGCACGAGCCTTTCTCGCTCCTGCTCTCGGTCTATGACGGTGACCGGCCCGATTTCCTGAGCCGGGCCTACCGCAGCGCGATCGACGAGCAGACCGTGCGGCCGGCCGAGGCGATCATCGTGCAGGACGGGCCGGTCCGGCCCGAGCTCGCCCAGTGCCTCGACGAGCTGCGGGCCAGCAGCCCGGTGCCGGTCACGTTCCTGCCGCTGCCGGCCAACGGCGGGCTCGGCCCGGCCCTGGACGCGGGCCTGGCCGCGGCCAGCTACGACGTCATCGCCCGGATGGACGCGGACGACATCGCGATGCCGAACCGGTTCGAGATCCAGCTGCCGCTGATCGCGCAGGCCGACATCGTCGGCGGCGGGCTGATCGAGTTCGTCGGCGAGCCGGAGAACGCGGTCGGCCGCCGGGTGCCGCCGATCGGCAGCGCGCAGATCCGCAAGTACGCCCGGATGCACGACCCGTTCAACCACCCGACCGTGATGTACCGCCGCAGCGCCGTGCAGGCCGCCGGCGGCTACGGTGACTTCCCGCTGATGGAGGATTACGCCCTGTTCGCCAGGATGCTCACTAACGGCGCCCGGCCGGTCAACGTGCCCGAGCCGCTGGTCTGGTACCGGGTCGGCGCCACCTCGTTCAAGCGCCGCGGCGGCACCGGGCTGCTCCGCTCGGAGCTGCGGCTGCAGCGCGAGTTCCGCCGGTCAGGCTTCATCTCCACCGCCGAGTACGTTCGCAACGTGCTGATCAGGGGCGGCTACCGGCTGGTGCCCTGGTGGCTGCGCCGCGCGGTGTACAAACCCATCGTGGCCCGGTACAGCAGCCGTCCCGAGCCGGTGGTGGGCCGGTGAACACGGACCTGGTGGTCGTCGGGTCCGGGTTCTTCGGGCTGACGGTGGCCGAGCGGTGCGCCGCGGACCTCGGCCTGAAGGTGCTGATCATCGACCGGCGGCCGCACATCGGCGGGAACGCCTACAGCGAGCCGGACCCGGAGACCGGGATCGAGATCCACCGGTACGGCGCGCACCTGTTCCACACCAGCAACGCCCGGGTGTGGGAGTACGTCAACCGGTTCACCAAGTTCACCGGCTACCAGCACCGGGTGTTCTCGGTGTACAAGGGCCGGGTCTACCCGCTGCCGATCAACCTGGGCACGATCTGCGAGTACTTCGGCGCGGCCATGTCCCCGGACGAGGCCCGGGCGCTGGTCACCCAGCACGCCGCCGAGGTGCAGGCCGGCCAGGCGGCGAACCTGGAGGAGCAGGCGATCTCGCTGATCGGGCGCCCGCTGTACGAGGCGTTCATCCGCGGCTACACCGCCAAGCAGTGGCAGACCGACCCGGTCGACCTGCCGCCGGAAATCATCACCCGGCTGCCGGTCCGGTACACGTTCAACAACCGCTACTTCAGCGACACGTTCGAGGGCCTGCCGGTCGAGGGCTACACCGCGTGGCTCACCCGGATGGCCGACCACCCGAACATCGAGGTCCGGCTGACCACCGACTTCGCCGAGATGCGGGCCGCGCTGATCGGCAACGTCCCGGTCGTCTATACCGGCCCGCTGGACGGCTACTTCGCCTATGCTGCCGGTGACCTGGGCTGGCGGACCCTTGACTTCGCCACCGAGGTGGTCGCCACCGGGGACTTCCAGGGCACGCCGGTGATGAACTACGCCGACGAGGACGTGCCCTACACGCGGATCCACGAGTTCCGGCATTTCCACCCGGAGCGCGACTGGTACCCGAAGGACAAGACAGTGATCATGCGCGAGTACTCGCGTTTCGCGGAGCGCGGCGACGAGCCGTACTACCCGATCAACACCAAGGAAGACCGAGAGCGGCTGCTCGCCTACCGCGAGATGGCCGACCGGGAGCCAGGCGTGCTGTTCGGCGGCCGCCTGGGCACCTACCAGTACCTCGACATGCACATGGCGATCGGTTCCGCGCTCAGCATGTACGACAACAAGCTCCGCCCGTTCTTCACCGGCCACCTGCCGCTGGCCAAGCTGGGAGTAATCGGCAATGACTGAGCTGATCGGCACCGACCTGTCCGCGAACACGCTGGACCCGGCCGGCCGCGAGTTCCGCGTCCTGCAGCGGGTCGTGTTCCCCGGCGAGGACCTCGACGTGGTGCCGCTGTACGTGGAGACCAACCTGGAGCGCGGTGCCGCCGAACTGGCCACCGACCGGTTCACCGGCAAGCAGAAGGACGCCGCGGCCAACGCGCAGACGCAGACCGTCAACGCGATCGCGGGCGAGGCACAGAACAGCATCCGGTTCGGTGCCAGCCTGCCGGTGCCGCCCGGGGAGGAGGTCAAGCCGCGCCGCGCCGCGGCGATCCGGCAGGGCCGCCGGGTCTCCTTCTCCACCTACTTCGGCGCGTTCCCGGCCAGCTACTGGCGCCGGTGGACCAACCTCGACGCGGTCACGCTGCGGATCAGGATCGCCGGCGAGTCGACCGTGGTGCTGTACGCCTCCTCGGCCAAGGGCCGCAGCCACCCGGTCGAGACGATCAGCGTCGAGACGGACGAGCCGCGCTCCATCGAGCGGACCCTGTCGCTCAAGCAGTTCATCGACGGCGGCTGGTACTGGTTCGACATCATCGCCGGGCCGCGCGGAACCACGCTGCTCGAAGCGGAGTGGGTGGCGCTGGCCGAGCCGGCCTCATCGGGCCGGGTCAGCCTGGGCATCACCACGTTCAACCGGCCCGACTTCATGGTCGAGAACCTGCGGACGATGGGCGAGGCCCCGGAGCTGATGGAGATCGTCGACGCGATCTACGTCGTCGACCAGGGCACCAGCAAGGTCGTTGACCACCCGGACTTCGGCGACGCGGCCAAGCTGCTCGGCGACAAGCTCCAGATCATCAACCAGGGCAACCTGGGCGGCTCGGGCGGCTTCTCCCGGGCCATGGACGAGACCGCCCGCGCCGGGCGCAGCGACTACGTGCTGCTGCTCGACGACGACATCGCCTTCGACCCCGAGGGCGTGCTGCGCGCGGTCACGTTCGCCGACCTGGCCCGCCGCCCGACCATCGTCGGCGGGCACATGTTCAGCCTGTACGACCGTTCCGTGCTGCACGCCTTCGGCGAGACCGTGGCGCCGTACAAGTGGTGGTGGGGATTCGCCCCGTCGACCCGGCCCGAGCACGACTTTGCCCGCCGCAACCTGCGGCACACCCCGTGGCTGCACCGGCGGGTGGACGCCGACTACAACGGCTGGTGGATGTGCCTGATCCCGGTCGAGGTGGTCAGGAAGATCGGGCTCGGCCTGCCGGTGTTCATCAAGTGGGACGACGCCGAGTACGGGCTCCGGGCCTGGCGGGCCGGCTTCCCGACGGTGTCCCTGCCCGGCGTGGCCGCCTGGCACGTGCCCTGGCACGACAAGCCCGACGCCTACGACTGGCAGGCGTACTACCACATCCGCAACCGGGTGATCACCGCGCTGCTGCACTCGCCGTACGACCGCGGTGGCCGGCTGGTCGCCGAAAGCGGCGAGATCCAGATCCAGCACCTGCTGTCGATGCAGTACTCCACCTGCGAGCTGCGGCTGATGGCGCTGGAGGACGTGCTGTCCGGCCCCGGGCACCTGCACCGCGACCTGCCGGTCAAGATGCAGGAACTGCGCGAGATCCGGAAGCGCTACCCGGACGCGCAGTCCGCGCCGGACATCGAGGCGTTCCCCGCGGTCCGGCGGCGCAAGCCGCCGAGCCGGGGCCGCGAGTTCACCGGCCCGACCAACCCGGTCGGCCTGGTCGTCAAGGCGGCCCGCGGCGCGGTCCGGCAGCTCCGCCCGATCCGGCCGGAGTCGCGGAAGCGGCCGCAGGCCGCCCTGGCCTACCAGGACGCGACCTGGTGGCAGCTGGCCAACGTGGACAGCGCGCTGGTGTCCGGCGCGGACGGCGGCAGCACCTCGTGGTATCAGCGTGACCCGCAGCTGTTCCGCAAGCTGACCCAGCGCAGCGCGCTGCTGCACGCCCGGCTGTACCAGGAGTGGCCGAAGCTCAGCGCCGCCTACCGGTCCGCGGCGGCCGAATTCACCTCGCCGGAGACGTGGCGGGAGACGTTCGACGCGTCCACCAGCAAGCAGTGAGGCAGTAACGCAGTGAGTCAGGCTCCGGTGCGGCAGCACGAGTGGCACGAGCTCCCGGTCACCGGGGACGGGCCGCCGGCGCCGCCGGGCCGGTGGTCCACCGGCCTGCGCTGGTACGTGCCCGCCGCGGTCGGGTTCGTGGTCATGATCGGGATGGGCCTGTGGGGCCTGGCCCGGCAGGGCTCCATGGGCAACGACGAGGTCGCCACCAAGTGGGCCGCGCTGCTCAACTGGCACCAGCTGCAGCACCTGCTGCGCCGGGTCGACGCGGTGCACGGCTTCTACTACGCGCTCATGCACGTGTGGGCCAAGGTCGGCACCAGCCCGGCCGTGCTGCGGGTGCCCTCGGTGATCGCGATGGCGGTCGCGGTCGGCCTGGTCGCGGTCATCGCCCGGCGGCTGACCGGCTCGGGGTGGACCGCGGTGTTCGCCGCCCTGATCATGGCGGTCACCCCGTCGATCAGCTACTACGCGCAGACCGCCCGGTCCTACGCGATGGTCATGGCGGGCGTGGCCGCGCTGACGCTGATCCTGATCCACGCTATCGCCGCCGAGGCCCGCGCGCCGGGGACGGCCTGGCGGTGGTGGGCGGCGTACGCGGTGGTGCTGACGGTCACCGCCTACCTGAACGAGCTGGCGCTGGGGGTGCTCGCCGCGCACGCGGTCACCCTGTGGCTGTCCGGGCCCGGCAAGGCCGCGATCCGGCGCTGGGCGCTGTTCTCGCTGGCCGCGGTCATCCTGGTCGGCCCGCTGCTGTGGCTCAGCAGCCGGGAATCCGGGGTGATTGACTGGATCACCTCGCCCGGCGGGACCGCGCTGCTGCTCCAGGTGCACGACTACTTCGGCGGCGGCATCTTCGCCCCGATCTTCGTCGGCGGCTTCTGCGCGGCCGCCTTCCTGCCGCTGCGCCGGGCGGACTGGCGCTCGTCCGGCGGCACGGTCACGCTGCCCGCGGTCGCCGCGCCGCTGATGCTTCCCGCGGTGCTGCTGATCATCGAGTCGTTCGTCTTCCGCCCCATGTACGTGGACCGGTACGTGCTGTACGGCGAAATGGGCGCGGCGCTGCTGGCCGGGTCCGGGCTGACCCGGATCGGGCACTGGCTGCGCGCCCGGTACAGCCGGGCGCGGCTGGAGTGGGCAGGCGGCCTGGCCGGCGTGCTGATCGTGGCGTTCGCCAACGTCTGGGCGCAGAACGCGGCCCGCCAGCCGGAAAGCCGCCTGTTCGACTTCGGCGCCCCGTCCGCGTACATCGCGGTCCACGCCAAGCCCGGTGACGGGGTGCTGTTCGCCACCGCCTTCTACCGCAAGGCCAAGCTGGCCTACCCGGAGGACTGGCGGAACGTCACCGACTTCTCGATCGCCATCCCGCCCGGCAAGCTGGGCACGTTCCAGGGCCGGAACCTGGGCTTCTGGGCGATCCGCGCGAAGATGCTGAAGTACCACCGGATCTGGGTGGTCGGCCGTCCGCCGTCCTACCCGCCGATCATCCCGCCGTTCCGGGCCCTGGCGCACACGATCGAGACCCACTTCATCTGGCAGTCCCGGGAGGACTTCCAGGGCATCACCGTGTCGCTGTGGATCCGCAAGGCCAACGATCCCGTCAGCCTGGCACCACCCCCGGGCGCGGGTTAGGGCCTAGGCGCCCGCGGGCTCCGGCTCCGGCGCCCGGTCAGGCTCGCCGGCGCCCGCCGGGGCTACGGCGCTCGCCGGGTTCCTGGTCTCGTCGGCGCGCACCGCGGCGATGCCCGCGATGATCAGCGCGCCGCCGCCCAGCTGCATCAGCGTGGGCAGCTCGCCGAGCAGCAGCCAGGCGACCAGCACCGCGAACAGGACCTCGGTCAGCCCGGTGAACGAGGCCAGCCGCGGGCCGAGCAGCCGGGTCCCGTAGATCGCCGCCACGTAGGCCAGCACCCCGGCCACCAGCGACAGGCCCAGCACCGGGACCAGCCAGCTCACCGGGTGGCCGGCGAACGTGACCGACCCGAACGTGGCGTGCATCGGCAGCACGCCCGCGCCGCCCAGGCCCAGCAGGGCCACCGCGCCGACGCCCATGCCGGCGCTGGCCAGCGCCACCGGCGGCAGGTCCGCGGTGCTGCCCGCGGCCAGCACGAAGAACGCGCCCAGGCCGAACGCGGCCCCCAGCGCCCAGGCCACCCCGGCCACGTTCAGCGTCGCGTGCCCGAACACGCCGAGCACCAGGGCCAGCCCGGCCAGCGCGGCCGCCGAGCCGGCCAGCGTGAGCCGCCGCGGCCGCTGGCCGTGCCGCGCCCACATCCAGCCGACCACGCCGACGATGCCGAGGTACTCGATCAGCAGCGCGACACCGACCGGCAGCAGCCTGATGGCCTGGAAGTAGCACAGCTGGCAGCCGGCCACGGACAGCAGCCCGTACACGATGATCCTGGCGGTGTGCGGGCGGAGCACGTGCCACTGGCCGCGCATCAGCACCGCGGCCGGGATCGCCAGCATCACCGCGGCCACGGCCACCCGGACCGACACCGCGGCGGCCGGCGACCAGCCCGCGTCGATCAGGGATTTGCCCAGCGCGCCCGACGTGCTGAAGGCCGCCGAGGAGAACACCGCCAGGCCGAACCCGGCCCGGGCGCCCGCAGGCTGGCGCATGTCCGCGATACCTCCATCAGGATGGAATGTCATCAGTCAAAGTACGTTACAGTCATTACATTAGAGGCCGAGGCTGTCAGGAGTCAACATGCTTTTTGCTCATGACACGGAGGTGGCCCTGCAGGCTGCCGCGGCGCTGGTGAACACCGACGACCCGGACGGGGAGCAGCTGCCCGACCTGACCGCGCTGGACGAGTTCGTCCGGGCCTGGGGCTGGAGCGGGGGCCGTCAGCGGGACCAGGCCGAGCTGGAATCGGTCCGCGAGCTGCGGCCGCGGCTGCGCGAGCTGTGGTCCGGGACTCCCGGCGAGGTGGTGGCCACCCTCAACCGGATGCTGGCCGAGGCGCGCGCGGTGCCGCAGCTGGTCAAGCACGACGGGTGGGACTACCACCTGCACGCCACCCCGCCCGACGCGCCGCTGGCCACCCGGATGGCGGTCGAGGCGGCCATGGCGGTCAGCGACGTGGTCCGGGCCGGCGAGCTGAGCCGGCTGCGGGTCTGCGAGTACCCCGGCTGCGGCAGCGTGGTCGTGGACCTGTCCAGGAACCGGTCCAAGCGCTACTGCGACGGGGGCTGCGGCAACCGCGCCGCGGTCGCCGCCTACCGGGCCAGGAAGGTGGCCCGCCCCGGCTAGCCCAGCCCGGCTAGCCCAGCCCGGCTAGCCCAGCCCAGCTAGCGCCGCCCGCAGCACGCCGAGATCCTCCGCCGAGCAGTCCAGGTGCCCGCTGACCCGCAGCATCGGCCCGGTCATCTCGCGCGGCGCGCGGGCCACCGCGGACGCCGACGTGACGATCCGGTGCTCGTCGATCAGCCGCCGCCGGACCGCGACCGGGTCCTGGCCGTCCAGCGGCCGCAGCGCAGTGGTCGAGCACGGCGCGTCCACGTCGCCAACGACCTCCCAGCCGGGCAGGTCGGCGAGCACCTTCCGCGTCATCCGGCCCACCTCGGCCAGCCGCGCCCGCACTCGCCTCCGGCCCGGCCGCCATATGCAGCGCCACCGCCTCGGCCAGCCCGACCCGCCCGGCCGCGTTGGCCTCGTCTGACTCCAGCGCCCGCACCGGCGGCGCGTCGCCGCCGAGCATGGCCGGGATCCGCACCTTCAGCGAGCCCCACCACGGCTCGGCCACGCCCAGCAGCCCCACCCCGCGCGGCCCGGTCAGCCACTTCCGGCTGGTCGCGTAGATCACGTCCGCGCCGCAGGCAGCGTCCACGTGCCCGATGGCCTGCGCCGCGTCCACCCACAGCGGCACCCCGGCGGCCTTGCACAGCGCAGCCGCCTCGGCCACCGGCTGGACCAGCCCCCGGTGCGACGCCACCTGCGTCAGCTGCACCAGCGCGGGCGGCCGGCCCGCCAGGAACCGCTCCAGCGCGGCCAGGTCGATCAGCCCGTCCCCGGTCACGTCCAGGAGCGCCAGCTCGAGCCCGCGGCCGGCGAACTTCTCCAGGTTCGGCCCCCACTCGCTGGGCACCACCGCGACCACGTCGCCGGCCTGCAGCGGCCAGGCGGCGAGGACAGCGCGCAGCGACGCGGTCGCGCTCTCGGTCAGCGCCAGACCGGCCTCCGGCACGCCGAGCAGCCCGGCCAGCGCGGCCCGGCCCGCGTTCAGCGCCGGCGCGGCCCGCTCCTGGGCGACGTAGCCGCCGGCCCGGGCCTCCAGCTCCAGGTGCGCGTGCACCGCGTCGAGCACGGACACCGCGCTGCGCCCGCACGCCGCGCTGTCCAGGTGCAGTCCCTCGGCGGGCCGCCGCTGCGCCCGGAAGTCGTCGCCGATGCCCATCAGGCCGTCACCCCGGCCAGGAAATCGCGCATGACCTGCTGGAACAGCTCGGCCTCCTCGAATTGCGGTGAGTGCCCTGACTTCTCGAACACGACCAGCTGGGCCCCGGGGATCAGCTCCGCGATCACCTCGGCCGACGACACCGGCGTGACCCAGTCCGCCCGCCCCACCGTGACCAGCGTCGGGCAGGTCACCGAGGGCAGCTTCGGCTTCAGGTCGTAGGCGGGCATGTTGTGCGTGAAGCAGTAGTTGTGCGCCTCGTACCGGTAGGAGCCGGCCTCCACCCGGGCGGCCGAGGCCACCGGGTCGTACTCGAAGTCGTACAGCGGGATGATCTCCGCCCACCGGGCCTTGAGATCCTCGTTGCCGGTGATCTGCCCCTTCCAGTACCGGTCGAAGTTCGCCCAGTTGATCTCCACCCGGTCCTGGTTCCTGGCGTTCTCGTACGCGCGGTCCAGGTTGGACGAGTCGGCCGAGGTGTCCCGCAGGATCATCGCCCGGGTCCGCTCCGGGTAGGCGATCGCGTACTCCATCGCGATGAACCCGCCGTAGGACCCGCCGGCCACCACGATCTGCTCCGCGCCCAGCCACTCCCGCAGCCCGTCCACGTCCGCGGCCCACTGGGCGTGCGAGTACGGCGGGATCCCCTCGCTCTGCCCGCAGCCGCGCGCGTCGAAGACCACCACCCGGAACTGGTCCGCCAGCGGCCCGAACGTCGATTTCGGCTCGGCCAGCGACCCGATCCCGCCGCCGCCGTGGTGGCCGATCAGCACCGGCGCGTCATCCGCCCCCAGCACCTCGACGTTCAGCCGGCACCCGTTGATGGTCACGAACATCCCAAGGTCCTCCGGTTGCGGATGGATTTTTACGGATTACGGGATTTGCCGGGCGGGCCACTGAGCCCGGGCCCGTCCTTCGCGAGGAGCCGCCACAGCTGCTCCCAGGCCCGCATCCCCTCGCGCAGCCGGGCCACGCGGAGGAACTCGTTCGGCGCGTGCAGCTTCTCGTCCGAGGTGGAGAAGCTGAAGAACAGGGTCTTCGCGCCGAGCACCCGCTCGAACAGGTCGGACGCGGGCAGCGTGCCCGGGATGCAGGTCAGCAGCACCTGCTGGCCGGGGTACACGGCTTCCAGCGCTGCGGTGGCGGCGCGGATCGCCGGGTGATCCGCGCCGATCGTGTAGGCCGGCACCCGGGCCTCGTCCGGCCGGACCGCCGTGGTCACGCCCGCCGGGGCGTTCGCCCTGACGTGCGCGGTGATCGCGGCGATGACCGCGTCGGGGTCCTGGCCCGGCACCAGGCGGCAGGACACGTGCGCCACCGCGGCGTGCGGGATCACCGTGTACTTGCCGCCCCCGGAGATCCCGTTGACCTCCAGCGTGGGCCGCTCCCAGAGCCGTTCCAGCGTGCTGTACCCGGCCTCGCCGTGGCCCTGCGCCAGGCCCAGCGCGGCCAGGTAGCCCGCCTCGCTGAAGTCCACCCCGGCCAGCACCGCGCGCCGCTCATCGGTCAGCGGCGGGATGCCGTCGTAGAAGCCGGGCACGGCCACCGTGCCGGCCTGATCATGCAGGCCGGCCACGATCTCGGCCAGCGCGTGCAGCGGGTTGGCCACGGTGCCGCCGTACCGGCCCGAGTGCAGGTCGCCGCTGGCCCCCTCGACCGTGATGTCCAGCGAGACCAGGCCCTTGGACATCAGCGACACCGACGGCTCGGACGGCCGCCACATCGCGCCGTCCGCGGAGATCACCAGGTCGGCGGCCAGTTCGCCGGCGTGCTCGGCCAGGTAGCCGGGCAGGTGCGGGCTGCCGATCTCCTCCTCGCCCTCGAACAGGAACTTGACGTTCAGCGGCAGCGCCTTCTCCTGGTCCAGGAACGCCTGCGCGGTCTTCAGCACGACGTAGACCGGGCCCTTGTCGTCGCTGGACCCGCGGCCGCGGACCACCGGCGTGCCGTCCGGCAGCGTGCCCGCGGTCAGCCCGAACGGCTCACTCAGCCACTCCGCGGCCGACCCGGTCGGCTGCACGTCGAAGTGGCCGTAGACGAGCACGGTCGGCGCACCGGGCGCGCCCAGCCACTCGCCGCGCACGACCGGGTGCCCGGCGGTCTCCTCGACCCGGGCGTTCGCGAACGCCAGCCGCGAGGCCAGCCAGTCCGCGGCGGCCCGCATGGTCTCCGGGCCGGCGTCCCGGCTGACCGACGGGATCGCCACCCACTCGGCGAGCTCGCTCAGGTAGCCGTCGTCGGACGCATCAAAGGAAAGCATGGCCACCGTCAATCGCGATCGTCTGCCCGGTCACCCATCCGGACCGTTCCGCGGCGAAGAACTGCACCCCGTGCGCGATGTCCTCGGGCTGGCCGAGCCGCCGCATCGAGATGCCGGCCACCATCTGGGCCTGGCCCTCGGGGCCGTAGCCGTCCCACTGGATCTGCGTGGTCGGGTTGGACAGGATGAACCCGGGCGCGATGCAGTTCACCGTGATGCCGAACGGGCCGAGCTCGGCGGCCAGCTGGCGGGTCAGCCCGATCTGGCCGGCCTTGGCGCTGGCGTAGGCCTGGATGCCGGTCCGGCTGACGGTCAGCCCGGCGGCCGAGGAGATGTTCACGATCCGGCCCCAGCCGCGGGCCTTCATCCCCGGGATGACCGCCCGGATGCACAGGTAGGCGCTGGTCAGGTTGGCGTCCACGACCGCGTGCCAGTCCTCGGGCGGCACGTCCTCCAGCGGCTTGCCGGTCTGGCCGACCACGCCGCCGGCGTTGTTGACCAGGATGTCGACCGGCCCGATCGCGGCGAAGAAGTCCGCCACGGCCTGCGGGCTGGTCAGGTCCGCGGTGTCCTTGTCGACGCCGTGCACGGTCGCGCCGTCCTCGGTCAGAGCCTTGGCGATCGCGGTCCCAATCCCGTGTGCGGTGCCGGTCACCACGGCGGTCCGGCCGGCCAATCCCATTCGCGTACCCCTGCCTCGCCCGCGGCGTGCCAGGGCCGGGCCGCGGACGGTCCGGCCGGTCATCGAGCTGATCGGTACTGCTGGCCAGGTGCTCACGGTCCGCGCAGGTCAGGAAGTCTCCAGGCCGTTTGGATGGTAACCCAAACCGGGATTACTCCGTCGATATGGGGTCCCCTTGCCGATCCGGGCCCCAGCCAACTGGCTGGTGACACCGCAACTGGTTGGTGACACCACCAATTAGCCGGTGACGACCGAGCCGAGGTGCGGGCCGGGCCGGACCTGGGCTACGGCCAGCCGCGGGGCACCCGGCTTCCATGCCGCGACCTGCACTTTGGTGGTGAAGCTCAGCTCGGCGACCAGCCGGTCCTGGCCGTCTGGCCAGCCGAACCCGGCCAGCGCGTCGCTGCTGACCGAGGTGCCCGGCACGGGGCTGAGCCGCAGCGCGGTGAGCCCGGCCACCTCCAGCCGGGTCGGCGCCGCGCCGCTGTCACCCCCCGCGGGCGAGGTGACCTGCAGCGCCAGGAAGCGGCCGTCCGGGCTGAACGCGGCGGCGGGCACCGTGCTGCCCGGGGCCAGCGGGATCGTGATCATCCAGCCGCTGGCCAGTTCCAGCAGGTGCAGCCGGCACCCGCCCGGGCACGGCTCCTGCCAGGCGACCCGGCCCGCGCTGACCGCGAGCACACCGGACAGCCGCCGGGTGACCCGGCCGGTCGCCGGGTTCCACAGCAGGTCCGCGCGCGGCCGGCCGGTGCTGGCCAGCGGGGCTCCGGCCAGCGGGGCGAGCAGCAGCCCGCGGACCGTGCCCGCCTCGATCACGTAGCCGTCCGGCAGCCGGACCGGCGGCCCGAGCGCCCGCCCGTCCGCGGCGGTCAGCTGCGCCGTGCCGGGCGCCGCGGCGGCGCCGGGCGGGTAGCTGGTCAGCCACAGCGTGCCCCGGCGGGCGCCCGGCGCGACCAGGTTCGCGCGGCCCGCCCGGGTGGCCCGCGACGCGCCGTCGGCCAGGAACCAGACCGGCAGCGGCGGGCTGGCACAGGCCGCGCAGCCCAGCTGGCCGTCCGTCCCGGCGGGCGGGGCCGCCTGCACCGCCCAGCCGCCCACGGCGCGGGAGAACGCGTACCCGATCTGGCTGGCCGGCAAGCCGCCGATCGGCTCGCGGCGCCCCGAGGACGGATAGAACCAGGCGGGCTGCGACCCGGCCAGCGGCAGCCGCAGGCTGGCGTCCCAGGCCGCGGTCGGCCCGGTCAGCCCGGCCGGCTCGGCAGGCAGATCGGCATCTGTCCCGGACCCTGAGCCAGCCAGCGGCGGGCTGGCCTGATGAGCGGAATGGTGGGCCGGGGCATGATGCCCGGGCAGCCGGCTGACCACGAGCGCGGCCAGCACGGCAACGGCGACTCCGGCCAGCGCCAGGCGGCGCCAGGGCCGTGGCCCGTGCTGGCCTGGACCGGGCTCGCGCTCCCGGCCCTGGCTGAGAATGTCCGGCACGGCGCTCCGCTTCCCGACGCTTGCTGTGCTGATCCGACCTTAGCTGGCCGGGTCAGGCGACGGGCGGGACGATTGCCTCGATCAGGTGCGGGCCCGGCGCGGACTGGGCCCAGCGGAGGGCTTCGGTCAGCTCCTCCGCCGTGGTGACGCGGCGGGCCGGGACGCCGAAGCCCTCGCTCAGCCTGGTGAAGTCGGTGACCGGGTCGGACAGGTCGAGCAGCCGGGCGGCCCGCGGGCCGGCCGCGCCCGCGCCGGTGCGGGCCAGCTCGATCCGGAGCACGGCGTAGGCCGCGTTGTTGACCAGCACGGTGGTCACGTTCAGCTTCTCCCGGGCCATGGTCCACAGGGACTGGATCGTGTACAGGCTGCTGCCGTCGGCCTCGATGGCGAGCACCGGGCGGTCCGGGGCGGCCACCGCGGCGCCCACCGCGACCGGCAGGCCCTGGCCGATCGACCCGCCGGTGAGCGCGAGCAGCGTGTGCCGGGGCGCCCCGGCCAGCGCCTGGGGCAGGCCGAACCCGGAGGTGGCCGCCTCGTCCGCGATGATCGCGTTCGCGGGCAGCTCGGTGGCGATCACGTTCGCGAGGTTGACCGGGTTCAGCGGGCCCGGCGTGATGTCCGGCACGCCGGGCGGCGTGGCCTGCGGCTCGGCATCCCGCGCGACCCGGCCGGCCAGCTCCTCCAGCGCGCTGGCCGCGTCCTGCCCGCGGCCGGCCAGCTCGGTGACCGCGCAGCCGTCCGGGACCAGGTCGCCGCCGCGGCCGGGATAGCCGAAGAACGTGACCGGCGCCCGCGCCCCGGCCAGGATCAGCTGACCGGTGCCGGCCAGCGCCTGATCGGCGGCCTCGGGCAGGTACGGCAGCCGGGCGACGGCGGGCAGCCCGGCGCCGCCTTCCATCCGGGCCGGGAACGTCTCGGCCAGGAGCCGGGCGCCGGTCGCGACCGCGATCCGGCTGGCCGCGCGGAGCCCGCGCTCGGTCAGCGCGTTCCGGCCGAGGAGCAGCAGGGGCGCCGGCCCGGCGGCCAGCGCCGCGGCGGCCGCGTCCACCGCGCCGGGGCTGGCCGGCGGCCGCGGCGGAGCCGGGTACGGGGCGGCGGGCTGGCCGCCGGTCTCCCAGGACAGGTCGGCCGGGATGACCAGGGTCGCGATCTGGCCGCCGTCCCCGGCGGTGGCGGCGATGGCCCGGGCCGCGTCGCCGGCCAGGCCGCGGGTCGTGCCGCTGGTGTGCACCCAGCCGGACACGGTCCGCGCCGCGGACTCGATGTCGGACTGGAGCGGGGCGTCGTACCGGACGTGCCCGGTGGCGTGCGCGCCGACCAGGCAGAGCAGCGGCGATCCGGCCCGCCGGGCGTTGTGCAGGTTCGCCAGGCCGTTGGCCAGCCCGGGACCCAGGTGCAGCAGCACCGCGGCCGGGCGGCCGGTGATCCGCGCGTACCCGTCGGCCGCGCCGGTGGCCACGCCCTCGAACACGGCGAGGATCGCGCGCATGGCCGGCACCCGGTCCATGGCCTGCACGAAGTGCATCTCCGACGTGCCCGGGTTGGTGAAGCAGACGTCCACCCCGGCCCCGGTCAGCGTCCCGATCAGGGCCTCCGCCCCGGTCACTGTGCTAGTAACCCGGCCGGTCATCGGGCCAGCAGCGCGATCGCTTCGGCGCCCAGCGCCAGGGTGGCGTCCACGTCCGGGTCGTCGCCGGTGGGCTGCAGGACCACGCTGGTCGCCCCGGCGGCGTGGTACGTCTCGATGATCGCGGCCACGTCGGCAGGCGAGCCGAACGCGGCGCGGGCCTCCAGCCGCTCGCCGGTGTCCTCGACCGGTTCGCCGGTGTCCGGCAGCCCGGCCAGCAGCCGGTCCCGCGCCCCGGGGCCGGCCGCGCACATCACGTACACCGTGACCTCGTGTGGCCGCGCGGCGTTGGCGGTGGCGATGGCCCGGCGGACGCGGTCCGGCGAGATGCCCGCGTCCAGTACCAGGCCGTCGGCCAGCTCGCCGGCCAGGGCCAGCGTCTTCGCCCGGCGGGCGCCCACCAGCAGCGGCGGGACCTGCTGAGGGGGCCAGTCCAGCGCGACCTTGTCCAGGTTGACGTAGTCGCCGGTGACGCTGACGGTCTCGCCGTGCAGCAGGGCGCGGACCGCGCTGACCCATTCGCGCAGCAGCGTCATCGGGGACGCGGCCCTCGCGCCGACCTGGGCCATCCACGACAGCACGCCGTGCCCCGCGGCGGGCACGAACCGGCCCGGGTGCAGCCGGGCCAGCGTGGCGATCTCCATCGCGGCCAGCGCCGGGTTGCGCAGCGGTGCGGGCATCAGGCCGAGCCCGACGCGGACCGAGCTGGTGCCGGCCAGAGCGGTCGCCGCGGTGGTCAGGCCGCCCTCGCAGAAGCAGTCCTCCCACAGCCACAGGTCGCCGTAGCCGCCTGCCTCGGCGGCGGTGGCGAAGCCCGGCAGCCGTTCCGGCGGCAGCAGCTGCGGGCGGAACACGATGCCCACGCGGGGCGCGGCGCTGCCGGGCGTCATTCCGGCTCCTCCCGGTTGAGGCCGATGAGTCTGGGCGTGGCGCGGAGTCTACCGGGGTAACAGGGGCCGGTATCGGGCGCGTCACCCGCGCCCCCGATGCCGTACAGCATGAAAAAGACGCCGCACCGGACGGCGGGAAAGGAGCGCGCTCATGGCTGGCGCCGTACCAGTCGCGGAACTGAACGCGGGGTTCAGCTCGCCGGGGGCCACCGCGCGGCCGTGGGCCGAGGTCTCCGAGGTGCTGACGCACGCCGGGATCTTCTGGCTGTCCACCGTACGCGGGGACGGCCGGCCGCACGTCACGCCGCTGCCCGCGGTCTGGCACGACGGGACCCTGCACTTCTGCACCGGCGACCAGGAGCAGAAGACCCGGAACCTGGCGGCCAACCCGCGGTGCGTGCTGACCACCGGGACCCCGGCGCTGCGGTCCGGCCTGGACGTGATCGTGGAGGGGACCGCGGTGCGGGTCACCGGGCGGGAGCGGCTGGAACGGCTCGCGCAGCTGTGGCTGGAGCGGCACGACTGGCCGTACGAGGTGGGCGAGGACGGGTTCACCGACGGGGCGGAGCGGACCGGGCTGGTGTTCGGCGTGACGCCGGACAAGGTCCTCGCGTTCGGCAAGGGCGAGCCGTTCAGCCAGACCAGGTACCGGTTCTGAGCCGCGGGCGGGCAGCCGGTTAATTGCGCCGGGTGGCGGACTGGGCCGCATAGGCTGGCGGCATGCCCGCCACCGAGTCGCTGACGCGCGCCCTGCTGCTGGAGAACATCCACCCCGACGCCCGGGCCCGGCTGGCCAAGGACGGCTGCCAGGTCGACACGCTGCCCCGGGCGCTGACCGAGGACGAGCTGGTCAGCGCGGTGGACGGGGTTCAGCTGCTCGGCATCAGGTCCGGGACGCACGTGACCGAGCGGGTCCTGGACGCCGCGCCCGGCCTGCTGGCGATCGGCGCGTTCTGCATCGGGGTGAACCAGATCGACCTGGCCGCCGCGGCGCGGCGCGGGGTCGCGGTGTTCAACGCGCCGTTCTCCAACACGCGCAGCGTGGTCGAGCTGGCGCTGGCCGAGATCATCGCGCTGACCAGGCGGCTCACCGACAAGAACCGGCAGATGCACGCGGGGGAGTGGGACAAGTCGGCCGCGGGCAGCCACGAGGTCCGCGGGCGGCGGCTCGGCATCGTCGGCTACGGCAACATCGGCGGCCAGCTGTCCGTGCTGGCCGAGGCGCTCGGCATGACCGTGGTGTTCTTCGACACCGCGGACAAGCTGGCCCTGGGCAACGCGCGGCGGTGCGGCACGCTGCAGGAGCTGCTCGAGATCTCGGACGTGGTCACGCTGCACGTGGACGGGCGGCCGGGGAATTCCGGCCTGTTCGGCGCGGCCGAGTTCGACGCGATGAAGCCGGGGAGCCTGTTCCTGAACCTGTCGCGCGGGTTCGTGGTGGATCATGCTTCGCTGCGCCGTCACATTGAGTCGGGGCGGCTGGCGGGTGCGGCGGTGGATGTGTTCCCCGCTGAGCCGCGCGGGCGGGGCGAGGAGTTCGTGTCCGAGCTGCGGGGGCTGCCCAACGTCATCCTGACCCCGCACGTGGGCGGGTCGACCGAGGAGGCTCAGCAGGACATCGGTGAGTTCGTGGCCGGGAAGCTTCTCGACTACCTGGACACGGGGGCGACGTCGCTGTCGGTCAATCTGCCGGGGGTTGCGTTGCCGGTGGTGCCGGGGACGCACCGGCTTGTGCATCTGCACCAGAACGTTCCCGGGGTGCTGGCGAAGATCAACCAGCTGCTGGCCGAGCATGACGCGAACATCGAGGGCCAGCTGCTGGGCACGCGGGACGAGCTTGGCTACGTGCTGACCGACATCGGGACCGAGTACACCGCGGGCATGCTCGCGCGCCTGCAGGCGATGGACGTGACGATCCGGCTGCGCACGGTCGACGTGTAGCGCGGCGGGCTACGCCGGGCTGGCCTCGACAGGCAGGGGAGCTTCGGCCGGCGGGGCGGGCTTGGCCGGCTCGGGTGCTTCGGCGGGCGCGGAGACCTGGACCCCGGTGATGCCGGGGCGGCCGCCGGCCAGCCAGGCCGCCGACGGGGCGGTGATGTCGTGCTGGCCCGCCGGGGCCACGATGTGGCGGTGGCCCTTGGGGCGCATGAGGATCCACCAGATGGCGGCGCGCAGCTTCCGGACGGACTCGCTCTGGCTCCGGTTCCGCAGCAGCCGCCGGATCCACGGGCCGTTCAGCATGGTCCAGCGCAGCTGGCTGGCCAGCATCCTGAGGCGGAGCCTGGGGCGCTGCTTCTTCGGGGGCTGGTACACCTCCCGGTAGCGGGCCTCGGCCAGGACCGCGGTGGCGTGCAGGGCAGCCTCGAGCAGCTGGGCGTCGGGCAGCTGCTCGGGCGGGAGGTAAGGGCCCGCGGCAGGCTGGGGGAGGAGCTCGTCGAGGTCGCCGCAGATGTGGTACTTGGCGTCGCGGAGGGCGGCGACGAGGGTCCCGGCCTCCTGCCTGGCCCACTCCTCCCGGTCGGGGGGCAGGGTGACGCGGGCCCGGCGCGGCTGGCTGGTCAGCACGTCGTGCGCGAGGATCTGCTTGACGTACCGGGTGTAGTACCAGTCCGGCATCTCGTCGCTGAGCGTCTCGTTCATCCGGCGCAGGAACTCGGTCTCGGCGAGGCCGAGGGAGGTGTTGCCGCGCGCCTGGGAGAGGTCGATCTTCGCGGAGTCGATGCCGACGACCGCGGCGAACCGGTGCCACAGAGCGTCGGGCGAGCCGTCCCGCGGCATCGTGATGACGTGGATCCGGTCCGGCGGCAGGTGCTGTGACCAGCGGCTGAGCGTGGCCAGCGTGTCGTGGGCGGCCCAGAAGCCGGAGTTGCCGTGCCGGTCCGCGGTGCTGCCGAGGCGGCTGACGTCGCCGAGCCATTCCTCCCAGCGGACCGTGCGGCGGCACTTGACCGCCTCCTGCCATTCGGCCGGGAGCAGGCTGGCGAAGTCGCGGACGGTGAGAACGACGTGCAGCTCGGCGGCTTCGAGCGAGCGGACGGCGCGGTCGGCCCGTTCCTGGCTGCAGTTGCCGAGCAGTTCGTCGGAGATGATCGCGGCGACGGGAGACTTGAGGGCCTGGCGGGCCAGGACGTCCCATTCGCCGTCCCAGGGGTCGACCGGGTCGCCGGGCATCCGCGGGGCGCCGCGCAGGTCGCGGCTGGCCCGGGAGTGGTCGCGGCGGGTGTAGCCGGGCAGCAGGATGCCCTGCCTGGCAAGCCGGGCCCGATTGCCCCAGATGGCGTGCTGCAGGAACGTGGTGCCCGTCTTCGGCTCCCCGATGTGGAGGTAAACCCGGGGCGGGCGATCGTGCGTGTCGCGTGTCACCTGAAAACCTGACTCGGTCGTGACGCCTTAGCGCTGTTACGGACGAGAACGCAAAGTGACGGGTGCCCGAGGGCAAAGCGATGGTATCGGCGGAGACCGCCCAAGGTGATCGAAACACGCCAGGCCGCGGCCCGGCGGTTTTTCCGGGCGCTGAGCGGGCCGGTCGTGTGAGCATGACGGCATGGCAGCCAGCAAGGGCCCGGCGACGCGCCGGACCGGTGCGTCGGTGGAGGATTTCCTGGCCGGGGTGCCTGATGGGCAGCGGCGCGAGGATGCGCGCCGGCTGTGCGCGATGATGGCGCAGATCACCGGCGAGCCACCGGCGATGTGGGGAACCAGCATTATCGGCTTCGGCGCCTACCACTACCGGTACGCCAGCGGCCGCGGCGGCGACTCGGCGCTGGCCAGCTTCTCACCGCGCAGCCAGCACCTGGCTATCTACCTGATCGGCGGGTTCGAGAGCCGGCACCAGTCGGTGCTGGCGCGGCTGGGCCCGCACAAGACCGGAAAGGGCTGCTTGTACCTCAAGCGCCTCGATGATGTGGACCAGGATGTGCTGCGTGAGCTGATCGACCGGTCGGTCCGGGTCCGCAAGGGCGTTGACCGGGCTTCCACCTAGCCGAGGGCCGAGCCAGGGCCGGCGTCGTCCATCGTCAGGACGGGCGGCGGGGCGGCGGGTCCTGGCCGGCCAGCAGGGCGCCGACCGCTTCGGCGGCGTGCTCGGAGGCGGCCCGCGCGGCCAGGGCCTCGCCGCGGTCGCGGTCGCCGGCCAGCAGCGCCGCGCGGGTGCCCAGGATGACCACCTCGTCGGCGCTCGCCTCGTCGCCCCGCGCCTCGCCGTCCGGCGCGGGCGTGGCCAGCCGGGCCGCGGAGGCGCAGGCCGGCCAGCAGCTCGCCCTCGATGAGCCGGGCCAGGGCCTGGCCGCTCGGCCCGGACCAGCGCCGCCGCTGGTCCAGCGCCTCGCGCGCGGCCGCCGCCAGCCGCGCCAGGCCGGCCGCCGCCGCGTCCGGCGGGCCGGTCGCCGCCCACGCGGCCAGGGCGCGGGCCAGGCCGACCATCATCACCGTGCTCTCCGGCGAAGCCTGCCAGCCCTCCTCGTAGTACCGCGCCGCCGCGACCGGGTCGCCGCAGCGCAGCGCGCGGGCCCCCAGGTAGGCCAGGCAGTCGGGTTCGGCGGCCCGCTCGGCCGGACCCGCCGCGGCCAGTATCCCGGGCAGCGCGCCCGGCCCGGCCTGCTCCAGCTGGCTCTGCTCCAGGTCGCTGACCGCGGCCTGCGCGGTGGCCAGCAGCAGCGGCGGCGGGTCGTTCCGGCCCGCCAGCGAGAGCAGCAGCCGGGCCCGGTCGCCGTCCGCGGCCTGCGCCGCCGCCAGCGCGGCCCGGGCCAGCAGCGCGCCGCCGGGCTGCTCCCGGTAGCCCGCGGCCCGGGTGAGCGCCTCCGCGGCCAGGTCAGCCAGCCCGTGCTCGGCCGCGTACGCGGCCAGCGCCGCCTCGCCGTGCCCGCGGGCCGCGGGCAGCCAGCTCGGCGACGCGGCCATCAGCGATTCCGCGGTGAGCCTGGGCACCGCCCGGCCCGCCGCCAGCCAGGTGGCCAGCCGCCGGGCCGGGTCCGGCGCGGCGTCCACCGCGGCGCGGATGATCTCCCCGGCCGACGGCGGCAGGAACGCGCACGACTTCTCCGCCGGGTCGTCGGCGGCGCAGGCCGAGGACCCGGCCAGCGCGGCGAGCTGTTCCCGGCTGCCCGCGCCGAGCACCTGGTCGCCGGGCACCAGCAGCTGCCAGCCGTCGCCGTCCAGCGTGATGTCCCCGGCCCGCAGGTGCGCCCAGTAGGTGACGCCCGCGACCGGGTTGTGCACCAGCAGCACCACCGGCAGGCAGTGCCGCTGCCAGCTGGCCAGGTGCGGGTCCGTCCCGCGGTAGCGCCAGCCGCCGGGAACCGGCTCGGCGAAATACGACGGCCCGGCCTTGATCTGCAGGGCGATCGGGCTGCCCAGCGGCTGCCCGCCGGCGGCCGGCTCCACGTGCGCGTCAATGCCGAACCCGGCCACTGGATCCGCCCGGAACTCCCAGCCCCACTGGCTGAACTCCGAGCTCACCGCATACGCGCCGAGCCCCTCGGCGGCATACATAGCTGGCATGTCTGCCGCCCGTATCCCTCCTGCTCCGGCTGCCCGCCCTGTCCTCGCCGAGCTTACGCTCGGCCGCGGGCCCGGCCCCATCGCCGGCCCGTCACGGGCTCTCAGCCCAGTATGCGCCGCGGGCTGGCCTGGCCGGCAACATCGCAATTGTCAGCTCCCCGGCCGCCGGAACCTTGTCAGGAAACTCCTGACAGTCGTAAGGTAACGCCTGACAAACCTTAAGGATTACGGATGGTACGGACCACCGCCGCAGACAAGGAGCCAGCAATGACAGACGCCGGGACAACCACGGCCGGGACCACCGGGGCCGGCCCGGCCCCCGGGGATCATGGGCCCGGCCGGGCCGCCCGGGATGCGGCGTGCTCGTTCTGCCTCAAGCCGGCCCCGGAGGTAGCCAAGCTGGTCGCCGGGCCCGGCGTGTTCATCTGCAACGAGTGCGTGGACCTGTGCCAGGAGATCATCGGGCAGAACCCGGACCCGGTCCCCGATCCGGCGGCCTGGGAGCGGGACATGAGCGACGAGGACCTGCTCAGGCACCTGCCCCGGGTCGCCGCGGCCGGCGCGCAGGTCGAGCAGCAGCTGACCCGCTGGGTCCGGATGGCCAGGTCCCGCGGCATCACCTGGACCCGCATCGGCGCGGCCCTCGGCATGACCCGCCAGTCCGCCTGGGAGCGCTTCTCCGGCGAGGAGTAGCCCACTACATTGCGACGATGTGCCATCGCACGGCCTATAGGCCGTGCGATGGCACATCGATCGCTTTCAGCCGGGCGGGTCGCGGTCGAGGCGGACGACGGCCAGGCGGCGCGGGCCGTCGGTCAGCCAGGCCCAGGCCTGGCCGTCGTCGTGGCTGGCCGCCAGGGCCGGCGCGCAGCCGGGCAGCACCGGCCGCGGGTACTCGATCTCGGCCCAGGACGGCCGCCAGCCCAGCGGCGCGAGCACGTCCTCGGCGGCGGCCCAGTGCACGGAGTTGTTCACGTGCCCGGCGGTGTCGAAGTCGGTGGCGCGGACCGGCCAGGGCGAGGCGGCCGCCTCCGGCGGGGGCCCGGGGAGGTAGAGCCGCGCCGAGACGGTGCGGCCCGCGGTCGACGGACCGTATTCCTTCAAAAATGACCCGGTGAGCGCGGCGGGCCGCCCGTCGGCCCGGCTGACCGCGACCCACAGCGCCACCGTCTGGATGACGTCGCCGTCGGAGGTGGCCAGCGTGGTGGTGCGCTCGGCCCAGCGCGGGCCGGTGGCGGTGCAGAACGTGCTCAGCGTGACCTGCTCGCCGAGCCGCGGGTAGCTGCGGATCGCGACGGTGGCCCGGCGCAGCAGCCAGTACTGGGGATCCTGCAGGCCCGCGTCGGCCACGTCGTCCTCGGCCACGTCCTGCAGGTAGCGGGCCAGCGCGTCGAGCCGGAGCCGGCCGCGGCTGGTCGCGTCGGTGCTGCGGATGCCGCGGCGGGCCGTGAACACCCGGCCCGCCTCCGGCCGGGGCACGAACGCCGGGCCCGGGGCCAGCACGTCGCCGGGGTCAGCCGCGCGGCCCTGCGTACCCATACCATCGTGGCCCGCGGGGCGGGCGGGATCGGCGTTCATCTGCCCGATTGTCTCCGAAGGAGCAAGGCGGACGCGGGCGGGCCTCCCGGTGCAGCATAATGTCCGGCGGCGGTATCGCCAGATTTGCCATCCATGTCCGGTTAATGCGCGACGCCGCTCGATAACTCTCCCGGTTGAGGTTCGTGAATCCTTCGTTCGATCACGTGATGGAGCACGCCCGCCAGCCCGTTGACCGGCGTGCGATGCTGCGCTCCGGCGTCCTCGCGGCCGCCGCGGTGCCCGCGGTGCTGTCCGGGGGCGCGGCGCTGGCGGCCGACATCGAGCCGGATGCCTCGTCCGGCCGGGAGTACAACTTCAACCGGGGCTGGCTGTTCGGCGGGCTCTACACCCCGGGGTCGGAGAAGCCCGGCTTCGACGAGAGCCGGTTCAACCCGGTCACCGTGCCGCACACGGTCACCTCGCTGTCCTGGTCGGGGTGGAACCCGTCGCGCTGGCAGAACGTGTTCATCTACCGCAAGCACTTCCAGCGGCCGTCCGGGAGCGGCAGCCGGGTGATGCTGGACTTCGACGGGGTGATGACCAGCGCCACGGTGGTGCTCAACGGCCACGTGGTCAGCACCCACCAGGGCGGCTACCTGGGCTGGACCGCCGAGCTGACCCATCACCTGCAGCCCGGCAAGAACCTGGTGGCGGTCATCGTGGACGACCGCTGGCTGCCGGTGCCGCCGTCCGGCTCCAGACTCGGGCCGCGGGGCGTGGACTGGCTGCAGCCCGGCGGGATCTACCGCGACGTCCGGCTGCGCGTGGTTCCCCAGGTGTTCCTGTCCGACGTGTTCGCCCGGCCGGTGAACGTTCTGTCGTCCGGCCGCAGCGTGTCGGTGGCGGCGACGCTGGATGCGGCCCGGGTGCCCGGGCGGGTCACGGTGACCGCGGCGCTGATGGACGGGTCGCGGACGATCGCCGCGGCGTCGGCGCACCCGGTGATCCGGTCCACGGGGACGCACGGGGTGCATCTGGAGCTGCGCGGGATCGGCTCGGTGGGGCTGTGGTCGCCCGAGTCGCCGCGGCTGTACTCGGTGCGGGTGACCGTGCGACCGCCGTGGCGGGCCCGCGCACACGATGACCGTGCGGATCGGCTTCCGTGAGGCCGTTTTCCGTCTCGACGGGTTCTTCCTCAACGGGCAGCGGTACAAGATCTTCGGGCTGAACCGGCACCAGCTGTTCCCCTATACCGGGATGGCGGCGCCGGCCCGGCTGCAGCGCCGCGACGCCGAGATCCTGCGCAAGGACCTGAACTGCAACATGGTCCGCTGCTCGCACTACCCGCAGTCGCCGCATTTCCTGGACGCCTGCGACGAGCTCGGCATGATGGTCTGGCAGGAGCCGCCCGGCTGGGCGCACGTCGGCAACGCCGCGTGGCAGCACCTGTTCCTGCGCGACGTGCGCGACATGATCATCCGGGACCGCAACCGCCCGTCGGTCATCATGTGGGCGACCCGGCTGAACGAGACCGACGGCCACGCCCCGCTGTACGGCGCGGCCCGGCGGCTGGCCAAGCGGCTGGACCCGAGCCGGCCCACCACCGCGGCGATGGCCACGCACTCTCTCTCGGACTGGTCCGAGGACGTGTTCGGCTTCAACGACTACCGGAAGCGGAACGGCAGCGCCAGCCTGGACAAAGCGCTGCCCGGGGTGCCGTACCTGGTCAGCGAGGCGGTCGGGGTGGTCGACGGGTCACCGACGTTCCGCTGGACCGACTCCGGCGCGACGCTGTCCAGCCAGGCCCTGATGCACGCCCAGGTGCACGACAAGGCCCGGTCCAGCAACCGGTACGCCGGCCTGCTCGGCTGGTCGGCGCTGGACTACGCGACGATGGCCGGCGGGCACCGGAGCAAGAGCGTGCTGAAGACCCCGGGGGTGCTGGACACGTTCCGGACGCACAAGCCGGGGGCCGCGTTCTACCAGTCGCAGGTCCCGCCGTCGGTGCGGCCGGTCATCGAGCCCGCGTTCTTCTGGGACTTCGGGCCCAGGTCGCCGCAGACCGGGCCCGGGCCGAACTCGCTGATCTGCACCAACTGCGACAAGCTGGTGGTGTACGTGGGGGGCAAGCACCACGCCACGGTGCGGCCGGACCGGGGTCAGTTCCCGCACCTGCGGTATCCGCCGGCCGTCGTCGACCTGCGGCTGCACGGCACCGGGCTGCCGGACCTGCGGATCGACGGCTACGTCGGCAGCCGCAAGGTCACGTCGGTGACCATGTCCTGCAACCCGGCCAAGGACCGGCTGCGGCTGCGGTCGGCCGGGAACGCCATCCAGGGGGACGGGTCGGACGCCACCTGGGTGACGTTCCGCGTCACCGACCGGCACGGCAACCACCGGCCCGGCGCTTCCGGGCTGGTCCACCTGTCGGTGACCGGCCCGGCCGTGCTGGTGGGTGACAACCCGTTCTCGCTGGACGAGGCCGGCGGGGTGGGCGGCGTGTTCGTCCGGTCCCGTCCCGGGCAGACGGGAGTGGTGCACGTCTCCGCGACCCATCAGCTTCCCGGCGCGACCGGCCGCATCCTGCGGGCCTCCTCCGTCCGGCTGTCGGTCCACCGGCCGCGAGGCCGGTTCCTGTGAGCCGCGTGGGCTGACGCGCCCGGGGCATGCGGGGTCCGAGGGCGGGCCGGGTTTGCGCGGTATTTTCCCCGGGTCGGCGGAAGCGAGGCAGTGGTGCGCAGCAGGCAGTACGACCCGGACGCGGTGACCACCAGGCGGCGGTTCGGCGTGGATCCGCTGCCCAGGATCGAGGCCGAGTCCGGCCTGGTCGTGGAGGACTCGGCCGGGGACTTCTGCGGCGCGGTGGTGTCGTGCGAGAAGGACGCGGTCACGCTGGAGGACCGGCACGGCCGCCGCCGGCTGTTCCCGCTCAGCGACGCCTTCCTGCTGGAAGGGCAGCGGGTGACGCTGGTCCGGCCCGCCCCGGCGGCCGATGGCGGGGCGCGGCGCCCGGCGCGGACCGCCTCCGGCTCGGTGGCCGCGCCGACGGCGCGGGCCAGGGTCGCCCGGGCCAGCCGCATCTACGTCGAGGGCCGCCACGACGCCGAGCTGGTGGAGCGGATCTGGGGTGACGACCTGCGCGACGTCGGCGTGGTCGTGGAGTACCTGGGCGGCATCGACGACCTGCCCGCGATCGTCGCGGAGTTCTCGCCCAGCCCGGTGCGGCGCCTCGGGGTGCTGGTCGACCACCTGGTCACCGGCTCCAAGGAAACCCGCATCGCCGAGTCGGTCGCCTCGCCGCACGTGCTGATCACCGGCCACCCGTTCATCGACGTCTGGGCCGCGGTCAAGCCCGCGGTGGTGGGCATCCCCGCGTGGCCCGGCGTCCCCCGCGGCCAGGACTGGAAGACGGGTGTGCTGGCCGCGCTGGGCTGGCCCCCGGACACCGCCGCCGCCTGGAAGCACATCCTGTCCCGGGTCCGCACCTTCGCCGACCTGGACCCCGCCTTCCTCGGCCGGGTCGAGGAGCTCATCGACTTCGTCACCGAACCCGGCGCCGGCTGACCCGCCCCCTGCGTCCCGGAGCCGCGGATATCCGGGTGAGCTGCTGAAACGCCCATCTTTCTGGGGCTTGACCGGTGCCGCGGCCGGTGCCAGCGTGACGAACGGGCCAGGCAGCGACCCGGCCCGGACGGGAGCTCACCATGAACCTGACGTCACGGGTTGCCCGGCGGATCGCGGGAGGTTGCGCGCTGGCCGGGATGGCCGTCTTGCTGCCGGTTACCGCCCTGGCCGCGCCCGCCGGGGCGGGTCACCGGGTGACTGCTGCTGCGGCGCCTGCCTGTACGAGCGGGAACACCCGGGTGTGGGTCGGGCTCCCGGGGGACGGGACCGCGGGGACCACGTTCTTCCAGCTCGAGTTCAGCAACATCGGGCGGACGGCGTGCTCCTTCTTCGGCTTCCCCGGGGTGTCGGCGATCCGGGCCAACGGCCACCAGGCCGGGCTGGGCGCGCGGCGGACCGGCGTGCCGCGCCTGGTCATCCTGAGCCCGGGCGCCACCGCGCACGCCATCCTGGGCGTCACCGACGCCGGGGCGGTCTGCGCCCACCCGGTGCGGACCGTGAACCTGCGGATCTTCCCGCCCGGCCAGAGCCGCGCGCAGTTCGTGCCGCTGGCGCTGGAGGCCTGCCTGCACCAGCGTGTGCTCCGGGTCCGGCCGGTGCATCCCGGCACCGGCATCCCCGGGTTCACGATCAGGTAGCCGGGCCGGGACGCAGGACGCGGACCGGGACGCCGTCCAGCCAGGCGACGATGTCCTCCACCGTGTCCGCGAAGAACACCTCGTAGCCGCGGTCGGTCACGTAGCCCAGGTGCGGGGTCAGCACGGTGCGCGGCGCGGACCGGAGGGGATGACCGGCGGGCAGCGGCTCGGTGCCGAACACGTCCAGGCCGGCGCCGGCGATCGTGCCGCCGTGCAGCGCGGCGAGCAGCGCCGCCTCGTCGACGATCGGGCCGCGTGAGGTGTTGACCAGATATCCGTCCGGGCCGAGCAGGCCCAGCTCGGCCGCGCCGACCAGGCCCCGGGTCCGGTCCGACAGCTGGACGTGGACCGACACCACGTCCGACTCGCGGAACAGGCCCGCCTTGTCCACCAGGCGCGCGCCGCAGGCCTCCGCCCGGTCCGCGGTCAGGTTCTGGCTCCAGGCCAGCACGTCCATGCCGAACACCCGGCCGTAGCCGGCCACCCGCGCGCCGATCCGGCCCAGGCCGAGCAGCCCGAGCGTGCGCCCGGCCAGCTCACGGCCGACCGTGGACTGCCAGCCGCCGGCCCGGATCCGCGCGTCCTCCGCGGCAACGCTCCTGGTCAGGGCCATAATCAGGGCCCAGGTCAGCTCGGGGGTGCCCGCTGCGGACCCGCCGGTGCCGCAGACCGTGACCCCCTGGCGCTGCGCCGCCGGCAGGTCGATGGACGCGTTGCGCATCCCGGTGGTGACCAGCAGCCGGAGCTGGGGGAGCCGGTCCAGCAGCGCGGCGGGGAACGGGGTGCGCTCCCGCATCGCGGCGATCACCGTGAACGGCTCCAGCGCGGCGGCGGTCTCGTCCAGGCTCCCCAGCGGCGCGGTGAACACGGTGACCTCGGCGCGGCCGGTGACCGGGCCCCAGTCCGCACTGCGGAGAGCGACCTGCTGGTAGTCGTCCAGGACGGCGACCCGGTCGGAAGCGGCATGAAGGTCGACCGTATCGGTCCGCCCGCCGCCCGCGGCGCCGCGCTGGTCGGCGCCTCGGTGCTGTACTTCACGCTGGCCGAACGCCGCGCCGCCGCCCAGGAGACCGGCGGGTCAGCCGGCGAAGGTGTCGGGGTCGGGACCGACCCGCATGCCCCGGTCCAGCGCGGTGATCACCTCGTGGTCGTCGGCGGTGAGCTCGAAGTCGAAGATGTCGATGTTCTCCCGGATCCGGGCCGGGGTGACCGACTTGGGGAACACGATGTCGCCGCGCTCGATGTGCCAGCGCAGCACCACCTGGGCCGGGGTCTTGCCGGTGCGCTCGGCGATCGGCACGATCTCCGGGTCGGTCAGTAGCTCGCCGCCGCGGGCCAGCGGTGACCAGGCCTCGATCGCGATCTGGTGCTGCGCGCAGAACTCGCGGACCGGGTTCTGGGTCAGGTACGGGTGCACCTCGATCTGGTTGACCGCGGGCGGGATCCCGGTTTCCTCGTGCAGCCGCCGGATGTGGTGCGGCTGGAAGTTCGACACGCCGATGGACCGGGCCCGGCCGTCCCGGTAGAACTCCTCCAGGGTCCGCCAGGTCGACACGAAGTCACCGTCGTAGCGAGTCGGCAGCGGCCAGTGGATCAGGTACAGGTCGACGTAGTCGGTGCCCAGCGCGTCCAGGCTGGCCTCGAACGACCGGCGGGCGTCGTCCGGCCGGTGGTCGGCGTTGCCCAGCTTGGTGGTGAGGAACACCTCGCCGCGGGGCAGGCCGGACTTGGCGACCGCCTCGCCGACCTCCTTCTCGTTCCGGTACGCCTGCGCGGTGTCGATGTGCCGGTAACCGGCTTCCAGGGCGGTGCTCACCGCCGCGGCGGCCTCGCCCGGCGGGACCAGGAAAACCCCGAAGCCGAACTGCGGGATGGTCTGGCCGTTGTTCAGCATGACGACGGGCACGTCGGTCATTTGCGGATGCTCCAACTGTCAGTAACTGTCAGGAAGACACCACAGTAGGCGAACCCAGGCAGGCGTCCGTCGGGCGGACCGCCCCGGACGGCGGGACGGCGCCCTCGCCGGGCAGGGTCCCGGCCAGCGCGTAGTGCAGCAGCCGCCCGGTCACCTTGGAGGTGGCCGCGCCGCCGGGCTCGAACACGCCCGCCGCGGGGACCGCGGACAGCGGCCGCCCGGCCGGGAACATGCCGTGCGCCTTCGCGCCGGGACCGGGCGGGACGGGCCAGCCGCACGGGTTGCCGGCCAGCGCGTTCGCCGCGGCCTTGCCGACCGACACGACGACCTTGCCGCCCTTCGCCACGGCCGCCCAGGCCTGGGCGAAGTTGCCGGTCACCGACGTAGTCCGCAGGTCCAGCCGCTTGGCGAGCGTCGCCGCGGTCTGCAGGCTCACCGGATCGGCCGCGTACAGCAGGAACGGCAGTCCCTTCGGCGGCGTGTCCGCCGTGCCCACGGTCACCAGCAGGAACGTCTGCGCCAGCACGCGGCTCCCGGAGGTGGCGGAGACGGCCACGTCGTACCGGCCGGGCGCCAGCGTGGCCGACGGCCGGACGGTCAGCCGCACGCCCACCGTGCGGTGCGGCCGCACCGTGCGCGACCCCTGCGCGGCCCGGACGGCCAGCCCGTCAGGGGCGGTCACCTGCCAGTGGATCACCGCTCGGGTGGCCGCGCCGGTGAACGTGAGCCGGGCGGTGGCGGACTTGCCGGGCGCCGCGGCCACCGCGTCCGGTGAGGTGGCGAGAGCGGGCCTGGCGGGTGAGCCCGCGGTGGTCGAGGCCACCGGGCCGCGGGTCATGTCGCTGTCCACGTTCACGGTCACGCCGCCCCAGGTCTCGGCGTGCCCGCCGTAGAACTGGACCAGCCGGTGGTTGGCCGGCCACTCGCTGGCGGTCAGGTACGGGCTGGACAGCGAGGGGCGGCCGGCCCAGTCGGCGATCCAGACGTCGTCCGGCCGCGCGTAGGCCTTGACCGTGTACCGGCCGGCCAGATCGGTGATGCCGGAACCGGCGCTGGAGTACACCCCGGACTTGTAGCCGGCCCCGTGCAGCCGCCGGGTCCACCCGCCGAGGAAGGTCAGCACGTCCTTCGTGCAGGCCGGGTTGTTACGGGGGTAGGACTCCATGTCGAAGTAGAGCGGCGTGCCCTTGCCGTAGCCGAACGCCCGCGCGGTGGTGATCGCGGCGGTCGCGTCGTCCCGGCCCTGCTGGTACGCCTGCCCGTGGGTGATCTTCACGACGCCCTTGTGGGCGAAGCAGGGGGCCTGCCGGCCGACCCAGATCGGGATGAACCGCCAGCCCTGCGCGGTCACCGCGGAGATCCAGCCGGCGCTGAAGTTGCCGTACCCGCAGGCCCAGTTCGCGCCGCCCAGGTACGTGCCGGTGATCCGGTACGGGGAGGCCAGCCAGGCCGTCATCGTGTCGGTCGACGGGGCCGTGCAGGTGTCGAAGGCCAGCCCGCGGCCGACCTTGCGGACGAGCGGGGCGGGCGCCGCGGGCCGGACCGGGGGAGTGATCGCCGGCCTGACGGCAGCCCCGGCAGACCCGGCGCGGACGGCCACCGCGGCGGGTCCCGTGACCGCGTGCGTCAGCCTGGCGCTGGCCAGGATGGCCCGGGCCGGCGCCGCGCTGTCCGCGTACGACGCGGTGACCAGCACACCCGCGGACGGGACGGCCAGCCGGAGCAGGTGATCGGCGGAGGAGGCGGCGGCGGTCACGGACGGCAGCCCGGCGGCGGCCGGCAGCGCCGCGGCGGGGGAGCGGAGCACGGCGGTGCCCGGCGGCAGCGCGGTGGCCGGGCCGGCGGGCTGGACCAGGATCGCGGTGGCCCGGCCGATGGCCCGGGCCGGGCAGCGCTGGTCGGCGCCGGGACGGCCCAGGTAGACGGCGCTGGTGCTGAGCAGCACGCACCGGGTGGGGTCGGAGGCCAGGTTGTAGACCGGCCAGGAGGACGGCACCCGGAGCGCGTAGCCGTGGTAGCTGACCAGCTTCGTGGCGGGCGCCGCGGCCCCGGCGGCCGGGCCCGCGGTGGCCAGCCCAGCCGGGAGCAGCACGCCGCAAACCGTCGCCGCGGCCGCGAAAACCGCAGCCAGTTTCGTCACGGGAGCCCCCCGGGAAGCCTCAGGATCAACCGTCACCGTACAAGGGATCCCGGGCCGGTGTGGCCGTGCTGGCCGGCCTCGCCGGGTCAGTCCAGGTCAGCGGGCCAGCCGTGATCCGGGGACCAGCCGTACCCGGCCAGCCAGTCCAGCGCGGCGCCGTCAGGGCCGCGGGACGGCATGTACTCGAGCCCGACCGCGCCGCTGTAGCCGCGGTCGCCCAGGTAGCGGAGCAGGTAGCGGTAGTTGATCTCCCCGGTCCCCGGCTCGTGCCGGCCCGGCACGTCGGCGATCTGGATGTGGCCGATCAGGTCCCAGTGCGCGTCGATGGTCGCGGTCAGGTTCCCCTCGGTCTGCTGCATGTGGAACGCGTCGTACTGGAGCCGGACGTTGCGGCGGCCGGTGCCGGCGATGAACGCGGCCGCGGCCGCGGTGGTGGTCAGCAGGCAGTCGCCGCTGGTGGCCGGGCTGAGCGCCTCGATCGTCACCTCGCACCCGGCCGCGGCGGCCCGGTCCGCGGCCCACACCACGTTGTCCTGCGCGCAGGCCAGCTGCTGGCCGCGGGAGTAGCCGCGCAGGCGCTGCCCGACGAGCAGGTTCAGCCGCGCGCAGCCGCAGTCCCTGGCGATGGCCAGGGCCTCGGGCACGTGTGCGCGCAGCTCGCCGCGGCGGCGCGGGTCCGCGGCCAGGCCGCGCTGCCCGGCGGCCAGGTCACCGCCGTCGAAGTTCAGCAGCGCGACGCGGAGCCCGGTTTTCGCGGCCAGCCCGGGCAGGGCCCGCGCCGCCTCGTCGCCCGGCCACCACAGCTCGACCGCGCGGAACCCGGCCGCCGCGGCCTGCTCGAACCGGCCGGCCAGCGGCAGGCTGGCCCACAGCAGGGACAGGTTCGGCGTGAAGTACATGGCTCCTGGCGGGGCGCGTCGCGTCGGGGGCTGGACCCGATTATGCCGTGGCGGCCCGCCAGGAGCCGATCCGCCAGTTACCCCCGGGGGCGGGTGTAGACGTCCCGGCCGAACGAGTGGACCTGCGTCTGCCTGGCGTCGCCGAGGTGGCTCAGCCCGAACAGGTCCTCCACGCTGCGCAGCAGCGAGTACTGGTTGTAGGCCACGGTGCTGTGGGTGCCGGGCTTGATGAACGGGGACAGCAGGACCGCGCCGACCCGGCCGCCGCCGGGGCCCTGTATGCCGGGCTTGTCGGCGTTGGGATGCGACGGGTCGGTGTTGCCGGTGCTGACCTTCTCCCCGCAGCACGCCGTGGAGTCGGAGAGGCTCTCTGACTCGTCGAACGTGACGATGATCAGGCCGTTCGCCTTGTAAGCCGCCGACGCTCATGATCCGCGGAACCCACGTCTTGAGGAACGCGTTGGCCTGGACCAGCCCGCCCTTCTGGCCGTTCGTGCACGTCTCGTCGTGCCCGTCGGCGCAGGTGTCCGGGGTGATGAACGAGTAGTTCGGGGTGGTCGCGGTGTGCGCGAGGTTCCCGGCCAGCGGGGTCAGCGAGACCACGTGCGCGTTGCAGAACGACTGGCTGTCGATCACCGAGTGGAAGTACACGAACGGGTCGTGCCGGGTCGCGTAGCTGTCGTTCGCGGGGTGCTGGACCTGGGTCAGGTCGGCCGAGCCCACCGGCGGGTGGCCGCAGGCCGGGCCGTGCGAGGTCGACGTGGTGCCGTCCCGCGCCGGGTTGACGCCCATCTGCTGCTCGTAGGCCTTCCAGCTCAGGCCCTTACCGGACAGCTGGTTGCCGATGGTCTTGACCGAGGAGGGGTAGACGCACCCGTCGCCGGGGACCTGGCCGAGGCTGGTCGTGCCGGTGAACGGCCCGACTGCCGCGACCGTGAAGTCGCTGTACGTCTTGCAGTCCTTGCCGGTCTGGATGTCCGGCGCCTGGCCGGACGCGAGCGCGATGTAGTTGTCCAGGCTGTGGTGCCCGATGCCGAAGTACTGGGTGAGCAGGGCCCCGCGGGACGGCAGCGTCCTGGCCAGGAACGGGGCTTCCTTCTTGCCGCCCGCGCCGAAGGTGAACCCGAACGACTCGTTCTCCAGCAGGATGACCCAGACGTGCTTGATGCGCGGCGGCTTGAACGTGGCGTGCGGTGCCGCGGCCCGCGCGGCCGTCGCGGCGGCTGGCAGGGCGGCGGTGGCGCCGGCGCCGGCGGCCAGCATGATCACTGCTGCGGCGACGGGCAGCCTGCGGCGCAGGACACTGTGCACGGTAGCTCCTCGGGGGGTTCGCGCCCTTGATCTTGTCGTTCTGTCCGTGGATAGCACTGACAGAACGACAAGATCAAGGAGGGAGAGTCAGAGGCGGGGGTCGACCGGGTCGGATTCGAGGGCCAGTACGCCGAACACGCACTCGTGCACCCGGTGCAGCGGCTCCCGGGCGGTGAACCGGTCCAGGGCCTCGATCCCCAGCGCGTACTCGCGCAGGGCCAGCGCCCGCTTGCGGTCCAGGGTGCGGTCGCGCAGCCGGCCCAGGTTGCCGTCCAGCAGGTACTCGGGCCCGTAGATCAGCCGCAGGTACTCCGGGCCGCGGCACTTCACGCCCGGCTGGACCAGCCCGTGGCGGCCGCGGGTGACCGGCTCGGCCGGCTTGACCACCATGCCCTCGCCGCCCGCCCCGGTCAGCTCCTGCCACCAGGCGGTGACCCGCTCCTCGTCCGCGGCCGCACCCGGTCCGTCCAGGCCGGCGGTGACGTGCCGGGTCGCCTGGAACAGCGGGTCGGCCGCGGCGAGCCGGGCCGCGGCCTCCAGGTGCCACGCGTGCGGCCGCTGGTAGCGGGTCCCGGCCGAGCCGGCCAGCAGCTGGAACGGGGCCAGCCGCACGTCGTCCAGCGAGCGGACCGGCCAGGCGTAGGGCCGGTAGGCGGCGCGGAACGCGGCGGCGGCCTGCTCCCGCCCGGCGGTCCGCGCGGCCAGCCCGGCCAGGCCCGCGGCGTCCGGGCTGGTCACCCCCCTGGCCTGCGCGGCGGCCACGGCCCGCGCTGAGGCGGCCAGCAGGGCCGTGGCGGCGGCGCCGGCTGCGGCGTAGTTCGTCCTGATGAGTTCCGCGGCCTTGAGCGACCAGGGCAGGATCTCGCCGTCGAGCACCGCCCAGTCGCCCAGGCTGTCCCACAGCCCGGTGGCGGTCAGCGCGTCGCGGAGCCTGCCCAGCAGCGCGGCCTCCAGCTCCGGGTTGGCGAAGAACCGGCGGCCGGTCCGGGTCCAGACCAGGCCGGCCGGGTCACCGGGGCCGGCCCCGAACCAGTCGCGGGCCGCCTGCCCGGTGCGGCAGACCACGGTGACCGCGCGGGAGCCCATGTGCTTCTCCTCGCACACCACGCTGGCCACGCCCGCGCGGCGGTAGTGGTCGAGGGCGTCAGCCGGGTGCTCAAGAAGGCCGGGGCGGGTGCTCGCGGGCACCGGCGCCATCGTCGGCGGCAGGTACACCAGCCACCGCGGGCTGACCGCGAACCGGCTCATCACCTCCAGCGCGGCGGCCGCGTTCGCCTCCGGGACCGTCACCCGGCCGCGCAGCCGGGTCTCGATCACCCGGCGGCCGGCCACGTCGTCCAGGGCGAGCAGGTCCCCGGGCGGCCCGGCGGCTGGATCCCGGCCCGCGTCGTGGCGGCGGCTCGCGGACGGCCCACCGTATCCCTCACCCAGGGGACGGGCGGGCTGGTGATAGACCCGTTCAGCGGGGACCGACACGAGCTCGCGTTCCGGGTAGCGCAGCGCCGTGAGGTGGCCGCCGAACACGCAGCCGGTGTCCACGCAGATCGTGTTGTTCAGCCACTCGGCCTCGGGCACCGGGGTGTGCCCGTACACGACCATGGCCCTGCCCCGGTAATCCTGCGCCCAGGGGTAGCGCACCGGCAGGCCGTACTCGTCGGTCTCGCCGGTCGTCTCCCCGTACAGCGCGAACGACCGGACCGCGGCCGAGGCCCGGCCGTGCATCTCCTCGGGCAGGCCGGCGTGCGCCACCACCAGCCGGCCGCCGTCCAGCACGTAGTGGCTGAGCAGGCCGTCCATGAAGGCCAGGGCCCGGTCCCTGTCCGGCTCCGGCACGGCGCCGAGCTGGGCGAGGCTTTCGGCCAGGCCGTGGCTGACCTTGACGTTGCGCCCGCGCAGCGCCCGGATCAGCTTGTTCTCGTGGTTGCCGGCCACGCAGAGCGCGGAGCCGGCCTCGGTCATTGCCTGCACGGTGCGCAGCACCCACGGGGTGTCCGGGCCGCGGTCGACCAGGTCGCCGACGAACACCGCCATGCGGCCCGGCCGGGTGCGCCAGCGCGCCGCCGCGGCCCGGCTCGGGCCGGTAGCCGAGCTTGCCGAGCAGGCTGGCCAGTTCGGCGGCGCAGCCGTGCACGTCGCCGACGATGTCAAAGGGGCCGGTCAGGTCGGTCCGGTCGGACCAGGCCCGCTCCCGCACCAGCTCGGCCGCGTCCACCTCGGCCGCGCCGCGGAGCACGAACACCCGGCGGAAGCCCTCCCGGCTGAGCTGCCGCAGCGACCGCTTGAGGGAAGCGTGCTGGCGGCCGATCACGTGCGGCCCGAAGTCCCGGCCGGACCGGGCCGCGTTGCGCTCGGCGCAGACCCGCTCGGGCAGGTCGAGCGCGATCGCCACGGGCAGCACGTGGTGCGCGCGGGCCAGGGCGATCAGCGGCTGGCGGTCCCCGGGCTGCACGCTGGTGGCGTCGATCACGGTCAGCCGGCCGAGCTTCAGCCGCTCGGTGGCCACCGCGTGCAGCGCGCGGAACGCCGCCGGGGTGACGGACTGGTCGGTCTCGTCGTCGCCGACCAGGCCGCGGAAGGCGTCCGAGGACAGCACCTCGGTCGGCCGGAAGTGCCGGGCCGCGAACGTGCTCTTGCCGGAGCCGCTGACGCCGATCAGCACGACCAGGGACAGCTCAGGGACCGTGATCACGGGTCCTGCCGAGGGCACAGTCGTGTCCGTGGTCACCGGGTCAGCACCGCCAGCTGGGTGGGCGGGCCGGCCGCGGGGTCGTCGGGATCCCCGGGTCCGACGTTAGCGAACCGCGCCTGGTAGCCGTACCGGGCGGCGGCCGCGGTGGCCCAGGCGCGGAACTCCGCCTGGCCCCACTCGAACCGGTGGTCGGGGTGCCGCCGGGCACCCGGGGCCAGGCCCGGGTAGCGGGCGTTGTAGTCGGCGTTGGGCGTGGTGACCAGCACGGTGCCGGGGGCGGCCACGCCGAGCACGGCGTGCGTGACGGTGTCCAGGCGGCCGGGATCCACGTGCTCGATGACCTCCATGAGCACGGCCGCGTCGTACCCGGCCAGCCGCTTGTCGGCGTAACAGAGGGAACCGTGCCGCAGCTGGACCCGGTCGCGCTGGCGCGGGGCCAGCTCGTCCAGGTGCAGCCGCCGGGCGGCGCGGCCCAGCGCGGCGGCGGAGACGTCCACGCCGGTGATCGCCTCGAACCGGGGGTCGGCGAGCAGGCGGGCCAGCAGGCGGCCGTCGCCGCAGCCCAGGTCGAGGACCCGGCGGGCGCCGGCGGCGGCCAGCTCGGCGAGGACCGCGTCGGCCCGGAGGTCGCGCAGGCGGGCGCGGGCGGCGCCGGCGCCGGTCGCTCCCCGTGTCGCTGCCAGCCGTGTCGCCGTCGGCGGGCTGGTCGCCGTCGGCGGGCACAGTGCCGTCGTCGGCGAGCTGGGCCAGGGCCTGGCTGGCCAGCGCGGGCTGGTGCTTCAGGTAGCGGCGGATGATCACGTCCCGCTGCGGGTGGCCGGCCAGCCACTCCGCGGCCGGGCCGGTGAGCTTGCCGATCTCATCAGCGGTGATCCAGTAGTGCTTGCCGTCGTCCAGCACCGGCAGCAGCACGTACAGGTGGCCGAGCAGGTCCTGGACCCGGCAGGCGCCGGACAGCCGGACGCTGAAGTACGGGCTGTCACCCCAGTCGGGGAAGTGCGGGTCCAGCGCGACGGGGGTGGCGCTGACCTGGTAGCCGAGCGGCTCGAACAGCTCCCGCAGCAGGCCCTCGCCGCCGCGGCAGGGCAGCACCGGCAGCTCCGCGGTCAGCTCGAAAAGCTGGCCGGGCAGCTCCGGGCGGGCCTCGCAGGTCCCGCGCAGCGCGGTGCCGAACACCCGGCGCAGCGCCACCGACAGGAACGACGACGCCGCGTACGGCCGGTCGTTGACGTACCTGGCCAGCGGGAACCCGCCCGCCTCGGCGGCGGGCAGGCCCGCGCCCTGGCGCCGCGCCAGCGCGACCGGGTCCACCTCGACCAGCAGCGCGACCGTGCACCGCTGCGGCCCGGCCTCGGGGTAGAACGCGTGCGCGACGCCGAACCCGACGTCCACGCTGCGCAGCGCGGCCGGGTTCTTGTGCAGCACGAACCCCAGGTCGGTGGCGGGCGGGGTGACGCTGGTAATGGTCAGCAGCATGCGGTTCCTCGGCTGGGCAGGAGCCCAGCGTACGCACGGCCCCGCCCGGGCCGCGTGGCATTAAACCGTGCGCTGGGTCAGCCCTAGCCGACCGGGGGGTTCGGGGTGCGCTGCCGGGTGAAGTGGCCGTCCTTGCCGCGGAGGGCGAGAGTCGGGCCACCACCGGTGGCGAACGTGCCCTGGACACCCACCACCGTGCACGCCGCAGGCTGGCAGGACACCCCGATGAGCTGGTCGGCCGAGAGGTTCCCGGCCGGGATCGTGACCCGGAACCCGCCGCTGGCGTCCCGGGAGGCGGTGGCCCAGGCGTCACCCCCGGCCGGGGCCGGGTGGAGGTAGCTGACCAGGGCCGTGCACACCTGCGGCTCGCTGCACGACACCGCGGTGAACTTCGTGGTCCCGGGGGCGGCCGCGGCGGGCACCGCGGGCAGGGACTTCGTCCAGCGGCCCTGGCTCAGATCCTCGACCAGCATCCGGGAGAACGATTCATCGCCGCCCACCTTGCCGGCCACGGTGCAGTCGGTCAGCGTGGGGCACGACACCGCACTGAAGATCGCCTCATGAGGTGCCCCGGGAACGGCCACGACGTGCCACCGGTTCCCGTCCCAGTGCAGGGTCAGCGGGTGAACCGGGATGGACTGCGTGGCGGCCCGGTCGCCGACCGCGTAGCAGCTGTCCGATCCCGGGCAGGACACGCTGTTCAGCTCGGTGAACGGGGCCAGCTGCGGCAGCGGCAGGGCGGTCCACCGCTGGCCGTCCCACCGCGCGGAGAACGGGATGGACCGGTGCCCCAGGGTGACGTGCTCACCCACCACGACGCACATGGTGGCCGTGGCGCAGGACACGGACGCGGCGCCTTCGGAGCGGAACGGCAGCCGGATCGGCTCCCGCCGCCACGACGTGCCGTTCCAGTGCTCCATGAGGGCGAAGATTGCCGCGGGCTTGCTGAAGGTGCCCTCTGACCGCGCGGTTCCGCCCACCGCCTCGCAGGAGGTCGGGCTGACGCAGGACACGGCGACGAGGCCGCTGTCGATGCCGCCGGCCGGGTTCGGCGGCGTGGCCAGGCGCCAGGCGATGCCGTCCCACGTCTCGGCCAGCGGGCGCGCGGTCCTGTCGCTGCGGACGTACTGCCCGACGGCCATGCACCAGGTCGAGGTGGGGCAGGACACGGCGACGAACTCGCCGTTGGGGGCTCTCGTGGCAGCGGAGGCCGGGCCGGCGGCCAGGCCGGGCAGCAGCGCCGCGGCGCAGGCTACGGCGGCCAGCAGCAGGCGGCCTGGCATCGTGCGTGGTCTCATCAGGTTCCTCCGGCACGGCAACGTGAGCCGGCGCAGGAGCCAGTCCCGGCGAGCACTTGTCCCTGGATGACGTTCGCTCACCAGGGAACGGACGCGGCCGCCGTCTGGTTTGACGGTCTGGCCGGATTTTTCCCGGCGTGCCGCGGGGCCTAGCCCCGGGAGGCCGCGAACGGGATGTTGACCAGCCGGGTGTTGAAGCCGACCGCGGTGCAGACCGTGGGCGCGGTGCAGGACACGTCGTTCAGGCTGGCGTGCCCCAGGCCGGGGATCGGCGGGGCCTCGATCGACCAGCGCTGGCCGTTCCAGTTCTCGATCAGCGGGACGATCCCGTGCGCGTCGGTATGCCGGCTGCCCACCGCGGTGCAGGAGGTGGCCGACGGGCAGGACACGCCGAGGATCGACCGCTCGTCTTCCCCGCGGCCCGGGCCGGCGAACGGGGCCTTCCGCCAGGTCCGGCCGTCCCACCACTGGGCCAGCGCCCGGAACGAATCCCCCCAGGTGGCCATGCAGGCCGAGCGGGTGGCGCAGGAGACGCCGATGCCGGTGTTCGTGGTGGTCACGACCTGCCGCACGCTGGCGACCGTCCACTTCGTGCCGTTCCAGGTCTCGACCAGGCCCCGGATCTCCTCCTTCTTCACCGGGTCGAACGACCCGGCGGCCACGCAGAACGTGGGCGACAGGCAGGACACCGCCGTCAGCGAGCTGCGGAAGCTGCCGGCCGGCACCGCGGCGCGGGCGATCGGGCTCCAGGCCGTGCCGTTCCAGACCGAGTACGTGGGCTTGTTCCGGTTCGCGGCGGTCATCCCGACCGCCAGGCAGAACGCTGGCGACGTGCAGGACAGCGCCTGCATGCCGCTCTCCTCCGGTTTGGGGTGCCCGGGGGAGGGCGCCGGGGCCCAGTGCTGGCCGTCCCACCGCTCGGCCCCGGCGGCGGAGCCGAGGGCCAGGCAGAAGGTCGCCTCCGGGCAGGACAGGCTGCCGAGGAAGCCGTGGCTGGCGTTGGCCGGGTACCGCCACGCGCCGTGCGGCGACGGCCGGACCGCCACCGACGGGTCGTTGGCCGGCACGTCGAAGAACGAGCCGGCGCCGGACGTGGTGGCCGCGCAGAAGCCCGCGCCCGCGCAGGACACGTGGTTCAGCTCGCCGCCCGCGGTGCCCGGCGGCTCGGGGACGGGCTGGGCGGTGAAGATGCCGCCGTTCTGGTTGCGCAGGGCGAACGCCGTGCCGCCGCCCAGGTCGTCGCCCTGGCCGTCGGTGGCGTCCTGGGCGCCGACCAGCGTGCAGCCAGGCCCGTGGCAGTTCAGCCCGAAGGGAATGTCGGCGGCCAGGTCCCTGATCGGCTTCGGGATACGGAACCCGCCGGTGGCGCCGCGGGATGCGGTCCACCAGGCCAGCTCCTCACCCTGGTTGAGGAAGAACAGGATGGCCGAGCAGACCCGCGGCGCGCTGCACGAGACGTCGCTGAACGAGACCGTGCCGGGAATCGCCTGCGCCGGGCTGGCCACCGTGGACGTGGTCCACGTGCCGCCGCTCAGGTCCGCGACCAGCAGCCGGGAGTTGTCCCCGCCGGCCGAGCCGACCGCGGTGCACACGGTCGCGGTGGGGCAGGACACGTCGGACAGGCGGGTGCCGCGGGGCGGGCTGGCGATGGTCTGGGTGCTCCAGCGGGTGCCGTTCCAGTGCTCGATCAGCGGGTGGTCCTGGGGATTGGCGCCCTTCCCGGTGGCGGTGCCGGCGGCGTAGCAGTCCTGCGGTCCTGGGCAGGACACGCCTTCCAGGTCGGTGCTGGGCCGCGGCCGCTGCGGCTGGACCGGGGACCACCGGGTGCCGTCCCAGCGCAGCGAGATGGCCTGCGTCCGGCCTGTGGTCATGAAGTGGCTGCCGACCACGAAGCACATGGTCGCGGTGGCGCAGGACATCCCGCTGAGGTTGCTGGCCGGGGTGCGCGGGACCGGCACCATCCGCCAGTGGCTGCCGTTCCAGGTTTCCGCGATGAGGCCCTGCTTGACCGTGTGGTCCGCGCTGGGGCCCCGGTGGCCGATGGCCTGGCAGAGGGCCGGGCTGACGCAGGAGACGAAGTCCAGCCAGCTGCTCAGGGTATTGGCCGGCCGGGCCGGCGGCGCGGTGAGGTGCCAGCCCTGGCCGTTCCAGGTCTGCGCCATCGGCCGCTGGGTGCCGTCGGTGCCGATGCTCATGCCGACCGCTACGCAGAAGCTGGCGGTGGGACAGGACACGTCGAGGAAGCGGCTGATCGTGCTGGTGGTGTCCAGCGGCGGGACGGCCTGGATCGACCAGGCGGGGCCCGCGGCCGGGGTGGCGGCCTGAGCCGCGCCGGCGCCGGCGGCGGCGCTGGTCGTGGCCGCGGCCAGGCCGGCGGCGAGCAGCACGGCGGCCGCCGCCCGGGCCCGCAGGGTACGTCGTCTCACCGGGCACCTCCAGGGTGGTTGGCGACACCATAAGCCCCGAAGTCAGCCCGGCCTACGATTCCGCGGCGGCCGGCCCGGCCGGCCGCCGCGGAACCTTCGCAATCAGCTGCGGACCTCCGCAAACGGGATGTCCACCAGCCGGGTGTTGTAGCCCACCGCGGTGCATCTGGTGGGCGTGGTGCAGGACACGTCGTTCAGCTGGGCGACCCCGATCCCGGGCTGCGCCGGGGTCACCACGGACCAGCGCTGCCCGTTCCAGTGCTCGATCAGCTGCGTGAACGTGCGGCCGACGATCTGGGTGCCGACCGCCGTGCACGAGGTGGCCGACGGGCAGGACACCCCGAGGATCGACCGGTTGTCCTTGGGCTTGCCCGGGCCGGGATACGGGGCCCCGGTCCAGGTCTTGCCGTTCCACCAGCGGGCGATCGCATCGAACGTGTCACCCCAGCTGACCATGCAGGCCGACGGGGTAGCGCAGGACACGTCGGTGCCCTGGAAGGTCAGGTTCACCAGCGGGCGGGGGGTGGCGAACGTCCACTTCGTGCCGTTCCAGATCTCGATCAGACCCCGGGTCCGGCCCTTGACGGGGTCGGACACCCCGGCCGCCACGCAGAACTTCGGCGAGGTGCAGGACACCCCGGTCAGCGCGGTCAGCCTGCTGCCGGCCGGGATCGCCGCGCTGGCGATCGGGGTCCAGCCGCTGCCGTTCCAGATCGAGTACCGGGCCGACCCCTTGTTCCCGCCGGACATGCCGACCGCCAGGCAGAACTTCGGCGAGGTGCAGGACAGCTCCTGCATACCGCTGACCAGCGGGTCGGGATGACCGGGGGACGGCGCCGGGGCCCAGTGCTGGCCGTCCCACCGCTCCGCTCCGGCGGCCGACCCGAGGGCCAGGCAGAAGCGTCGCCGACGTGCAGGACAGCCCGCTCAGGAAGCCGTGGCTGGCGTTGGGCGGGTAGCGCCACGCGCCGTGCTGCGACGGGCGGACCGCCACCGACGGGTCGCCGTCCGGCACCGAGAAGAACGAGTCGGCGCCCAACGTAGTGGCCGCGCAGAACCCGGCGCCCGCGCAGGACACCTTGCTCAGCCGGCCGCCCTCGGTGCCCGGCGGCTGCGGGACCGCCTGGGTCACGAAGTGCCCGTCCTGGCCGCGCCAGGCGAACGCGGTGCCGGTGCCCTGGTCGTCGCCCCTCCCGTCGGAGGCGTCCTTGGCCCCGACCAGCGTGCAGCCGGCGGTCCGGCAGGAAATGCCGGTGGCGAAGTCGGACGACACGTCCCTGGCCGGCACCGTCACCCTGAACCCGCCGGTGGCCCCGCGGGACGCGGTCGCCCAGGTCAGCGCCTCGCCCTGGTTGATGTAGCGGAAGATCGCCGTGCACACCCGCGGGGCGCTGCACGAGACGTGGTTGAACCCGCCGCTGTCGCGGATCGCCTGCGGCGGGTCGGCCACCCCGGACGTCCGCCAGGTTCCCTTGCTCAGGTCCGCGACCAGCAGCCGGGAGCTGTTGACGCCGGCCGAGCCGACCGCGGTGCAGGCGGTCCCGGTGGCACACGAGACGGCGTTCAGGCTGGTGCCGCGCGGCGCCGTCGGGATGGACCGGGTGCTCCACCGCTGGCCGTTCCAGTGCTCCACCAGCGGGTGCGCCGGGCTGTTGAACTTGTCGTTGGCGGTCCCGACGGCGTAGCAGTTCCGCGGGCCCGGGCAGGACACGCCGTCCAGGGTCGTGTTGGCCCGTGGCCGCCGCGGCTGGACCGCGGACCAGCGGGTCCCGTTCCAGCGCAGCGACACCGCCTGGGACCGGCTGGACGTGGTGAAGTGGAAGCCGACCGCGAAGCACGCGCTGGCGGTGGCGCAGGAGATCGCGCTCAGCGTGGTGTTCGGCGAGCGCGGGATCGGCACCATCCGCCACCGGCTGCCGTTCCAGGTCTCCGCGATGAACCCGGCCTTCAGCCTGCCGTCCGCGCTGCGGCTCCGGCTGCCGATGGCCTGGCAGCGGTCCGGGCTGACGCAGGAGATGAGATCCAGGGTGCTGCTCAGGGTGCCGGCCGGGCGGACCGGGGCCAGGATGTGCCAGCCGCGGGAGTCCCAGCGCTCGGCCAGCGGGCGCTTGGTGCCGTCGGTGCCGATGAACCAGCCGGCCGCCAGGCATGAGCTGTCCGTCGGGCAGGACACGTCGAGGAACCGGCCGGTCGTGCGGCTGGTGTTCAGCGGCGGCACGTGCTGGATCGACCACGCCGACTTCGCGGCCGGGACGGCCGGGCCAACGCGCGCCGTGCCGCTGTGCCGGCTGCGGCTCCGGTCATAGTCGCGGCCAGGCTGGCCGCAAGCAGAACCGCACCAGCCGCCCCGGCCAGCCGGCCGCACAGCCGGGTCCTCGTGATCGCTGAGAGGTTCGTCCGCGGACTGGATGTCATCAAGTGCCCTCCGTGCTGCGGAAACGCGGGCTAGCGACGCGGCGGCCCCGGCTGGGCCACCGGCCCGCGCGATTAGTCCACTCATATTGCTGACGCATACCGTTACGTGGCAGTTGTCATGTTTGGCGGAATTGCGGGGTTCCGCTGGCCCGCCGTGGTGGTGCTGGCCTGTGCAGTTGTGCTGGTACGGACCGGCGTGTGCGGCCCGCGCGGCCGGCGGACAATGGGCGCCATGGCGATATCCCGCCGCACCGCCGTGACCCGCGGCGGCGGGGCATGAGAGCGGCCGGGCCATGAGGGCGGCCTGGGCATGAGAGCAGCGCTGTACTGCTGGCGGGCGGCCGGGCGCCAGCCGTGGCGCCGGGCCGCGGCCGTAGTGCTGGTCTGCGGCCTGCTGGGCGCGGTCGCGCTCGGCGCGCTGGCCGGGGCCCGCCGGACCGATTCCGCGTACGCGCGCTACCTGGCCTCGGTCCGGTCCAGCGACGTGTTCGTCAACGTGCCGGGGCCGAGCCTGGCCGCGCTCCGGCAGATCGAGCACCTTCCCGGGGTCCGGTCCGCGGGCGCCTGGCTGGGCCTGGCCGGCGACCCGGTGGTGCACGGCCGGGTGGACGACTCGTTCCTGGCCGACGGCCTGCTCGGCAGCCTGGACGGCGAGTTCTTCCGGCAGGACCGGATGACCGTGCTGGCCGGCCGGCTGCCCAGGACCGGCGCGCGCGGCGAGATCGCGCTCACCCCGGGGCTGGCCCGGCTGCTGGGCACCGGCGTGGGCGGCCGGGTGACCTACCGGCTCAGCCGGGTGACCTTGCGGCCTGGTCCCCAGCCCGTGGCCGGGTACGCCACGTTCCTGGTGACCGGCGTGGTGGACCTGCCCCCGGTGCTGGTCGACCAGTTCGACACCACCAGCGCGGCCGTGCTGCCGCCCGCGGCGACCGCCCGGTTCCTGGCCCACGGGTTCGGCTTCGGCTGGGCCGGCCTGCGGCTGGCCGGCGGGCCGGCCGCCATCGCCGCGCTGCCCGGGAAGCTGGCCGGCCCCGAGCGCACCCTGGAGCGCGAGTTCGGCGTGCCGGACGGCGCGATCAGCCTCAGCATCCGCCGCATGGACACCGTGCACCGGCAGGTGCAGCAGGCGATCGAGCCGCAGGCGGTCGCGCTGGGCATCTTCGGCGCCCTGGCCGCGGTGGCCCTGCTGGTACTGGCCGGCCAGGGCCTGGCTCAGCTGCTCAGCGGGCCGTCAGCGGCCATGGCCCCGCTGCGCGCGGTCGGCGCCACCCGGGCCCAGGCCGCGCTGGCGGCCGGGCTGACCGGGGCGGTGGCGATCGCGGCCGGGATGGGGCTGGCGGTGGCCGGCGCGGTCGCGGTGTCCCCGCTGGCCCCGGTGGGCCCGGTCCGCCGGTTCGACCCGGCCCGCGGGTTCCGGGCCGACGGGCTGGTGCTGGCGGGCGGCGGCGGCGTGCTCGCGGCGCTGCTGCTGGCCCTGCTGGCCGTCCTGGCCTGGCGGGCGGCGGCCGCCCCGGCGGCGCGCCAGGCCGCCGGCGCGGCCAGCGGCCGCCGGTCCGCGCTGGCCACCGCGGCGGCCGCGGCCGGCCTGCCGGTGACCGCGGTGCTCGGCCTGCGCGCGGCGCTGGAGCGGGGACCGGGGCCGCGGCGCGTCCCGGTGACCGCCACGCTGGCCGGCGCGGCCGTGGCCGTGCTCGCGGTCACCGCGGCCGCGGTGTTCGGGGCCAGCCTGGACGGGCTGGTCACGCACCCGGCCCGGTACGGCTGGAACTGGACGATGCTGATGGACACCGAGGGCGGCTACTCCTCGTGGCCGGTCCGGCAGATGGACCGGCTGGTCAGCGGCCAGCCCGGGGTGACCGGCTGGTCCACGTTCGCGTTCGCCCAGCTGGCCGTGGACCACCAGGACATCCCGGTGCTCGGCCTGACCCGGCACCAGGGCGCGGTGCAGCCGCCCACCACCAGCGGGCACCCGCTGAGCGGCCAGGACCAGATCGAGCTGGGCGCCGCCACCCTGCGGGCGCTCGGCAAGCGGGTCGGCGACACGGTGACCGCCGGGTCCGGCCGGCAGGCGCGCCGCCTGACGATCGTGGGCACGGTGACCCTGCCGTCCATCGGGCTGACCCTGGCCGACCACGTGTCGCTGGGCCGCGGCGGCATGCTGCCCGGAAGCACGCTCCTCGCCCTGCAGGGGCTGTCCGCGCAGCTGACCAGCCGGGAGGAGCACGGGGCCACGGTGGCCGACCCGGCGTTCCCCTCGGCGGTGGCCATCGACCTGAAACCCGGCACCAGCGGCACCGCGCTGGCCGCGCGGATCGCCGGCGCGAACCCCGGCGGGGACCCCGGCGGCACCTACCGGCAGCCCCGGGTGCTCGGCCGGGCCATCGCGGACGCGGCCCAGATGGGCCGCCAGCCGCTGATCCTGGCCCTGGGCCTGGCCGCTGCGGTGACGGTGTCGCTGGCCGCGGCGCTGCTGGCCTCGGTCCGGCTGCGGCGGCCGCGGCACGCCCTGCTCAAGGCCCTCGGGCTGACCCGCGGCCAGATCCGGGCCACGGTGGCCGGGCAGGCCAGCGTCATCCTGGTGGTCGCGGCGGCCGCCGGGATACCGCTCGGCATCGCGGCCGGCCACTGGGCGTGGGCCGCCTTCGCCGGTTCGCTCGGCGTGGCCCCGGTGACCGTGGTGCCCGGCCTGGCCCTGGCGGCCGGGGCCGGCGGCCTGCTGCTGGCCGGCAACCTGCTGGCCGCGATCCCGGCCACGGTCGCGGCGCGGACCAGGCCCGCGGCCCTGCTCCGCGCCGGGTAACGGCCGGCCGGGGAGGCGTGGCCCGCGGGCCAGGAACCGTAATCCTAAAAACTCGGCGCGCAGAGCCGCCCGCCAGACCTGGGCCGCGGCGGGCCGGCCGGCGCGTCGCGTTACCGGCTTGCTCGTTCCGCTTGACCGCCATTGGCGCGTGCCCTACCGTTGCCCGTGAATGCCGCAGAACAGGCTGGACAGACGCTTGCCGGGCGTATTCCCAGAGCCATTACGGGAATGGTGCCGTGCGCTAGGCGGACGCCATTCCTGTGCAGCTGCAGTTTTTAGGATTACGGTTCCTTCCCGCTGACTCCCGAGCCACGAGCCATCCCGCTGCCCGCTGTGTGAGGTCCTCCGTTGCGCCCCCGCCTGCCCTACCTGGGCCGCCGCTTCCGCCCGGTCCTGTCCCTGACCGCCGCCGTCTGCCTGGCCTCGGGCGGGGCGCTGGCCATGGCCGCGCAGCCGCACGGCGCGGCTGTCGCCCGCAGTCATCCGCAGCGGCACGAGAGGCCGCTGACCGGACGGGCCAGGAATCCGCTGGCGGCCCGTCAGGCCGTCGTCGTCTACGGCGACGCTGGCTCGGCCGGGGCGGCCGGTTAGCCCAGGCCGCCCGAGGCGCGCAGGTTCTGCCCGGTCAGCCAGCGGCCGTCCGGGCCGGCCAGGAACGCCACCACGCTGGCCACGTCGGCCGGCTGGCCGATCCGGCCCAGCGGGGTCATCGCCGCGACCCGCTCGTAGGTGCCCTCGGCCGGGTTCGCGGTGCGGAACATGTCGGTGTCGGTGGCGCCGGGGGACACCGAGTTGACCGTGATACCGCGCCCGCCGAGTTCGGCCGCGGCGACCCGGGTCATCAGCTCGAGCGCCGCCTTGCTGGCCGCGTACGCGGTCGTGCCCGGGCTGACGAGCACGGTGTTCAGGGTCGAGATGTTGATGATCCGGCCGCCGTCGCGCATCCGCCGGGCCGCGTCCCGCATCAGCATGAACGGGCTCATCACGTTGACCGTCATCGTGCTCGCGAACTCCTCGTCGGAGCATTCGGCGAGCAGCGAGGTCGGCGCGTGCGCGGCGTTGTTGACCAGGATGTCCAGCGGCCCGGCCATGCTCTCGGCCTGGGCCAGCAGCTCGCTGGCCACCGCGGGGAAGCGCAGGTCCGCGGCGACCGCCCAGGCCTGCCCGCCGGCCGTGGTGATGGCCGCGACGACATCGGCCGCCGCGGCGCTGTTCACCGCGTAGGTCAGCACCACCTGCGCGCCGTCGGCCGCCAGGCGCAGCGCGATAGCCCGGCCGATGCCCCGGGATCCGCCCGTCACCAGCGCGGTCTTGTTGTCCAGGCTCCCCATGGCCCTAGCGTGCCATGCCCGGCCGGCTGCTCCCGACCATGATCACCTGGTCGCGGTGCGCGGGGCCTATGCCTACCCCGCAGTGGGCCCAGGCCTAGTCTTTGGGGCCTTTTCCCGCTGCGGTGAAACGGCCGACGGCAGGGCTGCGTGTACGGGGGTAGACCGCGCGCGCTGGCGAGGCCGCGCGCTGACCCGGCTAAGGAGATTCGATGCGAGGACCCCGAGGAACCCTGGGTGTTGCGGCCGTGGCGGTCGCCGTCAGCCTGGGGGTGTCCGCGCCAGCCCTGGCCGCGGCTGGAGCAGCCAGCGCGGCTGGCGGGGCCCGGCCCGGTGGGGCCCGGCCTGCGGCGGCCCTGCCGGCGGTCACCCTGACCGCCGCCCAGCCGGTCGTTACGACGGGCCGGACCGGTTCGCAGACCTTTATTGATCCCGGCATCTTCGTGGTCGCGCGGGGCGCACCGCTGCAGTTCAACCTGCGCAAGCCCAGCTTCACCGCGCCGATCCGGCTCACCCGGGTAATCCGGGGGCCGGGCGGGGCGGTCAGGGAGGTCCCGCTGCCCGCCAGCCTGGCCGCGGGGTTCCAGGGCCTGCGCAACTTCGTGGTGGTAACGGTGCGGGACTCGGCCGGGAAGACCGTGGCCACCCGGCACCTGTCGTTCTGCCCGGACGTCTTCGAACCGGAGCGGGCCGGCCCGGACAGCCCGCCGGGGACGCCGTTCCCGCAGCACGGCTGCCCGATGATGCCGTTCACCAAGAGCACGGTGTGGGGGATCCAGCGCGGCTGGGGCGCGAACATGGCCGAGTTCGACGGCCTCAGCTTCCGTCTGGCCCTGGGCTCCTACACGGTGACCGAGACCATCACCCCGCGGTTCCGCCAGGTGCTCGGGCTGCCGGACGCCACGTCCTCGGCCACGGTCACGGTCAAGATCGTGAAGGGCCCGCCGGGGCCGGGGCCGATCGAGGGTTCCGCTCAGGCCGGCCGGGCGCTTCCCCGGCTGCCCAGGGTCCGCACGCTGGCGAACCCGCCGCGCGCCGCGCTGCCGGACATGGTGCCCCTGCCCAGCTGGGGGATCCAGCTGCAGGTCACGCACAAGAACAAGCATCACCCGGCCGTCGACCACCTGAACTTCGACTCGACCGTGGCCATTGACGGCAACTCCCCGCTGGACGTCCAGGGGTTCCGGTCCGGCAGCGGGCCCGTCATGCACGCGTTCCAGTACTTCTCCCTGCACGGCAAGATCATCGGGCGGGCGCCGGCCGGGACGATGCTCTTCGACAGCGCCCCGGACGAGCAGGAGTGGCACTTCCAGCAGTTCGCCCAGTACCGGCTGCTGGACGCGAGCAAGACCACGGCGCTGCTCAGCCACAAGGAGGCGTTCTGCATCGCCCCGACCAACGCCTACGACCTGCTGCGCCCCGGCGCGCCCTGGCAGCCGGACGAGTTCGGCCTGGGCGAAGGCAACTGCGGGGAGTCCACCGCGCTGTGGGTGCATGAGCGGCTGCCGCTGGCCTGGGGCGACACCTATACCCAGAACCAGGATGGGCAGAACTTCAACGTCACCAGCCTGCCCAACGGCACCTACTACATCGAGGTCATCGCGAACCCGGAGAAGGTGATCCACGAGACGAACATGGCCAACAACATCACGCTGCGGAAGATCATCCTGGGCGGGACGCCGGACCACCGGACGCTGCGGGTGCCGCCGTTTACCGCCTGACCGTGAGGGCCCGGGCCTAACCATTTGGCGGCAATTCCCGTTGCGCCGCAACGACTTCTGGCGGGGCCGCGTCTACTGGAGGGAGCGCGCCGGAGCAGCCGCGCGCTGACCTTGCTAAGGAGATGCCATGCGAGGACCTCGAGGGACCCTGGGCATCGCGGCCGTTGCGGTCGCGGTCAGCCTGGGGGTGTCCACGCCAGCGCTGGGCGCGGCCGGGGCGGCTGGCGGGGGCCGCCCCGCCGCCCGGCCCGCGGCGGGCCTGCCGGCGGTCACCCTGACCGCCGCCCAGTCGGCCATCACGGTGGACCGGTTTCGTGGCGTGAGCTTCATTGATCCCGGCATCTTCGCGATTGCCCGGGGCGCACCGCTGCGGTTCAACGAGCGCCGGTCCAGCCTGACCGCGCCGATCCGGCTGACCCGGGTGATCCGCGGGCCGGGCGGGTCAAGCAGGGAGGTCCCGCTGCCGTCCAGCCTGGCCGCCGGTTTCCGCGGTTTGCGCAACTTCGCGGTGCTGACCGTGCGGAACTCGGCCGGGAAGGTCGTGGCCACCCGGCACCTGCTGTTCTGCCCGGACGTGTTCGACCCGCAGCGGTCCGGCCCGGATAGCCCGCCGGGCACGCCGTTCCCGCAGAACGGGTGCTCGTTTATGCCGTTTACCAAGAGCCTGGTGATGGGGATCCAGCGCGGCTGGGGCGTGGACGTGTCCGAGTTCTCCAACCAGCAATTCCGCCTGCCGCTGGGCACCTACACAATGACCGAGACAATTACCGCGCCGTTCCGCAAGGTGCTGGACCTGCCGGAAGCCACCTCCTCGGCCTCGGTCACGGTCACGGTCAAGAAGGGCCAGCCGGTGCCGATCGGTGAAGGGCGCCACCCGGCCAGCGGGACGCTGCCCCGGCTGCCTGACGTGCGAACGATGACGGACCCGCCGCGCGCCGCGCTGCCGGACATGGTGCCGGTGCCCAGCTGGGGAATCCAGATGGAGATCAAGCACAAGAAGAACGGCCATCCGGCCGTCGACCACATCAACTTCAACTCGACCGTGGCCATCAGCGGAAACTCCAAGCTGGACGTCCAGGGGTTCCGGTCCGGTAACGGCCCGGAGCTGCACGCGTTCCAGTACTTCTTCCTGCACGGCAAGATCATCGGGCGGGCGCCGGCCGGGACGATGCTCTTCGACAGCGCCCCGGACGAGCAGGAGTGGCACTTCCAGCAGTTCGCCCAGTACCGGCTGCTGGACGCGAGCAAGACCACCGCGGTGCTGAGCCACAAGGAGGCGTTCTGCATCGCGCCAACCGACGCCTATGACCTGCTGCGCCCTGGTGCGACCTGGCAGCCGCAGTTCTTCGGCCTGGGCGGCAACTGCGGGCAGGCCACCGCTCTGTGGGTGCAGGAGCAGCTGCCGCTGGGCTGGGGGGACACCTACTCCCAGAGCCTCGACGGCCAGAACTTCAACGTGACCAGCCTGCCCAACGGCACCTACTACATCGAGGTCATCGCGAACCCGGAGAAGGTGATCCACGAGACGAACATGGCCAACGACGTGTCGCTGCGGAAGATCATCCTGGGCGGGACGCCGAACCACCGGACGGTCCGGGTTCCGCCCTTCACCGGCTGACGCTCCGGCACCAGAAACCCGCCGGGGCCCGGCGGCCAGCACCTCGCTGGCCGCCGGCCCGGCCCGCCGGGCCCGCACCGCCCAGCCGCGGCGGGGCAGTGCCGCGGCTGGGCGGTTGATGGGCCGCTGTCCGTGGCCGCGCACCGGCCACGGACAGCGGCGCCCGCCGGGCCGGGGCAGGTGCCGGCGGGCATCTCAGCTGAGGCTGGAGCGGGGTAGCTCAGCTGAGGCCTGTGGGTTAGCGGCTCAGCTCAGGCTGGAGCCGGTGACGATCGGGTGGGTGCCCTGTCCGAGGTAGAAGATCCCTGGGTAGCCCGCGGTGTGGAAGCCCTGGCTGGGGTTGTGCCGCAGGGTCGAGTTCGTGATGTGCAGCGTGCCGGTGTGGTCGTTGCTGACGTAGAAGATGGCCCCGCCGCCCTCGTGCGCCAGGTTGCCGCTGATGACCGAGCCGATCAGGCGGACGGTGTACCGGTCGCCGTCGGTGTAGATGGCGCCGCCGCTGCCGCCGCCGTCGGTGCCCGGCCGGGCCGGGTTCGCGCCGTGGCCGATGGCCCGGTTGCCGGTGAACCGGGAGTCCCTGATCACCCAGGACACCCCGATGCTGCTCAGCGCGCCGCCGTTGGAGCACCGGCCGCCGCGGAACACGCTCTGCGTTATCTGGACCGCCCGGCCCTGGTACTGGCTGAGCGCGCGGATCGCGGCGCCGCCGAGGTCCGGGCCGTGGCTGTCGCACCGGTTGCCGGTGAACGTGCTGTTGATCACCTTGAGCTGGCCGCCGCGGTCGAAGATCGCGCCGCCCCCGCCGCCGTCGATCAGGTGGCCGGTCGAGTTGCCGTCGGCGAAGGTGAGGTTCTCGACGGTCAGCTTGGGCCGGGCCTGGTTCTGGCAGTGCGAGGTGGTCCAGTGCTGGTGCGGGTCGCAGGTGTCCATGTACAGGATCCGGTGGGCCCCGCCGCCGCTCAGCGTGACCTTGCCGCCGCCGTCGAGGGTGACGAACGCGCTGCGGTTGTCCACCCGGGCGGTGGCCTGCATGGTGATGGTCACCGGTGCCGGTCCGCAGTTGAAGGTGATGAGCCCGCCCTTCGCGACCGCCCGGACGACGGCCCGGGAGGTGCAGCTCGCGGCGGTGCCGCCGCCCACCACCCGGGCCGGCTGGGCGGCCCGGGGTGGGGCGGCTAGCCGTGCCGTGACCGGGCCGGCGGTGGCCGGCCGGGCCACGCTCGCAGCCAGCGAGATGGCGGCCGGTGCACCGGTGCTGGCAGCGCAGGCGGGTGCGGCCAGTACCGGTGCTGCGGCCGCCATCAGGATGGCGGCGGAGCGGAGGCGCGGCATGGGCCCACATGCTAGTGACGTGATCACCGCATGCCATGGTGATTAGGCCGGATTTGGGACCCCCCTAAGGGAGAACCGTCATGCCTCATCACGTGCTGGAACCTGGCCCGGGCACGGCCACCGACGTGTTTTCCCGCGACCTTCCGCCGGTGCTCACCGTCGACCCCGGAGATATGGTCCGGGTGCGGTCGCTGAACGCGTCCGGCCACCTGACCCGCCAGAACTACCCGGGGGACAGGCCGCCCGAGCTGCTGGCCGACCGCCGCGGGCACTGCCTGACCGGACCGATCGCGGTGCGCGGCGCGGAGCCCGGCGACGTGCTGGCGGTCCGCCTGCACGCGCTGACCCCGGACGACTGGGGTTTCACCGTGGCGGGCGGCCGGGATACCCCGCTGAACCGGCGCCTCGGACTGGATCCGGGGCAGCCGGCGTGGCTGCTGTGGGAGATCGACGCCGGCCGGGAGGTGGCCACCAGCCAGCTCGGCCATACGGTGGCCACCGGCCCGTTCCTCGGGGTCATCGGCGTGGCCTGGGACGAGCCGGGCGAGCACTCGACTCGCCCGCCGCGCACGGTCGGCGGCGGCAACATCGACTGCCGTGAACTGGTCAGCGGGTCGACCCTGTTCCTGCCGGTGGCGGTGCCCGGGGCGCTCCTGTCGGTCGGCGACGGGCACGCCGCCCAGGGCGACGGCGAAGTGGCGAGCACGGCCATTGAATGCGGCATGACCACCGATCTCCGGCTGGACCTGGCCACCGAGGTGCCGGTGCCCGGAGTGCACGCCATCACCCCGGCGGCGAGGATCACGTTCGGCTTCAGCCCCGACCTGAATACGGCGATGGGCGACGCGCTGGACGCCATGCTGACCTGGCTGCAGCAGCTCCTCGGGGTGGACCGGCCCACCGCGCTAGCCGCCGCCAGCCCCGCCGTAGACCTGCGGGTCACCCAGGTGGCCAACCAGACCTGGGGCGTCCACGCCGTCCTCCCGCACAACGTGATGACGGGCCTCCCCCCAGCCTGGCCGTAGCAGCCGGCCGCGATGGCCATACGGCCAGCCGGCGGTAGCGGTTGGCGGGCGTAGCTAGCCGTCGCTCCCGCCGCCGTTGCTGCCTCCGCCTCCGCTGCCCCCGCTGGTGCCGCCGCTGCCGCCCGGGGAGCCGCCGCTGCCGCCGCTGCCGCCTCCGCCGTGGTCGTCGCCTCCGCCGCCGTTTCCGCCGCCGTGGTCGTCACCGCCGCCGTTGGCCGGGACGGTGCTCTGGCTGGTGGGAGCGCCCGGTGACGGGCTGCCGCCGCCGTTTCCGCCGCGCGGCTCGCTGGACACCGTGAACCGGGGCTGGCCGGTGGCACAGGACGCGGCCACGTGCACCTCGGCCGAGTTGTTGCGGAACGACACCCACACCGTAGGGTCCGGCCCCTGCTGCAGGTCGTCGGCTCGGTAGCCGAGGGCCGGGGTGGCCGTCAGGACGGCCCCCTGGCTCGTGCACCGCACGACCACGCTCCCGCCGCTGGTGTTCCTCGCGCCGGGCGTTCCGCCCTGGTCGACGGCCTGCGGCGATCCCGCAGCGGCCGCGGACGGCTCCGCGCCCGCCTGGGCCAGCTGCTGCTGGACCTGCGCCATGCTCAGCGGGTGGCCGGCCGTCCCGAACAGCCCGCTGCCCAGCACGCTCAGAGCCAGGGTGACTCCGGTCGCGGCGGCCGCCGCGCCGGCCAGCCAGCCAGCTACGAGCAGAAGGATGCGCGGGCGCATGCCCCTACTTTGCCTCGGGGGGCCGGCCCGGCGAGTTAAGGGATCCTTAAGGCAACCTTGACGTCGCTGCTCGGCGGGGTTGGCACCGGCCCGTCCGGGATACCGTTCGGTCATGCCGAAGGTGCTGATCATCGAGGATGACCCCACCATCCGCACCGCGGTGATGCGCGCGCTGACCGACAGGGGATACGCGGTCGCCGCCGCGCACACCGCGATGAACGGGCTGCAACTGGCCATGTCCGAGTACCCCGACGTGGTCGTGCTCGACCTTGGCCTGCCTGACCTGGACGGCCGCGAGGTGATCCGGATGCTTCGCGCGGTCAGCGAGGTTCCGGTGATCGTGGCCACGGCCCGCGAAAGCGAGGCCGAGATCGTCAGGTCGCTGGACGCCGGCGCGGACGACTACGTGGTCAAGCCGTTCGGCGCGGCTCAGCTCGACGCCCGGATCCGGGCCGTGCTGCGTCGCGCCGCGGAACCGCCTGCCGAGGCGGTGATCGAGGTCGGCGGGCTGCGGGTCGACCGGCGGGCCCGGCAGGCCTCGCTGGACGGCGCGGCGCTGGACCTGACCCCGCGCGAGTTCGACCTGCTGCACTACCTGGCGGTGCGGGCCGGCACCGTGGTGACCAAGCAGGAGCTGCTGGTCGAGGTGTGGCAGCAGCCGTACGGGGGCGCGGACAAGAGCGTGGACGTGCACCTGTCCTGGCTCCGCCGCAAGCTCGGTGAGACCGCGCAGCAGCCCCGCTACCTGCATACTGTCCGCCGGGTCGGGGTCCGGCTGGCCGCTCCGGACACGCCGGGTGCGCCGGCCGCCCGCGCCGGGGAACCCGGGCGCGACGCCCGCACCACCGGCCCCGGAGACCCCTGGGTGAGACGCCGCCTGGCCTTCCTGGTCTCCGCCACCATGGCCCTGGTGCTGGTGGCCTTCGTGGTGCCGCTGGCCATCCTGGTCCGGGTGATCGTGGCGGACCGCGCGGTGTCCTCCGCCACCAGCGCGGCCCAGCAGCTGTCCGCCGAGGTCGCCGCGGGCACGAAGGACGCCTCGCTGCGCACGTCGGTGATGCAGCTGGCCGCAAGCTCCGGCCGGCCGGTGACCGTGTTCCAGGGCAGCGGTGCCGCGCTCGGCTCCCCGGCCCGCCGCACCGCCTCGGTCCAGCTGGCCCAGCGGACGCAGAGCAGCTTCACCGTGGCCGAGCCCGGCGGCCGGGAGATCCTGGTCGCGGTGGCGGGCGCGCCCGGCGGGACCGCGGTGGTCCGGACCTTCGTCAGCAATGCGGAGCTGACCCACGGGGTCACCAAGGCGTGGCTGATCCTGGCCGGCCTGGGCCTCGTGCTGCTCGCGCTCGGCATGGCCATCGCTATCCGGCTGGCCGGCACGGTCGCCCGGCCCATCGCCGAGCTGGCCCGGGTGTCCCAGCGGCTGGCCGACGGGGACCTGGAGGCCAGGGCTGACCCGGCCGGCCCGCCCGAGGTCCGCGAGGTGGCCGGCAGCCTGAACTACCTGGCGGGCCGGATCCGCGAGCTGATCTGGCAGGAGCGGGAGACCTTCGCCGACCTGTCGCACCGGCTGCGCACCCCGCTGACGGCGCTGCGGCTGGAGGCCGAGGCCGCCGACTACGGTGACCCCGACGGCCGGCTCACCACCGGCGTGCAGGCCCTGGAGCAGGCGGTGACCTCGCTGATCGAGGACGCCCGGCGCCGCGGTGGCCGGCCGGGCTCCTGCGACGCCGTGCAGGTCACCGCGGAACGGGCCGCGTTCTGGTCCGTGCTGGCCGACGACCAGGACCGGGGGATGACGGTCCAGGTCCCGGACGAGCCGGTGCCGGTCGGGCTGGCCGCCGCGGACCTGGCCGCCAGCCTGGACGTGCTGCTCGGCAACGTGTTCGCGCACACCCCTGAGGGCGCAGGGTTCACCGTCCGGCTGACCGCCAGGCCCGAGGGCGGTGGTGAGCTCAGCGTGCTGGACACCGGGCCCGGCTTCGACACGGCCAGGGATCCGGTCCAGCGGGGGGCCAGCGGGGGCGGGTCCACCGGGCTCGGCCTGGACATCGCCCGGCAGGCCGCCGAGGCCTCGGGCGGGTCGCTGACGATCCGCAACGGTCCGCATGGCGCGGAGGTGGTCGCGGCCTTCGGCCCGCCCCGGCAGACCCGGGCGGACGGGCGGGCGGGCCCCGTCAGGCAAGGGCCGTAGCGAAAGGGGCCCGGCCGGCCCCTGGGCCGCCGCGGGGCGCGCCAGGAACCGGCCGGGCCGGGCGGCTAGTTCACTACCTGCGGGAATCCCACCGGGCTGCGGTGGCCCGACGTGTCCACGGCGCGCACGCCGAACTGCACGTTGTCCTTGGAGATGTTCAGCGTCACCGAGGTGACGTTGCCGACCGGGATCGCGCTGGTCCACACCGGCGAGGTGGTCTCGCGCATGACCACCTCATACCCCGCAATGTTCGACTCGGGGTTCGCGGCCCAGTCCAGCGAGGTGAGGTTGGTGCCGGGGAACCCGGCCGGCGGGGCGGTGTGGATCTCCACCTTCTTCGGCGTGGCCGGGTTGGTCGCAAGCGCCCACAGCGCCGCGGCATTTACCCTGGCCACCCGGGCGGCGTAGTCGAAGTCCACGAATTTCTCCAGGTCACCGAACTGCGTGCCATTCTCGACCCGGACGTCCTGGTGCTCGTGGGCGAAATTCTCCCGCGGCTCGGTGAGCCGGGCCGCCGGGTAGCCGTGCTGCTGGAACGAGAGATGGTCACTGCCCCGCAGATACCGGTCGCGCCGCCAGATCACCCGGATGTTCATGCCGGTCAGGCTGAACGGTGCGTTGTCCTGGACGAACCGGGCGAGCTGGTGGGTCATCCCGTCGTTCTCGCCGCCGACCGACTGCATGAGCGCGATCTGGTTGGCCGTGACGGCGGTCGGGATGCCCTCCACGAAGAGCCGCACGGTGCGCGGGTCCGGCTTGGTGCCGTCGAACGCCTGGCTGGCGCCGACGATGTCGTTGCTGAACATGCCCTGCACGTCGTTGCCGGCCGCGGCCATCTGCGCCGCCATGTGCGCCGAGCCGTACAGGCCCTGCTCCTCGCCGGCCACCGTGGCCAGCACCAGGGTGCCGGGGAACTGGTGGGTGGCGAACACCCGGGCCAGCTCGAGCACGACGGCCACTCCCGACCCGTCGTCGTCCGCGCCGGGCGCGTCGTCGGTGAAATTCAGCACGTCAGAGACCCGGGAGTCGAGATGGCCGGTGATCACGTAGAACCGCTGAGGGGTCGCGGTTCCCTGGATCGTGGCGATCACGTTGGTGATCGTGGTCGGCACCGGGATGTTGGACGAGACCGGCTGGACGAAGGTCTGCTGCTGCACGGTCATGCGGCCGTTCGAGTTGGCCGCAAACGAGTTCATCTGGTCGGTCACCCACTGGGTGGCCGCCCCGATGCCGCGGTTCGGGTCCGTCTGGCTGGAAGCCGTGTGCCGGGTGCCGAACGAGACGAGCTTCGTGATCGTGGCCTGGATCCGGTCCGGGTCGATCTGCCGGAGGAGATCCCGCAGGGCAGGGTCAGCCGCTGACCTGGGGAGTTTGGCACCGGTCGCGGCTTGCGCCGAACCGGAGACGAGGGGCACCGTCGCCGCTGCGACGGCCGATGCCGACAGGAACACCCGGCGGGTTGTGCCGGCCCGGGCTGGAACAGCGTTGTTCTCCATGCCCTAAACCAAGAGCCTATCCCGGTGGAAGTCAACGCCCTTTACCTTCCGTTAAGGTTCACGCTTTAGCCGGCCCTTAGCGTTCGCGCAGCCCGCCGCTATCACCACCTGCGGCACTCTCGGTCTTGTCACAAACCGAGAAGGAGAAATTCCCATGCGAACGTCAGTGAAGCTCGGCGCCGGCCTTACCAGCGCGGCCATAGTGGCCAGCCTGGCGGCGGGCGTGGCGACCGCGACGGTTAGCGGGCCGCAGCGGGCCGCCACTGCCAGCCTCGCCGCCGCTACCAGTTCGGCGCACATCACTATGAAGCAGGCCAGGCACCTGGCCCGGGCCGCCGTGCCGCACAGCCGGGTGATCGAGATCGAGTCCGACGACTTCCACGACCGCGCGGTCTGGAAGGTCAAGCTGGCCACCCCGCACGGGCGGGTCGTGGTCGCGGTCGACAAGAAGACCGGCAAGGTCACGATCCTGCACGGCCACCGCCACGGCGGGGGCGGCGGGCACGACGACGTCCTGCTCAGCGCCCGGTCCGCCATGCTCGTCCTGGCCGGCGAGCACCGCGGCTTCGAGCCTGGCGACGACCGCGGCTTCGAGCCCGGCGATGACCACGGCATCGAGCAAGAGCCCGGTGATGACCACGGCATCGAGCAGGAGCCCGGGGACGACCGCGGTGTGGACCAGCAGGGTGTGGATCAGCGCGGCGACGACCACGGTGTGGACCAGCGCGGCGACGACCACGGCCAGGACGGCCAGAACCGCGGCCCCGGCAACGGCGGCCAGGACGACGGCCCCGGCCACGACGGCGGTCACGGCGGCAGCGGCCAGGACGGCTGACCCGCAAGCTCCGGGGACCCTGGTCTCGCGTCGCCTGGGCGGCGCGGGGCGGGCGACAGGGTCCCCGGTCAACCCGGGGGCCCTGGTCCGTGCCCCGGCCACGGCGCGGGCGGGCGACAGGGCCCCCGGCTCACACTTTCCTGATGATCGCGGCGGTCCCCGGCTTTGAAGGTCCCCCTGGCCGGGACCGCCGCGGTCATGAGCGAAGTGAGGACAACTGAACGACTGGCCCGCTACCCGGGAGCCAGCCCGGCGATCAGTTGACCGGCCGGGAACCATCCCCAGATCAGCGGGACCAGGCGGCCGGGTCTGACAGGCGGCAACCGTGGTGGCTACCAGGCTTCCATGAGTGCCGCACAGCGAAGCGGCATTGCCGAGTTAGCGGTCGCTCCGCCGGTGATCAGCGGGGGATCCTGGCAGGCCAGCGCGCCGGGTGGGACACTCAGCAGCGAGCGTGGGCCACGCCCACTGCCCTCAACCCGCCTAGCGCTCACTTGTCGTGAGAGAAGCTGGCCATGACCCACACGGATGAACGCGTACGTGAAGCCCGGGCAGGCCTTTGGCGGCTGGCCGGCCCGTGGTGGCTGCTGTTGGTGACCGGCATCGCATGGCTGATCATCTCTGTGATGGTGCTGCGGTTCCGGCTCAGTTCGATCACCACCGTGGGCGTGCTCATAGGTGTGCTCTTCCTGCTGGCCGTGATGAACGAATTCCTGCTTGCCTCGGTCCGCGTCGGCTGGCGGTGGGCCCACGTCGTGCTGGGCATCTTGTTCGCGGTGGGCGCGATCTGGGCGTTCGTAAACCCGGTCAACGCCTTCTGGGCCCTGGCCTCAGTGCTGGGGCTGCTGCTCATCTTCGAGGGCTCGCTCAGCATCATTTCCTCGGCCGCGACCCGGGAGGTCAACAGCACCTGGTGGCTCGGCCTGGTGGCCGGCATCCTGGAGATCTTGCTCGGCTTCTGGGCCTCCCAGCAGATGTTCCCAGCACGCGCGGCGCTGCTGCTGCTCTGTGGGTCGGCTTCTTCGCCTTGTTCCGTGGCATCTCCGAAATCGTCATCGCGTTCGAACTCCGCAGCCGTCAGCACGCCTAGCAGCACCGCCGGTAGTCCTTGGGCCCGCCCGGACGTCCGCCGATGCCGCAAGCCCTTTCACGAAGGCGCTTCTGCTGATCTGCAGGGGCGCGTTGTCACCGTAAGTCTGCGTCAGGCCGGGCGACGCCGAGCGACCCGGCGAGGAAGGCGAGCTCGTGCTGCAGCAGGTTGCTGATGGTGCTGGCGTCGGTCGGCATGTGGGTGGCGCCGGACAGCGGCAGGACCTGGTGCGGCAGGCCGGCCGCGAGCAGCGCCGCCGACATCCGGAGCGTGTGCGCCACCACCACGTTGTCGTCGGCCATCCCGTGGATCAGCAGCAGCGGCCTGGTCAGGCTGGCGGCCCCGGTGATGGTGGAGGACCGGTCGTATCCTTCCGGGTTCTGCTGCGGCAGGCCGAGGAACCGCTCCCGCCAGTGCGTGTCATAGAGCCGCTGATCGTGCGGCGCGGCCCCGGAAACGGCCGCGTGGAACACATCGGGACGGCGGATCACGGCGATGGCCGCGAGCGCCCCGCCGTAGGACCAGCCGTGGATCCCGACCCGCCCTCGGTCCAGGTCGGGAAACTGAACACAGATCGCGTTGAGCGCGTCCACCTGATCGTCGAGCGGCGCGGAGAGGGTATCGCCGAACACGGTCTTCGACCATTGCGGCCCGCGGCCGGGCGTGCCGCGCCCGTCGGTGACCAGGACGGCGAAGCCTTGCTCAGCGAACCACTGGTCCTCGCAGAACGCCGCGCCGCGCGCGGACCACCCGCTGCATGGCCGGGCCGCCGGCCAGGTCCAGCCGCCACAGGCACGTGACCGGGTCTTCACCGCCCCGGGTACGGAGGAACAGCACCCGCCCGCCATCCCGCGAGACCGTCACCGCGCGCGGAACACCGAGAGTGAAGTACCTGGTGCTGGCCAGCTGCCGGGGGAAGTCGTCGATCACCACGCCAGCACTCTGCCACGCGGCCCCACGGCCGAGACCGCCCGGCCATGTGCGGGCTGCGGGCTATGTGGCGTTGTCCACGGTAGGAGGGTCGTCGGCTCCGATCGGTCCGCCGGGCTAACCCAGCGAGCGGTCACGTACCGCGCGATCAGGACACGCGTGTCAGCCGGGGCAATCCCGCGGCGGCACGATTACGCGTTGCCTTCAGGGCCGGTGACCGTGATCGTTACGTCCTGGGTGTGAGCGTCGACCTGGAGCTGAAGGCCCTTGCTGTTCGCGACCCCCCAGCCAGGAGAGCCCGGAACGGTGGCGCCGCCGCGACCGGGATAGGACACGATGACGCCGGTCAGGTCGCACAGAGCGTGCGGGACGGTCACCGGAACCCGCTGCACCGTCACGTGTGAGCCGGGGTGCCCGCAGGCGGGGCGGAACTCCGGCGGTACTGCCCTCAGATCCCGGCAGACAGTCGCACGGGGCCCTCGCCCGGCCAGGATGTACCCGCGCTCCGCCAGGCGGTCACGGGCACTGGCGTAACGCCCGGCGTCCCAGCCCAGCTGGTTGCGGGCCTCGTTGCCGTCCGCCGGGGCCCCGTCTGCGGGAAGCAGGGCAAGGAGCGCCACCTCGTCCTGGTCAGGTTCGCTATCTGCCTTCGCCACGCCAGAAGCCTAGCTTCGGCATCCTGCAGCCCAGAGCAATGGCACATACCGGAAGCCATCGCGCTGGCCCAGATACGGCAGCCGCCATCTGGGCCGTGACCCGCGGTCAGAGCTGTCCTGCCTGGCGCATGGCCTCCCCGGTACCAAGGGGCGAGCTCCTGCCGGGGCCATGCCGGGGCTGGAACGGTGGCCGCGTGGCAGGGCCCGGCGCGGTAGCGTCGTGTCGTGCGCCCAGCAGGTGCCGGTGGTGCGGCCGCCCGGCCGCAGGCGTTCCTCGTTGACGTGTACGACACGATTCTTAGCTGCGATTTCGAGGTGCTCAGGACAGAGCTCCCGGCGATCGCCGGCGCCGGCCCACGCGAGTGGGCGGAGGCTTTCGCCCGGCTCGGGCCTGACCTTAGCGTTGGCCGGATCACGCTGGCGCAGGGCTTCGGGCAGATCCTGGCGGCTTGCGGGATCAGGCCCCGGCCGGCGCTGGTGCGTGAACTCGTCGCCAAGGAGCGGGAACTGCTGGCCGCGTCCTCGCGCCTGCATGACGACGCGATCATGTTCCTGCGCGCCTTGCGGGCCCGCGGCATCAGGGTTGCGCTGGTCAGCAACTGCATGGAGAACACCAGGCCGCTGCTGTCCGGCCTCGGCGTCAGCGCGCTGGCCGATGCGGTCGTGCTGTCGTGCGAAGCTGGCTGCGCCAAGCCGGACGCCCGGATCTACCAGCAGGCCCTGGACCAGCTCGGCGTCAGGGCCGGGGCGGCGGTGCTCGTCGACGACCAGCCCGCCTTCTGCGCCGGGGCGGCCGCCGTGGGCATCACCGCCCTGCAGATCGCCCGTGGCCACGAACCGCCGCCGGCCGCGCCCGGTATCACAGTCATCGGCTCCCTGCTCGAAGCCATCCGGCTGCTCTGACGCCAGCCCCGCACAGCCGCCAGCCCGGCGTGATGTGCCGCCTGTGACCGCGGTCATGGGGATACTGAGCGGATGGTCACCGTGCGGGCTGTTACCGCCCACGAGATACCCGACCGGGCGCCGCTTCGGGTCACGCCTGGCCAGCAGGTTCAGCTTGGCGAGCGGGACACCACCTGGCCGGAGTTTGTCTTTGTGACGGCCGATGGCGGCTCGGGCTGGGTGCCTGCCCGGCACATCGAGGCCGGGACGGGTGCGTCCGGCGTGGTCCGCACCGCGTACGACACGACCGAGCTGCCTACCGCGGCTGGCGACGAGCTGACCGTGCTGGAGACCGACGAGATCAGCGGCTGGTCCTGGGTCCGCAGCGCATCCGGCCGCGAGGGCTGGGTGCCCAACTCAACCATCGAGCCGGTCCCTCCGGCCTAGCCTGACCCTCCGGCCCGGCTCAGCCCCGGGTCTGCTCAGCCCTCCGGGCCCGGGAGGGGGATCCGGGGCGGATTTAGCCGTCCTGGCCGTTTCGGCCTGCGTTCGTTGCTGGTCCTGGTAGCCGGGCGGGGGTGCCGCCGAGCAGGACCTGGGTTAGCTGGTTGCGCGTGTCCAGGAGCTGGTCCAGGGCTGCGGTCATGTCCGCGTCGGTGACCCGCAGCGGCTCGCCGGCTGCCGCCTCGTCCGCGGCTCGTCTGCGCCGCCGTCTGGCGCCGGGCCGTCTGGCCGAGGGCCGTCGCGCTCGGCGGCGGACAGTGCGGCCCGGCGCAGCAGCTCCTTCAGGAACGACGCGGTGACGCCCTCCGTCCGCCGCACGGGCGCGTCCGGGTCCTCAAGCTCCAGCACCAGGCGGCCCTGGTACAGCTCGATCAGCCGGCGCCGCGCGTCAGCGTCGGGCACCGGCAGCTCGACCGCGTGATCGACCCGGCCCGGCCGGGCGGCCAGAGCCTCCTCCAGCAGGTCGGCCCGGTTGCTGGTCAGCAGGAACGTCACATCAGCGTCAGACCCGAGACCGTCCATCTCGTTCAGCAGCTGGAACAGCAGCGGGCCCTTGCTGTGCCAGGACTCGCGGTCCTCGGCGATCAGGTCCACGTCCTCCACCACGATCAGCGCGGGCTGCCAGCGTCCTGGCCACCGAGCAGGCCTCGCCGATCGCCCCCAGCGCGGGGCCGGACATGATGATCACCGTGCTGCCGGGCAGCTGGCCGAGCAGGTAGCGGATCGTGTGCGTCTTGCCGGTGCCGGGCGCCCCGTAGAGCAGCAGGCCGCGCCGCAGGTGCTGGCCGCTGGCGGTCAGCCGGGTGGCGTGCCGGGCCACGCCCAGCACGTGCCGCTCGATGCCGTCCAGCACGGCCGGCGGCAGGATCACCCGGGACCTGTCCAGCTGCGGGCGGTCCTGGAAGGTCAGCAGCGCGCCTTCGTCATGACCGAACACCTCGTTGCTGAACGTCAGCACGTTGCCGCGGTACACGTTGCGCTCGATCGTGAGACGGGCGATCTCCTCGAGCGCGCGCTGCGCCGCGTCTGTCGTCTGGTGGCGCACACCTCGAGCGACACCTGAGTGGAGCCGTAGGTGCCCGGGTCGGACGGGCCGCGCATCAGCAGAGCCAGCCGCTCGTCGCCGTCGCTGACCAGGTACACGCCGCACTGAACGCAGCCCTTGACCCGGCCGCCGGGCCCAGCCGCCTGCGTGGTCAGCTGCACGCTTCCTACGCCTATCCCGGACGCGTCGCTCACCGGCTGGAGCAGGTCGGCCAGGCCGAAGTCGCGGTGCCGGTATCTGGTCAGCCCGGTCAGCTGATGCTCCCGGCCGTCCGCGGCCAGCCAGGCCTCCAGCCCGCATTGCACGTTGACCTGGTCGTAGCGGGGCCAGCCCCGGCGGGCCACCGGCCGGTCCTGGGTCCCGGGCCCGAGGTGCGCGCGGAGCATCCGGTACACCGGGGCCTCGTCCGCCCTGGCGGTCTGCACGGCCCGGCTGACCATCCGCCGGGCCAGCCGGCCGACGTCGGCCAGCTCGGGCCGGCCCTCATCGGCGTCGTCTGGCGTTTCCGGGACTACCCCGGACGCGGAAAGCACGGCATAAGAGCGGGGGCGTCCCCCGGAAATCGGCACGTCAGAAGAATAAACGCGTCATGACGTGTAGACGAAGCCGTTTTCCGGTCAGCTGGCCGCGCCGCTGGCTGGCGCCGCGGCTTCAGCTGGCTGGCACCACCGGCGGCGGGAAGTCCCGCGTCGCGTGCCCGGGGTCCGCGTTGGTCAGCTGGCCCACCTGGCCGTCCTTGATCAGCCGCTGGTAGCTGGTCTGCCAGTCCGGCAGATCCGCGGAGTCCTGCTCCCAGTCCACGAAGTGGGCCTGGTCGCACCAGGTGTCCAGGTGATCCATCGTGCCCAGGTGCGGCTGGGCTCCCACGAACGCGTTCATGTGGTCGCGGTCCTGCCAGGCCGTCACCGTCCACCAGGCGTTGTTCGCGTCGGCCAGCACGTCCGCGCCCAGGTTGCCGTCCGTGCTCTTGGACTGCTCGAGTACGGCCACCGCGGCGGCGAAGAAGTCGTTGAGCTGGTCGGCGTTCCGCAGCCGGAGCCGGGTCACGACGATGAGGGGCACACGGACTCCCTGGGTAAGCGTGGCTGGCGCGGCCGTCCCGCCCAGCGGGTGATCCCCGGATCAGCATGACGGACCGGGCGCGCCCGCACCAGACCCGGCCGATCGTGCCCGGGCGCCCGCGAAACCGGCCGGAAAATTCGCCGCCGGCCCATGTCGAGAACCGGCCGCATGCTCCGACGTCCCCGGTGAACGGCAGCCCGCCCGGGCCGCCGCCCAGCCAGAAGGAGAACGCCATGCTCATCAAGTCCCGCATGGGAATCAGCGCCGACGGCTTCGTGGCGACCCCGGACGGCTGGCCCGCGCTGGTTACCGCGCCCGGCTTCGTCCCCGCCGTGTCGCACGGCTTCCCCGAGTTCATCGAGGGCGTCGACGCGGTCGTGATGGGCCGCAGCACGTTCGTGCCCGCCCTTGGCTCCCCGGAATGGCCGTGGAAGGGCCTGCAGGTGTTCGTGCTGACCTCCCGCCCGCTGCCCGACGGCACCCCGGACGGGGTCGTCGCCGCGCAGGGCGGCCCGGCCGGGCTGCTGGAGCAGCTGCGGTCCCGCGGCTCGGACGGCGACGTGCACCTGGTCGGCGGGCCGCGCACCATCCAGGCCTTCCGCGAGCTCGGCGCGCTGGACCGGCTGGAGCTGGTGGTGCTGCCGATCCTGCTCGGCGCCGGCGTCCCGCTGTCCCCGGCCGGGACCGAGCCGCTGCCGCTGCGCCTGGACTCCACCCGCCGCTTCCCCGACGGCAGCGTCGAGCTCGCCTACGCCGCGAAGGCTTAATAGCGGCGCGCGCGCCTGCCGCTGGGCGCTGGCGGGTGCCTGACTACTCCCGCCGCGTTGCTACCGTCCGGTTATGAAGCTGCGCCGGCGCCCGCGGGGGCGCGTCCTCGCGGTGCTGGCGGCTGTACTGATACTGGCCGTGGCCGTCACCGTCGGCCTGGCCATCGCGAACCGGCCCGTCCCGCTGACCGTGCGGAACCTGCGGATCGCGGTCACCGACGGGCCGGCCGGGAACCAGCACGTCAGCCTGGACGCCACGTTCTACACCCCGCCTGGGTCAGGCCGGGTGCCCGCGGTGCTCGTCGCGCACGGGTTCGGCGGCACCAAGAACTCGGTGCGCGGCGAGGCCGAGGAACTGGCCCGGGCCGGGTACGCGGTCCTGACCTGGTCGGCCCGCGGGTTCGGCACCTCCACCGGCCAGGTCGCGCTGGACTCGCCGGACTATGAGGTCAAGGACACCGAGCAGCTGATCAGCTGGCTGGCCAAGCAGCCCCGGGTGCAGCTCGACGGCCCCGGTGACCCCCGGGTCGGCATCGCGGGCGCGTCCTACGGCGGCGGGATCGCGCTGCTGACCGCGGCCTACGACCGCCGGGTCGACGCGATCGTCCCGCAGATCACCTGGAACAACCTGGCCACCGCGCTGTTCCCGAACGCCGCCGAGGGCGCCACCCCGGGCGACGGGGTGTTCAAGAGGCAGTGGGCGGGCCTGCTGTTCACCGAGGGCTCGGTCGGCTTCGGCCGCACCGTCGCCCCGCCGACCGCAGCGGGCCAGAGCAGCACCGGCCAGAGCAGCACCGGCTCAGCCTCCGCAGGCCAGTCCGGCACTGGCGCCGCGCGCCACCGGCGCCCCCGGCCAGGCCGCCGCCGCCCAGGCCGCCCAGTGCGGCCGCTTCCTGCCCTCGGTCTGCGCCGTCTACCGTCAGGTCGCCACCGCCGGCCAGCCCACCCCGGCCGCCATCTCCCTCCTGACCAGGAACAGCCCGGCCAGCGTGGCAGGCCGCCTCAACGTCCCCACGCTGCTGATCCAGGGCCAGCACGACTCGCTCTTCGGCCTGGACCAGGCCGACGCCAACTACCGCGCCATTCAGCGGACCGGCGCCCCGGTGGACATGGTCTGGTTCAACGGCGGCCACGACGGCGGCAACCAGGAGGACGCCCGCCTTAACCTTCTCACCCAGCAGTGGTTCGACCGCTGGCTCAAGTCCCCGGCCAGCCCGTTCCCGCGATCGGCCGCCGCCCAGGACCGGCCCGCCACAACCGCCGGGACCGGCCAGCCCGCGTTCGCCGTCACCAGGAACCGCGGCTTCGACCCGTCCAGCAACCAGGACGTCCTCGGCGTGGCCACCGCACCGTCCTACCCCGGCCTCGGCGGCAGCACGCAGGCCACGGTCACCCTCCAGGGCCCGCCGCAGACCATCGCCCGCCCGCCGGGCGGCGCACCCGCGGCCATCTCGGTGTTCCCCGGCTTCGGCGCGCTCGGCGGCCTCACCTTCGACGTCCCCGGCCAGAGCGCCGCGTTCCAGTCCGCGCCCCTCACCAGGCCAGTCCAGGTCACCGGCGCCCCGGTGATCCAGCTGAGAGTCACCGGCCAGTCCGCGATCACCCTGTTCGCCAAGCTGTACGACGTCGACCAGGCCGGCAACGCGATCCTGCCCGACCAGCTCGCCGCCCCGCTCACGGTCCCGGCCGGCGAGGGCCGCAACATCACCGTCCAGCTGCCCGCCATCGACCACAGCTTCGCGGCCGGGCACCAGCTGCGGCTCGTGCTGTCGGCCACCGACTACGCCTACGCCACCCCGCAGGCCGGCGCCGTCTACCAGGTCGCCCTCGCCAGCCCGGGCCTGTCCGTGCCGTCCGACCCGGCGCTCGGCCTGAGCAGCAGCGGCCTGCCCTGGTGGACCTGGGCCGCCCCCATCGCCGCGCTCGCCGCCGCGGCCCTGATCATGGCCACCCGGCGCCGCCGCCGCAGCGACGACCTCGACCCGGACCTGGCCGACGTGCCCCTCGAGATCACCGGCCTGACCAAGCGCTATAAGGACGGCCAGCTGGCCGTCAGCGACCTGTCCCTCCGCGTCGAGCGCGGCCAGATCCTCGGCCTGCTCGGCCCCAACGGCGCCGGCAAGACGACCACGCTGCGGATGCTGATGGGCCTGATCCACCCGGACGCGGGCACGATCACGATCTTCGGCCGGCGGGTCAGGGCCGGCGCGCCCGGCCTTTCCCGGCTCGGCTCGTTCGTCGAGGGCCCCGGCTTCCTGCCGCACCTGTCCGGCCGGGCCAACCTGGACCTCTACTGGCGCGCCACCGGCCGCCCCGCCGACGCCTCTCATCTCGAAGACGTACTCGTCATCGCCGGTCTTGGCGCGGCCATCGACCGCCCGGTGCGCACCTACTCGCGCGGCATGAGCCAGCGGCTGGCCATCGCCCAGGCCATGCTCGGCTTGCCGGACCTGCTGGTCCTCGACGAGCCGATGAACGGCCTGGACCCGCCGCAGATCAGGGAGATGCGCGACGTCCTGATCCGGTACGCCGCCGACGGCCGGACCGTGATCCTCTCCAGCCACATGCTCGCCGAGGTCGAGCAGACCTGCACGCACGTGGTGGTGATGGGGCTGGGCCGGCGGCTGGCCGAGGGCCGGGTGGCCGAGATCATCGGGTCCGGCGCGGGCCTGGTCGTCGGCACGCCGGAGACCCAGCGGGCCGTGGACCTGCTGGCCGGCCTGGACGGCATCGACAGCGCCGAGCCGCACCCGGACGGCGTGCTCGTCCACCCGAACGGCGTGGCCCCGTCCACGGTCGTGGCCGCGCTGGTCGAGGCGGGCATCCCGGTTGACCGGGTGACCCCGAACCGGCGGCTCGAAGACGCGTTCCTGGCCCTGATCGCCGGCCAGACCATCAGCGACCCAGGGGAGGGCGAATGACCTCGGCCACGGCCCCGCACCCCGGCCAGCGCCGGGGCACCCGGCTACCGGGCCCGGCGGACCCTGCCCTTCCGGGTAGAAGCCATCCGTCAATTCAGGCGACGGCGCACGCTCATCGCGTACTCAATCCTGATGGTTCTTCCGTGGGTGCTCGTCGGGGCCTTCGAGATCAGCGGCCCGGCCTCGGGCGGGAACGGCACGCCCGGGCTGGTCGCCGCGGCCACCAACGGCGGGCTGAACTTCACCGCCTTCAGCTTCTTCGTGTCGGCCGGGTTCCTGCTGGTCGTGATCGTCGCGCTGTTCTGCGGGGACACGATCGCCAGCGAGGCGAGCTGGTCGTCGCTGCGCTACCTGCTGGCCGCGCCGGTGCCGCGGGCCCGGCTGCTGCGGCAGAAGCTGGCCGTCGCGGCGGCCTACTCGATCCTGGCCATCCTCACGTTCGCGCTGATGTCGCATGGTCGCGGGGACGGTCGCGTTCGGCTGGCACCCGCTGCGGCTGCCCGGCAGCGGGATCGACGTGGCCACTGGGTCCGCGCTGGGCCGGCTGGCCGTGGTGTTCGGCTACATCCTGGTCACCGAGACCGTGGTGGCCGGCCTGGCGTTCCTGCTGTCGGTGTCGACCGACTCGCCGCTGGGTGCGGTCGGCGGCGCGGTCGGCCTGATCATCGTCAGCAACATCCTGGACGCGATCACCGCGCTCGGCGGGTGGCGGGAGATCCTGCCCTCGCACTGGCAGTTCGCCTGGATCAGCGCGCTGCAGTCCCAGATAACGTGGACCGGCATGATCGAGGGCGCCGCGGTATCCGTGTCGTACGCGATCGTTCTGTTCGCGCTCGCGTTCCGCCGGTTCCGGACGCGCGACATCGTCTCCTGATCCTTGATGATGGATTACGGGATTTGCGGCGCGGGCCCCGGAACCACCCCGGTACCCGCCGCTGTGGCGAACCTGCTCGCCCCGGACGGCCAGGCTCTGCTGGCGGAGCTGCGCGACATTGAGGTGACGCCGGATTCCGCGCTGGAACTGGGCACCCGGCTGCGCCAGCGCTATCCGGCCGGCCTGGTGGCCAGCGCCCTCGCCCAGCAAGAGCTGCGGTGGCGGGCGCGGGCCAAGTTCAGCCGGGCGATGGACCTGTACTTCACCCGGGACGGCCTGGAGCAGGCGTCCGCAGAGCCGGTGGCCAGGCACCGGGCCGGGCGGCTCGCCGCGGCCGCGGCGGGCGCCGTGGGGGCCGCGGCCGGCCGGACCCCGGTGATCGCCGACCTGTGCTGCGGCATCGGCGGCGACCTGATCGCGCTGGCCGAGGCGGCGGAGGCCGGCCTGGTGCTGGCGGTGGACCGGGATCCGGTGCACCTGGCCATGGCCGGCGCCAACGCCGCGGTGTGCGGCCTGGCCGGGCGGGTCCGGACCTGGGCCGGCGACGTGCGGGACGCCCCGCTGGACGGCTGCGCGGCCGTGTTCATCGACCCGGCCCGGCGCGACGGCGGCCGCCGCATGGCGCCCGGTGCCAGCGAGCCGCCGCTGGACTGGTGCCTGAGCCTGGCCGGGCGGGTGCCGCTGGTGGCGGTCAAGGCGGCGCCGGGGCTTGCCCTCGAGGACGTGCCCGGCGGCTGGGAGACCGAGTTCATCGCCACGGGCCGGGACCTGAAGGAGGCCGTGCTGTGGTCCCCGGCCCTGGCCGGCGCGGCCACCCGGGCCACCGTCCTGCCCGGCGGCGAGCAGCTCACTCCGCTGCCGGACGGCGCGGCCGGCGAGGCGGGCGCGGTCCGCCCGCCGGGGGAGTACCTGCTCGACCCGAGCCCGGCGGTGACCAGGGCCGGCCTGGTGCGGGACCTGGCGGTGCTGACCGGCGGACGCCAGATCGACGACCAGATCGCGTTCCTGTCCGCCGACGTCCCGCTGGTCTCGCCGTTCGGCCGGAGCCTGCGGGTGCTCGACTCGGGCCCGTGGAACCAGAAGCAGCTGCCGGGACGGCTGCGCGCGGCCGGGGCCGGCTCGGTCGACATCCGCCGCCGCGGGCTGGCCGGCAACGTGGAGGTCCTGCACCGCCAGCTGGCCCGCCAGCTCGACCCGGCCGCGACCCGCCGGATCACCCTGGTCATGACCCGCGCAGCCGGCCGCCCCTGGGCCCTGGTCTGCGAGGATCTTGTCCCCGGAAGCCAAGCCAGGTGAGGGCCTGAGCCCGTTCAGTTCACGTCGAGGGAGCAGATGCCGCTGCCGGCGATACCGCGGTTGCGGTGATACTGCACCCTTGCGGTCATACTGCGTCCCTGCCGTCGAACTGCGGCTGGGCCGGTCCGCCGGTGCCATGACCTCCTGACTGATCACGCAAGACAGGCCGGGATGCGGCCTGGCGCCGGACGGGGGATGCTGGGCTCAGGAGGTGGAGGCGTGACCGCACGGGGCCGTGACCTGGCCGGGGGTCGGGCCGCCGACCCGGGCCTGACCTCCGGGGCGGGGGCCTGGCTGTCGCTGGTCGGCTCCTTCGCCGCGGCCCGGGACGGCCAGCCAGTGCCTGCCGCGGACCTGGGCGGCCGCAAGGCCCGGCTGCTGCTGAAGCTGCTCGCTGTGGAACGGGGCATGACGGTCCCGGCCGGCCGGATCACCGAGGTGCTGTGGGGCGACGCCCCGCCGGCCGGCCCGGCCGGGAACGTGGCCACTCTGGTCAGCCGGCTCCGCCGCGCACTGGGCGACGGGGTGATCCAGGGCGGCCGGCCCGGCTACCGGCTGGGCGCCGCTCCCGCGGTCCGGGTCGACCTGGACGAAGCCAGCCGGTGGAGCATCGAGGCCGCCCGGCGGCTGGCCGCGGCCGAGCCCGCGCTGGCGGTGACCGCCGCCTCCCGCGCGCACGACCTGCTCAGGGCCGGCCTGGTGCTGGAAGACGAGCCGGACGCCGACTGGGCCCAGCCCGCCCGCGAGGAGCAGGCCAGCCAGCTCAGGGAGGTCCGGCTGCTGCTCGCCGAGGCCTGGCTGGGCACCGGCGCCCCGGCCGAGGCCGAGGCCATCGCGACCGCCGCGGTTGCCGCGGACCCGTACGACGAGCGGTCGCGCCGGGCGCTGATGCGGGCCCACGCCGCGGCCGGCGAGCCGTCCCGGGCCCTGGCCAGCTACGCCGAACTGCGCGAGCTGCTGGCCACCGAGCTCGGCGCCGACCCCGCCCCGGAGACCCAGGACCTGCATCTCGCCATCCTCCGCGAGGGCGAGCCGCGCGACGCGGACCGGGTCCCGGGGCCGGGACCCGGCGATGGAGAGGGCCCAGGCCCCGAGCCCGGCCGCGGCGCGGGTCTCGCGCGTGGCGCTGGGGTGATCCCGGGCCCTGGCACCGGGAACGTGGCCGCGACGCCGGGCGGTCCGGTGGCGGTGTCCGCCGGGTCAGGCTGGGCGGCTGGGACAGCCGGGTCACGTGAGGCGGTCGGGACGGGCAGGCCAGGCGAGACGGCCGGCCTAGCGGCCGGGACGGGTGGTCCGGGCGCCCCGAGCGGTCCGGGCGGCGTGTGGCCGGCCCTGCCCGGGCGGGTCGCGGAGACGGCCCGGCTGCGCGAGCTGTGGACCGCGGCTAACTCCGGGGTGCCCGCGCTGACCCTGATCTGCGGCGAGGCAGGTATCGGCAAGACCCGGCTGGCCGACGAGCTGGCCCGGGCGGCCACCGCGGCCGGCGGAACCGTGCTGGCCGCGCGCTGCTACGAGACCGAGCGGTCGCTGTTCCTGCAGCCAATTGCGGACGCGATCGCGGTCGCGGTCCGGTCGATCCCGCCCGCCCGGATGCAGGACCTGGCCGGCCGTCACAGCGGCCCGCTGGCCCGGCTGGTCCCCGAGGTGGCCGAGCTGCTGGGCCCGCTACCCGACGGACCGATGCCCGGCCAGGCCGGGCGATCCGAGATCGGGTCTGCCGCCCGTCAGGAGAGTTCTGAGGTGCCCGGGCTGCGCGGTCCGCTGCCTTACGGGCCGTCGCCGGGCCTGGAATGGCGGTCCGAGCATGAGTCCGCCGCTCGCCAGGAGAACGCCGAGCTTGAGCGGCGCCGCACCTTTGCGGCGGTGACCGCTTTCGTGCTGGCCGCCGCCGAGCACGCGCCGGTCCTGCTCAGCCTGGACGACCTGCAGAACGCGGGCCGGGCCACGGTCGAGCTGCTGCACTACCTGATCCGGCACGCCCGGCGCGGCCGCCTGCTGGTCGTGGCCACCGTCCGGGCCGAGGAGGGCGCGGGCGTCATCGATTCGCTCGCCCCGGTCGGCACGAGGATCGACCTCGGCACGCTGCCCAGCGCGGCGGTGGCCGACCTTGCCGCGGAGGCGGGCCTGGCCGACCAGGCCGACGCGGTCAGCCAGCGGACCCGCGGGCACACCCTGTTCGTCGTCGAGACGCTGCGGGCGCTCGCCGCGGGCACCACCGGCATCCCGGAGTCGCTGGAGGCGGCGGTGCTGGCCCGGGTCCGCCGGGCCGGGCCTGCCGTCGAGGCCGCGCTGCGCGCGGCGTCCGTGCTCGGCGCCTCGTTCAACCCGGCCACGCTGGCCGGCCTGCTCGGCGAGAGCCCGCACGCGGTCGTCGGCACCTGCACCGCGGCCGAGAACGCCCGGCTGCTCGTGGTGACCGAGCGCGACTACGAGTTCGCCAGCGACCTGGTCCAGGAGGTGCTTTACGCGACCACGCCCGGGCCCGCCCGGGTGGCTTACCACAGCCAGGCCGCTGACCTGCTGACCAGCCGCCCGGAGGCGATGGCCGGGCACGCCGCCGCGGCGGGGGACTGGGCCCGGGCGGCCCGCGGCTGGCGGCTGGCCGGGGAGCAGGCGCTAGCCCGCGCCGCCGTGGCCGACGCCGCCGAGCTGCTGACCCAGAGCGTCGAGGCAGCGGACCGGGCCGGCGACCCGGAGGACCAGGCCCGCTCGCTGCTCGCCCGCGGCCGCGCGCTGGAACTGCAGGCCGACTACGCGGACGCGGTCCGCGACATCACGGCGGCGATCGCGGCCGCCCGCGGGGCTGGTGACCTGCGGATGGAGATGACCGGCCTGATCGCCCTCGGCGGCGACGCGTCGGTGGCGCTCGGCCAGCCGATCCCAGACGTGATCGCCACCCTCGAGCGCGGCCTGTCGCTGGCCAGCGCGCTGTCCGACCGGGCCGCCGAGGCGCTCCTGCGGGCCCGGCTGGCCATCTACGCGGTCCACGGGCTGCGTTTCACCGACGCGCTGGAACAGGGCGGCCTGGCCATCCGTGCGGCCCGCGCGTCCGGCAACGAAGTCGCCCTGGCCGCCGCCTTCGACGGCTACAAGACCGCCGTCGCCTACGTCGGAGACATCGACGCGCTGGTCTCGGTCATCGGTGAACTCGAGCCAATGCTCCGCCGCCAGCACGACCTGGTCCGCCTGCACTGGGCCACCTTTGAGTCGGCCTTCCCCGCCCTGGCCGCCGGCGACTGGCCCGCCGCCCTGGCCCGCATAGAAGACTCCCTGGTCATCGCCCGCCAGATCGGCAGCATGGCGCACGCCTCCTGGCATCTGGCCACCGTTGGCGGTATCGCCCGGCTCCAGGGCCGGCTCGACGACGCGCTGGCCATTGGCCGCGAAGCACTGGACGCGTCCGACCTGCACGCCTGGGTGCCCCCCGTGGCCGGCGCCGAACTCGGTATCACGCTGCTGGAAGCGGGCGCCAGGGACGAGGCGATCGCGCTGCTCGAGCACACCCTGTCCGCGGTCGGCAAGGACGGCGCCGAGGGCAGCCGCCTCCGCTGCCTGGCCCCGCTGGCCGAGGCGACCGGCTCTTACGACGTGCTCACCCAGGCCACCGCCCTGCTGGAAAGCATCACCGCCCCGCCCGGCCACGCCTGGCTCACCGCCGACGGCTGCTACCTGGCCATCGCCCGCGCCTGGCTCGCCCACGGCGACCCGGACCGCGCCCGCGCGGTGCTGGCCCCGCTGCTCACCGCCGCCGCCCGCGTCCCCTGGGTCGCCCCGCTCGCCGCCGCCTCCCTGATCGACGCCCAGGCCGCCCTGGCCCAGGACCGCCCCGCCGAAGCGGCGCCCCTTCTCCGCCGTGCCGCCGAACTAGCCAGCCGCCATGGCCTCCCCGCCATCGCCGCCCAGGCGGCCAGCGGCCTGGAGCAGCTCACCCGGCACCGGTAGGAGCGGTCCGGCCGGCTGGGATACCTCGGCCGTGCCTGATCTGGACGCGATGTGCCGTTGAGCGGGCCCTAGTCCGTGACGGCTGTCAGGGCGATCGACACCAGGATCCCTGGGCGGTCGACGCCCAGCTTGGCCACGCAGCGCGGGGGCCGGACGCCGGGGAAGAACTCCTCGAAGACCTCGACGACCGCGTCCGCGTCCTCGGGGCGCAGGAGCAGGGTGTGGACCATCACGGTGTCGCTCAGCTCAGCGCCGCCGGCCCGCAGGATCGCCTGGCAGTTGAGCAGCGACTGGCGGGTCTGCGTCCGTGACCGTTGGCCCCGCGAGCTCACCGGTCGCCACGTCGACGCCGACCGTTCCCGCCACGTAGATGGTGTTGCCGGCCTTCACCGCCTGGCTGTAGCTGGCGTACTCCGGCGCGTGCGGGGTCGAGATGACCTCCCGTGGCATGCAACGGCTCCTTCCGCTGGGTTCATGACCGGACGGAGCCTAAACGGTGATGCCGGCGCCGGCGGTTCAGAACTGGGCCTTGAGGTCGGTGATCTCGCGGGTCTTCTGGACCAGCTGGGCGTAGGCGGGGCGCTCGCGGATGCGGGCCAGGGCCCAGCGGACGGCGTCGGCGCGGTTGGTGGCAATGCCGGCGGTGATCAGGGTGTCGACGGTCTCCAGGTCGGCGGGGCCGAGGCGGGCCATGACCGGGACCAGCGGGCCGTCGGGTGGCAGGGCGGGTCCGCCCTCGGCGCGGTGGCCGAGCCGGAGGCGGGGGCCGCCTTCGCTGCCGTCCGCGACGTCGCCGGCCACGAACTCCAGGAATCCGATCTCGCGGATCTGGTCGAGGTCGCGGCGCAGGTCGTGGAAGGCCGCGCGGTGGGTGTCGTGGAAGGTCTCCAGCACCTGCCGCCGCCCCTCCTGGTCAGCCGGGGCCTCGAGGATCACCCGGGCCATCAGCTGGCCGGGCTCGACCTCCGGGTCGTCGCCGTACTGCAGGACCTCGTATCGCTTGATCGGGGCATCGGGAAAGCGCTCCCGGATCTGCTGGCCGAACTGCTCGGTGAGGTGGTCCAGGACAGCCTTGTCCATCGTGATCTCCTGAGCTTCCATCGTTACGTGTGTAACTAGAGTAACTCCGATAGCTGGCGTTGACCAGATCCAGGAGCGCCCGTCCTGCAATGACGGCTGCAACGGGACTGCAACGGCCCCGGCGAGAGTCGCAGAGGCCGGAACGACCCGGCCAGGACAGGGAGAGAAGGGGCGATCCCACCATGGCTCTGGACGAGACCAAGCTGAATGAGTTCATCGGGAAGTTCGTCGGCGACCTCGGCGCGACGATCGCGGCCGGCGGAACGGTGATCGGGCACAAGCTCGGCCTGTACAAGGCGCTGGTCAGCGGGCCGGCCACGGCCGGGCAGCTCGCCGCGCGGACCGGCACCAACCCGCGGTACATCGCCGAGTGGCTGCGCGGCCAGGCGGCGGGCGGCTACGTGGAGTACGACCCGGCCAGCGACAGCTACTCGCTGACCGAGGAGCAGGCCTTCGTGCTGACCAACCCCGACGGCGCCGTGTACGCGCCGGGCGCGTTCGTGCTGGCGCTGGGCGTGCTCAAGGCCAACGACCGCGTCGCCGACAACTTCCGCACCGGCGAGGGCATGGGCTGGCACGAGCACGACGAGGACGTGTTCGTCGGCTGCGAGCAGTTCTTCCGCCCGGGCTACATCGCCAACCTGGTGCCGAACTGGCTGCCCGCGCTGGACGGCGTGGTGGCCAAGCTCCGGGCCGGCGGCAAGGGCGCGGACCTGGGCTGCGGCCTCGGGGCCTCGACCGTGCTGCTCGCCGAGGCGTACCCGCAGTCCCGGTTCACCGGCTCGGACTACCACGAGCGGTCCATCGAGCTGGCCCGCAAGCGGGCCGCGGACGCCGGGGTAGCCGACCGGGTGGCGTTCGAGGTGGCCCCGGCGGCCGGGTTCTCCGGCACCGGCTACGACTTCATCTCCACCTTCGACTGCCTGCACGACATGGGCGACCCGCTGACCGCCGCGAAGCACATCCGCAGCGCGATCGCGGACGACGGGACCTGGATGGTCGTCGAGCCCGCCGCGGCTGACGACGTCGCCGGGAACCTCAACCCGGTGGGCCGGGTCTACTACAACTTCTCCGCCCAGCTGTGCATCCCGAACGCGCTGTCGCAGACCGGCGGCTACGCGCTCGGCGCGCAGGCGGGCGAGGCCGCGATCCGGCGGATCGCGACGGACGCCGGGTTCACCCGCTTCCGCCGGGCCACCGAGACGCCGTTCAATATCGTCTACGAGGTGCGGCCGTAACACCGGCCGCGGCCGCGGAAGCGGCCAGGAGAGGAGTAGCCATGCGGGCCCGGCAGCCGGATCGCAGTGGCGTCATCACCCGCGACGGGGTCCGGGTGGCCTGGGAAGTGCACGGCGAGGAGAACACCCCGTCGGTGCTGCTGCTCCCGGCCTGGTCGATCGCGGACGCCGAGCACTGGAAGTTCCAGATCCCGGTGCTGGCCCGGCGGCACCGCGTGGTCGTCATCGAGGGCCGGGGCAACGGGCGGTCTGACCGGCCCGTTGCCCCGGGCGCCTACACGATGCCCGAGTACCTGGCTGACGCGGTGGCGGTGCTGGACGCCACCGGCACCAGCGAGGCGGTGGTGGCCGGGCTGTCGATGGGCGGCGCCCGGGCGCTGGCCCTGGCCGGGCACGTGCCGGACCGGGTGCTCGGCGCGGTCCTGATCGCCCCGACGGTCGGCAGCACCGACGTCGCCGACGCCAACGACGGCGCCAGCGAGCTGGCCGCCGCGGCCTTCACCACCGATCCCGGGCCGGACCCGTCCGGGTGGGGGCTGTTCAACGAGCACGTCTGGCGGCGGGACTACGCCCGGTTCGTCGAGTTCTTCTGGGGTGCGGTGTTCCCCGAGCCGCACTCCACCAAGGCAATCGAGGACGGCATCGGCTGGGCTCTGCAGATCACCCCTGAGGTGCTGATCGCCACCGAGAAGGCGCCGCCGTGGGGATACCACCCGGCGCAGCTCCGCGCCGCCGCGGCCGCTGTGCGCTGCCCGGTGCTGGTCATCCACGGCACCGACGACGAGATCGTCCCGGTCCGGCGGGGCCAGGACCTGGCCGCGCTGCTCGGATCCGACCTGATGCTCATCGAGGGCGGCGGGCACTGCCCGCAGGCCCGCGACCCGGTCGTGGTCAACCGCGCGCTAGCGGAGTTCATCGACCGGGTCACCCCGGCCGCGCAGCGGCCGCCGCGCCGCACGACGTGGACCCGGGCGATGGCGCGCCCGCGCAAGGTCCTGTACGTGTCCTCGCCGATCGGCCTGGGCCACGCCCGCCGCGACATGGCCATCGCCGCCGAGCTCCGCAAGCTCCACGGCGACGTGCAGATCGACTGGCTGGCCCAGGACCCGGTGACCCGGGCGCTGGCCACCGCGGGGGAGCGGGTGCACCCCGCATCGGCCCACCTGGCCAGCGAGTCGGCGCACGTGGAAGCCGAGGCGGGCGAGCATGACCTGAACGCGTTCCAGGCCATCCGGCGGATGGACGAGATCCTGCTGGCCAACTTCACCGTGCTCCAGGACGCCGTGGACAGCGGCGACTACGACCTGGTCGCCGCCGACGAGGCCTGGGACCTCGACTACTTCTGGCACGAGAACCCCGAGCTCAAGCGGGCCGCCTACGTGTGGATGACGGACTTCGTGGGCTGGCTGCCAACGGCCGGAGGCGGCGCGGACGAGGCCCGGCTGACCGCTGACCTGAACGCGGAGATGATCGAGCACCTGGACCGGTTCCGGCGGGTGCGGGACCGGTCCATCTTCATCGGCGACCCGGACGACATCGTGCCCGCCCGGTTCGGCCCGGGCCTGCCGCTGATAAGGGAGTGGGCCGAGCAGCACTACGACTTCGCCGGGTACGTGACCGGCTTCGACGTGGCCGCGGCCCCGGCGCGGCCGGCCGGGCAGCCGCCGCTGGTGGTGGTCACGGCCGGCGGCTCCGGGGTCGGCACCGGCCTGCTGGGCAAGGCCGCCGCGGCGTTCCCGGCCGCCCGCCGCCTGGTGCCCGGGCTGCGGATGCTGATCGTCACCGGGCCGCGGATCGACCCGGCCAGCCTGCCCGCCGCCGAGGGCCTGGAGATCCGCGGCTACCTGCCGGACCTCCCGGACCGCATGGCCGCCGCCGACCTGGCGGTCGTGCAGGGCGGGCTGACCACCACGATGGAGCTGGTCGCCGCCCGGCGCCCGTTCCTCTACTTCCCGCTGGCCAACCACTTCGAGCAGCAACTGCACGTCCGGCACCGGCTCGAGCGTTACGGTGCAGGGAGATTTATGGATTACGCGACTACCAGCCTGGACGGCCTGGCTCAGGCGATCGCCGCGGAGATCGGCCGCCCGGCCGACTACCGCCCGGTCGGCACCGAAGGCGCGGCCCGCGCCGCGGCGATGATCGCCGACCTGTTCTGAGCTGTGCTTGCTGGCGAGCCCGCGCTAGCCCGCTCGCTCGGGTTAGCCGAACAGGACGCCGCCCCAGTCCTGGCCGGGCCGCAGCCCGGGCGGGCAGACGAACACGGCGCTCGACACGTGCCGGATGTACTCGTTCAGCGCGTCCCCGGCCAGCGACTGCTGCAGCCGGACGAACTGCGCCGGGTCCCGCATGTAGGCGATGAAGAACAGGCCGCCGTCCAGCGTCCCGGTTTCCGGGACGATGCCGTCGGTGAACGAGTAGCCGCGGCGCAGGATCCTGGTCCCGGCGTTGTGCTCGTGGCTGGCCAGCCGGATGTGCGCGTCGGCCGGGATCACCGGCTGGCCGCTGGCGGCCGCGGCGAAGTCCGCGCTGGGGTCCGCGGCTGGCCCGGCTGGCCGTCCGCGGGTCATCAGCTCCGCGGCCCTGGTCCATTCCCGCAGCAGGTCCCGCAGGTCGCTGCGGGTCACACCGCCGGCCAGGTTCAGCGCGCCGAACGCCAGCCGGTCCTGGGCGGGGGTGATGATGCCGGCCTGGTGCGGGCCGTAGAACGGGACCGGCGCCGCGCTCGCCGCCGGCCCCGCGGTCCCGGCGCCTCCCGCGGACCCGGCCGCGCACCCGCCCATGGCGCCGGCCAGCAGCCCGGCCCCAACCGCCCCGGTCCCGCCGAGCAGCCCGCGCCGGGACACCCCGCCCCGGGCCGCACGCGGCGGGGGCGGTCCAGCCGCCCCCGCCTGCTCCGGCGGTCCAGCCGCCTCGCGCATCTTCCTGACCTTTCTGCTGCTCAGCTGATCAGCTGACCTTGGCCGGCATCCCGGACAGCGCCTCGGCGAAAGCGTTCACCACGCCGGACAGCTGCCGCCGCTCCGCCTTGGTCACGTCGGTGTAGCTGACGTAGCCGGTGTGCTCGTAGCCCGGCTGGGCCTGGTACCTGGTGAGCAGCCGCTGCACCGCGTCGTTGCGCTGCTGGATCAGGCTGACCAGGTCCGGGTCGACCGTCCGCAGGTAGGGGGAGAGCAGGCTGGCCACCTTCATCGAGGCCTTCATGTTCGCGTCGAAGTCGACCAGGTCGGTGTGCGAGTAGCGCTCCTCCTCACCGGTGATCTTGCTGGTCGCGGCCTCGTTGATCAGGTCGGTGGCGCCGGCCGCCATCTCCTGCGGGCTGTACCTGGCCTTGCTGACCAGGGCGACGAGCTTCTCCTCGTGGTCCATCAGGCCCTGGCAGAGGGCGGTGGCGCCGGTCAGCGAGGGCTCGTCCCAGAGGATCTGCTCCAGCCGGTGGAAGCCCATGAACTGGGACTTCTTCGTCACCGGGTTCTGCCACCGGCCGTCGATCTGGGTGTCCAGGTCACCGAACACCTCCGCGACCGGCTCGATCTGCTCGTAGAACACCCGGGCCTGCGCGTAGCGCTGCTGGGCCAGGCTCCGGTCCCCGGCCTTGACCGCGAAGCAGAACGCGCGGGTGGAGCGGAGCAGCGAGTCGGTGCTGAAGCTCACGAACGCGGTGTACCTGGACACCTGGCCCCGGTGGAGGGGCTGGCGGGGGTGCTGCTGCTGCCGCCGCTGCTGCCGCAGGCGCCAAGCACGAGGGCAGCCGCCAGCACCGAAACGGTGGCCGTCAGCCACCGGCGTGCGGTCATGCCAGCCGCTCGCGGGCCGTGTCAGAAGTGCCGGTGACGGCTGATGCGGCGGCGCCGCCGGGCGTCCCGGCGGCGACCCCGACGGCAGCCGGCGGGGCGGGGCGGCGCCGCGGCGGCACCGCGATCAGCAGGACCATCGGCACCAGGTAGACCAGCCACGCCGCGACCTCGATCTGGGTCGGGACGGGCTGGATCCCCAGTACGCCGGTGAGCAGTGCGGAAACCGGGGTGCCCGGCCGGACCAGCCAGGACAGGTCGAGCGCCTGGGCCTGCCCGATGGTCAGCCAGCCGGCCTCGTTGGCGGTGTGCGCGGCGGTCATCAGCAGCCCGGCCGCGACCACCACCAGGACCAGCCCGGTGATACGGAAGAAGCGGGCCATGTTGATCCGCACGCCGCCGCGGTAGATGGCGTAGCCGAGTACGGCCGCGACCAGGATGCCGATCAGCGCGCCGGACCAGGACGCGGTCGCGTCGCCTGAGGCGTTGAACGTGGCCAGCAGGAAGACCGACGTTTCCACGCCCTCCCGCAGCACGGCCAGGAACGCCATAACGACCAGCCCGGCGGCGGAGCCGGTCGCCAGCGCGGCCGCCGCGGACTTCTCCAGCTCGCCCTTCATGGCCCGGGAGTTCCGCCGCATGAACAGCGCCATGTAGGTGACCATCGCCACCGCGGCCAGGCCGATGACGGTCTCCAGGCCCTCCTGCTGGCGCTCGGGCAGGTCCGCGGAGATCACCTGCAGCGCGATCGCGATGCCCAGGCAGATCAGCACGGCGGCGCCGGTGCCGATCCACACCTGGCGCAGCGCGGCCCGGCGGCCGTGCTTGGCCAGGAAGGCCGCGATGATCCCGACGATCAGGGTGGCTTCGAGCCCTTCCCGCAAACCGATGACGAACGTTGGCAGCACGCGGCCCGCTCCGTTCCCGCCCGCCGGGTGACCGGCCGGGCGCAGTGGTCCGTGTCAGAGATTAGGTCAGGCAAGCCTAAAAGAAGGTTAGGCAAACCTAATATCCGGCTAGGTTAGCCGGACGGAAGGTACGGCTGTCAACCCCAGATGCAGACGGGAACGCCCCGCCCCAGGCGGGCTTTTCCCGTCTTCAGCCCGCCAGGATGTCGGCCAGGTTGAACGAGACCACTTCCTCCAGCTGGGCGAAACCGCATGACCGCGGCTCGCGGTCCGGGCGCCAGCGGACGAACTGCGCGGTGTGCCGGAACCTGGTCCCCTCCATGTGCTCGTAGCGCACCTCGACCACCCGCTCGGGCCGCAGCGGCACGAACGACAGGTCCTTGTTCGCGTTCCACCGGCTGTGCTCGGAGGACCGCGGGTTCCGCACCCCGCCCTGGCCCTGCTGGGCCGCCTCGGCCTGCTGCGCCGACCAGTTCCACGGGTGCCCGTCGAACGTGGTGACCAGCGGCTGCAGCTCGGCGAACAGTTCCTTGCGGCGGGCCAGCGGGAACGCGCCGATCACCCCGACGCTGGCCAGCTTGCCCTCGTCGGTGTACAGGCCGAGCAGCAGCGACCCGATGGCCTCGGGCCCGCTCTTGTGCAGCCGGTAGCCGGCCACCACGCAGTCCGCGGTCCGCTCGTGCTTGACCTTGAACATCACCCGGCGGTCCGGCTCGTACGGGCCGTCCAGCGGCTTGGCCACCACCCCGTCCAGGCCGGCCCCCTCGAACTGGGCGAACCATTCCCGGGCCAGCGCCGGGTCGGTGGTGGCCGGGGTGACGTGCACCGGCGGCCCGGCCGCGGCCAGCGCCTGCTCCAGCGCGGCCCGCCGCTCGGCGAACGGCCGGCCCGTCCAGTCCGTGTCGTCCAGCGCCAGCAGGTCGAACGCGACGAACGAGGCGGGGGTCTGCCCGGCCAGCAGCCGGACCCGGCTGTCCGCCGGGTGCACCCGCTGGAGCAGGGCGTCGAAGTCGAGCCGCCGCCCGTCCCCGGCCGGGATGATGATCTCCCCGTCGATCACGCAACGGGCCGGCATGTGCCTGCGGACCGCCTCGACCAGCTCCGGGAAGTACCTGGTCATCGGCCGCTCGTTGCGGCTGCCGATCTCGACCTCGGCGCCGTCACGGAAGATGACCGAGCGGAAGCCGTCCCACTTGGGCTCGTAGCTCAGCGGGCCGAGCGGCAGGTCCTTGACGGACTTGGCGAGCATCGGCGCGACCGGCGGCATGACGGGTAGCTGCATGCCCCTATGCTGGCCGGCCGGGCCGCGGTCTGCAGAGGCTACCCCTCGTAGGTGGCCAGCGTGGTCAGGGTCTCCGGGGAGATCAGCGCCTCCTTGATGACCGTGCAGGTGTCACCGGCACGGCCCGCGCCGACGCTGGGGCCCATGTCGGCCTCCAGCAGCTCGGACTTGCCCTTGGCCAGGGCCGTCGCGTTGTTCCCGGTGTAGCTCTGGCCGTCGGCCTGCCCGCTGCGCCGGAACGCCAGCTTGATCTGGACGCTGGCGGCCGGCCCGCTGACGTTGGTGACCTTCACGATCGCGCCGAGGCGGGCGCTCGTGCTGAACATGCTGCGCTGCGCGGCGGACAGCGCGCCGCAGCTCTGGACGCTGAACTTGTACGGGCTCGCGGCCAGGCTGGTCCCGGCCGGATGTGACCTGGTGGCCTGCGGCGACGCCGCGGACGGCCCGGACGGCCCGGCGGACCCGCCGCACCCGGCCAGGCTGGCGGCCAGCCCGGTCACAGCCAGCACAGAAAGCGCCAGCGTTCTGCGCATCAGAACCTCACCTTCGCTCAGCAGGAATGGGCCCCCGGAGGCCGGCCCGTAGGGCCCGGCGGGCATGGGAGTCTACTGAGCGATGTACGCCTCGATGAACGCGCCGCCGCCGGGCGCCCGCGGCGCCCGGGACATCTGCTGAGGTCCGGGCGCTGAGCTGCGGGAACTCCCGGAATGTCGGCCCGGCGGGCGACAATGGTCCGGTGGAGCCGGTGAACGAGGCGGTGCGGGTGCGGCCCGCGGCCCCGCTGCGCCCGTTCATCGCCTGGTACAGCGGCTACCGGCAGGCCGGGGTCGAGCCCGCCGTGCACCGGGGCATGCCGTCGCCGTGGCTGACGCTGATCTTCACCCTGGACGAGCCGCTGACGGTGGCCGTGCACCCGGACCCGGCACAGCACCCGGGCACGTTCGACACGCTGGCCGGCGGGCTGCATACCAGCCCGGCCGTGGTCACCCACGACGGCTGGCAGTCCGGCATCCAGGTCGCGCTGAGCCCGCTCGGCGCCCGGCCGCTGCTCGGGCTGCCCGCCGGGGAGCTGGCCGGGATCGACGTGCCGGGCAGCGCGGTCATCGGCGCGCTGGCCGGGGAGGTCCGCGAACGGCTGCGGGCCGCGCCGTCCTGGCCGGACCGGTTCGCGGTGGTCGACGACGTGCTGACCGCCCAGCTGGTGCGCCACCGGGACCGCGGCGGCGCGGTGGCGCCGGAGGTCAGCCCTGAGGTCGGGCTGGCCTGGCGGGAGCTGCTGCGCACCGGCGGCCAGGCCCGGATCGGCGGGCTGACCTGCGAGACCGGGTGGAGCGCGCGGCACCTGCAGGGCCGGCTGCGCACCGAGACCGGCCTGACCCCGAAGGCGGCCGCCCGGGTGATCAGGTTCGACCGGGCCCGGCGGCTGATGCTGCGCGGCGCGGCCCGGCCCGGCGGGCTGGTACTGGCCGACCTGGCCGCCGAGTGCGGCTTCTACGACCAGGCTCACCTGGACCGGGAGTTCCGCGCGCTGGCCGGGTGCAGCCCCAGCCGGTGGCTGGCCGAGGAGTTCCGAAACGTCCAAGCCGCGTTCGCGGACGGGCTGCGAGGCTCGTGACATGAGCGATAAGACACCGCCACCTCAGGTGTGGCCCACCCTGCGGGCCAGCGACGCCCGCGGCCTCATCAGGTTCCTGGCCGACGCGTTCGGCTTCGTCGAAGTAGTGGTCTACGGCGAGGGCGACCGGGTCGATCACGCCCAGCTCGCCTGGCCGCTCGGCGGCGGGATCATGCTCGGGTCGGCCGGGCGCGACCCGGCCGGTGACGACTGGGCGCTGCGGCCCGGCAGCTTCGGCTGCTACGTGGTGACCGACGAGCCGGACAAGCTGTTCGCCCGGGCCACCGCGGCGGGCGCGAAGGTGCTGCGGGAGCTGAACGACACCGACTACGGCTCGCGCGACTTCGCCGTGCTCGACCCGGAGGGCAACCGCTGGTCGTTCGGCACGTACCGGGGCGAGCCGGTCCCGTCCTGACCCGCCTGTCCTGACCCGTGCCGTCCGGGCCGGGGCCGGCCGTGCAGCGGTACCGCCGTCTCGCGGCCGGCCGGCATCCGGAACCGGGGGAGCGGCGACGGCAGCAGGAACAGCGCGCCGGTGATCCCGCCGAGCGCGGCGATCCACAGCGTGGTCCGCACGCCGATGGCCGCCCCGAGGGCGCCGCCGGCCAGCGCGCCCACGGGCCGGGTGCCGTAGTTGACCGCCTGGAAGGCACCCGATACGCGGGACCGGATGGCGTCGGGGATCACCGCCGCGAAGATCGCCCCGATGCTGATGTCCAGCACCATGACCCCGTATCCAGAAAAGAATTCGGCCGTGAACACCATGATCAGGATCAGCGGCCGTGGTCCCGTGGCCAGCGGGATGAGGACCATGGGCGCGGTGAACACGACGCAGCCCAGGACGTAGGCCCAGCCGACGCCGAGGCGCCGGGAGATCCGCTGGGTCGTGGCCGCGCCCAGCACGCCGCCGACCGCGCCCGCGCCGAGCAGAACACCCAGCTCACCGGGGCGGATGTGCAGGTAGCGGACCGCGTACAGGACCGCCAGCGCGAAGAACATGAAGTTGAAGAAGTTGATCGTGGCCACCGCGGCCAGCGAGGCGCGGACGATCGCCGAGCCGCGGATGAACCGGGCGCCGGCCAGCAGGCCGCCGTGCTCGGGACCGGACTTCGGCGGCTCGGCCGCGCGGATCCGGCTGAGGAACCAGGCCGACCCGAGGAACGACAGCGCGTCCGCGACCACCGCGAACGGCGCGGTCAGCCACTGCACCAGCACGCCGCCCACGCTGGGCCCGCCCACGAACGACAGCGCCCGGCTGCCGTAGACCAGCGACTGGCCCGCCACGTACTTCTCCTCCGGCACCAGCGCGACGAACACGGCCGGGTCGCACACCACGAACAGGATGCTCAGCGTGCCCGTGGTGAACGCCACCGCGTACAGCTGGGTCAGGGTCAGCACCCCGGCCGCGTAGCACACCGGGACGCTGGCCAGCAGCGCCGCGCGGCCCAGGTCGGCGGCGATCATCAGCTGGCGGCGGTGCCCGATCCGGTCCGCCCAGACCCCGGCGTGCATCCCGAACAGCAGGCTGGGCAGCCACTCGAGACCGGCCAGGATGCCCATCTGGGCCGGGCCGGTGTGCAGCGTCAGCACCCCGACCAGCGGCAGCACGATCCCGGAGATCTGGTCGCCGAACATCGAGATCGTCTGACCGGCCCAGTACCGGCGGAAGAACCGCTCCCGCAGCAGCTCCGGGATCAGGGACCGGCCCAGCCGCCTCACGGCGTCTCCGGGCTGTCGTCCTGGACCTCGGCCAGGCCGGGCGGGACCGGCCAGCCCGCGATGCTCATCAGCGGGAAGGCCATGTGCAGGAACGTGACCGGGCGGGAGCCCGGCGGGCGCAGGCCGGGCTCGGTGGTCCGGGCCAGGAAGCGGTCGGTCAGCGCGCGGACCTCGTCGTCCAGGGCGGACAGCTCGTCCGCGGTCAGCCAGAGCTGGGTGTCGCCGAAGTGCGCGGCCGCCCGCCACTCGGCTGGCTCGTCCATCCGCGTGGCCATCCAGCGCCGCACGTCGCCGAAATACTGCTCGGCCACCACGGCACTGAGCAGTTCCGAGGCGGCCGCTGCGGCCGGGCTTTCCGTGCTGTCCTCCCACTGGGTGAACATCGCGGTCGCCCGCCACGGCCGTTCCCGGCCCTGCCCGCCGGGCGCCTCCTCGACCAGCCCGTACTTCGCCAGCGACCGCAGGTGGAACGAGGTGCTGCCGGAGCTCTCGCCGAGCAGCACCCCGGCCTGGGTCGCGGTCAGCGGCCCCTGCATCCGCAGCAGGCCGACCAGCGCCATCCGCAGCGGGTGCGCCAGGGCCCGCAGCGCCCGCGGGTCGCTGACCCGGGTGACCGAGCGCGCGGAAGCGGTCTCGGCCGTCTCGTCACCAGAACCTGTTGTCGACATAGTGCAAAGCTATACTTGCAAAGACTTCTTTGCAACATGTTCTTTGCAGCGCTGTCTTTGCAGCGCTGTCTTTGCAGGGAGGATGTTGCGGAGGGTGCCGGGTTCGGGTCAGGATCTGCCATGGCCGCAGGGTTGTACGACTTCATCATCGTGGGGGGCGGGTCCGCGGGCTGCGCCCTGGCGAACCGGCTCTCGGCCGACCCGGCGAACCGGGTCCTGGTCCTGGAAGCCGGCCGGCCCGACTACCGGTGGGACGTGTTCATCCACATGCCCGCCGCCCTGACGATCCCGATCGGCAACCGGTTCTACGACTGGCGGTACGAGTCCGAGCCCGAGCCGGACATGAACGGCCGCCGGATCTACCACGCCCGCGGCAAGGTGCTCGGCGGGTCGAGCAGCATCAACGGCATGATCTTCCAGCGCGGCAACGCGATGGACTACCAGCGGTGGGCCGCCGACCCGGGGATGGGCGACTGGGACTACGCGCACTGCCTGCCGTACTTCCGCCGGATGGAGACCTGCCTGGCGGGCGCGGACGAGTACCGCGGCGGCAGCGGCCCGCTGGTGCTGGAGCGCGGCCCGGTCACCAACCCGCTGTTCGGCGCGTTCTTCGAGGCCGTGCAGCAGGCCGGCTACCCGCTCACCAGCGACGTCAACGGCTACCGGCAGGAGGGCTTCGCCGCCTTCGACCGCAACCTGCACCGCGGCCGCCGGCTGTCCGCCGCGCGGGCCTACCTGCACCCGGTCCTGGGCCGGCCGAACCTGACCGTGATCACCCGGGCCTTTGTCAGCCGGATCGTGTTCGACGGCCCGCGCGCGGTCGGCGTCCAGTTCCGCCGCGGCCGCGGGCCCTGGCGGGAGGTGCGCGCCGGGGAGATCATCCTGTCCGGCGGCGCGATCAACTCACCGCAGCTGCTCCAGCTGTCCGGCGTCGGCCCGGCTGACCACCTGCGCTCGCACGGCCTCGACGTCGTGGCCGACCTGCCCGGGGTGGGTGCCAACCTGCAGGACCACCTGGAGGTGTACGTCCAGTACGCGTCCAAGCAGCCGGTGTCCGTGGCGCCCGCGCTGAAGTGGCGGAACCGGCCGCTGGTCGGCGCCCGCTGGCTGTTTGCCCGCAGCGGGCCGGGCGCGACCAACCACTTCGAGGGCGGCGGCTTCCTGCGCAGCAACGACGAGGTCGGCTACCCGAACCTGATGTTCCACTTCCTGCCGATCGCGATCCGCTACGACGGCTCCGCGCCGGCCGGCGGGCACGGCTACCAGGTGCACATCGGGCCGATGTACTCCGACTCGCGCGGCACCGTGATGATCACCTCGCCGGACCCGGCGGTGCACCCGGCGCTGCGGTTCAACTACCTGTCCACGCCCACCGACCGGCGGGAGTGGGCCGAGGCGATCGCGATCACCAGGAAGATCCTGAACCAGCGCGCGTTCGACCCGTTCAACGGCGGCGAGCTGTCGCCTGGCCCGCAGGTCAGCACCGAGGAGGAGGTGCTGGACTGGGTCCGCAAGGACGGCGAGACCGCGCTGCACCCGTCGTGCACCTGCGCGATGGGCACCGGGCCCGCCGCCGTGACCGACCCGGCCAGCCTGCGGGTGCACGGGCTGGACGGGCTGCGGGTGGTGGACGCCTCGGTGATGCCGTACATCACCAACGGCAACATCTACGCACCCGTCATGATGCTCGCCGAGAAGGCGGCCGACCTGATCCTGGGCGCCACCCCGCTGCCGCCGTCCGCCGCGCCGTTCTACCGGCACGGTAAGGACCCGGCGCCGGGCAGCACCGCCCCGGCCGCCGCCGGCGGCGCGGAGTCAACCGCTCAGCAGTAGGGGCCCTGGCCGTTCATCGCGACCGCGCACCGCATGAACACGCCGAGCAGCCGGAACAGGTCCGGCATGGCCCCTGAGGCCTCGGTGGTACGGCTGTCGGTCAGCTTCACCCCGGGGATGCCCGCGAGCTGGGACGCCGCCGTCGCGGACTGCCACCGGATGATCAGCGTGCGGGCCAGCTCGTCGGGTGCGGGGCGGGCCGCCCCGGCGCTGGCCCTGATCGCCGCGGCGACCGACTGCTCGATCGCCTCCCGGGCCTCGGCGACCGGGCGGAGCTCAGCCGCGAACCGGTCCCTGGCCTGCTTGACCGCGACCGTGGTCACGGCCGGGTCCCAGGCGGCCATCTCGGCGCAGGCCGCGTCGTCGCCGGACAGGGCCACGACCGGCACGCCGAGCGCCGCGGCGGTGGCGTGAGTCAGCCCGATCTCCCCGGTGGGCCGGCCGTCCAGCCACATGTCCTCGATCTCGTGGCCCATGAAGCTGTGGCTGAGCACGCCGAGTGCCCCCGCCCGGGCGTGGTAGCCGATGAACACGGCCGCGGCGAACTCCCCGGTCAGGCCCTCCATCATGCCCATCGGCTTGGGCCGGCCGCGGATCAGCGCGGCGGCCGGGTGGATCAGGTCGGGCAGCAGGTTCCGCATCGGGCCGTGCGCGTCGTTCACGGTGACCGCGGTGGCCCCCGCGGCCAGCGCGCCGCGCACCGCGGCGTTGACGTCCTCGGTCATCATCACCCGGCCGCGCTCGTAGTCCGCGCCGCCCGGCTGGACGTCGATCGCGTCCACCAGGCCGGTGATGCCCTCCATGTCCGCGCTGATGTAGATCCGCACTGCTCCCGCCTTCGCGTCGCGCGCCGCCGTCCCGGACCGGCCCTTCCTACCATGTGGCGGCCGCCGGGCCGTAACCCAGCCCGCGGCGCGGGCCTGCACCCAGCCGGCGGCGCGGGCCGGGCCATCCTGCACACTGAGCGGATGAGCGATGCCACTGGTGAGCTGCGTGACCTGCGTGACCTTCATGACCAGGGTGGTCTGAAGGACCCGCGGGATCCGCGGGACCCGCGCGGGCTGGCCGCGGACGCTCCGCTGCTGGACGGCTGGCTGCGGTTCACCGCGCAGGCGGCGGCCGGGCAGCTTACGCCGATGAGCGTGCCCGGCCACAAGCAGCGCCAGGACCTGACCGGCGCGGTCAACGTGGGCGACGCGCCGCTGTACGGCGGGGTGGCCTCGATCAAGGGCGCCGACAGCGTGCTGGCCGACGCGGAGGCGCGGGCCGCCCGGCTGTGGGGCGCGGACTGGTGCCGGTTCTCGGTGGCCGGGTCCACGCACGGCAACCAGGCGCTGGCCCTGGCCCTGGGCTCGCCCGGGCAGGAGGTGATCGTCACCCGGATCCTGCACCGGTCGCTGCTGCTCGGCCTGGTGCTGGCCGGGCTGCGGCCGGTCTGGGTCCGGCCCGAGGTGGACCCGGCGTCCGGCCTGCCCGGCGCGGTGGCGGTCAGCACGGTCAAGACCGCGCTGGCCGAGCATCCTGACGCCTGCGGGGTGTTCCTGGGCGAGCCGTCCTACGTCGGCACGATCGGCGACCTGGCCGGGCACGCCGAGGTCGCGCACGCGGCCGGCGTGCCGCTGGTGGTCGACGCGGCCTGGGCCGCGCACCTGGGGTTCCACCCGGACCTGCCGCCGCACGCGCTGGCCGCGGGCGCGGACGCGATGGTCACCAGCGCGCACAAGGCGCTGCCCGCCTACACCCAGGCCGCGCTGGTGCTGGCCCGCACCGAGCGGCTGGACCCGGCCCGGCTGCACCGCGCGTTCGAGGCCACCCACACCACCAGCCCGACCGGCTCGATCATGGCCAGCACCGACGCGGCCCGGGCGCTGCTGGCGGCCGACGGCGAGCGGCTCTGCGGCGCGCTGCTGGAGAACGTGGCCGCGGCCCGGCGGCGGCTGGCCGCGGTGCCGGGACTGGCCGTCCTGGAGGGGCCAGGCGTCGAGCCGACGAAGCTGGTCATCCTGCTGGCCGGAACCGGCGCGCACGGCTACGCGGTAGAGAACGACCTGGTCGCCCAGGGGATGCCGGTCGAGATGGCGGACCGGGACACGATCATCCCGATCGTCACGCTGGCCGACGACGCGGCCTCGGTGGACCGCTGGGTCACCGCGTTCATCGCGATCGTGGACCGGCACCGCGGCACCCCGCGGCACCCGGCCCCGGCCGCCGCGTGGACGGTCGAGCCGCAGACCGTGCTCGCGCCGCGGGAGGCCTTCTTCGCCGCGAACGAGACCGTGCCCGCCGCCGAGGCCGTCGGCCGGGTCAGCGCCGAGCTGGTCGCGCCCTACCCGCCGGGCGTGCCGGTGCTGGCGCCCGGCGAGCTGATCACCGCACCGGCCCTGGACGCTTTGCGCGAGGTCCGCGACGACGGCGGGCGGATCGCCTACGCCGCCGATCCCACCCTGGCTACCTTCCAGGTCGTGGTCACGGGCTGAGCGCGGCTCCTCAGCGTGCGAGCATGAGCGGCATCACGGCGCGGACCTGGCCCGCCAGGGCGGTCAGCACCCCGGCGTGCCCGCTGACGTAGGCCAGAAGCGCCTGCTGGAACAGCCCGTCGAGCATGCCGTAAGCGACCGGGGGCTCGAGTGCGGCCGGCCGGCCGGCGAGTTCGGCGTACCGGCTGACCACTCGCCAGATCATCTCCTCGAGCGTCTTGTCGATCACGGTGACGGCGTCGCGGAGCTGGTCGTCGAACATGCTCTGGGTGCGCAGGTCGTACCAGAGGCGGTGCATCGGCGCTTCCTCGCGGATCGTTTCCGCGAGCCTGGCGGCGAACGCATCGAGAAGGCCGTCAGCGGTGGTGGAGTCGGCCACGACCGAGTCGTACCGGGTGACGCAGCGTGCCTTGTAGTACCGCACGCTGTAGATGACCAGCTCCAGCTTGTCCCTGAAGTAGTAGTGGACGACGCCGTGGCTGAACGCTGACTTGCTCGCGATCTGCCGGAGGGTGGTCCGCGCGTACCCCAGGTCGCCCAGGGTCTCCAGGGCCGACTCGGCGAGCTCGTCACGGCGCGCGTCGAACTTGTCGGCGGGGCGCACCGCGCCCCGCCGCGCGCTCTGGAGGGTAGACACGCTCGCATCCTAGGTGCTGAGGCCTGGTTCTTGACAATCGTCCAGATTTTCTTGGACGTTTGTCAAGATTTTTCTTGACAACTGTCAAGACACAGGTCTGTGATGGGGTTCTCAACCCGCCGGCAACCCCTGGAGTCCCCATGACCGACCTCAACGGACGTAAGGCACTTGTCACGGGCGCGGCCCAGGGGCTGGGTGAGGGGATGGCCCGGGCCCTGGCCGCCGCGGGCGCCACGGTCGTCGTCGCCGACCTGCAGCAGGACCTCGGCCAGAAGGTGGCCGAATCCCTCGGTGACGGGCACGGCTTCGTGTCCCTCGACGTCACCGACGACGCCGGCTGGGAGAGCGCCGTCAGCCAGGCCACCGGCCTGCTCGGCGGCCTGGACATTCTCGTCAACAACGCGGGCATCGAGATCACGAGCCTGCTCGTCGACCTGGACGCCGGAGCCGCCCGCAAGCAGCTGGAGGTGAACCTGCTCGGCACGGCGCTCGGCATCAAGCACGCGTTCCGCACCATGCGCCCCGGCGGCCCGGCCGGCCACGGCGGCGTGGTCATCAACGTCGCCTCGGTCGCCGCGACCATCGCGTTCCCCGGCATCGGCGTGTACTCGGCCACCAAGTCGGGCGTCGACCGGCTCACCCGCGTCGCCGCGATGGAGTCCGGCAGGCTGGGCTACGGCGTCCGGGTCAACTGCATCTACCCCGGCCTCGTCCCGACCGCGATGGGCGCCGGGCTGGCCAGCGATTGCGCCCGGCTCGGCCTGTTCGGCTCGCCGGAGGAGGCGGTCGGCGCGGTCGTCGGGCTCACCCCGTCGGGGCGGCTGGGCGAGGTCGAGGACATGGCGTCCGCGGTGGTCTTCCTCGCCTCCGACGAGGCCAGCTTCATCAACGGGGTCGGCCTGCCGGTCGACGGCGGAATGGGGATGTGATTGCCGTGGCGGACAAGCCTGTCGTCGTCTATGGTGCCTCCGGCTACACCGGCCGGCTGATCTGCGAGTACCTGCGCGAGTACCACGTTCCGTTCATCGCCGCCGGCCGCAGCGCCGACACGCTGAAGGCCTCGATGGAAGCGAACGTGGCCGGCATCGAGACGGCCGACTACGAGATCGTCGAGGTGAGCCACGACGCCGCGGCGCTGACGTCCCTGTTCGCCGGCGCCGCGGTGGTCTGCAACACCGTCGGGCCGTTCGCCAAGCTCGGTCCCACCGTGGTCGAGGCGTGCCTGGCCAGCGGCACGCACTACCTCGACACGACCGGCGAGCAGGACTGGCTCGTCACCTGCGACGAGAAGTACGGCGCCGATTTCGCCGCGGCCGGCCTGCTGCTGGCGCCCGGCGTCGCCCAGATGTACACCACCGGCGAGATCGCGGCCGAGCTGTGCCTGGAGCGCCCCGGCCTGGACACCCTCGACATCGCGGTGTTCTGGGGCGGCAGCCCGACGATCGCGTCGACGCTCACGATCCTCGTCAACGCGGCCCTGGCCGGCGCCTACTACCTCGAGCAGAACAAGTACGTCCCGTGGGATCCCGAGGCCGGGCTCTACCAGCTGGTCATTCCCGGTCAGCATGAGCTGGCGCTGGCCCTGCCCTGGGGCGGCACGTCGCACCCGGTCTGGTACCGGCGCGACCCGCGGGTCGCCAACGTCAAGGTGCTCGGCGGGGTGTTCAACCGGCCGCTCATGCTGGGCGTCCCGCAGATCGTGGCGGCCGCCGTCGAGGCGACGAAGGACCTGCCGCCCGACGAGCAGTACGCCGCGCTGACGGCCACCGCCGCGCAGGTGATGAACCAGATGCCGCCCAGGGAGAACCCGCGGGTCAACAAGTCCCTGGACTCGGTGCACGCGTCCGGGCCGCTCGGCCGGGCCCATTGCGTGATCCACGGCAACTCGAACTACAAGCAGACCGGTCTGCTGCAGGCGTACGCGGCGTACTCGCTGCTGCAGCAGCCGCCGAAGCGGGCCGGCTTCGCGTCGGGCTGCCAGGCTTTCGGGCACCGCGAGCTGCTCGGCGTGCTCAGCAGCTTCGGGCTGGTCCGCGAGCCGGCCGTCACCTTCGGGAGCTGACATCCCGTGCGGCTGGCCGACTACCTGGACAAGGGCGCGTCGCTCGACGCCGGCGCGCCCTGCCTGACCACTGGCGGGCAGAGCCGCTCGTACGCCGACGTGCAGGAGCTCAGCCGGCGTATCGCGGCGGCCCTGGCCGCCCGCGGCGTGCGGCCCGGCGACCGGGTCGCGATCCTGTCGGCCAATGACCCGACGGCCTTCACCTGCGTGTTCGGCATCAGCCGGGCGGGCGCCGTGTGGTGCCCGGTCAACCCGCGCAACGAGGCGGCCGAGAACCGCGAACTGCTCGGCCTGTTCGGCTGCGTCGCGCTGATCTTCCATGAGAAGTTCGCTCCCCTCGTCGGGCAGATCCGGGCCGGCCTGCCGGACCTCACCACGCTGGTCTGCCTGGACGGCGTCGCCGACGCCGCGCTGAGCTGGGAGGACTTCCTCGCGCTCGGCGTCACGCCGGTGGACGAGCCGGCCCGCGACGACCTCGCGATGATCGTCGGAACCGGAGGGACCACCGGCCGGCCCAAAGGCGTCGAGCTGACCGGGACGAACATCGAGACGATGACGGCCATCACGCTGATGAGCTATCCGTTCGGCGGCCGCCCGGTCTACCTCGCCCTCGCGCCGCTCACCCACGCCGCGGGCGTGCTGTGCTTCCCGGTGCTGGCGCTCGGCGGCGAGATCGTCGTCATGGCCAGCCCCGATATCGGCGACTTCCTGGATCTGGTGCAGACCCGCCGGGTCACGCACACGTTCCTGCCGCCCACCCTGATCTACATGGTGCTCGCGCACGAAGGCCTGGACGGCACGGACCTGTCCTCGCTGCAGTGCTTCTGGTACGGCGCGGCCCCGATCTCGCCGGCCCGTCTCGAAGAGGCGCTGCGGCGGATCGGCCCGGTCATGGCGCAGCTGTTCGGCCAGACCGAGGCGCCGATGATGATCTCGGCGATGGCTCCGCGCGACCACTTCCGCCCTGATGGCACGATCGCCGCCGAGCGGCTCGCGTCGGCCGGCGCCCACGCCGCTGGTCACAGTGGCGATCATGGGCAGCGACGGCGCGCTGAAGGGCCGGCGCGAAACCGGGGAGATCGTCGTGCGCGGCTCGCTGGTCATGCGCGGCTACCACCGCGACCCGGCCGCCACCGCGGCGGCGTCGGCGTACGGCTGGCACCACACCGGCGACATCGGCTACCTGGACGAGGACAACTACCTGTTCATCGTCGACCGCGCCAAGGACATGGTCATCACCGGCGGCTTCAACGTCTACTCGACCGAGGTCGAGCAGGCGATCATGCAGCATCCCGCGGTACAGGATTGCGCCGTCATCGGGCTGCCGGACGAGAAGTGGGGCGAGCGGGTCACCGCCGTGGTGCAACTGCGCGCCGGCCGCACCGCTGAGCCGTCGGAAATCGGGGCCTTCGTCCGCGAGCGGATCGGCGGGGTGAAGACCCCCAAGCAGATCGAGATCTGGCCGGACCTGCCGCGGTCCAAGGTCGGCAAGGTCCTCAAACGCGACATCAAGGCCACCCTGATGCCCTGATCCGCGGAGCGGTTCATCCGGCGGGCGGGGCGCCGCCCTGGGCCTGCTCGGAGACCGGCTGCCAGTCGCGCCAGGTGGCCAGGCGGGACTCGTAGTCGCTGGTGGCGATGCCGAGCGGGACACGGCCGAGGAACATGCGGAGCGGCGGGTCGTCGGCGTCGACGACCTGGAGGATCGCGGAGCGGGTCGCGGCCGGGTCGCCGGGGGCGGACGCGCGGGCGGCGCGCTGCCGGGCGGCCTCCTCGCGGACCGCGGCGTAGTCGCTGCAGTGGTGCGGAGCGCCGCCCTGACGCGCCGGCCCAGTCGGTGGCGTAGGCGCCGGGCTCGATGATCGTGACCCGGACGCCGAAGGCGGCGACCTCGGCGGCGAGCGCCTGGCTGAGGCCCTCCAGCGCCCATTTGGACGCGTTGTAGATCCCGACGTTCGGGAAGGCGGAGATGCCGCCGATCGAGGACACCTGCAGGATGTGGCCGCCGCCCTGGGCGCGCAGGCAGGGGAGCGCGGCCTGGGTGATCCAGAGGGCGCCGAAGAAGTTGGCCTCGAACTGGGCCCGGGCCTCCGCCTCGGTGATCTCCTCGATCAGGCCGAAGTGGCCGTAGCCCGCGTTGTTGACGACCACGTCGAGGCGGCCGAACCGGTCGTGCGCCGCGCGGACCGCGGCGAAGCCCGCCGCCCGGTCGGTGACGTCCAGCCGAAGCGGCAGGATCGCGTCGCCGTACTGGTCCACCAGGTCGCGGAGCGTGCCGGTGTCCCGGGCCGTGGCCGCCACCTGGTCGCCGCGGTCCAGGGCGGCGATCGCCCACTCGCGTCCGAAGCCGCGGGACGTGCCGGTGATGAACCAGGTCTTTGCGGGCATGCGGGCTCTCCTGGCGGGCTGGCGGTTCGAAGTTCGCGGGACGGTATATCGTAACAACGTCACGATAACGTGCGCGGGGCCGCGGCGGCCCGGCGGGAGCGGGAAGGGCGGCACGCCATGACAGAGCTGGTTTCCTACGCCTTCGACGGCAAGGTGGCCACGATCACCATGGACGACGGCAAGGTCAACGTGCTGTCCCCGGCCATGCAGGCGGAGCTGAACGCGGCCCTGGACCAGGCCGAGGCGGACCAGGCCGTCGTCCTGCTGACCGGGCGGCCCGGGGTGTTCTCGGCCGGCTTCGACCTGGCCGTGCTGCAGGGCCGCGGGGACGAGGCCGGGACCATGGTGCTGGGCGGGTTCGAGCTGTCGCTGCGGCTGCTCGGGTTCGCACGCCCTGTGGTCGTGGCCTGCACCGGGCACGCGATCGCGATGGGGTCGTTCCTGCTGCTGTCCGGCGACTACCGGCTGGGCGCGGACGCGCGGTACAAGATCACCGCGAACGAGGTGGCGATCGGGCTCGAGATCCCGCAGGCGGCGATCGAGATCTGCAGGCAGCGGATGACGCCGGCGTTCCAGACCCGGGCGCTGCTGCTGGCCGAGGTGTTCTCGCCGGCCGACTGCGTGGGCGGCGGCTACCTGGACCGGGTGGTGCCCGCGGACGAGCTGGCCGGGGCGGCGCACAGCCTGGCCACCGGGCTGGCCGGGCTCGACCCGGCGGCACACGCGGCCAGCAAGCGGCGGCTGCGGGCCAGCGTGCTGCCCGCGCTGCGGGACGCCATCGACTCCCGGCGCGGCTCGTTCGGGGACCTGACCCCGGCGGCCACCCCGGCCGCCCCGGCCGCCCCGGCCGCCCCGTAGGCAGGCCGTGCCCAGGCCCAAGCAGCGCACCCCGGACCTGCGGGACCGGGTCCTGGAGGCCGCGGTCACGCTGCTGGCCGACGAGGGGGTGGCCGGGTTCACCACCCGCGAGGTGGCCCGGCAGGCGCAGACCTCGACGCCGGCCGTGTACGAGCTGTTCGGCGACAAGGCCGGGCTCGTGCGGGAAGTGTTCTTCGAGGGGTTCCGGCTGCTGGGCCGGTCCCTCGGCGAGCTGGCCGAGACCAGTGACCCGCGGGCCGACGTGGCCGCGGTGGCGGGCGCGTTCCGCGCCTTCACGCTGGCCCACCCGGTGCTGGCCGAGGTCATGTTCTCCCGGCCGTTCGCGGACTTCGACCCGGGGCCGGACGAGCTGGCGGCCGGGGCGGCGGTGCGGGAGTTCTGCGTGGCCCGGGTGCAGCGGTGCGTGGCCGCGGGCCTGCTGGCGGGCGACCCGACCGACATCGCGCACGTTCTGGTCGCGCTGGCCCAGGGGCTGGCCCGGCAGGAGGCGGCGGGCTGGCTCGGCCGCTCGGCCGCGTCCGTGGACCGGCGGTGGGAGCTGGCCGTCCGGGCGGTGCTCGGCGGGCTGACGCCGGCCGCGAGTCCCGGCCCCGCCGTCAGGGATGCAGGTCGTGGTCGGGCTCAGGCTCGGGCTCGAGGTCCGTCACCGGAACCGGCTCTGGCTCCGGGTCCCGTTCCCTCCGGCGGTGCCGGATGAACAGCACCACGGCCACCACGATGACCAGGCCAAGGAAGGCCTCACCCGCCCAGCCCGCGTAGCTCTCCGCCTTGTGGTAGCTGGCCCCGACCAGGTAGCCGAGGAACGTGAAGCCCAGCGCCCAGACGATCCCGCCGGCCGCGTTGAACGCCAGGAACCGCGGGTAGGGCATCCGGGCGGTGCCGGCCAGGCCGGGCATGACCGCGCGCAGGAACGCGGTCCAGCGGCCGAGGAACACCGCCCGGCCGCCGTAGTTGTGCAGCATCTTCGTGCCGCGCTCGATGCCCTGCTGGCGGTTCGCGAACGCCCGGGTGCGCAGCAGCCGGGTGCCGAAGTGGCGGCCGACCTCGTAGCCCACGCTGTCCCCGATGATCGCGGCCAGGACCGCCACGACGGCGATCCCCGCCAGCGAGACCCGGTGCTGGTTGGCCAGCACGCCGCCGAGCAGCACCGCGGTCTCGCCGGGCAGCACGAAGCCGACGAACAGCGCGGCCTCGCCGAAGGCCAGGCCGCCGACCAGGGCGTAGGCGGGCAGGCCATGCAGCTTGAGGATCTCGTCGAGGGTCGACGTGATGACGCTCACGGCGCGGTCAGGTCCCTCCGGCTCAGGGGAGTCCGTCTCACTTCGATCCGTTCAACCTACCTGGCGGCGGAACTCGTCCAGTTCGCCGACGACCCACACGCTGGTCAGCCGGCGGTGGTCGGCGGTGAAGAACGCGGCGCCGCCGTAGTCGAACGGCCGGCCGGAGGCGGGCATGCCGAGCAGCGTCCCCGTGTGCGTGCCGGTGTACCGCAGCCGGGCGGCGGCGCGGGAGTCCTCGCAGATCAGGTCGACCAGCTCGTGGTGCAGGTCGGGGGAGCCGTGCCGGATCCGGTCCCGGTAGCCGCGCCAGCCGTCAAGACCGGTGACCTGCTGTCCGAGAGAGCCGCGGGACACGAACGCGGTGTCGAGCGTGTCGTCCACCAGCGTGTCGTTCCACTTGTTCCAGCACTCGTCGTAGAACGTCCTGATCAGCTGCGCGATGAGGATGGCCATCGGGCCATTATCGCGGCGGCGCGGCCGGGTGCGGCCGGCGCTAGCCAGCCGGGCGGGGCGGGCCGGCCGCCAGCCGCTGGCGGACCTGGGCCATCCGCTCCGGCCCGTGGTGCGGCATCTCCCACCGCGACTCCAGCCACCAGGTGCAGCCGGCCTCCGCCCACGGGGTGAGCGCGGCGGCCGCGGCGGCGTCGTCGCCGGCCGGGGTCTCGCCCTCGGCGATCAGGTCGATGCCGGCCCGGGCGCCGTGCTCGGCCAGCCAGGCGCGCACCGCCGCAGCGTCCGCCGGGCGGCCGTCCTGCCCGCCGCTGCGGTGGTACTCCGGGATCACGCCGTCGCAGCGCAGCGCGCGCCGCATGGAGCGGGGCCGCGGCCACGCCGCCACCACCCAGATCGGGATCCGGTCCTGCACCGGCCGGCCCACCTCGGCCAGGTCGCTGCGCGAGCACTCGTACTGGTAGTGCTGCCCCTTGTAGCTGGTCCGGCCCGCCCACAGCCCGCGGATCAGGTCGATGCCCTCGTCCATCAGGCCGGCCCGCGGCCGGGTGCCGGTGACCTCGCCGGTGTCGGGCAGGTCGGTGGTCAGCGCGCCCAGGCCGACGGACAGGATGGCCCGGCCGCCGGACAGCTGGTCCAGCGTCGCGACCTGGCTGGCCACCTTCCACGGCCGCCGCCAGGGCAGCGGGGTGAGCAGGGTGCCGAGCCGGACCCGGCTGGTCCGGGCCGCGATCGCGGCCAGCAGCGACCAGGCGTCGACGCCGTAGGCGGCTTCCCAGACGAAGACCCCGTCCCAGCCCGCCTGCTCGGCGAGTACCGCCTGATCCAGCTGCTCGGTGGCCGTCCCGCCCGGCAGGATCATTCCCGCCTTCATCGCCGGTATCGCCATGTTTCTGTTGTTACCAGGAACCACCGATATATCAACAGCCCCGCGGGAGCAGGTGAGCTGTTGCGGCTGGTGGTGGTCGGTATTTCCGGATTACGGAGGTGGCGGCGCGAGGCCGCCCGCCCGCCGGGCGGGCCGGGCGGGCCCGGAGATGGGCCCGCTCGCCCTGCCGGCCGAAGATCACCAGCAGCTCGGCCGGCTCGTCGTCGGCGTTGCCGAACCAGTGCGGCACCTCGGTGCCGAACTCCGCCGCCTCGCCGGGCCGCAGCACCAGATCCTGGTCGCCGAGGATGAGCCGGAGCCGGCCGTCGAGCACGTAGAGCCACTCGTATCCCTCGTGCACCCGCATCTCCTCGGGCGGGTCCGGCGGCCGGCCGGTGACGACCAGCTTGTACGCCTGCAATCCGCCGGGACGCCGGCTCAGCGGGATCACGGTCATGTCGTGGAAGCGGAACGGCCGCAGGTGCACCCGCGGGTCGCCGGCCGGCGGCGCGCCGACGAGCTCGTCGACCGGCACGCCGTGCGCCCGGGCCAGCGGCAGCAGCAGCTCGAGCGTGGGCCGCCGCTGGCCGCTCTCCAGCCGGGACAGCGTGCTGACCGAGATCCCGGTGGACCGCGACAGCGCGGCCAGCGTGACGTCCCGGCGGCGCCGCAGCTCCCGCAGCCGCGGCCCGACCGCCGCCAGCACCTGGCCCAGGTCCTCGTCCATCCCGCCCAAGTTTGCCGCAGCGGCAAGCAAACTTGCGAAACTCGGTCTCCCGGTGCACTGTGCAGGCGGGTTTCAGCGACGCAGCCGGGACGCCCATGAGCCGCGCCCGGCGGAACGGAGCAGGCAGTGCCGCACCACGACCACGCCACTCACGATCAGCCCTGGCACGGCCACGATGAGGACGTCCCCGAGGAGTTCAAGTTCACCCAGGAGTTCTGGGACGACCGGTACGGCTCGGCCGGGCGGCTGTGGAGCGGCCAGCCCAACGCCCAGCTGGTCGAGCAGGCCTCAGGCCTGGAGCCCGGCGAGGCGCTGGACGCGGGCTGCGGCGAGGGCGGCGACGCGATCTGGCTGGCCGGGCAGGGCTGGACCGTCACCGCGGTGGACGTGTCCCAGGTCGCCCTGGACCGGGGAGCCGCCGCGGCGGCGGCCGCGGGCGACGGGGTGGCCGGGCGGATCCGCTGGCAGCGCGAGGACCTGCTCACCTGGGCCCCGGAACCGGGCCGGTACGGCCTGGTCTCGGCGCAGTACATGCACCTGCCGCTGGAGATGTTCGGGGACTTCCTGGCCCGGCTGGCCGCCGCGGTCCGGCCCGGCGGCACCCTGCTGGTCGTCGGCCACCACCCGGACGACCTGCACGCCAACGTCGGCCGTCACGGCCCGGCCCACCGGTTCGTGCTGGCCGAGCAGCTGGCCGCGGACCTGGACCAGGAGAGCTGGGAGGTCGTGGTCGCCGGGGCCTTCGGCCGCAGGCCAAGGACCTGGACGGGCAGCCCGTCACCGTGCGGGACACGGTCCTGCGGGCCACCCGCCGCGCCTGACGGGCCGCGGCATGCGGATCGAGCCGATGACCGGGGCGCACGCGGACGGGGTGCTGGAGATCTATCAGGCCGGCATCGACGAGGGCAACGCCACGTTCGAGACCCGGGCACCCTCCTGGCCGGAGTTCTCCGCGGCCCGGCTCCCGGCGCACCGGTTCGTGGCCCTCGGCCCGGAGCCGGACGGCGAGCGCATGCTCGGCTGGGTGGCCGTGTCGCCGGTGTCGTCCCGCCCGGTCTACGCCGGCGTGGTGGAGCACTCGGTCTACGTGCACCCGCGGGCCCGCGGCCAGGGCGTCGGCCGGGCCCTGCTGGACGCGCTCATCGCCGCCACCGAGGCGGCCGGGATCTGGACCATCGAGTCCGGGATCTTCCCGGAGAACACCGCCAGCCTGGCCCTGCACCAGGCGGCCGGGTTCCGCGTGGTCGGCACCCGGCAGCGGATCGGCTGCCACCTGGGCCGCCCCGGTCACCCGGACGGCTGGTGGCGGGACACGATACTGATCGAGCGCCGCAGCCCGGTCAGCCGCCGGCCGCGGGGATGATCTTGTCGGCGTACGCGGCCAGGGTCTGCTCCGGCTGGTCGTGCATCAGGTAGATGGCGAACTGGTCCGCGCCGATCTCCTTCAGCTCGGCCAGCCGGTCCACGTGCGCCGAGGCCGGCCCGGTCAGGCAGAACCGGTCCACGATCGAGTCCGGCACGAAGTCGGTCGACGGGTTGCCGGCCTTGCCGTGGTGGGAGTAGTCGTAGCCCTCCCGGTCCTTGATGTAGTCGGTCAGCGCCCGCGGCACCGCGCCGGACGTCCCGTACCTGGCGACCAGGTCGGCCACGTGGTTGCCGACCATCCCGCCGAACCAGCGCAGCTGGTCCCGCTGGTGCGCGAGGTCGTCGCCCACGTAGGCCGGCGCGGCCACGCAGACCGTCACCGCGTCCGCGGGGCGCCCCGCCGCCGCGGCGGCCGACCGGACCGCGCCGACCGTCCACCGGGCGATGTCCGGGTCGGCGGTCTGCAGGATGAACCCGTCGGCCTGCTCGCCGACGAGCTTGAGCGCCTTCGGGCCGTAGGCGGCCATCCAGATCTCCAGCTTGCCGTCGCGCACCCACGGGATCCGCACCGGCGTGCCGTGCAGGTCCGCCTCCCGGCCCTCGGCCAGGTCCCTGATCACCTGCATGGCCGTGCCCAGCGTGGCCAGCGTGGCCGGCGGCTGGCCGATCACCCGCCGGGCCGAGTCGCCGCGGCCGATGCCGCACACGGTCCGGTTGCCGAACATGTCGTTCAGCGTGGCGAACAGCGACGCGGTCACCGACCAGTCCCTGGTGGCCGGGTTGGTCACCATCGGGCCGACGGTCATCGACGTCGTGGCCGCCAGGATCTGCGAGTAGATGACGAACGGCTCCTGCCACAGCACGTGCGAGTCGAACGTCCAGCCGTACGAGAAACCCATCCGCTCGGCCCCGGCCATCGTGTCGATGACTTTGCGGGCCGGCGGGTCTGTCTGCAACACCAGGCCGAAGTCCATCTGACCCCCCGTCAGCTCAGGTACTGGCACAGCGCGCGGGACAGGAACCGGCCGTGGCCGGTCTCCCCGAGGTACTCACCGGAGCCGATGACCATCCGGCCGCGGGACAGCACGGTGTCCACCCGCCCGGTGATCTGCATCCCCTCGTACGCCGAGTAGTCCACCGCCATGTGGTGCGACGCAGCGGACAGCACCTGCGTGGCGGCCGGGTCGTAGATCACCACGTCGGCGTCCGAGCCGGGCTGGATGACGCCCTTGCGCGGGTACAGCCCGAACATCCGGGCCGGGGTGGCCGACGCCACCTCCACCCACCGGGCCAGCGACAGCTCGCCCGCGGCCACGCCCTGGTGCAGCAGGTCCATCCGGTGCTCCACGCCGGGGATCCCGTTGGGGATCTTCGAGAAGTCGCCCCGGCCCAGTTCCTTCTGGTCCTTGAAGCAGAACGGGCAGTGGTCGGTGGACACCACCGACAGGTCGTTGGTGCGCAGCCCGCGCCACAGCGACGCCTGGTGCTCCCTGGGCCGCAGCGGCGGGGAGGCCACGTACTTGGCCCCCTCGAAGCCCGGCCGGCCCAGGTCCTCCAGGGACAGGTACAGGTACTGCGGGCAGGTCTCGGCGAACACGTTCTGCCCGGTGTCCCGGGCTGTGGCGATCGCCGCCAGGGCCTGCGCCGCGGACAGGTGCACCACGTACAGCGGCGCCCCGGTCACCCCGGCCAGCGTGATCGCCCGCGACGTGGCCTCGCTTTCCAGCTCCGCCGGGCGGGTCAGCCCGTGCTGCAGCGGCTCGGTGCGGCCCGCCGCCAGCGCCTCGGCGACCAGCTGGTCGATCGCGATGCCGTTCTCCGCGTGCATCATGATCAGCGCGCCGTTGCCGGCCGCCTGCTGCATGGCCCGGACGATCTCGCCGTCGGTCGCGTAGAACACGCCGGGGTAGGCCATGAACATCTTGAAGCTGGTCACGCCCGCGTCGATGCAGGCGTCCATCTCCTTCAGCGTGGTGTCGTTCACGTCTGACACGATCATGTGGAAGCCGTAGTCGATGGCGCAGTTGCCGTCCGCCTTGGCGTGCCACTTGTCCAGCGTGGCCTGCAGCGACGTGCCCTTGGCCTGGACCGCGAAGTCGATGATCGTGGTCGTGCCGCCCCAGGCCGCGGCCCGGGTGCCGGTCTCGAACGTGTCCGCGGAGAACGTGCCGCCGAACGGCATCTCCATATGCGTATGGGCGTCGATGCCGCCCGGCAGCACGTACTTGGCCGACGCGTCGATGACCCGCTCGGCCTCGGCCGCCCACGAGGTGGCCAGCCCGGAGCCGGGCGCGGCCAGCGCGGTGATCGTCTCGCCGTCGATGATGACGTCCATGGCGGTGGCGCCCGCGGGGCCCACCACCTGGCCGCCTGCGATGAGAGTGCGCATCACGGCCTCCCGTCAGGCCTGCGCCAGCGGCCCGTACTGGTCGGGCCGGCGGTCACGGTAGAACTGCCACAGGTCCCTGACCTCCTGCAGCTGGCCCATGTCCAGGTCACGGACGATGACCTCGTCCTCCTTGTCGCCGGCCGCATCACCGACCAGCTGACCGCGCGGGTCGGCAAAGTACGTCTGGCCGTAGAAGTCGTTGTCGCCGAGCGGCTCGATGCCGACCCGGTTGATCGCGCCGACGAAGTACTCGTTGGCCACCGCGGCGGCGGGCTGCTCCAGCCGCCACAGGTACTGCGACAGGCCGCGGCTGGTGGCCGACGGGTTGAACACGATCCGCGCCCCGGCCAGGCCGAGCGCCCGCCAGCCCTCGGGGAAGTGCCGGTCGTAGCAGATGTACACGCCGATCCGGCCCACCGCGGTGTCGAACACCGGGTAGCCCATGTTGCCGGGGCGGAAGTAGAACTTCTCCCAGAACCCCTTCACCTGCGGGATGTGCGTCTTGCGGTACTTGCCCAGGTAGCTGCCGTCGGCGTCGATCACCGCGGCGGTGTTGTAGTACACCCCGGCCTGCTCGGCCTCGTACATCGGCAGGATGAGCACCACCCCGTGCCGGGCGGCGACCTCCTTCATCAGCTCGGTGGTCGGCCCGTCAGGGATCTGCTCGGTGTAGGAGTAGTAGTCGGCGTCCTGCACCTGGCAGAAGTACGGCCCGTAGAACAGCTCCTGCAGGCAGACGACCTGGGCCCCGGCCGACGCGGCGGTGGCGATGTGCTGCACCGCGTTGCTGATCATCGACTCTTTATCGCCGGACCAGGCCTGCTGAACCAGCGCGGCCTTGATGATCTCGGACATGAGCACGCCTCCCTGTCACCAAGCGGACGGGCGGCGCAGTCGCGGTCGGGGCGAACCGGGACCGCGCAGCCGCCGGGTACGAAGCCGATACCCAGTTTTCCCTCTGGTGTAGCCGGTTACCAGGCTTCCTGAGCTACTGGTTGACGGTCGGCTGGACCGTCCAGTGCTGGCCGTCCCAGCCCAGGGCCAGGGTATGCGGGGTGACGTCGCTGCGGGACCGGCTGAACCGGTAGCCCACCGCCTCGCACAGGTCCGGCGTCGTGCAGGACACGTGGTTCAGCGCGCTGCCGCTCCGCGGCGCGGCGGTGGCCGGGGTGATCTGCGCCGACCAGTGGGTGCCGTCCCAGGCCTCGATCAGCGACAGGTCGCCCAGCGACCCGGCCGCGAAGCAGCGGCCCGCCGCCGGGCAGGTCACCCCGAACAGGGTCGCGTTGGGCTTGCCCGCGCTCGGCTGGGTCTGCCAGGTGCCGCTGGACCAGGCCTCGGCGAAGGCCCGGTTGCCGGGTGTCAGCGTGGTGCCGACCGCCTCGCACCGGGTCCGGCTCACGCACGACACGGCCTCGAACAGGGTCAGCACCTGGCCCTGCAGGTTGCGCGCGTTCTGCACCGTCCACGTGCCGCCCGACCAGCGCGCCGAGTAGGCCTGCGACTTCCCGTCGGCCCGGATGTAGTTGCCCACCGCCAGGCAGAACGTGGTGGCCGGGCAGGACACGCCGGCCAGCTCGGCGTCGTGCCCGCCCCGCGGGGCGGGCACGGTGAGCCGGGTGAGCTTGCTGCCGTCCCAGCGGTAGGCGGTGGCGTGCGAGATGAACACCGTGCCGTGGCTGGTCTGCTTCGTGGTGCCGGCCTGGCCGGTCAGCATGCAGAACTTGTCCGTCCGGCAGGACACGTCCTCCAGCGCGGACCAGGAGGTGCCCGGCGGGTTGCCGGTGGACAGCTTGGTCCAGGTGCCGTCCCAGACCTCGGCCAGCTGGGCGGGGAACCTGGAGTTCGCGTAGTGCTCGCCGGTCATCAGGCAGACCGGACGGAGCTTGTCCGGGGCCGCGCAGGACACCTCGCCCGGCAGGTTGACCCTGTTCTTGGTGTTCGCGTCGGGGACCGTGCCCAGCCCGGCCCACGGGCTGCCCTGCTGCCAGGTCAGGGCCAGCGGCTGGACCGTCGCGCTGTCCTGGAAGGTGCCGACCGCCAGGCAGGTGGCGGTCGCCGCGGAGCCGTTGTCCAGCGGCGTGCACGAGTTGCCGTTCAGCTTGTCGTTCAGCGCGTCTGCGGCGGCCGGGCCGACCGGCCGCGGCGGGCCGGTGTGCGCGAGGCGGATCGCCAGGGCCGCCCCGCCCGGCCCGGCGGCGCCCGCCCGGGCCAGCGCGGTCAGCCCGGCCAGCGGGCCCGCCACGGCCGCCCGCGCCCGGCCCGCGTGGGCGCCATGAACCGATCCCGGGTAGACCGGGCCGGCCCCGGCCGGGACCACGCTGGCCAGCAGCACCCCGAACAGGACAGTCCCGCCTGCCGAAACAGCCCGTACCCCCCGCATCCGCTGCCTCCTGTGAGCGAGCCTGTACGCCGGCCGGCCACCGCCCGCCGTAGACCGGATCCTGCCCGCATCCATGGCCGGTAGATTGACCGCCATGCCTGGCCAGGAACCGTTGCCCTCGACCATACCGGCGAAACCCAAATGGGCGCCCGGATTGTCCCGTTCAGCGCGGCGCCTGACGGCCGTGGCCGCGGCCCTTGCCGCGACGGTCACTTTGGCTGCCTGCTCAGGCCTGGCCGGGGGCTCCAACGGGGGCGGCGGCGGTGGCGACGGCATCACCCAGTCCGGGGACTCGCCGGCGGCCGGCGGCCAGCCCGCGCACCGGCACAAGCACCGCGGATCGGTGACGATCACCGCGGTCGGCGACACGATGCTGGGCAGCACCCCGGCCCTGCCGCCGGACCCGGCCACGTTCTTCGACGAGGTCAAGCCCCAGCTGACCGGCAAGGCGCAGATCGTGTTCGGCAACCTGGAGGGCACGCTCACCACCGCGTCCGGCAGCAAGTGCGGCGGCGCCAACGGCGGCAGCTGCTTCGCCTTCCGCGACCCGCCGTCCTGGGCGAAGTACTACAAGCAGGCCGGCTTCACCGTGCTGAACGACGCCAACAACCACTCGTTCGACTTCGGCCCGGCCGGGCAGCAGCAGACCGTGCGGGCGATCCACGCCGCCGGGATGGCGCAGACCGGCCTGCCCGGCGAGATCACCGTGGTCCGTGCGCACCGGATCAAGGTCGCGTTCGTCGCGTTCGCGCCGTACGACTGGTCGGCCAAGCTGACCGACGTTCCCGCAGCCAGGGAGCTCATCCAGAAGGCCGCCACGAAAGCCCCGATCGTCGTGGTCTACATGCACGCCGGCGGCGAGGGCTCGGACGCCGACCACGTCACCGGCAAGGAGGAGATCTTCCTCGGCGAGGACCGCGGCAACCCGCAGGCCTTCGCGAAGATGGCCATCGACGCCGGGGCCAGCCTGGTGATCGCCAGCGGCCCGCACGTGCTGCGCGGCATGGAGTTCTACCACCACCACCTGATCGCCTACAGCCTGGGCAACTTCGCCGGCTACGGCAACTTCGCCACCGAGGGCGTACTGAACCTGAGCGCGATCCTGCGGGTCCGGCTGTCCGCCACCGGCAAATTCGAGCGGGCCCACCTGTTCCCGGTCCAGTTCGCCGGCAAGGGCCAGCCCGTCCCCGGCGGCGACACGATCTCGTTCGTGTCCCGGCTGTCCGCCGAGGACTTCGGCCGCGCACGCCGCCCGGTTCTCCCGCACCGGCCGCATCACCCCGCCCTGACCCGCCGCCTGCCCAGGCGGCAGGCGGGACCCGGGCCGGTCAGGATCCGGGCACGGTGGCGGTTTCGGCGATCCGGCGGCGGTGGTAGCGGAGCCACAGGAACAGCAGGATCATCGGAATGATCAGGCCGCCGATGCCGAAGGCGAGGAACTCGGGCAGGCCCTCCACGTGGTCGACCAGCCACCGGAAGTTCTGCCCGAAGAACCCGGTGATGAAGGTCAGCGGCAGGAACACCGTGGCCAGGATCGTGAGCTGCTCGATCGTCGCGTTCTGCCGGATGTTGACCCGGGTCTGCTCCACGGTGATCACCGCCATGTTGGCCTCGAGCACCGAGCCCAGCGTGTCCCGCTGCGCGGCCACCTCCTCGTTCACCAGCAGCAGGTTGTCGCTGACGTCGTGCAGGTACGGCTTGAGCTCGCCGGGCACCAGCCGCTCCACCGAGGAGACCACGGCCAGCAGCGGGTGCACCGCCCGGTAGAAGTCGGTGGCCTCCCGGCGCAGCGAGTAGATCCGCTCGGTCGGCGCCACCGCGCCGGAGAACACGGTCGCCTCGATCTGGTCGATGTCGCGCTCGACCTCGGCGACCACCGGCGCGTAGCTGTCCACCACCACGTCCAGGATGGCCCACAGCGCCGACGCGCTCCCCGCCTCCATCATCAGCTCCGGCCGGTCCTCCAGCCGCATCCTCGCCTCGCGCAGCTCGCTGGCCGCGCCGCGGCGCACGCTGATGATGAACGTGGGCGCCAGGAACACGCTGATCGTGCCGAAGTCGACCTCCTCCTCTTCGTCGTCGTACCGCGCCGTGCGCAGGATGATCAGCCGCGCGCTGCCCGTGTAGTTGTCCATCTTCGGCCGCCGGTGCGCGGTCAGCGCGTCCTCCACGGCCAGCTCGTGCAGCCCGAACGCCTCGCCGACCTCCTTCAGCTCGGCGATCCCGGGCTCGAACAGGCCCAGCCAGACGAACCCGCCCGCGCGGCTGCGCGCCGCCGCGTCCTCGATGGACGCCGGGTCCTGCGTGCTCCGGCGGCCGTCCTGGTAGTGAGCACAGTCAACGATCATCGTGAGCAACTCCCTGTCGATCCCTCAGGCACGGAACCATCATGATCCCGGGCCGGCCGGATCAGGCGCCGAGCCCCAGGATCCGCTCGGCGTTGCCGTGCAGCACCTGGCTGGCCACGTCGTCGGGCAGGCCCAGCTCGTCGAACTCGGCCAGGCAGCGCTCCGGGGTGAGGAACGGGAAGTCGCTGCCCCACAGGAACTGACCGGAAAGCCGGCCGCGCAGCTCGCGGATGACCTCGGCCGGGATCCGCCGCGGCGACCAGCCGGAGATGTCGATGTACACGTTGGTCTTGTGCAGTGCGATAGCGGCCAGCTCGGTGTGCCAGGGGTAGCCGAAGTGCGCGGCGACCACGGTCAGGTCCGGGTACGCAGCAGCCACCGGGTCCAGCTTGAGCGGGTGCGCGTAGTCCAGCCGCACACCCTGGCCGCCGGGCTGGCGGGCGCCGATGCCGCTGGTCCCGGTGTGGAACAGGGCGAGCAGCCCGTGATCCCGGCAGGCCTCGAAGACCGGCCAGTAGGCCGGGTCGTCCGGGGCGAACGCCTGCAGCGACGGGTGGAACTTGACCCCGCGCAGGCCCAGCGCGGCGATGTTGGCCACCTCGGCGACCGCGGCCGCGCCCTTGTGCGGGTCGACCGAGCCGAGCCCGGTGAACACCCCGGGGTAATCCCGGCAGGCCGCGGCCACGGTCTCGTTCGGCACCCGGGGCCGGCCGGTCGCGGTTTCCGCGTCCCAGGCCAGCAGCACCGCCCGGACGCCGAGCCCTTCGTAGCGCTCCGCCAGCTGGCTCAGCGGCTGGCGTTCGACGGGTGCGCGGAAATAGGCCTCGGCCGCTTCGGTGTACCCGGCCAGGCTGCCGTCCAGCCAGTCCGGCGTGGGCAGGTGAACGTGGAAATCGACAGCGCGCAGCGGCACGCGATCATCGTAACGGCGGCTGCTGCCGCTGGGGGCGGCTGGCTCTGGCTGCCTAAAGGCTGTTGACGAAGGTGGACAGCGAGTTCCCGGCCCCTTGCAGCCAGCCGAACACGGAATGGACGAAGTGCGCCGCACCGGCGGGCTGGGTCGCCAGGTAGTAGACCACGAAGATGATCCCGGCCCAGCTCAGGGCCTTCTTGAGATTCACTGCCCCGCCTTCCCCTGGCCCGTCGATAGTGAGTTACCGCAGATATCGCCAGCCTAACCCCGCGGCATTGGCCGGACCTGCTTTCAGCTCGGTGCGTTTTCCGGCAATCGCTCCCTTAGCCGGCCAGTACGCTCAGTCCGCCACGAAACGCCCTGCGCCTCATCCAGGGTCCTGGCCAGCTGAGACAGCTCCGGTAGCAGGCCCCTGAGCAGGACAAAGTCGTCGCTGCCCGCCGCCGTCCAGGCCATCGAGTCCAGCGCGTGGTAGACCCGGGCCCGGCCGCCGGCCCGCCGGGCCGCGGCCAGGTGCCGCTCCGCGGCGGCCCGCGCGCCGGCCCAGTCCCTGGCCCGGCGCAGCACGAAGCACTGGGCGTCCAGCGCGGTGGTCATCGCGTCGTCGCCGCACAGCTCGGCGATCTCGACGGCCCCGGCCGCGGCCCGGGCCGCATCGGCGGGGCGGCCGTCGTCGACCGCGTTGTAGGCCAGCCACACGTTCGCGGTCACCTGGTCCAGCCGCGGCGAGTCCGGGTCGTCGAGCACCGCCTGCAGGTAATCCTCGGCCTCCTCGTGGCGGCCCGCCTCGGACAGCAGCCGGCCCACCGACCAGCGGTACACGCTGAGGCTGAACCCGGGGATCCCGGGCGCGTACCGGGCCAGCGCCTCCTGCGCGCAGGCCAGCGCCTGCTCCCGGTCACCCAGCGCCCGGTGGATGTCGGACCGCTCGGACAGCACCCCCGACCGCCAGTGCCCGTGGCCGGTGCTGATCAGCCAGCGCTCGGCGGTGTCCAGCATGGCCAGCAGCTCGCGCAGGTCGGCCCGGGCGTCGGTGCGGGCCGACGTGACCCAGTACATGTAGGCCCGGGCGATGGTGGCCGCCGCCGCCTCGGTGCTGAGCGCCTCGCGAGTGGACGGGTCCCCGGCCATGGCCAGGATCCGGGTACAGCACACCAGCGCCCCGGTGTAGTCGCCGGCCATCCGCAGCGCCAGCTGCTGCTGGGCGATCGCCCGGACCAGCAGCACCGCGTCGCCGAGCTGCTCGGCCCCGGCCACGGCCCGGTCGGCGGCGTCCTGCGCGGTCCGGTAGCGGCTTTCCTCGGTGGCCGTGCGGGACTCGGTGATCAGCAGCTCGACCGCGGCGTGGCCGGCCGGGCGCCGGCCGCCTGGGCTCGCGGTGGCTGGGGTCATCGCTCGGCGAGCGACAGCAGCAGCGCGATGACCTGGTTCTGCTGGGCCACCATCGTCTGCACGGTGTCCACCGGCAGCGACCGGGCCAGCAGCATCAGCGCGTTGTTGTACAGCGCGACCAGCGCGTGCTTGCTCACCTCGTCGGCCAGGTCGTGCCGGGCGGCGAGCTTCCTGATCGTCGGGTTGCCCGCGTTCAGGTGCAGGGTCAGCTGCTCGGGCTCCTCCTCGAGGAAGCCCTGGACCAGATTGCGCAGGTAAGCGGGGACCGCCAGGTGGCTGGCCACCTGGGCCATCTCCCGGCGGTTGCGGCTGTCCCTCGTCTCGGTCAGCACGGCGGGCAGCTCCTCGGGCAGGAACTTGCTGACCCGGGCCACGAACTGGCGGGCGGGCAGCAGGTCTGCGCAGGCCCGCTCGAGGTCGGCGAACCAGGCCCGCTCCTCCGGCGGCAGCGGCTCGAAGATGGCCTGCGAGCCGGCCAGGTCCATCCGGGTCAGCCGGACCCGCTGCGGCCACGTCCGCGCGTACTTCTCCAGGAACCGCTCGGCGAACGGCTCGTCGCAGTTGATCACCCGGATGCCGCGGGCGCTGGCCAGCAGGAAGAACTGGTTCGCCGACCCGCGCTCGGTGATGTAGTGGATGGTCCGCGAGCCGTCCGGGCGCTCCGGCGCGGTCAGCAGGTACTCGCCGATGGTGACCGGCCCCTGGTCGCTTTCCAGCGGCATCAGGTTGGCCACCGCGCGGAAGAACTCCTCGTGCTCGTCCTGCACGGACATGGCCAGCACGTGGTAGGAGTGCCAGCGCATGATGTCGATGAACCGGTCGCGCTGGCGCAGCGACAGCTCGGTCAGCTCACGGACGATCCGCTGGCCGAGCACCCTCTGCGCGGCGGCCAGCGCGCCGTTGCGCATCACGTTGTCCCGCGCGGCGTTCGGGGTCAGCTCGTTGCACTCGATCACGCCCTGCAGGAACCGGGCCCAGGAGGGCAGCACCTCCCGGTTGGCCGCGCCGATGAACATCCGGCTGACGTACACGTCCACGGTGCCCCGGGCGTTGACGTCGGGCACGTGCCGGTCGGTGATGGCCAGCACGCCGCGGACCCGGCCGGTGCCCTCGCCGCCCGGCTGCTCCGCGTCCGGCCACCGGAAGCTCTCGTCCACCGCGAACACGTGCAGCGCGTGCTCGTCGGCGAACTTCCGGCTCCAGAAGTCCCGGTAGGCCAGGTCCCGGTCGTTCTCGGTGGGGTACTTGCGGTGCCACGGGGCGTGCACCGCGTTGGTGGGGTCGCCGTCGTCGTTGACGTAGACGGGCATGCCGATGAAGTCGGCGTAGGTCCGGATGATCGACTCCAGCCGCCCGCGCTCCAGGTAGCGGCTGTGCGCCGGGCTGACCTGCAGCGTCACCGTGGTCCCCACCTGAGCCCGGTCGGCCGGCTCGACCTGGTAGTTCCGCCCGCCGGTGCTCTGCCAGGCCAGGGCGTCGTGCCCGGCCGCCTTGGTCACCACGGTCACCCGCTCGGCCACGATGAACGCGCTGAGCAGGCCGATGCCGAACTGGCCGATGAGCTCCACGGTGCGGGTCCGGTCCGCGGCGGCGATCCGCTGCCGCAGCTCGTTGGTGCCGGACCGGCCGATGGTGGACAGGTAGCCGTCGATCTCGTCCCGGGTCAGCCCGGAGCCGTTGTCATGGATCCGGATCTGCTGCGCGTCCGGGTCGGCGACCACCTGGATCCGCGGCGCCGGCGGGTCCGGCTCACCCCGCTCGGCGGCCAGCTCGGCCCGCCGGGTAATCGAGTCGTGCGCGTTCTGGATCATCTCGCGCAGGAACACGTCAGGGTCGGCGTACAGGTTCTGCGCCAGCAGCTGGATCAGGCCCTCAAGCTGGATCTGGAACGTCCGTTCCTCGGCCATCGGTCACCTTTCCCGGCTGTCGCACCGGCCGTCCCGGTATGCAGTTTCCGTCAGTGTAGGGGACGATCTGGGCCCGTCCCTGGCCCCACGGGGAGTTCCCGTGCGGCCCGGCACGCGGGCCGTCCGGCCGGGCCGGAATGGGCCGCGCAGCGGCCGGTGTTGCGTTCCGTATGCCATCCGTAGTGACCGCCACCGCCTACGGCGGGCCCGAGGTTCTTACCGTCACCGACCAGGCCGCCGGCCCGCTGGGACCGGGCGAGGCCCGGGTGGCGGTGCGGGCCGCGGGCGTGAACCCCATCGACTGGAAGGCCTACAGCGGCCAGTTCGGCACCAACCCGGCGGCGCTGCCGATGCGGCTCGGCGCGGAGGCCGCCGGGACCGTCACCGAGGTGGGCCCGGGCACGGCCGGCCCGGCCGGGCCGCTGCGCCCCGGCGACGACGTGATCGCCTACCGCGCGTCCGGCGCGTACGCGGCCGAGCTGGTGCTGCCGGGCAGCGCACTGGTGCCCAAGCCGGCCGCGCTGGACTGGGCCCAGGCGGCCTGCCTGATGGTGACCGGGGTGACCGCGTGGCACGTGCTGGCCGCGACCGGGGTGCGGGCCGGCGACACGGTGCTGCTGCACGGCGCGTCCGGCGGGGTGGGCACGATCGCGGTTCAGCTGGCCGCGGCCCGCGGCGCCACCGTGCTGGCCACCGCCAGCCCGGCCCGGCACGACTTCCTCCGCGGGCTCGGCGCGATACCGGTGGCCTACGGTCCCGGCCTGGCCGGCCGGGTCCGCGCCGCCGCGCCCGGCGGGGTCACCGCCGCGGTCGACCTGATCGGCACCGACGAGGCCATCGACGTTTCGCTGGAGCTGGTCGCCGACCGGGCCAGGATCGCCACCATCGCCGGGTTCGCCCGCGGCTTCGCGGAGAAGATCAAGGTGCTCGGCGGTGCGCCGGGAGCCGACCCGGGCACCCAGATCAGGGACGCGGCGCGGCTGGAGCTGACCCGGCTGGCGGCGGACGGCGCGCTGCGCGTGTTCGTCGCCGCGGCCTACCCGCTCACCGCGGTGGCCGACGCGCACCGGGCGAGCATGACCGGCCACGCCGGCGGCAAGCTCGCGCTGATCGTCTGACCTGAGGGCCGCCTGGGGCCGCCGGGGGGCAGTCCCGGAGCGGGCGGGGGGAGCTGGCCTGACCACGGACCGGGAGGCTGGCGCCCTCGCATAACCGGCCCCGTGCCGGGCACGCTGGGTCCATGACCGAGCCGGCTCAGCGCAGCACCGTCCCGTTCTTCAGCAGCACCACCGAGCCCACGGCTTCCCGCGCCGACGTGTTCCTGCACTACCTGGAGTACTTCCGGTCCCAGCTGGCCGGCAAGCTGACCGGGCTGCCCGGGGTGGCGCTGCGGACCAGCCGGCTGGCCTCCGGCTGGACGCCCATCGAGCTGCTGAACCACCTGATCCACGTGGAGCGGCGCTGGCTGGAGTGGAGGTTCGAGGGCCGCGACGTCGGCGACCCGTGGGCCGACGATCGCGACGGCCGCTGGTACGTGCCGGACGGGATCACCCTGGACGAGCTGCTGGCCGCGCTGGACGCGCAGGCCGGCCGGACCGCGGCCATCGTCGGCGCGCACGGCCTGGCCGACGTGGGCCAGCCGGGCGAGCAGTGGTCAGGGAACGACCCGGCCACGCTCGAGCGGGTGCTGTTCCACGTGCTCCAGGAGTACGCGCGGCACATCGGCCACCTGGACATCGTCAGCGAGCTGGCCGGCGGCCCGGTCGGGGAGTAAGCAGGCAGGGCCGGGGGGAGGGGACCAGATGGCGGGGGAAGCCGGGACCCGGCTGGCGCCGTACCGGTTGCTGGCGGCCAACCGGCCGCTGGCCCGGGTGGTGGCCGCGTACGCGCTGTTCGTGCTGACCGAGTACGCGGTGTGGATCGCCATGCTGGTGTACGCCTACGCCCGCGGCGGGGCCACCACCGCCGGGCTGATCGCGCTGGCCCAGCTCGTCCCCGCGGCCGTGGCCGCCCCGCTGGCCGCGGCGGCCGCGGACCGCCGGTCCCCGGTGGTCCTGCTGGCCGGCGGCTACCTGGCGCAGGCCGCCGGGATGGCGCTGGCCGCGGCGGCCATCGCGGCCGGGCTCACCCCCGTGGCCTACGCCGGCGCCGTGCTGGCCGCCACCGCGGTGACCGCCACCCGGCCGGCCCAGGCGTCGCTGATCCCCGCGGTGTCGGTGTCCCCGGACCAGCTGACCGCGGCCAACGTGGTGGCGGGCTCGGTGGAGGCGGCCGGGATCACCGCGGCGGGCCTGCTGGCCGGCGGGCTGATCTGGGCGGGCGGGGCGGGCCTGGTGTTCGCGGTCTGCGCCGGGCTGGCGGTGGCCGCCGCGGCGCTGGTCGCCCGGCTGCGGGTGCCGCCGGTGCGGGCGGCGGGCGAGGAGCAGCCGGGGGTGCTGGCCGGCCTGGGCGAGTGCGTGGCGCTCGCCGCCCGGCGCCAGGACCTGCGGCTCATGCTGGCCCTGCTGACCGCCGGGTCGGTTATCGTCGGCGCGCTTGACCTGCTGTTCGTCATCCTGGCGGTGACCGTGCTCGGCCGGTCCCAGGCCTGGGCCGGCTACCTCAACTCGTTCTACGGGGCGGGCGCGATCCTGGCCGTCGCCGCCGGGGTACTGCTCACCGGCCGCCGCCTCGGCCGCCCGATCCTGGCCGCGGCCTTGCTGCTGTCCGCGGCGCTGGCCGTGCTCGCGGCCAGGCCGGGGCTGGCCGGCACGGTGGCGCTGCTGGCCGCGGCGGGAGCCAGCCGGGAGGTGCTCGACGTGGCCAGCCGGACGCTGCTGCAGCGCTCGGTCCCGGCCCAGCTCGTCGGCCAGGTGTTCGGCGTGCTCGAGGGGCTCACGATGGCCGGGCTGGCCGCGGGCGCGCTGCTGGTCCCGGCGCTGGTCCGGGTGGGCGGCAGCCGGGCCGCGCTGCTCGGCGTGGCCGCGGTGCTGCCGCTGGCCGCGATAGCCGGCGGCCGGGCCCTCTTCAGCCTGGACGCGGGCACCCCGGTGCCGCTCGTGCAGATCACGCTGCTGCGCTCGCTGCCGCTGTTCGCCGAGCTGCCGGTGCCCGCCATCGAAGGGCTGGCCGCCGCGCTGGAGCCGGTGCCGCTGGCCGCCGGGACCACGCTGATCCGGCAGGGCGACCCGGGCGACGCGTACTACGCGATCGCCGCCGGGGAGCTGGACGTGTCCCAGGACGGGGAGTTCCTGCGCCGCTGCGGCCGCGGCGAGGGGGTGGGCGAGATCGCGCTGCTGCGCGCCATCCCGCGCACGGCCACCGTGACCGCGCGCACCGACGCCACGGTCTACGCCCTGGGGCGCGAGCCGTTCCTGGCCGCGGTCCTCGGCCACGCCGCCACCCACCGCGAGGCCGCCAGGATCGCCGACGGCCGGCTAGCCACCGACCCGGGCCCTCATTTACCGCGCGGCAAGGACGTCAGGTCGGCCAGCACCTGCCCGTGCGCAGAGTAGAGGGTCAGCCTGGTCATCCTGACTCCCTCGCGGACTCCCACCGCGATGTACTCCCGGCCGCCCACCACCGCGGGCACCAGCCGGATCACCTGGCCGCTGGACAGGTGCGCCCGCAGGTAGGCGGTACGGGCGCGGACCGTTCCCATGAACCAGACCAGGGTGCCCCCGGGCCGGGCGAAGGGCACGGAGGTCAGCGCGGCACCCCGGGGAGGCGCACTGACCGGCGCGCAGATGCTCGCGCTGCCCACCGCGCCGGCCGGGCCCTCGTGCGCGGTGAAGCACTCGCCTTCCGGTCCCAGCGTTACCGCCATGCGCCAGGGCGTGCTGCCGATGCGGCCCGAGCCGATCTCGCCGGCCGCCGCGTTGCCCGTCGCTCCCTGCACGTTCCACCACAGACCGTCCTGGAACTGGCTGTCCGGGTTGAAGATGTCCGCCGGGGGCGTGTAGCCGATCTGGTGTCCCTGCGGCGAGCGGGCCGCGATCCTCGTCACGCCCTGGCGCGGCCACCGGAACCCGGCCAGGCGGAAAGCGTGACCGCACACGCTGACCGTGACGGGACGCAGCGCGAGCCGGGTGCCGTCACCGAGGCTGGCGGTCACGCCCGTCACCCCCGGCCGCAGCCAGAGGAAGGCGAACCCGGCCGCTGGGCGTCCGGGGCTGACCGCCAGGAACCCGGCGTTGCCGAGGGGCAGGCCGGGCAGGAAGCCGGGCTGCAGCAGGTCCCCGTTCTGGCCGTCGATGACGACCCCGGGCAGGCACCGGTAACCGGGGTCCGCCAGGTTGACCGCGGACAGCGACCACCTCCGGCCGTTCGCCGTGCCCGCTGCGAAGACCCCGGTGCCAGGCGGGCTGCCGGGCCCGGGCGGTTTCCCGGCCGGCCCGGCCGGAGCGCGGATGACCAGCACCGCAACCACGGCAGCAAGCACCGCCGTACCAGACGCGAGGGCCGCAAGCCGCCGGGTCCTGGCGGCCCGGTAGCGGCGGAAGACCGCCTCGACCGGCGCTGGCCCCACCTCCGCCTGATCGGCCTCGGCGTGCAGCCGCCGCCGCAGGGATTCCTCGTCGGTCAGCTTCACCGGGCACCTCCTCGCCCCGTCACCGTGCGTCCCCGTCCACCAGGGCCGTGCTCACCCGGAGCTTGGCCAGGGCCCGCCAGGCCTGGCTGCGCACCGTCCCCTCCGAGCAGCCGAGCAGGGCCGCCACCTGCGCGTCGTTCAGGTCCGCCCAGTAGCGGAGCACGATCACGGCACGCTGCCGCGGAGCCAGCTCCCGCAGCGCGGCCATCAGGTCCGAGCGCTGGTCGGCCTCGGCCGCAGGGTCCGCCAGGGAACCCTCCGGCACCGGGCGGGCCTCCTCGGCGGGCCGCCGCCGGCGGAACTGGCGGTTGCTTGCGTTGATCAGGATCCGGCGCACGTACGCGTCCGGATCGTCGGCCCGCTTCACCCGCCACCAGGCGCGGCACGCCCCGGCCAGCGCGGTCTGCGCCAGGTCCTCCGCGAGCCACCGGTCACCGGTCAGGACGTAGCCGAGCCGGACCAGCCCCGGCCAGCGGGTAACCATGAACTCGCGGAACTGCTCGCGGTCCTGGCCGTTCACGCCGTCTCCCGTCGCACCGGCCCACCCCGGATGCCCGGCGATCCGGTGGCGGCCTGCTGCGCCTTCACATCTGATAAGAGCACCAGCAGGGTGCCGGCGACTGCATGAGCCACCGGAAATTCCGCTACCCGGCCGTCCAGCGGCGCTGCGAACCGTCGTAGTCCACCAGCCGCCACGCCAGCGCGGACCGCGGCCGCACCGCCCAGACGACATCGAAGTCCGGGTCGCTGGCGGGCAGGAACTGCTGGTCCTCCGGCCAGGTGTACTTCGCCGACAGCGCGGCCACCACCCCGGGGACGTCGGCAGGAACGCCGAGGTCCGCTACGGTGCCGTGCACGATCAGCACGTCCTCGCCGCTCCCTAGGTGCACCACCACCCGCGGGTTCGCGGCCAGGTTCCTGGCCTTGGCGGTCCGCCGTTCGGAGTACAGGTACAGCGTCCCGTCGTGCACCGTCCCCCACACCGGGGCCGCGTGCGGCGCCCCGGACGGCGTCACCGTGCCCAGCCAGTAGGTCCGCGCCCCGGCCAGCCGGGCCGCCACTTCAGCCCAGGTCATTGCCCCCTCTGCCATCGCCCGATGATCGCACGGTTTCCGGGTCTGACGGCGGGCGGTGGTTGACTGACCGCATGCCTTCTGCGCGGGACGGCGGGGCCGGGGATTTCACGACCCGGCCGCTGACCGAGGGGACCTGGGCGGACCTGGAGGAGCTGTTCGGGCTGCCGGGCGGCTCGATCGTCCGCGGCTGCTGGTGCATGTTCTACCGGCGGACCGGCCGGCCGCCGGCCGGGTCGGCGCCGGATATCAAGGCCGCGAACAAGCGGGCGCTGCGCGGCCTCGTCGGCGGCGGCACGGTGCCGGGGCTGATCGGCTACTCCGGCGGGCGCCCGGCCGGGTGGATCAGCCTCGGCCCGCGCGAGGATTACCTCAAGCTGCGCCGCTCACCGGTCATGAAACCAGTCGACGACCAGCCGGTGTGGTCGGTCGTGTGCAGCTACGTGGCCCGGCCCTACCGCGGGCAGGGGCTGCAGCACATGCTGCTGGCCGCGGCCCTGAGCTGGGCCCGCGAGCAGGGCGCCGGCCTGATCGAGGCGTACCCGGTCGACAAGCCGGAGCGCAGCCACGACGACTTCATGTTCTTCGGCTCCCGCAGCCTGTACGAGCAGGCCGGCTTCCGCGAGGTGGTGCGCCGGTCCCCGACCCGGGTCGTGATGCGCCGGGATCTGGCGCCGCCGGGGCCGCCAGCGGCAGGCCGCTAGGCTCGGCCGATGGACCCCAGCGTCTGGCTCCGGCCGGTTACCGAGGCGGACCTCGACCTGATCGAGCTGCTGTACAAGGATCCGGACGAGGCCGGGGTGTACGGCTTCTACGGCTACCTGAACCCGGGCGTGCTGCGCCGCGGCTTCGCCGAGGGCGGCCTGATCTCGGACCGGAACGGGCGGCTGTCCGTGGTGGCCGGCGACCCGGGCACGGCCGGGGAACTGGCCGGCGAGGTCAGCTGGCACCAGGTCCCTAAGGGACCGACCTCAGCCTGCTGGAACATCGGCATCGGGCTGCTGATGCGGGCCCGCGGCCGCGGCTACGGCACCCGGGCGCAGCGGCTGCTGGCCGAGTACCTGTTCGCGCACACCCAGCTGAACCGGGTCGAGGCCGAGACCGAGACCGGCAACCTGGCCGAGCAGCGGGCGCTGGAGAAGGCCGGCTTCACCCGGGAGGGCATACTGCGCGGCGCCTGCTTCCGCGACGGCCACTGGCGCGACATGGTCTCGTACTCGATGATCCGCTCCGACCTTGGTGCCGGCTAGCCGTCCGCCAGGTCGCTGAACAGGGTGAGCTGCAGGCCGGCGGGCCCGTCCAGCCGGGCGTTCAGCGAGTTCCACGGCGTGCGGGTGGGCCCGGCCAGCACCGTCGCGCCGCCGTCCGCGGCCGTCTGCGCCGCGGCCGCGCTGTCCCGGACGCCGAACGCCACCCGGATGTGCCCGGCGACCCGCCGGCCCACCTCGACCTCATCGATGTACGCCGCGTGCGGCGGGTCGGCCAGTTCCAGCGTGGCCCGGCCCGCCTCCAGGATCGTCACCCGCCCGCCCGGCGAGCTGTACGCCGCCCGCTCGGGCAGGCCCAGCACGTCACGGTAGAACCGCAGCGCCTCGTCGTAGTCCGCGGCGGTCACCACCAGCCGCAGCTCACTGACCTCCGGCCGCTCCGTCATGAGCCCTCCTCCGTCCGCCCGGCACGCGAGAATGTGCCATCGAGGGGGGTATGCCACCCCAATGGCACATCCTCGCGCCCGCGGGGCGAGCGACCGAGGGGAACCGTGACCGAGCCGCCGGAGACCCGCTTTGCCGACGGGCACTCCGGGGTGGTGAGGGCCGGTGACACGGTCCGCCGCCAGACCGGGCCGTGGACCCCCGCGGTGCACGCCCTGCTCGCCTACCTGGCGCCGCGGCTGCCGCACATTCCGCGGGTGCTCGGCATCGACGGGCAGGGCCGGGAGGTCCTGTCCTACCTGCCCGGCCACGTCATCGGCTACGGCCCGGCGGCACCGACCGCGCCGCAGATCATCGCGATGGCCCGGTGGGCCAGGCAGTTCCACGACGCGGTGGCCGGGTTCCGGCACCCGGGGCCGTGGCGGTTCACCACTGCGCCTGGCGCGACCCTGATCGGGCACAACGACATCGCGCCGTACAACGTGTGCTTCGACGGGGACCGGCTGACCGGCGTATTCGACTGGGACCTGGCCGCGCCCAGCACGCCGCTGCTCGAGCTGGCCTTCATGGCCTGGAACTGCGTGCCGCTGTGGCGCGACACCGGCCCGGGCGCCGCGGCCGCACGGCTGAGCGCACTTGCCGAAGGCTATGGCGGCAGCGTGCCGGCCGGGCAGATACTGGCCGCCGTGCCGGTGCGGATAAAGCTCCTGCTCGACTTCATCCCGGCCGCGGCCGCGGCGGGCGACCGGGGCATGGCGACGCTGATCGAGACCGGTGAACCAGGCATCTCCCGCCGCGCCCTGGACGACCTCATCACCCGGATCCCCGCAATCGCGGCCCGCCTGGCCTGATCACCCTGCGGCGCGGACCGGGCGGCCGGGCAGGACGGCCGGGTCCAGCTGGCCGTCCCTGACCACGAACGTGCCGTTGACCAGGACGTGCGCGATGCCGGTGGACGGGCGGGTGCTGTCGGTGTAAGTGGCCTGGTCGGTGACCGTGGCCGGGTCGAAGACCACCAGGTCGGCGTCCGCGCCGGGCTGCACCCGGCCCTTGCGGCGCAGCGCCGGGACCCGGTCCTGCAGCAGGCGGGCGGGGAGCAGGCTGCACTTGGCCACCGCCTCGGGGAGGCCGACCGGGCCGCCGCCGGCGGTGAGCAGGCGCAGCGCCCGGCAGAACGTGCCGGCCGTCCGCGGGTGGGTGAACGCGCCGCGGGGCAGCGGCCAGGTCATCGGGTCCGGCTCGGTCCCGGTCCAGGTCAGCGGCATGGCGTCGCTGGCCACGATCCCGCCGGGGAAGGCCAGCGAGCGCATCAGCAGCCGCCGGTCGGCCGGGTCGGCCTCGTCCATCTGCTCGATGATGACCAGCCCGCCCGGGTCGGTGCGGCGCAGATCCCGCAGCCGGGCCTCGTCCGCGACCCGCTCCCCGGTCGGCGCGTAGACCAGCGACGATGGGGTCAGCCCGCGCTCGGGGAGACGCTCAGGGGACAGGAATGCGGCGCCGATGCCGGTCATCCCCGACCCGTACGGGTAGGCCTCGGTGGTGACCCGCGAGCCGGCCTGCTGGGCCGCTTCGACCAGGGCGAGCACCCGGTCGATGTGCCGCAGCGACGTGCTGTTGATGTGGCAGTAGTGCATCTGCGCGCCGGTCTCCGCGGCCGCCCGGACGATCTCCCCGGGCCCGTCGATGAGCCCGTCCGGGACCAGCTCGATCAGGTCCCGTGCGTGCGTGAAGGCGGGCGCCCCGGCCGCCGCGGCCAGGCCCGCCACCCGGAGGTACTCGGCCGGGTCCGCGCCGGGCGCGTACCCGGCCAGCACCCCGATGCCCAGCGCGCCGTCGGCCAGGTCCGCCTCCAGCCGGGCCGCCAGCGCGCTGGTCTGCGCTGCGGTGGCCGCGCCCTGCCACTCCGGCCGGGCGATGTTGGCCAGGAACGTGGCCAGGCTGCCGTCCAGGCTGACCCCGGCCACCGCCTCCATCCGGGCCAGCGCCCAGGACGTGGCGAACCCGTAGTTGACCGGCCGGCCCTGCGCCGCCGCGCGGTCGTAGGCCGCCGCCACCGGCGTGACCCCGGCCTCCAGCTCCAGCGCGGTGGTCACCCCGTCCAGCGCCTGCAGCCGCAGCCCGGCGATGCCGTTCACGTGGCTGTGCAGGTCGATGAACCCGGCCGTGACGACCAGGCCGGCGGCGTCGAGCTCGGCCCGGCCCGGCGGCAGCCCGGCCCCGACCGCGGTCACCCGGTCGCCGGTCACCGCCACGTCCGCCGCCGCGTCGAGCCCGGACTCCGGGTCGATGACCCGCCCGCCGCGCAGGACCAGATCCGCCCCGCCCGCCACCCCGCTCGCCCTGTGCCCTAGCCCGGGGTGCCCGGGCGCCGGTACCGGGGCGCCGGGTAGACCACGGTCTTCGGCTCGGTGAAGGCGTCCATCGGGTAGCGGCCGCCGACCCGGCCGCGGCCGCTGATGCTGCCCGCCCGGCCGCCGAACGGCAGGTGCGATTCCCACAGGTTGGTGGACGCGTTGATGTTCACCCAGCCCGCCCGGCACCGCTCGGCGAAGGCCAGCCCGCGTTCCAGGTCCGCGGTGAACACCGCGGCGGTCAGCCCGTACGGCGAGGCGTTGGCCATCTCCAGCGCCTGCTCCGCGGAGGCCACCTCGACCACCGGCACCACCGGGCCGAAGGTCTCCTCCCGCTCGATCTCCATCCCCGGGGTGACCCCGTCCAGCACGGTCGGCTCGGCGTACAGCGCGGTCGGGAAGCCGGGGGAGCGGCGCGCCGCCGCAGCACACCCGGGCGCCGGCGGCCACCGCGCCGGCCACGTGCCGGTCGAACTTGGCCGCGGTGGCCTCGTTGTTCAGCGGGCCCATCGTGGTCGCCGGGTCGCAGCGGGTCGCCCAGCCGGATCCGGGCCGCGGTGGCCGCCACCACCGCCTCGGTGAACGCGGCGCGGACACTGGCCTCCACCAGGAACCGCTCGCCGGCCGTGCAGCTCTGCCCGGCGTTCTGGTACGCGGCCTCCAGCGAGGCCTCCGCGGCCAGCTCCAGGTCCGCGTCGGCCAGGATCACCATCGGGCCGTTCCCGCCCAGCTCCAGGATCTGGGCCTTGCCCGCGGCGCGGGCCGCCACCTTCCCGCCGGTCGCCACCGACCCGACGAAGCCGACACCCGCGACGCCGGGATGGCTGACCAGCGCGTCGCCGACCACCGGGCCCGGGCCGGGCAGGAAGCTGAACACCCCGGGCGGCAGCCCGGCCCCGGCGATCACCCCGGCCAGCAGGCCGCTGCACGCCGAGGTGCTCGGCGCGGGCACCCAGACCACGGTGTTGCCCGCGGCCAGCGCGGGCGCGAACAGCTCGGCGCCCATCGTGTACGGCCAGTTCCACGGGCTGACCACGGCGACCACGCCGAGCGGCACCCGGCTGACCAGGACCCGGCGGTCCGCCGACACCGACGGCGGCAGGCCGCCGTCGTTCCGCTTGGCGTCGTCCCCGGCCATCCGGAAGTACAGGGCCAGCTCGTCGACCTCGTCGTAGGCCTCGGCCAGCGGCTTGCCCTGGTCCTCCGTCAGCGCCCGGGCCAGCTCGTCACGGCGGCCCCGGATCCCCGTGACGACCGCGTCACAGCACGCCGCCCGGTCGAACGCGGAGGCCGCCGCCCAGCCGGGAAAGGCCGCCGCGGCGGCCGCCGTCCGCGTCGTCCACGTCGGCCGGGCTGCCCAGCGACACCTGCGCGAACGCCTGGCCCGAGGACGGGCTGACCGCGGTGTCGGTGCCACCGCCGCCCTTGCGCCACTGCCCGCCGACGTACATCAGCTGCTCACGCACGGTCTGCTCCCTCCCCGGGCCCGCCGCGGCGGGCCGTGGTCACGTCCAGGTCCGGCCGGTGAGGACGCCGCGCGTCACGGGCCGGCGCACAGGCGGCCGAGCGCGGGCAGCGCCTCCGGCGGCATCCGGGACGCCGGCCCGGACACCGACAGCGCGGCCACGCACGCCCCGCCCGCCCCGAAGACCGGCGCCGCCACCGCGATCAGGCCCTCCTCCAGCTCGCCCACCGCGGTCGCGTACCCGTTGCGCCGCACCGCGGCCAGCTCGGCCCGCAGCTCCGCCGGGCTGGTGATGGTCCGGGCCGTGTACCGCTCCAGGTCCGCCGGGACCGCGATGGCCCGGTAGGCCATCAGCACCTTGCCGTTGGCCACCGCGTGCGGTTTGGTGCGCCGCCCGGTCCAGCCGGCCGAGCAGCTCAGGATGTAGCTGCTGGGGATCTCGGCCACGTTCAGGATGCCGTCCCCGGACGGCACGGCCAGGTTCACCGTCTCCCCGGTCCTGGCGGCGAGCTTCTCCATCGCGGCGTGCATTCTGGCGACGACGTCGAAGCTGCCCGCGGCCAGCGTGCCGAGCCGGATCAGCTCGGCGCCGAGCCGGTAGCGGCGGCCGCTGCGGGCCAGGAAGCCGGCCCGTTCCAGCGCGGCCGCCAGGCGGGACGCGGTGGACTTGTGCACCCCGAGGGACTCCGCCATCTCGGTCACGCCGATCTCGGTGCGGCTCTCGTCGAAGCTGCTGAGCAGGGCGAGTGCCCGCTCCGCCGATTGGTAGGTTGCAGCCGCAGCAACGTCGGGCTGGGTCACGCAACCAGGATGACGACGCTCTCCGCAGCCCGTCAACCGGGCGCTATTGTGTCGTCGCGCCCCTGGTGCCGTTCTCCCTGGTGCCGTGCCCCGGGGCCAGGCCACGCCCGAGGAGCGACCGTGAGCACTCAGATACCGGATGGACCCGCCGCTGCGGCCGGCCCCGCGGACGACCCGCTGCCCGAAGCCCTGACCCTGGCCCAGGGCGCCGCGGACGCCGGGCTCGGCCTCAAACTGCTCGGCGGCCTGGCGATCCGGGTCATCTGCCCGGCCTTCCCGCCCCGGCTGCGGGCCGGCCAGGACATCGACTTCGCCTGCCTGTCCAAGGGCCGCAAGGACGTCATGGCCTACCTGGAGCGGGCCGGGTGCACCCCGGACCGCCGGTTCAACAACCTCAACGGCGACCGGCAGATGTACTTCAACGCGCCGTCCGGCCGGCCCATCGACGTCATGGTCGACCGCCTGACCATGTGCCACACGCTGGACTTCCGGCCCGCGTTCGGGCGGCTGCCGCTGACCGTGGACGCGATCGACGTGCTGCTGTCCAAGCTGCAGATCGTCGAGCTGAACGAGAAGGACGTGCGCGACACCCTGCAGCTGCTGGCCGGCGTGCCGGTCAGCGAGGGCGGGGCGGCGGCCAACGGCGGCCCGGTGCTGGACGCGGACCGGTTCGCCAAGCTGCTCGGCGCGGACTGGGGCTGGTGGCGCACGGTGACCGGGAACCTGGCCAAGCTGCCCGCGCTGGCCGCGGCCAGCCCGCAGCTCATCCCGCCGGATCCGCCGTTCAGCCCGGTGGCGCAGGCCGAGCGGCTGGCCGAGATCGCGGCCGCCGCGCCCAAGTCGGTCAAGTGGAAGCTGCGGTCGAACGTGGGCGACCGGGTCCGCTGGTACGAGCTGCCTGAAGAGGTGGATCACTGAACCTGCCCCGCGGCATCTCCGCTGGTACATATGCTTGACGCCCGGTTGCAATGGGTGCTACACCGTTGCACAGAGAGCGCGGCAAAGGGTGTGGTGGTCGCATGAGGGTCTTCTTCGCCACCGATATTCACGGCTCCGAGATCTGCTGGCGGAAGTTCCTTAACGCCGCCGCGTTCTACAAAGCCGACGTGGTGGTACTCGGCGGGGATGTCACCGGGAAGGTGATGATCCCCATCACCGCGCACACCGGGTACTGGCAGACCACGGTGCGCGGCCAGGCCATCCGCATGGAAACCGAGGCGGAGCTGTCGGAGATCCAGCGGAAGATCCGCAACACGGGGTCCTACCCGGCCATCGTCACCCCGGACGAGCTGGCGGAGCTGAGCGCCGTGGAAGGCGCCATCGACCGCCGGTTCTCCCAGGAGATGGTCAAGTCGCTGGACCAGTGGATGGACATGGCCGACGGCAAGCTGGCCGGCCACGATCTCCCGTGCATCCTCAACGGCGGCAACGACGACATCTGGGAGATCGACGACATCATCGACGCCGCCTCCAGCGTCAGCTTCGGCGAGGGCCGGATGCTCGACCTGGACGGCTTCCACCTGGTCTCGATGGGCTGGGTCAACCCGACCCCGTGGGACACCTTCCGTGAGGCCCCGGAGGACGAGCTGGCCACCAAGATCGAGACCGTGGTCAGCCAGATCCCGGACATGGAACGGGCCATCTTCAACTTCCACGCCCCGCCGTACGGCACCGGCCTGGACGAGGCCCCGCAGCTGGACGCGAACCTGCGGCCCATGCTGGGCGGCGCGGCGATGAAGCCGGTCGGCTCGACCGCGGTGCGGGACGCCATCAACAGGCACCAGCCGATGCTGTCCGTACACGGACATATCCACGAAAGCCGGGGCATTAAGCGGCTGGGCCGGACGCTGGCCATCAACCCTGGCAGCGTTTACGGGGACGGGGTGCTCCAGGGCGCCGTGCTGGAGCTGAACGCCAAAAAGGGCAAGGTCACAAAATATCTGCTAGTGAATGGCTAGCTGGGGTCGGTTTCCGGTAAATTACGCGACCTGGCGGGTTAGCATCGAGCCTTGATATTCCCCGAGATGAGAGGCGAGCATGGCGGCTGAAACAGTCGGCGGCGAGACCCCGACACTCTTCCTGCGCAAAGCGACTGGTCTCGTCCGCGGCTGGTCGGTCCGGGACTCCATCATCTACGCGTGCCTGGCCACGAACTTCGTGACGCTGGGCATCTACGAGTTCACCTTCGCCGGGCCGGCCTTCCCCAAGGGCCAGCTGATCACTGCGATCCTCATCTCCGGGGTCTGGGTCTCGTTCCTCGTCATCGCCTACTCGGGCCTGATCGTCACGATCCCGCGGGCCGGTGGTGACTACGTCTGGCAGAGCCGGATCCTGGGCGGCGGGATCGGGTTCGTGATGGCCGTCACCGGGTGGTGGTTCATCCTCTGGCTCTGGGCGCCCATCTACGGCAACATCCTCTCGGTCCAGCTGTTCCAGCCGCTCTGGGCCACACTCGGCTCACCCGGCGGGGCGGCCTGGTTCGCCACGCCCACCGGGATCTTCGTGGTCTGCCTGATCACGATCGCCCTGGCGGGCGTCCTGGTCTCGCTCGGCATGGGCGGCTACGCGCGGCTGCAGCGCTGGTGCTTCATCGGCGGCGTAATCGCGTTCGCGGTCATCGTCGTGCTGCTGCTGGTGAACTCGCGGGCGACGTTCATCAGCTCGTTCAACCACGAGGCCCAGAGGATCTTCGGCGTCCATAACGCGTACCAGGGCACCAATGCGGCGGCGGCCACGCTGGCCAAGGACGGCTACACGCCGACGCCGCTGGGCTTCGGCCCGCTGGGCCCGACCATGCTGCTGGTGCCCGCCATGATGTTCTTCCTGCTGTGGCCGAACTGGGGCTCCACCCTGTACGGCGAGATCCGCGGTGCGAGCGACTTCAAGCGGGTGTTCATCGGCATGTTCAGCGGCCTGTGGCTCACGGTCATCCTGACCGTCGTGTTCCTGCTGCTGGTGGCCAGGACCTTCGGCTGGGACTTCTTCCAGAACCTGAACGCGACGTACTACTACGGCGTCGGCAAGATCCCGATCTGGCCGTACCCGTTCATGTTCGCCGGCTGGCTGATCCATAACACCGTGATCCAGGTCGATCCTGATCCTGGCGCTGAGCCTGTGGTTCTTCGGCTGGGTCGGCACCCTGTTCCTGTCCTCCACCCGCGTGATCTTCGCCGCGGCGTTCGACCGGGTGCTCCCGGACCGGGCCGCCGAGGTGTCGGAGAAGCGGAAGGTCCCGGTCTGGTCGCTGTTCCTGATGCTGCTCCCCGCGGCCGGGCTGTCCGCGATCTACGCCTACTCCACCACGTTCCGCAGCTACACGCTGGACGCCACCCTGGTCATCGCGGTGACCTACCTGTTCAGCGCGATCGCGGTGGTCATCCTGCCGTGGCGCAAGCCCGACCTGTGGCGCGCGTCGCCGGCCAGCCGGGTCAAGCTGCTCGGCGTGCCGATCGTCCCGGTGGCCGGCGTGGTCACCATCGGGCTGCTCGGCTTCAACCTCTACCAGTGGTTCACCAACGACAACTACTTCGTGAACGATCCCAAGTCCCTGTACTTCATGGGCGCCATGTACGTGCTCGCGATCGTCATCTACGTGGGCGCGCGGATCATCCGCAACCGGCAGGGAATCGACCTTGGCATGATCAACAAGGAGATCCCGGTCGAGTAAACCAGCGCGGGCCTGTCCCGCCCGAGCAGCAGGCCGCCTCGGCGGCACACTCCGGCCCTGCCGCCCCGGTCACCACCGGGACGGCAGGGCCGGGCTTTCTCAGTACCCACCGCGGAGGCAGCAGCATGAAGGACATCCCCGCCCGGGCCAGCGCCGTGATCATCGGCGCCGGGATCGTCGGCAACGGCCTCGCCTGCCATCTGGCCCGGCTGGGCTGGCGTGACCTGGTCCTGGTCGACAAGGGCCCGATGCCGAACCCGGGCGGGTCGACGGGGCACGCCTCCAACTTCATCTTCCCGATCGAGTACAGCAAGATGATGATGGAGCTGACCAGGGACAGCACCATCCAGTACCAGGCCCTCGGGGTGTTCACCCAGAGCGGCGGCATCGAGGTGGCCCGTACGCAGGAGCGGATGACCGAACTGCGCCGCCGCGGCTCGGCCGCCCGGGCCTGGGGCATCCCGGCCCAGCACGTCACCCCGGACGAGGTGGCCAAGCTGGTGCCCTACCTGGACCCCTCGGTGATCATCGGCGGCCTGCACTTCCCGACCGTCGGCGTGGTCGACTCGCTGCGGGCCGGCACGCTGATGCGCGAGGAGGCCGAGCAGGCCGGCGCGCTGACCGTGGTGGCCGGCACCGAGGTCACCGGCATCGGCAAGGACGCGGCCGGCCGGGTCGCCGTGGTCCACACCACCAGCGGGGATATCGCCACCACGGTGGCCGCGATCTGCTGCGGCGTGTGGAGCCCGCGGATCGCCGCGATGGCCGGCGCCCGGATCCCGCTCACCCCGATCGTGCACCAGATGATCAGCGTCGGGCCGATCCCGCTGTTCGACGGCACCGAGGGGGAGATCGCCTACCCGATCGTCCGCGACGTGGACACGAACATGTACGAGCGGCAGCACGGCGGCGACATGGAGGTCGGCTCGTACGCGCACCGCCCGATCATCGTCAGCCCGGACGACATCCCGTCCAACGAGGCCGCGGTGCTGTCGCCCACCGAGATGCCGTTCACCCAGGACGACTTCGACCCGCAGCTGGCCCAGGCCCTGGAGCTGATGCCGGAACTGCTCGGCGACGAATCGGTCGGCATCCGGTACGCGATCAACGGGCTGATCTCGATGACCCCGGACGGCCATCCCGCCCTCGGCGAGTGCCCCGAGGTGCCCGGGCTGTGGTCGGTGGCGGCCAGCTGGATCAAGGAGGGGCCCGGCATCTCCAAAGCCGTGGCCGAGTGGATGACCGGCACCGTCCCCGAGATCGACATCCACGAAGCCGATATCTCCCGCTTCTACGGGCACCAGCGCACCACCGCGCACGTAACCGCCCGGGCGCGCGAGGCCTTCAACAAGATGTACGGAATCGTCCACCCGGCCGAGCAGTGGGAATCCGGGCGCCCGCTGCGCCTCAGCCCCGTGTACGACCGGGCCCGGGATCTTGGTGCCGTGTTCATCGAGACCGCAGGCTGGGAACGGCCGAACTGGTACGCCAGCAACGAGCACCTGCTGGAGCGGTACGCCGGGCGGCTGATGGAGCGCACCGGGGAATGGGAATCGCGCTGGTGGTCGCCGGTCATCAACGCCGAGCACCTGGCCATGCGCGAGTCCTGCGCGCTGTTCGACCTGTCCGCGTTCGCGGTGCTGGACATCACCGGGCCTGGCGCGCTGGACGCGGTCCAGTCGATGGCCGTGGCCCAGCTCGACGTGCCGCCCGGCCGGGTGGTGTACACCTCGCTGCTGGACGCAAACGGCGGGTTCCGTGCCGACCTGACCGTGATGCGGCTGGGCGCCGACCGGTTCCGCGTGGTCACCGGCGGGGCGACCGGGATGATGGACAAGAAGTGGATCGCCGGCCAGCTGCCCGCCGACGGCCGGGCGCAGCTGGCCGACCTGACCTCGGCGTGGGCCACCTTCGGGCTCTGGGGCCCGCGGGCCAGGGACGTGCTTCAGTCGGTCACCGCCGCGGACGTGTCCGCGGCCGGCTTCCCGTTCGCCACCTGCGCCGAGATCGAGATCGCCGGCGTCACCGTGCTCGCCTCGCGGATCTCCTACGTGGGCGAGCTCGGCTGGGAGCTGTACGTGCCGATCGAGGCGGGCGGCGCGGTCTGGGACGCGGTCTGGGCGGCGGGCCAGCGCCACGGCCTGATCCCGGCGGGCATCGGCGTGTACGGCACGACCGGCCGGCTGGAGAAGGGCTACCGGGCCTACGGCGCCGAGCTGGAAGCGGACTACAACCTGGTCGAGGCGGGCATGACCCGGCCCCGGGTCAAGGCCCAGTCGTTCACCGGCAAGGCCGCCTACCTGCAGCAGCGGGAGGACGAGCCGTGCGCGGTGCTGTGCACGCTGACCGTGGACGATCACACCTCGGCGTCGGCGAGCTGCGGTACATGCTCGGCGGCGAGCCGGTGCTCACCCCGGCCGGCGAGCCGCTGACCGACGAGCGCGGCCGGCACTCCTACGTGACCAGCGCCGGGTCCGGGCCGTCGGTGGGCAAGCACCTGCTGCTCGCCTACCTGCCCGCCGGGCAGGCCCGGGAGGGCAACCGGCTGGCCGTCGAGTACCTGGCCGAGCAGTACCCGGTGACGGTCGCGGTGGCCGGGTCCCGGCCCCTGTTCGACCCGGACAACACCCGGGTCAGGAGCTGACCGGATGGACGTGCTGGCCTGCGTCAAGCGGGTGCCCATGGTCGGCGGCCGGATCACGCTGACCGAGGACGGGCAGGAGGTGGACACCCGGATGTCCGGGTTCACCGTCAGCCCGCACGAGGAATGCGCGGTCGAAGAGGCCGTCCAGCTCACCGAGCGCGAGGGCGGCACGGTCACCGTGCTGACCCTGGGCCCGCCCGAGGCCGAGGCTCAGCTGCGGGACATGCTCGCGCTGGGCGCCGGCCGGGCCATCCTGCTGGAGACCGGACCGGAGGAATGGGGCCCGCAGTCCACCGCGGCCGCGATCGCCGCCGCGGCCCGCGCCACCGGCCCCTACGACCTGCTGCTGTTCGGCAACGAGGCGGCCGACACCGGTGGCTACCAGGTCCCGGTGCGGGTCGCGCACGAGCTGGGCCTGCCCTGCGCTACCGGGATCAAGACGCTCGAGGTGACCGGGGACGGCGTGCTGGCCGGCCGCGAGTACCGGGGCCGCCAGGAGCGCTTCGGCCTGCCCCGGCCCGCCGTGATCAGCGTCAAGGAGGGCATCAACCTGCCCCGGTATCCCTCGCTTCCCGGACGGCTGCGGGCGAAGCGCGCCACGGTCGAGCGGCTGGTTCCGGATGCGCGCCCCGACGGGCTGCGGAAAGCCATGCTCACCGTGCCGGCCAGGGAAAGCCGGCGGGCCGAGATCCTCGGCACCGGCCCCGAGGCTGTGCCTGCGCTGGTCGCCTTGCTGGACGAGCTGGGGGTGCTGCCGTGACCGTGCTCTGCCTGACCGAGCTCGAGCCGGACGGCGGGACGGTGACCGACGCGTCGCTGCGCGCGCTGGCCTTCAGCCGGTCGCTGGCCGGCCCGGCCGGCGAGGACGTGGCCGCGGCCGTGCTCGATGCGCCGGACGCCGCACTGGCCGGCGAGGCCCGCGCGGCGCTGGCCGCGGCCGGCGTGCGTACTGCGCACGTCGCGGACCTGGGCGAGGCGGCCGGCTACGCGCCGCTGGCCTGGGCCCGGGCGCTGGCTGAACTGGCCACCACGGGACTGGCCACCACCGGACTGGCCACCACGGGACGCTGGCCAGCGCCGTGGTGGCCGCCGGGACCGACCACGGCCAGGAGGTGCTCGCCCACCTCGGCGCGATCACCGGGCTGCCGATGGCCGCGAACTGCCTGACCGCCGCCCGGGGCGACGGAGGCCAGTGGCAGCTGACCCGGCAGCGCTGGGCGGGCAGCCTCACCGAGGAGGCCGTGCTCGACGGCGACCCGGCGCTGCTCACCGTGGCCACCGACGCGGTCGCCCCGGCGCCCGCGGGCACCCCGGCCGAACTGACCGTCGCGCCGTTCCGGCCGTCGCTGGCCGACGGCGACCTGACCGTGCGCGCAACCGTGTCGGCCGAGCGCAGCGGCGGGGTGTCGCTGGCCACCGCCCGGGTGGTGGTGGGCGGCGGCCGCGGCGTGGGCGGCCCGGACGGGTTCGGGCCCCTGGAGGAACTGGCCGGCCTGCTCGGCGGGGCGCTGGGCGTGTCCCGGGTGGTCACCAGCCAGGGCTGGCGCCCGCACCGGCAGCAGGTCGGGCAGACCGGCACCAGGATCACCCCCGAGCTGTACCTGGCCTGCGGGATCAGCGGCGCCATCCAGCACATGGCGGGCTGCCTGAGCGCGAAGAACATCGTGGTGGTGAACACCGACCCGGACGCGCCGATCCTGGCCCACGCCCAGTACGCCGTTATCGGGGACCTGGGCCAGGTCATCCCCGCTCTGGTCGAGGCCCTGCGCGCGCGGCAGAACCCCGTTCGGTAATGTGCGCGGTATGACAGTCAAAGTCGTGGTGATGTACACCCAGCCCGCCGACCCGGCGAGCTTCGACGAGCATTATTTCGGTGTGCACATGCCGCTGGTCCAGGCCATTCCCGGGCTGGAGCGCACGGACACCGGCAAGGTCGTGGCCGCCGCCGACGGCGGCGAGCAGACCTACTACCGGATCACCAACCTGTACTTCGCGGACCAGGGGGCGCTGCAGGCCGCGTTCGGTTCGCCCGAAGGCAACGCCACCGCGGCTGACTTCCAGAAGATCGCCCCGCCAGGGACGCGGATGTTCATCGCGGCGGAGGACTCTGCTAGCTGACTCGCGCCGGGCCGCTGAGAGGCGCTGCCTTCCCTCCTCGCTCCCTCGGCGCTCCTTCGTCGCGCCTCATCGCTCGTCAGGAAAACAGCGCCGGCGGCACCTCCGCTCGCATCGGCCTGCTCCGCCGGCTGGATATCCCAAGGGTGGGCAGTGCGGGACTGCACCATGGGTAGCCGGCTGGCCGGAAATAGGTCAAACGACCGATGAGCGGCAGGGGAGCCGACGCCTACTGTTCAGTCAGAGCCGTTCCCCTGCACAGATTCCGGGCAGAGCGGCCGCCGGGTGGTCAGCCGCGGTTCTGCGAATATGAACCGCGGAAAGTGCCAGACAAGCGGCCTTATTTGCCATGCGCGTTTCCGGCCGGGGGATTGCTGCCGCAATGCCTTATCCCTCCAAGGAGGAAGCCATGGCGCTTCGCGACAAGATGGCGGCGTCGGCCGCCCCGTACATGCGCCCGGGCGAGCCGGTGCAGGCCATCTTCGCCGGCCAGACGGCCAGCCAGTTCCTGGCCGCGCTCGGCGGGATCTTCTTCTTCCTGGGCCTGAACCGGTACCGGATCTTCGTGGTCACGCCGGACCGCATCCTGGTCCTGGACGCGGGCAAGTTCAGCATGGCGAAGGCCAAGGGCGTCGTCACCGAGCTGCCGCGGTCCACCCGGCTGGGCTCGGGCACCGGCCTGTGGCACCAGATTCCGGTCGGCAGCGAGTATTTGCGGGTGCACCGCCGGTTCTTCAAGGACATCGAGTCGTCTGACGCGACCGCGGCCAGCACCGTCTGAGCGGCCGCCGCTGACGAGCAGGGCCCGGATGGCCCCGGGTCCTGCTACGCTTCGCCATTCCACGGCGGAGCAGTGCGCCGGCCTGCCATAGAGCGGCTGGCGTACGCCCTCAACCTGCCGCGCCGCTAGCCGGCCATGCCAGGACCAACCAACCGATAGGCAAGGAGACACGGGGATGACACGGCTGGCATGCCGGAACAGGCAAGCAAACATTGATCAGGGAGCCGCGGCCCGCGCGGCCGCAACCGAGGCGCCGTAACCACGGCACCGTAACCACGGCACCGTAAACACGGCACCGTAAACACGGGGGTCAGGCCGGGGTGAGCGCCAGCATCTGCCTGCGCCACTCCTCGGTCTGCCGGAGCTGGTTGAACGTGAAGATATGCAGTCCCTCGACGGCTGCGGCCGGGTCGGTGAGCGTACCGCTGACCCGGTCCAGCAGCCGCTGCGGGCTGTAGCCGCCGGGCACACCGAGCCGGAGGAACCACTCGGTGTGCCCGGCCAGGAACCGGGCCGACTCGCTCACCCCGGCCACCGCCGCCATCCTGAGCAGCCGGGCCCGGTCCACCGGGCCGGCCAGGCCCACAAGCAGCGGCAATGTGACCCCGCGGGCCCGGACCCTGGTGATCCACCGGCGCAGCGTGGCCGGGTCGAAGCAGAGGTTGCTGACCAGGTAGGCCGCGTGCCGCCGCTTGTCCCACATGGACTGGATAGTGATGTCGTCGTCGATCTTCGGGTGGCTCTCCGGGTAGCCGGTGATGCCCACCCGGGCGAACGGGCGGCCCATCTCGGCCAGTTGCTCGAGCAGCTCGAGCGCGCTGTGGAACCGCCCGGCCGGCGGGTCAGCGTCCCCACCCGGGACGAAGATGTCGCTGATCCCGGCCGCGGTCAGCCGGGCCACGATGTCGGCCAGGTGCGCGTCGTCGCGGACCAGCCGCGCGGTCACGTGCGGCACGGCCGTGTAGCCGTGCCCGGCCAGGGACGTGGCCAGGTCGAGGGTCGGCTCCAGGCCGCGGGCCGGCGACGCGGTCACGGTCACGGTCAGCTCGCGGGGCACCCACTCCAGAACTGCCTGCTCGGTGCCGGCCCCGGGGAACACCTCGTACCGCGGCGCCCGCAAGAGCGGCGCCACCCGGGCCAGCCCGCTGCGCGGCATCATGCCGCCGCGCCGATCAGCTCGCCGAGCGCGCGCTCCAGGCGGCCCGTGCCGGTCTCCACGATCATCAGCGGCAGGCCGAAGCTCGCGGCGATCGCCGCCGCGGCCCGGTCCAGCCCGGCGTCCCGGTCCTGGGCCAGCCAGACCAGCCGCCGGTAGTGCCCGAAGTAGTCCGGCCACAGCTCCGGGTGCCGGTCCAGGCCCAGCTCCGCCAGCACCAGCCGGGACCAGCCGCGGACCAGGAAGTCGGTGAGCAGGTAGGTGCCGGGCTCGGCGCGCAGGAGAGCGGCCACCCGGCCGGGACCGGCCAGCACGTCGTAGCAGTGCAGCCCGGGCAGCCGGGCCAGGCCGAGCCGCTCGCACAGCCCGTCCAGCGCGCCGTAGCTGCCGCAGTCCGCGTAGGCCACCGCCACCCGGCGGCCGCGTCCGAGCAGGTCCGTGGCCAGCTGCTCGACCGCGGGGGCGATCCGCGCGGGCCGGTTGTGCAGCACCGCGGGCAGGCTGTGCACCTCGGCCGGCCAGCCGCGGCGGGCGGCGATCTCCCGTACCGGCCCGGCCAGCGCGCCGCACGCGATCACCGCCACCGGCGCGGCCGGGTCAGGCACGGCCGGGTCAGGCACGGCCGGGTCAGGCACGGTGGGTCAGGCACGGGGGGGTCAGGACGGGAACGGCAGCTGGCCGACGAACCGGTCGTTGAAGTCCGCGCGGTCGGAGAGCTCGACATACCTCACCTCCTCCAGCAGGGCCAGCGCGCCGGCCCGCTCGCGCATCGACAGCAGCGCCATCTTGGCTCCCTCGCCGGCCACGTTGCCCGCGCTGACCACCCGCAGCGCGGGCAGCCGCGGCACCAGGCCGAGCCGGATCGCGCTGGCCGGGGACAGGTAGCTGCCGAACGACCCGGCCAGCAGAACCTGCTGGACGTCGCCCGGCGCGAGATCCGCCTCCTCCAGCAGGATGGCCCAGCCGGTGGCGATGGCCGCCTTGGCGAACTGGAGCTCCCGCACGTCCCGCTGGGACAGGTAGACCGACCGCGCCACGTCACCCGGCTCGCCCTGCCAGTGCAGCACGAAGACGCGCTCCTGGCCGAGCATGGTGAGCCGGCTGGCCAGCCCGGGCGCCGCCGTGGCCGCGTCGTCTTCGGCGATGAACCGGCCCGAGGGGTCGAGCAGGCCGATCCTGACCAGCTCGGCGACCGCGTCGACCAGCCCCGACCCGCACAGCCCGGCGGGCGGCGCGTCGCCGATCACGGTCAGCTCCAGGCTGTCCGGTGTCATCGTGACCACCTCGATGGCCCCGTCCGAGGCCCGCATCCCGCACCGGATCGCCGCGCCCTCGAACGCGGGCCCGGCCGGCGCCGCCGTGCCCACCAGCCAGTCCCGGTTGCCCAGCACGATCTCGCAGTTCGTGCCGATGTCGATGAACAGCCGGGTGCGCCGGTCCCGGTCCATCCCGGCGGCCAGCAGCCCGGCGGTGATGTCGCCGCCGACGTACGCGCCGAGCGACGGGAACACCACCGCCCGGGCGCGCGGGTGCACGGCCAGGCCGAAGTCCGAGGCCAGGATCTCGGGCCAGCGCCGGGTGGCCATGATGAACGGCGCCACCCCGAGCGGCTCCGGGTCGATGCCCAGCGCCAGGTGGGTCATGGTGGCGTTGCCGGCCACCGCGATCTCCAGCACGTCCGCCGGGTCCACCCCGGCCTGACCGCACACCTCGGCGGTCAGCTCGGCCAGGGTCTGCTGGGCCAGCCCGGCCAGCAGGCCGAGCTTGGCCGGGTCCAGCATCACCGCGCTGATCCGGGTGATCACGTCCGCGCCGTGCGGCTGCTGCTTGCTCAGCATGGACGCCACCGCCAGCGGGGTGCCGGTGGTCAGGTCGAGCAGCGTGGCCACCACCGTGGTGGTGCCCAGGTCGAACGCGATCCCGCAGACCCGGTCCGTGGTGTCGCCGGGCTGCACGTCGATCAGCACGTCGTCGACGATCACCGCGGTGACCTTCCAGTCCGCCTCGCGGAGCACCCGGCCGATCCGCCGCAGCGCGTGCAGGTCGGCCCGCAGTTCCAGGTCGTCGACGGCGTCCAGCACCCGCTCCAGGTCGGTGCGCTGGTCGGACAGGTCCGGCTCGGACAGCTCCAGGTAGCGCTTCTGCGCGGCGGGCCGCAGGATGACCTGGCGGCCGACCCCCACCGTGGCCGCCTTGGGCCGGGTGACCAGCGGCGGCACGGTGACCCGCAGATCGTCGGAGGTCACCACCCGGCAGGCCAGCCGCCAGCCGTCGCGCAGTTCGTCGGGGCTGAACGCACGGGCGTCGAGCGGGGTCACCGGTGCGGTCCCGGTCTCGATCTGGACCTTGCACTTCTTGCAGGTGCCGTGGCCGCCGCAGGTCGAGTCGATGGCGATGCCGTGCCAGCTGGCCGCGTCGAACAGGGTCACCCCCGGCGGCACCCGCACCCGGGTGCCGGCCGGCTCGAACTGCAGGTCGACCCGCCGCGGCCCGGTAACCGCCAGGTCGCGGTCATCCTGGGCGGCGGTCGCCTCGCTCATGGGGCCGCCGCGGCGGCGGCCCGCTCAGCCGCCTGCTGGGCCCGGTGCGCCGCGATCCACGCCGCGCCCCACGCGTCCCGGTTCAGCAGCAGGTCCGCGGCCTTGACCGAGCGGACCAGCGGCGCGGACCGGGCGTCCATGATCGCGCTGGTCAGGCCGTCCCTGATGGCCATGGGCAGGAACGCGCTGCCGATCGCGGCCCGGTCCGGCATGCCGAACGACACGTTCGACGCGCCGAGCGTCATGTTCACCCCGAACTCGGCGGTCAGCAGCCGGATCGTCTCCAGGGTGGCGGCGACCAGCGAGGTATCCGCGCCCACCGGCATGGCCAGCGGGTCGATCACGATGTCCTCGAGCGGGATGCCGTACACGCCGGTCGCGGTCTCGATGATCTTCCGGGCCAGCGCCACCCGGCGCTCCGGCTCGGCCGGGATCTCCTCCTCGTCGTTGGGCAGCGCGATCACGGCCGCGCCGTACCTGGCCACCAGCGGAAGGATCTCCGCCATCCGGTCGTCCTCCGCGGTCACCGAGTTGACCAGCGCCTTGCCCTGGTAGGCGGACAGGCCCGCGTCCAGCGCCTCGATCACCGAGGAGTCGATGCACAGCGGCAGGTCGCAGAGATCCTGCACGAGCCGGACCGCGCGGTCCATCAGCGCGACCTCGTCGGCCAGCGGCGCGCCCATGTTGATGTCCAGCACCATGGCCCCGCCGGCCACCTGCTGGGCCACGTCAATTTCCACCCGGGACAGATCGCCGGCCCGGAGCTGGTCCTGGAAGATCTTCCGGCCGGTCGGGTTGATCCGCTCGCCGATGATGCAGAACGGCTGCTCCGGGCCGATCCGCAGCTCCCTGGTGGCCGACCGCAGCACGGTCTCCATCGCGCCTGCCCCGCCGCTCAGGCGCTGGCCAGCGCGCGGCGCCGCTGGAGCAGTTCCTTGGCCCGGACCACGGCGGCCGACGCGTCGGCCGCGTACCCGTCCGCCCCGACCACGTCCGCGTACTCCTGGGTCACCGGGGCGCCGCCGACCATCACGATCACCTGGTCGCGCAGGCCGGCCTTCTGCAGCGCGTTGATGTTCGCCTTGAACATCGGCATGGTCGTGGTGAGGAACGCGGAGAACCCGACGATGTCGGGCTGGTGCTCCCGGATCGCGTCCACGAACTTCTCCGGCGCCACCTGCACGCCCAGGTCGATGACCTGGAACCCGGCGCCCTCGAACATGATGTTGACCAGGTTCTTGCCGATGTCGTGCACGTCGCCCTTGACCGTGCCCATCACGATCGTGCCGATCGACTCGGCGCCGGTCTCGGCCAGCAGCGGGCGGAGCACCTCCAGCGCCCCGGCCATCGCCTTGCCCGCGATCAGCATCTCGGGGACGAAGAAGTCGCCGCGCTCGAACCGCGCGCCGACCTCCTCCAGGCTGGGGATCAGCGCCTCGTACAGCAGGATTTCCGGGCCGAGGCCCGTCGCCAGCCCCTGGTTGGTGAGGCTCAGGACCTCGGGGGCGTTGCCCACCAGGGTGGCGTCGTACAGCTGCTTCAGAAGCTCTTCTGTGGTCACTGCGCACCCTCTCTGTGTTCGGGCGGTGGTTCGTGGCCGAGCGCCGCGGACAGCGCGGCGGCCTGCGCCACGGCGTGCCGTGCGGCGTGAGTGATCCGGTCCCCGTGCAGGCGGCTGGACGGGCCGGACACCGACAGCGCGGCGACCAGCACCCCGCCGTCCCGGAACACCGGCGCCGCCACTGCTATCAGTCCTGGCTCAAGCTCCTCGTCCGTTACTGCGTAACCCTTAGTGCGGACCTTTACCAGGTCGGCGGCGAGCGTGGCACGGCTGGTGATGGTTTTCGGCGCGGCCCGCTCGAGCCGGCCCGGCGGCAGCTCGGCGGCGCCCCAGGCGAGCAGCACCTTGCCCAGCGCCGCGCAGTGCAGCGGCACCGACAGGCCGACCCAGTTCGTGCCGCCGATCAGGTAGGTGCTGTCCACCTGGGCGACCTGCTCGACCCGGCCGCCGCTGGCCACGCCGAGGTTGATGGTCTCGCCGGTGGCCGCGCCCAGCTCCGCCAGGAACGGCTGGGCCACCGCGGTCAGCCCGGCCTCGGCCCCGCCGCGCCAGGCGTACCGGATGAACATCTCGCCGGGACGGAAATGGCCGTGGGCGTCGCGGCGGACCAGGCCGGCCCGTTCCAGCGCCATCAGCAGCCGGGAGGTGGTGCTCTTGGCCAGCCCGGTGGCGGCGGTCAGCTCGGTGAACGTGACCGGGTCTGGGCAGTGCACGACTTCCCGCAGTAGCAGTGCCGCCCGGTCAACGGCCTGGGTTCCGGTCGGGCTCGGCACGCGCCGCCCCCTCATCTGGGCAGTTCCACTTTGCGGAACCTCGTTCTACGATGTGATCGTAGATTCCGGCTGACCAGGCGGTCAAGGCCGGCCCCGCAGTGCTGATTGAGAAGGACCAGGCTGACTGAGCAGAATCAGGCTGACCAAGCAGAACCAGCGGACCGAGCAGAACCAGAGGTGGCCATGTTCTCCAACCGCATGCCCCGTTACGAGATCCTGTCGCCGGACGCCATCGCCGTGCTGGACAAGGGCTGGCGGCGGATCGTGTCGGAGATCGGCGTGCAGTTCGCCAAGCCGGAGGCGGTCGAGCTGTTCCGCCGGGCGGGCCAGAAGGTCGAGGACGACGTCGTCCGGTTCGACCCGGAGTTCGTGCTCGAGCAGGTGGCCAAGGCGCCGCGGGAGTTCGACGTGCAGGCCCGCAACCCGGCCAACACCGTGCACATCGGCGGCGACCAGATGGTGTTCAGCGCGGTCTACGGCTCGCCGTTCGTCCGCGAGGGCGACGTCCGGCGGGACGCGACGATGGACGACTTCCGCCGCCTGGCCATGCTGTCCCAGGCGTTCCCGCAGCTCGACTCGGCCGGCGGGGTGATCTGCGAGCCCAACGACGCGCCGCTGGATTCGCGGCACCTGGACATGATCTACGCCCTGCAGACGCTCACCGACAAGATCTACATGGGCAACGTGGTGTCCGGGCCGAACGCCGCGGACACGATCGCGATGACCGAGATCCTGTTCGGCGGCCGGGCCGCGATCGAGGCCACCCCGGCCACGATCTCGCTGGTCAACTGCAACTCGCCGCTGCGCTGGGACGACCGCATGCTGGACGCCCAGTTCGAGTACTGCGCGGCCAACCAGCCGGTGGTGCTCACCCCGTTCCTGCTGATGGGCGCGATGTCCCCGGTGACGATCCCGGCGGCGCTGGTCCAGCAGCTGGCCGAGGCGCTGACCGGCATCGCGCTGGCCCAGCTGATCCGGCCCGGCTGCCCGGTCATCTTCGGCTCGTTCCTGTCCAACATCGACATGCAGTCCGGGTCGCCCAGCTTCGGCACCCCCGAGTCCGGGATCGGGCTGCTGTGCACCGGCCAGCTGGCCCGGCACTTCGGGCTGCCGTTCCGCACCGGCGGCGGGCTGAACTCCAGCCAGACCTGCGACGCGCAGGCGGCGTACGAGTCGCTGATGACGCTGCTGCCGACGTTCCTGGCCGGCACCAACTTCGTGATGCACGCGGCCGGCTGGCTGGAGGGCGGCCTGGTCAGCTGCTACGAGAAGTTCATCGTGGACGTCGAGCTGCTGCGGATGCTCCGGGTCGAGTTCACCCCGCTGGAGATCGACGAGGCGGCCCTGGCGTTCGGCGCCCACGACGAGGTTCGCCACGGCGGCCACTTCCTCGGCGCCGCCCACACCATGGAACGCTTCCGCGAGTGCTTCTACCGCCCGCTGCTGTCCTCCACCGCCAACTACGAGCGCTGGCTCCGCCTCGGCGGCCTGGACGCCACCGCCCGGGCCGGCGAGATCTGCGCCAAAACCCTGGAGGGATACGAGCAGCCCCCGCTGGACGAGGCGATCGAGGCCGAGCTGTCCGAGTACGTCACCCGCCGCCGCGCCGAACTCGGCGACTGACGTCAGCCGAACGTGAAGTCGTAGGCCTGCACGCCGGGCGAGACCTGCAGGTGCAGTGTGCCGCTGTGGGTGGCGCCCGCCTGGTACAGCGTGTAGAGCCTCGGCACCGTGCCGACCCTGACCGTCGCGAGGTGGCGGCCATCCACGCTCACATCGACGGTTCCGTGGCCGCCGAGCACCAGGTAGATGTCCTTGGCCAGGAAGCCGAGCTCCAGCTCGGCGCCGGGGCCGGCGGTGGCTTCCTGCGCGTGCAGGGCCCACGTCCCGGCCAGTCCCAGGGCGCCCAGCGGGAGCGACGCCGGGAAGTGGTAGACGGCGGGCGCGTTCCGCGCAATGGGCCCGGCCGGGTCGAGGTACTGGAGCTGCTCGTAGCCGAGGTAGGTCTCCGGGTTCATCTGGCCGGCCGGCGTCAGGTTGGGCACGTCCGTCGCGGGCGGCAGCGCCACCCCCGGGTGCGCGGCGGTGAGCAGCTGGCGGATCAGCTGCTCGGTCGTGGCGTACTGGCCCTCGCCGAAGTCCACGTGCCGCACGTTGCCCTGGGCGTCGATCAGGTACTCGGCGGGCCAGTACTCGTTGCTGTAGGCGTTCCAGGTGGCGTAATCGTTGTCGATCGCCACCGGGTAGTGCACGCCGAGGTCCGCCGCCTGGCTCCGGACGTTCGAGACGACGTGCTCGAACGCGAACTCCGGGGTGTGCACGCCGACGACCACGAGCCCGTCTTTTGCGTAGTCCCGGTACCAGGCCTCGACGTGCGGCAGCGTGCGCTGGCAGTTGATGCAGGAGTAGGTCCAGAAGTCGACGAGCACGACCTTGCCCCGTAGCTGGGGGAGGGTCAGCGGCTTGCCGCCGGGCGTGTTCAGCCAGCCGGCGATGCCGGTGAAGGCCGGGGCCGGGCCGCAGTTCTGCAGCGCGGTGGCTTCCGGATTGCACTTGGTCAGCGTGGTGGCCTTCCGGCCGGTGAGCGTGCCGAGCTGGTGGCGGACCGAGGCCGAGCCCTGCAGCGCGGTCGAGTAGCCGGGCACCACGCGCTCCAGGCCCTGGAACGTGCTGAGCGCGATCGCCACCGCCATCACGATCAGCACGACCCCGCCCGCCAGCCGGATCTGCGGCGCGCGCCGGCGCAGCGCGCCGACCCGCCGGGACAGCTGCTGACCGGCCAGGGCGACGGCGAGCAGCGGTATGGCCGTGCCGACCGCGAACGCGACCGTGACGAAGACGGCGGTCAGCCCGACCCGGTGGGTAGCCCCGACCACGGTGATGGCGGCCAGGACCGGCCCGGCGCACGGGATGTACAGCACCCCGAGCGCGAGCCCCAGCACGAACCCGCCCCGGCGGCCACCCGGCTTCCTGGTCCCGAGCCGGGCAAACGGGCGCTCGAGCATCCCGCCGAGGGGCGGGATCAGGTAGCCGAGGCCGACCAGGATCAGCAGCGCGAGGCCGGCGTCGCGGAGCGAGTCCTGCGGCAGGTGCAGCAGCGAGATGATCTCCGAGCCCGCCAGCAGCAGGACGCTGAAGCTCACGACCAGGCCGGTCACGACGGCCACCGGGCGGGCCACGCCGCGGGGCGCCGGCGGGCGCCGGCCGGCTCGCGTGACCCGGCCGGGCCCGGCCCGGCAGTGCCCGGCCCGGCAGTGCCTTGCCCGGCAGGGCCCGGGCCGGTGGCCCCGGCGACCAGGACGACCGGGAGCACGGGCAGGATGCACGGCGAGATGCCGGCCAGGAAGCCGGCGACCACCCCAACGAGCAGGAGCCCGATCATGCGGCCGTCTTCACCTTCACGCCTCCGGCTGGCACGTCAGTTATTCGTCGCCGCGGCGGCTCCGGCTTGGTCGCCGGCGGGCAGGTCCGGCGAGTATGAACGCTGCCGGATCGGGCGGTCGCTGATAGTAGCCTGGGCAGCCTTCTGCGGCGGCTGACCGGGCCGCGCCATGCCCTACGGGGGGATGAGCCGTTATGGGACTGACCCGGCGCGAATTATTTGCGGGGCCGGCCGCGGCGGTGCTGGCCGGGGGGCTGGGCGCGTCCTGCGGCGGCGCGCTGCGGCCGGGCCGGACCGCACTGACCGCGGCGGGGCCGCCGCGGCCGGTGCCGTGCGGGGTGGACGCGGTGAACGTGGGCTCCTTCGAGGCGCTGACCGGCACGTTCGCGAAGTACCTGCGGGTGTATCACGGGCCCCACTGGCCGCTTCCGGCCAGCCTGGACGACCCGCCCGCGATCCGGCATTACCTGCGCGGCGGCCGCCACGTGGTGATCAGCTTCAGCCCGCCGCGGGACCGGCCGGAGACCGGGAACCTGGGCCGGTTCGGCGCCTGGTGCGCCAGCGTGGCCCGCGCCGGGTTCGCGCCGCGCATCCGGGCCACGGTTGACCACGAGCCGGTGCACAAGGTCGCCAGCGGCCCGGAGTTCATCCGCCGGTACACCTCCTACCAGCAGGTGGCGTTCAGCTACGGGATCCCGTTCGGGGTCATCCACAACGCCTGGCCGTTCGCGCACGGCACGGCCAGGCTGGCGGACTGGATGCCGCCCGCGGCCCGGTGGGACTACCTCGGCATCGACGTGTACGCGGGCGACGACCCGCGCGGGACCTGGTTCGATCCCGTCGCCACCATCGCCCCGTTCACCGCCTGGGCGACCGCGCGCGGCCGGGCGTACGGCATCTGCGAGACCGGCGTCGACCAGCGGCTGTACGGCAGCGCCGCGGCCGCCGCCGCGGCCAGGAACTGGCTCGGCCGGTTCTCCGCCCTGGACGGCGGCTGCCGCTGGCTGTGCTACTTCGACTACGGTCCCTGGTCGCTGAAGCGCAACGCGGGCGCGCTGGTGCCGGCCTACCGGTCGCTGCACCACCAGCTGCAGGCCCGCTGAGCCGCCGGGCCGGCGGGCCAGCCCCGGGCTGGTCAGCGCTTGACGGCCTGCAGCGTGTAGGTGTGCGGGACCCGCCAGGGCTTCTCGGTCAGCTGCCACTCGCCGCCGCCGATCTCGGTCATCTGCCCGGGCAGCGCCTCCCACGGCACGCTGTCGTGCTCTTCCAGCCCGGTGATCATCATGCCGTTGTCCAGCAGCGCGGAAACGATCTCGCCGAGCCCGTGGTTCCAGTCGTGGGTGACCGTGGTCGTGAACTCCACGTCGGTGGGCACGTACGTGCCGCCCTCGTCCCAGGTCGTCGGCTCGGGGCGCTCGAAATAAGTGTCCTTGACCACAAGCAGGTCATCGTCGCGGCCCTCCTGAAGGGTCCACAGCATGGGGTGGCCCTCCCGCAGGAACAGCCGGCCGCCCGGCCGCAGCAGGCCCGCGACCTCGCCCGCCCAGACGCGGATACTTGGCAGCCAGCACAGCGCCCCGACGCCAGTGAAGACGAGATCGTACGCTTCCTTGCCGAGGATCCCGGTGGCCTGGGACAGCTCGCCTTGCACGAATTTCGCGTCGGCGCCGGTCTGCTCGGCCAGCTTGCGCGCCTCGGCCAGCGCCGGGGCGGAGAAGTCCAGACCGGTCATGGATGCGCCCAGACGGGTCAGTGAGACCGTGTCGGTGCCGATGTGGCACTGCAGGTGCACGCCCCGCAGGCCCGCGATGTCGCCGAGCCGGGGCAGGTCGAACGTGACCACCTCGCTGAGGTAGCCAGGGTCGGCGAGGAACTCGGCGACGTGATAGCCGGGTGAGGCGGCGTGCGCCGGGGCCCGTTCGTCCCAGCTGGCGCGGTTGGTCTCCAGGTACTCGTTCACCGGCCTAAGGTGCCATATCCCGCCTCAGGTCAGCATCCCGATATTGGCCCGGGCCCCGGCCCGTCCCCGAAAGCGGTGTCCAGCCAGGCCAGGGTCAGCGCGGCCCAGCCCTTGGTCAGGCCCAGCCGCATGGTCAGGCCCAGCCCATCGTCAGGACTGCGCCCGCAACTGCGCGGCGGCCTGGGCCAGCGCGGCCAGCTTGCCCTCGGCCGACGCCCGGGGCAGGTACTTCATCCCGCAATCCGGCGCCAGCACCAGCTTGTCCTTCGGCACGTAGGGGAACGCCCGGCGGGCCCGGTCAGCGATCTGCTCCGCGGTCTCCACCGCCGGGTCGTCCAGGTTCAGCACCCCCAGGATGATCGTCTTCCCGTCCAGTGCGGCCAGCACCGAGCAGTCGAGCCCGGACTGGGCGGTCTCGACCGAAACCTGATCGCAGGTGGCCTCGGCCAGCTCGGGCAGGAACGAGTAGCCCTCCGGGCGCTCGTGGATGATCGCCGCGTAGCCGAAGCAGAGATGCACCGCGGTCGTGCCGGTGACCCCGTCCAGGGCCCGGTTGACCGCCGCCACCCCGTACTTCCTGGCCTCCTCCGGCCGCGCCTGCAGGTACGGCTCGTCCAGCTGGACGATGTCGGCACCCGCCGCGAACAGGTCCCGCACCTCCTCGTTCACCGCCTCGGCGTACGCCAGCGCGGCCGCCTCGGTATCCGGGTAGTAGTCGTTCTGCGCCTGCTGGGCCATCGTGAACGGCCCCGGCACGGTCATCTTCACGGTCCGGCTGGTGTTCGCCCGCAGGAACGCCAGGTCATCCACCTCGACCGGGTGCCGCCGGCGGATCGGGCCGGTGATCCGCGGCACCGGGTTCGGGTGCCCGCTGCGGTCCAGGGCGGTGCCCGGGTTGTCGATGTCCACCCCGTCCAGCGCGGTGGCGAACCGGTTGGAGTAGCTCTCCCGGCGGATCTCGCCGTCGGTGATGATGTCCAGGCCCGCGTCCTCCTGCGCCCGGATGGCCAGGAGCGTCGCGTCCTGGTGCGCCTGCTCCAGGTACTGCGGGTCCACCCGCCACAGCTCACGGGCCCGGACCCGGGGCGGGAACCGGTGGCCGAGCCGCTCCCGGTCGATCAGCCAGTCCGGCTGCGGGTAGCTGCCCACGAGCGAGGTGGGGAAGAGCATGCTGGACCTCCGCCTGGGTTCACGCCCGGGCCGCCCGGCCCGGCGGTTGCCAGTATCGCCGGCCGGCCTTGCTTGGCCGGCGGGTCAGCCAGCCGGGTCAGACAGCCGGGTCAGCAGCGGCCGTCGGCCGGCCTGCCCAGAGCGGAACCGAACCGATGGCCAAGTCGTTGCCGCCGGGCCGCCGCGAGCCGCCACGCCGGTGGCGGTCGTCAGGCCGGCCCGGGCGCTCCGTTAACGTTGTGCCTGGCAGTAACCAATGCGCGAGCTGAGGCGCGGAGGGGGGGACTGCATGGCCAGGGCCGGGGAAGGGGCCGGGGCCGGGCCCGGGATGATGCCCATCGAGCGGGCCGAGCTGGCTACCCGGGACATGGATCAGATCGCCGATCTGATCCGCCAGCGGTATGCCGAGCACCGGTCGCGGTTCCGGGTCGTGGACCCGGCCCGGGCTGAGGCCAGCCACCGGGCCACCACCGCAGGCTCGCTGATGGCCGGCTGCCTGCGCTGGCAAGGTGTCGAATATCAGCTGGTCAACACCCAGGTGGAAGGCGCCCTGGTCGGGGCGGTTGTCCTGCACGGCGGTGGCACCCTGACCACGGGACGTGAGGAGGTCGGTCTCGGGCCCGGCGACGTGCACCTGGCCTCTCCGTCTGTCCTCTACGACGCAGACCTTCACGAATGCACGTTCGCGGTGGTGCAGGTCCCCTGGGCAGCCGCGAGCACGCTGGCGGAGGAACAGGCCGGACTGCCCGCTGCGGACCTGAGATTCGAATCGCTGGCACCGGTGACGGCCGCGGCGGGCGCCCTCTGGTCGAGGACGGCGAGGTTTGCCTGCCGCCAGCTGATCGAGTCCGGTGATACCGAGATCAGCCCGCTGCTAGCGCAGGAGATGACCCAGATGGTCGCCGCGGTCATGCTGAGGACCTTCCCCAGCACCACGATGACTGTGCCTTACCTGCCTGGCCCGGGCTGGGCCCCGCCCGCGGCGGTGCACCGGGCCGCGGAGTTCATGGAGGCTCACGCGGGCCAGCCGGTCACCACGGCCCAGATCGCCGCGGCGGCGGGGGTGACGCCCCGGACGCTGCAGGACGCGTTCCGCCGGCACCACGGCATCACCCCGACCGGGTATCTGCGGGGGATCCGGCTCGAACGCGCCCACCAGGAACTCGCCGCTGCCGACCCGGCCAGCGGCGTCACGGTCAGGGCGGTCGCCCGGCGGTGGGGCTGGTTCCGCCCGAGTGCGTTCACCTGGGCCTACCGGCAGCGGTTCGGCGTGCCGCCCGGCCGCACGCTGCGGGCCTGAGCAGCCAGGGAGGGGCGAAGTACTCGAGACGGCCGGCCCCTGGTTCTGGTGGGACGGCTGAGCAGCGGGAAGTTTTCCTGAATCCCTTGCGGGGCAGGCCTCAAGTCGCTGACCTGGACCTTATCTAACTTTAACGATAGGAATCATGGGAAGATCGGCTCAGGACGGCACTTCACACCCCCGGTGCCCGGCTTTGGGAGGACCCGCCATGTCAGCGACCGACGAACTGCTCGCCAACAACCAGCGCTACGCCGACGGCTTCACGGGCCCGCTGCCCCTGCCGCCGGCCAAGGGCGTGGCCGTGGTGGCGTGCATGGACGCCCGGCTGAACGTCTACGCGATCCTGGGCCTGGAAGAGGGCCAGGCGCACGTCATCCGCAACGCGGGCGGGGTGATCACGGACGACGAGATCCGCTCGCTGGCGATCAGCCAGCGGCTGCTCGGCACCCGCGAGATCATCCTGATCCACCACACCGACTGCGGCATGCTGACCTTCACCGACGACGACTTCAAGGCCGCGATCCAGGCCGACACCGGCATCAAGCCCGCCTGGTCCGCCGAGGCCTTCAGCGACCTGGACACCGATGTCCGCCAGTCGATCGCCAGGATCAAGGCCAGCCCGTTCATCCCGCAGAAGGACTCGGTCCGCGGCTTTGTCTTCGACGTGGCCACCGGGAAGCTCAACGAGGTCGCCTGACCGCCGGGCCCGCACACGCGCAGACGGCCGGCCGCCCGCGAGGGCAGGCCGGCCGTCGGCCGTCAGCTGTCCGGCAGGTCGCCGTGGCCCTGCTGCTCGGCCAGGAACCGCTCGAACTCGGCGCCGAGTTCCTCGGCGGTGGGCATGCTGTCCGGGTCGCCGCCGAGCAGGCCGTCCCGGTCCGCGGAGAACGAGTCGTACTGCTCCTCCAGCGACTGGACCACCTCGGCCACCTCGTCCGAGCCCTCGACCTGGCGGGCGATCTCCTCGTCGGTCCGCCGGGCCGCCTCGCGCAGCGCGTCGCCGGGCAGCATCAGGCCGGTGGCCCGCTGGATCGACTCCATCAGCGTCACCGCCGCGGCCGGGTAGGCCGCCTGGGCCAGGTAGTGCGGCACGTGCACGGCGAAGCCGAGCGCCGCGCGGTCGTCTTCGCCGAGCCGCAGCTCGAGCAGGCCGGCCGCGCTGCCCGGCACCTGCAGCCGGTCCACCAGCGGCCGGTAGCCCTCGGTCAGCTCGGGCTGGGTGGCGTGCGCGGTGACCCCGAGCGGCCGCGTGTGCGGCACGCCCATCGGGATGCCGTGGAAACTGACCGACAGCCGCACGCCAAGCTCCGCGGACAGCCGCCGGACCGCACTGGTGAAGCCGTCCCACAGGTGATCCGGCTCAGGCCCGTTCAGGAGGAGGAACGGCGCCCCGGCAGTGTCATGAAGAAGGAATACGGCTAGCTCCGGCGCGTCGTACGACTCCCAGTGATCCTTCGCGAAGGTCATCACCGGGCGCCGGGACCGGTAATCGATCAGCGCGTCCACATCGAACGCCGCGACCTGCTGGTGATCGAGCGTGCTGAGCAGATGAGAGGCCAGCAGCCGCCCGGCCCCGCCGGCGTCGATGAAGCCGTCGAGGTAGTACAGCAGCACGATGTCGTCGGTCTCGGGCGCGTCAGGCTCTACCTCGTAGAGCTCACCCGGGTCACGCGCCACGTTTCCTCGCCCTCCGCTGATCGGTTACCCATTAGTTCTACCAACACTAGGCCCTTCCCCAGCTATGCCCCGCCACGCCGGCGGCCGTGCCGGCCCGGCCCGCCACCAGCCCAATGTCGAACATGCTTGACCCGATGTAAAAAATATCTTACCTTCCTTATGTCAAGAATTTTAGACATCAGCGGGCCGCTGGGCGAGCCGGGCGAGACAAGCAGGAGGAGTCATGGCCCACCAGGAGAAACGAGCCTGGACCATGCTGGTGGTGTCCGCCGTCGTGTACGCCGTGTACGTGGCGGTGATCCTGAACCGGGCCGACGGTCATCAGCTGACCGCGACCCCGTACGCGGCGGCGCTGCTGTGGACGGCGGGCGCGGGCGTCGTGGCCACGATGGTCATCGACATGTCGCTGGGGATGATGAACCCCCGGGGCTCCCGGCTCAAGGACACGCGGGACCGCGAGATCGGCCGGGTCGGCGACTACACCGGCCAGTCCTTCGTGATCATCGGCGCCACGGCCGCGATGCTCATGGCCATGGCCGGCTGGGACCGGTTCTGGATCGCCAACGTGGTCTACCTGTGCTTCATACTCTCGGCGATCCTCGGCTCGGTCACCAAGATCATTGCTTACCGGACGAGCTTCCCGTGGTGAAGCCGACCCGGGTTACGAACTCCATCCGCGCCCTGCGGTTCGCCCACGGCGAGATGACGCAGGCCGAGCTGGCCGAGCGGATCGGCATGACCAGGCAGACCGTCATCGCCATCGAGCAGGGCCGGTACTCGCCGTCCCTGGAGGTGGCCTTCCAGATCGCGCGGGTGTTCAACGTCCCGCTCGACGGCGTGTTCCACTACCCAGGCACCGCAGAGGAAGAGTCATGAAAGCCATCGTCCAGAACACCTACGGCAGCGCCGACGTGCTCCAGTTGCGCGACATCGCGGCCCCTGTGCCCGGCCGCGGCGAGGTCCTGGTCCGGGTCCGCGCGGCCGGCGCCGACCCGGGCGTGTGGCACATGATGACCGGCGTGCCCTACCTGATGCGGGTGCTCGGCTTCGGGTTCCGCCGCCCGCGGGTGCCGGTCCGCGGGCTGGCCCTGGCCGGCGTGGTCGAGGCCGTGGGCCCGGAGGCGGGGACCTGCCGGCCCGGGGACGAGGTGTGCGGCGTCTGCCGGAGCGGGTCGTTCGCCGAGTACGCGGTGGCCAGGGACGGCCTGCTGGTGCCCAAGCCCGCGGGCCTGTCCTTCGAGCAGGCCGCCGCGCTGCCGGTGTCCGGGGTCACCGCACTGCAGGCCGTGCGCGACCAGGCCAGGGTCCGGGCCGGCCAGCACGTCATGGTCATCGGGGCCGGCGGCGGCATCGGCACCTACGTGGTGCAGCTCGCGAAGGCGGAAGGCGCGACCGTGACCGCCGTGTGCGGCCCGGCCAAGGCGGAACTGGCCCGCTCGATCGGCGCCGATCACGTCATCGACTACACCCGCACCGAGATCGGCGCCAGCGGCGTCCGGTACGACGTGATCATCGACACGGCCGGCGGCCGCCCGCTGCCCGTCCTGCAGCGCGCCCTGGCCCCCCGCGGCACCCTGGTCCTGGTGGGCGGCGAGAGCTACGACCGCCCCGTGCTGACCGGCATGGCCCGGCAGGCCAGCATTCCGCTCCGGTCCCTGTTCACCCGCCAGCGGCTGCGCAGCTTCATCGCCCGGGAGAAGGCCGCGGACCTGCGGGCCCTCACCGAGCTTGCCCAGTCCGGCACCCTCACCCCGGTCATCGGCCGCACCTACCCGCTGGCCCGCGCCGCCGACGCCATCCGCGACATCGCCGCCGGGCACGCGTCCGGCAAGGGAGTAATCACCATCTGACCGGTCCGCAACCACTCCGTCTGACCGGACCGCAAACCGCTGCCGGCCCAGCTGCCCGGCCTTGAAAAGTTAGTTTCCGTTCGGCAAATGACGGGGGGCATACTGCAGGCATGGCCGCCAGCCAGCCAAGCCCCCAGCGCCGGATGCTGATCCTGGCGATCTGCTGCATGAGCCTGCTCATCGTGAGCCTGGACGTCACGATCGTCAACGTGGCGCTGCCGGCCATCGGCCAGGAACTGCACGCCCCGCTGTCCGGCCTGCAGTGGACGATCGCCTCCTACACGCTGGTGGTGGCCAGCTTCCTGATGCTGGCCGGCTCGACCGCGGACCGTATCGGCCGGCGCCGCACGTTCCAGGCCGGGCTGGCCGTCTTCACCTTCGGCTCGCTGCTGTGCAGCCTGGCCCCGGGCCTTGGCTGGCTGATCGCGTTCCGCATGGTGCAGGCCATCGGCGGCTCGATGCTCAACCCGGTGGCGATGTCCATCATCACCAACACGTTCACCGAGCCGGCCGAGCGGGCCCGCGCCATCGGCGTGTGGGGCGGCGTGGTCGGCATCAGCATGGCGGCCGGCCCGCTGGTCGGCGGCGCGCTGGTCGGCTCGGTCGGCTGGCGCGGCATCTTCTGGGTGAACATCCCGGTCGGCCTGGCCGCGATCGTGCTCACCGCGCGGTACGTGCCCGAGTCGCGGGCGCCGCGCGGCCGCCGCCCGGACCCGGTGGGCCAGCTGCTGGTCATCGCCACGCTGGCGGCGCTGACCTACGCGATCATCGAGGGCCCGGACGCGGGCTGGTCCTCGCCCCGGATCACGGGCTGCTTCGCGCTGTCCGCGGCGGCGCTGGCCGGGCTGATCCGCTACGAGCCGCGCCGCCAGGACCCCCTGATCGACCTGCGGTTCTTCCGCAGCGTGCCGTTCTCCGCGGCGACCGTGATCGCGATCAGCGCGTTCGCCGGCCTGGGCGGGTTCCTCTTCCTCAACACGCTGTACCTGCAGGAGGTCCGCGGGTTCAGCGCGCTGCAGGCCGGCCTGTACACGCTGCCGATGGCGCTGATGACACTGGTCTGCGCGCCGCTGTCCGGCCGGGCGGTGGGCAGCCGGGGCCCGCGGCGGCCGCTGGTCATCGCCGGGGTGACGATGACGGTCAGCGCGGTACTGCTCACCGGCCTGACCGCGCACACCAGCCCGGCCTGGCTGTTCCTCGCGTACGTGCTGTTCGGAATCGGCTTCGGCACGGTCAACGCGCCGATCACCAACGCGGCGGTCTCCGGCATGCCGCGCTCCCAGGCCGGGGTGGCCGCGGCGATCGCCTCGACCAGCCGCCAGATCGGCCAGTCACTGGGCGTGGCGATCATGGGCTCGGTGGTGATCTCCGCGCTGACCGGCCCGCTGCGGCTGGGCTTCGCGCGGGCCAGCCACATCGGCTTCTGGGTGATCGCCGGGTGCGGGGTCATCGTGCTCGTGCTCGGGCTGGTCAGCAGCAGCGCCTGGGCCAACCGCAGTGCGGAACGGACCGCCGCCCGGCTCACCCCGCCCGAGCCCGGCGAAACACCGGCCAGTCTGCCGAACATGCTCCGCTAGGCTAGAATATATGTTCTACTTGGCTGGGTGACGAGGCAGTTTGTGCATCCGATCCCGGAGCGGCTGGCTCCGGGGGTGATGGTGTCCAGCCGGCGCCATGAGCCGCGTTACCGGATGGCCGAGGTGCTGTTCTCCGACCGCAGCTGGCGGCCCTGCACGCTGGTTGCCTGGGCGCGCTGCCGGGCCGGCTGGGCCGCGCTGGTGCGCTGGCCGGACGGCTCGGACGGCTGGTACGTGTACAGCGCCCGGCACGTCCGCCCCGCCGCCGGCCGCTGACTCGCGGGCGGCCGGTCCCGGCCCGGCGCGCTGCGGTAGGTTCGCGCCATGGAAACCTGGGATGCGATCAGATCACGCCGGAACGTGCGCTCGTTCACCAGCGATCCCATCCCGGACGCGGACCTGGACCAGATCCTCGAGGCGGGCCGCCGGGCGCCGTCCTCGCAGAACTGGCAGCCGTGGGACTTCGTCGTCGTCACCAACCGCTCCGAGCTGAACGAGCTCGCCACGGTCTGGCGCGGCGCCGGGCACGTCGCCGAGGCCGCGGCCGCGGTTGCGCTGATCGCGCCGGACACCAGCGAGGAGCGCCGCCTGCTCAGCCGCCAGTACGACCTCGGCCAGGCCACCATGGCCATGATGATCGCCGCCGCCGACCTGGGCGTGGGCAGCTGTCACGCCGGGGTCCGCGACCAGGACCACGCCCGGCGGCTGCTGCGCTTCCCCGAGGACAGGATCTGCGCCTACCTGATCTCGTTCGGCTACCCGGTGGACCGGCCGCTGGCCCCGGTGGCCAAGCCGGACCGGCGGCCATTTGATCAGATCGTGCACCGCAACCACTGGTAGGGAGCCCGCATGAGCGCCATCGCCGACTTCGCCCGGCTGGTTACCAGGGACCACGGCCTGTGCGTGGTCTCCACGCTGCGCCCCGACGGCACGATCCAGTCCTCGGTGGTCAACGCGGGCGTCCTCGACCACCCGGTCACCGGCCGCCCGGTGGTCGGCCTGGTGGCCATGGGCAGCTCCCGCAAGCTGGCCAACCTCCGCGCCCGGCCGGCCATCACGGTCGTGGTCCGGGCCGGCTGGGAGTGGGCCGCGGCCGAGGGGGAGGCGGAGCTGGCCGGCCCGGCCGACCCGCTGCCCGGCCTGGCCGGCGGGGCCCTGCCCGGCCTGCTCCGCGACGTGTTCAAAGCGGCCGGGGGCACGCACGACGACTGGGCCGAGTACGACCGGGTGATGGCGCGGGAAGGGCGCACTGCCGTGCTGGTCGAGCCGCGTCGTCTCTACGCCAACCCCTGACGTTCCGTAATCCATGAAAATGCGCGGCGGACGGCAGCCGCAGGCCAGCCAGGACCGGAACGGCCGGCCCCGCGGCCGCCCGGATGGCTCCCGCCGGGCATTCCGCGAGCCTCCGTCTCGGCCAGTAACCAGCCGGAGTCGTGCAGTTGCCTTACATTGGCATGCATGCCCCGCGCCTTACCGGGCACCTCAGGGGAGTCCGGTAAGGCAGCAGAGACCGAAAGGCAGCAGCCCCGTGCGCCGTAGCATGACCTGGGCCATGACCTGGGCCAGGACCCCGGCCGCCGCCCTGGCCGTAGCCCTGGCGGCAGGCTGCTCGGGGGCCGCGTCCGCCAGCCCGGGTTCGTCGCACCCGGCCAGCAAGGACCGCCCGGCCGGCGTCGCCACCAGCACCGCGGGCAGCGGCAACGGCCAGGCGGGCACCGGCGCCGGGCCGCGGCACCGCGCGCTGCCGAGGCTGCCGCACCTGACCGACCGCCAGCTGGCCGGCCAGCGGGTCATCTACAGCTACTCCGGCCTCACCCCGCCCGCCGAGCTGCTCGCGAAGATCCGGGCCGGCCAGGTCGCCGGGGTCATCTTCTTCAGCGGCAACATCTCCAGCCAGGCGCAGCTCAGCAAGGTCGCCGCCGAGCTGCAGCAGGCCGCGATGAGCAAGAGCGACCCGGTCCGCGAGCCGCTGCTGCTGATGACCGACCAGGAGGGCGGCATGGTGCGGCGGCTGCCCGGCGGCCCGGCCAAGTCGGAGAAGCAGATCGGCCTGTCGGCCCACCCGTCGCACGCGGCCCGCAACGCCGGCCTGGTCGCCGCGGCCAACCTGCGCAGCGCGGGCCTGAACGTCAACCTCGCCCCGGTGCTGGACGTGTACCGCAAGGCGGGCAACTTCATCGACCAGTTCGGCCGGTCCTACAGCCGCGATCCGGCCATCGTGTCCCAGCTCGGCGCGGGCTTCATCCAGGCGCAGCAGGGCAAGGGCGTGGCCGCGACGGCCAAGCACTTCCCCGGCCTCGGCGCGGCCGCCCGGTCAGAGAACACCGACCTCCGGCCGGTCACGCTGAACCTGTCCAGGAACCAGATCCGCAGCGTCGACGAGCTGCCTTACCGCCAGGCGATCGCGGCCGGCACCAAGCTGATCATGGTCTCCTGGGCGTCCTACCCGTCGCTGGGCACCCGGCGCCCGGCCGGCCTGGCCTCCGTCGTGGTCCAGGGCGAGCTCCGCAAGCGGCTCGGCTACACCGGCGTGACGATCACCGACGCGCTGGAGGCCGGCGCCCTGCGGGCGTACGGCGGCACGGCCCAGCGCGCGGTGATGGCCGCGGCCGCGGGCATGGACCTGCTGCTCTGCTCGGTGCAGAACCCGTCCCAGGGCGAGGCCGCGGTCACCGCCCTGACCGGCGCCTACCGCGCCGGCAGCCTGAACCGCACGAAGTTCCGCGACTCGGTCCGCCGGATCCTCGCCCTGCGCATGTCGCTGCCCGGCTGAGCCGGGTAACGACTGCTCCCGGGCGCGCCGGAGCAGGGCCGTCCGCTCGCGGGGGGACCGCACCCGGACGAAATTCAGGTGCGCGTTGGCCGGGTCGCGGCTGGCCGCCTGGTAGCGCTCCCGGTAGACGCGGTGCCGGGTCCAGGCCCAGGCGACGACCGACTCCTGCGGGTCCGCGGTGAACAGGTTGGCCCAGCGCTCGCGGTTGCCGTTCCACAGTTCCTTGCGCAGCGCGGCGCGGCGGATCGTGCGCCACAGGATCTGGCGCATCACCCGGCGAGCGGGACAGGTCCAGCCAGACCACGGTGTCGGCGCGGCCCCAGACCAGGTCCCGCACCGAGGAGTAGTTGCCGTCCACCACCCAGCGGTCGGCGGCGACGTACTCGCCGACCCGGCGGCGGAACTCGTCCCGGTCCAGCGGCTCCCAGTCCGGCTGGTGGAAGACGCTGTCCAGCTCCAGGTGCGGAACCCCCATCGCGCGGCCGAGCGCGGCCGCCAGCGTGGTCTTGCCCGAGCCGCTGTTGCCCACCACCGAGACCCGCTGCACCGGCCCATTATGCCGGCGGAGCCAGCAGTACTGGCTCGCGGCGGGCCGCGGCGCTGTTTCCCGACGAGCGATGAGGCGCGACGGAGGAGCGCCGAGGGAGCGAGGAGGGAAGGCAGCGCGGCTACAGGGCGGCCTGGCGCGAGCCGCTAGCACAGCGAGCGGCTAGCACTGCCAGGATGTTCTGTGTGGCGGACGACTCGGTGGTCTTTGACCGTGCGGCGGGCTACTACGACCGGACCCGGGGGCTGCCGCCCTCCACGGCCGCGGCGCAGACCCGGCTGCTGGCCGGGGCGCTGGCCGGCACCGCCGCGCCGCTGCTCGAGGTCGGCGTGGGCACCGGGCGGATCGCGGTCCCGCTGGCCGAGGCCGGGTTCCGGGTTGTCGGCGTGGACCTGTCCGCGCCCATGCTGGCCGTGCTGGCCAGCAAGAAGTCGCGGGTGATCGCGTTGCGCGGGTCGGCGCTCCAGCTGCCGATCGCCGACCAGTCAGCCGGGGCCGTGATCTGCTGCCACGTGCTGCACCTGATCCCGGACTGGCAGGCTGCGGTGGCCGAGGCCCGGCGGGCGCTGCGGCCCGGCGGGCTGCTGCTGGCGGCCCGCGGCGGCCGCCCGACCGGGATCGGCGCGGAGATCCAGCGGCAGATCGAGCTGGCGGCGGGCATCGAGCCGGGCCGCGGCGCGGTGGGCCTGGACGACCTGAGCGTGCTGGATGAGTACCTGTCCGCGCGCGGGGCGCAGGTCCGGCACCTGCCGGAGATCGACAGCGGGGCGACGTGGCCGGCCTCGGATTACCTGAAGGCGGCCGGGCGGAACACGTACTCGTGGACCTGGCCGATCGAGGAGAGCAGGCTGGCCCGGGCGATCGATCAGGCCCGCGACTGGCTGACCAGGACCAAGGGCGACCCGGCGGAGGTCCGGATGACCGCCGCCCCGATCCGCTGGCATACCTACCGGTTCAGCTGAGCAGACCGGGGGATCACGACCGGCTCAGGCCGTCGACCTCCGCGACCTCGGCCTTGTCCAGGGTGAACCCGGCCAGGTCCAGGTTGGCCGCCTGCCGGCCAGGGTCGCCGCTCTTGGGGATGATCACGATCTCGTGCTCCAGGTGCCACCGCAGCACCACCTGCGCCGGGGTGACCTGGTGCCGGTCCGCGATCCGGCGCAGGACCGGGTTCCGCAGGTTGCTGCCCTTCAGCGGGCTGTACCCCTCGGCCACGACACCGCGTTCCCGCAGGCCGGCCAGGAACGTCTCGTCGTGCCGGGACGGGCTCCAGTCGACCTGGTTGATCGACGGCGCCTGCCCGGTGGCCCGGGTCACCACGTCGAGCTGGGCCAGCGAGAAGTTGCTCACCCCAACGGCGCGGGCCAGCCCGGCGTCGCGCGCGTCCAGAACCGCCCGCCACGCGCTGACCAGGGCGGACGCGGCCGGCGGCCAGTGGATCAGCCACAGGTCCACGTAGTCCAGCCTGAGCTCGCGCAGGCTGGTGTCCAGGCTCTGCCGTTCCCGCCCGGCCGCGCTGGCCAGCATCTTGGTGGTGACGAACACGTCCTCGCGGGGCAGGCCGGAGTCGGCCACGGCCCGGCCCACCTCGGCCTCGTTCCGGTACATGGTCGCGGTGTCCAGGTGCCGGTAGCCGAGGTCCAGCGCGGTCCGCATGGCCTGGTAGCCGCGCCGGCCGCGGAGCGCGTAGGTGCCGAGCCCGATCGCCGGGATGCTGACCCCGCCGCCAAGCGGGAACGCGGGGATGGCCTGCTGAGACGACATAACGCCCATTCTGCCCGGCTCTGTTTCTTATCGATGTAACGTCGCTTAGCTACTTAGATAAGCGACGTAACATCGATCGCTTTCGCCGGGGTCAGGTGACCGGGGTTCCGGTTGTGGCGGTTAGCTTGGCCAGCAGGCCGGTCAGGGTGAGGGTGACCGGGCCGGGTTCGCCGGTGCCGATGGTCCGGCCGTCCAGGCTGATGACCGGGGCGATGCCGCCCATGGTGCCGGTCACGAACATCTCCTGCGCGCTGTACAGCTGGGTCAGGCTGTAGTCGCCCGCCGCGGCCCCGATCCCGGCGTCCGCGGCCAGTTCCAGCACCACGGCCCGGGTGATGCCCTCCGGGCAGGCCGCGGTGGTCGGCGTGTGCAGCACCCCGCCGGCCACGAAGAAGATGTGCGTCGCGTTGGTCTCCGCGACGAACCCGCGGTGGTCGAGCATGACCGCGTCGTCGGCGCCCGCGTGGTTGGCCTCGATCTTGGCCAGGATCGAGGTCAGCAGGTTGTTGTGGTGGATCTTCGGGTCCAGCGAGTCCGGCGGGGTGCGCCGCACGCTGGAGGTGATCAGCGTGATCCCGGACTTGTCGTAGACCGGGTTCTTGAACTCGGGCAGCACGATCAGCGTGGGGCCGGCCGTGTTCAGCCGCGGGTCCATGCCGCTGGTGATCTTCACCCCGCGGGTCAGCGTCAGCCGGATGTGCACGCCGTCGGTCATCTGGTTGGCCGCCAGCGTGCGCCGGATCTCCGCGGTGATCTCCTCGTCCGTCGGGATCTGCGTGAAGGCCAGCGCCTGGGCGGAGCGTCTCAGCCGGGCCAGGTGCTCGTCCAGCCGGAAGATCCGGCCCTCGTGCAGGCGCAGGCCCTCCCAGACCGCGTCGCCGCCCTGCACCGCGGAGTCGAACGGGCTGACCGCCGCCTGGTCGCGGTGCGTGAGCCGGCCGCCCACGCTGACGATCAGGTCGCGGTTGCGCTCGTCGAAGGTCTGAAGCATGCGGCGGGCCTCCCTGGTCTGTGCCTCATTCGGTCAGGGCGTGATGCGGTGGGCGTGCAGTTCCTCGTAGAACGGCCGGCAGCGCTGCGCCAGCGGCTCGAGCTCAGCGGGCAGGTCCGCGGGCTTCTCCCGGTACGGGCCGAACCCGGTCGACGCGCGGACCCCGTCGTACCAGTACGGCGCCCACACCCCGTCGGTGTCCCGCGGCCCGGCGGGCCAGGACAGCATGCCGGGGTGGAACGGCACATCCAGCGCCGCGCACAGGGCGCGGAGCATGGGCCCGGGCTGCTTCAGCAGGTCGGTGGAGTCGATCACCGGCCCGCCGAACGCGCGGAAGATGCCGGCCTGCTGCTCGAGCCCGAGGTCGGCCAGCGTGGGCTGGTCCCGGACCCGGGCGTAGGAGGCGAGCAGCGCCCGCGGGTCCCGGATCAGGAACGCGTGCCGCATCCCGGCCAGCGCGCCGCGGTCCACCTCGGGCAGCAGGTGGTGCGTCATGTGCTTGACGTACCAGATGCTCTTCCCTGGCGGCAGCGGCGCCTGGCCGAGGTCGGCGAGCACGGTGGGCCATGCGTCACTCATGCTCGCGAGGATTTCCTCCCGGCCCGGGTGGGCCAGCCCCGTCCGTTGCAGATAAAACGCATACAGCGGCTCGTCGGTGACGACCGTGTCCGGGCGGTTCTCCCAGGCGCGCATGAGCGCGGTCGAGACCGTGCGCGGTCCCGACCACATGGCGATCCTCGTCCCGGCCGGGCCACGGGCCGCGGAGCCGGCCGGGTCAGGAGCGGCGGAGCGCGTCCCCGTGGTCACACCAGCACCACGGACCGCAGCACCTCCCCGCGGTGCATCTTCGCGAACGCGGCCTCGACCTCGTCGAGCGTGATGGTCTCGGACACGAACTTCTCCAGCGGCAGCCGGCCCTGCAGATGCAGGTCGACCAGCATGGGGAAGTCGCGGGTCGGCAGGCAGTCGCCGTACCAGGACGACTTCAGCGCGCCGCCGCGGCCGAAGAAGTCCAGCAGCGGCAGGTCAAGACGCATGTCCGGGGTCGGCACGCCGACCAGCACGACCGTGCCGGCCAGGTCCCGGGCGTAGAACGCCTGCGTGTAGGTCTCCGGGCGGCCGACCGCCTCGATCACCACGTCGGCCCCGTTGCCCTCGGTCAGCTCGCGGATCGCCTCGACCGGGTCGGTCTCCCGCGAGTTCACGACGTCGGTGGCGCCGAACCCGCGGGCCCACTCCAGCTTGCCCGGGTCCACGTCGACCGCGATGATCTTCCGCGCCCCGGCCAGGTTCGCGCCGAGCACGGCCGCGTCACCCACGCCGCCGCAGCCGATGACCGCGACCGAGTCGCCGCGGGTCACCCCGGCGGTGTTCAGCGCGGCGCCGAGGCCGGCCATCACGCCGCACCCGAGCAGCCCCGCGACCTCGGGCTTGATCCGCTCGTCGACCTTCGTGCACTGGCCCGCGGCGACCAGCGTGAGCTCGGTGAACGCGCCGATGCCGAGCGCCGGGGACAGCACGGTGCCGTCGGTCAGCGTCATCTTCTGCTGCGCGTTGTGCGTGGCAAAGCAGTACCAGGGGCGGCCGCGGCGGCAGGCCCGGCACTCGCCGCAGACCGCGCGCCAGTTCAGGATCACGAAGTCACCGGGGGCCAGGCCGGTGACGTTCTCGCCGATCGCCTCGACCCGGCCGGCCGCCTCGTGGCCGAGCAGGTACGGGAAATCCTCGCCGATGCCGCCCTCGCGGTAGTGCAGGTCGGTGTGGCAGACCCCGCAGGCCTCTATCCGGACCAGCGCCTCGCCGGGGCCGGGATCGGGCACCACGACCGTGGTGACCTCGACCTCAGCGCCTTTGCCGCGGGCGATCACTCCCTTGACCTCATGTGCCATCCGGCCGGGCTCCTCTCCTGACACGGCACCGCCGCGATGCCGGGGTGGAGCGATCATATTCTGTGCTAGCTGGCTCGCTACGGGCGGCCGCGGGCTGGTCAGAAGCCGGTGGTGCCGTCCACGAGCTCACGCAGCAGGCCGGCGTGGCCGTTATGGCGGCGTATTCCTCGATCATATGGACGCAAACCCAGCGCAGGGATATCTCGCTGCCGCGTTCGGTGACAAAGGTGCCGTCCAGCGAATGGCCGGCGATCGCCAGCCGGGAAAGTTCCTATTCCATCATCAGCGAGGCGTAATCATCGGCCGCGGTGGACGGGCCGGTCTCCTCGAATGCGGCTTCCGGTGCGTCGTGCCGCCAGTACAGGTACCCGGCGTCCTCGCCGTTCATGTGCCGCCGGAACGCAGCGTGGCGCGGTGGAAGCCGAGCCAGCCCGCCAGCATGGTCCGCTCGCCGGCGATGAACGGCTCCTCTGCCCGCACCACATCAGGGGCGATCCAGGTCATTCTTACCTCCCATTCCGCCGCGCGCCGGCACTGCCCGGATATGCGGGCTGCACAGTCCGCTGCTGGTCAGCGGGGCTGTCCGGGGAGGCGGCCGGCCAGGCAGGCAGGTTTGGCGTTATTTGGCGTTCCGGGTATTTCCGGTGCTAACCGGGAACGGCCCGGTAAACCGTCCCGCGGGCCTTGGATGCGTTACGTATTTCGTCATCTACCAGCTGTAGTCATCGCGGCGAAGCTCTGCGGGCGGCGCGACCCGTAGCGCATGATGGCAGAGGTCCGGGCACCCGACGCCGCCGCTCAACGTCAGGAGTGACTACCGCTTATGAGCCGAGTCTGGCCGCAAGACCAGCAGGAAATGGGCTGGCCGGGCGCGCCGAACGACGACGCGTGGCCAGCCGACCACGGCTGGCCGTCGGGAGCTGGCGAGCAGGCGGGGGCGGACGGCAGCTGGTCTGCCGGGACGGCCCGGACGGCCGACAGCGGCGCCTGGCCTGCTGTTGATTCCTGGCCCGAGGAGCAGCAGACCCACGGGCAGCAGGGTCACGGGCAGCAGGGTCACGGGGGAGCGGCTGGCTACGGCGGGCCGGCCGGCGCTACACCGACCCCTATGCGCCCGGGACATCCAGTTCATGGCCGGACAGCTCCCGCTCCAGCGGGGCCGCTGATCCCTACGCCGCTGATCCCTATGCGGCCGGGACAGGCTCCAGCGGGGCCGGGTCTGGCCAGGCTGACGGAGCCGGATCGTGGTACGGCGCCCCGGTCGCCAGCGACGTCACGCCGTCCAGCCCCGCGGCAGTGCCGGCCGCCCCCGCCCGGCCGGCCCACGGCACGGTGGGGAGCGGCAGCCGGGGCGAGCCCGGCGGTTCGCCCGCCGGTAATGGCGACGGCGACGACGGGATGGGCTGGTACCGCTACCTGAGTGGCAGCGGCCCGGCGGCCAGCGGCGCCAACTGGCCCGGCGAGGACGAGGCGGGGGACGAACGGTCGTCGCGGCTGTCCCGGCGATCCCGCGGGGAGCGCGACCAGAAGCCAGGGGCACGTCGCGGCCGCCGGGCCAGGCCCGAGCCAGACAGCGACCCCGGCGCCCCGGCGGGGACCGGGTTCGCCGGCCCGGGCGGCACGGTCAGTTCGCCGTCCGGCTACGGCCCGGGCCCGGCCCGTGAGATAGGCGAGATAACGGCGTTCCAGCCGCCGGCCCCGCAGGCGCCGGCGGCGTTCCAGCCCCCGGCGGCACCCGGGCCCCCGTCGCCGTCCGGCCATCTCCCGCCCGGCCCCTTCGGCGAGGACCGCGGCTTCGGCCTGCCCGATGCCCCCACCGGCCCGCAGGGTTTCGCCGGCTCAGGCACCCGGGACCGCCAAGACGGCGCCAGTGGCTGGCCCTCCGGCGGCTCCACCGGGATCAGCGGCGAGGCGCCCGACGCCATCTGGTCGACGCCCGCCAACACGGAATGGCCCTCCGGCACTGCGCCCAGCGCCGACACCTCGCCTGGCGCCTGGCCCGCCAGCCAGGCCACCGACTGGCCCGGCGCCCCCGCATCCAGGCACACCGCCGAGGGCGGCCGGCCTGCCGGCTGGGCTCAGGATTCCGGTGCGACCGCCGCTTTCGACATGCCGGGATCGCCCGGGCGCCAGGGCTGGCCCGGCAGCCCGGCTCAGGATTCCGGCGCGACCGGGGCCTTCGATGTGCCCGGTTCGTCCGCGGCTGGTCAGTCCGACGCCCCGCGCGGCCGGCGTTCGTCGTGGCGGGGGGACGAGGACAGCGGCTCCATTGCTGACTGGCTCGGCTCGGCTCAGGACCCAGGCGCGGCCACCGCTCCCGGCCGTGGCTCCGCGGCTGCCTCACCCAGCGAGTGGCCTGGCGCCGATGGTGGCCGGCCTGGCGATCCGGCTCAGGACTTTGGCGCGACGGACTTTGGCGCGACTGCCGCCTTTGACGTCCCTGGCTCGTCTGCGGACGGTCAGCCCGACGCTCCCCGCGGCCGGCGTTCGTCGTGGCGGGGGGACGAGGACAGCGGCTCCATTGCTGACTGGCTCGGCTCGGCTCAGGACCCGGGTGCGGCCGCTGCTCCCGGCCGTGGCTCCGCGGCTGCCTCACCCAGCGAGTGGCCTGGCGCCGATGGTGGCCGGCCTGGCGATCCGGCTCAGGACTTTGGCGCGACCGGGCCCTTCGATGTTCCTGGCTCGTCCGCGGCTGGTCAGTCTGACGCTCCCCGTGGCCGGCGTTCCTCGTGGCGGGGGGACGAGGACAGCGGCTCCATTGCCGACTGGCTCGGCTCGGCTCAGGACCCAGGCGCGGCCACCGCTTTCGATGTCCCCGGCTCGCCCGGCGAAGGCTGGCCCGGCGCCGATGGTGGCCAGCTCGGCGGCTCGGCTCAGGACTTTGGCGCGACTGGGGCCTTCGACGTCCCCGGCTCGTCTGCCGACGCTCCGCGTGGCCGGCGTTCCTCGTGGCGGGCGCCCGAGGCCAATGATTCCGCGGCCGCCTCGCCGGCGGCCGGCTGGCCTGGCGCCGATGGCGGCTCGGCTCGGGACTTTGACGCGACTGCCGCCTTTGACGTCCCTGGCTCGTCCGCGGACGGTCAGCCCGACGCTCCCCGTGGCCGGCGTTCCTCGTGGCGGGGGGACGAGGACAGCGGCTCCATTGCCGACTGGCTCGGCTCGGCTCAGGACCCAGGCGCGGCCGCCGCTTTCGATGTCCCCGGCTCGCCCGGCAGCCCGGCTCAGGACTTCGGCGCGCCCGGAGCCGGCCAGTCTGACGCCCCGCGTGGCCGGCGTTCTTCGCGGCGGGCGGCCAAGGACAGTGGCTCCGTAGCTGAAGGCTGGTCCGGCGCCAACGGTGACCGGACTGGCGGCCCGGCTCAGGATTTCGGCGCGACCGAGGCCCCTGACGCTCAGCGTGGACGCCGCTTCTCGCGGCGGGCGGCTGACTCCGGCGACGGCTCCGCTGGCGAGAGCGATGGCTGGTCCGCGGGGTCGGGCCAGGACTTCGGCGCACCTGACGGCGACTGGTTCAGCACCCTGCGCGGGGGCCAGCCGGCGCACGGCAACGGCTCCTCCGGGACGGACCGGCCCGAAACCAAGCGCGGCCGTCGAGCCCGGCGGCGGGCGGCTGACTCTGGCGGGTCGCCCGACGCCGGTACGGCTGGCTCGCCGGACGCCCCGGGCGAGCGCCGGTCCGCGGGCCCGGCGCAGGACCTCGGCTCGCCCCAGGCTGACCGGCCTGGTGCAGCCCGCGGCCGCCGCTCGGCCGACCCGGCTCAGGGCTTCGGCGGCCCGGCCGCATTCGAGGCTCCCGGGTCGATGGGCACGCCCGGCCGGGACTGGGACGCGCCCCTCGGCGGGCAGGCCGCGCCTGATGGGCGCCGGCCGGCAAGCCCCGCCCAGGACTTCGGCGGGACGGCGGCGTACGACGTCCCGGCGGACTGGGACCCGGCCGCAGGCGGCCGGCCCGCCGGGCCAGCGTCCCCCGAGGCGGGCTGGCCCGGAAGCTCTGGCGGGCAGGCGGCGGCCGACGGCTTTGGTTCGTGGGACACGTCGCCCGGCGCAGGCTGGACGGATGCGCCCGGCGGGCGCCGGCCGTCTGGCTCGGCTCAGGATTTCGGCGGCCAGGGTTCGCGGGGCGTCTCGCCCGAGGCGGGCTGGCCTGACGCGTCTGGCGGGCGGGCCGCGGCCAACGGCCATGGGCCGCCCGGCGCGGGCTGGCCGGACGGGCGCCGGGCGGCTGGCGCCGCTCAGGACCTGGGCGGGACCGCTGCGTTCGACGTTCACGCTGACTGGGATGCGCCGGCCAGCGGGCACGCCGCGGCCAGCGGTTACAGCTCGTGGGATACGTCGCCCGAGGCGGGCTGGCCGGGCACGTCTGATGGCCGCCCGTTCGCGGGCGCCGGTGACTGGGATGCGCCGCAGGGCGGGCGGATCGGCGGTCACGCCGCGGGCGATGGCTATGGCTCGTGGGACACGTCGCCCGAGGCGGGCTGGGACACCTCCGGCGGGCGCCGGTCCGCGGGTGCCGGTGACTGGGACGCGCCGCAGGGCGGGCGGGCCGGGTTCGGCTCGCCGGAGGCGGACGCTGCGCGCGGGCGTCTCGCCCGGGGGCAGGCGGCTGGCTTTGGCGGGGCGGCCGGGTTCGGCGGCGATGGCTCGTCTGGGGCCTGGCCGGATCATCAGAACGGTTACGGCCGGCCGGGGGAGCCCGGCGCCGCGTGGGGCTCCGGCGGGGCGGCCGGTTCCGCGCCGACGGCCGGGGCGCCGGGCTTCGCGACGGGGGACCTTGGCGCACCGGGCGACGTGAATGGCTTTGGGCGGACCGCGCCGCATGACCGGCCTGGGTCGAGGGCTGGCGGCACGCCCGGCTGGGACGAGCCGCCGGGGTTCGCGCCGCCGCAGCCGTGGGGCGATCCGAATGGTGACTACGCCGGGGACCGGGACGCTCCGGCCGGCGCCGCACCGGCGGGGTTCCGCGCCCCGGCGGGCCCGGCCGGTCCGCGTGACGGGCGCCCGCCGGCGGGGCGCGCCCCCCGCGGCGGCTCTGGCGCGGGCACCGGGCCCGGCGCCGCCGGTGAGCGCGGGGAACCGGGCTCACCGTCCGGCTGGGGCCCGCCGCCCGCGGGAGGCTGGGACGGGCCGCAGACGGACAACCCGCCGGGCGCCGACTCGGTGGCCGGCGGCAAGAAGCGGGACAAGAAGGCCGGCAAGGACGGCAAGAAGGCGGCCAAGGCCGCTAAGGCCCCGTCCGGCCGGGCTGCGCGCCGCGCCGCCCAGGCCGCGGCGGCCGCGCCCAGCGTGGCTCCGCCGGGGGCCGTGCCCGGCGCAGGTCCCGGGTCCTGGGCCGCCGACGGCCGGCCAGGGAGTGCCGATCCGCGCGGCCGGGACGCTGGACGCTCGCCGCGGCCGGGGGCTGACGGCGCCCCGTCTGACGGTGGGGCCGCTGGCCGTTCGCCGCGACCGGGCCGGTCCGGTCAGCCCGAACTCGTGCCGTCCGGCCGGACGGGCGGGTCCGCGTCGCGGTCAGGGACGGCCGTCCAGGACCGGCCGGGTGCGCAGCCCGGCCCGGGTTCGGCTGCACCGTCCCGTCAGGATGGGCCTGGCCGCGATCGTGAGCCTGCCGTGGCGGGAGCCCGGGCCGCCCAGGCGACCCAGACCGCGCCCGCCGGGCGGGCCGGTACGGCTGTCAAGCCCGCTACGGCGCCCCGCCCGGCGCCCGCGGCCAAGCCCGGGGGCAAGGGCAAGGGAAGCAAGGCCAAGACGTCGCCGGCCGGCCCGGCGGCCGCGCCCAAGCGCCGCGGCAAGCTCAGCCGGCCGGTCGTCTGGGCCGGCGCCGGGTGCCTCGTGCTCGCCGCCGGGGGGATCGCATTCATCGCGCTGCCGTCGTCGGGCGTGCCGCACACGCTGGTGATCCCGAACCAGATCGGTTCGTATACCAAGCAGCCGGGGCTGGCCAAGAAGATGGACGCCGCGGCGCTGCAGAAGCAGATAGTGGCCAAGAGCGCGGGCGAGGCGAAGAACGTGGTCTACGCGGTCTACCAGGACCGCACCGGCCCGGCCGCGCAGGCCAACCCGCAGATCATCCTGTTCATCGGCGGCAACCTGACCGGCACCTCGGACGGGGGCTTCATCGACAGCTTCACCGGCCAGTCCGCCGGGGCACAGCGTGTCGACCCGGGTTCGCTCGGCGGCAGCGCGGCCTGCCGGCCCCGCGTCCCCGGCGGGGTGGCGGAGTGCGCGTGGGCGGACAACGACACGTTTGGCGTGATCGCGTCGGCGACGCTGAGCGTGACCGACCTGGCTAACGAACTGCGCACGGCCCGCCCGGAGATCGAGCACCGCAAGTAGCCGGCCCCGGCGCCAGGCCCGGCCCCGGCGTCTAGTGGCCGGGTGCCGGAGCTGGTCACGGCTGGCCCGGCGGGATTCTCGTTCCGTCTGGCGGTGGTGCCGCCCGCCCGGCTAGCCCTGAGGGTGTGGCCAGCGGTGAACGAATGCGTAATCCATCATTGGCATCTGCCGGAGTACGGCCGGGCAGATTCGCAGTGCGGTCCGCGCCGGCGCCGGCGGCCCGCGGCGGGCCGGCGGTTAGTCGTCGTCCGGCGTGCTGTCCGGGCGCTGCGGGCGGAACGACAGGCGGGTGACGGCGATCGCGATGGCCGCGGCGAGGATGACCAGGCCGGCCAGCTGGCCGCCGATGAGGCGGGTATTCAGCGGCAGCGTGCTGCCCGCGGAGGTGGCGCGGGCCTTGGCGTGGTGCGCCGCGGCGTTGCCGGACGCGGCCGCGCTGGCTGGCGATGGCGTGACGGTCGGGAACAGGCCGGCCGGGTCGGACGCGCCGGCGATGGGAGCCGGGTCGGGCGGCAGCACGGGCAGCGAGGGAGGCGGCGGCAGGCCGCCACCGTCGCCGGGCGGCGGGTCGGACGGCGTGGGCGTCGGTGCGGCCACCACGGCCACGTCGCCGTTGGCCTTGAACGGCTTGGCGTCCTTGGCCCTCGCCGTGGCGGTCAGCGTCAGGTTCTTGCCGGTCCCGGCGATCTTCCAGACCGAGATCCGGGCCTGGAGCTCATCGGCCTGATCTTTCGGCAGCGTGCCGAGCGTGCAGCGGGTCCCCGAGGCGTCCGGGCAGACCGAGAAGCTGGGCGCGCTGGTCCGCCTGATCTTGCTGTCGCCGGTCGACAGGTCGACGGTGACGTTCTTCGCGTCGGCGCCGGTGGTCCACACCCAGACGATGTAGGTCGCGGTCTGGCCCGGCCGGACCTTGGCGGCGGACTTGCCGAACGGCTGGACGGACACGCAGAGCTGCGCGGTCCCCGGGGTCGGGCTCGGCGACTTCGTCGGCGTAGGGCTCTTCGTCGGCGTAGGGCTCTTCGTGGGCGTCGGCGACTTGGTCGGGGTGGGGCTCTTGGTCGGCGTCGGCGACTTGGTGGGGGTCGGCTTCTTCGTCGGCGTCGGGCTGTTGCCGCTCGGCGACGGGGCAGCCGGCGACGTCGGGGCGGGATCCGACGCTGTGGCCCGACGGCGAGGGGTCGCTCGGGGTGGCTGCTACGGTGCCCGCGCTGCTGCTCGGCGAGGGCGGACTGGGTGTTACCGAGCGTGACGAACCCGGGGAGTTCTGATGAGCGGCGGCGAGCACCGCGGCCTTCGGCCGGTGGCCGCATTTCGCCGCCGGGGCGTCTGCCGCGCTAGCGGGCGTATTGACGGCAAAAATGCCGAAAACGCCTGCTGACAGCACACTCGCCCCCGCCAGTGCACCCAGGCCAGTTCCTCGCCGGGTGGTCAACACAATATCGGCCTCGTCCCGTTCGGCGTCCCGTCAGGGCTTCCCTCGTCACCTCTAGTAGTCAGACTATGCTCACCACGCAAGTGGGCATTCCCCGCTGTCAGGCGACGACACATCGCTTTCCGGCCGCTTCCCGGCCCAATCAGGACACGGAAACGGGGGCCCCGGCGTTCATCTGGCGCCGCCGCAGGTCACGCTGTGGCTCAGGGAGGGGCATGGACCGGGACGACATTCTGGGGAGGACGGCGCCCGCGCCGGACCGGGTTCTGCGGTACGGCGACGGGGCGGAGCAGGTCGCTGACTTCTGGTATCCCGCCGGGGGCCTGGGCGGGGCGGCGCTGATCGTGTTCCTGCACGGCGGGTTCTGGCGGGCTGCCTACGATCGCGTGCATGCCCGGCCGCTGGCGGTGGCGCTGGCCGCGGCGGGGTACGCGGTCGTGCTGCCGGAGTACCGGCGGACGGGTCAGGCGGGCGGCGGCTGGCCGGGGACGTTCGATGACGTGGCGCTGGCGGTTGACGTCCTGCCGGGGCTGGTGCCCGGGCCGCCGCCGGGCGCGGTGGTGCTGGGCGGGCATTCGGCGGGTGGTCATCTGGCGCTGTGGGCGGCGGCGCGGGCTGGATTGCCTGAGGGTTCGCCGTGGGCGGTGGCGGCTGCACTGGTTAGTGGTGTGGTGGGGCTGGCTGCGGTGAGCGACCTGACGTCGTGCGCGCGGCAGCGACTGGGGCGCGGCGCGGCGCAGGCGCTGATGGGCGGTGGGCCGCGGCGGTATCCGGAGCGGTACGAGGCTGCCGATCCCGCGCGTCTCCTGCCGGTGCCTGTGCCGGTGGGGCTGGTGCATGGTGCGGACGATGGGGTGGTGCCCAGCCAGATGAGCGTGGACTTTGCGCGGGACGCTGCGGCTGCCGGTGGTGGTGCGGTGAGTTGCGAGGTGCTGCCCCGGTGCGGGCATTTCGAGCTCATCGACCCGCTGTCGGCTGCGTGGCCAGTCGTGCTGGGCGCGTTCCGCGCGGCGGCGGGTCCTGCCGCCCCCACCCCAGACGCGTGACCACTGCAGTTCGTGTATGCTCGCCTGGCACGGTAAGCACGTACGCGAACGTACGAAGCAGATACCGGCGCCCCCTTAGCTCAGTCGGCAGAGCGTCTCCATGGTAAGGAGAAGGTCTACGGTTCGATTCCGTAAGGGGGCTCAACAAAACAGCAGGTCAAGCCGTAGTTTCTGACCGGCCCGGACCGCCCCCAAGATCACCCGACCGTCATCTGACCGTCGTTCTGGACGTCCGTTGCTGGCACTGAGCAACATGAATTGGGCCGCGACCTGGCGGACCGGCCGCGCTCGGTGACCAACGCGCAGACCGCGTTGCTGCTCCTGGCCGCGCTCTCGGCCTGGCAAGCACCAACAGACCACGTCGGCCTCCAGCCGGGCGAACGCGTCCTCGTCCAGGGCGGGGCTAGAGGCGTGGGGTGTACGCGGTCAAGATCGCCGCGATCCTCGGCGCAGACGTCACTGAACCCGTCCCGGGGTTTCCGGAGGCTCCGGACTCACCTAGGGCGGTTCACGGCATGTGCGAGCGTTCCACAGGTCGCCGCCCAAGCAGATCGTCCAGTTCGGGTACGAGCGGGCGATCAAGCGGCCAGGCCAGTTGGCCGGTCATATCGGCGGTTACAGAAGTACGTCCCGCCAGCCTCGGCGCGGCGGCGGGCGAGCCCAGGGCCTTACCTGGTGATGACCTGGCCGCCCAGCGTCCTCTCGGCCGCGGCCGGGTCGTCAGCACAGATCACGGCGAAGAACTCTTCATCGGAGACGCGGACCGGCAAGAGCAGTTCCACGTTGATGCCGGCCTCAGCGAGCTTGCGGAAGGCCGCCGCGCCCGCGCCAGGCAGGTTCGCCATCCTGACGGTCAGCGCGGGCCGCAGCAGGTACTCGATGCCTGCCCCGTCCAGCACCGCCTGGGCGGCCGCCTCGTCGTCAGCGATGAACGCGACAATGCCGCTGCTGCCCTGCGTTGTCGCGCACAGCAGCAGGTTGACGCCGCCGCTGGCCAGGGCCTCGCACAGGCGGGCCAGCTCGCCCGGGTGATTGTCCAGCTCCACGGTGAAGGCGCTCATCTGATGCCCCTCTCCGGCAACGCGGCCCGGCACCGCCGCTTACCCCGAACCGAACCGTTCGGCGGTGCCGATGACCCGGCCAGCGACCACAGCCGCCCAGATGGGGATGCGCACCCCTGGGATACCCCAAGACGATCACCTGGCGTAAGGCCGGCCCGTCGCCCTCCCAGTCCCGGGCGCCGGATTTTGCGCTGGCACCTGGGCCGCCACGGCACGGCACCTGCGCACAGATACTCCCGTTCTGGCGTCGCCTCACCACTAGCGGAGCACCGTCGTCCTCCCAGGTCCCATGGGAGCCGCAAGCAACCGCGCCGCGGCATAGAAAGACCGGATGCTGGCGCCCGCTGGCCCGGCCGGTGCGAGATCCTGCTACGTCGCGGTGCCGATCTGCGCGTCGGGAGAGGCAAGAACAGCGATCACCTGGCATGGCTGGTCGCTGTCGTGCTTGATGGCGTGACGAGTTCCCGGTGGGACGATCACCGCGTCACCCGCCCGGGCGATGCCCGGCCGGCCATCGATGGTGACGGTGCATTCGCCAGCGGTGACCAGCAGCACCTCTTCGACCTCGTGGGTATGCCCGGGGACCGTTTCGCCGCTGGTGAAGACGTTGACCAGGACGGTCACGGCCTCCGAGCCGCCAGCCCGGTCCACTAGGCGCTGCAGCGTCGGCAGCCCGGGCTCGCGCACCAGCACGGGGCGGTCCTCACGGCGCACGATTGGCATCAGCACCTCACCTGGCTGTGCTTTTGGCTAACCACAGCCTGCCACGCCCTCACCCGGCCAGGCGGCTTTCCGCACGGCCGTGCACCCACGGCCCGCATGCTCGCATCGCTCTGGCGGATTGGTCGATGGTTGTCGGCGGCAACCAACACAAGGCTCCTGCATTCGCCGGTCTCAGGCGTGAAGGCGACACACGCTGCGCCGAGGCGATGATCCTCGGCGCGGGCAAGCGCCTATCGACGGTTGATGAAGGATCTGGAGCTCGAGCACCTCAGCGTGCGCCAATCCTCGTCCGCGACGCTCATGGGCTACCGGCTCAGGAAGTGACGGCGGGTGAGTCCTGACGGTCGGCCTGATCTACACGGTGATCGCTCGGCGGAACAAGTACGCGAAGGTGCATAGGCGGCTTCGGCTAGATGGCGTTGGCGACCGGCCCAGCAGTAACGATCATGTGGGGCAGATCAGGGGGCAAAACCCAGCTAGGGACTGCCGGGTACGGCTGGCGTCAGCTCTCCTGAGCTCGTGTTCTGCCTGGTCAATGGCGCAGCGGCAGTTACAGGGCCGTGCCGGTTACCCATGGTAGGGAGAAGGTCTATGCCACAGGTGATTCATCCAGTCGGACCCGCCGATCACCGTGCGAATGGCGGGGTATGCCACCAAGATGGCGTGGTGGCCAGCCGAGAGGAGCATCCAGTTGAACCAGGTGAGGGCTGGCGATGCTCATGTCCGCCCAGCGATCAGAGCGGATGCTCCCGGGATCGTGTGGGTGTCGAACTCCTCCATCCTTCCCGGCGAAGACGCCGGATTCGGAGGACGCATGGGCTCGCCCTTCCATGACACCTCAGCGCTTCTGTCGGCCTGGCGCGACCCCAACCTCGTGCAGGGGGAGGAGGTGCTGGTTGCCGAAGTGGGCGGGCGGATCGTGGGCTGCGTGACCGTCGAGGACAGAGGACGCGAACTCGAACTGGTCAACATCGACGTTCCGCTCGAGCTTCAGGGCAAAGGGATCGGCACGATGCTGGTGCAGTCAGTCGAAGAGCGAGCCAGAGCAGCAGGAAAGCAGGCAGTCACTGCTGGCACGAGCCGGAACGCAGAAGGCGTGGCCTGGAAGTCACTTCCCTGGTGGCAGCACCTCGGGTACCGGGTCACCCACGAAGAGGAGAACGCATGGACCCGGTCAATCGGGCCCGGTGCCCGCGAGATACGAATGCGGAAGGACCTCCCGGCCGAATGAGATCACTCGCAGGAGATAATCGGTGCCTCCCTCGAGGTTGCCGGTGCTGTCCTGGAAGGCGCTCGTCTTCGGCGTGTGATCGCTGGGAAGGAATACAGCCGGAGTGCCGCCTAGCTGATCACAAGGAGCATGCACGGCCATGCGCCTCCAGGCATGACTATGCGGAGGCGAGCACGCACTATTTTCGGCAATGCCGGGCGTTCTTCGGCTTGGGCCGCGGGAGGTTCTGGGCCCGGTCAGGTGCCGGAGGCCATGTAGGCGGCGAGGATGTAGTTGGGGTGGCGGTCGAGGTTCTTGCGGGCTCGGTCGTAGCGCATGGTGGTGCGCGGGTCGGCGTGGCGGGCGGCGATCTGGACGTCGCGCAGGTCGACGCCGGCGTCGAGCATGGTGGTGACGAAGGTGTGGCGGAGCATGTGCGGGTGCATCCGCGGCATCCGCACCCCGGCGGTCGTCGGCCAGGTGCCGGAGGCGGCGGGTGGCGGCGTGGCGGTCCATCCGGGTGCCGCGGCTGTTGAGCAGGATCGGCCCGCGGGTCCGCGTGCCGATGGCCCGGTCGATGGCCCGGCCGACCGCTGGCGGTAGCGGGACCAGGACGATCTTGGTGCCCTTGCCGCACACGCGCAGCACCCGGTGGCCGTGTTCCTCGCCGAGGTCGGCGATGTCCGCGCCGGTGGCTTCGAAGATCCGCAGCCCGAGCAGGCCGAGCATGGCGACCAGCGCGAAGTCGTACGGGTTGGCCGAGTGCCGGGCCGCGGTGAGCATGGCCTCGAACTGCAGGTGGGTGAGGCCCAGGGTCGGTGACTCGGGCGGCACCGCTGGGCCGGCGGACGTACTCGGCGGGCGAGTGCTCCAGCACGGCCGTCGATGACGCAGGTGCGGTAGAACCCGGCCACGACCGACAAGCGCCGCGACACGGTGGACGGCTTGAATCGGCGGATCTCCTGCATCCACCGGACGTACAGCTCCAGGTGCGGGCGGGTCGCCGCCAGCGGGTCCAGGCCGCGTTCGGCGCACCAGCCCAGGTAGCCGCGCAGGTCGGACTCGGTGTGGCCGCGGGAGGAGCCTTTGAACCGGGCCAGGTAGGCGGCCACCGCCAGCCGCAGCTGATCAGCGAACGGCATCAGGTGAGCGGACGAGTTGGACGTCAGCTCGGTGAAGTTCGTCATGCCCAGACACTGCGCCCGCATCCGGCCGCTGCGAAGCCTCCGAAACATGCCAGGCGCGGCATAGACAGACGTTCTGCGTGTCGGTTCGTGACGTAGGAACGTCCCCCTGATGCGCTTCGGGCTTGGTGTCCCACGCTGCAGGAGGACGTTCATGGGTAACGGTAGTGGTGTGTCGCGAGGCGATCGCAACCACGCTCGTGCAGCAGGACTGCTACGGCGAGCCCGGTCAGGTCTGGGCCCTGAACTAGCCCGCACGCCAATCCAGGCGGCGGTCGGCATCCCTCGGGTAGGCGCCTGACGGTCCGTAGAGCCGCGAAGTAGGCAATCCTGGTCAGCAGCCAGAATTCGGTTCCAGTGCCCGCGCCGTAGGCGAGGTATGCGCCGAAGTCCCAGGCCAAGGTTCTGGCGTCGTACTCCCAGGTTCGGCTCGACGCGGCCCTCAGGCACAGCCAGATCGCGATTGTCCATCCGGCATGCTGCCCGCGCCATCCACGCCCAGCCTTCATCCGGCCGAGACCTCGTGGGGCAAACCGTGGGGCAAAACCCAGCTAGTCACTGCTTGGCACTGCTCGCGCCTGCTCGCCTGAGCTTGCGTTCTACCTGGTCAACGGCCCTACGACGATTACAGGCTCATGCTGGTTGCCCATGGTAAGGAGAAGGTCTACGGTTCGATTCCGTAAGGGGACTCCAGGTCATGGACGTCTTTCGAATCTAGAACCGAGTACCTTCCTCGGGTTGAGTGGCATTTGAGTGGCAGTGTTGATCAGGACGTAGAGCGGTTCCCGTTTCGGGAAGAGGTCCAGTCGCACTCGCAGGGGAGTCATTGCATCGAGGGCGTCATCGGGCCGGACTGCCAGCACGATAAGTGCCGCGTCGTCGGCCAGTGCCTGATTGGACTTGGCTAGCTCGACGTTAACGAAGCGCCCAGTCAGGAACTGCGAACGCGATCGAGACAGGGGGCCAGGACCACGGTGGGCCCGGTCGAGACCGAGCTCAGGCCCGTCACCATCGCTTCAGCAATCGACCCGACGCCGAGGAATCCGATCTCGGCGCCTTTTTGGCTGTGCATCTCGCGCCTCTTTCGGTGCGGATTCCTGGTGTACTGCGCTCGCGGCCCGCACCTGCTGGCCGCGCAGGGTTCACCAGCGCCGGGCCGCCGCCGTCTCCTGCCACGCCCGGGGTCGGGCCGGTGCCGGTCTTGGCGGCCGGGTTATTGCAGCTGTGGGGCGTGGTAGGTCCCTACCACCTGGCCGTCGCGCATTTCCAGGCCGGTGAACCCGTCGGTAGGGCCGGTGTAGTAGTAGAAACGCACGACGGTGCCGTCGGGGTCGGGTACGTCCAGGCGCGGCCCAGCCCCCGGTCTCGTAGATGCCGCTGTGCGCGATGTCCAGCCGGTCGCACCGGGCGGCGATGTCCTCCAGGACCAACCGCGAGGCGGGCAGGAAGGCGACCACGTCGAAGCCGTCGAGGCTGGGCTGGCTGGCACACGCCGCCCGGTCCCGCAAGGCGATGTTGAACCGGCCCTGCGGGTCGATCAGCCCGGCGCCGCGCAACACGCCGTTCTTCGACGAACTCGGTCCACAACCGCAGGTCAAGGAGCCGGCGATACCAGCTCACGCTGCGGGCAAGATCAGTGACCGGCAGCTTGACCTGCGCGATCCGGTCCAGCCCGGCGATCCCGGCTGGCACGGCGGTCATGTGCTGCCTCCCGCGGCCCGCCGGGCAGGGCCTGATGCTGTTCTGCGCACGGCTGTCCGGTGAGCTGCGGATTCCGTCACTGCCATCGGTTCCCCGCACTGCACGGCTGCCGCCGGGCCGCCGCTAAACGGCAGGATCCCGGTCATTTTATGGGGGTGCGTCCACCGCACCACATCGCCCGCCCACTACCAGACGCCAACCGAACGCCCTGCGCTGCCGGTAGACCGGCTACGGCAACCGCCGTTCGCCACCGGCCGCAGGATCCAGCCCCCAAACTTCCAATCGCCCAGACCCGGGCGCTCCGCGCGCCAGCAATGGCGGTGGGGGCGAACAGCAGCCGCTGGGGCGTTGGCAGTCTGATTGTTGTACGGCGGCCCTGGACCCTCCCACTCGCCGGGGATCAGCGCCTGTGAGGAAATGGAGCAGTCGGCAAAGGCAGGCGAGCTGAGGATCGGTCCCGGTGACGGCGCGGCCTACGCGGCGTAATGTGCTGGGTAGAAGCTGGCAAGCGTAGCCGTCCGGTCGAGACCCCGCCTGGCTGCTGGGGCAGGAGGACTGACCGATGGCCAGCATCGCCGTAAGTTCAAGCCTGGGCCCTGGTCGTGTAGTCGTTGTGCCACGCGGGGAGCTTGACGTCACTGGTGCCACGCGGTTCGCGCGCGCTCTGCCGGTCGCTGCCGCCTCTGGTTCGCGGGTCATCGTGGATCTGGCGGGTCTGGCCTCCATGGACTGCAGAGGCCTGTCCGCGTTGGTATCTGCCGTGGGGCAAGCCCGGCGAGCGGGTGGTGACCTGGTGCTGGCCGCACCGCAGCAGCCGGTAGCCCGTCTTTTGTCCCTCATCGATCTGACAGGGCTGCTGCCGCTTTACCCCAGCGTGGCAGAGGCGGCCGATGGTGGCAGGAGGGCTTCAGCGCTTGCTGGTCCTGAGCAGGCAGACGGCGAGGTTAACTCGGCGGACGGTGAAGCATCACCGGCGGGGCCACGGTACCTGGCCACGGCGCTACGCATGGATAGAGGCGGTCGCGATAACCGGTCGGGCCGTCTCATCAATTGGCTTATAGCCGCCGCACGCAGCGTGGCCGTCCAGGTGGGATTGCTTCTGCGGCCGGACCGGTCTTTGGAGCCGTTCGGCCCTGTCGGGCCGTCCGTGCAGTCCACCACGATGGCAACATGAGCGCCGTACAATGGGGCAGCGTTGCTACCTGGGTGGCCGGGGTCGGGACCGTTTCAGCTGTCTCCCTCGCGCTGTGGGAAGCCCGAGGGGAGCGGAAAGAGCGCTTGCGCCGGGAACTCAGGCATCAAGCCGAGAGGATATCGGCGTGGTTCGTCGGGATGCATAAAGACCCGCATGGCGAAGACGCGCATGAAGAGGACCCGCGTCGCGAAGCCTGGCTTCCCCCAGAACTGCGCGGCCGGGCCGCCGACGTTGAGCTTCTCAACAACTCGGAGGACCAGGTGACCGAGGTCCTGGTCTTCTTGTCGCGGGTGTCGTACAAGGTCCAGCGCTGGTGGGATCAAGAACCGGAGTACCGTGCCATGATCGGCGTGCTTGCGCCCGGGCGATGGACAATCAGCGTGCCTAAGAGCGGTCGTGCGAGCTTGTCGCTTGGAAGCGAGAAACAATGCTCCGCAATCGCGTCAGCTCGCGTGAACCAGACGGAATTCTGGGATTGAGCCACGCAGTGCTTTAGCGCTCGTCGCAACGCACGAAGACGGAATGGCTGGCCGCAAATGAACGGATGCAGCGCCACCGACATGACCAGGGGCTTCGACGCCGATTGTTCGAGCAGCTCATCGAACTGGTCGACGATCATTCGCTCGAACTCTTCGCCGGTTTGATCGCGAAGCACATTCGTTCCCATGTCATTGAGCTCCATGGGGTAGGGCACCGACAAGAATGGGACCCGATCGTGTTTTCATCCAGACCGGCTGATCGTCGACCGGCCAGCCCAGCGTGTGGGTGTATCCGGCTTCGACCAGTAGATCCGGCGTGACGCGTGATTCCGCGGCGGCCGGGCCCATCCAGCCTGTCGGACGTTTGCCGAAATGCTTGGTAATGAGTTCGGTCGTCTCGGCGATCATTCTGGCTTCGTCGTGCTCCCACATCGCGTTGCCGAGTTCTGAGTTGGTGCGGCCGTGAGCGCAGATCGTGTCGCCGCGCTCTTTGATCCGTTCGATCACATCCGGATAATGCTCGCAGACCAGGCTGTTGAGCAAAACCGTCGTCGGTATTTTCAGTTCGTCGAGCATGTCGAAAACGTGCCATATCCCGACGCGAAGGCCGTAGTCCCGCCACGCGAAATTGCGCTGGGTCTGCGGGCCTCCTGAGCCTGTGAACGGATCGTTGCCGATGCCCGCCATGAACGCGAAATGCTCGATGTTCAGCCCGATGTAGAACGCGAGCTTTTTGCCGTTCGGCCATTCATAGACGGGGCGCTTCGTGATCGGCGAAAACGGATAGCGACCGTGCGTCGGCAGCTTCAGCATGGGAATAGGCCTCTATCGAATGTGCAGATTCAGCGCTGAGCGACAGCAGGGAGCTTGGCGAGGTAGGACAGGCACATATCGAGGCTGACGACGTCGCCGTACTTCTGGTCAACGTCGAACAGGTTCGCTTCCAGAATGGCCTGGCTTCGATCGGCGACGCCCTCTTCGCACAATCATCGCTCGAATGTCACGCATGAAGGCGTCGGTGGCCGTAGCCCGCACGCAGCCGCTCATGCTGGTCCCGCAGATCAGGAGCGTATCGATGCGATGGACGCCGAGAAAGACCTCGAGATCGGTTCTGAAAGAACGCGCTCGGCCGCCACTTGCGGATCACCCGGTCGCCGGCTTCGGGCTTCAATTCGTCGATGATCTCAGCGCCGCGGCCGCCCTCGATCTGCACGCCGCGAAGGCCGTGATGCTTCATCTTCAGCCGCCAAAGCCCGGCGCTCGACCCATCGGCCGCGACGAGGCCTTGCGTGTAGATCACCGGCACCTTGTGCTCGCGCGCCGGCCGCGAAAGTTGCCTGATGGGTTCGTAAGTCGCCCGGATCGAAGGATGCAGCGTGGTCGGAGCGTCTGGTCGCAAAAGTCGTTCTGCATGTCGATCAGCAGGACCGCCGGACGCTCGGCCAAAGCCGATGCGTTGTCCCATGCCTTGCCGCGCATAGACCTCGTTCGATTCGGCGTCATGCCGGCTGACGGACGGTCCGACTCACGACGTTGCGGGAGGCTGCAGGTATTTTCCATGACCTCATTCTCGCGGAGGTGCCGTTCATGATGCCATCACGGTCGAGTTGGCGGTCGCGGTGCTCGCTTGCTCGAGAAGCTTGCGCGATTTCACGGCGGTAATCGTTGAATTCCAGTGAGGTCGGATCGCGCGGACGCGGAAGCGGAATGGCGCACATCGGCCATGATGCGCCCGGGCCGTGCGGTCATGACGATGACCCGATCGCCGAGCAGAACGGCCTCCTCGACGCTGTGGGTGATGAACATGACGGTCAGCTTCATTTCCGCCGAAAGTCGCTGAACTCGCGCTGCAAAACCAGCCGCGTCTGCGCGTCGAGCGCGGCGAACGGCTCGTCCATCAGCAGGATCTTGGGCGAGTTGACGAGAACGCGTGCCAGGGCCGCGCGTTGCCGCATGCCGGCCGACAGCTCATGCGGGTAACGCTGGCTGCGGCTTCCAGGCCCACGGTGCGCAAGCATGCGCATTGACGGCAGTGTTCATCGATACGACCGGCTGACCCCCCGTTCGCGTGGTCCGTATTCGACGTTGCGCCGAAGATTGAGCCAGGGAAACAGGGCGTATTCCTGAAACACCACCGCGCGATCGGGCCCGGGCCCTTCGATCGGCTGGCCATCGACCAGGATTGCGCCAGCTGTCTTCGTCTCGAAGCCGGCGAGGATATAGAGCAGTGAAGTCTTCCCGCAGCCGCTCGGACCGATGACGGTGATGAATTCGCCCCGATGGATCTGCAGCGAAATGTCCTTGCAGGCCACGACGGTCTCGCCTCGACTGATGTCGTGGTAGACCTTCGTGAGGCCCCGGCATTCGACAGCGACGATCGCTCAGCGTGTACCCGTTGCTCATTGGCCGACCAATCCCTCTTTGCCAACGAAGCGACATCCCGCGACACTTGCACGAGCAGCCAATCGGACACCAGTCCCAGAACGCCGACGCTGACAATCGCGTCGACGATCAGATCGAGCCTGTTGACCTGATAGGCCGACCACAGCGCGTAGCCGAGCCCGCCCTGCACGGCGAGCATTTCCGAGACGATCACCAGAACCCATGCGAGGCCCAAGCCAATTCGCAGCCCGGCGAAACCGCAGGGAGCGTCGCAGGTAGCACCACTCGCCGCAGCAGCTTCCGGCGGTGGCGTGCCAAGCATCAGCGCGGCGCGGATGAGCGTGCGAGGCGTCTGCCGCGCGCCCGCCGCGACATTCATCGCGATCGGAAAAAACGCGCCGAACGCGATGAGGAAGATCGCCGCCGACTCGTGGATACCGAAAAAGAACACCGTAAACGGCACCCACGCAGTCGTCGGAATGGCCCGAAGGAAATTGATGAGTCCATCGAACAGATCGTTGACGAGCGCGTACCAGCCCAGGAGCAGTCCAAAGGTGACGCCAGTGACGGACGCGATCGCAAAACCGGCGCCACTCGGCGCAGGCTCAGCAAAACATAGAATGTCCACGTCCCTGAGTGCCACGCGAGCGGTATGACCGGTCCGAAAATCCAGACATACCAGCTCTCGACGACCGCTGCCGGCGTCGGGATCGAGCCTGGCGGTGTCCAGCCGAGGTCGCCGGCAAGCTGCCAAACCAAGACCAGAAGCGCGGGAACGACCAGTCCAAGAGCCCATCGCCGGGCTTCATTCGCGAGAGGAAGTTCGAGGATTGTAGTCCATCGCGCTTCGCGAAATCATGACTGGATGCCTGGGCGCTGCCGTCCGTTGTCATTGTCAATTCAACGGCGCACCAGCTTGGCTGCTTCCGGCGGCGGACCCGTCAGTTCTTCGCGACTCTTGCCGCTCGCAGCCATCAGCGGGCCGAAGTCGATCAGGCTTCGACCTTGCTCGAGGTGTCCGACTTCGTGAATCCGATACTCGGGGCCGAGCTTGGCCGCTCCGATGATCGCCTTGACATCGATTTTTTCGCTGAAGATCTGATTGCGAAGCGATGAGGCAGCCACGTCCGGAGACACCGCGGTGAGGCTCGTTACCAGACGCGAAAAGACCGCGGGATCGCGAATTTCGTCCATGCTTGCGAGATAGGCTTTCATCAAATTCGTCGCGAGCGTCTTGTCGGCCAGAAGCTCCGTTGTCGCGAGCAGCCCGGAGTTGGCGCAGCCCAATGACGATGAGCCAATGTCCAGTTTCTCCGGATAATGGCCGATGCCGGCAACGACAAGTTGGTCGCATTGAGGCGTGAACAGCACGACACCGTCGACGTCGCCGCGCCGCAAGGCTTCTTGTGCCGTGGCGCCAACCGATACATTGGTCACTTTGATTTTGCTTAAGTCCGCGCCGCCTTCCTTGGCTGCAATAAAGAACATCACACGCGCCCAAGTCCCCGGTACGACACCGATCGTCTTTCCTTCGAGGTCCGACCATTTTGTCGGATTGACCCCGGTCTTCATGACGAGGTTTTGCCCGCCGTACTGGTCCGCAGCGATGTAGCGCAGGTTCGTTATCCCTTGGTCCGCGACGGTGGCCATCGTGTCGATGCCGCATGTGGCGGAGTTGGTCTGGCCCGTTTGTGCAGCACGTGCCTGTTCGGCATAGGTGAAGAGCACGGCCATCTCGACCTTGAAGCCGAAGCGTTCAGAGATGTTGCTGAGATTCCAGACCGGAGCGGCAGCGTTCCGCGAAGCGGCAATCTTGATGACGGGCATTCCCTGGCTGTGGGCGATGCTCGCCATTGCAGCGCCGCCAACGGTTGCGAGGCCGGCTTCCAGGAAGTGACGGCGATGGATCGAACGCAAGCGCATCTCAAGACCTCCGTTGTCTGACGTCATTCTGACAGCATCGCGCCAGTATGCAGCGTGACGAAATCTCGCGGTTGCCGATAGTTCACGCAGACAAATGTAGCACTGCATTGCATTGCGGCGGAGTCGTCGACGGCAGCTGTGTTTGCCCTAGTGTTTGTGTGGCTGCCGAGCGTCGCGCGGGCGGATGGCGGCCTGAACGCCGCGCCAAAACTGGGTGAAGTCCCCCGAAGGGCGCAACCCGGCGGCAAGGTGCCGATGACGCGCGGCAAGTCAGGCGTCGCCGGAAGCCGCCACGACACCTTCAACGCGCTGTCAGACGTGCTGATCCCGCCCAACGGCGACATCTTCGTCGCTGATGGCCGTCCATCAGGAGATATCAGTGCGGCTCGATTCCGGCGTTTTTGATCACCTTGCCCCAGCGTTCGATTTCGCCACTCACCAGCGTGCGCATCGCGTCCGGCGTGCTCGATCGCACCGCGGCGCCGAGCGTGCGGAGCTTGGCCGCGACTTCAGGATTGGCGAGCGCCTTGACGGCCTCATCGTGCAATCGCGCCTGAATTGGCGCAGGCGTGTCCTTGACGGTGACAAGACCGATCCAGGTTTCCACCTCGAAGCCGGGCACGGTCTCGGCGACCGTCGGGATGCCTGGCGTGCCGGGCCATGGCGACTTGCTGGTCACGCCGATGCCGCGCAGCTTGCCGCCGGTGATCTGCGGCATGCTGACGGTCTGCGTATCGATCAGCACGTCGACGCGACCGGCAAGCACATCGGTGGTCGGCGCGGTTCCGCCACGGTACGGCACGTGGGTGAGCTTGATGCCGGCTTGGCTCGCCAGAAGTTCGCCCGTCAGATGCGGCACGCTGCCCACACCGACAGACGTGTAGGTGATCTCGCCGGGCTTCTGCTTTGCCGCGGCGATCAGCTCGGCCAGGTTCTTGTATGGACTGTCCGTGGCCACGGCGAGGACATAGGGAAAAAATGCGATGGTGGTCAGCATCGCGAAATCGTTGTTCGGATCGTATTTGAGCGTCTTGAACAGGCCGGCCGTGGTGGCGTGTGCGGCCGTCAGCATCAGCATCGTCGTGCCGTCGGGCGCGGCGCGAGTCATGGTCTCAGAGGCCAGCATGCCGCTGGCGCCCGGCTTGGCTTCGACCAGGATCGGCTGACCAAGACCCTTGCTCATGGCCTCGCCGAGAATCCGGGCCATCGTATCCGCGTTGCCGCCGGCGCCGAAGCCATGCAGCAGCGTGATCGGGCGGTTCGGATAGTCCTGTGCATGCAGCGGCGACGCGAATGTCACGGCGACCACGCAGCACATCAGTTTAAGTGCCCACTTCATTTTCTTTCTTCCTCCCTTTGATCTTCTTTGGCGGCAATTCATCCCGCTCGACAAGCCAGCAGCCACATGTAACACCTCGCGGGCCTTGATCTGGACTTGTGGGATAACGACGCGCTCCTATGACTTGGCGACACGACAACACCGGCCGTCTGCTGTTCGATTCGACACGGCGTTTCCAGGAGCGCGTGCTGGCCCTGGTCAACGGCAAGGGCTATGCCGACATGCGTATCGCCCATCTCGCCGTCACGCGTCACATCGATCTTGCGGGCACCAGGATTGCCGATGTGGCTGCCCGCGCAGGCGTCACCAAGCAATCGATGAGCGAGATGATCGAGCAGCTTCGCAAGATGGGCTTTGTGCGGCTGGATGCCGACGCGAGCGACAAGCGGGCGAAAATCGTGACATTCACCGATTCCGGACGGGTTCTGCTCGACACCATTCGCAAGGCCGTCGCCAGCACCGAGCGCGAGCTGGCATCGCGCATCGGCGCTCGTCACGTTGCGGCTTTGCGGACGGCGCTTGGTGTTTACTGTCGTGTCGAAGACGCGCCGGCTCCCCGGCAAACGGCGAAGCCCCGCGCGCGGCCGCGTCAGTCCTAGTCCCGGCTGGTCTGCGCGCACCGGCTGACCTTAAGTCGTGAACAGCACGGTATCGGGCTCGAGCCCCAGCATCACCTGTCCGACGCTTTCGAAATGGGCCTGCCGCCCCTGAAGCTGCTGACTCAGGGTATGAATATCGCGGAACCGCCGTTCAAACGGGTTCTTCTCGAACACGGCGGTTGATCCGAGCATATGGTAGACCGTGTCCGCGACGGACATGGCCTGGTGGATCACCCAGGTCGAGCAGAGCCGGATCTCGATCTTCTGCTCGCGCGTCACCTCGGGATGCTCCGAAATCGCCTGCCAGAGCTCACGAGCAACGCCGTGGAGATAGTGGCGTGCGCCGCGCAGCGTGGCCTCCGAACGGCCGATCTGCGCCTGGATCACGTTGTTGTCGCGCATGGCACGCTTGGACGCGGTGGGAGTCTTGTCGCTCGCCACCCTGACCGCGTCATCCAGCATCTGCTGCGCGATACCAAGCGCCACCGCGGCAAAGCCGAACGAGTAGAGATTGCTGGTGCTGAATTTGAAGAGAAGCCCGTTGTCCCGTCGGTCGCAGGCCTCGTCGCGGGCGAACGACAGGCGGTCCGGAACGAATACGTCCTTGACGCCGTAAGTGTCGCTGGCGGTTCCTTTCAGGCCCATCACGTGCCAGACGTCGGTCATCTGCACGTCCTTGCTCGGAAACAGCATCATGCGGAAGACCGGCGCGCCGCTGTCGCTGCGCAGCGGCTTGCCGTCGCGCCCGACCACATAGGCCTGACCGCCGATCCAACTGGCCTGCCGCCCGCCGCTGGCGAAATTCCAGGTTCCGGTGACGCGATATCCGCCATCCACGACGCGCGCCTCCGACGGCGCTGGCGGACCCCACGCCACGATGCCTTCCGGCGGTCCGAACACTTCAAGCGCCGTATCGCGGTCGAGATAGGCGGCCGCCATGGCGCAGGATGCACACTGCGCGACACACCACGCAGTGCTGGCGTCAAGCTGGGCGAGCTTCTCGACCACCGTCGAGAAGGCATCGAGCGAAAGCTCCGCGCCTCCCGTGAAGCGAGGCTGAAGCATCCGATAAAACCCGCCGTCGGTCAGCGCGCGAACCAGTTGAGGCGGCAGCCGGCGGTTCTGCTCGATATCGTTTCCCGCCACTGACACCGCAGAAGCGATATCCTTGATGCGTGCGAGATAGTCGCGGAGCGAGGGGGATGACGACATGTCATTCATGGCTTGTGCTGCCAACCGGCGCGGTGAATCTCCGGCGAACTTATCATCGGGCATCTGTCATGTCACCCTAAATGGTCAGGGTGCCTGACTTTATGGTGACACGGGATTGTCCGTCGGCTATAATGCCGCAAAAGACGGATGGAGACGGTCATGTCGGCAATCAAGCCTCGCGGTGTGGTGCATTTCGGAATCCCAGTCAGCGACCTCGAAGCCAGCAAGAAATTCTACACCGAGATCCTTGGGCTGACCTTCATCAGGTATTCGCCGGCCTACCAGATCATGTTCCTGATGGCCGGAAAGGATTACGTGCTCCTCTGCAAGACCGATCCGCCGATCAAGCCCAACGTCGAGGGCAAGCGGACCGTGCACCACGCCTTTGCGATCGAGGGCAGCACCTACGAGGACTGCAAGACGTTCTTGCGGGAGAAGGGCGTCGAGATATTCGACGAGGAGGCGCGGTCGACCGGCACGTTCCCCGGGCGGCAGTTCTACATCCGCGATCCCGACACCAACGTCATCGAATTCAGCGAGTGGGCGGGCAAGGACTTCTGACAGCAGCCTACGACGGTATTCGACGCTGCCGTATCATTGCCTTCCGGCAGAATCCGCGCTTCTCGATGCGGAGCGGACCACATTCAGCATGTTCTGAAGGTCGCCCGCGAGAAAGCGACGGATGTTTTCGTTGATGATCGGCACGTTGGTCCGTGCTGAACCGTCGTGCGTCGCCGACTGGTGGCAGGTGATGATGACGTTATCCAGATCCCACAGCGGGCTTGTCTGGCTTGACGGCTCCTGCTTCGAACACGTCTAGCGCCGCGCCGGCGATGTTCTTTTCCTTCAGCGCGGTCGAGCAGCGCCTTTTCGTCGACCACGCCGCCGCGTGCGAGGTTGATGAGATATGCATCCGGTTTCATCGCGCCGATGCATTTCGCGTCGATCAGATGATGTGTCGAAGCGGCTGTAGGGCGTGAGCACGACGAAATAGTCGAGTTCGCGAACCAGCAGGGCATTGAGCTTGCCTTGTCGTAGACGCGGTCGAAGCCCGGAACCTCGCGCACGCCCGACGTGATGCCGAGCACCGTCATGTCGAACGCCTTGAAGCAGCGGCGCCATCGTCTCGGCGATCGATCCCATGCCGAGAATCCCGACGTTCTTTCCTTTAAGCAGACGCGACGGCCAGTTCTCCCACTTGTGCTTGGCCTTGTTGTTCAAGCTGCGCGGGAACTGCCTGCTGAGCGCCAGCATCAGCATCATCGCCGGCTTCGGACATCGGCGCGCCGTGGACGCCGTGAATGTTCGTCACGATCACGTCCTGGCTGCAGCGTCGGCCGGTCGATGATGCCGTCCACGCCGGTGCCGGTGCCTTGCACCCATTTCAGCTTCGTGGCGTTCGCGAAGACGTGATCCGCTCGGTCGTCGAGATGCGGCCCGTGGGTGACGATGATGTCGGCGTCGGCAAGATAGGGATCGGCGTCTTTCACGTTGGCGACGGCGTTGACCGTGATGTCCGGAAACGCCTCTCGCGATGCCGGTGGTAGTACTGCGTCCGGATGCGCTCGTGGCGATCGAAGAATGATCAGAAGCGACGGCTTCGAGCTCATCGAGGTTGAACTCCGGACATTTGGTAGGCGGCCAAGCCTGTTCTATAAGGCAGCCGACGTCAGGGCAGGGGATTTCGGATAGCAATGAAGATCACGTCGGTCGACGATATACACGCCGATGCCGGTTGGCGCACGCTCTCGTTTCTCAAAGTAACGACCGACAGCGGCCTGGTCGGCTGGTCCGAATTCGGCGAAGGCCGGTCGAGCCCTGGCCTCACCGGTGTGATCCGGAAGATCGCGCGGCCAGTTGATCGGTCAGGATCCGCGGGAGGTCGGCAAGATCAGCGCGAAGCTTTATGCGCACACCCGGACCACGACCGGCGGGATGATCTCGCAAGCGAACGCGGCGATCGAAAATGCGTGCCTCGACATCAAGGCGAAAGCGCTGGGCATCCCGGTATACGAGCTCTTCGGCGGGGCGGTGCGCAATCGGCTTCCGGTCTACTGGTCGCATTGCGGCACGCTGCGTGTGCGTCATCCTGACCTGTTCGGCGCGGCGCCGTTGCGGACGCTTGATGACATCACAGCGCTGGGCCAGGAGGTCAAACGGCGGGGCTTTCCGGCGCTCAAGACCAACATTCTCACTTTTGCGAATGGTGTTGCGTCGAACTACCAGGGCGGCTTCGGCATGAGCGAAGGCCACCCGGAAATCAATCTCGACGACCGGATGCTCGATCAGATCGTTGCACTCATGGCCGCGTTCCAAAAAGGCGCCGGCGCCCGACGTGAAGCTGTCGATCGACCTCAACTGCAATTTCAAGCCCGAGGGCGTCCGGCAGATTGCCAAGGCGCTTGAGCCATTCCGGCTGTTGTGGCTTGAATTCGATCTGCACGATCCGAAATCGTTGGCCTCGCTCCGCCAGTCAACCACGACCAAGATCGGCTCGTTGGAGACGATCTATGGCCGCCGCAACCTGAAGCCCTATCTCGACGAGACCGCCGTCGACGTTGTGATCATCGATCCCCAGTGGAACGGGATGATCGAATCGATCCGGATGGCATCCCTGGTGGACGCGTACGAGGTCAATGTCGCCGTCCATAATTACCACGGTCACCTCTCCACATTGATCGGAACGCATTTCGCCGCAGCCATTCCCAATTTTCGGATTGCGGAAGTGGTGGTTGACGAAGCGCCGTGGGTCGCAGACTTTTTCACGCATCCCGTGGATTTCTCGAAAGGGGAAATCGCTGGTCCCGGCCCGGCCCGGCTGGGGAACGGACGTCAACGAAGATGCGGTCCGCGCCCGTGCGGCAAAGCGATAAATTTCGCAATACCGAGGATAAGCTCAATGATCGATCGACGCAGCTTCGTCGCCGTCGCGGCCATGTCGGCGCTTTGCGCCGGACGTCCGGCCTTTGCGCAATCGTGGCCGACACGCCCGCTCACCGCCATCGTGCCGTTTCCACCCGCCGGCAACGTCGACATCACCGCGCGCCTCGTGGCTGGTCCCGTGGCCGATGCGCTCGGTCAAACGATGGTGGTGGACAATCGTCCTGGCGCGGGAGGCAACATCGGGAACGAAGCTGGTCGCGCGCTCGGCGCCCGACGGCTACACGGTTCTGTTCACGCAGGGCGGGATCGCGGTCAATCAGTTCTTGTACAAGAACCTGAAATACGACGCCGCGCGCGATCTCATCCCGGTGTCGTTGCTGGTGCTGGTCCCAAATGTCCTCGTCGTGCCAGCCAGTTCGCCGGCCAATACGTTTCAGGAGTTGGCCGCCTACGCGAAGACCAAGACGTTGGCTTATTCATCGGCGGGCAACGGGACTTCCAGTCATCTGTCGGGCGAATTGCTGAAACGCAGGCTTGGCATCGAAACGACGCACATTCCCTATCGTGGCACCGCGCTCGGCGTCACTGACATGATCGCCGGCCGGGTCGATCTGACGATCGACAACGTCTCGGCATTGTTGCCGCACATCAAATCAGGTGCGCTGAGGGCGCTGTCGGTCACAACGCGGGAACGGCTGGCGGTTCTGCCCGGTGTTCCGACCATGGAGGAAAGCGGCCTGAAGGATTTCAAGTCGTCCGGGTGGACTGCCGTATTCGCCCCTGCCAAGACGCCGGCAGACATCGTCAGCCGTCTCAACAAGGCCGTCGCTGACGGTATCCGTCGTGCCGATATCCGCCAGAATATGGAGCAGACCGGTAATGTGGTCGTCGGCTCGACGCCCGAGGAGTGTGCCAAATTCGTCAAGGACGAAAGCGACACCTGGGGTCCGATCATCAAGGACGCAAACATCTCGATTGGTTGAGGATTGACGATATGACTGAATTGCTTGCAGCGGCGCCCAGTTTGCTGGCCCGGTTGTTCATGGGGCTCGATGGACACGATTACGACGCGCTGACCAACTGTTTCGCGCCGGATGGCTCCTGGCTTCGCCAAGGCAAAACGTTGAGCGGTCGCGAGCAGTTACGCAAAGTCTTGTCGGAGACCAAGCCGGCGACCCGCACCACGATCCACGTCGTGAGCAATGTCTGTATCGACCGTCAGACCGCGGACAGCGGCTTGGGTCGATTTTATCTGACGGTCTATCGGCACGACTCCGATTCGCCGCCGCCTTATCCCGTGCCGGTGCCGAAAAACCTTGGCCTCTGCAAGATCGAGTATCGCCTGGTCGACGGCACATGGCTGGTCCAGCACATGCAGACCGGCCCTTATGTGTTCACGACAGGCTGACAGCAGTCGCCCCATTTAGCGCGCGGCGCGAACCACGTTCCTCATCCCAGCCAAATCGCCCGCTATGAAATGGCGGATGTTTTCGACGATGACCGGCAGGTTGGTCGCCACCGAACCATCATGCGTCGCCGATTGGTGGCATGTGATGAATACGTTCTCCATGCCCCAGAACGGGTGATCCTGCGGCAGCGGCTCGGTCGCGAAGACATCTAGTGCGGCGCCGGCGATTTGTCCGTCACGCAAAGCGTTGAGCAGCGCGGCCTCGTCGACAACTCCGCCACGAGCGTGGTTGATCAGAAACGCAGACCGTTTCATGGCCGCAAACACCCTGGCGTCGATGATGTGATGCGTTTCCGGCGAATATGGCGTCAGCAGCAAAAAGTAATCCAACTCTCCCAATGTCTCGATCATTTGATCGCGATGGACCATGCGATCGAACCCCGGCATGTCGCGTGCGGCCTGACGAAATGCCGATCACGGTCATGTCGAATGCCTTGCAGCGCGGCGCCACCGTCTTTGCGATCGAGCCGATGCCAAAAATCCCGATGGTCTTGCCGGTGATCAGCTGCGATGGCCAGCCCTCCCATTTTCGGTCGTCCTGATTGCGGACGCTGCGCGCGATCCGCCGGCCCAACGTCAGCATGGCTGCGAAGGCTGCCTCCGACATCGGGTTGCCGTGGACGCCGTGGATGTTTGTCACCGTGATGTCGCCGCGCAGCGCCGGCCGGTCCGCGAAATTATCGACGCCGGTGCCGATGCCCTGAATCCATTTCAGCTTCGGAGAGTTGGTCAGCACATGATCGGCGCGGTCTGCGAGATATGGTCCGTGCGTGATGAGAACGTCCATATCCGCAAGATAGGGATCGGCCTTCCGCACGTTATCGACAAGAGAGACCTTCGCGTCCGGAAACGCGGCGCTGATCCCGTCGCGGTAGCGCTGCGCCATCGCCGGGTTGCAGGCCGAGGATCAAAAGGATGGAGGTCATGCAAATCTCGTCGCAGCTCGATGCAGGGACGAGAGGGCGGCGGACTGTAGTTCCGGCCGGATCGCCGCGCTATCCTCAAAAAAATTCATGGGAGGAATGTCCATGATGACCGCCGCGAATTTCTGGCCGGAGCAGCAGCCTTCACGCTCGGAGGCGGGGCTGCGCGCTCATGCCGCGGCGTGGCCGGAGCGACTGGTGAAACTGGTGGTGCCGTTTCCACCGGCCGGCGCGATTGATGTCGTTGCCCGATTGGTCATGCCCGGGCTCCAAAAGAGCTGGGGCCAGGACGTCGTTATCGAAAACAAGCCGGGTGCCGGCGGCAATATCGGCAACGATCAGGTCGCGCACGTCGGCGCCCGACGGCTACACGCTGCTGCTGACGCAGTCGGGCATTGTCGTCAATCAGTTCCTTTATCCAAAGCTAAGCTACGACCCCGTCGCAGACTCTCGCGCCGGTGTCATTGTTGGCGCTGGTGCCGAATGTCATGGTGGTGCCGAATTCGTCGCCCGCGCACACGATCGAAGAGTTCATCGCTTACGCCAAGACCAGGACGCTGACGTTCGGCTCCGCCGGGAATGGCACGTCGAGCCACATGTGCGGCGAATTGCTGAAGCGCCGTCTCGGTGTCGAGATGACTCACGTGCCCTATCGGGGTTCAGCGCCGGCCTTGAACGATCTCCTCGCGGGTCGTCTCGATGTCATCATCGATAGCGTGTCCGGGCATCGTGCCGCAGATCCAATCCGACAGCCTGCGGGCGCTTGGCGTCACCGTCAGCGAGACCGCTTCCGGTCCTGCCGGAACTTCTGCCGCTGGCCGATACTGCGCTGCCGGGGTTCGAGGCCGCGGGTTTGGTCGCGCTTTCGCGCCGGCCAAAACACCGCCTGACGTCGTTGGGAAAATCCAAAAGACGATCTCGGAGGCGCTCACGGAGCCCGTGACCAACAAGAGGCTCACTGACCTGGGTGACGAGGTGATTGGTTCGTCCCCGCAAATCCTGGCGGACTATATGCAGTCGGAGATGAAGCGCTGGGGCCCGTTGATCAAGGAAGCGCAGATCAGAGTGGACGGCTGATCGTCGCCGCTGCGGCATCAAGGCGCGCGACGGGCGTCGCGGGCACCGGGGCGTCGTCGCAAGATCGATGAACGGCAATTCGGCACGGGGGCCTCGAGGGCGGCGGCCGATTTCCCGTGAAAAGACCTTCCACGGCATATTGTCCGCTAATTCACCAATGAGTTAACATGCTGCCAACTGCCGCGCCGTCGCGAACGGAACGAACGGCAGTCGCCAGGGAGAAATCGCCATGAAGCTCACCGTGAACGAACACGACCACCAGGTGGACGCGGATCCCGACACGCCCCTGCTGTATGTCCTTGCTGACGATCTGAAGCTCAAAGGCCCGCGTTTCGGATGCGGACTGGCGCAGTGCGGTTCCTGCTCGGTTCTGTTCAACGGCCGGGAGATAAGGTCGTGCGTGACGCCCATATCCGCGGTGACCGATGGCGCCATCACGACACTCGAAGGTCTGCCCAGATACTATGCGCAGCGGAAAGGGCTCGCAGAGACACCCGAACTCCACCCGATCCAGAAGGCGTTCATCGACGAGCAGGCGCCCCACTGCGGGTACTGTTACAACGGCATGGCGATCAAAGCGGCCGAACTTCTCTCGCAGAATTCATCTCCGTCCGACCACGACATCCGGCAAGCGATGGACGGGCACCTCTGTCGCTGCGGAACCTACCCGCGCATCGTGAAAGCGATCCACCGCGCGGCCGCGGAGGTGGCGAAATGAACGCGCATCACCTCGCTGGCCTGCCGCGGCGCGACCTCCTCAAAGGCGCGCTGGTCATCGGCTTCAGTCTCGCGCTGCCGGCGTCCTCCAGACGGCTCTCGGCTGCGCCCGTGCTGCACGATCCGAAGCTCGCAAACTCCTGGATCGCAATCGGCAAGGATAATTCTGCGACGGTCTATCTCGGCAAAGTCGAACTCGGTCAGGGCAACGGCACGAGCATGCTGCAGCTCGTGGCCGAGGAGTTGGACATCGACCTCCAGCACGTTTCGGCGGCGCCCGTCGACACCGCGCATTCGATGAACCAGGGCGCAACCGTCTCCAGCTCGTCGATTGCAGCAGGCCGGACCACAGCTGCGGTCGGCGGCGGCAGAGATCCGTGCGGAGATGTTGCGCCGCGCTTCCGGGAAGCTTGGCGTGCCGGCCGGCGAACTCTCTGTCAGCAATGGAGTGATTTCCGGTGGCGGCAGATCGGTTTCGTATGGCGACCTGATCGGTCCCGACGGGGAGCAGATCGTGCTGACGGGAAAGGCCCCGCAGAAGAGCCCAACCGCATACAAGGTCGTTGGGTCGCGCGTCCCGCGCCGGGACCTGCCCGCCAAGGTGAAGGGCACATACGAACTACATGCAGCATGCGGCGGTGCCGGGGATGCTGCACGGCCGGGTGGTCAGGCCGAAGGGCAGGGCGGTTATGGGCAGCCGCCGAAAATCCGCTCAGTCGACGAGCAAAGCGTCAAGCATATCGCCGGCGTACAGATCGTGCGCGAACGCGATTTCGTTGGCGTGGTTGCGCCGCGTCAATGGGATGCGGTGCGCGCAGCCGAGCAGTTGAAGGTGGATTGGGAGCTGCCGGCGTCGCTGCCGGGCGATGCCAAACTGCACGAGAAGCTTCGCTCGGCGAAGACGGTCGACACCGTCATGCTGAAAGAGGGCGACGTGGAGCAGGGGCGGGGCGAGCACCTCGTCTCCGGCAAGTTCTACGGCCCCTATCAGGCGCACGGTTCATTCAGCCCGAGCTGCGCGCTTGCCGACGTGAAGACGTCGGGCGTGCTCGTTCAGTGCTCAAGCCAGGATGTGTTCGCACTTCGCGATCGCGTCGCGCTGGTCGTGGGCGTGCCCAAAGACGCGGTCCAGGTGCAGTACATCGAAAGCTCGGGATGCTTTGGGCACAACTGCCAGGACGACGTCGCGCTGGCTGCGGCTCTGATGTCGAAGCAGACCGGCAAGCCGGTGCGCGTGCAGTTCATGCGATGGGACGAGCTCGGTTGGGACAACTACGGCCCCGCGCATGTGGGCGAGGTCCGGATCGGCGCCGACAAGGATGGCCGCTTGAGTTCCTACGAGTATCAGGGCTGGCACCACGGCTGGATGATCGAGGAAACGAGCGAGTATCTGGCCACAGGCAAGCCGGTCAACGAACTGGCCAAAGGTCCCGGTTCGCTCTCCGTCAACAAGTTCGATACCGGCGGGATGTACGACATCCCCAACCGGCTTCTGATCAACCACGCGGTGCCGGGGCTCGACGGCTATCTGAAAGGGGCGAATCTCCGGTCGCCCATGGACCTTTCCTACTCGTTCGCGTCGGAGCAACTGATCGATCGGCTGGCGAAGCTCTGTAAGCTCGATCCGGTCGAGTTTCGTCGACGCAACATCAAGGACGAGCGCTGGCGCGGGGTTTTTGAAACTGCCGTCGACACCGCGAAGTGGCAGCCCAGACAATCGGCAGAGAACAGCAGCGACACCGTCGTGCGCGGCCGCGGCGTGGGCTTGGGCACACCCGCGCTGCTTACGCGAGCGCGGTTGCCGATATCGAGGTGAACCGTCAGACCGGCGGCATCGTCGTCAAGCATCTCTATGTGGCGTTCGACTGCGGAATCGCCGTCAATCCGGCCATCGTAGAGAGCCAGGTCATCGGCATGTCGATCCAGGCGACCAGTCGTGTTCTCAAGGAGGCGGTCTCCTTCTCGGAAACCGGTGTCACGAGCCTCGACTGGGAGAGCTATCCGGTGCTTCGCTTCGCCGAGCATCCGGACGTCACGCCGATCGTCATGAAACGCAGCGATCCATCGATAGGTGCTGGCGAAGAGGCCATACCGGCCGTTGGCTCTGCGATTGCCAATGCCTTCTACGACGCGACGGGTGTGCAGCTGACCGAATATCCCATGAGCACAAAACGTGTGTTAGCGGCGCTCAAGTCGTGAACCTTGAGCTTCTGCGCGCGGCGAACCGAGCGGCCTGAACTGAGTCATCGCTATCTGCGATCCCCGACGGGAGACCAAAATGTATCAGCTGAATATCAACGGCAAGAAGCACGAGCTCGACGTGGAGGCAGATATGCCTCTGCTCTGGGTCATTCGCGATGAACTCGATTTGACCGGTACGAAATACGGATGCGGCGTGGGCCAATGCGGCGCCTGTACCGTGCTGATGAATGGCGAGCCCATGCGGTCGTGTTCGATGCGGGTGGCAGACGTCGGGTCCGCTGTCATCACGACCATCGAGGGATGTACCGGTGAGTGGCACCCATCCGGTGCAGGAGGCATGGCAGGCGGAGAACGTTCCGCAATGCGGATATTGGGCGAGTCAGGTCAATTTCTAGCCGCTGCGGCCTTGCTGGCGCGATCGCCAAAGCCGACGGATCGTCAGATTGACGAGCAAACGACGAAGCATCTGCCGGTGTGGGACCTACGCTCGGATCCGCAGCGCGATACACCGCGCCGCTAATGGCACCGCAGGCTGAGGGGGCCATCATGAACGACGAGCCTCGTGATCCACGCGCCGAAACTTCATAACGTCAGTTTTGTCCGCTTCAGGAGGCCTGGCACTGGGCTTCTTCTATCCTGGGCGTGCCTGTCGCCGCGATTCTTCCGTCCCCGTGGGGCGGCGACGATCCAGCGGGCCCGCAAGAAATCAATGCCTGGATCGTCGTCGAGCCGGACAGCTCTGTGCTGTTTCGCTTCGCCCGAGCTCAAATGGGCCAAGGCAGCTTCACCGCATTGCCAATGATCGTTGCGGAAGAGCTTGAATGCGACTGGTCCAAGGTGAAGTCTGAATATGCGTCACCGCATCGTCAGCAGGTCGAGAATAAAGTTTACGGGGACATGCTCACGGCAGCGAGTCGTTCCGTCCGGGAGTCGCGAGTGTACCTGCAACAAGCAGGGGCGAGCGCGCGCGAGCGGCTGGTCCGCGCTGCCGCGCTTCGATGGAAAGTACCGGCGGGAAAGTGCGAGGCGCGCAACAGCCAGGTTGTTCACAAAGCCTCGGGACGGCATTTCCAATACGGCGAGCTCGCGCGCGAAGCGGTCCATATCAAACTGGAAGCAGAGCCGAAGATCAAAACGCCCGACCAATTCAGGTTGATTGGGAAGTCCGTGTCCAGGTTGCCGACGTTCCGTTGAAGACCACGGGACAGGCCAAATATGGCATTGATATTCGCGTTCCGGACATGCTGTACGCATCGATTATGTCGTGCCCGGTCTTGGCGGCGCCGTGAAGTCCTATGATGAGGCCAAGATCGCGGGCCGGCGCGGTGTCCATTCCGTCGTGAATCTGGGGCACCGCTGTAGCGGTCGTTGCGGACCGCTTCTGGAGAACAAAAGAGGCGTTGGCGATTCTGCCAATCGAATGGTCGCCGGGCCCGGCCGCCGCAACGAATAGCTCAACGTTCGAGGCGCAATATCGCGCGGCGCTCGATGGCGATCTTGTCTCGGCTGAAAAGCACGGCGATGTTCAATCGGCCTTGAGCAATTCATCGTGTCAAAGCGAGGCGCTCTACGAGGTGCCTTATCTCGCTCACGCTCCGATGAAGCCGCTGAACTGCGTGGCGCACGTGTACGAGAGCCGAGTCGATGTCTGGCTCGACACTCAATATCCTCACGACCATCGATCGGCCAAGCTGCAAAACTGACCGGAGTGGCGCCGGAGAATATTTACGTCCACAACTGTTTCCTTGGCGGAGGTTTTGGCCGGCGTTCGCAAAGCGACGAGATGCTTCAGGCGCATCAGAATCTCAAAGCAGGTCGGCCGGCCCGTGCAGCTGCGTCTATACGCGTGAGGGAGACCTACCCGTCAGGGACGCTACCGACCGCCAACCCGCGGTTATCCGGATGACAGGCGGCCTTGGGCCGGCGACGAACCCCAGTGGCGTGGGATGCTCGTACTGCGGTGAGCTCTCTTTGGCGCTCGCTGGGCGTACCCGGCGAGGGCGGCCACGGGTGTGGAAGGGCATGCGGTCGACGGCCTGATCGAATCGCCGTATGACGTTCCAAATAGATCAGTTGGATGCGTTCTCAAGAATACGCATGTGCCGGTCATGTGTTGGCGCGGCGTGGGTCTGACGCAAAACCTATTCGCCGTGGAAAGCTTCATCACGAACTGGCCCATCTGGCTGGCCTTGATCCTTGACGCATATCGCCGCAAATTGCTCGCCTCCCATCCGGACTACGTCCAAGTTTAGACATGGTCGCGGATAAGTCCGACTGGAAAAGCCCGTTACCAAAAGGCAAGGGCCGCGGTATCGCGATTCTGGATGGCCTACGACACGATCATTGCGGAAGTCGCCGAGGTGACGGTTGCGTCCGGTGGAAAGCTGGCGGTGGACAGGATCGTGGTCGTCGCTGATTGCGGACACATCGTCGATCCGCGCAACAGCGCGATGCAGATGGAGAGCGGCGTCATATTCGGGCTCACGGGGCGCACTACGGCAAGATCACCATTGCGGGGGGCGCCGTCGAGCAGAGCAATTTCCACGATTACGAAATGGTACGGATGGATGAAGCGCCAAAAATCGAGGTTCATCTCGCCCCTCGCGGGGGTGAAAAGTGGGGCGGCATGGCGCAATCAAGTACGGTGCTTGTCGCTCCGGCCATCTGCAATGCGATTTTTGCTGCATGCGGCAAGCGAGTGCGAAAGCTTCCGCTGTCTGAGGCGACGTTCACCTAGTTTAGGTTCCGGTGGAGCAATAAAGGAAGCCAAGCACCCGCTTCTAAGTTGTCCTCGTTCAAAAGGCGTTGGGTGGTGGCGTTGGCGCGTTGGGCGTCGCCGCGGGTAGGACAGCGCCTGCCTCCAAACGTGCTGCGGCATTCAACCGGAACGCCATCACAATTCAGCGCTGACACCCAGGTCAAGAAGCGTCTGCTTTGTCAGCGCTCGCGCGGTCCCGCGTGCTTCCGTTACGTTTCCGGCGCAGAGTCGCGTCGATCAGCTTGTTGATCAGGAGCCGTCCCTTCCGGCCGTGACTCCGGATGAGCGATGCGTTGACGTAGATCAGCGATCTGTGCAGCATCGTCTTGTTCCAGAGTTCCTTCAGGGTTTCTTCGTTTCCCGCCGCTGAGAGAAGCCAAGCTGACAACGCGCCATTGAACGAAATGTGGCCACCGTCCTTTTCGATCTCTTCAAAACCCGTCGTCAGCTCTTTTTCTAAAACGCTCGCACTGCGCGCGTAAATCAGCCGAGATGTTGCGCGCCGCAAGATCGGATGCGTATTCCAGCAAGGCCAATCTTACTTGAAACAGCTCAACCAGCTGCTTCTCATCGAGCGTTTCGACGCGGATGCCCGCCCGATGCACACGTTCTGCCAAGCCGTCGGCCACGACAGCCTGGAGTGCCTCGCGGATTGGTCCATTTGAAAATCCAAATTCGCTGCGAAGCTGAATTTCTCGGATACGTTCGCCCGGT
>CAVYPM010000028.1:0-651182 GCA_963770375.1 uncultured Actinomycetes bacterium | reverse complement strand
CCGGGCCGATCACCCGGTAGCCGTCGGCGATCAGCGCGGCGATGAGCTCGTCCAGGCCTGCCCTGGACAGGACGGCGGGCCCGGGTCCGGTCACCGCGGTGCCCCGGCCGTTACAGCCGGGCCGCGATGATCGCGGCCAGGTCGACGAGCCTGCTGGTGTAGCCGAGCTCGTTGTCGTACCAGCCGAAGACCTTGACCAGGTCGCCGGAGGCCTGGGTGAGGGGGGAGTCGAACACGCACGAGGCCCGGTCGCCGATGATGTCCCTGGACACGAGCGGGTCCGTGCTGTACCGCAGGACCCCGGCCAGGCTGCCCGCGGCCGCGGCCGCGAACGCGCGTTGACCTCCTCGGCGGTGACCTCGCGGCTGAGCACGGCGGCCAGGTCGGTCAGCGAGCCGTCCTCGACCGGCACCCGGACGGAAATGCCGTCCAGCTTCCCGGCCAGTTCGGGCAGCACGGTCCCGGCGGTGCGCGCGGCCCCGGTGCTGGTGGGCACGATGCTGATGGCGGCGCTGCGCGCCCGGCGCAGGTCCTTGTGCGGGCCGTCGAGCAGCATCTGGTCGCCGGTGTAGGCGTGGATGGTGGTCATGAACCCGCGGACCAGGCCGAACGAGTCATTCAGCACCTTGGCCATGGGCACCACGCAGTTCGTGGTGCAGGACGCGGCCGAGACGATGTCGTGCCGCTGCGGGTCGTACGCGGCGTCGTTGACGCCGACGACCACGGTCAGGTCCGCGCCCTTGCCCGGCGCGGAGATCAGCACCTTGCGCGCGCCGGCCTTCAGGTGCCGGGCGGCGTCGTCGCGGGCCCGGAACTTGCCGGTGGACTCGATCACCAGGCTGACCCCGAGCCCGGCCCAGTCGATGGCGGCCGGGTCGCGCTCGGACAGCACCGGGATCTGGTGGCCGGCCACGGTCAGCGAGCCGGGGCCGTGCGCTACCGGCTCGCCGAGGCGGCCGTAGGTGGAGTCGAACTCCAGCAGGTGGGCCAGGGTGCGCGCGTCGGTCACGTCGTTGATCGCGGCGATCTCCAGGTCGTCCCGGTCCAGGGCGAGCCGGGCGAACGCGCGGCCGACCCGGCCGAAGCCGTTGATGCCTACCCGGGTGGTCATGACGATTCCTCCTTGAGGTCAGTGCACAGGCTGCCGGGCGAGGGTGATGGCGGCGCGGGTCAGGTGGCCTGGCGGACGCGGCGGCCGGTGATGCGCCGGGGCCGGATCCGGATGAAGTGCTCCTTCTCTGGCCGGCCCAGGAATGGAGGCCAGCGGCCTCGGCTGCTTCCTGGTCGGCGGGGGAGTCGAGGTGGTGGGCCGGGCCCTGGACCAGCACGCTCCAGCCCTCCTGGGCCCGCTCGTCCAGGTCGTCGATCTCGAACGCCACCTTGAAGTCGGCGTTCGCGAGGCCGGTGCGCAGGTCCTCGCCGGTGATGCTGTCGCTCGCGGTGCGGAACAGGATGTCGCCGTGCACGACCCGGTAGTTGACCGGCAGGACGGTCAGGTCGTACCGGCCCAGGTAGGCGATCCGCCCGACCCCGCCGGGCGAGATCAGCCGCAGGCACTCGGCTTCGTCGAGCACTTCCATGACCGGCTTTCCGTGCTTGGGCACCTGACGGCTCCTTCCCCAGGCGGCAGGCTGGCCCTGCCGCGGACGCCCTCCTATGACAGCCCAGGTATGCCCGGTCCCGGCAGGGCCCAAGGGCCTGAATCGGCCGGGACCTTCAGGGCCGGGCGCGGCGGCCGCCGGACGGCGCCAGGGCGATTCGGGTCTTTGGGCCCTGCCAGACGGGCCCGACGGCCCTGGGGCGGCGGCTGGCCAACGGTGATCGTTAGCGTCAGCGGGCAGAAGGGCCCGCATCCTGGCCGAAGGAGCAGGAAATGTCCGGAATCACCGTCGGGATCGACGGATCACACAACTCGCACCGGGCCCTGGACTGGGCGGTGCAGGAGGCGGCGACCCGGCACTGCGGGCTGACCGTCCTGACCGTCCACCCGGTCATCGCCAGCTGGGTCACCGGCAACCCGGTCACGGTCCCCGCCGACAAGGGACTCCAGGAGAAGGAGCGCCTGGCCGTCGAGGAGGCGACCGAGAAAGCGCTGAAGGACGCCGAGCCGGCCAAGCCCGCGTCGGTGCAGGTGCGCTCAATCGCTGGCTTCCCGGCCGAGGAGCTTATCGAGGCCTCGAAGGACAGCGACCTGCTGGTCATCGGGGCGCGCGGCGGCGGCGGCTTCCACCGGCTCACGCTGGGCTCGATCAGCAGCCAGGTCGCGCACCACGCTGCCTGCCCAGTCGTCGTCGTGCCCGGGCCGGAACGGTAACCCGATGCTGACCGGAACGGGCGACCTGGGCCGGCGACTGGCCGAGCAGCGGGAGCGCTGTGGCCTGAGCCGGGCCGAGACCGCGGACCGGGCCGATGTGGCGGTCAGCTACCTGGAGTACCTGGAGACCAGCGCCATCGCCGATCCCGGGCCGGATGTCCTGATCCGGCTGGCGGACGCGCTGGGCACGACCGCCGCCGCCCTGCACGGCGGCGGCCTGGGCCTGCCGCCCGGCCAGCGCCGGGCGGCAGGCCATCCGGTGCTGGCCGAGCTGACCCCGGCCGGATGCCGGGAGCTGCTCGCGCCGGGCGGGGTGGGCCGGTTCCTGTTCGTGACTGACCGGGGGCCGGTCGCGGTGCCGGTGAACTACGGCATGCTCGGCAGCGACATCGTGTTCCGTACCAGCGAATCTGGCCGCGTGGCCGCGGCCGCGCGGCCCGGCTCGCTTGTGTCGTTCAGCGTGGACCGGATCGACGACGCCCTGGCCGAGGGCTGGAGCGTGCTGGCCAGCGGTGCGGCGGCGGTGCTCCCCGGCCCAGCCGGGCGGGCCGTAGCCGCCCGGCTGGGCATCGAGCCGTGGGCCGGCGGCAGCGGAACCTCGTCATCCGGCTGACGCCACGCGAGATCACCGGCCGCCGTATCCGCGCGGTCAGGTAGTACCGGGGCCCCGTTCCAGCCGGAGGGCGAGCAGCGGGCAGGCCCTTACGGTGGCCCGGGCGTCGGCCGCCAGGTGCGGCGGAACCCCGCGGTCCGCGACCATCGGGAAGCCCCAGTCATCCAGGGTGATGAGCTCCGGCAGCAGCTCGGCGCACAGCCCGCGGCCGGCGCAGGCGATGGGATCGACCCGGAGCACCGGCCGGCCCGGGTCCGGGCTGCGGGCTGACTCCACGGTCACCGGTCCCGCCGGGGCGGTACCGGGAGCACGGGGTCCGGCCTGGTGCCACGGCACCAGCCCCGGTTGTGCTGGTCGAGTTCGGACGCGAAGACCCGCAGGGCGCTGCGGACCAGCCGGACGGCACCGTCGGGATGAGCGCATGCCCCGCGCCTGTCCACCTGGCCGAGCCAGCGGCGCAGCAGCGGCAGCCCATCGGGCTCCCCCGCGGGCCAGCTGCTCGACCTTGTTGGCCACGGCGTCCAGGCCGAACAGGCACGGCCCGCACTGCCCGGCGGACGAGTCAGCCAGGTAGCGGACCACCCGCGCGGTCTCGGCCAGCCCGCACGCGTCGGCGGGCAGCGCGGCGATCAGGCCCGCCCCGGGGGCGGCGCCGGTGCCGGCCAGCCCCGCCGCGGAGAACGGCAGGCCGGCCACTTCTTCGGCCCGGGCCCAGCTGCCGAAGTAGCCGCCCAGCAGCAGGGCCTGCAGCGGGACCGCTGGTCCGTCGGCCAGCGTCAGGATGTCCCGGACCGGGGTGCCGAGGCCGATCTCGAGGACGGACGGCTCCCGCACCGCGCCGAGTACCGTCACCAGCATGGAGCCGGGCTCCGCTGGGGTGCCCGCGGACCGGAACCAGGCGGCGCCGTACCGGCCGATCAGGGCCAGGTGCGCCAGGGTCTCGACGTTGTGCAGCAGGGTCGGCGCACCGCCGAGTCCGCGCTCGAACAGCCGCGGGTGCGCCGGGGTGGGCACCGGGCGGCCGTGCTCGAGCCAGTTGACCACGGCCCTGGCCTCGCCGGCCACGAAGCCCCCGGCGGCGGCGCGCACGGTGATCCGGACCCGGCCGCGACCGGGCCGGCCCCGTTCGGCTGCGGCGGCCGACACCGCCGCGACCGCGTCGCGGTGCGCCACCACGATCACCTGCCGCGCGCCGGTGAGCTCGGCGGCCAGCACGGCACCGTCCAGCACCAGGTGCGGGCTGGAGGTGAGCAGGACCTTGTCCTTGGCGCTGGCCGGCTCGCCCTCGGTGCCGTTGGCGATCACGACCGGGTCCCGGCCGTCCGCGACCGTGCTCAGCTTGACGAAGGCGGGGAACGCCGCGCCGCCGCGGCCGGTCAGACCGGATTCCTGCACCTCGCGGAGCAGGCCCGCGCGGCTGCGCTCGGTCAGCACAGCTGGGCGGGGGCCGTACCGGGCCAGGTGCGCGGCCAGGCTGGCCGGCTGGCCCGAGGGAGTGACCGGGAGCAGCCTGGGCAGTCCCGGCGGGGCCGCCGGCCGGCCGGGCACCGGCCCGGGCTGGCCGGCCGTGGTGTACCGGGCCAGGCCGGCCGGGGCCCGGGTCACCGGTAGCCCCTGGCCGGCCCCGGAGACCCGCGCGGGCCTGGTCGCCCAGACGGGCGCGGCTTCCGCGGCTGTCCCGGTGCGCCAGGGCGTGAAAGGCCCGGGCCAGCAGCGCGGTGGCCGCCGCTGCGCCGCAGCCCCACTCGATGAGCGCGACCCACCAGATGTGCAGGTCGCCGCCGGCGGTGAGAGAGTGCGCGAAGGCCACGGGCCAGGCCAGGTAGGCCAGCCAGTGCACGGCACGCCAGCGCCGGTAGCCGAGCCGGCCGCGGAGCAGGCTGGTCAGCAGCACGGCGCCGCCAAGGTCGACGGCCAGCGCGCCCAGCCCGATGGCCAGCGGCCGGTAGCCGGACAGGAACGGCAGCACCGTGGCCGCCCAGCCGATGGTGACGAACGGGTCAAGCAGGGCGGTCACCACGTGCAGGACCAGGAACGCGACGGAGAACAGGGCCAGGTTCCGGTGCAGTTCGGCGGGGACGAACCGGGGGAGCCGCCCGGGTGCGGCCCCGGTCCTGGCCGCTATCCCCAGGACCAGGACCGAGGTAGACGCCACCAGCAGCGTCAGCCCGCTGGCCCGGGACAGGAACCACAGGCCCTGCTGCCCGGCGAGGGATGCCGCGGCGCTCACCGCGGGCTCCCGGCCGGCGGCGCACCGTAGACCCGCGAGCCCGGCGGGAAGGTGAGCTGCTCGTTGCCGCCGGCTGGCCAGCCGCCGGCCCGCGTGACCGTGCCGTCGCGGGACACCAGCCGGGCCGGCAGGCCGGCCTCCGCCAGCCAGTCCAGCGCCCCGGTTCCGGCGACGATCGCCGCGGTCGCTGCCGCGTTGGCGTCGGCGCAGGTGGCGGCGGCGACGCTGACCGTGCGCCAGGGGCCGTCGGCGGGCTGGCCGGTACGGGGATCCACGATGTGATGCAGCACCCGGCCGGACCGGCGCCAGTTCCGGCAGGTCACCGAGGATGTGGCGACCGCGCCAGCAGGGAGCCTGACCAGCTGGACCGGCCCGCCGTGCGCAGGCTCGGGCTGGTCCGCCACCAGTACCGGCCAGCCGCCTTGCGGCGGGGTCCCGGCCACCGCGATGTCGCCGCCCAGGCTGACCAGAACGCCGCCGGCCGGCCCGACGGCCCGACGGGCCGCGTGCGCGGCCCGGTCCGCGCCCACACCCTTGGCGGTGGCACCCAGGTCCAGGGTGATTCCATGGGGCAGCCGCAGCAAGCAGCCGTCCAGCCGGACGGCGGCGCAGCCAGGGGCCGGGCCGGGCGGCGGGCCGTCCGCCTGGCCGTCCGGGTCCATGGCGGCGAAGTCGCGGTCGTAGCCCAGGGCAATGACCGCGTTCCCGACCGTCGGGTCGGTGCGGCCACCGGTCCAGCGGGCCGCCGCGAGAGCCACCCCGATCAGGCCGGCGAGGCCGTCGGAGAGCATGAACAGCCCGCCCCCGCGGTCGTGTATCCAGGCGATCTCCGAATCCGGCCGGAACCGGCTGGCCTGATGGTCCAGGTCAGCCACGACCCGGTCGACGGCGGCCAGCGCCGGGCCGAGGCGGCCCGGCGGCCAGACCGCGACCCGGGCGGTGGTGCCGATGACCGGCCGTTCCGCCACCGCCACCGTGTCGTCCCCGGTGTCCGCCCGCAGCCAGGACCCGGCTGGGGCGGGGACTGTCGTTGTGCTCATGCCTGCCCCCTGGTCAGTCGTCCCGGCCGCCGCCGTGGCGGACCTTCGTGACCGTCTTCTTGCCGGTCACCGGGTTGGTGGTGGTGATCGTCGTCACCCCGGACCCGCTCGTCGTCGCCACGGGGCTGGACACCGGGGGAGCAGACTGGCCGGCCGCCGTGCCTGCCGCCGTCCCGGTCACCCCGGATCCGCTCGTGGTCGCGACCGAGTGGGAGGCCGTGGGGGCGCGATGGCTGGCCGCGGTCCCGGCCTTGGCCGCCCGGCTGTGCGGTGTCCCGGCCCCGGCGGCCGGGGTGCGGCCCGGCGCCGCCGGCCACCGGGGCGCTGGCGCGGGACGGCCGCCGGGATTGTGCCCCGGGCCAGCGCGACCACGGCCGCGCCGGTCCCGACGATCAGCGCGGCCGCGGACCAGTTCGACATCCGCCGGGCGTGGCCGATGCCGTCCCGCCGCGCGCCGCGCGGCCCGTCCCAGTCCCCGCTGTCCCAGTCCCCGGAGTCATCGCGCCGGTCCTGCCCTGGTCCGCCGCGGCCGGGCAGCGGGACGCGGCCGGCCGGGTGATGGTCATTAGTCATGTCTGCTGCTCGCTCTCGACTGCGCGCCGGGACGGCTGCCCCGGTAACCCCGATCGTGCGCGGCAGGCCATGAAACGGCCGTGAGAGGAAGATGCGAGCGTTCTCATCTGCGCGCCGCGGCGCGCGCCTTCTCATCGTTTTCTCATCGTCCGTGCGTACGCTCGGCGCCATGCGGGTGCTGGTGGTGGAGGACCTGTCCCGGTCCCCGGAGTTCTCGCGCGCCGGCCTGCCCGGTCCGCCGCGGCCGGGCAGCGGGACCCGGCCGGCCGGGTGATGGTCATTAGTCATGTCTCCTGCTCGCTCTCGGCTGCGCACCGGGACGGCTGCCCCGGTAACCCGATCGTGCGCGGCAGGCCATGAAACGGCCGTGAGAGGAAGATGCGAGCGTTCTCATCTGCGCGCCGCGCGCCTTCTCATCGGTTTCTCATCGAAGGTGCATACGCTCGGCGCCATGCGGGTGCTGGTGGTGGAGGACGAGGCGCGGATGGCGCGCCTGCTGCGCCGGGCCCTGGAGGAAGAGGGGCACGCCGTCGACACGGCCGGGGACGGGCCGGAAGGGCTGTGGCTGGCCACCGAGAACCACTACGCCGCGATCATCCTGGACGTGATGCTGCCCGGCCTGGACGGGATCGAGGTCTGCCGGCGCCTCCGGGCCGCGGGGGAGTGGGCGCCGGTGCTCATGCTCACCGCCCGGGATCAGGTCGGCGACCGGGTCCGCGGGCTCGACGCGGGCGCGGACGACTACCTGGTCAAGCCCTTCAGCCTGCTGGAACTGGCGGCCCGGCTGCGGGCCCTGGTCCGGCGCGACGACCGGAGCCGGCCCGCGGTGCTGGCCGTGGGTGATTTGCGCCTGGACCCGGCCCGGAAGCAGGCCTGGCGGGACGGCACCGAGCTGCGGCTGTCGCCCCGGGAGTTCTCCCTGCTCGAGTTCTTCCTGCGGCATCCTGGCACGGTGCTGACCCGGTCCCAGATCATCGAGGCGGTGTGGGACTTCGCCTACGACGGCGGTTCCAACGTGGTCGACCAGTACGTGAACTACCTGCGCCGGAAGGTCGACACGCCGTTTGGCCGCACGGACATCGAGACGGTCAGGGGAATGGGCTACCGGCTCAGGGACGCCCCCGGGGAGGCGTGATGCCGATCAGGTTCCGGCTCGCGCTGGTCTTCACCGCCGCTGCCGCGGTGCTGTTCGCCCTGGGCAGCTGGCTGCTGATCAGCGTGCTGTCGTCCAGTCTGCTCAGCGCCATCGACGCCCAGCTGGCTACCCGGCTCAGCGGGGCCGGCCAGTACCTGGCCCAGCCGGGCGGGTCCGCGGCAGGCGCCAGAGGTGCGGCACCCGGTGACTACATCGTCCAGGTCATCGACCCGGCCGGGCGGGTCCGCGGGTCCAGCCAGGACGCCGACGAGGGGCAGATACTGCCCCCGGCCAGCCGCCGCCAGGCGGCCCGCCACCGGCTGACCATCACCACCGCGGAGGAAGACGAGCGCCAGCGGGTGATGGCCGGGCCGCTGCCGGGCACCGCGGCTGGGTCGCGGTGGCGGCGGTCTCCCTGGAGTCCTACGACGGGACGATCAGCCAGGTCACCCGCGGCCTGGTGATCGGCGGAGTGGTCATCACGCTGGCCGCGGGCCTGGGCGCCTACCGGCTGGCCCGGGCGGCGCTCTCGCCGGTGGAGCGGATGCGGCGGCAGGTCGCGGCGCTGTCGGAGCGCGACGAGGCGCCGGGCGTGGCCGTCCCGCGGACCAGGGATGAGATCGCCGCGCTGGCCGAGACGATGAACGGGCTGCTGGCCCGGCTGAACCAGGCCCTGGCCCGGCAGCGGGCGCTGGTGGCCGACGCCAGCCATGAGCTGCGCACCCCGCTGGCGGTGCTCAGCGGTGAGCTGGAGCTGGCCGCCCGTCCCGGCCGTAGCCAGGCTGAGCTTCAGGAGGCGGTGGCGCGGGCCGCTGATGAGGCGGCCCGGCTGGTCCGGCTCACCGCCCAGCTGCTGTTCCTGGCCCGCGCCGACGAGGACCAGGCAGCACCGCAGCGGCAGCGTACCGACATCGCCGCCTTGCTGTGCCGCAGCGCTGAGCTGGCCGGCCTGCGCGGCCGGGACAGCGTGACCTGCGATGTCCGGGTTCCTGCCGGGCTAGCCGCACAGATCGACCCCGACCAGGTGCGGGAGGCGGTGGACAACCTGGTGGGCAACGCCCTGCGGTACGCGCCGGCCGGATCCGCCATCGGTGTCAGCGCGGCGGCCAGGGACGGTGCGCTGATCATCGAGGTCGCGGACCGGGGTCCAGGTTTCCCGCCGGAATTCCTGCCCCGCGCCTTCGAGAGGTTCGCCCGGCCCGATTCCGGGCGGGCCCGCGCCGACGGCGGCGCGGGCCTGGGCCTGGCCATCGTGCAGGCCATCGCCCAGGCCCACGGAGGGCAGGCCACCGCGCGGAACCGGTCCGGCGGCGGCGCCGTGGTCACCGTCGAGCTGCCGGGAGCCTGCTCGCCACCTGGCTGACAAGGTCGGCTCCCCAGGTCGCGGCCCGGACTGTCTCGCCGGCGCGCAGCGGGCCGTGGGCAGAGCCGTCGATGATGAAGCCTTCCTGGGCCAGGATGCGGTAACCATGCCCGTGCAGCAGCCGGGCGATCTTCCTGGCCGCGCCGCCCGCCAGGCGGGAGGCGACCCGGGTGTCGAAGGCCGCGGCCGCCCGCGGAGGGTCCGCCTGCTCAAGACCGGCGAACCATTCCCGCAGGCCGGTGTCGCTGTAGCCGGGCTCCAGGTGGAGACCGGGGGTCTTCTGCTGCTCGCCCTCGGCGCCCTTGCGCCGGGTCATCCGCGACGACATGCCGCGCATGTGCGTCGGGCCGCCGGCGATCAGCAGGTCCGCCCCGCTGACCAGCTCGGCCGTGGCCGTGGTCACCGGGACGCAGGCCACCTCGGAGCCCGGCTGGCTGACCCGGATCCCGGCCGCGATCGCCTCGGCGATCTGGCGGGTGTTGCCGAACACGCTCTCGTAGATGACGACTGTGCGCATCTTCCTCACCTCATCTCAGCTCAAGCCTGGCCGAGTGCTGCCTGTGGCGGCAGGGTCCTTGGTCCCTGATGCGACGGGGGAAGGTCCCAGCCGGGCCCGAGGTCCAGCCCAGTAAGGTCGTTGGTCCCTGGCCGGGGCCCGGGCGCCGGCCGAGACTGGCCAGATGATCCCGGCGCAGACCACGCTGGTGCCCGCCAGGGAAGGCCGCGCTGGCCCGGCCCTGGACGGGCTCACGCTGCCGTGGTCGGCCAGGTCCGACGGGCTCGACAGCCGATCGACGTCCCTGCTCAGCGGGCGAAGCCTGGAGCCTGGTAGTGCGAAGCAGCCGGGGGACCGGGTCCTGGTCGGGCAGCTTCGCGGATCGGCCGGCGCCGAGCTGGGATCCGGGACCGCGGAGCGTCGGCGAAGCGGCCGTACGCGGCGCGCGCTGCAGGCGCAGGCCCGGCTGGTTGCTGACCTTGCCATCCCGGCCGAGATCGCAGACGGCGCCCGCTGTCCTGGCCAGCTACGCGCTGCGCGCTGCGTGGCCGGGGTCATGGGGCAGGCCAGGACCGCGGCCTGCTGACGTTGCTCACGGTCAGCGGCTGGGTGCTCGTCCTGATCGCCCGGCCGCTCAACGCCGCCCGGGTGGTGCTGCTGGCGAGCCTGGCCGCGGCGGCGGTCGCTGCTGTTCGCAGTCCCGTTGCCCGGGACGTGTTCGGCCTGCGGTTGCCGCCCGCATGGGTGACGCTGGGCGCGTTCGGCACCGCCGCAGTGGCCATCGCGGTCCTGACCCTGTGGCGGTGGACCGCCGCCCGCTGCCGGCCGGACGCACCGGTCCGGGAGGGCAGTAAGGTGCGGCGCGCAATCTGGCTCGCCGCCGTCCCGCTGGGCGGCTACGCGATAGCGCAGGTGCTTGGCCGGCGGGCCGGTGCCACCCGGGCCGAGCGACGTGAGCCGCTGCCCGGTGACCAGATCGTGGCGCATCCGCAGCTGGTCACCGACCATGCCATCACCATCGGCGCACCGCCGGAGGAGGTATGGCCGTGGCTGACCCAGCTCGGCTGGCACCGCGCCGGGTTCTACACGCCGCGGTGGGTCGACCGGCTGCTCTTCCCGGCGAACCAGCCAAGCCTGGACTACCTCGATCCGGGCCTGTCACGCGACCTGCGTCCGGGGGACGTCATCCCGGACGGCCCGCCCGGTACCGCCTGGTACGTCGTCCGCCAGGCCGACCCGCCGCGCACGCTGGTCCTGCACTCGGTGACTCACGTACCGGCGGCGTGGCAGCGGGAGATCGGTGCGGCCATCGACTGGACCTGGTGCTTCCAGCTCACCCCCGGGCCGGGCGGCAGCACCCGGCTGCACCTGAGGGCACGGGGCCGGACCGCGCCGCTCCTGCTCACCGCCGCCTACCTGGCGGCCATCCCCCCGGCCGACCTGATCATGGCCATGGGCATGCTGCACGGCCTGCGCAAACGCGTCCAGCGTCAGCGCAGGACACCGTCCATGCAAGGCGGGAGGCAGAAATGAGAGACACAGCAACGGGGCGCAGGCCGGTCCGGGGCTTCCCGCCAGACGAGAGCGAGGCCGCCGGGGCTGGCGCCCGCGAGCTGGCGGCACGGCCGGTGGCGCCCGGCAGGCTGGCCTACGGGCTGTCCGCGGCGCTGGCCGCGGTCACGGCGGGCGCCATGGCCGGCACCTATCTCATGCCCGGGCTGCTGCGCGGCCCGGCGGTGATGAACGGGTCGGCGCGGGGGACCGCACTGGCGGTGCTGCTGGCCGGGGTGCCGGTGCTGGCGGGCTCGATGCTGCTGGCCGCCCGGGGCTCGGCGGGAGCGGTGATCACCTGGCTGGGGGCGGTGGCGTTCCTGCTGTACAACTCGGTGCTGTTCGTCTTCGGTACGCCGGCGAACCGGCTGTTCCCCGCGTACCTGGCGATGCTGGCGCTGGCCGCCTGGTCGGCCGGGACACTGCTGAGCCAGGCTGACGTGGCCGCGCTCGGGGCACGGTTCGGGCCGCGGACCCCGGCGCGCGGTCTCGCGGTCTGGATCTGGGTGGTGGTGGCCGGGAACGCGGCGGCCTGGCTGGCCCGGCTGCTGCCCGCGGCCGGCCACAGCGGGCCGCCGTCCTATCTGCGCGGCACAGGTCTGCCGGTCAGCGTGGTCTATGCCCAGGATCTGGCTCTCTGGCTGCCGTTGCTGGCGGTCGCCGCGGCCTGGCTATGGCGGCGGCGCCCCTGGGGCTGGCTGATCGCCGGGAGCGGACTGGTCCTGTGGGTGCTGGAAGGCATCAGCATCGCGGCCGACCAGTGGTACGGCCACGCCGCCGCGCCGGCCTCGCCGGTAGCGTCCGCGGCGATGGTCCCGGCGTTCGCCGCGCTGGCGCTGGCCGGCCTGATCCCGGCCGCTCTGCTGTTGCGTGGCCTCAGCGCCGGCCCGGCCGGGCCGGCGCTGCCCGCTGCGCCGGACCGGCGCTGGCCGGCCTGGGTCCTGGCGGCCGTCGCGGTGCTCACCGGCAGCCTCGCCGTCCTGGGCGGGGTCCAGATGATCAGGGACGGATTCGGCATGCCGCCCAGCTGGCTCAGCGGCACCCCGCTCACCAGCTGGGCGCTGCCGGGTGTGCTGCTGCTGGCCGGGGTAGCCGTACCGCAGCTCGCCGCGGCAGCGATGATCGTGACCCGGCGCCGGGTGGCGCTCGCGAGCGGATACCTGGCCGGCCTGATCCTGGTCGGCTGGATCGTGGTGCAGGTGGTGGTACTGCAGCGGTTCTTTTTCCTCCAGCCGGTGATCGCCGTCCTGGGCCTGGCCGAGACCGGGCTGGCCTGGCTCTGGCAGCGCGCCGGGGACCGGAGGTCGGGTCACAACCGGGACCTTCGTCCCTGATCGCCGGGGACGGCCCGCGGCTAGGGTTGATCCCGGTAGTGATGTGCCTGCGGATAATGGCCGCGGTGCTCGCGCGGAAGGGCAGAGATGAGCGACGCAACAACGGGTCGTCCCCCGATCAGGGTCTTCCTGCTGGACGACCATGAGATCGTCCGGCGCGGCGTCCGTGAGCTGCTGGAGACCGAGCCGGATATCGAGGTGATCGGCGAAGCCGGCACCGCGGAGTCGGCGCTGGCCCGGATCCCCGCGCTGCGGCCGGACGTGGCCGTGCTCGACGTGCGGCTGCCGGACGGCAGCGGCGTGGCCGTGTGCCGCGACATCCGGTCGAAGATGCCCGAGGTCAAGTGCCTGATGCTGACCTCGTTCGGGGACGACGAGGCGCTGTTCGACGCGATCATGGCCGGCGCGGCCGGGTACGTGCTGAAGCAGATCCGGGGCACCGACCTGGTCGGCGCGGTGCGCACGGTGGCCTCCGGCGAGTCCATGCTGGACCCGGAGGCGGCCAGCCGGGTCATGCGCCGGATGCGCGAGCAGGCCGAGCGGTCCGATCCGCTGGCCGCGCTGACCGGCCAGGAGCGGAAGATCCTCGAGCTGATCGGGGAAGGGCTGACCAACCGGCAGATCGGCGAGCAGCTGTACCTGGCCGAGAAGACGGTCAAGAACTACGTGTCCGGGCTGTTCACCAAGCTGGGCATGGAACGCCGCACGCAGGCCGCGGTCTACGCGGCCAGGGTCTTCGGCGACGACCAGCCGCGCCGGGCTACGGGCGGTCAGTGATCGGGACGCGCCACTCCAGTGCGGTGCCGCCATCTGCCGCGGGCTCGGCTTGCATGCTGCCGCCGAGCGCGGCTGCCCGGTCGGCCAGGTTGGCCAGGCCGCTGCGGCGCCCGCCCGGCTTGATCCCGGAGCCGTTGTCCTGGACCGTCAGCACCAGGTCGCGTCCGCTGCCCGTGTCGGCAATGGACACGGCGACATCCGTCCGGGTCGCGTTCGCATGCCTGGCCACGTTCGACAGGGCCTCGCGCAGCACGGCCAGCAGGTGCTCCAGCACCGCACCCCCGGCAACCGCATCCAGCCGGCCGTCCAGCCGTACCGAGGGAGCGAAGCCCAGCGGCCCGGTCATCTGCTCGACCAGGCTGAGGATCTGAGCCCGGCCGCCGGGCGCCTCCGGCTGGCTGTGCGACTGGAGCGAGAAGATCGCGGTGCGGATCTCCCTGATCGTCTCGTCCAGCGCGTCCACAGCATTCCGGACCCGGTTACCGACTTCCGGATCCTTGATCAGGGCGCTGGCCCCCTCCAGCGACATGCCCGTGGCGAACAGCCGCTGGATGACCAGGTCGTGCAGGTCACGGGCGATCCGGTCGCGGTCGGCGAACAGGGCCAGCTGCTGCGCGTCCCGGCGGTGCTCGGCCAGTTCCAGCCCGATACCCGCCTGGGCGGCGAACGTGGCGACCATCTCCACCGCGTCCGGGGCCAGCGGCAGCGAACCTGGCCGCCGCCCGGCGGTCAGCACCCCGCGGACGTTCGCCCGCTGAGCCCAGCGGGATGACGACCGCCGGCCCCAGCCCCAGCTGCTCCCTGGCCACCTGGGCGACCCGCTCGTCGTGGCTGAAGTCGTCTACGACCAGCGGCTTGCCGGTGGCCATGACCAGGCCGGACGCCGAGCCCTGGACCGGCAGCGCCAGGCCCAGGGCCGCCGCCGCGCCGGTGCCGCTGGCGTGCTCGACCTGGAGCATCTGGCCGTCGCCCACCGGCAGCGCCAGCACCACCAGGTCCGCGCCGGACAGCTCCAGGGCCTGCTGAGTGACCAGGGCCAGCACGTCGCCCGGGTCGTCGTCGGACAGCAGCCGCTGGGTGACCTCGGCGCTGGCCCGCAGCCACTGCTGCTGGCGGCGCGCCTCGGCGTACAGCCGGGCGTTGTCGATGGCCACGCCCGCGGCCGCGGCCAGCGCGACGACCAGGGCCTCGTCATCCTCGCTGAACGGGCCGCCGCCGCGCTTCTCGGTCAGGTACAGGTTGCCGAAGACCTCGTCGCGCACCCGGATCGCCGCGCCCAAGAAGGTCCGCATCGGCGGGTGCCCGTCAGGGAACCCGGACGACCGGGGGTCCGCGGCAATATCAGTGAGGCGCAGCGTCTGCGGATTGCGTCACCAGCTCACCGAGCAGGCCGCGGCCCTCGGGCCAGTGATGGATCCGGGCGATCTCGTCCTCACTGAGGCCAGCAGGCACGAATCCGCTCAGCCGCCCGCCCTCGCCGATGACCCCCAGCGCCCCGTACCGGGCGTCCACCAGGGTGACCGCGGTCTCCACGATCTGCTGGAGCGCGGCCTCGAGCTCCAGCTCGCGGCCCACCGCGACGACGGCTTCCAGCAGAGCGTGTGTCCGGTCCCGCGTGTCGATCACCGTCTGCAGCCGCCCCTGCAACTCGGCCAGCAGGTCATCGAGCCGCAGCTGCGGCATCAGCGGATGGGATTCAGCGGCGTCCACAGGTGGCTCCCGGCAATGAGGGCGCTCGACCCCGTGATCGTATTCCAGCCCGCCCAACCGGCGATACGGCGCAGGGACTAAAGGCCCGGCAGACAGGTACCGCAGGTCCCCTGCGCCCGGGACGCGCGGCCCTGACGGCGAAAACCCGGAAGCAGGAGCCTAAAGGAGGACGAACTAACACGGCCGGAGCACAGCACCCGGCGAGGATTGAAGGAGGAACCGGAAATGCGCAGGAGGACGTTTGATGTGCTGGCGACGACGGCGGGTTTGCTGATCGCTGGTTTGCTGCTGGTGGCGGGCGGTTTGCTGACCTGGGGCCACAATTTCGTGACCAGTGAGGTGCACACCCAGCTGGCCGCGCAGAAGATCGTGTTCCCGCCGGCGAACAGCCCCGCGGTGGCGGGCGCGCAGTTCGCGCCGATGCGCCAGTACGGCGGGCAGCTGATGACCACCGGCGCCCAGGCCCAGGTCTACGCCGACCACTTCATCGCCGTGCACCTGACCGAGATCGGCGGCGGGCAGACCTACTCCCAGCTCTCAGCCAAGGCGCTGGCCCAGCCCAAGAACGCGGCGCTGGCCGCCCAGGTGCAGACCATGTTCCGCGGCGAGACGCTGCGCGGCCTGCTGCTGAACGCCTACGCGTTCGGGACCATCGCCCAGATCATGCTCTACGCCGCGATCGCCGCCTTCGCCGGCGCCGGGCTGCTGATCCTGCTGGCCCTCTTCGGGTTCATCCACCTGCGCCGCACCGCCCCTGAGGCCGAGGTGTTCCCCAAGGCCGCCACCCGCGTCCAGGTCAGCTCCTCCTGACTCCCCGCACCGGGCTGCCAGGAGCAGCCGGCCCGCCCCCGCCGGGACCACCCGGCGGGGGCCGCTGGTCTTCCGGCCCGTCAGCCAGCCAGCAGCACGCCGAGGAACACCGCAGCCAGCGCGGTGGCCCCGGCGACCGCGCCCCAGAAGGAAGTCCGCCGTTCCTGGGCCCAAGGTCCCGCGGAACCAGGCCGGTCGGCTCCTGACTAGCCAGCATCGGTGCGGCAGCCTGAAGAGACCGCGACAGGGAGCCGCCCAGCCGTCTGACCACTGAGGGGAGCCGTCATGCACGCGAGTGTGGGCGACCGCCTGCTGACCAGCCCGGGACGCACCCAGGTCGGCGTGATCATCGGCGTCCCGAAGGACGACGGCCAGCCGCCGTATATCGTCCGCTGGCAGGGCGACGGGCACATCTCGATGATCTTCCCCGACCAGTACGCACGGGTGATCCCGGCCAGCCATCCGGCCGGCACCGGCCGGGCGCCGGGGAGCACGTCATGACCGCGGTCGGCGGCCTGCCCGGCCCGCCGGGGACGCCGGAGGAAACCGCCAGGTTCGTGATCGGCACCGCGGTGTGGGCGCCGTCCGTGCACAACACCCAGCCGTGGCGGTTCGCCGTCCGGCCGGGGGAGATCAGCCTGTACGCCGACCCGGACCGGCGGCTGGCGGTGGCCGACCCGGCCGGCCGGGAGATGCTGATCAGCTGCGGCGCCGCCTTGTTCAACATCCGGCTGGCGCTGCGATATCTGGGCTGGGTGCCGGACACGATGGTGATGCCCGACCCGGGCCGGCCGATGCTGGTGGCCCGGATCGGATGGTCACGGAAGGTCCCGCCCGCGGCCTACGAGTGCGACCTGTACCAGCACGTGGCCGCGCGGCGGACGCACCGCGGCGGGTTCGACGCCGGTGACCTGCCCGCCGCGCTGCTGGCCGCGCTGGCCCACGGCGCGGCCCGGCACGGCGCCACGCTGCAGCTCATCACCGACGGCGGGCCGAAGGCGGCGCTGTCCGCCGTGGTCGACGCGGCCGAGAGCCTGCTGCGGCTGGACGCCGCCCGGTCCCAGGAACTGGCCCGCTGGGCCTCGGCGCCGGGCAGCAGCCGGCCGGACGGTGTGCCGGCGACCGCCTACCCGGCCGTCCCCGACGTGACCGACGTGGCCTTTCCCGGCCGGGACTTCGCCCAGGGCCGCGGCTGGGGGACCGCGTCGGCGCGGTCCGCGCCGCTCATGCGGCCGGCCGGCACGCCCGGCTTGCTGACCACGCCCGGTGACGAGCCCGCCGACTGGGTCAGCGCGGGTCAGGCGCTCCAGCGGCTGCTGCTCGACGCCAGCAGCAGCGGGGTCGCGGCGGCCCTGCACACCCAGCCGCTCGAGCTGCCCGAGCTCCGGAAGCTGGTCCGTGTCCAGCTGGCCGGCGGCAGCTACCCGCAGATGATCGTCCGGCTCGGCCGGACCAGCCAGACCACCAGCAGCGTCCGGCGGCCGGTCCGCGACGTGCTGCTGTAACCCGGGCCACGGCCGGCCCGGGTTCCCGCTATCGCGAACGGAGACCGCCATGCACGCCCACGACACCTACCTGCGCTGGCTGTACCGCGGCGGGCGGCCCAGCCGCTTTGGCCGGGTGCTGAACCGGCTGTCCGCGCTCATGTTCTCGGCCGGGATCATGCCGTCCCGGGCCGCCACCCTGGAGATCACCGGCCGGAAGACCGGCCGGCCGGTCTCCTTCCCGGTGGTCATCGCCGACTACCGCGGTGAGCGCTACCTGGTCTCCATGCTGGGGGCGAACACCAACTGGGTACGGAACCTGACGGCGGCCGACGGGCAGGCGGTGCTGCGGCACGGCCGCCAGGAGCTCATCCACCTCCAGGAGATACCGGTGGCCGACCGTGCCCCGGTGCTGCGGCGCTACCTCCAGGTCGCTCCCGGGGGAAGGCCGCACATCCCCGTCGACCGCCGGGCGGACCTGACCGAGTTCGAGCGGATCGCGGCCGATTACCCGGTCTACCGCATCCAGCCCCGGGCGGCAGCCAGAGCCGCCTAGCCGCCGGCCGGCCGGCAATCAGCGTGCTGGCCCGCCCAGCTCGGCTAGATTGACTGACGTACTACGAACTGGATAGTACGTGTGAGAGGAGGCCACGTGACCGCGGGCGGCGAGCTGGGCAGCCCGGCCGGGCCGGGAGACGGGACAAGCGTGCTCGTCGTCGAGGACGACCGCGGGATCGCGGAACAGCTGGTCCGGGCCCTGCAACGGGGCGGCTACCAGGTCGACCACGTGGAGACCGGCGCCGCCGCGCTGGGCCGGCGCGACCCGGACGTGGTGCTGCTCGACCTGGAACTGCCCGACACCGACGGCGTGCACGTGTGCCGCCAGCTCCGCGGCAGCGCTCGGCCGCCGCGATCATCGTGATCACCGCGCACGGCGCGGAGGCCGACCGGGTCACTGCGCTGGACGCGGGCGCGGACGACTACCTGGTCAAGCCGTTCGGGCTGAGCGAGCTGCAGGCCCGGATCCGGGCCGTGCTGCGCCGGATCCGGCCCGGCGCGGACCTGGTCCGGCACGGGCCGCTGGCCGTGGACCTGCGCACCCACAAGGTGACCGTGGACGGCCAGGACGTGGCGCTGACCCCCAAGGAGTTCGACATCCTGGACTGCCTGGCGGCCGACCCGGGCCGGGTGCGGACCCGTCAGGAGATCCTGGAGGCGGCCTGGGACGCGCACTGGTACGGGCCGACCAAAGTGCTCGACGTGCACGTGGCCGCGCTGCGCCGCAAGCTCGGCGTACCCGGGCTGATCGAGACCGTCTACGGCCGTGGCTTCCGGCTGGGTGACCTGGACGGCCCGTGACCAGCCGGATCGTCGCGGCCGTGCTGGCCCTGATCACCGCCGCGCTGGCCAGCATGGCGATCCCGCTCGGCCTGCTCACGGCAGCCCAGGACCGCCGCGATTTCCGGGCCGACACCCTCGCGTCGGCCAGGTCCGCGGCGAACCTCGCCGAGGAGGGCATCGGCGACGGGTCCAGCGACCCGCTGCTGAGCCGGGCGGTCAGGGAACTGGCCCGCCGGGGTGACTGGGCCGGGATCTACGACGCGACCGGGCACGAGGTGGCGGGCGCCGGGCCTGCCCCGCTGCCCGCCGCGGTCCTGCCCGCCGCAGCCCTGCGCGCCGCGCTGCGGGCCGCCTCCCCGCACAGTTACCCGGCCGCTGGCCGGCTCACCGTGACCGTGCCGATCCGGGCCGACGGCGGCCAGCACACCATCGGCACGGTCGTGCTGTCCCGCCCCACGGCGACGCTCACCCACCGGATCGTCGTGCTGTGGACGCTGATCGGCGTGGTCTCGCTGGCCAGCCTGCTGGCCGCGGGAGTGATCGCGGTAGGGCTGGCCCGGTGGGCCAGCCGGCCGATCACCACGCTGGCCGAGGCGGCCCGCCGCCTCGGCGACGGAGACCTGGACACCCGGGCCGGGATCCGGTCCGGCCCGCCCGAGGTGCGCCGGCTGGCGGCCGCGTTCAGCACGATGGCGGCCCGGCTGCAGGCCCTGATCCACGGCCACCAGACCATGGTGGCCGACGTCTCGCACCAGGTGCGGACGCCGCTGGCGGCGCTGCGGCTGCGCCTCGACCTGCTCGCCCAGGACTGCGACGAGGACACCGCGGCCGAGCTGGCGGGCGCCCAGGAGGAGATCGGCCGGCTGACCCGGCTGGTCAACGGGCTGCTCACGGTGGCCAGGGCGGAGCACAGCACGGCCGCCCCGGTCCGGGTCGCGGCGGACACGGTGGCCGCGGACCGGGCCGCGGCCTGGCGGCCCGCCGCCGAGGAACGGGGCGTGACGCTCACCACCGTCAGCCCGGACCCGGTCAGCGTGCAGGCCGTGGACGGCCACCTGGAGCAGATCCTGGACAACCTGCTGGCCAACGCGCTGGAGGCGGTGCCGCCCGGCGGCACGATCACCCTCACGGTCAGGGCCGCGGCCGCCCTCGCCCGGCTGACCGTGGCCGACACCGGCCGGGGCATGACGGCCGTCCAGCAGCAGGCCGCGTTCCGCCGGTTCGCCACCGGCTCGCCCGGCGGCACCGGCCTCGGGCTGGCCATCGTCGACCGGCTGGTCACCGCCAACGGCGGCACGGTGTCCCTGGCCGACACGCCGGGCGGCGGCCTGACCGTGACGATCGAGCTCCCGCTCAGCCCGGACCGGGCCCGCCCGCGCCGCCCCGCGGATCTTAACCAGTTCTGAACAAGTCCTGAACCAGTCCCACGCAGCCGGCCCGGCAGGCTAGCCAGCGGGACGGCGAGTCCGCCAGCCGTCCAGGCCCGTCCGCCAGCCGCCCGCCCGCCGGCCAGCGACCCGGGCACCGCCCGCTAACGGAAGGACAACCCCGCGCGATGGCATCAGCACCGCGGTACGGCTCCGCCGGGCAGGCCGCCGCGTACCGTGACCGGCTGCTCGGCCGCACGCGGGCGATCTCGCTGGGCATCGCGGGCGGGGCCCTGGCGGCCTGCCTCGGGCTCGGCGCGGAGTTCGCGCAGGCGCTCCCCGGGCACGCCCGGCCGGCCGCGGCCGGGCACCGGCCGCACCGGGCCGGCCCGGCCGCGGGATCCCGGCGGGCGCCGGCCGGGCACCGGCACCGTCCCGGCAGCAGGCACGCACCCCGGCCGCTGAGCCCGCCGTCCCAGCCGCCGGCCAGCACCCCGGCGCCGCCGCAGACCGTCTCGGGCGGCTCCTGATCATGAGCAGCCTCGCGGCTGGAGCGGCCAGTGCGGCCAGCGCGGCCGGGGTCAGCCCGCTGTGGTACGCGACCCGGGCCACCGGCGTCGTCGCCCTGCTTCTGCTGACCGGGACCGTGGTGGCCGGCATCGCGGGCACCGCGCGGGCCGAGCTGCCCGGCCTGCCCCGGGTGGTGCTCGCGGGGGTGCACCGCAACCTGTCGCTGCTGGCGGTGGGCCTGGTCGTGATCCACGTGCTGACCACCGTGCTGGACCCGTTCGCCGGGATCAGCCTGGCCGCCGCGGTGATCCCGTTCAGCTCGGCCTACCGCACCGTGTGGCTCGGCCTCGGCGCCGTCGCCCTCGACCTGCTGCTCGCGGTCCTGCTCAGCAGCCTGGTGCGGGACCGGCTGAGCTACCGGGCCTGGCGGGCGGTGCACTGGCTGGCCTACGCGAGCTGGCCGGTCGCGCTGTGGCACGGTCTCGGCACCGGGACCGACACCCGGCTGCCGGTGCTGCTCGCCGTCGACGTGCTGTGCCTGGCCGCCGTGGCGGCCGCGGCCGGCTGGCGGCTGTCCCTGGCCAGCCCGGGGCCCCGGCGCACCGCGGGGATCACCGCGCTGATCGGGATCCCGCTGGCCACTGCGATATTCACGCTCCTCGGCCCGCTCCAGCCCGGCTGGGCCCGGCGGGCCGGCACCCCCGTGCCGCTGCTCGCCGCCCTGGGCGTGGTCGCGCCGGCCCGGCTGACGGCCGGGTGGCGCCGCCAGGACGGGCCCGCCAGCCTGGGCCAGCACGAGGCGCTGTACGGCCCGCTGCCCAGGGCCGAGCGTCACCGGCCGGACCGGGGCGGTGGCCTGGCCAATGCTGTCGCCGCGGCGGGCCTGACCGGCCGTGGCGGCGCCGGGTTCCCGGCCGGGGTGAAGATGAGGTCGGTGGCGTCCCGGCGGGGGCCGGCCGTGGTGGTGGCCAACGGCATGGAAAGCGAGCCCGCCAGCGAGAAGGACCAGGCCCTGCTGAGCCGGGCACCGCACCTGGTGCTCGACGGTGCGGTGCTGGCCGCCCGGGCCGTCGGGGCCACTGCCGTGCACGTGTGCCTGGACCAGACCCGCGCCGCGCAGGTGCAGACCGTCTGGTCGGCGGTGCAGGAGCGCGCGCTGGCCGGCCTCGGCGACGTGCCCATCACCATCAGCCAGCTTCCGCGCCGGTACGTGGCCAGCGAGGAGACGGCGCTGATCAGCTGGCTCAACGGCGGGGAGGCCAAGCCCACGGTCACCCCGCCGCGGCCGTTCGAGCGGGGCGTGGCCCGGCGGCCCACCCTGGTGGCGAACGTGGAGACGCTGGCCCACGTGGCGCTCATCGCCCGGTACGGCCCGGCCTGGTTCCGGCAGGCCGGATCGCCCGACGCGCCGGGGACCATGCTGGTCACCATCACCGGCGCGGTGCGCATGCCCGGCGTGTTCGAGATCGAGGCCGGCACGCCGGTCGGCGACGTGCTGGCCATGGCCGGCCCGGATCCCGGCGGGAGCCTGCTGCTCGGCGGCTACTTCGGCACCTGGCACCAGGCCGGGGACATCGCCCGCCGGCCGCTGTCCGCGGCCGGCCTGCGGCCCGCGGGCGCGTCGGCCGGGGCCGGGGTGCTGCTCGTGCTCGCGGCGGGCGGCTGCGGGGTCGCGGAGACCGCCCGCATCCTCCGCTACCTGGCCCAGCAAGGGGCCCAGCAGTGCGGGCCGTGCCGGTTCGGCCTCCCGGCCATCGCCGATGACTTCACCCGGCTGGCCGCCAGCCGGGCCGACCGCGACCTGCTCGGCCGCCTGGGCCAGCGGCTGCGCGTGATCCCCGGCCGCGGGGCCTGCAAGCATCCGGACGGCGCGACGAGGATGGCCGCCTCGGCCCTGGACGCGTTCGCCGACGACGTGCGGGCGCACGCCGCCGGGCGGGCCTGCCTGGGCGCGCGCCGTCAGCGCGGGTCAGTTCGCCGCCGGAGCCCGCGCGACCGGGCGGGGCGGGCCGTGAGCGGGAAGCTGCAGGTCGATCCGGTCGCCTGCACCGGGCACGGGTTCTGCGCTGACCTGCTCCCCGAGCTCATCAGCCGGGACGAGTGGGGCTTCCCGGTGATCCGCGGGGAGGTGCCTGCCGCGCTGGCTCCGCACGCCCGCCGGGCGGTCAGGGCCTGCCCGGCCCTGGCTCTGCGGCTCGTGCCGCGGCCGGTCCAGCGAGCAGAACGGGAAGGGCGAGCATGACCACGGGGGACGCCATCAGGACACGGGACAACGGAACCGGCAGCGGCCGGGCCCGCGGCGGGCACCGCAGGCCGCCCGCGGCGGACGGCGGCGTCCAGGGCAACGAGCGGCTGACCGCGCTGACCGGCACCGTCCTGCTGGCCGGCTTCGCCGCCGAGGGCGTGACGATCCTGGCCCTCGGGCGCCTGCTGACGCTGCACTTCTTCCTCGGCATGCTGCTCATCGGCCCGGTGCTGCTCAAGATCGGCTCGGTCTGCTACCGGTTCGCGCGCTACTACACCGGGGCCGGTCCCTACGTGCGCAAGGGACCGCCCGCGCCGCTGCTCCGCCTGCTCGGCCCGTTCGTGATCGCGACCTCGCTGGCCGTACTGGGCACCGGCGTGCTGCTGGCCGCCGCCGGGCCCGGCCAGGGGCCCTGGCTGTTCCTGCACAAGGCCTCGTTCGTGCTGTGGTTCGGGGCGATGTCCATTCACGTGCTGGCCTACGCCTGGCGGCTGCCCCGGCTGCTCCGCGGCGCACCGGGGCTGCCCGGCCGCCGGGTCCCGGCAGGCGGGCCTGCCCGCGGCGCGCTGCTGGCCGCGGCACTGGCGGGCGGCCTGGTGATCGCCCTGCTGACCATCCACCTGGAGGGAGCATGGACCACCAGCCTGGTCAGGTAACTACCGACGGGCCCGGCGGGGCGCCCGGCGACGGGCCGCCGACCCTGCCGGGCGGCTCTCCGCGGAACCCGGCGATTCCCCTGCCTTCGGATATAGGGATACGCAGTGATGCACCGCGGGCCGCCGCTCCCGGGCTGGCCCGGCGGCGGCGCGGGCACCGCCGGGGCCGGCCGGGCGGCCGGCCGCGGCTGCGCGACCGCCGGTGGTTCCGGGTGTGCGCGCTGCTGCTGGCCCTGTTCCTGGCCTGGTTCAGCTGGTCGTTCGGGCACGCGATGACCGCGCCCGGCGGCGGCTCGCTGGCCGAGCGGGCCGCGGAGTGGGCCCGGGACCACTACCTCGGGCCGCTGGTCACGTTCGGCGAGTGGATCACCTACCAGCCGCCGAAGACCGGCGGGAAGCCGTCGTTCTCGCTGGCCGTGCCGCACCATCAGGGGCCCGGCCACCAGGCACCGGGCCGGGCCGGGCACACGCCACCGGCCCGGCCCGGGCTACCGGCCGCCGGCCCGGCTGGCCTCGCCCGCCGGGAAGCCGCTGCCCGGCGAGGGCCAGTGGCGGGTGCTGTACCGGGTGCATGGCCGTCCCGCGATCTACGGCACCTACCTGCGGCCCGACCGGGTGCACACGTCGTACGTGGCCGGGGTGGTGTCGATGGACCCGCGGCTGCTCCGGTTCGAGCTGCGGCCCGGCGCCGAGGACCCCGGTCCCGGCCGGTACGGCGGCGCGCAGCCGGTGATCGCCCCCGGTGCCCGGCGCGGCCTGGCCGCCACCTTCAACGGCGGCTTCAAGATCGCGTCCGCGGCGGGCGGCTTCTACCTGAACGGCACCTACCGCGGGACGCTGCGGCCCGGCGCGGCGACCATGGTCTACTACCGCGACGGGCGGCTGGCCATCGGCCTGTGGGGCCACGGCCTGCGGATGACCCCGGCGGTGGCCGGCGTCCGGCAGAACCTGCGGCCGATCGTGTGGAACGGAGCCATTCCGCGCTCGGTGAACCAGAACGTGCTCAGCAACTGGGGCGCGACCCTGGGCGGCGGCTACTACGTCTGGCGGTCCGGCGTCGGGGTGACCGCCCGCGGCCGGATCATCTTCGTCTACGGGCCGGCCCTGGACGTGCGGACCCTGGCCGGGCTGCTCAAGCGGGCCGGCGCGGTCACCGCCATGCAGCTCGACATCAACCCCGAGTGGACCGACTTCATGTACTACCGGCCTGCCGGGCACCCGGCCGACCCGCGGCCGGTGCCGCTGCTGCCCGGGCAGTACCAGCCCGCCGCGCGCTACTACTCGGTGGCCGACCGGGACTTCACCGCGGTGTACGCCCGGTGAGCAGTGCTAGCCGGCTCGCTGCGGGCCGCTATGAGCGCTGCCTTCCCTCCTCGCTCCCTCGGCGCTCCTTCGTCGCGCCTCATCGCTCGTCAGGAAAACAGCGCCGCGGCCCTCCGCGAGCCGCGTGCCGGCTCCGCCGGCGTGCTGGCGGTGGCTTCGCGCCGCGGTGCGGGCGGCCCGGCCGCGGCAGTGGCCGAAGAACCTGCTCGTGCTGGCCGCGCCGCTGGCCGGCGCGTCCGTGGGGCGGGACGACGGGATCGGCTACGCGCTGGTCGCGATCGTCTGCGTTCACCGCCGCCTCGGCCGCGGTCTACTACGTCAACGACGTCCTGGACGCCGAACGGGACCGCGGCCACCCGGTCAAGAGGCACCGGCCCGTGGCCTCCGGCGACCTGCCCGCCGGGCACGCCCTCGGGCTGGCCGCGGCGGCCGGCCTGGCTGGCGCTCGGTGCGGGCCTGTGGATCGGCGAGCCCGGCCTGACCGGCATCATTGCCGTCTACCTGGCCGTGTCGGCCGGCTACTCGGCCGGCCTCAAGCACGTCCCGGTGCTGGAGGCCGGCTGCGTCGCGTCCGGGTTCGTGCTGCGTGCACTGGCCGGTGCGGTGGCCACGCACGTGCCGCCGTCCGGCTGGTTCCTGGTCGTCTGCAGCCTCGGCGCGCTGGCCGTGGCGGCCGGCAAGCGCCGCGGGGAGCTGGCCGCGCTCGGCCCGGAAGCCGCGGCCAGGCACCGCCCGGTGCTGAGGTTCTACCCGGCCCGCGGGCTGGACGCCGCGATGGCGGTGCTGATGGCCGGGCTGGTGCTGAGCTACCTGGCCTGGGCGGCGGGTGACCCGGATGGCTGGCGGCGGGGCTGGCACCTGGCCAGCGCGGTGCCCTGGCCGTGGCGCTGGCCCGGTTCGGCTGGCTGGCTGGCCGCGGCGGCGGCCGGGGCGTGGAGGAGCTGATCCTCTCCGACCGGGTGATGACCGTCGCCGAACTGGCCTGGCTGGCCCTGTTCGCCGCGGGCCTGTAGGCCGCCCGGCCGTCTCATTCCCGCCCCGGCGTCACATTCCGCCGCCCGGCGGTGCTTAGCTGGCGGAGAGGATGACATGGAAGCCAGCTACGTGACCCGAACGGGACCGCCGCCAGGAGCCACGTTCTCCGCGTTCGAGCGGTTTTTCCGGGAGAACTACGCCACCGTCGTGCGGATCGCGCACGGCGTGACCGGCGACGCGCAGGCCGCCCAGGACGTCGCGCAGGACGTGTTCGTCAGCGCGTTCCGGCGCTTCCCCGACCCGGACGGCGCGCCCGAGGCCGCGGGCTGGGTGCGCGCCGCGGCCGCGCACACCAGCCTGAACGCGATCCGCGGTGAGCGCCGCCGGGACCGCCGCCAGCAGGAGTGCGCGGCCGCGCCCCCGCCGGACAGCCCCGAGGAGAGCGTGCTGGCGGCCGAGTCCCGGGCCGAGGTACGCCGCGCGCTGCAGCGGCTGCCCCGGCGCTCGGCGGCCGTGCTCGTCCTCCGCCACAGCGGCCTGAGCTACGCCGAGGTCGCCGAGGCCATGAACGTCAGTGTCGGCCACGTCGGGACCATGCTCCGCCGGGCCGAATCCGCGCTACGCAAGGAGCTCCAGAAATGAGCCATGTACCGGTCCCGGTGCTGCGCCGGATGCAGGACGAGCCGCTGGCCGTCCCGGACGCGGACCGCCGCCACCTGGCCGGCTGTGCCCGCTGCCAGGACGCCCGTCGCGCCGCCGAGGCCGACGCGGCGTTCGCCGCCCGCCTGCTCGGGCCGCCCCCGGCGGACCCGGACACCAGCGCCGAGTGGCAGAAGCTGGTCGCCCGGCTGCGGGCCCCGGCGCCCGTCCCGGCGGGCTCCCTCCGCCCGGCCCGGCCCGGCCGGGACGCGGCCCGCGCACCGCGGCGGCTGCCCCGGCGGCTGGCCGCCTCCCTCAGTACCGGAACCGCGGTCACGGCCGCGGTGCTGCTCGTCGGGGCCGCCGCGGCGGCCACGCTGACCACGGTCTACGCGCCGACGCACGTGGCTCCGGTGCCGGTCACCTCTTCGGACCTGGCCGCTCTCCAGTCGATCACCAACCTGGGCCAGGCCTTCACCGGCGGGCTGTCCAGCCACGGCCCGACCACCCTGCCCTACGGCCAGCTGACCTGGCACGTGGCCGGCCAGGCCCACAAGGTGGCCTCGCTGGCGGAGGCCCAGGCGCAGACCGGGCTCACCCGCCTGATCCCCGCGCAGCTGCCGCAGGGCATCGGGACGGTCCGCGGCATCATGGTCCAGCCCCAGGTCACCGCCACGCTGAAGTTCAGCGCGGACGCCGGTCACGGCGTCGGCGGGAGCACGCTGACCGTCCGCGGCGGCCCGGGGGTGCTGGTGGAGTTCGGCGGCCAGCCGGGACAGCCGGCCCCGGCACGCTGATCGTGGCCACCATGCGGCGGCCGGTCGCCACGTCCACCGGGGCCACCGCCGACCAGCTCGAGGACTTCCTGCTGGACCAGCCGGGCGTGCCGCCGCTGCTGGCCCAGGAGATCCGGATGATCGGCCAGTCGGCGCTTCCGGTGCCGGTGCCGTCGGGGATGACCCAGGAGCACGTGACCCTCGGCGGGTCGCCCGCGGTGCTTCTCCACGGCCCGTCCGGGGCCGCCTCAGGAGTGATCTGGGAGAGCGGGGACGGCGTCGTGCACGCCGTGGCCGGCCTGGTGACCAGTGCGGACATCCTGAATGTCGCCCGCCAGCTCACCTGAGCCCGCCGGCCCGGCGGGGGACGCGGCGGCCGCCGCGTCCCCCGCCGTGCACGCCATGGACCTGCGCAAGCAGTACCGCCGCACGGTCGCGCTGGCCGGCCTGTCGATGACCGTCCAGCGCGGTGAGGTGTTCGGTTTCCTGGGCCCGAACGGGGCGGGCAAGACCACCGCGGTCAAGATCCTGCTCGGCCTGATCCGGCCCACCGGCGGCGACGCGATGGTGCTCGGCGCCCCGGCGGGCGACCGGGAGGCCCGGCGGCAGATCGGCTACCTGCCCGAGCTGTTCCGGTTCCAGGCCTGGCTGACCGCCCGCGAGGTGCTGATCCTGCACGCCCGGCTGCTCCGGCTGCCGCGGCCGCGGTGGGCGCCCGCGGCGGTCGAGGCGCTCGCCGCGGTCGGCCTGGACGGCCGTGGTGACGACAAGGTCGGCACGTTCTCCAAGGGCATGCAGCAGCGGCTCGGCCTGGGCGTGGCCCTGCTCGGCGAGCCCGCGCTGGTCATCCTGGACGAGCCGACCAGCGCCCTGGACCCGGTCGGCCGGCACCAGGTCCGGCTCATCATCAGGGACCTGCGCGAGCGGGGCACGGCGGTGTTCCTGAACACCCACCTGCTGGCCGAGGCCGAGCAGGTGTGCGACCGGGTCACGGTCATCAGCAAGGGCCGGGCGCTGGCCACCGGGCCGCCCGACGAGCTGCGCCGGGCCCGGCCGGTGGTCAGGTTCCGGGTCAGCGGGCTGCCGCCGGGCTGGTGGCAGCCGCTCGCCAACGGCGCGCGGTGGAAGGACGAGGGGGACTGGCTGCTCGCCGAGGAGCTGGACCCGGAGCGGATCCCGGACGTGGTGGCCGGCGCGGTAGCGCTGGGCGGCCGGGTCGAGGCCGTGGTGCCCGAGCAGCAGAGCCTGGAAGCGAGCTTCCTCGAGCTCCTGGGGGAGAGATGAGCGCGATCTGGGTGCTGGCCCAGCTGACCCTGCGGGAGGCGCTGCGGCGCAAGCTGGTGGCGGCGGGCGTTGCGGTGTCGGTGGCCCTGATCGGGCTGAGCGCCTGGGGGTTCTGGAAGCTCAGCCACAACCACACGATGACCTCGGGCGAGGTCCAGCTGGTCATACCGCAGGCGTTCGTACTGTTCATGTTCATGTTCAGCTTCGTGGTCGCGCTCAGCGCGTCGGCCATCGCCTCGCCGGCGGTGTCCAGCGAAGTGGACTCCGGCGTGCTGCAGACCGTGGTGACCAGGCCGATCCGGCGCAGCGACGTGATCCTGGGCAAGTGGGCCGGGCTGGCTGCGCTGCTGGCCGCCTACTCGCTGCTGGTCACCGGGGTGATGGCGGCGGTCGTGCACGCGGTCAGCGGGTTCACCGTGCCCAATTTCCTGGCCGCCGCCGGGTTCCTGTTCGCCGAGGGCGCCGTGCTGCTCACCCTGGTCCTGCTGCTGAGCACACGGCTGTCCGCGCTGGCTGCCGGGGTCATCGGGGTGGCGCTGTTCGGCATGGCCTGGCTGGCTGGCGTGGTCGGGTCCCTCGGCATCGCGTTCCATGTCCCGGCTCTGCACACCGCGAGCGAGGTCAGCATGTACGTGCTCCCCACCGACGGACTGTGGCACGCCGTCATCTACTATCTGGAGCCGCCCGCCTACGTGACCCAGACCCTCGGCGGCCTGGCCCAGTCCCACGGCGGCAACCCGTTCTTCACCGCCGCGGGCCCGACCTGGCCGTACCTGGTGTGGGCGGCGCTGTGGTTCGTGATCGTGCTGGGACTGGGGCTGGTCAGCTTCGAGCGCCGCGAGCTGTAGTCCCGGCCGGCTGCGCGGGCCCGGCGGGGCGGCGGATCACGCTGGGCGGTCTCCTGGCCACGAATCGGCTACTACAATCTCCGTAGTAAGCAGATCCCGTGCAGCCGACGCCGTGCGCCAGGGGGCCGACGTGAACTATCTGTCTTCCGGACCCGCGGGGCCGCCCTGGCCCCCGGCCAGCCAGCCCGCCGGGATTACCGAACCGCCCGTTGCGGCGGACGCGGCCGGCCCGCAAGCCCTTCGTGGGCCGGCCGGGCCCGGTTCCGGGTGGCGGCAGTGGCTGACCGCGCCCGGTGCGCTGCGGGTTCCTGAGATCACGGCCTGGTTCTGGATCATCAAGGCCCTGTCCACCGCCCTGGGGGAGTCCACCTCGGACTACCTGGTGCACGCGATGCCCCCGGTGCTGGCCGTGCTGCTCGGCTTCGCCGGGTTCGTGGCCGCGCTGGCCCTGCAGTTCTCGGTGCGCCGGTACACCGCGGTGGCCTACTGGCTGGCCGTGGTCATGGTCGGCGTGTTCGGCACGATGGCCGCGGACGTGCTGCACGTCGGCTTCGGCGTGCCCTACATCGTGTCCTCGGTGCTGTACGCGGTGGTCCTCGCCGCGGTGTTCGTGAGCTGGCAGCGCACCGAGCGGACGCTGTCCATCCACACCGTCAATACCGCCCGCCGGGAGGCGTTCTACTGGGCCGCGGTGGTGGCCACGTTCGCCATGGGCACCGCGGTCGGCGACCTCACCGCGGTCACCCTGCACCTGGGCTACGCCGGGTCCGCGCTGCTGTTCGCCGGGCTGATCCTGGTCCCGGCCGCGGGCTACCGGTGGGGCGGCTGGAACCCGGTGCTCAGCTTCTGGATGGCCTACGTGCTGACCCGGCCGCTCGGCGCGTCGGTCGCCGACTGGCTGGGCAAGCCCAAGGCGTTCAGCGGCCTGGGCCTGGGCAACGGGCCGGTGTCCGTGGTGCTGGTGATGCTGATCGCGGCGTTCGTCGGCTATCTCGCGGTGACCCGCAGGGACGTCCAGCGGCCCGCCTCCGCGGTGGCCGGCCGGAGCGCGTAACCGCCGAGGCCGTCCGTACGCTGGGCAAGCACCTGGGCGGAGTCCGCCTGGGCGATCTCGACCTGGTCGTGCAGGTCCACGGTGAGCCGCAGGGCCACCGCGCCGGAGGCCAGGGCCAGTGTCACCGCGGCCGCGGCGGCCCACGGGCGGAACCGGGGCGCGCAGCTGAGCAGGGCCCGGACCCGGGTGCTGACGTCGGTGTCGGCCGCGGCCAGCCGGACCCCTGAGGCCTGCGGCGGCCGGTTCGCGCCCAGGCTGGCCCGGGCCAGCGCGCGGGCGACCACCCGGCCGTCACCCACCTCGCGGGCGGCCAGCTGGTCCGCCCACAGCTCCACGGCCAGCCGCACCTGCCTGGCCACCGGCCGGAGCAGCGGGTTCGCCGCCGCGGCCAGCGCGGCCGCCATCACGTAGCCCGCGTGGAACCGGCGCAGGTGCGCGTCTTCGTGGGCCAGCAGCGCCCGCCGCTCGTCCGCCGGCAGCAGCCGCAGCATGCCCGCCGACACCACGATCGTGCCGCGCAGCGGCACGGTGAACGCCGCCGGGTACTCGTCCGGGCTGATCCGCAGCCGGTGCGCAGCGCCGTCAAGCCGGCCGCACGCCCGGCTGGCCCGGACCAGGTCGCAGGTCACCTGCGCGAGGAAGCCCAGGGCGCTGACCAGCAGCACGGCCGCCGCCACCCCGGCCAGCGTGGCCCAGGTAGCGGGCAGCAGCCGCCACGGCCGCAGGCCCGCCCCGGACCATCCGCCCAGCGCCGCGACCAGCGGGTTGCGGGCCAGCTCCAGGAAGCCGGCCAGGCACAGGACGATGCCGGTGGCCAGCGAGGTGGCCAGTGCGGCCAGGGCCAGCAGCGGCGCGGCGACCGAGGGGGACAGGCGGCGGCGCAGCGGCCCGGCCGCCAGGCCCAGCAGCCCACTGCACAGGATCGGCACCAGGCCGAGGAGGATCATGCCGGCCCGGGACCGGGTTCGCTGCCGTGGCCCGGCACCGGGCCGCTATCCGCCAGCAGGTCGCTGAGCAGCTGCTCGTCCTCGGGGCTGAGGTCCGCGACGAACCGGGACAGCACGCCCGCCCGGTCGCCGCCGCCCTGCAGCAGGGCCAGCATCCGCCGGGCGGTCATCGACGCCTGGGCGTCCGCGGGCCCGCCGCGCAGCTCGTAGGCGAACCCGCGGCCGGCCTGGGCCCGGGACACCGCGCCCTTGGCGTGCAGCCGGGAAAGCGTGGTCATCACGGTCGTGTAGGCCAGCTGGCCGCCCAGCTCGGCCCGGACCTCGCCGGGCGACATCGGGCGGGCCGCCGCGGCCAGGCAGGCCAGGATCTCCCGCTCGAGACCGCCGCGCTGACGTCCGCGTGGCCTGGGGGGCACTGCGCCTCCTGGTGCTCCTGGCTGCCCTGTGCTACTGGCTGCGTAGTACGGCAAATCCGATCGTAGGCGTCATCTTCTCATGCGCTGGCCTGCTGGCTTAGCTGGCCGGGCGGTAGCGGTCGAGGATTGCGGCGCGGAGCGGGGCCTCGGCCACGCCCAGGGCGGACAGGATGGCGGGGGCCATGCCGCCGCCGTCGGTGGCTATCACCGCGAGTGCCAGGTGGTCGGCTCCGGCGGTGGTGGCCTGCTGGGCCCGGGCCTCGCGCTGGGCGCATTCGAGCATCTGCTTGGCCCGGGTGGTGAACGGCAGGTGCCCGCCTGACCTGGAGTGGTGACGCCGGGAGGGGCGGTGGCCGGGCAGGCGGATCCGGCGCCACGCCGGGCGGCGGGAGCAGCGGACCGGGTAGGACAGTGCGCCGGGGCCGAAGGCCCGCTCGACGCGGGCGCGGACGGCGTCCAGGTCGATGCCGATCGTGGCCAGGGCCTCGGCGTCGATGGGGCCGGCTGACCGCGGGTCGCGGCCGGCCCGGGACGCGCCGGGCAGCAGCCTCTGGATCTGCGCCCGCACCTGGTCCGGGGTCACGCCCTGCTCGCGGAGCGCGGCTCCGGCCGGGGTCCACGACCCGGCCAGGGCGAGCAGCAGGTGCTCGCCGCCGATGAAGTCATGGCCGAGCCCCAGGGCCTGGCGGTGCGCCTGCACCACGGTCTCCCGCAGCGCCGGGCTGAACAGCGGGGACATCATTTCCTCCCGATCAGCCGGCCGTACTTGCGGTGCACGGTCTGCTTTGTTACCCCGAGCCGGCTCGCGATGTCCTGCCAGGACCAGCCGATCCGCCGCGCGTTCTCGACCTGCAGCAGCTCGAGCCGGTCGGTCAGGGTGCGCAGCGCGGCCACCGCCCGCAGGCCGGTGTCCGGGTCGTTGCTGGCGGCGCCCTCGGTGAGCTCCAGTGTCGTGTTCATGTCCGTCAGCATATGCTGACGACCTTCCGTGCGTCAACATATGCTGACGCGGCGAATGGTTCTAGGGTGGTTAGCAGCGGTCAGGGGCCATCACGGGGAGGGGCTGCCGATGCCTGCGGACACGATGGAGCTCGCCTACGGGGTCATCGGCGAGATCGGCGCCGACGTGGCGGACATCACGATCCCTGGCGAACGGGCCCGGCTGCTGCACCTGCCCGGCGCCGACGTCCTGCTGCTGGCCGGGCTGACCGTGGTGTCGGCGTTCTTCCGCGGGCTGCTGACCGGCATCGCAGCCGGGACCGGCCAGGCCGGCGAGGACCTGATCCGCCGGTTTACCGGGCTGCTCACCGGCGGCGACGTCGGCGACGGCGGCGATGTGCTGGCCGACTTCCGGCAGGCGGCGGCCGACGCGGAGGCGGCGCTGACCCGGCTGGGCGTGGCCGCCGGGGCGCTCGGGCAGTACGCGGCCGGCGCCCAGGCCGAGGTGGCCGCCGCGCTGCGGAGCCTGGGCCTGCGGGACGAGCGCGTGCAGATCCTCGCCCCGGCGACGACCACCCGCCTGATCGGCCAGGTGCACACCGACCTCACCGCGACCTGACGAACCGGCCGCCGTGGCCAGTACCCCGGCGGGCAGACAGGCTAGCCAGGCAGCGGCTCGTGCCAGCGCGTCGTGATCGGCAGCCGCCGGTCCCGGCCGAAGTTCTTCGCGGTCACCTTGGGGCCCGGCGGGTACTGGCGCCGCTTGTACTCCGCCCGGTCGACCAGCTGCACCACCCGGCGGGCCACCTCCGGGTCGTGCCCGGCGGCCACCAGCGCGGCCATGCCCAGGTCCCGTTCCACGTAGTCGATCAGGATCGCGTCCAGCACGGGATAGTCCGGCAGCGAGTCGCTGTCCAGCTGGCCGGGGGACAGCTCGGCGCTCGGCGGCTTGGTGATCGAGTTCGGCGGGATCGGCGGGGTCTCGCCGCGGGCCGCCGCGGCCTCGTTCCGCCACCGGGACAGCGCCCAGACGAGGGTCTTGGTCACGTCCTTGATCGGCGCGTAGCCGCCCGCGGAATCCCCGTACAGGGTCGAGTACCCGGTGGCCAGCTCGCTCTTGTTGCCGGTGGTCAGCACCAGGTGGTTTTCCTCGTTGGACAGCGACATGAGGATCATGCCGCGCACCCGGGACTGCAGGTTCTCCGCGGCCAGGCCGTGCAGGCCCAGGTCGGCCTCGAAGGCGTCCACCATCGGCTTCACGCTGACCGTCCGGGCTGCCAGGCCCTGCCGCTGGACCAGGTCCTCGGCGTCGGTGACCGAGTGCCCGGACGAGTACCGGCTGGGCATCAGCACCACGTGCACCCGGTCCGGGCCGAGCGCGTCGGCCGCGATCGTCGCGGTCAGCGCGGAGTCGATGCCGCCGGACAGGCCGAGGATCACCGACCGGAAGCCGTTCTTCCTGACGTAGTCCCGCACCCCGGTGACCAGCGCCGAGTAGATCTCCTCCAGGTCCCCGAGCCGCGGCCACACCGGCTTGGCCGCGGCACCCGCCCGGGCGGCCGGCGCGGCCGGCTCACCCGGCAGCGTGACCCGCCGGATCGTCATCGTCGTCCCGTCCTGCGCGTCGGCCGGCGTATCACCCGGCTCCGCCGCCGGGTCCGCGGCGGGCAGCGCCAGGTCGCAGACCACCAGGGCCTCGGAGAACTGCGGCCCCCGCGCCAGCAGCGTGCCGTCCGCGGCCACGATGATCGAGTCGCCGTCGAAGACCAGCTCGTCCTGCCCGCCGATCATGTTCACGTAGGCCAGCGCCGCGCCGGCCTCCCGGGCCCGGCGCTGGCACAGCTCGAGCCGCGTGTCGTCCTTGCCCCGCTCGTACGGCGACGCGTTGGGCACCACCAGCAGGCCCGCCCCGGCCGCGCAGGTGACCGCCACCGGCCCGCCGTCCTGCCACAGGTCCTCGCAGATCGCCACGGCGACATCCACGGCCTCGCCGCCCCCGCCGCCGTCCCCGGCCGCCAGCCGGAACACCGGCACCACGTCACCCGGCACGAAATGCCGGTACTCGTCGAACACCCCGTAGTTCGGCAGATGGTGCTTCGCCGACGTGACAACGACCCGCCCGCCGTGCAGCAGCGCGGCCGCGTCCAGGGGCGACCCGGTCGGCCGCCCGACCCGGTCCCGCGCCCCGGCCCGCCGGTCCAGGTACCCGGTCAGCACCGCGATCCCGCCCAGCCCCTCCGCGTCCAGCCGCGCGGCCACCGCCGACGTCGCCGCGACCGACGCCTCGACGAACGAGGCCCGGAGCGCCAGGTCCTCCACCGGGTACCCGGTCAGGAACATCTCAGGGAAGACGACAAGACGCGCCCCCGCCTCGGCGGCTCGCTTCGTCCAGGCGACCAGCAGTCCGGCGTTGCCGTCCAGATCACCGACGGTGGCGTTCACCTGGGCCAGGGCAATCCGCATCTCGGGCATGAACCCCAGCTTAGGTCGGAGGCGCGGGGCCGCCGCGGCGGCCAGCCGCCGCCCCGCCGCAGGCCGGCCCGCGCGGCCCTCCCGGCCCGCCGCGCGGCCCCCGTAATCCATTGGAAACACGAAGCGGGCACACTGGCTCCGTGGACAGGCAGGAAGAATTCGTGCTCCGCACGCTGGAAGAGCGGGATATCCGCTTCGTCCGGCTGTGGTTCACCGACGTCCTCGGCTACCTCAAGTCGGTGTCGGTGTCGCCCGCCGAGCTCGAAGGCGCGTTCGCGGAGGGCATCGGGTTCGACGGCTCCGCGGTGGAGGGCTTCGCCCGGGTCTACGAGGCCGACATGCTGGCCCGGCCGGACCCGTCGACGTTCCAGGTCATGCCGATGGGCGGCCAGCTGCCCGGCGTCGGGCGGATGTTCTGCGACATCCTGCTGCCGGACGGCACCCCGTCCTACTCCGACCCGCGGTACGTGCTCAAGCGCGCCCTGGCCCGCGCCGCGGACCTGGGCTTCAGCTTCTACACCCACCCGGAGATCGAGTTCTTCCTGCTCCGCGAGAAGCCCGAGCCGGGGGAGCGGCCGCGGCCGATCGACTCCGGCGGCTACTTCGACCACACGCCGCACAGCATCGCGCACGACTTCCGGCGCAGCGCGATCGTGATGCTGGAGAGCATGGGCATCTCGGTGGAGTTCAGCCATCACGAGGGCGCGCCCGGGCAGCAGGAGATCGACCTGCGCTACGCCGACGCGCTGACCACCGCGGACAACATCATGGCGTTCCGGCTGGCGATGAAGGAGGTCGCGCTGGACCAGGGGGTCTACGCGAGCTTCATGCCCAAGCCGTTCACCGAGCACCCCGGCTCGGGCATGCACACCCACATGTCGCTGTTCGAGGGCGACCGGAACGTGTTCTACGAGCCGGGCGCCAAGTACCAGCTCTCCAAGATCGGCCGGTCCTTCATCGCCGGGCTGCTCACCCACGCCGCCGAGCTGACCGCGGTGTGCAACCAGTGGGTGAACTCCTACAAGCGGCTGTGGGGCGGCGACGAGCGCACCGCGGGAAACGGCGGCGAGGCCCCCGCGTACATCTCCTGGGGGCACAACAACCGGTCCGCGCTGGTCCGGGTGCCGATGTACAAGCCGCAGAAGGGCAACGCGACCCGCATCGAGTTCCGCTCCCTGGACCCGGCCTGCAACCCGTACCTGGCCTACGCGGTCCTGCTGGCCGCCGGGCTCAAGGGCATCGAGAAGGACTACGAGCTGCCGCCCGGTGCCGAGGACGACGTGTGGGCGCTGACCGCGGCCGAGCGCCGGGCGATGGGCATCGAGCCGCTGCCGCAGAACCTGGCCGAGGCCATCAACGCGATGGAGCGCAGCGAGCTGGTCGCCGAGACCCTCGGCGAGGAGGTCTTCGACTTCTTCCTGCGCAACAAGCGGGACGAGTGGCGGGAGTACCGCCGCCAGGTCACCGAGTTCGAGCTGGACCGCTACCTGCCCGTCCTGTGACCCGCGGCCCGCGCCTCCGGGCGGCCGGGCTCGCTACGGTGCACTGGTGAGCACCTCGCGGGGGATGACCCTGGCCGGGCGGCTGGCCTCGCTCGGGTTCGCCGACGCGCAGGCCGCCCAGCGGCTGATCACCGGCGGGCTGGCCAGCGGCCGCCGCGCCGACGAGGAACTGCTCCGCGCCCTCGCCGCGGCGGCCGACCCGGACGCCGCGCTGGCCGGCCTGGCCCGGCTCGCCGCCACCGATAGCCAGCAGGGTGCCGGCCTGCTCGACGCCCTGCACGGCGACCCGGAGCTGCGCGCCCGGCTCATCGCGGTGCTCGGCGCCAGCCCGGCGCTCGGCGACCACCTGGCCCGGCATCCCGCCGACTGGCGGGCGCTGGCCGGACCGCACGGGGAGCAGCCGTCCGCCGCTCAGCTCCGCGCCGCCCTGCTCACCGCGGTCGGCGCCGACCCGGACGCGGCCGGGCCGTCCGCCGACCCGGCCCGGCTGGCCGGCGGCCAGGACCCGGTCACCGCCCTGCGCCCGGCCTACCGCCGCGCGCTCCTCCAGCTCGCCGCCCGGGACCTGACCGGCGCGGCCACCGTCGACGAGGCCACCGCCGAGCTGTCCGACCTGGCCGCCGCGGCGCTCGAGGCGGCGCTGGCCATCGCCAGGGCCCGGCTGCCGCCCGGGTCGCCGCCGTGCCGCCTGGCCGTGATCGCGATGGGCAAGTGCGGCGCCCGCGAGCTCAACTACGCCAGCGACGTCGACGTGATCTTCGTCGCGGCCCCTCCGGCCGTAGGCGGCGGGGGTTCATCAGGGATTACGGTGGATGCGGCGCTGCGCACAGCCACCCAGCTGGCATCGGGCCTGATCCGGGTCTGCTCGCAGAGCACGCCCGAGGGCGCGCTGTTCCCGGTCGACCCGAACCTGCGGCCGGAGGGCCGCCAGGGCCCCCTGGTGCGGACCCTGGCCAGCCACCTGGCCTACTACGAGCGGTGGGCCAAGACCTGGGAGTTCCAGGCCCTGCTCAAGGCCCGGCCGGTGGCCGGCGACCTGGCCCTGGGCCAGGAGTACCTGGCCGCGATCACCCCGCTGGTGTGGCAGGCCGCCCAGCGCGACAACTTCGTCGCCGACGTCCAGGCCATGCGCCGCCGGGTGCTGGACACGCTGCCCGCCGCGCAGGCCGGCCGCCAGATCAAGCTCGGCCCCGGCGGCCTGCGCGACATCGAGTTCGCGGTCCAGCTGCTCCAGCTCGTGCACGGCCGGGCCGACGAAACCCTGCGCGAGCCGGCCACGCTGCCCGCGCTGGCCGCCCTGGCGGCCGGCGGCTACGTGGGCCGCCACGACGCGGCCAGCCTGGCCGCCGCGTACCGCTTCCTGCGCCGGGTCGAGCACCTGCTCCAGCTGCACCAGATGCGCCGGACCCACCTGCTGCCCGAGGACCCGGCCGCGCTGCGCCGGATCGGCCGGGCCATGGCGCTGGCCGGCGGCGGGAATCCTGGCGACCCGGCGGACGCCCTGCTGGCCGCGTGGCGGGAGCACGCCGCGCAGGTCAGGCAGCTGCACGAGAAGCTGTTCTACCGGCCGCTGCTGGACGCGGTGGCCCGGCTGCCCGGCGACGCGGCCCGGCTCACCCCGGCCGCGGCCCGGGCCCGGCTCGAGGCCCTCGGCTACGCCAACCCGGCCGGGGCGCTGCGCCACATCCAGGCGCTGACCGGCGGGATGTCCCGCCGCGCCGCGATCCAGCGGACGCTGCTGCCGGTGCTGCTCGGCTGGTTCGCCGACGCGGCCGAGCCGGACGCCGGCCTGCTGGCCTTCCGGAAGGTCAGCGACGCGCTCGGGGACTCGCCCTGGTATCTCCGGCTGCTCCGCGACGACGCGGCGGTGGCCCAGCGGATGGCCCGGCTGCTGGCCTCCAGCCGGTACGCCACTCAGCTTCTGCTGCGCGCCCCGGACTCGGTCGCCATGCTCGGCGACACCGCCCAGCTGGCGGCCCGTCCCGCGGACGCGCTGGCGGCCGAGGCGGCCGCGATCACCGGCCGGTACGACCGGCCCGAGGCCGCCGCCGCCGCGCTGCTCGCGCTGCGCCGCCGGGAGCTGCTGCGCACCGCGTCGGCCAGCCTGCTCGGCCAGGCCACGCTGGAGGACACCGGCGAGGCGCTGACCACGGTCACCACGGTGACGATCAGCGCCGCGCTGGACATCGCGGTGCGCCGGGCGGAAGACCGCGGCGGGCCGCTGCCGACGAGGCTGTGCGTGCTGGCCATGGGCCGGTTCGGCGGCCACGAGACCGGCTTCGCCAGCGACGCCGACGTGATGTTCGTGCACGAGCCGCAGCCCGGCGCGGACGAGCAGGCGGCGACCAGGGCCGCGCACGCGGTGGCCGAGGACCTGCGCGCGCTGCTGGCCAAGCCCGGCGCGGACCCGTCGCTGATCGTCGACCCGGACCTGCGGCCCGAGGGCCGCCAGGGCCCGCTGGTCCGCACGCTGGCCTCCTACCGGGCCTACTACGGCCGGTGGTCCGCGCCGTGGGAGGCCCAGGCGCTGCTGCGCGCCGAGCCGGCCGCGGGCGACGCCGGGGTGGGCCGGGCGTTCACCGCGATGGCGGACGAGATCCGGTATCCGCCCGGCGGCATCGGCGAGGCCGCGGTCCGGGAGATCCGCCGGATCAAGGCCCGGGTCGAAGCCGAGCGGATGCCCCGCGGCATGGACCCGGCGCTGCACCTCAAGCTGGGCCCGGGCGGGCTCGCCGACGTCGAGTGGGTGGTCCAGCTGCTCCAGCTGCGGCACGGCCATGCCGTCGCGGAGCTGCGCACCACCCGCACGCTGGCCGCGCTGGCCGCCGCCGCCGGCGCCGGGCTGATCAGCAGCGAGGACGCCGCCGTCCTGCGCGAGGCGTGGCGGCTGGCCGCCCGGCTCAGGGACGCGGTGATGCTGGTCCGTGGCCGCCCGTCGGACGCGCTGCCCGCGGAGCAGGCCGAGCTGGCCGCCGTGGCCCGGGTGCTCGGCTACCCGCCGGACGCGGCCCAGGACCTGGCCCAGGACCGCCGCCGCGCCGCCCGCCGCGCCCGCGCGGTCATGGAGCGCCTGTTCTACGGCTAGCAGAGCTTACGGCTAGCAGCGCAAGCAACGGCTTCCTGGTGCGCTGAACCGGAGCCGGGCGGGGCACGTTCCTGCGGCATCCGCCGGTGCAGCCGCCATCCCGTGTGCCTCCCCGGCCGGGCGGATATCCCGGGGAGCTGCCTGATGCTGGCTGGTCCGGAAGGAGCTCTGCATGATGCGCGCGAAGCGATGGCGCCTGGCCTGGCTAGGGGCGGCCGTGGTGGCCGCGGCTGGCCTGGTAACCGGGCCCGCGGCCGGGGTAGCCGCGGCGGACACCTGCCAGAACTGGGCCGGCGGCCAGCCGGCCAATCCCGCTGGGCCGCAGGTGGTGAACACGCTGACCGGGATCGCCGCGGTCGCCCAGTGCGACGTGTGGGCCGTCGGCTACACCCAGGCCCCGAACATCGCCGGCTCGAACCGGGCCCTGATCGAGCACTGGACTAACGGCTCGTGGGCGGTGACGCCCGCCCCGCCGCTGACCTCCGACGCCCGGCTGTTCGGCGTGTCCGCGGCGTCGGCCAGCAACGTCTGGGCGGTCGGCTACACCACCGACGCCAGCACGAACCTCGCCCAGACCCTGATCCTGCACTGGGACGGCACGGCCTGGACCCGGCAGCCCAGCCCCACCCCGGCCGGCGGCAACGGCCTGCTGCTCAGCGTGGACGCGCTGTCGGCCAACGACGTGTGGGCGGTCGGGCAGTCAGGAAACGGGCCCGGCGAGGTGCCGCTGGCCCTGCACTGGGACGGCTCGAACTGGATCCAGAGGACGGTCCCGCCGCCGGCGGACGGCACTCACCAGGTGTTCACCGCGGTGAGCGGGGCGAGCGGCAGCGACGTGTGGGCGCTCGGCTCCACCTTTGGTGGCTCTTCCGTTCCGGTGCTGTACCACTGGGACGGCAGCGCCTGGGCCCCACGGGCCTTGCCGGCCCCGGCGCAGGCGCAGATATCCGGCATCGCCGCGGTGTCCGCGAACAGCGTGTGGGTCGCGGGCTCGCAGCCCAGCAGCAGCGGCAACTCGCAGACACTGATCATGCACTTTGACGGGTCCGGCTGGAGCCAGGCCCAGGTCCCCAACCCGGGCGGCTCGGGCTTCACCAACGGCCTGGGCGGTATGGCCAGCTCGTCGCCCAGCGACGTCTGGGCAGCGGGCTCCTACCAGGAAGGCAGCGGCGGCGTGATCGTGCCGTTCGTGCTGCACTATGACGGCAGCACGTGGGCCGCGGCGAACCTGCCCGGGCCCGGCGGTGGCGACAACAACCCCATCGGCTCCGTGGCCGTGTCGAGCCCGGGCCAGGCCTGGGTCGCTGGTGCCTTTATCGACAACTCCCAGACGTATGCCGCACCAGTGCCGGCCGTGCCCGACGTGACTGGCCTTTCCCCTGACACGGCGGCTTATACGCTGCGGTTCTACGGCCTGGCCGGGCCGTCGGGGCCGCTCCACCACACGACCAACTGCCCGGCGTCCAGTTCCGGGCAGATCGTCGGCAGCGACCTGGCACCAGGGACGCGGGAGCCGTTCGGCACCCCGGTGGGCCTGACGGTGTGCGATCTGGCCACCGTGCCGAATGTGGTCGGCCTCGACGACGGCAGCGCGCAGAGCGCGATCACCGCGGCGGGGCTGAGGGTGGGATCGGTGTCCACGACGCGGAGCTGCACGGTGCCAGCCGGGAACGTGATCAGCCAGAGCCCTCACGCTGGCACCCACGTCGCGGGGAACACGGCGGTCAGCCTGACCGAGTCGGCCGGCAAGGGACCAGGAGTCAGCCCCAGCTTCTGCACGGCCCCGTAATCCCGCACGGGCCTGGTGCCGGCCGGCCGGCTGGACTGGCCGGCCGGGCCGGGATGATCACTAAAGTGGCCCGCATGGGTCTGCTCGATTCGAAGGTTGTGCTGATCAGCGGGGGCACTCAGGGGCTCGGCGCGGGCGTCGCCCGGGCCGCGGCCGGCCAGGGTGCCCAGGTCATGGTCGCCGGCCGCAACGCCGCGGCCGGCGGCCAGGTCGCCGCGGACCTGCGCGCCGACGGCGCGCACGCCGCGTTCGTGGAGGCCGACATCAGCGACCCGGGCCAGGCCCGGGCCGCGGTCGAGGCGACGATCGGCGTCTACGGCCGGATCGACGGGCTGGTGAACTCGGCCGGGCTGACCACCCGCGGCACCCTCCTGGACACCACTCCCGAGCTGTTCGACCAGCACATCGCGGTCAACCTGCGCGGGCCGTTCTTCCTGATGCAGGCCGCGGTGGCGGACATGGTGTCCCGCGGTGCGCCGGGCGCGATCGTGAACATCATCTCGATCTCCGCGCACGCCGGGCAGGCGTACCTGGCGCCGTACGTGGCGGCGAAGGCCGGGCTGATCGGCCTGACCAGGAACGCGGCGCACGCGCACCGCTGGGACCGGATCCGGGTCAACGGCCTGAACATCGGCTGGACCGACACCGAGGGTGAGGACGCTACGCAGCGGACGTTCCACGGGGCGGCCGACGGGTGGCAGCAGCGGGCGGGGGAGTCGCTGCCGATGGGCCGGCTCGGCCAGGTCGGGGAGATCGCCGACTTCGTGGTGTTCCTGCTGTCGGACCGGAGCGGCGTGGTGACCGGCTCGGTCATCGACTGGGACCAGAACGTCATCGGGGCGATGGACTAGCGGGCGGCTCTGCGGGCGGGGTTACGGCTCCGCCGCCCTGGCACTGGGTCCCGGTCGCGTAGGCTCCGGAAACGTGGCCGTGGACGGTGGTAGCCCGGGGAGCCCAAGGCCGGATCGGTTGCCGGACGGGCTCAGGCCTCCCCGGCCGATCATCGCCGTCGTGCTCGGCAGCCTGTCAATTGCCGTGATCGCAGTGACGGCCTGGCTCGCACTGCAGCCCGGGGCAATGACGGCGCAGACCGGCCTTGTTCTGTGGTTCAACCACCCCCCGCAGCCCTTCGCCGCGGTCTTCGCCGTGGTGAACCCGCTGCTCCGGCCGGTTCCCCTGCTCGTAGTGGCGCTCGTGCTCGCGGGCTCCATCTTGTGGGCCGCCCCCGGGTCGCAGCGTCTGGAGGTGCTGTGCGCCCTGGTCGTCTCCCTCATCCTTGGCGAGCTCGTGGCGCAGGTCATCAAGCGGCTGGCGGACCAGCCCCGCCCTCTGGCGGTGATACCCGGCCTGGACACCCACGGCTACCCGGTCAGCCCGCACGGCAACGCCTACCCTTCCGCGCACACCGCTTTGGTCGTCGCCGCGGTTTCCGCGCTGTGGCCTTGGATGCGCTGGCCCCACCGCATCGCCGGCCTCGTGTTCGCGGTGCTCGTGGGGTGCAACAGGGTCTACATCGGAGCCCACTGGCCCATCGACGTCCTTGGCGGAGCCGCGATCGGCCTGCTCTCCGGAACCCTGACCTGGCTGCTCGCATCGCGATGGCCACTGAAACGAGCCAGCGAACCACGTCGGGCCGACGTCGGCTGACGGGCCAGACGCAACATCCGGGCCCGAACCTCTGATCAGACGCTTAGCTGCGGCTGGCTACACCTCGTCTCGCATCCAGTCAGATACATGCTCGCCGATCATGATGCAGGTGAGGTTGATGTTCGCGCGTGGGATGGCCGGCATGACCGACGCATCGGCCACGCGCAGGTTGGGGATGGCGCGGACCCGGCAATGCTGGTCGACCACTGCCATCGGATCGCCAGCCGGGCCCATCCTGGCTGTGCCGCAGGGATGGAACTGGGTCGATACGGTTGCCCGGACGTACGCCGCTAGCGCGTCGTCCGAGCCCATCGTTTCCTCCGAGAGCAGGGCGACGTGGTGCATGTGGCGGGTGATCTCCGGCTGGTGGGCGATCTGCCAGGCGAGGCGGACGCCCTCGACGAGCCGGCGCAGGTCCTGCGGGTCGCTGGCGAAGCCGAGCTGGATCAGCGGCTGGACCCGCGGGTCGGTGCTCGCAAGTTCCAGCCGGCCGCGTGCGTGCGGGCGCTCGAGCGCGACGGGCAGCCCGATCGCCAGCGGTGTGCCTACCGCCGCGACCGCCTGCTGGCCGCCGATGCCAGCTACGTCGACGTGGCTGAACACGACCTGCTGCATGTCGTTGAACTCGCCCGAGCCGGGTGCGGTGTAGCGCAGGACCATCTGCGCGAGCGGGGTCTGCGGGTCGCAGCTGCCCGGCTTGGGGACGAGCAGCAGCCGGGTGACCGGGTGATCGGCCAGGCCCGCGCCGACGCCGGGAAGGTCCGCCACTGGCTCGATGCCCAGGCCGGCCATCGCGGCCTGGGGTCCGATACCCGAGCGGAGCAGGATCGCTGGCGAGCCGATGGCGCCAGCGGCCAGGGTTATGCGCCTCCCGCGGACCTGTACTGGCTCGCCTTCGCCGGCGATGTCCACACCGACCGCCCGGTCGCCGGTGACCAGGACCCGGTTGACCAGGCAGTGCGGACGGATAGTGAGGTTGGGCCGGTGCCGGGCGGGCAGCAGGTAGGCGATCGCCGTCGACAGGCGCAGGCGGCCCCGCCGGTTTTGCGGGAATGGGCCCACGCCAGCCGCTTGCGGGTGGTTGTGGTCGGTGACCTCGGGGAAGCCGAGGCGGCGGCAGACCTCGAAGAAGGCGCGCTGGACCGGGATCAGTTCATCAAGCCGCCAGCGGCAGATCGCGACCGGGCCGCCGCGCCCATGCAGCTCGCCCGCGCCCTCCGGGTCGTCTTCCAGCCGGCGAAAGTGCGGCAGTACCTTCGCCCAGCTCCACTCACCGTTGCCCAGCGCCGCCCACTCGTCGTAATCGGCCGGCACGCCGCGCAGCGCGATCGTGGCATTGACAGCAGACGAGCCGCCGATCACCCGGCCACGCGGATAGGGAATGGCCCGGCCGGGCACGGCCTGCGCGGTCAGCGCCCAGTCGTGCGCCCGCAACGACATGCGCCAGCCGTCCTGCAGATCGGCAGGGGTCGACTCGAGCGTCGCGTAGTGCGGGCCCGCCTCCAGCAGCAGGACGCGGCGGGCCGGTTCCTCCGACAGCCGCGCCGCCAGCACCGCACCGGCCGAACCGCCACCCACGATGATGTCGTCAAATTCCATGCGCCCAGACCTCCTGCGTGCCGCGGCCCGGAAGGGGTGATCAAGATAGTTCCGCCTGCTGCGCTCTGAACGAAACCATGCTGCGTCATGTGCGCGGGTCGCTTCTTCTAGAGATCTTCTTCGCGGAGCTCGTCCAGGTTGCGGAAGGTCAGCGTGCTATCGCTGATCCCGGCCAGGAACGTGGCGAACTCTCCGGTTTCTGGCCGGCTGGAGTTCTCCATGCCCTGCTCGTAAGAGGCGAATTCCACCATGAGCAGGTAGCGGTCCTGGGCGTCGCGGTCTCGTCTGAGCACGGCCCGGTGCGGTATCCGGTGACCGTCGGACCTGGCCATCCACTCATCGAGGCCGGCGTTGAATTCGTCGATGCTCTCCGTGGTGAATTCGATGATCTGCGCGAATTTCATGATTCATACCTCCGGTACTGCGATCAGGCCGCTGCGATACCTCGCCGGTGTCGCTCGAGGCGCCGACGCCGGACACAAGCCACAGCGTCAGCGACCTTGAGCCAGACAAGCAGCGGTGCTACCCGGCGGGGTAAAACTCCTGGTCAGAACGCTACGGACCGCGGGGCGCGCCAGCATCCGTACTTGTACGGAATCGGGGGCTGGCCGGTCAGGGCGAGTCGGGAGCCATGCCGAGCTGGGCTGCCCGCCGGGCCAGCTCGGGCTTGGAATGCACGCCGAGCTTGGCGTAGGCGCGTGCGAGATGGCTCTCCACGGTGCGCTCGCTGAGGAACAGCGCAGCCGCGATGGCCGGCGCACTCTCCCCGGCCACGGTCAGGGCGACGATCTCGCGCTCCCGTCGGCTCAGCGCCTCCGCCCCCGTCGCGTACCGCCTGGTGCGCGGCCGGGCGGACGTGCCGGTGAGGAAGGTCTCGATTGCGTCGAGGATCTCGTCGGCGTCACCTAGCCAGGGCCGGTGGTCCACGCCGGATGCCTCGATGAGCTGTGCGCCGTCAATGTGCGCGGCGAGGTATCTGCTGTTGCCGACATCCACCCACTGCTCGTTCGTGCGGTGGATGACCAGGGTCGGGACAGCAACCTGAGCCAGCAGGTGGCGGATGTCGAGCCCGGCGTTCAGGCCAAGGGCCCCGCGCCCCATCGAGGGGCTGGCAGCGGCCCGCAGGTAACGTGCCCACCATGCCTGGTAATGCTCATCGCCGGCCACGCTCGGATTGGCCGCGGCCCACCACTTCCCGCTGGCCCAGCCCTGATCCATCCCGCGCAGGACTTCCGCCAGATGCTCAGCAGACCAGCCCCACGGGTAGTCCGCAGCACGGAGCCGGCGGGCGAATGACCCATAGGTGACCAGCGAGGCTGACCGGTCCGGATGGGCAACCGCGAACGCAATGCACAGGCACCCCCCGTCGGAAACACCGAACAAGGCAGCCCGCTGCGAGCCGACCGCATCCATCACGGCCCGGATGTCGTCCATCCGCTCAGCCAGGCCAGGCGGCCGCGAGACCGGATCCGACAGCCCCGTGCCCCGCTTGTCGAAGAAGATCACCCGGGTGAAGGCCGCGAGCCGCCGCAGAAACCGGGCTAGGTACGGCTCTTCCCAGGCGAGCTCAATGTGCGAGATGAAGCCGGGCACGAACACCAGATCAACAGGGCCATCGCCGAAAGCCTGATAGGCGATGTTCACCTCTCCGCTCCTGGCATAGCACGTGGCCGGCACTACATCAGTCTGCAGGCAGCCACACCCAGCGGTCCACGACAATGAGCCGGAGCATCTCCATCGACGCATTCTTCCTTTTTGTCAATCGTCATCGTCCTCGTCGGCGCAGCAGTCGTCGGCAGCACCGTCACAGGCGCCGCAGCGGCAACGGTCGCAGCCTCGGCCGCCGCACTTGTCGCAGTCCCGTTGGCAACGGCACTCGTCCCAGATCGTGTAGGCCATCACGTCGAGGGTCTTCACCGGTACCGCCGGATCGTCGCTGGTGATGACCAGCTCACAGGCGACCGGGCACCTCTCGGTCGCTTTGTAGCGGATGACAAGGCCAAGGCAGGCGCCGGGCGGCAACGTGGCCGGGAACGGATTGTTGATCAGTTTCCAGTGCGGGTTCTTCCGCTTGAACGCCACCTTGCTGACGTGCAGGGCGCATTCGCCCATATTGCACACGTGGATCGTTCGTTCGGCTCGGCAGCAAGCCCGCACACCGCCGAAGCAGAGCGACCCGGTGACGACCAGTTGCCCGGCCGGTGCGGTTCCCGTCACCTGCACCGTATGCGGGCTGTCTGGATCGCTGCTGGTGACGGTGATCGTGCCAGTGGCCGTACCGATGGCGGCTGGCGCGAAGCGGATCGGAAGATCGAGCGATTCGCCGGGGCCGATCAGCAGCGGGAAGGCCAGGACCTCGGGGGTCTGGAAGGATCCCGACGACGAGGCGACGTCGCTCACAGTGACCGGGCAGTGGCCGCTGTTGTTGAGGATCAGCGGCTCGTCGGCGAACTGGCCGGCGCAGACCTTGCCGAACCAGCCACGGTTGGCGATGGCCAGACTGAGACGTGGGCGCGGCGCGACGCCGGACACTTTCACACGGTGCGGCGAGGCGGGGTCGTTGCTGTCGATGCGGATCGTTGCTGCCTTGGCGCCCGGTGACCTCGGCGCAAAGCGGATTGCGACGTCGATCGAATCGCCGACCTCCAGCTTGATCGGGTACGACAGAACACCCGGCGCCTCGAAATCCACTGTGGACGAGGTGATGCTGCTGATCAGCAGCAGGCCGGTGCCGCTGTTGTTGATCGTCAGCACCTCGTCCCTGAATGAACCCGCGCAGCACTCACCGAACGCGCCGCGGTTGGCGATCGCGGTGGTGACCTTGGGAACCCCGAAGCTCAGCGCGAAGAAGAAGGGATCGATCGAGGACGGGACGGGGGTGACGCCGTCGTTGCTGAGCAGCGTATGTGTCGCCCAGTTGACGTTGCGCTGGTAGGTGACGCCGGAGGGGAAGTTCGCCTTCACCGGCTCGTTGCCGGCCGAGAAGATGCCGTAGAAATCCTCGCCGACGGCCAGCAGCTTGATGTAGTCGCCAAGGTAAGTCGCCATAACACCGGCAGGTGCGGGCGTGCTGGTGGGCGTGACGGCCAGCACATGGGTGGTGTAGCTGGCGGCGAAGCCGTCGTCACTGACCTCCAGTACGGTCATCCAGTTGGCGCCAACCACCTGCTGGTAGACGAAGCCGACAAGGCCGCGCGAATTGATCGCGAGGCTCGGGTTCTTGGCCTTGGGAATGGCGCGGACATCGCTGGACCAGTTCTGCCCGCCGTCATCGGACCAGCGCAGGTGCAGCGCCGCATCGGCTGCGCTGGCTCCGGTCGCGTAGGTGACATATACGCGGTCGGCATTGCTGGGGTCAACCGCGATAGCGAGGTCCGGCCCGTAACGATCGTTGCCAAAGGACGGATCCTCGAAATTTGAGTTGTACCACGGGTTGGAAATCCCGGTCGCGACCCGCACGCCCGCCTGCCCATCGCCAGTGTCGAGCAGGGCCCGGAAGGCCGGGGCCGAGGTGCCCCAGTTGAGGTCCTTCACAATCACGACGTCGCGCAGATCCGCTGGCGAGCGGACCTTGCCGTCATAGCTGTAGAACGCGCAGTAGATCACGCCGCTGCCGTGGATCGCGGTGCGCGTCGGCGGCATGTCGAAGGGGAAGCGCACGTCGAGCGTGGTCGCGGTGGTAGCTGGCACAGCCGCTCTGGCGTCGGGGAACACGTTGACGGTGGAGCGGTTGCCGTTGGCGTTGTAGCCGACAAACAGGCGATCATGGCTGACCCCGCCGACGACCGTCGAGGTCGCCTCGAGGAACGGCTGGTCGCCTCTTACGGTGGCGATCATCGCCTGCTGGGTGGCGGCGTTCGGCGCGCGATTGATCAGGATGTTGGGGCTGCCGGTCGAGATCAGACCCGAATAGACCTCGCCGCTGGCGCCGCTGTAGCGGCATGTGACATCCCAGGTGGGAAGCTGATCACCCACCGCGCTCGGCAGCACGAACTGCAGCGCCCAGGTATCGCCGCCATCCACCGAACTGAAAATCGGCGCCCAGTTCGCTGGCCATCGCCGGACTGACTGCCGAAGTACCCGCCGGATTGTCGTAAGGTGAAGGCCGTGCCGATGATTTCGGCGGGATTGGCCGGGTTGACAGACAGATTCGGCTCGCTGTCCTGGTTCTGCTCGTCGCTCCAGCTATTAGGGATCATGTTGACGACTTTGAGCATGTCCGGCATCGTCACTCCCTCCCCGGCGCTGAGGATGCGGGCGAGCTGCTCCGCGCGCTGGGGTGGCTGGATGTCCGAGGTCTCGGCAATGAAGCCCGCGGTCTGGCGCTCGCCCCGTGGGATATGCTCCATCGCCTCCTCTGGCGGCCGTTGCAGCAACAGGATGGCGTGCACACCTGCGCGCAGCGCCGGTGCCTGTGGCAGGTGCTTCGAGGCGGGCGACGGCCCGATCAGCGTCATGCGCCGGCGGGCCCTGGGTCCTTTCAGGACGCGCTCAATGTCAAACCGGGCCAGTGCCCACGGCACGCGCTGCCGCCGTTCGGACGGCGGAAACACGGGGGTGACGTTCCCGATGGTGCCGAGCGCTACCAGCGACGCAGCCTCCAGGCGCGGTGCGAGGCGTGCGGCGTAGCCGCTTTCCGCGGCGGACTCCGCATCGCCGCGCTGTTCCGCATCGACGTGGGCGGTCTCCCGGACAGCGATTGAGCTGCCAAACGAGACCGGGTCGGCAAAGAGCACGTAGGTCCCCTCGGAAAGGGGGTGGCGCAGATGCACGGTCACCTCGCGCCCGACGAGACCGCGCAGGCCGGCCGGGGCCTTCATGACGTCACGCACCACGGCAGTCACCGTTTGCTCGCCTGTGTCGGTCGCCGTGCCAGCCGGCCCAATGATGTCGGCTGTGAAAATGAAGGCGGATGAATGGGCGATTGAAGCGAGTTCGTCGTCCGAAGTCATATGAGATCACCTGAGTTCGACGGCTCTTGGCATGCGGTTACAGGGCGGCATGACCGCCCTCTCCGAGACGCAGCTACTTGCCAGGAACCTCGGCAAGAAGCCGCCAATGGCGGCGCGCTACCAGGCCTATCGCAGCAGAAACCGCCAGCAGCCCGACGACCACAATCCATTCCACAGTGCCGTTGTGCTGATCTGGATCCCAGCCTGTCAATGCCTCGATCCAGTCGTGCCAGAAGATGGTCAGGATCCCCAGAATTCCCGCGAGCAGTGCGACGGCCGTCTCCAGTTGTGCACGCACTTTCGATCGTCTCAACCCGACTACCTCCCCACGAGCCTGCTTCAGGTAGCTGGCACTAAGCGCTGGCCGGTGACACAGCCAGGCGCTGCCACGCGAAGATGAGCCCCCCGACAGCCAGAGCAGTGAGCGCTCCACGTGATGGCCGACTCCCCCTGGCTAGTCCTCCAGTGGGTATCCAGTCAAGGGCTGGCAAGGACAGAGTTATCTATCCGCTGATGTTCCCCTTCTTTTCGCACTCTTCTGCCGCACGCGGTGGCGGCGGCGTGGTCAAGGCGCTGCGGGCGAAGCCGTGGCGGCCAGTTGACCTCCCGTTTTCGCCTGGATGATCTTAGGATCCGATAACACGCTGCCGTCTGCCGCCGGTTGCCGGAAGGAAAGGGCCACCTCATGCGCCTGCGCTCCGTCTCAGCTCCCCTGATCGCCGCCGCGCTGTGCGCGGCGGGAGTGCCGTTCACTGCGGCATGCGCGGCGGGTGCCGTCCCGGCCGTTCACACCGCCGCCGCGCCGGACCGGGCCCGGCTGCTGCCCGCGCAGCTGTACGCGCCGTACTTCGAGGGCTGGCGGAACGTCCCAATCCCGTCGGTCGCCCGACGGTCGGGGGTCCGCTACTTCTCGCTGGCGGCCCTGACCACGGCGCATCCCGGTTCGTGCACGCTGACGTGGAACGGGGACCCCGGGCAGCCGATCCGGCCGGGCGGCCGTTTCACCTCCCAGATCGCCGCGCTGCGGGCCATGGGCGGGGACGTGCTCATCACGCTCGGCGGGTCCACCGCGGGCCAGACCGGCACCGAGATCGCCGACTCCTGCTCCAGCGTGGACAAGATCGCCAAGGCGTACGAGAACGTCATCACCAGCTACGGGATCACCCGGCTGGACATGGACGTGGAGGAAGGAGCGCTGAACGACGACGCCGGGATCGCCCGCCGGTCCGAGGCCATCGCCCAGCTCGAGCAGTGGGCCAGGGCGACCCACCGGCACGTCCAGGTGGACCTCACCCTGGGCATCGTGCCGTGGGAACTGCCGCCCAGCTCCATCAAGGTCATCAAGAGCGCGGCGGCGCACCACGCGGCGATCACCGTGATCAACGCGATGGCGTTCGACTACTTCACCACCAGCAAGACGGTGCACATGGGCGCGGCCGCGATCAGTGCGCTGCGCGCCATGCACCGCCAGCTCGCCCCGATCTACCCGCAGCTCAGCTCGCGCCAGCGGTGGCGGATGGAGGGCGTCACGCTGATGATCGGCCTGGATGACAACCCGGCCAAGAACGAGGTCACCTACCCCGCCGACGCCCGGCAGGTGGCCGCGTTCGCCAAGGCCCACCAGCTCCCGCTGGTGAGCATCTGGGCCATCCAGCGCGACAACGGGCGCTGCCCCGGCCACAAGGGCAACAACTCCTGCTCCGGCATCCGCCAGCCCATCTGGCAGTTCAGCCACATCCTGGCCCGGTAGCGCCGCCGCTGCGGCCGGCGCTGCCGGGATGGCCCCATCGGTCTCGTTAGCGCTCGTCGACGACTTCCCCGTTGCGGGCGGTGTGGTCGCGGACGAGCGACATGGCCGCGCGGGCCTCGGGCAGTTCGGTCGCCGGGCGGGCCGCGCGCATGCGCTCGGCGGTGTCCCAGCGCCAGGTGTCGGTGAAGGTGCCGTCCTCCAGCCGGGTCAGCTGGGTCCCGGTCAGGCCCGGGTAGGCCGCCCGCACCGCGGTGATCAGGGCGGCCCGGCGGGCGAGCAGTTCGTCAAGGTCAGCTTCCCCGACGGTGTAGTGGTGGGTCTTGGTGACGGTCATGGTGTGCTTCCCCTCGTGTCGTCGGCGGGCTTGCGGTAACCGTAGAACGAGGCGCGACGATAAGTCCAAGAGAGAGTTCTTCTCACAGCGATAAGCTCTGCGTATGGAACTGCGGCAGCTGGCGTACTTCCTGGCGATCGCCGAGGAACGCAACTTCACCCGTGCGGCTCAGCGGATCCCGATCGCGCAGCCCGCGATCAGCCAGCAGATCCACCGCCTGGAAGCGGAGCTGTCCGAGACGCTGTTCGTCCGGGACCGCCGCGGTGCCCGGCTGACCCCGGCCGGCGAGGCGCTCCTGCCGCACGCCCAGGCCATGCTCGCCAGCGCCGGCCACGCGCGCGAGGCGGTGGCCGCGGTCAGCGGCCTGCTCCGTGGGCGGCTCGCGATCGGGTTCGTCCAGCCGCTCCCGGACCGGCGCTTCACCGGCCTGGCCGGTGCGTTCCACCGGGAGCACCCGGGGATCGAGCTGCGGCTGATCGAGGACGAGACCGACGCCCTGCTGGCCGGCCTCAAGGCGGGCGAACTCGACGCGGTGCTCATCGGCCTGGGCCGCTACGACCGCCTGCCGCCCGACGTCATGTCCCGGCTCGTGGCCAGGGAACCGGCCGTGGCCGTCGTCTACCCCGGGCATCCGCTGGCCGGACGGGGCTCCATTGTGCTGGGCGCGCTGCGGGACTCGCCGATGGTGGCGCTCACGTCCTCCAGCAGGCAGCGCAGCAACCTCGAAGCGGCCTGCCGGGCCGCCGGGTTCGCCCCGAAGATCGTCGCGGAGACCAGCGATCCCGGCGTCACCGTCGAGCTGATCCGGCAGCAGATCGGGGTCGCGATCCTGCCCCAGTCCGCGCTGCCCCAGCCCCCGGACACGGTGGTTCCGCTCACCCTGACCCGGCCGAAGCTCGAAAGGCGCATCCTGCTGGCGTGGCCCACGGGGACCAGCCCGCCCGCCGTCCGGGCCTTCCTCGCCATGGCCCAGCACCACCTGGCCGCGCCGGATCCGGGACCGGCGCGGGGGCGGCCATGAACCGGCCCGAGCACTGGCTCTGGTCCCACGACATCAAGCCGGACCAGATCGCCAGCCTGGGGCCGGCGGGATGGACGCTGATGAGCCTGTCCAGCTACGGCGACGGCGACCGCCGCCGGTTCGCGGCCGTGCTGCACAAGGGACCCGGCGCAGGCCGGCTGCCCGTGCTGGACCTGGAGCCGTCGCAGATCGGGACGCGGCTCCGGCACGCCCGCGTATCGCCGGTCGCCGTCACCGCCGACTCCGGCATCCGGCCCCGCCTGTCGGTGCTGGTCGAGAGCGGGCCTGAGGCCGGGACGCGGGTAGCGGCCGACCTCGGCGAGGACGAGCTCCGCGCACTGCTCGCCCAGCCCGGCGGCATCGCCGACCTCACGACCTATACCGTCCGCGGAGCCCGCCAGTACGCGGTCGTCCTCGACCCGCGGGCCGGGCCGTCGCTGCTGTTCACCGGGGTCACCGCAGGCCAGCTCCGCCGCGAGCTCAGAAGGTCAGGCGCCACCGTGGTCCGGCTGCGGGCCTACGTCCAGGACGGCCAGCCTCTGCTCGCCGCCGTCGCCGAGCGCTCCGCCCGCGGGTTCTCCGCGTGGTACGCCGACCTCGACGCCGACGGCGTCGCGCAGAAACTCAGCCGCCACCGCGCCTACCCGGCCGACCTCGGCGCCACCCGCGACGACCGGGGCGTCCGCTACACCGTCGTCATGCGCCGGTGATCAGGCCCGCCCGGCCGAAGCGCGAGGCGCCGCGGGGCAAGGCCGGGCAGGCCAGCGCCTACTCGGCGCTGACCGCCAGCTTCTGGTAGGCGGGCGCGAGCTCGTCCCACCGCTTCTCGATGTCGCCGCGCTCGCGGCCGGCGATGTGGGCGGCGAGATCCTCGACATGGCACTGCCATCCGGCACCGTAATCGGCGACGTGCGGCAGCGGCATGCCCCGTTCCTCGATGACCAGGATGGTCGTGTCGCCGTCGGGGGTCAGCGTGGCCTCGATGGTCAGTTCGTCGGGCCGTTCGTCGGGCCTGGTCAGCAGCAGCAGCCGCCGCGGGGGCTCGCACGCCTGCACGCGCACGGTGCCTTCCCACTGGCTGGTGAAGCGGGCGCGGACCTCACCGCCGGGGCGGAGGTCGTCGCCCTCGACCTCGGCGATCCAGCGCGCCAGCCGGCGCGGCTCGGTGAGGGCCGACCACAGGTCATCGATGTCGGTGTCGAAGCGGTCCTGCATGCGGACGACGCCCTTGCCGTCCGCTGACCGCAGGGTGCCCAGGATCCGGATACCGCCTCCGTTGCTGGTCATCATGTGCCCCTCCGCTCGCGTTTTCCTCTGGCCACCTCGGTGTGCAGGGCGTCCAGCCGCTGTTCCCACAGGGCCCGGTACCGGCCCAGCCACTCGTCGACCTCGGCCAGCGGCTCGGCGCGCAGGCTGTAGACCCGCCGCTGTGCCTCCTGGCGGACGTCGACAAGCCCCGCCTCCCGTAGTACCCGCAGGTGCCGCGACACCCCCGGCCGGGCGATCGGCAGCAGCGCCGCCAGCTCACCCGCCGTCGCCGGCCCGCCGGCCAGCGCCTCGACCATCGTCCGCCGGCCCTCGTCCGCCAGCGCCCGCAGGACAGCTTCCACCCTCTGAACGTACCAAGATGGTTACGTAACCGTCAAGGTACATAAGGCCTGTCAAATCTGACCGGATCCAGCCGCCCGCCGCGAGGTTCTGACCAGATCAGACCACCCTTGAACGGGAGCTGCCTGTGGCCCGTGCAGAAGTGCAGACCTCTGAGATTTTGCCCTCAGCAAGGAGCGCCACGAATGCTGCTGCGGTCAGCCAGGCGGATATTTGCCGTGTCATGCGCGATGGCAGGGGCGCTGACCGCGCTTGGGCCCGCGAACCTGGCCGCCGCGGCACCCGCCGCCGCGGCGCCCTGCGCCAGCCCGCTGAGGCAGGCCATCAGCCTGGCCATCAGCCACCAGATCCCCGATCCGGCGGGCCCGTCCGCGCCGTGCAAGATCAGCCCTCCGCCGGCCAGCCCAGCGGCGAAGCCCCGGGCTACCAGTGCCACGGAGAGTGTCACCGATCTCCTCGCCGCGGTTGACGCCGTTTCCGCGACGGACATGTGGGCGGTGGGCATTGGAGGCACCCCATCCGCGCACACCACCCTGACCGAGCACTGGAATGGCTCGAGCTGGGCGCTCGTGCCGAGCCCCAGCCCGGGAACCTCCGACAGCCTGCTCTCGGTGTCGGCGGAATCGGCCACCGACGCCTGGGCGGTCGGCGAGGATCAGGGCACCGGTGGTTTCGGGCCGCTCACCGAGCACTGGGACGGCTCCGCCTGGTCGGTCGTGCCCAGCCCGAATCCGGGCAGCGGCTCCGTCCTCCAGTCAGTCTCCGCCAGGTCGGCAACCGATGTATGGGCGGCCGGGTTCACCGAGTCCGGCACCGGGCTCGCCACGCTCATCGAGCACTGGGACGGCACCGCCTGGACCGTCGTGCCCAGCCCTAGCCCGGGGACCGACACCGCGCTTTCCTCGGTCGTCGCCACGTCGGCGACCAACGCGTGGGCGGTGGGCTCCGTCGGGACCGATACCGGGAACGCGACGCTCATCGAGCGGTGGAACGGCACCGCCTGGACCCAGGTGACCAGCCCCAGCCCCGGCACGAACAGCAGCCTCGGGTCGGTCACCGCCACGTCCTCCACCAACGCCTGGGCGGCGGGCACCATCGAGACCGACACCGGGAGCCAGACGCTCATCGAGCGATGGAACGGCACCGCCTGGACCCAGGTGACCAGCCCCAGCCCCGGCACGGGCAGTGACCTCACCACGATCACGGCCACCTCGTCGGGCAATGCGTGGGCCGCTGGCTTCACGCCCAACGGCGGCGGGGGGATCACCCCGCTGCTCGAACGGTGGAACGGCACCGCCTGGACCCAGGTGACCAGCCCCAGCCTCGACCCGGGGACCAGCGGGGAGATCAATTCCCTGACCGCCACCTCGTCAGGCAACGCCTGGGCGGTCGGCAGCACCAGCACCGCCGCCGGGACAAGGACGCTCACCGAGCACTGGAACGGCACGTCCTGGACGATCGTGCCGGCCATAAACCCCGGCTCAGATTCCGTCCTCTACTCGGTCGCTGCCACGTCCGCGAGCAACGCCTGGGCGGCCGGCCAGGACGGTGAGGGCCTTGCCGCACGGTCGCTCATCGAGCACTGGAACGGAACCTCGTGGACGGCGACACCCAACCTGAGTTCGGACCGGGCCGCCGTTTCGCGAGGGGTCGCCGCCACCTCCGCCACCAACGCGTGGGCGGTCGGTCAGCTCCTGGACCCGAGCGGCACGGATACCACGCTCATCCAGCACTGGGACGGTACCTCGTGGACTGTCGTGCCCAGCCCCAACACCTCCGCGCCCGACAACATTCTCCAGTCGGTGGCCGTCACCTCGGCGACGGACGCATGGGCGGTGGGGTTCAGCTTTAACTTCTCCAACTTCGCCAGCGGCAACCTGATCGAGCACTGGAACGGCACGAACTGGACTATTGTCCCCTGCCCGGCGGGTATCGGCGTGGAATCGGTGACCGCCATCTCTGCGACCAATGCGTGGGCGGTGGGCAATGACCCCGCCTCGAACCTCCAGATCCTGCACTGGGACGGCACCTCCTGGCAGGCGGTGCCCAGCCCGGCGCCAGTGCCCTTCGGCACCCTTCCCTCGGTAACCGCCTCGTCCGCGAGCAATGCCTGGGTCGTGGGCTACAACCTCGTCAACGGGCAGCCGGTCCCGTACACAGAGCACTGGAACGGCACTTCCTGGACCGCCGTGCCCAGCGTCAACGCCAACGGGATCAGTGCCCTGCGCGGGGTGAGCAGCACCAACGCCAGCGACGCCTGGGCCGTGGGCGACACAGTGCTGTCGCCCACGCAGTTCGCCACCCTCACCGAGCACTGGAACGGCACCGCGTGGGCCGTGCGGCCCAGTCCCGGAGCGGAGGGTGATCTTGGTTCGGTCGACGCCCTGAAGGCGAACAATGCCTGGGCGGTCGGCGTCCTGCTCCTCAACGCAGGCTTCGACGGCAATACGACCCTTATCGAGCACTGGAACGGGTCGGCCTGGACGGTAACGCCCAGCCCATGACCCGGCACGGCCATTGCCCGCTAGCTGGGCCCGGAGCCGATCACGCCGGTCACGCTAGGTCATCCCGTAACGGGAGTTGCAAGTCACGCCGCCTGCGGGGCTGGGCTACGGAGCTGGTGGAGGGTCCAGCCGCGGCCGGCCGGGTCCAGGGGGCGAGTTGCCGTGGTGAAGATCTCCGCGGCGCGGCGGTAGGACATCCGGGCCCGGCCGGTGAGCGGGCAGACGTCGGCGGGCCGGGTGCCGGCCGGGGCGCGGCGCTCGGTCAGGAACACCGGGCCCCGGGAGCGGCCCGCGAGCAGCCAGGCGAGCCGCTCGCTGGTGGCTGGGGTCCAGCGCAGATCCGCGCACGCGGCGGGCCGGGTGCGGTGGCTGGCCAGGTCCAGGTGGTCGGCGTCCAGGGCCAGGATCTCCTCGGCCGGTGCGCCGGTGTCGGCCAGCAGGCGCCAGAACGTGTGCTCGCGCAGGCCCGCCGGGGCGCGGAGCAGGCTGGCGTGCTGGGCCGGGCCCAGCGCGAGCGGCGGGCGGGCCGGGCGGGTGAGGTGGCGCAGGCCCGCGGTCGGGTCCGCGGTGATCCAGCCCTGGTCCTGCCACCAGCCGACGGCACTGCGCAGCGCGGACAGCTCGCGGTTCACCGTGCGGGCGCCCGCGACGGCGGCCCGCGCCGCAGTGGCCGCGGCCAGCCGGGCGGCCGCCTCCGGCCGGTCGAGCAGGGCCAGCGGGACGATGGGCGGCGCAGCCCGGCGGCGGCTCGCCCCGGCCGGCCGGTCGCGGTCCACCAGCGGCCAGGCCCAGCCGGTCAGCGAGATCCGGTAGACCCGGCGGGACGCCGCGCCGAGCGTCGCGCTGTCCAGGTAGCGGTCCACCGCGACGGCGTACTCCACCGGCGCCGGGCCGGGACCGGCCGTGGCTATCAGGCTGCTGAGTGACATGCGTACACCTTCCTGAACGTCAAGCTTAACGCCGTCGCGGCCGGCATTTACTGCGGCAGCAACCGCGGTAAATAATTTCGCTATTGCGGGCTGGCGGATATTGCTGGCAGCGTGATCAGCGTGCTTCTGAGAAAGACGGCAAGGGTTGCCAGCCGCAGTAAATCCGCAGGTCAGAGGCCTGGAAATGGCCTTGTAAAGAGCGCCGGGGCGCTGCTGCGGGAGCGCAATTTCCGCCGGTTCTACGCGGGTTATGCGGTGTCCGTGACCGGGTCGGCGATGGCCGGAGTAGCGGTTGCGTTTGCGGTCCTTTCCAACGGCGGTGACAGCGCCGCGCTCGGCTACGTGTTCGCCGCCGGGGTGATCCCGCAGATCCTGCTGATGATCAGCGGGGGAGTGCTGGCCGACCGGATCGGCCGCCGGCCGGTGATGCTCGGCGCGGACCTGCTCCGGTTCGCCGCCCAGGCCGCGCTGGCCGCCGCGCTGCTGGCCGGGCACGTGCCGGTGTGGGTGTTCGTCGTGCTCCAGGCGGCCGAGGGCACCGGGGAGGCGTTCTTCACCCCGGCGCTGACCGCGCTGACCCCGCAGATGGCCCCGCCCGGCCAGGCCAGTGACGCGAACGCGCTGATCGGCCTGGCCTCCTCCACGGCCAGGATCGGCGGCCCGGCGCTGGCCGGGATCCTGGTCGCGGCGGTCGGCCCCGGCCCGGTGATCGCGATCGACGCGGCCAGCTTCGGGGCCAGCGTGCTGTCCCTGGCGCTGCTGCGGATGCCGCCCGCCCGGGCCGCGGCCGCCTCGCCGCTGCGTGACCTGGCCGACGGCTGGGCCGCGTTCCGGACCCGGCCCTGGCTGCTGCTGACCACCCTGCAGTACACCCTGTTCAACCTGTTCACCTGGGCGCCGTACCTGCTGCTCGGCCCGATTCTGGCGCGGGACTACCTGGGCGGCGCCCGCGCCTGGGGGATCATCGTCACCGCGCTGGCGGCCGGCTCGGTGGGGGCCAGCCTGGCCCTGGTCGGGCGGCGGCCGCGGCGGCCGCTGGTGGTGTCGACGGCGGGCGCGTTCGGCTACCCGCTGCCGTGCCTGCTGCTGGCGCTGCACGCCCCGCTGATCCCGGTGGCCGCGGCCGCGCTGGCCGCCGGGGCCGGCTCGGCGGTGGCCGGCACGTTCTGGACCACCACGCTCCAGCTGGACGTGCCGCCCGAGTTGCAGGCCCGGGCCACCGCGTTCTCGCTGACCGGGTCGTTCGCGCTGGGCGGGTCCGCGTACGCGGTGATCGGGCCGGTCGCGGCGGTGCTCGGGCCCCGGCCGCTGCTGGCCTTCGCCGCGGTGTACGGGCTGGCCAGCCCGGCCGTCCTGCTCGCCCTGCCGGCCATCCGCCGGGGCCCCCGGGCGCCCGCGGGCATGACGAAGGGGGACGGGCCGGGCCCGTCCCCCTCGCCTGATGCGCTCAGCTAGCCGGGGCTAGCCGATGGTGGTGCGTGTGGTCACCCGCCCAGGACGATCAGCGACGCCATCCGCGGCGAGCCGATGCCGGTCGCCTCGTCGAAGCCGCGGGTCACCGGGAAGAACCCGTTGTCCGTCGTGGTCTGGCCCTTGCCGGTGATGTCGTGGAAGTAGAGGATCGGACGCCCTGTTGAACAGCCGGTACAGCCACGCGTTGGCCAGGCCGACACGGCCACGGTGGAAGCTGTCCCGGTCCGCCACGATCGCGGCCCAGAGCGGCGACGACAGGCTGGTGCCGCCGATGCCGAACCAGCCCGGCGGGTTCTGGGCCCCGCTGAACTGAGCGCAGACGCTGAACGGCGTGGCGTCGCTGCCGGTGCAGAACTCGGCGTACGGGGTGAACTCATCCGCGTTCGCCGAGATGTCCGGCTCCTCCCGGCACGGCGTGCCCGGCTTGGCCAGCTGGCACTGGGTCGTGCCGTTGGCGTGGGTGGTGAACGGGTTGTTCACGCCCGGGCCCCGCTGGTAGAAGGGCCGGCCCCAGAACATGCTCGAGCCGCCGCCGCCGGCGCCGGTCCGTGCGCACCAGAAGAAGCCGCCCCGGTTGTCGTTGGACGGCGCGGGCGCGTCGTTGCTGCACAGCGAGTCCGTGTTCCAGACCGACTCGACGCCGGTGGGGTACTTCGGGTGCTGGGCGTGGCCCGGGTTGAAGGACTCGAACGAGGTGCCGCCCACGCTGGTGACCAGCGGCTGGGACGGCGGGTCGATGACCGCGAGGCCCGTCGTGCCGTCGGACCGGATGCAGCCGAACGCGCCGGTGTCACCCGAGCCGCCGAACACGGACTGGCCCTGCATCGCCATCTGCTGGAAGATCGTGTTCTCCGCCAGCACGAACCCGGCGCCGCCGGCGTCCTGCTCGCAGATGGCCCAGCTGGAGCTCACCGAGTCGACGGTGTCGTCGTTGGCGATGGCGCTCCACTCGTCCAGCGAGGTCTGGCCGGTGAAGTCGTTCGGGGCGTTGTAGACCACGAGCTTGTTCACCGCCGGCGCGATGGCCAGCTGCAATCTCGATGTCGGCGTCGACCTCGATGTCGCCGGAGAACTCGTTGAACTGCGGCGGGCACTGGTCGCCGACCGGGCAGTCCGGGTTGATGGGGCCGCCGTCCACGTTCACGTCGACCAGCGGGGCGGTGTAGCCGTTGCCGTAGAACTGGTGCGCCCACGTCTGGATGTCCGACGTGCTGGTAGCCCGACAGCTCGAACACGCCGACGGTCGCGCCCTTGCCCTGGGCGGAGGCGCCCAGGTGCGGGGCACCGTAGATCGAGTTGTCCTGCGACGGGGTCAGGCCGCTGCAGCCGGGGCCGTCACCGTAGCCGGCCGGGAAGCCGGTGCCGTTGTCCAGCAGCGCGAACTGCTGGGCCACGGTCGGGTACGGGTCCTTGCAGTCGGACGCGGCGTGCGGCGCCGTGGTGGGGCGCATGACCTGCTTGCGCAGCCGGACCGTGTTGGTCAGGCCGGTGACACCCTGAACCGAGCCGCGCGATCGTCGCCGGGAGGCGCACCGCGGACGTGTTCTGGTAGTACTTCACGCCCTTCTTGCTGCGGTAGTTGCGCAGCGTGGTGTGGAAGGCGGCGGACACCCTGGCGCTCGATCCTGAGGCCCGGACCAGGAACGGCGAGGAGGCCGGCCGGACCGTGAGGCCGGCGTGCCGCAGGTAGCTGGCGACCGCGTTGCGCGTTGCCGCGGTGGGCGCGTACCGGGCGTTGAAGGCGCCCTTGGCCAGCCAGTGGTGGAAGCTGCCGCTGCCCTTGGTGTACATGGCGCGCAGCGAGCGGTTCAGCCCGGCCGCGTTCCGCGGCCGGAGCGCGACCTGAACGGTCATGTTCCGGCTGGTGAAGGGGCCGGCTTGGGGGTCGGTGGTGGCCGCGACGCTGTGGGCAATCGTGACCATCGGCACCGGTCCAGCCGGCGCGGCTGCGGCGGCGACGGAGCCCAGCGACCCCATTGCCGCGGTCATACCCAGCCCCAAAACCGCGACTACGCCGGCGCGGACGGGACGGTGATGCAAGATCATGCAGCCCCTCCTAGGCAATTTCGGAAGAAGTTTCCGGCCACGAGCATGATCAGCCGCTCAGTGAAATGTCAATGCACGTTACGAAGGCGTTGCCCGTTAGCGGCGCAAACCACCGGCCAGAGCCCTGATCCTCCCGGGCGCCGGCGAGTTCGGATGCCGATCGCGTCAGGTGCGGCGTGCGTGCTGTGGCCGGTTAGCCAGGCCGGTGTTGCCTGGCAGTCAGCTTTGTGTTGCCGAACAGTGGCTTGGCCGGGCGGATCGGCCGGGTACGCGGCTGATCCGCGAGGGTTCGTCGCGGACAGCCATCCTTCGATTACCTATCGTAGCTGGCCTGCGGCGCGTGCGGCCGTAATTACTTGGAGCGGCGGTATTTCCGGCCGGATTCCGGCGATTAATGCATCCGCGTGCTGATCGCGCCGGCGGCCCGCTCATGCGTTTATCCCGCGGCTAGGCCACGTTAATTCCGGTTGCGGCGGGCTAGGGCGCGGGCCGGGTCGCCGGGCCGGTGCCGGGCAGGGTGACCGGCCGTTTCTCCCGGTAGCCGGCCAGCAGCAGCTCGCGGACGCCAGGCGGAAGCGGCTTGACCGCCTCCCGGACCGTGACCCCGGACGCCAGGTGGACCCGCGGCGCCAGCCACCCGGCCACCAGGCCGGGACGGCGCCGGGCGGTGTCGCGCAGCACCCAGCCGATCGCCTTGCGGATGAAGAACTCCCGCTCGGCCAGCATGGAGTCGGCGTACCGGGAGAAGCGGTCGAAGTCGCCGTCGCCCCGGCGCAGCGGGCCGAGCAGGGCCAGCAGGGCGGAGCGGCGCAGCCAGAAATCGGCGTCCCGCGACCACCGGTCCAGCACGCCGGCCAGGTCCGGGTAGGCCTGCGTCAGATCGCCCATGACGTGCCCGGCCAGGTCATCGACCAGCGCCCAGGTGCCGGAATCGCGGAGCATGGCCTCGATGAGGCCGGTGTCGGCCGGCTGGAGCAGCCCGGGCCGGGCGCGCAGCAGGTCCACCGCGGCCCGGCGGCTCTCGAACAGCGGCCGGTCCCACAGCCAGGTGGTCACCGCCAGCAGGCGGTCCCTTTCCAGCGCCGGGCGGGCGGCGCACCACGCCTTGACGATCTGGCGGACGGCGGGTGCACTGGCGCCGCAGAATTCCCGGTCGCTCTTCAGGTACGCGCGCTCGGATACCGCCCGCCGCGGGTTGCCGGCCGCCCGGATGGAGGCCTCGATTGCGGACGCTTCGTCAGAGTGCACCGCCACATTAGATCATGATCAATCAGAATCCATCATGATCAAAAAAGCGGCCCCGCCGAGCGCGCAATCCCGACGGGGCCCAGTATCCGACAGGAAGGTATCGGATCACCACACAACAATATCGTAGTAACGACTGCCCTTAATAGCGGGGGATAAACATGATCGCCATTCTGGATGACGGAACACCCTTGGGGGGCCGGCGTGCCCGGCCCGGCGGGCGGCGTGGCTGACGGGGTGGCTGAGGGGCCCGTCGCTACGCTAGGAGTCCCTCCTCCGCCTCCCCAGCCAGGCGCGGATGGCCCGCTTCCTGATCGATCCGGGGCTCAGGGAAAGGCTCGTACCGATGAAGTTCCGCACCACGCTCCTGGCCGCCGGCAAGACGGCCACCGGCATCGAGATACCGCCCGGCATCGTCGAGGACATGGGCGCCGGCAGGCGCCCGCCGGTGCAGGTCACCATCAACGGCCACACCTACCGCAGCACGGTCGCCGTGATGGGCGGCGTCTACATGGTGGGCGTCGCCGCGGAGCACCGGGCCGCCGCCGGGATCGAGGCGGGCGAGGAGATCGACGTCGACCTGGTCCTGGACACCGAGCCGCGCACGGTCGAGGTGCCGGGCGATTTCGCCGCCGCGCTGGACGCGGTGCCCGCCGCCCGGGCCCGGTTCGACCGGATGCCCTACTCGCACCAGAAGGAGCACGTCCGGGCGATCATGGAAGCGAAGAAGCCGGAGACCCGCGAGCGCCGGATCAGCAAGGCCATCGAGGCCCTCAGCCGCCCGGCGTGACCGAAAGACGCATCACGACCCGCCGCCCGGCCCGCGGGGACGGCATGGTGAACCCGGCCCGCGCGAACATGCCCACCGTGCCCGGGGACAGCTGGCTGCGCCGGCCCGCACGCTAGCACTTGGCTGGCTAGCCGAGCAGGAGCTGGGCGCGGACCGGCAGATGGTCGGAGCCCACGCCGGGGAGCACCTCGGCGGCCTCGGCCCTGATGCCAGGCCCGGCCAGCAGGTGGTCGATCTGGACCAGCGGCCGGTGCGCGGGGAAGGTCGGGCCGCGGACCACCCGGCGGTAGCCGTGCCCGGCCGTCCAGGTGGCCGGGCCCGGCATGTTCAGGTCGCCGGCGATCAGCGTCGGCCCGGTGCTCTCCTTGCTCAGCCGGGCGGCCAGCAGGATCAGCTGGGCCGGGCTGGTCATCCGGTGCGTCAGGTGCGTGTTCACGATCCGCAGCGTGCCGCCGCCGGGCACGGCCAGGGTCAGTGCCTGGGCCAGCCGGGGGAGACCGTCCAGCGGCGCGCGGCCCAGGCTGATCTCCTCGTACCGCAGCACCGGGAGGCTGGTGAGCACGGCCACGCCCCACTCGCCCTCGCGGCCGTCCTCCGGGCCGACCCGCAGCCGGGCCAGGCTGATCCCGGACGCCATCCGGCCGTGCCTGACCTGCCCGCCCAGCGCGCTGGCCACCGCCGCGAACTCGTCCGGCTCGCCGTCCGCCCGCCACACTTCCTGCAGCGCGATCACGTCGGCCTTCAGCAGATGGCAGGCCGCGGCCACGTCGTACGGCCGCCCGTGCCGGTCCACCCCGCCGTGCAGGTTAAGGCTGGCCACGCTAATGTCCGGCGCCTGTCTCATGGTCCCCCGTCACCCTCGGTACCGGCCCCAGCGTATTGTCCTGCCGCCCCTTCCCCGCCTCCCGTCTGGCCGCCGGGGCCCGCGCGGCAAACTGCGTACCCCTATCGGATTCTGGGCTTGGGGCTGAAGCCCCGGGCTGGTCAGCCGGGGAGCGGCGGCGGGCTGAAGTGCCGGTAGCGGGCCACCTCGGTGAAGCCCATCCGGCGGTAGACCGGCTCGCCGTCCGGGGTGGCGTGGAGAGTGGCCACCGTCAGCCCGCGGTCCCGGGCGGCGGCCAGCGCCGCGGCGGTCAGCGCGGTGCCGATGCCGCGGCGGCGGAACTCCGGCCGGACCGTGATCACGTAGAGGCCGGCCACCCCGTGCCGGCCGAGCAGCGCCGCGGTACCGGCCAGCGTCCCGCCGACCCGGCCGGTGAAGCGGATCAGCGTGCCCGGCGGGTCCAGGCGGCGGCGCTCCACGGCGAGCTGGGCGGCCAGCGCTTCCTGCGGCACGCCCAGCGACGGGCCGTAGCAGTGCACCCATTCGGCCAGGCCGTCCGGCCCGGCCAGCTCGGCAATGTCCAGGCCGGGCGGTGCCGGGTCCGCGGGCGCGGCCTGATCCAGGCATATCGCCATCACCGGTTTGGACTGCAGTTCGGCCGCGCCCGCGGCGAGCAGGGCCGCGGCCAGTCCCGGGTCACTGTCCGGCCCGGCCCAGATCCGCCAGGGCACCCCGGCCAGCCGCCGGGCTGCCTCCCGCAGCGGCCCGGCCGGGTCGCCGTGGGGGAGCCGCAGCACCCCGTTCAGCTCGTCGTCACCGATCCCGCTGCGGTACAGCACCAGGTCGCCGTCGGCCCGGTCTTCGACCCCGTAGCCGAGCCAGAAGGACCGGATATTGGCGAGCTGCGGGCCCAGATCCGCCGGCGCGTTCGGCATGGCCGAACAGTACCCGCGGGCGGTATGTCCGGTAGGCTCCTGGCGGGCCGCGGGAGCAGGAATCCGGCCCGATGTGGCCGGGGAATCTGCCTGCCCGTGCGCCGAGCCGGACTCGGCCAGCCTGGGCTGGCCGCTACGAAAGGCACCACCCGATGACGAGCGACAGCCAGGCCCCCGGCGGGCCCGACGGCGGCTTCGCCGACGACCCTCCCTCGTTCGACATCAGCGTGGCCCACCAGGCCCGGATCTACGACTACTGGCTGGGCGGCAAGGACAATTTCGCCGCGGACCGCAAGGCCGCCGAGGCGGCCGCGGCGGCCTACCCGGGGGTGGTTTCCGGGTCCCGGGCGAACCGGCAGTTCCTGGCCCGGGCCGTCACGGCGCTGGCCCGCGAGCACGGCATCCGGCAGTTCCTCGACATCGGCACCGGGATCCCGTCGTCCGGGCACACCCACGAGGTGGCCCAGTCGGTCGCCCCGGAGAGCCACGTGGTCTACGTGGACTACGACCCGGTCGTGCTGGCGCACGCCCGGGCGCTGCTGGCCGGCCGCCCCGAGGGCACCACCGCGTACCTGGACGCCGACCTGCGCGACACCCAGACGATCCTGGCTCAGGCGGCCAAGACGCTGGACTTCAGCCAGCCGGTGGCGATCATTCTGCTGGCCATCCTCCAGGCGATCCCGGACAGCGACGACCCGTACGCGATCGTGGAAAGCCTGCTGGCCGCGGTGCCGTCCGGCAGCTGGCTGGTGATCTCCCACCCGGCCTCGGACATCGAGCCGGAGAAGATCGCCGCGGCCACGGCGCGGCTGAACGAGCTCAGCCACCAGCAGTTCACGCTGCGGGACCACGACGGCGTGCTGCGGTTCTTCTCCGGCCTGGAGATGGCCGAGCCCGGGCTGATCCGGATGGAGGACTGGCGGCCCGATTCGGACCTGGCGAAGCGGTTCGAGTCCGCGGTGTGGGCCGGGATGGGCCGCAAGCCCTGACCCGCCCGTGCCGTAGCCCGTGCCCTTGCCAGGCCCGTAACCCCGGGGTCACAGTGGGCAGATGCCCGAAACCACACAGCCCGCACCGGCCCTGACGGCCCGGGAAACGGTCACCAGCTGGCTGGCCGGGTTCGGTGACGCGCTGACCGCCCGGGACCCGGCGGCCGCGGTCGCCCTGTTCACACCCGACTGCTTCTGGCGCGACCTGGTCGCGTTCACCTGGAACATCACCACGATGGAAGGCCGCGGCGAGATCGCGGACATGCTGGCCGCGACGCTGGAAAACGTGGTGCCGTCCGGGTGGCAGATCATCGCGGGGGAGGAGCCGGCCGAGGCCGACGGGATCATCGAGGCCTGGATCGGCTTCGAGACCGCGGCCGGCCGCGGTCTCGGCCAGCTGCGGCTGCGCGACGGCCAGTGCTGGACGCTGCTGACCACGCTGGAGGAGCTGAAGGGGCACGAGGAAGCCAGCGGGCCGCGCCGCCCGAAGGGCGTGGCGCACGGCGCGTTCCCCGGCCGGGCGTCCTGGCGGGAGGAACGCGACCGGGAGCAGGCCGCGCTGGGCGCCGACGAGCAGCCGTACGTGGTGATCGTCGGCGGCGGCCAGGGCGGTATCGGGCTCGGCGCCCGGCTCCGCCAGCTGGACGTGCCCACGATCATCGTGGACCGGCACCCCCGGCCCGGCGACCAGTGGCGCCGCCGGTACAAGTCGCTGTGCCTGCACGACCCGGTCTGGTACGACCACCTGCCGTACCTGAAGTTCCCCGAGCACTGGCCGGTGTTCTCGCCCAAGGACAAGATCGCCGACTGGCTGGAGTCCTACACCAGGGTCATGGAGCTGACCTACTGGGGCGGCGCCGACGCAAGCTCCGCGCGGTACGACGAGCGGGACGGCCGGTGGGCGGTCATGGTCGAGCGGGAGGGCCAGCCGCCCGCCGTGCTCCGCCCGGCGCACCTGGTGCTGGCCACCGGCGTGTCCGGCAAGCCGAACGTGCCGTCGTTCCCCGGCATGGAGACCTTCCGCGGCGACCAGCACCATTCCTCTGCGCACCCAGGTCCTGACGCCTACCGGGGCAAGCGGTGCGTGGTCATCGGGTCGAACAACTCGGCCTTCGACATCTGCGGCGCGCTGTGGGAAAACGGCGCGGACGTGACGATGGTGCAGCGGTCCTCCTCGCACATCGTGAAGTCCGGCACGCTGATGGAGATCGGCCTCGGCGCGCTGTACTCCGAGGAGGCGATCGCCGCCGGGATGACGACCGAGAAGGCCGACCACGTGTTCGCCTCGATCCCGTACCGGCTGCTGGCCCAGTCCCAGATCCCGCTGTACGACGCGATGCGCGAGCGGGACAAGGACTTCTACCAGCGGCTGGAGGCGTCCGGCTTCGACCACGACTGGGGCGACGACGGGTCCGGCCTGTTCATGAAGTACCTGCGCCGCGGTTCTGGCTACTACATCGACACCGGGTCCGCCGACCTGGTCGCGGACGGGAAGATCAAGCTGGCCAAGGGCCAGGTCGACCACCTCACCGAGGATTCGGTGGTGCTGGCCGACGGCACCGAGCTGCCCGCGGACCTGGTCGTGTACGCCACCGGGTACGGGTCGATGAACGGCTACGCGGCCGACCTGATCTCCCGCGAGGTGGCCGACAAGGTCGGCAAGTGCTGGGGGCTCGGCTCGGACACCACCAAGGACCCCGGGCCGTGGGAAGGCGAGCAGCGCAACATGTGGAAGCCGACCCGGCAGGAAGCGCTCTGGTTCCACGGCGGGAACCTGCACCAGTCCCGGTACTACTCGAAGTACCTGGCCCTGCAGCTCAAGGCCCGCCAGGCCGGCCTGCCCACGCCGGTGTACAGGCTGGCCGAGGTGCACCACACAAGGTGATTCCGCGGCGTTCCGTTCGGGTGTACGGTTCCTGCCGTTTAGGTGAATGACCCGCATTGGCCGGTCGACGGGCCAGCAGGGAGCAGGGATGGCAGCCGACCCAGGCACGGGCGACCCAGGCACGGGCGACCCCGGCACGGGCGACCCCGGCACGGGCGACCCAGGCACGGGCGAGGCGCCCGCGGCGGCGGAGCCGGTGCTGAGCCTGGGCTACGACGACCGGGTGGTGCTGTGCTGCGCGGGCAGCGGGATCCGGGCCGCCACGTTCGGTCTCGGCGTGCTCCAGGCCCTTCAGCAGGCCCCGCTGTGGACCCGGGTGCGGACGATCATCGCGGTGTCCGGCGGGGCCTACATCGCGGCCGCCAGGACGCTGGCCGCCAGGGACCGGACGGACGGCGGCAGCGCGCCGGTCCCGTACGCGCCGCGCAGCCCGGAGGAACGCCACCTCCGCAACCACACCCGCTACCTGCTGGAAAACTGGCAGGTGACGGTGCGCGGGCTGGCCACGCTGACCCGCGGGGTCATGGTTAATACGCTGCTCGTCGGCTCGGTGTACTTCATCGCCGGCCATGTCGTGGGCTGGTTTCTGCACGAGGCTGGCCTGATCACCGGGCTGCGGACCGGCTCGCCGGACGGCCAGCTGGGCTGGTGGCCGCTGCTGCCCGCGGTGGCCGCCGCGGTCACCGTGGCCCTGGCCTGGCGCCGGGCCCTGCCGCCCGAGCCGGGCCCGCAGACCCCGTCCCGGTGGGCGGCCTGGCTGCGCCGGGGCGGGCCGCCGGGGCCGTCGAACACCGCCCTCGGGATCACCGTCGGGCTGGCCTTCGCGCTGATCGCTGCCCCGCTGGCGATCCGCGGCCTGTACACCGTCAGCCTGGGCAACAGCACCTGGGGCGTCATCACCCGGTTCCTCGGCTTCGCCAACGCGGACGCCTGCAAGGACGCCGCGCAGACCCAGGCGCATGTCTGCGGGGCCCAGACGGCCGGGCAGGCCGCGCCCGCCCTGGTCAGCAACGGCAGCAGCGGCAGCACGCTCGGCGTCAAGCTGGCCACCTTCGCCACCTTCGCCGCCGCGGTGGTCACGCTGGCCCGGACCACCCTCGGGCGGCTGCGCACCTACCAGGCCGAGCTGTCCAAGTCCGGCACACTGGCCCGGTGGGGCGAGCGGGCGTCGCAGTTCATCCGGCGGCGGCTGGTCCCGTGGATCGGCTCCGCGCTGGTCGTCGGGGCGATCCTGATACTGACCCTGCGGTGGATCGCGGACGCCGCGACCCGGGCGCCGCTGGACGGCGGCTGGCGCAGCGCGGCGGCCGAGTGCCTGTACGCGGCCCTGCTGTTCCCGCTGCTGAAGCTGCTCACCGACATCAACTCGACCTCCGCGCACGGCTTCTACCGGGACCGGCTGGCCACGGTCTACGGCACCGCGCGGGCCGGCGACCAGGCCGTGCCCGCCGCTGATCCGCGGCTCAGCACGCTCGCCGGCGTCGACCCCGAACTGGTCATCTGCGCCGCGGCCAACACCACCCGCCCCAGCCAGGCGGCCACCGCCCGCGGCGCGGTGTCGTTCACCTTCACCCCGTCGGAGGTGGGTCTCAGCCAGCAGCCGGTGACCTGCCCGCCGGGCGGCCCGGCCGCAGAGCCCGCCAGGCGGCCAGCCGCAGAGGCCCCCGGGCCGTGCCGCCACCGCGGACTTCGAGCGGGCCACCCGGCTGAGGCTGTTCGGCGCGGTGGCCGTCAGCTCGGCCGCGATCTCCCCGGTGATGGGCAAGATGACCCGGCCCGCGATGCGCATCCTGCTCGCCGCGGCCGACGCCCGGCTCGGCGTGTGGCTGCCGAACCCGGCGCACTTCCCGGACGGCGGCTGGCCTCCGGGTGCCCCGCCGCGCAGCCGGCTGGGCCGCCTCGGCGCGACCGCGCTGGCCCGGCTGCGCCAGCCGGACTTCCTGCACCTGTGGGCCGAGGCGGCGGGTGCCCTGCGGCTGGACGGGCGCTGGCTGTACGTCACCGACGGCGCGCACTACGAGAGCCTCGGCCTGGTCGAGGCGCTCCGGCGCAGGCCCGACCACGTCATCGTGGTCGACGCCACCGGCGACGGCACCGGCTGGTTCGCCACCCTCGGCCAGGCCATCGCCGAGGCCAGGGCCGAGACCGGGGTGCAGCTGGAGATCGACCCCGGCGGCCTGGCGCCGGACCCGCAGACCCACCGCTGCGCCGTGCCGTACGCCGTGGGCCGGTTCCGCTACCCGGACGAGCCCGGCCTGGGCGACCAGGCCGGCGGCCACCAGCTGCTCTACCTCAAGCTGGCCGTGCCCGCTGGCGCGCCCTGGGACGTGCTGTCCTACCAGGACATCCACCCGGCCTTCCCGGCCGCCAGCACCCTTCAGCAGCTGTACGACGACCAGGAATTCGAGGCCTACCGCGCGCTCGGCCAGCACTGCGCCACCGAGCTGGCCCGCGCCGTCAGCGCCGCCGGGCCGCCGCTTAGGGTGGCCCCAGAGCCCGGCCGGACGGCCGGCGCAAGCCAGGCGGAGGGCAGCGGGTGACCAGCACCGAGTACACCCAGATCAGCTGCGAGACCGACGGCGGGGTCGCCGTCGTCACGCTGGACCGGCCGGACCGGCTCAACGCGTTCACCGTGGTGATGGGCCGCGAGCTGGCCCGCCTGTTCGCGGACCTGGACGCCGACGACGCGGTCCGGGTCGTGGTGGTCACCGGCCGCGGCCGGGCCTTCTGCGCGGGCGCCGACCTGGCCGCGGGCGAGGCGTCGTTCAACGCGAACGCGCCGCACCGGACCGGGCGCGAGGACATGGGCACGATCGGCGGCGTGCCACGGGACACCGGCGGGGTGACCGCGCTGGCCATCGCCCGGTGCCGCAAGCCGGTGATCGCCGCCGTCAACGGCCCGGCGGTGGGCATCGGGGTCACGATGACGCTGCCGATGGACATCAGGATCGCCGCCGAGAGCGCGCGGTTCGGGTTCGTCTTCACCCGCCGCGGGCTGGTGCCCGAGGCCGCCTCGACCTGGTTCCTGCCCCGCGTGGTCGGCATCTCCCGGGCCATGGAGTGGGTCGCCACCGGGCGGGTGTTCGGCGCGGCCGAGGCGCTGGACGGCGGCCTGGTGTCCCGGGTGGTCCCGGACGGCGAGGTGCTGCCCGCCGCGCTGCAGATCGCCAGGGAGATCTGCGACAACACCGCGCCGGTCGCGGTGGCCGCGGCCAAGCAGCTGCTGTGGTCGATGCTCGGGGCGCCCACGCCGTGGCAGGCGCACGCGCTGGACTCGCGGACGATCCACACCCTCGGCCAGGGCGCCGACGTGGCCGAGGGCGTGCGCTCGTTCCTGGACAAGCGGCCGCCGCGGTTCCCCGGCACGGTCAGCGAGGACTACCCGGGCTTCCTGCCGCCCTGGCCGGAGCGCCCCGCGAGCCTGCCCTAGGCGGCTAGACGCTGGCCGCGGGACCGCGGCCAGCCCAGTACGGGTCCCGCAGCAGCCGCTTGTACAGCTTGCCGGTGGGCAGCCGGGGCAGCTCGTCGCGGAATTCGACGCTGCGCGGGCACTTGAAGTGCGCCAGCCGGTCCCGGCAGAAGGCGATCAGCTCGGCCTCGAGCTCCGGCCCGGCCGCGGACGGTTCTGCGGGCTGGACCACCGCCTTGACCTCCTCGCCCAGGTCGTCGCTGGGCACGCCGAACACCGCGACGTCCAGCACGGCCGGGTGGGTGGCCAGCAGGTTCTCGGTCTCCTGCGGGTAGATGTTCACCCCGCCCGAGATGATCATGTAGCTCTTCCTGTCGGTCAGGTACAGGTATCCGTCCGCGTCGAGGTGCCCGATGTCGCCGACCGTGCTGGCCTCGCCGTCCGTGCTGCGGCTGCCCGCGGTCTTGGCCGGGTCGCCGAAGTACTCGAAGTTGGTGGCGCCGCGGAACCAGATCACGCCGTCGGTGCCCGGCGGGCAGGGCTGTCCCTGCTCGTCGAGGATCAGCAGCTCGCCCAGCACCGGCGCGCCGACGGTGCCCGGATGGGCCAGCCACTGCGCCGAGTCGCACCACGTGAACCCGTGCCCCTCGGTGGCGCCGTAGTACTCGGTGATCACCGGGCCCAGCCAGTCGATCATGGCCCGCTTGACCGGCACCGGGCACGGCGCGGCCGCGTGCACGACGACCTCCAGCGAGGACGTGTCGTACCGGGCCCGGGTCTCGTCGGTCAGCCGCAGCAGCCGGCTGAACATGGTCGGCACCATCTGGCAGTGCGTGACCCGGTGCTCCGCCACCAGGCGCAGCCATTCCTCGGCGTCGAAATGCTCCATGACCACGACGGTCGCGCCCAGCCGCAGCGCCGCGGCCACGCTGGCGTACGGGGCCGAGTGGTACAGCGGCGCCGGGTTCAGGTACGTCATGCCCTCGCGGAAGCCGAAGAGCCAGGACACGAAGCTGAGCACGGGCAGCGCCTCGCCGGGCGCGTCCTCGGGCAGCGGCCGCAGGATGCCCTTGGGCTGCCCGGTCGTGCCGGAGGAATAGAGCATGGCCGCGCCGAGTGATTCGTCACTAATCGGGCCGTCAGGGAAGTCCGCCACCGTTTTCTCGTACGGTTCCCAGCCGCGGGCCGGCGCCTCGAGACCGGTCATCAGCCTCCGCTCGAGCCGCGGGCAGCGGTCCGCCGCGGCCATGGCGACCTCTTTTTTCGCCACCGCGGAGAACAGCACCCGGGACTGGGAGTTGTCCACGATGTAGGCCACCTCGTCGGCCGACAGGTAGGCGTTGACCAGCGTGTAGTACAGGCCGGCCCGCTCCGCGGCACCCTCGATCTCCAGCATCCGCGGCTGGTTCTCCATGAGGATGCTGACGTGGTCGCCCCGCCGCAGGCCCGCCGCCCGCAGCAGGTGCGCCAGCCGGTTGCAGCGGGCCTCGTACTCGGCGTAGCTGACGGTCTCCCCGGAGGAGCCCATGATGATGGCCGGCTGGCCGGGATTCGCGGCGGCGTGCCTGGCTGTGTACATGTCACCCCACGGCGGTCTGGGCGGCGGTCAGGAGCCCCTCCCCGGCAGGTTAACCGGCCGCGGCCCGCCCTGGGCAGGCCCGCGGGCCCGGCGGCCTGCCCGCCCGTGCCAGGATGACCGTGCCAGGATGACGGGGCCAGCCGAAGCAGCAGCAGGTGGGAGGCGGGACCGCGGATGAGCCGGGTAGTGGTCATCGGGGCGACCGGTCATGTCGGCAGCTACCTGGTGCCCCGGCTGGTCCGGGCGGGCCACGAGGTCACCGCGATCAGCCGCGGCACCCGCGAGCCTTACCAAAGCGCCCCGGAGTGGGACGCGGTCACCAGGCTCCCGGCCGACCGGGACGCGCTGGACGCGGCCGGCACGTTCGGCGCCTTCATCGCCGGGATGGCCCCGGACGTGGTCATCGACATGGTCTGCTTCACCGCGGACTCGGCCCGCCAGCTGGTGGACGCCCTCCGCCCGTCCCGCCCGCTGCTGATCCACTGCGGCACGATCTGGGTGCACGGCCCGGCGCTGGTGGTGCCGGTCACCGAGGACGAGCCGCGTACCGCCTACGGCGAGTACGGCACCGGCAAGGCGGCCATCGAGGCCCTGCTGCACGCCGAAACCCGTTCCGGCGGGGTGCCCTCGGTCGTGCTGCATCCCGGCCACATCAGCGGCCCCGGCTGGCCGGTCATCACCCCGGCCGGCAACCTGGACCCGGCCGTCTGGACCGCCCTCGCCGCGGGCCGCCCGCTGGCCCTGCCCGACCACGGCCTGGGCGTGCTGCACCACGTGCACGCCGACGACGTGGCCCAGGCCTTCGAGCTCGCCGTCAGCTGCGCCGACGCGATCGGGTCCAGCTTCCACGTGGTCGCCGAGCAGGCCATGACCCTGCGCGGGCTGGCCTGCGGAGTGGCCTCCTGGTTCGGCCGCGAGCCGGTCCTGGAGTACGTCGACTGGGCCGAGTTCACCCGCCGGGTGGGCGCCGGGCACGCCGAGGCGACCAGGGAGCACACGTTCCGCGGCATCGCCGCCAGCATCGCCAGGGCCCGCCAGGTCCTCGGCTACGCCCCCCGGTACACCACCCTGCAGGCCCTGCACGAGGCCCTGGGCTGGCTGGCCGCCAACGGCCAGGCCGACCTGGCGGGCCAGCCGCTGGCGCCGCTGGGCTGAGCCCGCCCGCCCGGCGGGATGCGCCCGGCACCGCTCAGGTGGCCCGGGACTCCTCGGCCGGGCCGAAGATCACCAGCAGCGCCAGGTCCTCGGTGACGTTCGTGAAGCGGTGCTCCTCGCGGGCCGGGACGAAGATCACTGAGCCGGGGGAGACCGGCGCGGTGGCCGCCCGGGGTCTCGATTACCGCGCGGCCGCTGGTCACGACGTAGATCTCGTCCTCGGTGTGCGGTGTCTGGGTGTCGGTGCCGCCCGCCGGGATGCTGTAGGTGCCCACGCTCAGGTCCGGCACCCGGAGCTGCTCGACCCAGTGCACCGGCCCGCCGCTGGCCGCGCCGTAGACGCCCGCCCCGTCAATGATCTGCATTGGTGCTCCTCGCCCCGCGCCGGTCTCACCGTAATCCTAAAAGATCATGCTGCTGCCGCGGGGCGGCTGAGCTCCGCCGGCGGCCGCAGCTGGGCCGGCCGGTGCGACGATGGGTTCATGATCACTGCGGCGGACGTGGACACCCTGCTCTTCGACGTGATCGGGACCGTGGTGGACGAGGGCGGGACGATGCGGGCCGAGGTGGCCGCCGAGCTGGAGGCGGCCGGCCTGGCCGGGCCGGGGCGGGCCGGGGAGCTGGCGGCCGCGTGGGAGGAGCGGTCGTGGTCGCTGACGGCTGAGCTGGATCGCGGGGGCTCCTGGGTGTCCACCGACGAGGTGAACGCGCGGGCGCTGGCGGATGTGCTGGCTAGCGGGGGCGGCGCGCGGTGGGCCGGCTGCCGCCCTGCCTGCGGAGGCCGTGCGGCGGCTGGGCCTGGTGGGGCACCGGCTCCGGCCGTGGCCGGATGCGGCGGCGGCGCTGGCCGCGCTGGCCCGGCGGTTCACGGTGGTGGCGCTGTCCAACGGGAACCTGTCGATGCTGGCTTCGGTGAGCGCCCGGGGCGGGCTCACCTGGCACGCCGTCCTGTCCGCGGAGCTGGTGGGGGCCCGCAAGCCCGATCCGGCCGTGTACCGGTTCGCGCTGGACCGGCTGGCCCTGGACCCGGCCCGGACGCTGATGGTCGCGGCGCACCCGTGGGACCTGCGGGCCGCCGCCGCGTGCGGGCTGCGGACCGCGTACATCGAGCGGGCGGGCGAGGGCGAGCCGGAGCCGTCGGACTCGTTCGATCTGTCGTGCCCGGACCTGGCCGCGCTGGCGGCCCACCTGACCGGCGGGTGACGGCCGGCCAGCGGGTGGCGCGCGGCCTGCGCGGGCGGTCCTGGCTTTGTCAGCGGGCGGCGGTAATGTGGCCGCAGGCGCGCGGGGCGCCTCCGGTCCGCGGACAGGGCTGAGCCCACCCGAGCGGGATTGTCACTGCATGGATGGCTGAGGATCTCCTTTCGGCTTGCGAAGCGGACCGCAGGCGGCGAAAGGGGTCGAAGTGCCGTCCTTTTCCCTTCCCGATGACGCGAGCTTTGAGCAGCTCCGCAAGCAGGCAAAAGACCTGCGTGACCTGGCCGGGGCCGGGGTGCCCGGGGCTCTCGAGCTGGTCGCCGCGAATCATCCGCAGGGCGCGCACGCGGTCACGCTGACCGGCGCGCAGCTGGTGGTCGCCCGGCACTACGGGTTTTCTTCCTGGGCCCGGCTGAAAAGGCACCTCGAGATGATCGAGCGCTACCGGCGGGCGCCCGACGAGGTGGCGGGCGCGGCCGGGCCTGATGGGCTGGCCGGGCCGGGCGCGCTGGCCGGTGAGTTCCTGGCCCTGGCGTGCCTGCGGTTCGGCGGGGACGACGGGCCGGACCGGTGGGAGCGGGCCGCCCGGCTGCTGGCCGGCCACCCGGAGCTGGCCCGGGACAGTATTCACGTCGCGGCGGCCGCGGCGGATGAGCAGGCGGTGCGCACCCACCTGGCCGCGGACCCGGCGCTGGTCTCGCGGGACGGCGGGCCCTACGGCTGGCCGCCGCTTCTGTACCTGGTCTTCGCCCGGCATGACCGCCACGTCAGCGAGGCGGCCCTGCTCGGCACCGCGCGGGTGCTGCTCGGCCACGGCGCCGACCCGAACGCTGGCTACCTGTGGCATGGCCTGTACCCGCCGTTCACCGCGGTGACCGGGGCGCTGGGCGGCGGCGAGACCGGCCAGCCGCAGCACCGGCACGGGTTCGCGCTGGCCGCGCTGCTGCTGGCGGCCGGCGCGGACGCCAACGACGGCCAGGCGCTGTACAACCTCCAGTTCGGCGACGACGACCGGCATCTCGTGCTGCTGTTCGAGCATGGTCTCGGCCGTGGCGACGGCGGGCCGTGGGCGGCCCGGTTCGGGCATACCGCGGACTCGCCGGCGGAGCTGCTGCGCGGCCAGCTGTGGTGGGCGATCGTGCACGACATGCGCGACCGGGTCCGGCTGCTGGTCGGGCACGGCGCCGATTTCCTGACCCCGTACGCGGCGCCCGGCGGGCGGCCGGTGACCCTGCGGACCTCGCACGGCCGGACGCCCGCCGAGGTCGCGGCGCTGAACGGCAGCCCCGCGCTGGCCCGCTGGCTGGTCGCGCAGGGCGCGGCCGAGCCGGCGCTGACCGGGCCGGACGCGCTGATCGCCGCGGTGCTGGCGGGGGACAGGGAGGCGGCAGAAAGCTTGCGCGAGCACGCGGCGGCCGCCCGTGAGCAGCGGCCCGGGCTGATCGTCTGGGCCGCGGCGCGCGGGCGGGCCGGCGCGGTCGAGATGCTGGCCGGGCTCGGCTTCGACGTGAACGCCAGGGCCCGCACCGACACCCCGGCGGAGCAGCAGTGGGAGACCGCGCTGCACCACGCCGCGGGCGAGGGTGACCTGGCGCTGGCCCGGCTGCTGCTGCGGCTCGGCGCAGATCCGGGAATCACGGACACCCGGTTCGGCGCGACGCCGCTGGGGTGGGCGCACCACTTCGGCCGGCCGGAGATGATCGCCCTTCTCGAGCCGGTGACGCCCGGCGAGCGCTGATCCGGGCCGCGCCCGGTGGCCGGCCGGTCAGGCGACCTGGGGGTACAGCGCGGCGACGCCGCCGGACAGGCCGGCCAGCGCGAGCTTGCTGATCTCGTCGGCGATGATCTCGGTGTCGCCCGCCTCGATGCCGTCCAGCGCCAGCCGCGCGATCTCGGCCGGGTCGGACTTGGCCGCGGTGATAGCCCGGGCCATGTCGGTGTCCATGTAGCCGACGTGCAGGGCGCTGACCCGGGTGCCCTGCCCGGCCAGCTCCTGGCGCAGCGCGTTGGTCAGCGACCATTGCGCGGACTTGGCCGCGCAGTACGCGCCGGTGGTGGGGAAGCTGACCCAGGCCAGCACGGACAGGATGTTCAGCACCGCGCTTTGCTCGTGCCGGGCCAGCTGCGGCGCGAAGGCGCGGGTCACCGCCAGCGTGCCGAAGAAGTGGGTGTCCATCTCCAGCCGGATCCGGTCCAGGTCCCCGGTCAGCAGCGAGGACCCGGTCGACGAGCCCGCGTTGTTGATCAGGATGGACACGCCGCGGACCGCGTCCGCCGCGGCGGCCACCGACGCGGGGTCGGTCAGGTCCAGCGCGACAGGGGTGACGCCCGGCAGGTCCACCGCCGCCGGGTTGCGCGCGGCGGCGTAGACGGTAGCGCCGCGGTCCCGCAGCTGAGCGGCCAGATGGCGGCCAAGTCCGCGGTTGGCCCCGGTCACGAGCGCGGTCGATCCGCTGATCTGCATGCACTGTCTCCTCAGCACTGGCTCCTAAGTTGGTTTTTCCAACCTAGCATTCTGAATAGGTAAAGCCAACCCAGGGGTATGCTGGGAGGCATGGCCAAGGTCCCGGACTCGCGCTGCTCGATCGCCCGCACGCTGGGCGTCCTCGGCGAGCGGTGGACGTTCCTGATCCTGCGCGAGGCCTTCCTCGGCGCGACAAGGTTCGCCGAGTTCAGGGACCGGCTCGGCATCGCCCCGGACGTGCTGTCCGACCGCCTCGGCACACTGACGGAATACGGGGTCCTGCGGCGGGAGCCCTACCAGGAACCGGGGGAGCGGTCCCGGTTCGCCTACCGGCTCACCGAGGCCGGCCAGGAGCTCCAGGTCATCCTCGGCGCCCTGCAGCAATGGGGCGACGAGCACCTGCCCCACCCCGAAGGCCCCAGCACGCTCCGCCGCCGCAAAGGCACGGGCTCCCCGCTGCACATCGGCTTTGTGGACGAGGACGGCCGCGAGGTCACCCTGACCGACGTCCGCATGATCCCCGCGGCCGCACCCGTCGGCCCCGCAGCCCTGGCCACGCGCGGCAACAGCTCCATCAGCCGCAGGCCCCTAGCCGCGCGTAGCCCGGAGAATGCGCCGTTTGGCTCAAATACGGGGGATACTGCGCCCTATGCCAGTAAGAACAGCCACATGCGGTGATTGCGGAGCTTCCAGCACCTTCCCGGACGGCGACTGGGAGAAAACCCAGCGGCTTTCGATCGATGCCTGGGCGCAGGCGCACCAGCGGGACGCACATCGCGGCGAGACAGTCTCCGCCTGGGACCTTGATCCGAACCCGATGTTCAACCGCGACTGAGGTGTTAGAGCAGGCAGGCGCCTGGCCGGAACCGCCAGGGTTGGCTCCGGCCAGGCTGCCTGTCGGGGGCCAGGGAAGCCCCGGGAGAAGCGGCTAGATGTCGTAGTACAGCTCGAACTCGTGCGGGTGCGGCCGCAGGCGAACCGGGTCCAGCTCATTGGTCCGCTTGTAGTCGATCCACGTCTCGATCAGGTCGGCGGTGAACACCCCGCCGTCCAGCAGGAACTCGTGGTCCGCCTCCAGGTTGTCGAGCACCCTGTCGAGCGAGCCCGGCACCTGCGGGATCGCGGTGGCCTCGTCCGGCGGGAGCTCGTACAGGTCCTTGTCCACCGGCTCGGGCGGCTCGATCTTGTTCTTCACCCCGTCCAGGCCGGCCATCAGCATCGCGGCAAACGCCAGGTACGGGTTGCACGACGGGTCCGGAACGCGGAACTCCAGCCGCTTGGCCTTCGGGTTGGAGCCGGTGATCGGGATCCGCACGCAGGCCGACCGGTTGCGCTGCGAGTACACCAGGTTGACCGGCGCCTCGTAGCCGGGCACCAGGCGGTGGTACGAGTTCACCGTCGGGTTCGTGAAGGCCAGCAGCGACGGCGCGTGCTTGAGCAGGCCGCCCACGTAGTACCGGCCGGTGTCGGACAGGCCCGCGTAGCCGGACTCGTCGTAGAACAGCGGCGCGCCGTCCTTCCACAGGCTCTGGTGGCAGTGCATGCCCGAGCCGTTGTCGCCGAACAGCGGCTTGGGCATGAAGGTGACCGACTTGCCCGCGGACCGGGCGACGCTCTTCACCACGTACTTGTAGAGCATCAGCTTGTCGGCCATCTTCAGCATCGTGTCGAACCGCACGTCGATCTCGGCCTGGCCGGCCGTGCCCACCTCGTGGTGCTGCATCTCGACCTCGATGCCGAAGTCGATCAGCGCCCGCACCATCGAGGACCGCAGGTCCGTGTAGTGGTCGGTGGGCGGCACCGGGAAGTACCCGCCCTTGAACCGCGGCTTGTAGCCCAGGTTGCCGCCCGGCTCCTCACGGCCGGTGTTCCAGGCGCCCTCGATCGAGTCGATGTGGTAGTAGCCCTCGTGCGCGCTGGTGGAGAAGCGCGCCGAGTCGAAGATGTAGAACTCGGCCTCCGGGCCGAAGAACGCGGTGTCCGCGATCCCCGACCCCTCCAGGTAGTCCTGCGCCTTGCGGGTGATGTTCCGCGGGTCCCGGCTGTACGGCTCGCCGGTCAGCGGGTCGTGCACGAAGAACGTCAGGTTCAGCGTCTTGTGCTGGCGGAAGATGTCCATCACCGCCGTGCTCGGGTCCGGCATCAGCAGCATGTCCGACTCGTGGATCTGCTGGAACCCGCGGATCGACGAGCCGTCGAACATCAGCCCGTCCTCGAACACCTTGCCGTCGAACGCCTCGACCGGCACGGTGAAGTGCTGCATGGTGCCGGGCAGGTCGCAGAACCGGATGTCGACGAACTGGACCCCCTCGTCGGATATGTACCGCAGGACCTCATCACCGCTGCTGAACATCAACTCTCCCTCGCTGCCTCAGCGTCCCTGGCCAGGATCGTCTGCCGCCCGGTGCCCCGGGCGCGCTTGTGAGGCTGCCACCCAGCGGTTTCCTGTCCGTGTCCCTGATGTTTCACCCGTGTTACGCCACGGTCCGTAGGCCAGCCAGGCCGTAGCAGAGACTGGCCGCGGCGGCGGGCTGCGCGCCGGCCGCGGGGGCGCTGGGCATACCTTTGTACTGTGAGCGAACGGCGGCGGGCTGGATCATGGCTGGCGTCGGCCAGCGGCAGTGGCGAGAAACGGCCAGCGCGTACCCCGGGCAGAGGCTGGGGTTCCCGGAGACCGGGCCAGGCGCGGTGGCCGGAGTCGGCCGCCGGCTCGGCGCCATCTTCATCGACTGGCTGCTGTGCGAGCTCATCGCGATCGCACTGCTGCACAACCAGTACTGGACGATCGCCGTGTTCGGGGTGGAGGTCTACCTGCTGACCGCCCTGACCGGGTTCACCGTCGGCAAGCGCCTGACCGGCATCCGCGTGATCCGGCTGGACGGCAGGCCGGTCGGCCTGTGGTGGTCGCTGGTGCGCACCGTGCTGCTGCTGGCCGTGATCCCGCCGCTGGTGTACGACCGCGACCAGCGCGGCCTGCACGACAAGGCGGCCAACACGGCCGTCGTCCGGGCCTGAGCCGGTGACCCAGGCCCCGGCCCGGGCGACGCCGCCCGCGTTCCCGCGGCTGCCCTACACCGGGCGGGCCCTGGACCGCGCCGCCGGGCAGCGCGGCGACGGCGCCTGGCTGGACGGGGTCCGCACCCGCCCCGGGACCCGGCTGGTCCCGCTGTGGCGGGACCGCTGCCTGGTCACCGCGGCCGGCACCGGGCCGGTCACGCTGCCGCTGGCCGGCGCCGCGGACCTGCTCGCCGCCGCGGACCCGCCGGTGTTCCTCGGCCTGGACGATTCCGGTGCCGGGGTCTTCGCGGCCGACCTGTCCGCGCTGGACGAGGCCGCCGCGGCCGCGCTGGCCGGGGCGGCCGCCACCGCGGACACCCGCAGCCTGTTCGCGGTCCTGGACGCGGACCAGGCCACCGCCCTGGCCTACGCCCGCGGGCTGCTGCGCTGGCACCGGGACCAGCAGTTCTGCGGCCGCTGCGGGGCGCAGGCCCGGCCCGAACAGGCCGGCCACCAGCGCACCTGCACCGGTGCCGGCTGCGGCAAGCTGCTCTTCCCGCGGATCGAGCCCGCGGTGATCACCCTGGTCGAGGCGCCCGCCGGGCCGCCGCGCTGCCTGCTCGCCCGCCCGGCCACCGCGCCGGACGGCGTGTGGTCGCTGATCGCCGGGTTCGTCGACGTGGGCGAGGGCCTGGAGGACGCGGTCCGCCGCGAGGTCGCCGAGGAGACCGGCGTCAGCGTGGGCGAGGTCCGCTACCTGGGGTCACAGGCCTGGCCGTACCCGGCCGGGCTGATGATCGGCTTCCGTGCCGTGGCCACCGGCGAGGCCATCACCGTGGACCAGGCCGAGGTGGCCGAGGCCCGCTGGGTCACCCGGCCGGAACTGGCCGCCTACCTGGGCGAGCGGCCGCGCCGCTACCGCGACTCGATCGGCCTGTACCTGCTGGAAGGCTGGCTCGAAGAGGCGGGCTGAGCCAGCCCAGCCAGTCAGTTAGCGGAACTTGGGGCGCGGGGCCTTGGGCATCCGGGCGCTGCGCGGCACCGGGCCCTTGGGCATCTGCAGCGACTGCGGCAGCGCCTTGAGCCGGAAGTTCAGGTCCGCGATCGCCGGGCCCTTCAGGTTCCGCGGCAGCTTCATGATGTGCCTCTGGACCTTGCGGATCGGGATCTGGCCTTCCTCGTTGCCGACCTGGATGTCGTAGATCGGCACGTCGAGGGCGACCCGGGAGACCCGCTTCTTCTCCGCCGCGAGCAGGCTCGGCAGCCGGGTCGGCGAGCCCTCGCCGACCAGGACGACGCCCGGCTTGCCGACGGTGCGGTGCACCACGTCCATGTTCCGGTTGGCGGCGATGGCCGGGGTGACGGTCCAGTTGCCGCGCATGCTCTGCAGGATCGCGGCGGCCGCACCCGGCTGGCCCTCGATCGCGGCGTACTGCGCGCCCTGCGCGAACCGGCCGAACGCGATCATGCCGCCCGTCACGCCGAGCAGCACGCCCAGCGGGATGAACAGCGGCCCCAGGCCGACGACCAGCCCCAGCACCACGAACAGGGCGATGACGCCGATGACGATCCCGAAAACGATCGGCAGCGCCTTGGGGTTGGATTTGCGGAGGATCCCCGCAACCATCCCGATCTGCTTGAGCCGCCCTACCGACGCCGGGTCAGCGGCACCCTTGCCGGACGCAGCGGGCCCGGTTTTCTTTGCCATGCGGTGAGAATATCGGCTGTGCTGGCCCGCTCGCTCCCGGGCTGCTGTGGGGGGGCGGGTCAGCCTTCGTGCGTCTGGGTCAGCGCAGCCTGGGCCTGGCGGTACAGGCGGCCCGCCCGGTACGACGAGCGGACCAGCGGCCCGGACATCACGCCGGCGAAACCCAGCCCGCGGGCCTCCGCCCCGAGCTCGTCGAACTCCTCCGGCCGGACCCACCGCTCGACCGGGTGGTGCCGCACCGAGGGCCGCAGGTACTGGGTGATCGTGACCAGGTCGCAGCCCGCCTCGCGCAGGTCGGCCAGCGCCTGGCTGACCTCGGCGCGCTCCTCGCCCAGGCCCAGGATCAGGTTGGACTTGGTGATCAGGCCCGCGGCCCTGGCGGCCCGCAGCACGTCCAGCGACCGCTCGTAGCGGAACCCCGGCCGGATCCGGCGGAAGATCCGCGGCACGGTCTCGATGTTGTGCGCGAGCACCTCGGGCCGCGCCGCGAACACCTCGCCGAGCTGGCCCTCGTCCCCGGAGAAGTCCGGGATCAGCAGCTCAACCCCGCAGCCGGGCACCTGCCGGTGGATCTCCACCGCGGTCTGCGCGTACAGCCAGGCCCCGCCGTCCGGCAGGTCATCCCGGGCCACGCCGGTGACGGTGGCGTACCGCAGGCCCATGGTGGCCACCGACGCGGCCACCCGGGCGGGCTCGCCCCGGTCCAGCGGCTGCGGCTTGCCGGTGGCGATCTGGCAGAAGTCGCACCGCCGGGTGCACTGGTCGCCGCCGATCAGGAACGTGGCCTCGCGGTCTTCCCAGCACTCGAAGATGTTCGGGCAGCCCGCTTCCTCGCACACCGTGTGCAGGCCCTCGCGGCGGACCAGCTGCTTCAGCTCGGTGTACTGCGGCCCGGTGCGCAGCCTGGTCTTGATCCACTCCGGCTTGCGCTCGACCGGGGTCTGGCTGTTACGGGCCTCCAGGCGGAGCATCCGGCGCCCCTCAGGTGCAAGAACCACACCTCCACCCTACGTCGGCGCGGCTCATGACCCGGCGCCCGGGCGGGGCCCGCGGACCACGGAGTGCGGCAGCCCGCCGATGCCCCAGTCGTCCTGGCTGACCTCGTAGATAGCCACCCGGACCCGCTCGGCCGGGGTGCCGAGCGCGGCCGTGACCGCCTCGGTGAGCCCGGCGATCAGCGCGTGCTTCTGCTCAACGGTGCGCCCGGACACCATCGTGACCTGGACAAACGGCATCAGTCTTGCTCCCTTCTGGCGAACAGTGCCTCAAAACCGCCTGGTTACGTGCAGGTGATCCCGACCGGGCCGAGCCGGTCGAACTCCGCCCGGTAGTGCTGGCCGGGGGCGAGGCTGACCGCGGCGTGCAGCGCGCCGGTCATCACGAACTGGCCGGCCTGCAGCGAGCCACCCAGCGGGTGCAGCGTGCGGACCAGCCAGGCCACCGCGGTCAGCGGGCCGCCCAGCGCGGCCGCCCCGGCGCCGGTGGCGATCAGGCTGCCGTTGCCGGTCAGCACCATCCCGGTCAGCCGCAGGTCAAAGCCATCGGGCGGGACCCCCTGACCGAGCACCACCGCGCCGCTGCTGGCCAGGTCGGCCACGGTGTCCGCGAGCGCGATCTGCCAGTCCGTGATCCGGCTGTCCACGATCTCCAGCGCGGCCACCGCGCCGCTGACCGCCGCCGCCACGTCCTGCTCGGTGCAGTCCGGGCCGGCCAGGCCGTCCCGCAGAACCAGCGCGATCTCCGCCTCGACCTTCGGCGCAATGAACGACCCGGCCGTCACCGTGGCGCCGTCCGGCCGCAGATGCGAGGCGAGCACCGGGGCGAAGTCGGGGGAGTCCACCCCCATCAGCGCCTGCATCGGCGCGCTGGTCAGCCCCAGCTTGTAGCCCGCCACCCGGTCGCCGTCCGCGGTCAGCAGGGCGACCAGCTCCTGCTGGACCCGGTAGCCGTCGGTCAGGTCCATGCCCGGGTGCCGTCCGGTCAGCGGGGCGATCGGCACCCCGGACCGCCGGGCCTGGTACAGGTCCCGGGCGGCCCGGGCAACCTGATCATCGGTAAGCGGCATGAGATGGCCTCCCTCGGCTCGCCGCCACGGCGTCTGCCGGACAACTGTCCCGCATGGGGACGTTCGTGCTGGCACCCAGGGGGCCGACAGGGTAACGCCCTGCCGCTGGCCCCTCCATGGCGGCAGAATCATGATCACAGAGGCCGGGCCGCCGGCGGAGCCGGGCAAGCTCGCGGAGGGGGCCGCCGGCGGAGCCCGGCCTAGCTCGCGGAGGGCCGCGGCGCTGCCTGGACTGACGAGCGAGTGAGGAGCGACGAAGGAGCGACGCAGGGAGCGAGGAGGGAAGGCAGTGCGTATAGCGGCCCGCAGCGAGCGGCTAGCACTGACGCCGTGGGCATGATCAGGCTCATCGTCGCGGCCCGGGCCCGCCGCTGGTGGCGTGCCTGGCTCGCGATCGCAGTGCTGGTCAGCATCACCGGGGGAGCGGTGCTGGCCAGCGCCGCGGCGGCCCGCCGCACCCAGGCCGCGCTGCCCCAGTTCGCGTCCGCCTACGGCGCGGACGTGGCCGCCTTCGCGCTGAAGCCGGCACCAAGCGTGGTGGCCGGGCTCCCCGGGGTGGTGTCCTCCTACCAGCTCGCCCTGCCCCAGACCGCGCCGGCCACGTGCCGCGGCTGCCGCGGCCCGGCCCGCCCGCTGGCCCTGGAGGTCTACAGCCCGGCGCCGGCCGGATGGCCCGGCTGGAAGCTGCTGTCCGGCCGGTGGCCGGACCCGGCCGACCCGCGGCAGGTGCTGGCGTCCTTCACGCTCCGCGACGACCTGGGAGTCCATCCCGGCACGGTGCTCAGGGTTCCGTTTTACGCCCATGCGCAGCTGCGCCTCCTGGACAAGGCGGGCGGCCCGCCCGCCCCGGGCGGGCCCGTGGTCAGCTTCGTGGTCACCGGTATCGCCGCGGCCCTGCAGGAGTTCCCGGCCGGGGTGAGCCCTGTCCATGACCTGGTCACCACCCCCGCGTTCACGAGGGCGGTGCTGCCCCGCACCGCGGCGGTGTACCAGTACCCGATCCGGCTGCGCGGCGGCAGCGCGGGCGTGGGACGGTTCGCCGCCGCCCTGAGATCCCCGGCCGTCACCCGCGCTGGCGTGGCCGGCTACCTGAACCTGGCCGACCAGGTGGCCGCCGTGACCGCGGCCATCCACCCGCAAGTCATCGGCTGGTGGCTGCTGGCGGCACTGGCGGCCCTGGTCGCGCTGGCCGTCATCGGCCAGGCGCTGGCCCGGCAGGGAGCCGCGGAGAGCGAGGCGAGCGCGGTGCTTGCCGCCCTCGGGGCGACCCGCGGCCAGCTGGCCGCGGCCAGCCTGGCGGGCACCGCGGTGCTGGCCCTGGCCGGCGCGGCTGGCGCGGTGGCGGTGGCGGTGGCGCTGTCCCCGCTCACCCCGGTCGGTATCGCCCGGATCGCCCAGACGTCCGCTGGGGTGGCGTTCGACCCGCTGGTCCTGCTGGCCGGCGCGGCGGCGATCGTGGCGGTAACGCTGGCCCTGGGAGGGGTGCCGGCCTGGCGCGCAGCCCGGGCCGGAGCGCCAGGCCGCCGCCCGCTCAGCCTCGCCCGGCCGTCGGCCGTCGTCGGCTGGCTGGCCGCGGCGGGCGCGCCGCCCGCCATGCTCATCGGGGTCCGCCAGGCGCTGCAGCGCCGGGCGGCGGAGGCCAGCGCTCCGGTCGGCACCGCGCTGCTCGGCACTGTCCTCGCGGTCACCGCCCTGACCGCGACCACGGTGTTCGGGGCCAGCCTGTCGCACCTGCTGGCTACGCCCGCGCTGTACGGCCAGCAGTTCCAGCTCAACTTCAGCGCCACTGGGGGTACGGTCGACGGCCAGGTCCTCCGCGAGCTGCAGCGCGACCCGGCGGTGACCCGGGTCTCCCGCGGCGTCGACGCCACTACCGTCATCAACCAGGTGACGGTCGGCGGGCTGGCAGGCGAGCAGGTCCGCGGCGCGCCGCTGTTCTCGGCCATGGCCGGGCGGCTGCCCAGCGGGCCCGGTGAGGTCGCGCTCGGCGCGGCGACCATGCGCGAGATCGGCGCCGGCCTGGGAGACGTGGTGCGGGTCACCGTGCCCGCGCCGGGCGGCCACCCGCGGACCACGCCGTTCACGGTGGTCGGCATGGTGTCGTTCCCGCTGCTCAACGGGGCGGCCAGCCTAGGCCACGGCGCGCTGTACACGCTGGACGGGCTGACCGCCGCAGCCTGCCCGCCCGGCCAGGGCCAGGCGCACTGCCGTGATCTGGTGCGGCAGTCCTCTGACGGCGGGGTGCTGGCCAGCGTGCGGCCCGGCCCGGCCGGGCGTGCCGCCATCGCCCACTACCTGGCCGCCTATCCCAGCTCCGCGTCCCTGCCGATGACCCCGGAGTCGCTGGTCAACTTCGGCGAGGCGGTCAGCTTCCCGGCTCTGCTCGGCGTGGTGCTCGCCGGGTTCGGCGTGGCGATGGTCGCGCACCTGCTGGTCGTCAGCGTGTCCCGGCGGCGCCGTGAGCTCAGCCTGCTCAAGGTCCTCGGCTTCGCCCGCCGCCAGGTGGCCGGGACGGTCGGCTGGCAGGCGACCACGCTGGCGGTGGCCGGCCTGGCCGTGGGCCTGCCGCTGGGGCTGGCGGCCGGCCAGGCGCTGTGGCGGGCGTTCGCGGTCAGCTTCGGCGTGGTGGCCGTGCCGGTCGCCCCGCCCGGGCTGCTGGCCGTGCTGGCCGCCGCCGTCCTGGTAGCCGCTAACCTGCTGGCCGCCGGGCCCGCGATCGCCGCCGCCCGGGCCCGCCCCGGCCCCGCCCTGCGCGAGCTGTAGTGGCCTAGCCAGGGCCAGGGGACAGCAGGCGGTTCAGGACCTCGTGGGTGACGCCCAGGCCGGGGAACGCGGCCAGCGTGTGCAAGGTGAAGTTGCCGATGATGGCGATCAGCTCGTCGGAGGCCAGGATCCCGCCGGGCTTGCCGTCCGGGCCGGTGCCGATCTCCCGGTGCAGGGCGGCGCTGCCGTCCGGGTCGGCCAGCCACTCGCGCAGGGTGGACATGCCGGTCAGCGGCGGCCGCCGCGGCGTGCCCTCGACGGTCAGGTCCGCGGCCAGCCGCAGGTCCCGCGACGACGCGCCCACTGCCACCCGGTAGCAGCCCGGCTCGGTCAGCCAGCCGTGCTCCCGCTCGGACCAGTAGGCCAGGTCCCGCGCGGTCAGCGCGAACGCCACCGCCGCGGTCTCGCCCGGGGCCAGCCGCACCTTACGGAAGCCGCGCAGTTCCCGCGGCGGGCGCGGGACCGCGGCCGACGGGTGGCTCAGGTACAGCTGGACGACCTCGGCGCCGTCCCGCGGGCCCGTGTTGGTGACCTGGCAGCGCACGGTCAGCGACAGGTTCCCGCCGTCCAGCGTGCCCGCCTGGCTGACCTCGAGTCCGCCGTAGCCGAACGTGGTGTAGCTCAGCCCGTGCCCGAACGGGTAGCTGACCGGCCGGTCCGTCGCGTCGAACCCCCGGTAGCCGACGAAGATGCCCTCCCCGTACCGGACGTGCCCGTCCGCGCCGGGGAAGTTCAGGTAGCTGGGTGTGTCCTGGAGCCGCACCGGGATCGTCTCGGTGAGCCGCCCGGACGGGTTCACGGCGCCGGTGAGCACGTCTGCCAGCGCCCCGCCGGCCGCCTGCCCGCCCAGCCAGCCCTCCACGATCGCCGCGGCCTGCTGCTCCCAGCCGCTGGTCCGCACCGCCGAGCCGTTGGCCAGCACGGCCACCAGCGGAGTGCCGGGGTGCGCCGCGGCCAGCGCGGCGACCAGGTCCGTCTGCGCGGCGGGCAGGTCGATGTGCCGGCGGTCCCAGCCCTCGGATTCCGCGCCGGCCGGCAGGCCGAGGAACGCCACGATCACGTCCGCCCCGGCGGCGTCCCGCACCGCCTCCGCGGCCAGGGCCCCATCCGCGGCCTGCGCTGTATCACCGCCGCCACCGTCGCCGTCGCCGCGGCCGTCACCCAGCCGGAAGCCGGGGGAGAAGCGCACTGCGGCGCCGGGCAGCGCGGCGGTCAGCTCGTCCAGCGGCACGTCCACCCGGGTTGGGCTGACCTGCGAGCTGCCCGCGCCCTGGAACCGCGGGGTGCGGGCGAACTCACCGGTCACCGCGACGGTCAGGCCGGGGCGCGGGGCCAGCGGGAGCACCCCGCCGTCGTTCTTCAGCAGCACGACGCTGTCCGCCGCGGCCCGCCGGGCCAGCGCGTGCTGCTGGTCAGGATCGGCCGCCGGGCCGCCGGCCGCCTCCGCGGCCCGCCGCCCGGGGGCGGTCTGCCGGACCAGCCGCAGCACCCGGGCCACCGCCTCGTCCAGCACGTCGCCGCTCAGGTCGCCGGTGGCCACCGCGGCGGTGACGGCCGGGTCGCTGGCCTCCTTGTCCGGCGGCATCTCCAGGTCCAGGCCGGCCGCCAGGGCGGCCACCCGGTCGTGCACGGCGCCCCAGTCCGACATGACCAGCCCGCCGAAGCCCCACTCGCCGCGCAGCAGGTCGGTCAGCAGCCACCGGTGCTGGGATGCGTGCACGCCGTTGACCCGGTTATAGGAGCACATCACCGTCCACGGCTGCACGGTGGTGATCACGTGCTCGAACGCGGCCAGGTAGATCTCCCGCAGCGCGCGCTCGTCCACGTCGGCGCTGACCCGCATCCGGTCGGTCTCCTGGTTGTTCACCGCGAAGTGCTTCAGGCATGCCCCGACCTGCTCCGACTGCAGGCCGCTGACCAGCGCGGCGGCCATCCGGCCGGTCAGGTACGGGTCCTCGGACCAGTACTCGAAGTTGCGCCCGCACAGCGGGGAGCGCTTGATGTTGATGCCGGGGCCGAGGACCACCGATACGCCCTGGTCGCGGGCCTGGAGGCCGATCGCCGCGCCGACCTCCCGGGCCAGGTCCGGGTCCCAGGACGAGCCGAGCGCGGACGCGGTCGGGAAGCAGGTGGCCGGCACGCTGCCGGACACGCCCACGTGGTCGCCGCGGCCGGGGGCCTTGCGCAGCCCGTGCGGGCCGTCGGCGACCATGATCGACTCGATGCCCGCGGTGGTGATCCTCGTGGTGTGCCAGAAGTCCCAGCCGCGTACCAGCGTGGCCTTCTGCTCGGTGGTCAGCGACGCGATCAGTTCCGCCAGCGGCAGGTGCTCATCCACGGCGCAATCCTGTCAAATCCCCGGGCCGGGCGACGACGCCCAGGACTAGGGCGACCGGGGACGCTGACGTATATCGCCACCGCGACGCCCTGACCCGGACGTGCAGTAGGTTTTACCGCACCGGTTCCTTTGTCGTATCCAGGAGATTCCCATGCCGCCGCTGAGGTCCCGCACCGTTACCCATGGCCGGAACATGGCCGGGGCGCGCGCGCTGCTGCGCGCCACCGGGGTAGCCCGCGAGGACCTGGGCAAACCGATCATCGCGGTGGCCAACAGCTTCACCGAGTTCGTTCCCGGCCACGTGCACCTCCGCCAGGTCGGCCAGGTGGTCGCCGCGGCGGTCAAGGCGGCCGGCGCGATCCCGCGCGAGTTCAACACGATCGCCGTGGACGACGGGATCGCGATGGGCCACGGCGGCATGCTGTACTCGCTGCCCAGCCGCGAGCTGATCGCCGACTCTGTCGAGTACATGGTCAACGCCCACTGCGCGGACGCGATGATCTGCGTCTCCAACTGCGACAAGATCACCCCGGGCATGCTCATCGCCGCCATGCGGCTGAACATCCCCACGGTGTTCGTGTCCGGCGGGCCGATGGAGGCCGGCAAGCCGGTCGGCGCGGCCGCGCTGCGGCCCGGTGCCGGGGCCCGCAAGCTCGACCTGATCGACTCGATGGTGGCCTCGGCCGACCCCAGCGTGACCGACGACGAGCTCCGCGACATGGAGGAGTCGGCCTGCCCGACCTGCGGCTCCTGCTCGGGCATGTTCACCGCGAACTCGATGAACTGCCTCGCCGAGGCGATCGGCCTGGCCGTCCCCGGCAACGGCACCACGCTGGCCACCCACACCGCCCGGCGCGCCCTGTTCGAGCGGGCCGGCCAGCTGATCGCCGACATCACCCGGCAGTACTACGAGCAGGACGACGCCTCGGTTCTGCCCCGCGAGATCGCCAGCCGGGACGCGTTCGCCAACGCGATGGCGCTGGACGTGGCCATGGGCGGCTCGACCAACACGATCCTGCACCTGCTCGCCGCGGCCACCGAGGGCCAGGTGGACTTCGGCCTCAAGGAGATCGACGAGCTGTCCCGGCGGGTGCCCTGCCTGTGCAAGGTCGCGCCGAGCAGCGACTACCACGTCGAGGACGTGCACCGGGCCGGCGGCATCCCGTCCATCCTCGGCGAGCTGTCCCGGGCCGGCCTGCTCAACGAGGGTGTGCGCACCGTGCACAGCCGGACCCTGCGCGGCTTCCTCGATGAGTGGGACCTCGGCTCGCCGTCGGTCAGCGACGAGGCGGTGGAGCTGTACCACGCGGCGCCCGGGGGAGTGCGCACCATCGAGCCGTACTCGCAGTCGGCCCAGTGGGAGGCACTGGACACCGACCGGGAGACGGGCTGCATCCGGGACGCGGCCCACGCCTACAGCGCGGACGGCGGCCTCGCTGTCCTGTACGGCAACCTGGCCGCCGACGGCGCGATCGTGAAGACCGCGGGCGTGCCCGAGGAACTGTTCGGGTTCACCGGCCCGGCGAAGGTCTTCGAGAGCCAGGAGGACGCGGTCGAGGCCATCCTGGCCGGCCGGATCGTCGCCGGCGACGTCGTCGTGATCAGGTACGAAGGCCCCCGCGGCGGCCCCGGCATGCAGGAGATGCTCTACCCGACGAGCTTCCTGAAGGGCCGCGGCCTGGGCCGGGCCTGCGCGCTGATCACCGACGGCCGGTTCTCCGGCGGCACCTCGGGCCTGTCGATCTGCCACATCGCCCCCGAAGCCGCGGCCGGCGGCACGATCGCCCTCGTCGAGGACGGTGATCGAAATCGCGATCGACATCCACCGCCGCGACCTGACCCTGAAGGTCCCCGACGAGGAACTCCGCAACCGCCGCGAGTCTCTGCTGGCGAAGCTGGGCGGCTACCGCCCGGCCGAGCGGCAGCGCCCGGTCAGCGTGGCCCTCCAGGTCTACGCCGCGATGGCCACCTCAGCCGCCACCGGCGCCGCCCGCGACATCTCCCAGCTCACCCGCCAGGAGCCCTGACCAGAGCGTCGCCGATGGCCGCCGCGTCAGCGGGAAACAGCAGGCCGATCGGCTTGATCGCCCGCGGCCAGTGCGGACCCGTGCGCTAGCGGCCGGCCTGCGCTAGCTCCAGCAGGGCGTGCAGGTCCCGGGCCGCGTCCAGGACGGCCAGCCCGGCCAGCAGCACGACCGCCGCGCACGCCGCGAGCAGTACCCGCCGCTGCGTCCGGGGCGGCGCCGCCAGCAGGGCCGCCACCCGGCGGGGCACCGGCCCGGCCCAGGCTACGGAGGGCCGCCGCCGGGCCGGCCCGGTCATGCCCAGCCTCAGGGCACTGCGCGCCGTGCTCTGCGCCGTACCTCGTGCCGCCGTCATGACGGCCACCTGGCCGATGGTCTCCGCCACCAGCCGCCGGTCACCGGTGGCCGCCGCGGCCTCCTCGTCGGCCCAGCGTTCCACGGTGAACTCGACCGCCCTGGCCACCGGGATGAGCAGCGGGCAGGCCGCCGCCGCCATCCAGGCCGTGATCGTGAACAGGTGGTGCCGCCCGGCCAGGTGGGCCCGCTCGTGCGCGATCAGCGCGGCCCGCCGCCGCGGCTCGAGCAGGTCAAGCAGCCCGCCGGAGACCACGATCCGGCCCGGCCAGCCGGGCAGCGCGTACGCGTCCAGGTCCGGGCCCGGCAGCACCACGATGCCGTCCCTGGCGTTCAGCCTGGCCGCCCGCCGGTAGGACAGGAGCAGCGCGCGGACCCGGTGCCGGGACCGGGCCGCACGGCCGCCGCGGCGCCGGCCAGCGCCAGCGCGGCGCCGATCCCGCCCGCCACGGGCACCGGGTCATGCGTGCTGAACGGCGCCAGCGAGTAGTCGCCGAGCGCGGCCAGGACCGGCAGCCGGGCCGCGGCGAACCCGGCCGCCAGCGCCAGCGCGGCGGCCGCGCAGCCGGCCAGCACCACCGCGGCGGCGCAGAGCAGCCAGGTCGCCTGCCGCGGCTCGAGCCGGTGGGCCAGCGGCCGGGCGGCAGCGCTGGCCAGCAGCGGGATGATCAGCGGCAGCAGCAGCGGTCCCACGGCGGCTACGTCCCGCCCGGGGTGCCGCCCAGCAGCCGGCGCAGCAGCTCGGCGTCCCGCCCGGACAGCCCGGACACGAACCGGCTGAGCACCGCGTCCCGGTCCGAGCCGCTGCCCAGCGCGTGGCTCATCCGGCCCGCGGCCAGGCTGGCCTCGTCCACCGGCGCGTAGCAGAAACCGCGCCCGGCCCGCCAGGCGGCTCAGCAGGCCCTTGGCGTGCAGCCGGGACATGGTGGTCACGACCGTGCTGTAGGCCAGCTCCCGCTGCCCGGCCCCGGCCCCGGAGAGCCGGTCCCGTACTTCGCCGGGGGTCAGCGGCCCGGCGGCCGCCCGCAGGATGCCGAGCACCTCGGACTCCAGGGTGCCCGCGGCCCGCCGCTCCGCCCCCGGCCCGTGCTCGGTCATCGCGCCGCCTCTTCTTCCGGTCAGTATCTACAGGCCCTGTAGATGTACTACAGTATTCGTAGTACTACCTTTTCTGTAGAGAGCTGTGCGCCGAGTATGCCACGCCAGGGACCCTGGCGGAGTCGTGATGGAGGGCCCCTGATGACGCACCTGACCTACCTGGAGGCGGGCGTCGTCGGCCTGGTCCAGGGCATCTCGGAGATGTTCCCGGTCTCCAGCCTGGGCCACAACGTGCTGATCCCCGCCCTGATCGGCGGGAGCTGGGCGAAGGACCTCAACGTCGCCGCGCCGGAGTCGCCCTATCTCGCGTTCATCGTCGGCCTGCACGTCGCGACCGCGATCGCCCTGGTGATCTACTTCTGGCGGGACTGGGTCAGGATCGTCGGTGGCTTCTTCTCCTCGCTGCGCCAGCGCCGGGTGCAGACCGCGGACCAGCGGATGGCCTGGCTGATCATCCTGGCCACGATCCCGGTCGGGCTGGCCGGCCTGGCCTTCGAGCACGCTTTCCGTGTCATCTTCGGCAAGCCCGTGCTCGCGGCCGTCTTCCTGGCCGTCAACGGCGTGATCCTGATCGCGGGGGAGCGCTACCGGACCCGGGCGTCGCTGGCCGCGGACGCCGCGCTGCGCGAGGCCCGCGCCCGGGCCGCGGCGGCCACCGCGCCCGCCCAGCCGCTCCATCCCGTCCCCGCGGCAGCGCCCGCGGGACTGCCCGCGGACCCGGCCCGGTACGAACGCGATGACCCGGACGGCGCGGTCCAGGCCGACCGGCGGCTGGCCGCGATGGGCTACCCGCAGGCGCTGGTGATCGGGTCCGCGCAGATGCTGGCCCTGCTGGCGGGGATCAGCCGGGACGGCGTGGCCATGGTCGCGGGCATGGCCCGCGGGCTGAGCCGGGAGGACGCCGCCCGGTTCGCGTTCCTGCTGGCCACCCCGGTGATCCTGGCCGCGGGCGTGCTCAAGGTGCCGGACCTGGCCGGCTCGCTGGGCGCCGGGATCCGCGGCCAGATCCTGTTCGGCAGCGTGCTGTCCGGCGTCGGCGCCTACCTGTCCGTCCGCTTCCTGCTCCGCTACCTGCGGACCAGGACGCTGACCCCCTTCGGCGTGTACTGCCTGATCGTGGGCCTGGCCAGCGTCGCCTTCCTGACCCTGGCGCGCTGATGCAGCACCTCATCTCCACCTACGGCTACCTCGCCATCTTCGTGCTCATGGTGGCCGAGTCGGCGTGCATCCCGGTGCCGTCCGAGCTGATCATGACGCTCGGCGGCGCGCTGGCGGCCGGCGCGGTGCCCGGCACCTCGCTGAACCTGGTCGGCGTGATCGTGGCCGGGACCGCGGGCAACGTGGTGGGCAGCTACCTGGCCTGGGCCGCGGGCCGGTACGGCGGGCCGGCCGCGGTGCACCGCTGGGGCGGCTGGCTCCGGGTCGGTGACCGTGAGCTGGACCGCGCCACCGGGTGGTTCGTCCGGTACGGCCCGCGGGCGGTGCTGATCGGCCGCCTGCTGCCGGTGGTGCGCACGTTCATCTCGCTGCCCGCCGGGATCGCCCGGATGGGCGGGGTCCGGTTCGGCCTGTACACCACGATCGGCTGCGTGCCGTGGACCACCGCCCTGGCCGTGGCCGGCTACCTGGCCGGCGCGCACTGGGAGTCCGTGGTGAGCAGCCTGCGGCTGCCCACCCTGATCGTGGCCGCGGCGGTCGCGATCGGCGCGGGCGTCGCGCTGTGGTGGTACGTCCGGTGGCGCCGCACCCAGCCCCGGCCTCGCTGCCCACGAGCCCGCCCACCGCGCACCCGGCCGCCGCGAGGCCTACCCGCCGGCGTCCCTGAGACCGGCCGGGCCGGCCACCTACTTGACCCCCGCCGGCCCGGCCCCCACTCCGCTGGCCGGGGCCGGCTTCACCCACCGGCCCCGGCCAGCGGACCCGTTTCAGTCGGCGCCCTGCTGGGCGGCCAGGTCCCACTTCTGCTCGATGCGGCCGAACCGCCAGACGGCCAGGGCCACGATCCAGGTCAGCACGAACACGCCGACGATCACGAAGCCGGCCTTGTTCAGGTCGAACGCGGCGACGAACGACCAGAACCCGCCGCTCGCGCCGGTCTCCTGGCCGATCAGCCCGAGGACCTCCACCGTGCCGACGAAGAACGCGACGAACACCGAGAGCCCGGTGATGGTCAGGTTGTAGTAGACCTTCCTGACCGGCCGGGCGAACGCCCAGTCGTAGGCGAAGTTCATGAAGCAGCCGTCGATCGTGTCCAGCAGGCACATCCCGCCCGCGAACAGGAACGGCATCGACAGGATCGCGTAGAACGGCAGCCCGCTGGCCACCGCGGTGCCCGCCAGCACCAGCAGCGCGATCTCGGTGGCGGTGTCGAAGCCGAGCCCGAACAGCACGCCGATCGGGTAGATCTTCCACGGCTTGTCGACCCGCCGGGCCAGCGGCCCGAAGAACCGGTTCATCAGCCCGCGCTTGTCCAGCTGGGCCTCGAGCTCGGCGTCGTCGTACCGGCCGGTGCGCATGTCCCTGAACACCTTCACCAGGCCGATCAGGATGATCACGTTCAGCCCGGCGATCAGGTACAGGAACGTGCCGGACACGCCGGTGCCGATGATGCCGGTCGCCGTGTGCAGTCCCGAATTGCCGTTGCTGACCTGCCGGTCCAGCGCGCGGATGCCGAAGTTCAGCAGCACCGCCAGTGCGAACACGACCGAGGAGTGGCCGAGCGAGAACCAGAAACCCACCGACAGCGGCCGTTTGCCCTCGCCGACCAGCTTGCGGGTGGTGTTGTCGATGGCCGCGATGTGGTCGGCGTCGAACGCGTGCCGCATGCCCAGCGTGTAGGCCAGGATCCCGGTGCCGAACCCGAACACCTCGGTGCTGCTGATCCGGTAGTGGCCGCCGACCGCGACGGCCAGCATCCCCCAGCCGGCCACGTGCAGCACCACGATGGTCAGCGCCATGCCGCCCATCCGGGTCCACTCCGCCGGGGTCAGGCTGTGCCGGATCCGCGCCAGCCGGCTCCGCGGGCCATCGACCAGGGGAACAGTGCTCGGGGGAACAGCCATCAGGGAACCACCACCTCCACCCGGGCCCGGCCAGCGCGCCTTATTGCAACCTACTTGCAAGAGCATAACGAAGGTATCTGCGTCGCCAAGGCGGCAGGCCCTGCGAAGGATTTTTATTTATTACGCATGGTTGCCCGGCGACCCGCTTCGCCCAGGCCAGACGGGCGGCGGCTACAGACGTACCGACCGATCGGGATGTTCGAGCGGACTGACGGGGCACGGCAGCGACACCGGGCTGCGGATCCTGGTGGGCGGGCCGACCGCGATCCAGGACGACTTCGCCACCGTGCTGGCCGGCAAGCTGCCGCTGTTCATCGCGGTCGTGGTCGTGCTGGCCTTCCTGCTGCTGGTCATGGTGTTCCGCAGCCTGCTCATCCCGCTGGTGGCCTCGGTGATGAACCTGCTGTCGGTGGGCGCCGCGCTGGGCCTGCTGAACGTGGTCTTCGGCGCGGGCTGGGGCGACGGGCTGCTCGGGCTGTCTGGGCGTGGTCCGGTCGAGGTCTTCGTCCCGGTGCTGCTGTTCTCGATCCTGTTCGGGCTGTCCATGGACTACGAGGTGTTCCTGGTCAGCCGGATGCACGAGCACTGGCTGCTGAGCCGGGACAACCGCGCCTCGGTGACCCTGGGCCAGGCCGAGACCGGCCGGGTGATCACCGCCGCGGCCACCATCATGATCCTGGTCTTCCTGTCCTTCCTGTTCGAGCGGCAGCTGATCATCGACCAGTTCGGGGTGGGCCTGGCCGGGGCGGTGATCGTGGACGCCTTCCTGATCCGCACCGTGCTGGTCCCGGCGGCCATGCACCTGTCCGGCACGGCCAACTGGTGGCTGCCGCGCTGGCTGGACCGGGTCCTGCCGCAGCTGTCGGCAGACCCGCCGGAGCGGCCCGGCCCGGCCGGGCTGGCTGGGCCGGAAGCGGTCGCCGCGGACGCCGCGCGCCGGTAATCCAGGCGCGGCCCGGTCCCGGGGGATGGGACCATAGGCTCATGCCCGTGCAGTTTGACCCGCCCTCGGGGACGCGCGACTTCCTCGCCGCTGAGCTGGAGACCCGGCAGCGCGCGTTCGCCGTCATCGACCGTGTCTACACCTCGTACGGCTTCGAGCCGCTGCAGACGCCGGCCTTCGAGCGCCTCGACGTGCTCATGGGCAAGTACGGCGACGAAGGTGACAAGCTCATCTTCAAGATCCTGCGGCGCGGCGAGCACGAGGCGTCCGGCGAGGCGGACCTGGCCCTGCGCTACGACCTGACCGTGCCGCTGGCCCGGGTCGCCGCGGCCTACGGCAGCCGGCTCCCGTCGCCGTACAAGCGCTACGCGCTCGGCCCGGTGTGGCGGGCCGACCGGCCCGGCAAGGGCCGCTACCGCGAGTTCACCCAGTGCGACCTGGACACGCTCGGGTCGGCGTCGCTGCTGGCCGACGCCGAGGTGGTGTGCGCCCAGAACGAAGCGCTGACCGGCCTGGGCGTTCCCGGGTTCGGCATCAAGCTGAACTCCCGGCTGGTGCTGACCGGGCTGCTCGAGGTGTTCGGCGTGCCCGCCGAGCTTGGCCCGGGGGTCCTTGCCTCGCTGGACAAGCTGGACAAGCTGGCCCCGGCCGAGGTCCGGGCCGAGCTGGCCGGCCGGGGGCTGGCGGAGGACCGGGCCGGCGAGCTGGTCGAGGTGATCTCCGCCCCGGACAGCGAGGAGCGGGTCCGGGCCGCGCTCAAGCCCAGCGAGACCGGCGCGGCCGGCCTGGAGCAGGTCGACGGGCTGCTGTCGCTGGTCAGCGGTCAGGTCCCGGACGGCCGGGTGACGTTCACCCCGGGCATGGTCCGCGGCCTGAGCTACTACACCGGGCCGATCTGGGAGCTGGTCACGCCGGCCGTGACCGGCTCGATCGGCGGCGGCGGCCGGTACGACCACCTGATCGCCGACCTGGGCGGCCCGGACGTGCCCGCCACCGGCGCGGCGCTGGGCATCGAGCGGATCCTGGCCGCGCTGCCCGGCAGCGAGGGCGGCCGCAGCCGGCTCGACGTGGCGGTGACCGTGATGGGCGAGGCGCTGGCCGCGCGTGCCTTCGCGTTCGCGGGCCTGGCCCGCGCGGCCGGCCTGCGCGCCGCGGTCTACCTGGGCAGCTCGGGCAAGCTCGGCCGGCAGCTCAAGTGGGCCAGCGACTCCGGGGCCCGCTGGTGCCTGCTCTACGGTGCGGCCGAGGACGCGGCCGGCACGGTCACGGTCCGGGACATGAACAGCGGCGAGCAGGACGCGGTCCCGGTGGGCGCGCTGGCCGGGCACCTGGACGGGCTGGCCGCGGGCCTGGCCGACGGCGGCTGATGGCGGCCGGCCGGTGACCGGCGGCGTGCTGCCGCCGGACGAGTGGTTCGGCGGGCTGCCCGGCGTGGTGATCGCGGGCGGCGCGCTGTTCACCGACCCGGACGGGCGGGTGCTGCTGGTCAAGCCCAACTACCGGGACCACTGGACGATCCCCGGCGGGGTCTGCGAGCACGGCGAGCCGCCGCACGCCGGCGCGGCCAGGGAAATCGCCGAGGAGGTCGGGCTGGCCGGGCCGGCCGGGCCGCTGCTCACCGTGGACTGGTCCCAGCCCTACGGCCGGCACCAGCGGCCGATCATGCACTTCGTCTTCGACGGCGGCACGATCCCGGCGGACACCCCGATCAAGGTGCAGGCCGAGGAACTCGACGCCTACCGGTTCACCGCGACCGCGGAGCTGGCCTCCTACGTGCCGCCCTACCTGCAGGCCCGGATCACCGCCGCGCTGGCCGGCCGGGCCCGTGGCGCGACCGTCTACCAGCCGACCTGGCCCGGGTAGCGGGCGGCGCGGTCAGGCGGGCAGGGCGGACCCGGTGAGCTCCTCCGCCGCGGCCGCCCGCCACCGCCGGTAGCCCAGCGCGGCGGCGAGGTGCCCGGCGAACGAGTCCGCCGCGGCCAGCACGCCGACGGGCCGGCCCGCCTCCGCGGTCAGCGAGGTCACCCCGGCGTCGCTGATCCCGCACGGCACGAACGTGCCGTACCAGGACAGGTCGTTGTCGCAGTTGAGCGCGATGCCGTGCATGGTCACCCCGCGCGACACCCGGATCCCGATCGCGCCCACCTTCCGGTCGGGGCGGTTGCCGCCGGTCACCCAGGCGCCGCTGCGCCCCTCCACCCGGGCCGCGGTCACCCCGAAGTCGGCGCAGGTGCGGATCATCGCCTCCTCCAGCGCCCGCACGTAGGCGATGACGTCGACCGGCTCGTTCAGCGCGATGATCGGGTAGCCCACCAGCTGGCCGGGCCCGTGCCAGGTGATCCGCCCGCCCCGGTCCACGTCCACCACCGGCGCGGCGGCCATCCCCGGCGCCGGCCGGTCCTCCGGCCGGGTCCGCTTGCCCGCGGTGTACACCGGGTCGTGCTCCAGCAGCAGGCAGCAGTCCCCGGCGTCGCCGGCGACCCGCCGCTCGTGGATCTGCCGCTGGAGCTCCCATCCGGCGTTGTACTCGACGGTCCGTGCTCCCAGCCCCAGCCGGACCACCATCAGCTCGTCGTTCACCCTGCCAGCCTAGCCCGGCCGGGCAGGCGGGCCGCGCCGCCCGCCCGGCCGGGCCGCCGTCCTTACCGGCCGCCCTTACAGACCACCGGGCCCGTCCGGCGTGCCCAGGCCGGTGGGCGCGTCGTAGCCCTTCTTCGCCACGCACATGTAGTCGGCGCCGCAGGCCACCAGGGGCGGGTTGCCCGGTGTGTTGCTGCCCGCGGTCACGTCGAAGAACGACCGGGCGTGCCGGTAGATCCGGGCGTTGGTCAGGCTGGCGCCGTTGCCCGCCAGGCCGATGATCCCGGCGATCAGCGGGGCGGAGACGCTGGTCCCGGCGAGCGTGACCCAGCCGCCAAAGGCGGGGTTGAAGACCGGGATGTTCGTGGCCACCGCGGAGATGTCGGAGATCGTCCGCCCCGGGCAGTGCGCGTCGTGCTGCCAGGCGGGCTTGGCGATCCAGGCTGAGCAGCCGCTGCCGGCCGCGGCGTCCGATTGCTGCCAGACCCGTTCGTGCCAGCCGCGGCGGCCATGCGCCCGGGCCAGCATGGTGCCGCCGACCGAGGTGACCGTGGGCAGGTCGGCCGGGAACCCGGCGTCGGTGAAGCCGGAATCCCCGCTGGAGGCGACCACCGTGCGGCCGCGCGGCTGGTAGGCGCGGCGGAACGGGAGCGAGAACCCGTTCTCGCCGGTGCCGTAGCTGTTGGAGATCACCTGGGCGCCCAGCCGGGCGGCGGTGCGCTCGGTGGCGGCCAGGTCCGGCGTGCTGGGGCTGTTGCCCTCCACGACCAGGATGTGGCAGCGCGGGCAGGCCACCGAGACCATGGACACGTCGAGGGTGGCCTCCAGGTCCCATCCGGTTCTGACGCCGGACGGCGCGGGTTTGGTTCCGCCGTGCTGGTTGACCTGCCGGAAGCAGCCGCTGGCGACGGTGCACGGCGGCAGCCCGAACTGCCTCCGGTAATGGGCCAGGAAGCGGGCCAGGTGCGGGGTGTGGAACGCGATCGACACGGCCACGGTCTGGTCCGGGGATCCCTGTGACCGCAGCCTGTACGCGGAACGGATCGCCGCCGCGCTCAGCCCTTTCGGGCCGGCCGTCCGCCCGGCCGCTATGGCCCGGTTCACCCGGTCCTGCGGCCGGTAGGCCAGGAAGCACTGGGCCTGCCCGGCCTGCGGCCGCGCGCACGGCGGCCGGATGAAGCCGGCCGGGCCGGCCGGCTGCTGGACCGCGGCCATGGTCCGGGCGGTGGCAGGGGCCGTCCGGTAGGCACGGGTGATGGTTTCGGTGACCGACCCGCCCGCGGCGTCGGCCGCAGTGGTCCGCAGGGTCACGAACGCCCCGGCCGGGGCGGTGAACGACGCGGTGAACTGGCCGGCTGCGCTCCCTGGAGTGACCTGCGCGGGCTGCCAGGTCTTCCCGCCGTCGAAGGAGACCGCCAGGGCCGCGCTGGTGATCGCCGGGCCGGCGGCCAGCTGAATATGCCCGATGTTCAGCCCGATCTGCTGGCGGCCCGGCGGGGTAGCCCCGGTCAGGGTGAGTCCGGCCACCTGGTAGGCCAGCGTCATCATCGGCTGCACCGCGCACCGCCCGGTCAGGAACGGCCGGGTCCGGCGCCCGGTCAGGCAGGCCCACGGCGGCGGCACCGTGGCGGACGGGTCACGCTGCGACCGCCACTGCCACGTCGTCGTGCTCGCCGGGGACAGGATGTAGTGCGGCCCCGTCCGCCGGGCCGACAGCGTGAACCGGACCGCGGACGGGCCCGGGCTCAGCCGCACCTGCGCAAGGCCCTGGCTCGCATCCCCGGCCGCGAGCCTGGTGCCGTCCTGGTCGACCTCGTACCGCTCGGTCAGCTTCGACGTCGGATCGTCGGACAGCTGGCCGAAGTGACCGGGCGTGCTGTCGCTGAACGGCCCGACGGCCAGGGTCAGCACGTCGCCCGCACGCCCGGCCGACGGTATCTGGAGGCCCTGGATGCGGGCGGCCGGGCCGGCGGCCGGGCTGACCGAGGTCGCCGGGTGCAGCGGATACCGGCCCCAGTCCTCGGTGGCTACCTCACCGGGGCGGTACGACCGCAGCCCTCCCGACTGGCCGCCCGCGAACGAGCTGGTGAACGCGACGTACTGGCTGAGCCACACCACCGACGGGTCGGCCGTCACGTACTGAACCCGCTGCCCGGGCAGCCCTAGCGGCTCCGGGATCGATGAGGACGCCCGCTTCGAACTCGGGCTCGGTGCCGCCGAGCGTCACCCATTGCCCGGCCGACGGCTGGTCCTGGAAAAAGTTCTCGGTGACGGCGGCCAGGCTGGAGGGCTGGACCGTGTGCTCCTGGGCCGGAATACGGTCGGGCGGGCCGGGAAAGTCCAGATTGTACTGATACCGCGGGCGTGCGCCGGGCGGTGAGACCAGCTGCGCCTGGGTGAAGGTCTGCAGGTGGCCGGTTTCCGGCGCGAGATCGGCCGGGGCCAGCGCGAGACCGAGGTCATCCGCCGGGTCGCCGAACAAGGTCAGGCTCAAGAAGCCAGGCGGCCCGGTGCGGCCGCGCAGCACGGCGGTGAAGGACGCCACGTCCATGAGCGCGGGCCGGGGGGTGGACACGCGGAAATCACTGGTGGCGGTCTGGCCCGCGAGCTGCACCCGGGGCTGCGGCCCGTGGGCCACGACGGTGAACTGGCGCGCGAAAACGAATGCGGACTTCCTGCCGGTCAAGAACAGCCCGATGGCCCAGTAGCGGCCGACAGGCACGCTCACCCTGGCGATTCCGTGCCGGAACACGCTGCTGCCCGCGACCCGGCGGATGTCGTCCGCGCTGACCAGGAGCACGGCGTCACCGTTGTCCGGCCGGCCCGCCAGGCTGGTGCCGTGCAGGGTGAGGGTCCGCATCACGAACCGGGGCCGGTCCGGTGCCGGGACCGCCGCGCCCGCCAGCGCTACCGATACCCCGTGGCCGAACAGGCCATCGGTCCCGTAGGCGGCCCGGTCATGATCGGCGAGGTACTGACGGTGCAGCGCCGCACCGAAGCGCAGCGCCGACCGGGCCGTGAGATAGCCCTCGGCCTCGCCCGCCGCCGCGTGCGTGATCGTCACGCCCGGCAGGGACGGCACCCGCCCCCGGTAGCTGACCCGCACCGGCAGCCGCCCCCCGTGCTCCGCCCGCTGCAGCGCGGCCACGCTGAACAGCCCGGGATCCAGGCCCCGGCCCAGGAACGGCAGCGCGTCCACGGGGACCTCGGAGACATGGCCCGGCCGGCCCATGGTCAGGATCGCCGTTCGCCCGGCCGGTGCGGGCGACGGCGGGACCAGCAGCGTGACGGGCCGGCCGCCCGGGCCAGCCTGCACGGCCAGCCGGGCACCGGTCATCAGCAGCACCGGCCGGGACACGCGGGCCGGTGCTCCCGGAGCGGCCTGCCCCGCGGCCACCGGTGACGGGGCAATCAGGGAATGGGCCATCGCCGCGGGCAGGGGGGCTGCGACCGTCAGGCTTGCGGCCAGGGCAGCCGCCGCGGCCGGTGGCAGCGACCGCCAGAGGAACGAGGAACGCACTCGGACTCCTTCGCCAGGCCGCCTGCGTGCGCAGGTGCCGTTGCCGTGTCGGGGCACTCATCGTGCGGACCGCCCCAGTCCGGCAAGGACGACCAGTCGGCGAAAGTCGCTGCTTGGGCCAATTCGGAGACTATACGCATGAGTGAAGCCCCGGAATAGCCTGCGGACCAGGACGCCGCGGAGAATCGGCCCTTACGGGAACCGCTGACCGGGAGGCCGGCCGAGGAAGGCGGCGAGCTGGTCGCTGGGGCCTGCCGCGGCCGGGACCGGGACCGGCTCGGCGAACAGCGGGGCCCGGCCGGCCGCGGGCACCAGCAGCGGGCTGAGCTGGAGCAGCCGGGCCGCCAGCGGGACGGGGATCGGCTCGGGCCGGCCGCAGGCCAGCGCGATGTCCCAGCCGTGCACGGCCACCTCCAGGGCACCCGCCCCGGCGGCGATGTCCCTGGGCAGCCAGTGGCCGCCGATCAGGATCACGCCGTGCGTCAGGGCGGCGGCGCGGCAGAGCCCATTGATGGGCCCGTTGACGGGGTGGCCGTGCCGCTCCGGGCCGTCCGCGCCGTGGCCAGGGTCGTGCTCGCGGCTGGTGGCCAGCAGGCGGGCGGCCCGGGCCCGGAACGCGGTCAGCGGGTCGGCGGTGACCGCGGTGTCCTCCGGCCCGGGGTGCAGCGCGATCCGGCGGGACGTCAGCCCCTCCTGCAGCACGGCCAGCGACTCGGCCACGTGCCGCAGCAGCATCCGCAGGTCCCAGTCGCGGCACGGGGTCGGCCGGGCGAGCAGCCCGGGACCGGCGGATGCGGCCGCCTGCAGCGCGTACTCCAGCGCCGCGGCCAGCAGACCGCCCGCGCCGGGACCGGGCGGGCGGCCCGCCGGGCCGGGTTCCGGCGGGTCCGCGGCCGGACCGGTCATGGCTGCGCGACCGGATGGGGGACCGGCGGCACGAGCGGCAGGGGAAGCTCGGCGGGCAGGCCGAACAGCGGGAACAGGGACGCGTCGTTGAACGACAGCAGGTGGCTGATGCCCGCCGCGGTGAGCCCGGGGACCTGGATCGCGTGGGCCCGCGGGACACCGTCCCGGTCACGGCGGTAGGCGGCGAACGCGCGCTGCCCGTTGGCCGCCGTCTCGACCATGGTGAACCGGCCCGGCGCGGTGAGCACCCGGCTGGCCAGGAACCGGCGGATCGGCTCCCGCCCGGCGAACCACCCGGGCTGCGGCGGCATCTCCATGATCGCGTCGTCGGTCAGCAGCCGCACCAGCCCGGCCACGTCGGCGTGCTCGAAGGCGGCCGCGTACCGGTCAAGGAGGTCCCGGGCCCGGCCCGGGTCCGGCTCCCGCAGCGCCGCCTGCACCGGGGCGACCTCCGCGAGCCGGCGGCGGGCCCGCTGCAGCAGGCTGTTCACCGCCGCGGTGGAGATGCCGAGCACCTCCGCGGTCTCGGCGGCCCGCCAGCCCAGCACGTCGCGCAGGATCAGCACGGCACGGGCCCGGCCCGGCAGGTACTGCAGCGCGGCGACCAGCGCCAGCCGCACCCCGGCCCGGGCCGCCACGGCCTCCGCCGGGTCGGCCGGGCCCGGCCCGAGCAGCGCGTCCGGGACCGGCTGCAGCCACGGCACCTCCGGCCGGTGATCCGGCAGCGGCCCCTCCGGGTCCGTGCCCGGGGCGCCGAGCCCGGACGGCAGCGGCCGCCGCCCGCGGTTCTCGATCGCCCGCAGGCAGGCGTTCGTGGCGATCCGGTACAGCCAGGTCCGCATCGACGACCGGCCCTCGAATCCGGAGTACGCCTGCCAGGCGCGGAGCAGCGTCTCCTGCACCTGGTCCTCGGCGTCGTGGACCGAGCCGAGCATCCGGTAGCAGTGCGCCAGCAGCTCACGCCGGTACGGATCGGCCCGGCGGGCGAATTCCTGCTGCTGGCCAGCCATGGCCGCTCCCTCTCCCCGGTGTGCAGCCGGCCCGCGGGGCGGGTGGCCGTCACCGGTATAGATCCCGGACGGCACCGAAAGTCATCGCGGCGGGCGGTGATGAGTTTCCGGCCCGCCCCGTATCTGCCTGGATGACGGGGCACGGAAAAGGCCGGGCTTCGCTTACCAAAACACAACGGGAGAACGTCATGACCGAACGGCAGCTATCCGGCAGTACCGCCCTGGTGACCGGGGCCAGCCGGGGCTTCGGCCGGGCCGTCGCCGCCGCGCTGGCGAAAGAGGGGGCCTCGGTGGCCGGGGTGGCCCGCGACGCCGCGGCCCTGGCCAGCGTGCGTGAGCAGATCGGCAGCGGGTTCACCCCGGTGGCCGCGGACGCCGCGGACCCGGTCACGGCCGGCGCACTGCTGTCCCAGTACCGGCCGCAGACCCTGGTGCTGGCCGCCGGGGCCGCGCCGCTGTCCCGGCCCATTCACCACCACACCTGGGAGACCTTCAGCGCCAACTGGGAAACCGACGTCCGCCAGGTGTTCGGCTGGACCCGCGAGGCGCTGCTGCTGCCCCTGGAGCCGGGCAGCACCGTGATCGTGTTCTCCAGCGGCGCGGTGCTGGCCGGCTCGCCGCTGTCCGGCGGGTACGCCGGGGCCAAGGCCACGGTCAAGTACATCGCTGGCTACGCCGCGGACGAGGCCGAGCGGGCGGGCCTGGGCCTGCGGTTCTGCGCGGTGCTGCCGCAGCTGACCCCGGCCACCGGCCTGGGCGCGAAGGCCGTGGCCGCCTACGCGGAGCGCAGCGGGCAGTCGATAGATGAGTTCCTGGCCCGCCGCGGCCCGCTGCTGACCGCCGAGCAGGTGGGCGAGGCCGTCACCGACCTGGCCGCCGGCCGCGACGAGGGAGCCAGGGCGTACGTGCTCAGCGCCGCCGGGCTCACGCCGCTGAGCTGATTGCGTGGCTGGTCACGGGCCCGCAGTGGGCCCGCGGCGCGGGTGATGGCGGCGGTGCCCGGTGGCCCGCGGGCCCGGAACCGTATCCCGTCAGCTACCGCAACCGGATGGTGCGGGGTGCCGGGCCACGGCGCCCCGCACCGGTCGGCGGCGATCTTTTCTGGTCTGCCGGGCGACTGAATTTGGCGGGACAGGTGCGGTCCGGGCGGCAACGGGGGATTAATACCGCGGCACCGGATGCTGCCCCCAGTGTCGGGCCGGTGAGCACGCGCGGGAGGTGGCTGGGTGTTCGACGAGGAGCAGCTGAGAAGCATGAGCTCAGAGGACCGGGCCCGGCTGCTTCGCACCATCGCCGAGATCGACGCCACCAGCCCCGTGCACACCAGCCCCGTGCACACCAGCTCTGTGCACACCAGTCCCGCTACAGCCCGGCCCGGCAGCCGGCGCCGCCGGATGGTCGTGGTGCTCGTCATCGCCATCTGCTGCGTGCTGCTGGCCGCGTGGACCGCGATGCTCGCGGCCACGCTGCCGATGCAGTACCGGGCCGGCGGCTGGCGCGGCGCCTGGGTCGGCTTCGACGTCGCGCTGCTGATTGCGCTGGGCGCCACCGGGTGGGCCGCCTGGCACGGCCGGCAGGTCCTCATCCTGTGCCTGACCGTGGTGGCTACCCTGCTGCTGTGCGACGCGTGGTTCGACGTGGTACTGGACATCCGCACCCGCGGCTTCACGATGAGCCTGCTCACCGCGCTGGCGGTGGAGGTGCCGCTGGCGGTGCTGGCCGTGCTGGGTGCCCGGCGGTTGCTGCGGCTGTCCCTGGGCCGGGCGGGCCTATCGGGCCGGGCCGCCGGGGCGCCGGCCGTCGCTGTGGCGGATGCCGCTGTTCGGCGAGCCGCCCGCGGCCGAGTTCCGCGAGCTGCAGCCGCAGCTCGCCCGGGACGGCCGCGGCGGGCCGGACGAGCGGCCGGCGGACGGCCCGGGCGCCACCGGATGATCTTCGGCTGGCGGTTTGGCGGCCGGCCCCGCGTGGCAGCAGGGTGTCTATGAAGATCCTGATGACCGGCTCGTCCGGGCTGATCGGCACGGCCCTGACCGGGGCTCTCGAAGCCCGCGGCGACGAGGTGATCCGCCTGGTCCGGCGGCCGGCGCGGTCCGGCGGCGAGCTTTCCTGGGACCCGCACGCCGAGCGCGGCGGGGTGGACCCGGCCGCGCTTGCGGGCGTGGGGGCCGCGGTGAACCTGGCCGGCGAGCCGGTGGCCGGCGGCCGCTGGACCACCGCCCGCAAGCAGCGCATCCTGGACAGCCGCCGGTCCACCACGCGCGCGCTTTCTGGCCTGCTGACCGCGCTGGACACGCCGCCCGCGGTGCTGCTGTCCGGGTCGGCGATGGGCTTCTACGGGGATACCGGCGGCCGTGCGGCGGACGAGTCGTCGCCGTCGGGGAGCGGTTTCCTGCCTGACGTGGTGCGGCAGTGGGAGGCCGCGGCGGGACCTGTGGCAGCGGCCGGGATCCGCGTCGTGTACCTGCGCACCGGGCTGGTGATGTCGGCGCGGGGCGGGCTGCTGGGGCGGCTGCTGCTGCCGTTCCGGGCCGGGCTCGGCGCCCGGATCGGTCCGGGCACGCAGTGGATGAGCTGGATCATGCTGGCCGACTGGGTGCGGATCGCCTGCTACCTGCTGGACAAGCCGGTGCTTTCCGGGCCGGTGAACCTGACCGCGCCGAACCCCTGCACCAACGCCGAGTTCACGTCCGCACTGGCGGCGGCGGCTGGCCCGCGGGCCCGGCTTGCGCTGCCCGCGGTGGCGCTGCGGGTGGGGCTCGGCGAGGTCAGCAGCGAGCTGCTGTCGAGCGCGCGGGTGGTGCCGCGGCGGCTGCTGGACACCGGCGAGCCGGGCCTGTGGGCGGCCGGCACCGAGATCGGGCCCGCGCTGGCGGCCGAGCTCGGCTGATCCCCGCGCGCTGGCCCCCGGTGATACTGGGGCGGTGCCCTATGACCCGACCATCTACCTCGGCTCTGCGGCCCACTACCGGTGCGGCCGCCCGGCGTACTCGCCGGGGCTCGAGGGCCTCCTGACCCGGGAGGCGGGGCTCGATGGGAGCGGCCGGCTCCTGGACGGTGGCTGCGGTCCTGGCGTGCTGACCGTGCGTCTCGCTCACCTGTTCCGCGAAGCCGTCGGACTGGACCCGGATGCGGACATGCTCGCGGAGGGCGCCCGCGCGGCGGGCGAGCGCGGGATCACGAACATCCGGTGGGCCCGGGGCCTGGCCGAGGACCTGCCCGCCGTCGCGCCCGGGCCGTACCGGCTGGTGACCTTCGGCCAGTCGTTCCACTGGACCGACGAGCAGCGGGTGGCCGAGACCGTCTACGACCTGCTGGAGCCCGGCGGCACGCTGGCGCTCATCGTCCATACGGTGGCGGGGCGGCCCCGGCCGCAGCCCGGCCCTGGCGTGCCGCCGATCCCGCACGACGAGATCAGGGCGCTGGTGGAGAAGTATCTCGGGACCACCCGGCGGGTGGGCCGGGGCGTCGCTCCGGTGCGGACGCACCGCTTCGAGGACGTGCTGGTGCGGACCCGGTTTGGCGTTCCGCAGCAGTTCTTCGTCCCGGGCATCCCCGACCTGGTGCGCGATAGCGAGAGCGTCCTGTCCGGCTACCTGTCCCTGGCGATCTCGGCGCCGCACCTGTTCGGTGATCGTCTTGACGAGTTCACCGGGGAGGTACGGGCGCTGCTGGCGAGCCGGTCGGCCGGTGGTGTCTTCTGGGACTGGCCGGGCGACACGGAGGTGGTGATCGCCCGCAAGCCCCGCTGAACCTGGCGGGTGTGACGCGGCCAGGGGAAACGGCCAACTAGGGGTGTGAGCCAGATACCGCCGTCGCTGCTGAACTCACCACGGTCACGCCCGGCGCCGCAGCACAGCGGGCCGGCCGAGGGAGCCGCCGCCCCGTCCGCGTGCCGCTGCTTGCGCGTGTGACGTGGAGGGCAAGGAAAGCGTCAAGGCGACTGCAGGATGGGAGGCTCAGGCTTTGCAGCGTAGCTAAAGCGGCAGATGAGGAGCGCGCCGTGACGAGCACGCTGACGGCCCGGCCGGTAGGAACACGACTACGGCCCCTGTATGCGACCGGCTTCATCCATGGCTTCGCGCTGTGGTATGCGGTCGAGAAGCTGTTCATGAAGTCCATCGGCTTCAACGATTTCCTGATCACCATCGCGACGATCACGTACATCGTCGTCATGACGGCGGCCAACCTCCCGCTGGGCGTGCTCGCCGACAGGTGGAGCCGCAAGGGCGTGCTCTACCTGGCCACCTGCGCGCTCATCACGGGCACGCTGATCTGCGGGCTGAGCCACGGGTTCTGGATGTACGCCGCCGGGCTCTCGGTCTGGGGCGTGTTCTACGCCTGCTACGCGGGGACCTACGACTCGATCATCTACGACACGGTCCTGGAGGAAACGGGCTCGGCTGACAGCTACGAGCACTGGTTCGGCCGGGTGCAGATGTACGACTCCGTCGCGTTCATCACCGGCGCGCTGGCCAGCGCGGTTGTGGCCAATTTCGTCAGCCTGCGGGCCGAGTTCTTCCTGACGATCCCGATCACGTGCTGCGCGTTCCTGACCTTGTCCAGGTTCCGCGAACCGTCCCTGCATAAGCAGGCAGAACGCGTTCGCCTGCGCACTCACCTGGGGCAGCTGTGGAAGGCGATGACGGCCAGTTCCGCCGTGGCGTGGATCGCGGCGGCCCTGGTCTGCAATCTGCTGGCCATGCGGCTGATCTTCGAGTTCATGCAGCTCTGGTATCTCGGCCTGGCCCTGCCCGCGGCGCTGTTCGGCCCGAGTTTCGCCCTTGTCTACGGCGGATCCTGGATGGGCGGCAAGTTCGCCGACCGGCTCCGGAGGCCGGCGGTCATCCTGACGGCCGGGCTGCTCGTGCTGGCGGCCAGCGCGGGCCTGATGTTCCCGGTCGCGCCCGTCGCGGTCGGCGCGCAGGTGGTCGCGATTGCCGGGATCATCGCCCTGCAGGTTGTCCTCAGCGGTTACCTGCATGACGCGATGCCCTCCGGCATCCGGGCCGGTGCCTCATCGATGGTCAGCACCGCCAGCATGCTGGCTTTCCTCCCGGTCGCGCTCGGCTTCGGTGTCGTGGCCAGGGATTACAGCATCTTCCGCGCGTCGTGGCTGGTGATCGGGGCCATCGCCGGCATGACCGTCGCGCTCGCCGTGGTGGTCGCCAGGAACCTCGAGTCACGGTACGTCCTGCGGCTGATGGCGGCCGTGGCGGCCGGGCTCATCGTTGCGGCCGGTGCTGTCGCGGGCTACGAGCTCATGCGGGGACCGGCGGTCAGCATCAAGGCGGGGACGACGGCCGCACCGCCCGCCCGGGCGGCGATTGACCCGGTTCCGCTGGACCCGGGGCTGCCACGCCCCTTTCGCCCCAGTCGCCCACCCGTCACCTCAGCACCTGTGCTTCCCGCACAGCCCATCGTGCCGGCCAGCCCCGCATCGCCAGTGCCCTCACTGCCGGCCTCGCCCTCACCGTCACCGACCGCACCACCGCCATCAGCGGCCCCGCCATCACCACCACCGCCCGTCTCACCCTCGCCGTCACCCACATCACCCGCGCCCACAGCACCCTCGTCATCACCGGCCTCGCCATCACCCACACCCACATCACCATCGCCCACACCGACAGTGACCTCGCCGTCGCCGACGCCGACCTATCCGTCGCCGTCGCCAACCTCGCCGTCACCGTCGCCGACCTCGCCGTCGCCAACGTCCAGCTATCCGTCGCCGTCGCCGTCGCCGGCCTCACCGTCGCCCGCCTCGCCGACGCCCACCGGCCCGTCGCCTTCGTCGCCGTATTCGGCGACGTGGCCGTCAGCGCGCGCCGCGTAGGGGCTACGGCACCTCAGAACGCATGGTGGCCCGGCGGGGTAGCGTGTCCTCACCCCGCCGCACCCACCGGACGCCGTGCGCGGGTTCGTGGCGCCCGGGCGCGTGCTGCGCCTAGGGTGGGCGGCACAGTCCTGGGGGAGGCAGCATGGACGTACCCGCGATGTTCCGGGCGGCTGTGGCCGAGTTCGGTTCCCGTGTCCAGCAGATCGGCGACCACCAGTGGGCGGCCGCGACGCCCGATGAGGGCTGGTCGGTCCGCGACCTGGTGAACCACATCGTCGGCGAGTGTCTCTGGGCGCCTCCGCTGCTGGCCGGATCCACGATCGCTGAGGTCGGCGACCGCTTTGACGGCGACGTGCTCGGCGCCCAGCCCAAGCTGACCTGGGCTGCGGCGTCGGCCGGCGCGGTGCAGGCGGTGGAGGCCGACGGCGCCATGGACCGGACTGTGCACCTGTCGTTCGGCGATTTCCCCGGCCGCGAGTACACCCTGCAGCTGTTCGCCGACCACCTGATCCATGCCTGGGACCTGGCGCGTGCCATCGGCGCGGACGAGCGCCTGGACACCGAGCTCGTGACGTCCTGCGCAACCTGGTTCGGGGCCGTGGAGGATGCTTACCGCAGTGCGGGTGCGATCGCCGCACGTCCGCCAGTGCCCGGCGATGCGGACGCCCAGACCGTGCTGCTGGCCCGGTTCGGCCGGCAGGCCTGACCCCTAGCGGCCGGGACCGACCGCAGAACTGAGCTCCGCACAGGCGAAGCGGGCCCTGCCGGTCACCGGCAGGGCCCGTTCCTCAAACAGCGTTACTTGGTGAGAGCTACAGACCGAGCTCGGCCGCGAAGTCGCCTTCCTCGAGACGGTCCTTCACCGTGACCAGGAACCGGGCCGCGTCCGCCCCGTCGACCAGGCGGTGGTCATACGTGAGGGCCAGGTAGACCATGGACCGCACCGTGATGACCTCGCCCAGCGCCGGGTCCTCGACCACCACCGGGCGCTTCACCACGGTGCCGGTGCCCAGGATGCCGACCTGCGGCTGGTTGATGATCGGGGTGTCGAACAGCGCGCCACGGCTGCCGGTGTTGGTCAGCGTGAACGTGCCGCCGGACAGGTCATCCGGGCTGACCCGGCCCGCCCGTGTCCGGTCGGCCAGGTCGGCGATCTTGCGGGCGAGCCCGCCGATGTTCAGGTCGCCGGCCTTGCGGATCACCGGCACCATCAGGCCGCGCTCGGTGTCCACCGCGATGCCCAGGTGCTCAGCATCGTGGTAGGTGACCTGGTTGCTTTCGGTATCGATGACCGCGTTCAGCTTCGGGTGAATCTTCAGCGCCTCGACCGTAGCCAGCGCGAAGAACGGCAGGAACGACAGCTTCACGCCCTCCCGCGCCGCGAACGCCGCCTTGGCCCGGTCCCGCAGCCGGGCGATCTCGGTGACGTCCGCCTCGACCACGGTGGTCAGCTGCGCCGAGACGTGCAGCGACTCGACCATCCGCTTGGCGATGACCTGCCGGGCCCGGGACATCTGCTCGGTGGTCCCGCGCAGGCGGGACGGCACGATCGCAGACCGGCCGTTGGTGGCCGGCGCCCCGTCAGCAGCAGCCGGGCCCGTGGTGGCCGGGCCCAGCTGCGGTGGCCGGAGCTGCGGTGGCCGGAGCCGTCGGCGTGGCCAGCGACGGCACCTCGGCGGGCGCCGGGGCGGCGGCCGGCGCCGCGGGGGCCGCCTGCTGCGGCGGGGCGGTAGCGGCCGGCGCCGGCGCGGGGGCCGTGCCGCGGCCGGACCGGGCCGCGTCCAGGACGTCCTGCTTGCGGATCCGGCCGCCGACGCCGGTGCCGGTCACCGTGGCCAGGTCGATGCCGTGCTCGCTGGCCAGCTTGCGGACCAGCGGGGTCACGTACGGGCCCTCCGCGGTGGGCTGCAGCACCTGCCCGGCGTCCTCGACCGCGGGGCCGGCAGGCGCTTCCTGCGCCGGAGCCTGCTCCGGGGCCGGGGGCGGGGCTTGCTGAGCCGGGGGAGCCTGCTCGGCGGGCGGGGCCTGCGGCGGGTAAGACGGCTGCTCGTAACCGGGCTGCTGGTAGGTGCCCGCGTAGCCCTGCTGGGTCGGCTCCTGGCCGGCCTGCTGCGGGTAGGTCTCCGGCGAGATATAGGCCTGCGGCGGGTAGGTCGGCGGCGACGGGTAGCCAGGCTGGTACTGCGGCTGGTAGCCGGGCTCCTGCTGGTACTGCTGAGTGGCGTACTGATCCGGCGCCTGCTGCGGCTGCTCGGCGGGCGCCTGCGGGGCCGCAGCGGGCTGCTCCTGCGCGGGCGCGGCCGCGCGGCGCCTCGGGCTGCGCCGCGGCGGCCTGTGCTGGGGCGGCCTGTGCTGGGGCGGACTGCGCCGGCGCGGGCTCGGTGGCCGGGGCGGCGGGCTGCGACGGCGCCGCGCCATCCTCGTCGATCACGGCCAGCTCGGCGCCGACCTCGACGGTCTCGTCCTCGGCGACCGTGATGCCCCGCAGGATTCCCGCGACCGGGGAGGGGATCTCGGTGTCGACCTTGTCGGTGGAAACCTCGAGAAGCGGCTCGTCGGCCTCGACGCGCTCGCCTTCCTTCTTCAGCCAGCGCGTGACCGTGCCCTCGGTGACACTCTCACCGAGCTGCGGCATTTGTACGGAGACCGACATGGCGGTTCGCGACTCCTTCGCTGTTCAACCGCGCCGTCAGCGCGGCCCGGGGTCCAGGGGGCCCGGGATGCTGCCCGCGCCGCGCCTGGGCACGGCACGGGCTTTGTGGTTAACCGTGCACGTGGAGTGGCTTGCCGGCAAGGGCCAGGTGGGCCTCGCCGATCGCCTCGGACTGGGTCGGATGCGGATGGATGAGCTGGGCGACCTCGGTGGGCAGCGCCTCCCAGTTGTAGATGAGCTGCCCTTCGGCGATCAGCTCGCCCACGCGCGCGCCGACGAGATGCACGCCGAGCACCGGGCCGCCCCCTGCGGTTGCCACGATCTTGGCCGCGCCCTGCGTCTGCAGGATCTGGCTCTTGCCGTTGCCCGCTAGATCGTAGGTGAACTCGGTGGTCTCGATACCCCGTTCGGCCGCGGTCGCCGAGGTAATCCCGACCGAGGCGACCTCGGGGTCACTGTAGGTGACCCGCGGGACGCCGTCGTAGTCGACCGGGGTCACGTGGAGCCCGGCCAGCCGCTCGGCGACCAGGATGCCTTCGGCGAACCCGACGTGGGCCAGCTGCAGGCCCGGGGTCAGGTCGCCGACCGCGGAGATCGTCGGCACCCGCGTCTGGCAGTACTCGTCGACCTTCACGAAGCCGCGCTCGACCTCGACACCGGCTTCCTCGTAGCCGAGCCCGGCCGACACCGGGCCGCGGCCCACCGCGACCAGCAGAAGCTCCGCCTCCAGCGTGGCGCCGCCCGCCAGGGTGACGACCACACCGGACCCGGTGTCCTTCACGCTCTCGAACCGCGCGCCGAGCTTCTGGCCGATGCCGCGGCGCCGGAACGCCCGCTCCAGCAGCTTCGAGCTGGACTCCTCCTCGAGCGGCAGCAGGTGCGGCAGCATCTCCACGATCGTGACCTCGGCCCCGAACGACCGCCACACGCTGGCGAACTCAACGCCGATCACGCCGCCGCCCAGGATCACGACCGAGGCGGGCACGTGGTCCAGGGTCAGAGCCTGGTCGCTGGTGATCACCCGCTGGCCGTCGATGGCCAGGCCCGGCAGGCTGCGCGACTCGGACCCGGTGGCCAGCACCACGTGGGCGCCCTCGTACACCGTGTCCCCGACCTGCACCGAGGTCGGCGACACCAGCCGCCCGTCGCCCTGGATGACGTCGATCTTCCGGGACTTGATCAGGCCCTCCAGGCCCTTCCACAGCCGGGTGACGACCTTGTCCTTGTAGGCGTTCACGCCGGGCATGTCGATGCCCTGCAGCGTGGCCTGCACGCCGAACGCGGCGCTGTCCCTGGTGTGGTCGGCGATCTCCGCCGCGTGCAGCAGCGCCTTGGTCGGGATGCAGCCCCGGTGCAGGCAGGTGCCGCCGACCTTGCCCCTCTCGATCAGGGCCACGCGCTTGCCAAGCTCGGCCGCGCGCAGCGCACAGGCGTAGCCGCCGCTGCCGCCGCCGAGGATGACGATGTCGTAGCCGCTGCTGTCGGTCACCTTGAGCTCCTTGTCCGATGTCCGGCCGGGTCAGGCGGCCCGCCGGGGGTTGTGCCTGGGCAGTGCCGGAAGCGGGACCATGCCCCGCCCGCGGGCCGCGCGGGCTGGCTAGAGCCGCCCCTCGGCCACGTCGAAGGCCAGCTGGACCAGCGTGCGCACCGCGGCGCCGGTGCCGCCCTTGGGCGTATACCCGTATGGCTCGCCTTCATGGAACGCGGGCCCGGCAATATCCATATGCGCCCAACGCACTCCGCCGGGCACGAATTCCTTCAGGAAAAGGCCGGCGACCAGCATTCCGCCGTGCCTTTCCCCGGTCACGTTGGCCAGGTCGGCGACCGGCGAATCCAGGCCCTTGCGCAGCTCCTCGGGCAGCGGCATGCCCCAGGCCTGCTCGCCGGCCCGCCGGGCCGCGTCGACCACGCCCTCACGCACCTCGTCGGAGTTGGCCATGATCCCGGCGATCCGCGGGCCGAGCGCGACCAGCTGGGCGCCGGTCAGCGTGGCCACGTCCACCAGCAGGTCCGGGTGGTCGTCCGCGGACCTGGCCAGCGCGTCGGCCATCACCAGGCGGCCCTCGGCGTCGGTGTTCAGCACCTCGACCGTGGTCCCGCCGTAGATGGTGATCACGTCGGACGGCCGCTGCGCGGTAGCGCCCGGCATGTTCTCGGCCAGCGCCAGGTAGCCGACCACGTTGACGGCCGGCCCGAGCGCGGCGGCCGCGCGGACCGCGGCCAGCACCGCGGCCGCGCCGCTCATGTCGGACTTCATCGCCTCCATGGCCTTGGCCGGCTTCAGCGACAGGCCCCCGGAGTCGAACGTGATGCCCTTGCCCACGAACACCACGGTCTTCTGCGCGCCGGCCGGCTCGTAGGCCACCCGGACCAGCCGCGGCGGGTGCACAGAACCCTGGCCGACCCCGGTCAGGCCGCCGTACCCGCCGTCGGCCAGCGCCTTCTCGTCCAGCACCTCGATGGAAAGCCCGGACTCGGCCGCCACCCGCTCGGCCTCGGCCGCGAACGAGGCCGGGAACAGGTGCGACGCGCTGGTGTTCACCAGGTCGCGGACCAGGCTCATGGCGTCAGCCAGGACCCGGGACCGGTCCACCGCCGCGCTGCCCGCGGTGCCGTTGGCCAGCACGGTGAGCTCCCGGCCCGCCGTCGTGGCGGCCCGGTAGCGGGTGAACTCGTAACCGCCGAGCAGGGCGCCCAGCGCGACCGCCTCGGTCTCCGCGTCATCCCTGGCCGGCAAGGCCAGCGCGACCTGCCGGTGCGCCGGGCCCAGCGCGCGGACCGCGGCGCCGGCCGCCCGGCGCAGCGCCTCGCCGTCGAGCGGCGCCGTGCCGTTCGGCGCACCCAGGCCGACCGCCACGATCAGCGGCGCGGCCAGCCGCCCCGCGGTGGCGATCTTGGTGATCTCCTCGGCCTTGCCGGTCGCGCCGAGCGCGGCCAGCGTCGCCGCCAGGCTGCCGTCGAGCGCCGCGTCGACATCCTCGGCGCCCGGCGCGGGGCCGGCCCGCCGGTTCCTGGAATCACGCCGATGATGATGGCGTCGGCCGTGGCCTCGCGGGCGGATGTCTGGCTGGTCAGCAAGGTCGTCGTCACGGCTCCGATGCTAGTGCCTGCCCGATCGGCACGATCAACCGATGGCCCGCACGGGCGCACCGCCGCCACCTCAGCCGGCACTGCATACGCCGGGGAGCCGCCGCTGCGTAAGGTGGAGGCAAGGGTCAGGAGGAGGCATGTGAACGCCGTTCCGCTGTTCCTCACCGTCTTCGTGGCGTGCGCGGTGGAGGCGGTCGAGGCCCTGACCATCGTGCTGGCCGCCGGGCTGACCCGGGGCTGGCGTCCCGCGCTGCAGGGCCTGGGCGCCGCGCTGGCCGTGCTCGCGGTGATCACCGCGGTGCTGGGCCCGGCGCTGTCCCTGCTGCCGCTCAGCGCGCTGCGGCTGGTCGTCGGCGCGCTGCTGGCCGCGTTCGGCCTGCAATGGCTGCGGAAGGCCATCCTGCGCTACTCCGGTTACAAGGACCTGCACGACGAGACCGGCATCTACGCGCGGGAGACCGCGGCCGCCCGGGCCGCGGCAGCCGGCGGGCGCGGCTGGGTCACCGACTGGTACGGGTTCACGCTGTCGTTCAAGGGCGTGCTGCTCGAGGGCCTGGAGGTGGTCTTCATCGCGATCACCTTCGGCAGCAGCCAGCGTGACGTCGGCACGGCCGCGCTGGCCGCGGTGACCGCGGCCGTGGTGGTCGCCGGGGCCGGCCTGGCGGTGCGGGCCCCGCTGGCACGGGTCCCGGAGAACACGCTGAAGTTCGCCGTCGGGGTCATGCTGACCTCGTTCGGCATCTTCTGGGGGACCGAGGGCGCGGGTGCCTCCTGGCCGGGGAATGACGCCGCGCTGCTGGTTGTCGTGCCGGCCGTGGCCGCCGCCGCGGGCCTGGCCGCGATCGTGCTGCGCCGCCTCCGGCAGGCCAGCACGGCCCCGGCGAGCCCTGCGCAGACGGCCCCGGCTGGCGAGGCAGCCCGGTGAAGGCCCGGCTCCGCGCGTTCGGCGCGTTCTGGTACGACTTCGTGATCGGCGACGACTGGCGCGGCGCCGCCGTCGTCGCGGCCGCCCTGGCGGTGACCGCGATCCTGGCGCACGGGGCCGGCGTCAACGCCTGGTGGCTGACCCCGGTCGCGGTCCTCGCCGCCCTGGCCTGGTCCCTCCGCCGCGCGGTCAGAGCCCAGCGCCGCGGCGGCGGCTAGCCGCCGTACCGCGGACCCCCGGTGTTCCGCTCCAGCTGCGCAATCCGCTCGGTCAGCGCGGCCTCCGCGCGGATCTCCTCCTCGCTCGGCGACAGGGCGATCAGCGCCGTCAGCACAAAAGCGAGAATCGAGATACCCAGGATCAGCGGAAGAAGGAAGCCCGCGGCCGACGCGCCCGAGGTGGCCGCGAGCGTCCCCGGCGCGACCGGGTACATCTTCATCGCGGCCATGCCGGTGTAATGCATGCCGCAGATCGCCACGCCCATGATCAGGGCCGCGCCGACGGTGGACCAGATGGTGCGCAGCCGCAGCGTGAACCACAGCGCCACGGTCGCCGCCACCACCGCGATCACCACGGACGCGACGAACAGCACCGGGCTGAACTGCATGCTGCCGTCCAGCCGCATGGCCGCGATGCCCATGTAGTGCATGCTGGCCACGCCTACCCCGGTGATCACGCCGCCGATCAGCAGGCGCGGGGTGGTGTCGTCGCCGAAGCCGACGATGCACAGCCCGACCAGGGTCACCGCGACCGCGATCAGCAAGCTCAGCACGGTCAGCGGCACGTTGAAGCGGATCGTGTGGCCGGGAACGCTGTAGCCCAGCATCGCGATGAAGTGCATGACCCAGATCCCGGCGGAGCCGATGGACACCGCGCCGAGCACCAGCCAGCGAATCCGGGAGCCGCCGCTATGGGCCTGGGCCCGGGCGGTACAGCGCAGCCCGAGAAACGAGCCGAGTACCGAGAGCAGGTAGGCCAGACCGGGCGTGAGCAGCCCGTAAGTGAAGTTGTGCACAGTAAGCATGAGACAGGGCCATTTCCTAGGCGACATTGCGGATACTAGCCGGGCAACATGCCAGCTCATGGGCGATTTCCGGAAGAAAAATGAACCGGATTCGGGCGGGCAGAACGCCGTGCGCACACGCGAATACGCGTGTTCTCCGAGGGGATTACTCTCGGTAATCAACCTGGCTGCCGGGCTGGTAAAACCTGCCTGCGGGCAATATTCAGCCCGTGCCGCGGGCCCGCACCAGCCCGTTCTCGTAAGCGAACACCACGGCCTGAACCCGGTCCCGAAGCCCCAGCTTGGCGAGTATCCGGCCAACGTGCGTTTTCACCGTCGCCTCGGACACGAACAGGCGGCCCGCGATCTCCGCATTCGAAAGGCCCTGCGCGACGTGCGTCAGCACCTCGGCCTCCCGCTCGGTCAGGCAGGCCAGCTCGGTCGGCGGCGCCGCGTCGCCCGCCGGCAGCAACGGGGCGAACTGGTTGATCAGCCGCCGGGTGGTGGACGGCGCCACCACCGCGTCCCCCGAGTGAACCGCCCGGATGGCAAACAGCAGCTCGTCCGGCGGCACGTCCTTCAGCAGGAAGCCGCTGGCGCCCGCCTTGAGCGCCGCGAACGCGTACTCGTCCAGGTCGAACGTGGTCAGCATGAGAACCCGGGGCAGGTCACCGGCCTGGCGGAGGCGCCGGGTCGCGGCCACGCCGTCCAGCCGCGGCATCCGCGCGTCCATCACCATCACGTCCGACGGGTGCGCCCGGGCCGCCTCGATCGCGGCCAGGCCGTCCGCGGCCTCGGCGACCACGGTCATGTCCGGCTGCGCGTCCAGGACCATACGGAAGCCGGTCCGCACCAGCTCCTGGTCGTCGACCAGGATGATCCGGATCGTCATGCGCCGGGCCCGGTCCTGGCCAGCTGGCGGCGGCCCGCAGCCTGATCGGGGTCCAGCGGCAGCGTGGCACTGACCCGGTAGCCGCCGGTTTCCCGCGGCCCGGCCGCCAGCGTGCCGCCGTACAGCGTGACCCGCTCGCGCATCCCGGTCAGGCCCAGCCCGGCGCCGTCGTCCGCGGCGGCCGCGCCGTGCCCGTCGTCGGTCACCTGGACGTGCAGCTCGCTCGGCGTGAACCGGAGCAGCACGCACACCGAGGCGCCGATCCCGCCGTGCTTCCGCACGTTGGTCAGCGACTCCTGGACCACCCGGTAGGCGGCCAGGCCGACGCCCTCGGGCAGCGGCCGCGGCTCGCCCTCCAGCGTGAACGTCACCGTCCGGCCCGCCGCCCGGGTCTGCTCCAGAAGGTCCCGCAGCTGGTCAAGGCCGGGCTGCGGGGCCAGGTCGGCGGCCTGGTCGTCGGACCGCAGCACGCCGAGAAGCCGCCGCATCTCGGCCAGCGCCTGGCGGCCTGTGGCCGAGATCGCGGTCAGCGCCTGCCGGGCCCGCTCCGGCTCGCCGGCCAGCGCGTAGCCGGCTCCGTCCGCCTGGACCACCATCACGCTGACGTTGTGCGCCACCACGTCGTGCAGTTCGCGCGCGATCCTGGCCCGCTCGGCCGCCGCGCCGATCTGCGCCTGGATGTCGCGCTCCCGCTCCAGCCGCGCCGCCCGGTCCTCCAGGGCCACGTAGTAGGCCCGCCGGTAGCGCATCGAGTCGCCGAGCACCCAGGCCAGCAGCGCCGTGCCGCCGTACACGACGAGCCCGGTGAACAGCATGTGCCGGGCCTGCGCCCAGCTGCCGGCCATCCAGTACTCCAGCGCCACCATCGAGCCGGCGATGGCGACCAGCAGCCCGGGGACCGACTGGGACCGCGGCCGGTAGGCGGCCAGCGTGTACAGCAGCACAACGATGGCCACGTCCGCAGGGGAGGGGCCGCCCTTGGTCAGCGCCTGCAGCCCGCCGCCCGCCACCCCGATCCAGAACGCCGTGGCCGGGGCCTTGCGCCGGAACGTGACCGGCACCACCATGATCATCAGGAACGGGATCTGCCACAGCGCCCCGGTCCCGACGGCCTTGTGCAGCCCGAGCAGCACCAGGACCAGCGCCAGCGTGCCGTCCACCAGCAGCTGGTGACGGCGCAGCCAGGCGTACACGGCGGACACCCGTCTAGCCTAATCGCGCCACCAGGACCCTGTCGTCCGCCTGACGGCTGATCCGCGCCCGCCCAGAGTCGGACCTCAGGGATCGCTGCGGCCTATCGCGTCGCTGATCTTCTGGGCGTAGCTGGCCGCCTCGGCGTCGCTGTCGTACTTCGTCCGCGGCCAGAAGAAGCCGCGCAGGCCGTCCCCCTTGGTCCGCGGGACCACGTGCACGTGCAGGTGCGGCACGCTCTGGCTGACGATGTTGTTGAGGGCGACAAAGCTGCCCTGCGCGCCGAGCGCCGGGCCGATGGCCGCGCTGACCGCCTGGACCCTCGTGAACAGCGGGCCGACCAGCCCCGGCGGAAGGTCCGGGAGGGTCACGTAGTGCTCCCGGGTGGCGACCAGCACGTGGCCCTTGAACACCGGCCGGATGTCGAGGAAGGCCACGGCGATCTCGTCGGACAGCACGATGTGCGCTGGCCGGGTGCCCGCGATGATCTCGCAGAACAGGCAATCGGTCACCCCGGCACGGTAGCGTGCCCCTCGTGGCGGCAGCGGACGGACGGCGGCATGTGCTGGCGATCGGCGGGTTCGCCGGCCCGAGGTTTGACCAGGGGGTGCCGCGGCTGGTCCGGCACGCGGTCGAGCTGGCCGGCCAGCCGTCGCCGCGGGTGTGCCTGATCGGCACCGCGATGGGCGACGACGCGGCCTCGGTGCTGCGCGGCTACGCCTGGCTGCAGGCCGCCGGGGCGCAGCCCAGCCACCTGCAGCTGTTCCCGATGCCGAACGTGACCGACCCGGCCGGCCTGCTGCTCGCCCAGGACGTGATCTTCGTGGGCGGCGGGAGCGTGGCCGGGCTGGCCGCGGTGTGGCGGGTGCACGGGCTTGACGAGGTCATGCGCCGGGCCTGGGCGGCCGGGATCGTGCTGGCCGGGGTCAGCGCGGGAGCGCTGTGCTGGTTCGAGGGCGGGACGACGGACTCGTTCGGCCCGCGGCTGCGGGCGTTCACCGGCGGGCTCGGGCTGCTGGCGGGCAGCTACTGCCCGCACTACAGCTCCGAGCCGGCCCGGCGGCCGCTGTATGAGGAACTGGTCGCGGCGGGCACGCTGCCGCCCGGCGTGGCCTGCGACGACGGGGCCGCGGCGCACTACGTGGACGGTGAGCTGGCCACGATCGTGACCGAGCAGGCGGACCGGCACGGCTACCGGGTCGAGCCCGACGGCGCGGGCGGGGTAACCAGCATGACGCTCAGCGAGGAACTGCTGCCCTGAGCCCTGGCTCGGTGCTTGCCTTAACTGAGGGCGAGCACCAGCAGGCACGCGGCGGTGCTCACCTCGCAGATCGCGCCGAGCACGTCCCCGGTGATCCCGCCCAGCCGGCGCACGGCCAGCCAGCACAGCAGCAGCCCCGCGGCCAGCCCGGCGGCCATCGCCACCGGGAAGATCAGGCCGTACGCGGACGACCCGGCCACCGCCAGGGCAGACAGCACGGCCGGCACGGCCGGGTGCAGGGTGCCCGCCACCAGCGCGCCGAGACCGTCCGGCCGGGCCGGCGGGATGCCGCGGCCGCAGGCCCAGGCCATGGCCAGCCGCCCGCACAGCGCGGCCGCGGCCACCGAGGTCACGCCGCGGCCCAGCGCGTCGGCCTGGGTCAGCGCGGTCACCTGGAGCAGCAGCGTGAGGACCAGCACGGCCACGCCGAACGGCCCGATGTCGGACCGCCGCATGATCTCCAGCGCGCCCGCCGCCGGGCGGCGGCTGCCCAGCCCGTCGGCCGTGTCGGCGAGCCCGTCCAGGTGCAGGCCGCGGGTCAGCACGGCCAGCGTGATGACGGCCAGCGCGCTGCCCAGCAGCGGCCCGGCGTGCCAGTACCGCTGGAACACGTAGAGCACCACGGCCGCCGCCGCGCCCAGGGCCAGGCCGACCGCCGGGGCCAGCGCCATCGCGTCCCCGGCGGACTGCCGGGTAGGCGCGGGCGGTGCCGTGGTGGTGACCGGCGGCCGTGGCCCGGCCGCCTCAGGATGCCCGGGCGGGGGAGCGTGGCCCGCGCCCCCGGATCCGTAACCCTTACTGAACCAGGAGGTGGCCGGCGGGGCCGCTGGCGGCCGGCCGTTGCCGTCCTTCGGCCGTGGGCCGGGCAGCGGGATCGCGGTCAGCAGGGTCACGGCGAGGCGGAGGCCGTCCGCGCCGCGGCGGAACCAGGCCTGTTCCATGGCACGCCAGCCTAGGCGGTAGAGCTGTTCGCTGGCGGCTTATGCGGAACCCGTCAAAACGCCGCAAAATCCTGGCCGTTTGCGCGGACGCGTACTATCGTGACCCCATGGCCGATTACTGGTCCATCGAGGTGTTCAACGGGTCCGGGTCCTCCGCGATGGCCTGGCGCCAGTCCTACGGATCGGCGCTGATCGAATCCGCGCTGTCCAACGGCGCCAGCGAGTGGGCCTGGATCGAGACCCGGTGGGGCGTCGTGCTCGAGGTGTGCTTCGCCGAGGAGGCGGACTGGCTGCGGTTCCGCGGCCTGCCCGCGGTCCGGGCGGCCCTCGACGGCGTACCGGATCCGGTCAACGGGCTGCTGGTGTACCGCGGCCGGGGCGGTTCCGCCGGGTCCCGGTCGCCGCGCCGCCCCCGCCCGGCCCCCACCGCGGGAGCGATGGCCCTGGAGGAGGTGGTCACCGAGCACGTGGTCGACCTGACCCAGACGGTGCCCGGCGAGGACGCCGGGGTGCTGGCCCAGGGCGGCCCGGCGGTCTTCGCCGTCTGACGGAAACCCGGACCTCCTGGCCGCGGACCCGCGTTGTGCGGCTGTGACCCTCGCTGTTCGGCATCAGACGCGGGAACAGGGCAGGATGGGGGCATGAGGGATACCAGAGCCTCGGCCGGCGGCATGCGGACGGCGATCGAGCGAAGTGGCTACTACCCGGGTGTGGTGTCCGACGCCGTCTACGCGGCGCTGGGCCAGGAACCCGTTGTCTCCTATGTGGTCCAGCACGACGCGCTGCTCGATCCCGGGATGGAGGTCCGCCGGCACATGACCGTGCTGGTGCTCACCCCGACCCGGCTGGTCTACTCGCACACCGACGAGCACCCCGCGGAAGAGGAAGGCGGCCGTCCCCAGGCCGAGACCAGCACCGAGGCTGTGCGGTTCGCCCAGATCTCCTCGGTCGCGGTGACCCGGGTCGTCGCCGACCCCGCGTCCTACCTGCCCGGCGTGACCATGCCCAGCGAGGTCGTGCTGACCATCGGCTGGAACGTCCTGTCGCACGTCGAGCTCGAGCCCGCGCACTGCGGCGACGAGAGCTGCGAGGCCGACCACGGCTACACCGGGACGATCACCGCCGACGACCTGACCATGCGGGTGAGCGAAGCAGCGGACGGGGAGGATGCCGTACGGCAGGTGCTGGCGTTCGGGCAGGCACTGTCCGAGGCCACCAGCCGGCCCTAGGCGCACAACTTATGGCCGAACAGCCGTCGGTCGCACCGACGCTGCCCCCCTACGGCGAGGCCACGCTCGCCGACCTGTCGACCTCGATCCTGGCCTCGCTCGGCGCGGCGGGCGAGGCCAACCCGCTGAACCTGGCCGCGGCCGACCGGGTCTGCCTGCTGGTCGTCGACGGCCTCGGCTGGGAGCTGCTGCGCGATAACCAGGCCGCCGCGCCGTTCCTGTCCGAGCTGGCGATGACCGCGCGGCCGCTGGTGGCCGGGTTCCCGGCGACGACCGTGACCAGCCTCAGCTCGCTGGGCACCGGCCGGCCGCCGGGGCAGCACGGCATGCTCGGCTACCAGGTGCTGCAGCCCGGCCGGGGCCGGCTGCTGAACGGGCTGCGCTGGGACCCGGGCGTCGACCCGGTGACCTGGCAGCCGGGGTCGACCATCTTCGAGCGGGCCGCGGCGCAGGGCATCGCCGCGTTCCGGATCGCGCCGAGCTCGTTCCGCGGCAGCGGCCTGTCCGTCGCGTCGATGCGCGGCGCGGATTACCGGTCCGCGGACAGCCTCGGCGCGCTGGTCGCGGAGGCCGCCGACGCGCTGCGGGAGACCCACCGCTGCCTGGCCACCGTCTACTACGGGTCGCTGGACGCCACCGGGCACGCGCACGGCAGCACCTCGGCCGCCTGGCGGTATCAGCTCGGCCACGTGGACAAGCTGGCCGAGCAGCTGCTCTCGGCGGTGCCGCAGAACACCGTGCTGCACATCACCGCCGACCACGGCATGGTCGACGTCCAGCCGCAGGACCACATCGACCTGGATGACGGCGCCGGCCTGCGCGACGGGGTCGCGCTGCTCGGCGGCGAGCCGCGGGCCCGGCACGTGTACGCCGAGCCGGGCGCGGCCGCTGACGTGCTGGCCGCCTGGCGGGAGATCCTCGGCTCCCGGGCCTGGGTGGCCTCCCGGGACGAGGCCATCGCGTCCGGCTGGTTCGGCCCGGTGGCCGGCCCGATGGTCGCCCGGGTCGGCGATGTGGTGGCCGCGCCGGCCGGCCCGTGGGCGCTGGTCACCAAGGACGAGCCCGCTGAGTCGGCTCTGGTGGGCATGCACGGCTCGCTGACCACCACGGACCAGCTGGTACCGCACCTGATGCTGGCCGCGGACGAGCCGGGGTTCCGGTGATCTCAGTCCGGCCAACGTGAACACCGCTGCGGCCCGCGGATGGCAGGCTGGGCCCGCGGACAGCCGTCCGGCCGGGCTCGCTGAACCGGACGTTTGTCCACAGTCCACCCCGGGAACCCGACAATCCCGGCGCGGGTTATCCACGGAAACTGCGAGGTTATCCCCAGCATGAGCCCGCCCCCGCCCGGCCCGCTGATCACTCCCGCCGGGCTCGCCCGGCTGCTGGCGAAACCGGGCCGGGCGGACCGGTCCGGGTGGCCGGTGCGGCCCGTCGTGCTGGACGTCCGGTGGCGGCTGGCCGGCCCGCCGGGGATCGACAGCTACCGGGCCGGGCACATCCCCGGCGCGGTCTTCGCCGACCTGGAGACCGACCTGGCCGGCCCGCCGGGCGGCCCCGGCGGGCGGCACCCGCTGCCCGACCCGGTCCGGTTCACCGACGCGATGCGCCGGGCCGGGGTGCATGACGGGCAGCTCGTGGTGGCCTACGACGACGGTGACGCGGCGCCCGCCGCCCGGGCCTGGTGGACGCTGCGCTACTACGGTCACCCGCAGGTCCGCGTCCTGGACGGCGGCTACCGGGCCTGGCTGGCCGCGGGCCTGCCGGTCAGCGTGGCCCCGGCCAGCACCGGCTACGGCGACTTCACCGCGGAGCCCGGCGGCATGCCCGTGCTGGACGCGGACGGCGCGGCCGCGCTGGCCCGGTCCGGTGTGCTGCTCGACGCCCGCGCGCCGGAGCGCTACCGCGGTGAGACCGAGCCGGTCGACCCGGTGGCCGGGCACATCCCCGGCGCGCGGAACGCCCCCACCGCGGCCAACCTGGGCCGCCGCGGCCGGTTCCGGCCGCGCGCCGACCTGGCCGCCAGGTACGCCGAGCTGGGCGCGGCGGACGGCGGCCGCCCGGTCGGGGTGTACTGCGGCTCCGGCGTCACGGCCTGCGCCGACGTGCTCGCGCTGGCCGTGGCCGGCGTGGACGCGGCGCTGTACCCGGGCTCCTGGTCGGGCTGGCTGGCCGACCCGGACCACCCGGTCGCGACCGGCCCGGAGCCGGGGTAGCCCGGCGGCCGGCGGAGCCGTGCCTTCGCGAGCCAGCAAGCACCATCAGTTCAGGCGGCGGTCGGTGGCCCAGCGGGTGAGCTGGTGCCGGGTGGACAGCTGGAGCTTGCGCAGCACCGACGAGACGTGGGTCTCCACGGTCTTGATCGAGATGAACAGCTCCCCGGCGATCTCCTTGTAGGTGTAGCCACGGGCGATCAGCCGCAGAACCTCGCGTTCCCGCGGGGTGAGCTGGTCCAGTTCCGGGTCCGGCGGCGGCAGCGCGGTGCCGGCCGGGGCGGCCTGCGAGGCGAACGCGTCCAGCACGAACCCGGCCAGCCGGGGGGAGAACACCGAGTCCCCGGCGGCGATCCGGCGGATCGCGTCGACCAGCTCGTCACCGGAGATGGTCTTGGTCACGTAGCCGCGGGCGCCGGCCCTGATCACCGCGATCACGTCCTCCGGCGCGTCCGACGCGGACAGGGCCAGGAACCGGACCTGCGGGTGGGCCTGCCGGATCGCACTGACCACGGCCTGCCCGCCGCCGCCGGGCAGGTGCACGTCCAGCAGCACGACGTCCGGTTCCTGCGCGCCGATCTGCTCGACCGCCGAGTCCACGTCGGCCGCCTCGCCGATCACGTCCACGTCGGTGCCGAGCTCCATCCGCACGCCGGACCGGAACAGCCCGTGGTCGTCCACGATGAACACCCGGGGGCGGGCCCCGCCGCCCGCGGCGCCCCGGCCGGGCGTGCCCGGGCCGGTCATGCCGGGCTCGGCTCGCGCCGCCCGGAAGCGCGCGGCATGGTCAGCGACACCTCGGTGCCCTCGCCCCTGGTGCTGCGGATCACCGCCGAGCCGCCCCGCCGGGCCATCCGGCCGCGGATCGACTCGGTCACCCCCTTGCGGTCCGGCGGCACTGAGTCCGGGTCGAACCCGCGGCCGCGGTCCCGCACGAACAGCGACACCTCGTCCGGCTCGACCTCGGCGAACACCAAGACCACGTCCGCGCCGGACCACTTCACCGCGTTCACGGTCGCCTCCCGGCCGGCCGCCAGCAGCGCGCGCAGGTCGTCGTCGAGCTCGCAGTCGCCGACGGTGACCGCGTCCACGGCCACCCCGTGCTGGGCCTCGACCTCCTGCTCGATCAGCCGCACCCCGTCGGCGAACGTCATGCCCTCCTGGTCCAGGGCCCCGGGCGCCCGGGCGTCGAACAGCCAGCTCCGCAGCTCCCGCTCCTGCGCCCGGGCCAGCTGGATGACCTGCTGCGGGTCGCTGGCCCGGCGCTGGATCAGGGCCAGCGTCTGCAGCACCGAGTCGTGCACCCGGGCCGCCATGTCGGCGCGCTCCTCGGCCCGGGCCCGGGCCTGGCGCTCGACCACCAGGTCCCGCGCGATCCGCAGCCACCAGGGGCCGAGCACGAGCACGATCGCGGCCAGCAGCAGCACGGCCCCGCTCACCGGCTTGACCTGCGCGCTGGCCTTGTGCCCGGCCGAGAGCAGCAGGCCGAGCCCGATGCCCAGCAGCACCACGGCGATCGCCAGCCGGAGCGCGGTCTGTGACCGGCGGCGGCCCTCGGTCAGCCCGGCCAGCGGTTCAGCCAGCCGCCGGATCGTGGCCTGCTCTTCCGGGGTCGCGTTGCGGACGACCAGCACCATGCCGACCACGGTGATGGTCAGCGCCCAGGCGATGCCGCCGATCCAGCTGATGCCCGCCGCGGACGCGAAGATCAGCAGGACGATCAGAAGGGAGCCGATGCCGGCCGCCAGCGCGATGCCCCGCTTGTCGGCCAGTGCCTTGCTGATGATCGCGTTGTCCTGGCCGGCCTCCGGGATCAGCAGCCAGGCGATCACGTAGGCGGCCGCGCCGGCGCCGCCGCTGATCAGCGTGGCCAGCACGATCAGGACCCGCATCGTGATCAGGTCGATGCCGGTGCGCGCGGACAGGCCCTCGGCCACCCCGCCGAGCATCCGGTTGGTAGCGCGGCGGCGGATCGGGCCAGGGTCGCGCGGCCCGCGGGCCCACCGGGGGCGGCGGCGGGGCCAGCGGCGCCCCCAGTCGTCGTCGGCCAAGTGGCCGTCCGGTTCTGGCCGCCAGGGCGCGGAACGTGACGGCTCGTTCATCCCCCCATCATCCCGCCTGCCGCCGCACGCCGCTATCAGGGTCTTCCCTGACTGGGCCGGGCCGGGGCTCAGGGTGCAGGTCAGGGGGTTAACCGGGGGTGATCCCGATCGACCGGCGCGGCTCGCGCAGGCAGGCTGGAGCCATGAACGACACGATCACCTCCCACCCCGAGACCACCACCTCCCACCAGCCCGCGCCGCAGAGCCTGCGCCGCGACCCCAGCGACAAGATGCTGGCCGGCGTGGCCAGCGGTCTGGCCCGCTACCTCGACGTTGACGTCACCCTGGTCCGCATCGTGTTCGCCGTGCTGTCGGTCGTCGGCGGCGTCGGCGTCCCGCTGTACCTGGCGTGCTGGCTGCTGATCCCCGAGGACGGCGCCGCCGAGTCCATGGCCAGCGAGTACATGCGCCGCTGGCAGGACCGCTCCCGGTAATCCCAGAACCCAGCTATCCCTGAAGAGGAGACCGATCACCATGTCCGCACCCAGCCGCCCGGCCTGGACCCGGTACCGCGGCTACCCTTCCGCGGCGGACGCCGGAATGCGGGTGTCCGACGCCGAGCGCAACGAGGTCGCCGACGAGCTGTCCCGGAACTACGGTGAGGGGCGGCTGGACGAGACCGAGTTCAACCACCGGCTCGACCAGGCCATGCAGGCCAAGACCCGCAGCGACCTCACCGGCCTGCTGGACGACCTGCCCAGCCCGCTAGCCGCCCTGCCCGGCGGCCGCTCAGGACCGCCGCCGGCGCCGCGCCAGCCGACCCGGCCGGACCGCCTGCCGCGCGGACGCCGCCGCTTCCGCCCGGTCGAGCTGATCCTGTTCGTGATCATCGCCGTCATCGTGGGCCACATCGTGACGCACATCTTCTTCACCCCGTGGCTGCTGATCGCGATCCTGGCCTTCCTGTGGCTGCGCTACCGCCCGCACCACTACCGCCGCCCGTAGCCACGGCAGCCCACTCCAGCCGACCACCGCAGCCGACTGCCCGGGCCGGCCGGCGCCAGCCCAATAGCGAGGATGTGCCATCGGGGAGGTAGAAGTCTCCGATGGCACATCCTTGCCGCTTCGTGGCCACGCCCTAGCTCTCAGGGCTGGCCCGGGCCTGGCTGCTGCGGCTGGGCTGGGCTTGGGGCCAGGTCGCGGCGGGCAGTGAGCACGAGCCACGTCACCGCGCCGGTGACCAGAGCCGGCCCCGCGGGCGCGCTGCCTGCCACGGTAAGCGCCGCAGCGCTCAGCGCCACGGCGACCGCGAACCGCGCGATCAGCCGCAACGGGCGCCCGGCGCTGATCCGTCCGGGCAGCCTGGCCGCCTGCACGGCCAGCCAGCGCACGCCCCGTTGCCGCTGGACGGGCGGTGGCGTGGGCCCCGCAGCTTCCGCCGCGTCGGCCATGACCTCGCTGCGGCCTGACCTGGTTCGCAGCAGGTTGTAGGCGGCGGCCGCGGCGGCGAAGGCGGCCGGGTCACCGCCGTCGGCCCGGTCCGGGTGGGTCGCTGCCGCCACGCGCCGCCAGGCCATCCGGACCTCGTCGTCGGCCAGCGCCGGGTCCGCGGCCAGCCCCAGGGCCCCGAAGATTCCCGCCGCCCCGCTTCGGTCAGCCTGCCGGCGCGTCCCTCGGGACCAGCTCCGCATCACCGTTCGCCCTCCGCCCCATCTGACCCACCCGGGCGGGCTGGCGGTTCAGGTCCGAAGGCGGCGTCCAGGAAGGCGGTCAGGCCGGGTGGGCGCTGGGCGGCCGGAGCTGGCCCCGGCGCGGATGGGCGGGCCGGGCCGTTCGCTGACCCCTGACGGTCGTCCATCCGGCACGGGATGCGGTGGCCCGGCGAACGGCGGACTGGGCCTGGCAGGCTGGGCCGAGGGGAGGGGCCAGACCGGGCCAGCTGCCCGGGTGGCCCAGGCGGGTGGGGCGATGGGCGGCCGGGTTGGCGTCCCGTCCGCGGCTGCTGCGGCGGTCTCGGGTTCCGCGATCGGCGGGGCGTTCGCGGTGGCTGGCGGCAGGGCGGGCGGGCTGCCGATGAGGCGCTTTACCTGGATGTAGGTCACGCCGCCGCGGTAGATGTAGGCCACCTGGCCGGTGTCCAGGCTGCGGATCAGCGCCGGGTCGGCCACCGGGACCAGTGCGGTGCGGCCCTGGCCCTCCTCGGACCACACCCGGGACCGTCGCAGCCTCCTGCTGGTGTCGGTCAGCTTCCGCTGGCCGGCCAGTGCGGTCACCGGCTCGGGGTACGGGGTCCGCAGCAGCCATAGGCCGCCGTCGGCCGCGGCGGCGATCCTGTTCCGCTCGTCCTCAGTTCCCGCCAGGCCCGGCCAGGACTGCGCGGACACCTGGACGGCCAGGCCCAGCGAGCGGGCCCGCTCGTACAGGCCCCAGATCGGCAGCCGCCTGGCCACCGCGCTGAACTCGTCGACCGCGAGCAGGATCTCCCGGTTCGGCCCGCCCGTCGCGAACTGGGCCAGCAGGTCGGTCAGCGCCCGGGCCTGGCCCTCGGCCACCGCGGGCTCCGACGTTCCCTCCAGGATGCAGTACCAGGCGTCCGCGTCCCCGAACCCGCCGGGCCCGTCCAGGCCCGCGCCCAGCCGCCGGAACAGGGCCCGGTAGCGCAGCGCAATGTCGGGCAGCAACCGGGCCGAGGACCGGATCAGGGCCAGGTCCGCGGGCTGGCCGGTGGCCGCGTAAGCCAGCGACAGCCAGCCCGCGTCCAGCCGGTCCCGTAGCTCCTGCGCGCTGCGCGGCGGCCCGGGCGGCGCCTCCACCGCCAGCGCGACCAGCGCCTCCATCACGTCGGTGTAGTACGCGGCGGCGCCGGTGCCGTGCTCGATCAGGTCCAGCAGGGTGGTGGTCAGCGGGCCAGGCGGCAGGTCCCACAGCGACAGCCGCGCCTCGTCCGGCCACACCGCGGTGGACCGGGCGCCGGCCTCGCGCAGCACCCGGCGGGCCCGGTCGGCGATCCGGCGGGCGTCCGCGCCGCCCTTGCAGTCCAGCACGACCAGCAGGGGGCGGGGGCCCTGGCCGGCCGCGTACCGCTGCTGCGCGGCGGCCATGAACCCGGCCCACAAGCGCAACAGCAGCGTGGTCTTCCCCGTGCCGGTGGCGCCGATGACCACCTGGTGGGAGCGCATCCGCTGGTACGGGAGGCTGGCGACCGGCCCCGCGCGATGGTTCACCGTCCTGATCACGGCACCCGCGACCACGGAACCGTAACCCTTAATCAGCGGTACGGATCCGGGGGCGGCTATCCGTGCCCGCGCGGTGGCGACCTGATGCCGCCACTGCCGCCGGTCGAACGCCACCGCGGACGCGGGGGACAGGCCGCTGCTGCCGGATTCCATCGCCCGGATCCGGCGCGACCAGGCGAGCGCGCCGGCCGCCAGCCCGGCCGGGATCGCCAGCGGCGCGATCACCGCCGCAGCCAGCAGCGGCCGGCCCGCGGCGGCGTCGTGCCACATATCCAGCCAGGCGCGGTAGGGCGCGGCGGGGAGTGCGGCCAGGGTCCCGGCGGCTATAGCGGTAGCGGCGAGCCAGACGGCCAGCATCGGAGCGCAGGCGGCTGCGGCGCGGGCCAGCCGGGTGGGTGGCCAGCCGCGCCGCCAGGCGAGGGTGACCGCGGCGGCGGCGACCAGCGTGGCCGGGGCGGCCGCCAGCGCCACCGCGGCCAGGACCAGGGCTTTCGTCAGCCGCCAGGCCGCGGGCAGCAGCCAGCCGGCGAACCGCCAGGCCAGGTAGCGGCGGATCACTGGCCGTCCCCCGGGCTGAGCCGGGCGGACTCCGGGAGCAGCCTGATCTCGACCCGGGCGGCGTCGGCCCCGGCTAACGCCGCGCGGGCCCGCTGCACGGTCGGGCGGGCCGCGGGCGAGCAGAGGTACAGCACGCGATCGTGCCGCGGCCGGAGACCGGGAACCAGCACCTCGGCGGCCGGGACACCGTAGTCACCGGTCCTGGTCAGCAGCTCGCGCATGATCGCGGTGGTGCGGGCGGCGGTCTTGCGGGTGAGCTCGGCCTCGACCGCCCAGCATTCACCGGCCCAGGCCAGCCCGGCCGGGCTGTCGTCGGGCCAGTGGATCTCGCCGTCCGGGAGATGGTCGCGGCGGCCGCCGCGGGCGCCGAGCCGTGCGGACAGCCGCCGCTCGCTGCGCCACCAGGCGCCGCCGGACCGCCACCCGGGCTCCCGCTCCAGGGCCAGCCGGGCCGCGGTCACCGCGCGCAGGTGGGCCAGCCGGGACAGCGCGGGCGGGATCGCGCGGTACGGGCGCCCGCAGGTGGTCAGGCCGGACCGGGTCAGCCAGACCCACGGCGCACCCGGGCCGAGCCGGGCCGTATCGGCGAGGCCCTGCTGCTGCCAGCGGCTGACGATCGTGCGGGTGCTGGTGCCGGAGGTGCGCATGAGGGCGGCGAGCAGGTCCAGCTGGACGCCGTGCATCTCGGCGACGAACAGCAGCCGCCCGGCGTCCCGCCCGGTGAGCCCGGCCGGGGCGGCGGGTCTGGCGCGGGCCGGCCGGAGCGGGGCAGGGGCCGGCTCTGGTAAGGCCGGCTGCACGGGGGACCGGTCTGCCGGATTCACCCCAATATCACATCATGTGATCGGGGGGATCGGCCCGGATCGGCGGCGCTGATTTGCGGGCCGCGGCAGACCGGATTGGCCCGGACGGCGGGTGCGGCCGGGTGGGCGGCCGGCGGCGGGGCGATCGCCGGCTTACTGTGCACAGTGTTGCGCCAGTCGTCCAGCGCGACACGCCGGCGAGATCAACGCGACACGCCGGCGTGGCCGGGGCATTCGCATATTCGCTCGAACAAATGCTGGAACCGGGGCATCTGCTGGGGCACAATGAGGAACCAGATCGGCAGCAGCCATGGCTGTCACCGCTCCGTGCGGGCGCCGAGGTCGTTGGGGAAGACGCACCTCGTCCGCTGGCAGGGAGGTCACGTGACCGTACGTGGTGTGCTGCACGTTCACTCCGCGCCCCCGGCGCTGGGCCCGCACATCGAGTGGGCCGTCGGAGGCGTCCTAGGCGTGCCGGTGACCCTGCCGTGGGTGGACCAGCCCGCCTCTCCCGGCATGCTCCGCACTGAGCTGGCCTGGCAGGGCCCGGCCGGCACCGGCGGGGCCATCACGTCCGCCCTGGCTACCTGGAACCTCCTGCGGTTTGAGGTGACCGAGGAAGCGAGTCCCGGCTGCGACGCGGTGCGCTACAGCTACACGCCGACCCTGGGGCTGTTCTCGGCGACCACCACGGCGAGCGGCGACATCATGATCCCCGAGACCCGGCTGCGGGCCGTGCTCGCGCTGGCCGCCGCGAGCCGCCCGGCCGCAGTCGCTGGTCTCCGGCTGGCGGCCGACAACGGGGACAGCGTCAGCGACCTGCGGGAAACGCACGGCCCGCGGCATCCGGCCCTCGGCGGGTCGCTGGAGGAGGAGCTGTGCCTGCTCCTCGGTGACCCCTGGGACGACGAGCTCGAGTCGTTCCGCCACGCCGCCGCTGGTGCCCCCGTCCGCTGGCTCCACGCCACCGGCTGACCCGGCAGGCTGGCAGGCCGCGCTCCCGGGCGGCGGGAAGTCGCTAAGTCGATTTAGCGATGTATCGGCATACGGCTCAGCCGGGGATGACGGCGAGCATCGCAGCCTGGCGTTCCCGCGTCGCCCAGGGCGCGAAATGGTGGCCGCCCGGGTAGATGCGCTCCTCCGTCACCCGTCCGGCCCGGGCGAGGCTTCGCCGGAGAACCGGCAGGGGCGCCAGCGTGTCGCTGTCACCGTGGAACACGTGGACAGGCGCCCGGATATCAGCGACATCGAACGGCCACGGCTGGCCGTAGGCCTGGCCATCGGCCCACCAGCCGGCCGCGCCCTGCCGCGTCGCCTCCATCATGTTCGCGGCCTCGGCCGTGCTGTGCCTCTCGAGCCATTCGCGCTCGTCGGCGGGCCACCCGCGGGTCAGCCTGCGCAGGCTCTCCACCGGGTCCGCGCGCAAATCTGACGCTGCCGTCTCGAGCCGGGACCGGGCACTCCCGGGGTCGCGCCAGGTTCGCCGCCAGCCTTCGGCGGTGCCTTCCGGCATGCCGTCGAATCCGCCCTCCTCGCTGATCCGGCCGCCCGCCGAGGTCAGGATCACGGCCTGAACCTGGTCTGCCATGAGGGCCGCGCAGGCCAGCGCATATGGCCCGCCTCCCGAGGTGCCCTGGACCGCGAATCGCGTCATGCCCAGGTGCCCGGCCACGGCCACGGCGTCCCTGGTGCGGGCGAGCAGGTCCAGGTCACCGAGAGGATCCGTGGCGCCGTAGCCGGGCCGGTCGACCGCTACCGCGCAGATGCCCTGCTCTTCCAGCAGGCCCGGCTCGTAGTCTCCCAGTTCGGCCCGTGACGAGGGCGCGCCGTGCAGGTAGAGCAAGGCGGGCCGGGTGTCCGCGCCGGACCGCCGGTAACCGACCCGGCGGCCGCCTACCCGCAGCACATCGTCAGACCAGGGCATGGTCCACGATCCTCGCATATGATTTAATAAATGAAGATTCAGTTATTAATTCCGGACGGCGCCGGCCGCGGTGGAGCGCGGTGCGGCAGGGGAGGCGATGGTGGCGGGACGGCCGCGGGGGATGGAGGATGCGGCGATCCTGCGGGCTGCGGCGGAGGTCATCGGGCGGACCGGGCCGGCCCGGTTCACGCTGGCGGCGGTGGCCAGCGAGATTGGGCTGGTGCCGGCCACGCTCGTGCAGCGGTTCGGGTCCAAGCGCGGCCTGCTGCTCGCCCTGGCCCGGCAGAGCGCGACCGATGCCGGCGCCGGCACGATCGCGGGGCCAGGCCCGGGAGGCCCGGCGGCAGCACGGCAGCGCGCTGGCCGCGCTGACCGCGCTAGCGGTGGGACGGCTGGCGCCGATGACCACGCCGGACCGGTTCGCCAACCATCTCGCGTTCCTCTGCCTGGACCTGACCGACCCTGAGCTGTACGAGCCCGCGCTGGCCGTGCACGAGGCGCACGGCCGGGCCATCGCGGCGCTGCTGGAGGAGGCCGTCGATACCGGTGAGCTGCGGGCCGACGCCAGGCCGGCCCGCTGACCAGGTCCATCCAGTCGGCCATCGCGGGCGCCGGCCTGACCTGGGCCCTGGACCGCGAGGGGGCCCTGCCGGACCGGGTGGCCGCTGAGATCGCCGCGGTCCTCGCGGCGTACCTGCCTGCCAACGGCCAGGCAGACGAAGAGAACTGATCAGGAGGGTGCAGATGGGTGACGGCAGCGGGGCGCTGGCCGGGAAGGTGGCGCTTGTTGCGGGCGGGACCCGGGGCGGCGGCCGGGGGATCGCGGTCGAACTGGGGGCGGCCGGGGCGACCGTGTACGTGACCGGGCGGTCGAGCGCGGACGGGCGCGCCGGGATGGACCGGCCGGAGACCATCGAGGAGACCGCGGCCCAGGTCACGGAGGCGGGCGGGACCGGGATCAGCGTGCGGACCGACCACAGCGACCCGGGCCAGGTCCGGGCGCTGACCGACCGGATCGCGGCCGAGCAGGGCGGGCGGCTGGACATCCTGGTCAACTCGGTCTGGGGCGGCGACCCGCTGACCGACTGGGAGCACCCGCTGTGGGAGCAGGACCTGGATAACGGCCTTCGCCTGCTCCGCCAGGCCGTGGAGACCCACGTCATCACCAGCCGGTTCGCGCTGCCGCTGATGGTGGCCCGGCGCAGCGGGCTGGTGGTCGAGGTCACCGACGGCAACACGGCCCGCTACCGCGGCTCGTTCTTCTACGACCTGGCCAAGTCCGCGGTGATCCGGCTGGCCGTGGCTCAGGCCGCCGAGCTGAGGCCGTTCGGGATCGCCGCGGTCGCGATCACGCCGGGCTTCCTGCGCTCAGAGGCCATGCTCGAGCACTTCGGCGTCACCGAGGAGAACTGGCGGGACGGCGCGGCCAAGGACCCGAACTTCGCGTTCTCCGAGACCCCGCACTACCTGGGCCGCGCGGTCGCGGCGCTGGCCGCCGACCCAGACGTGCTGGCCAGGTCCGGCCGGGCGCTGGCCACCTGGGGCCTCTACCAGGAGTACGGCTTCACCGACACGGACGGCAGCCAGCCGGACTTCGCCGCGCACTGGGCCCGCTCGCTGGAGGCCGAGTACGGCCCGCTGGGCGCACCGCTCTGACCCGGGGCGGGCTGACCGGGGCCCGCGCCCGGAATGCGAGGATGTTCCGGTGACGGCCAGGAAGATCATCATTGACTGCGATCCCGGTATCGACGACGCGCTGGCGCTGGTCTACGCGCACGGCCACCCGGGCCTGGCGCTGGCCGGCCTGACCACGGTGGCCGGGAACGTCAGCCTGGACAAGACCACGGCCAACGCCCTGCGGATCCGCGACTTCCTCGGCGTGACCGGCGTACCGGTCGTCGCGGGCAGCCCGGGACCGCTGCTGCGCTCCGCGATCGACGCCCGCGACGTGCACGGCGAGTCCGGGCTCGGCCAGGTGCAGCTGCCGGACCCGGCCACCGGCCCCGATCCGGGCCACGGCGCCGACTTCATCATCGACCAGGTCCGCGCCGCGCCCGGCGAGATCACGCTGATCGCGGTCGGCCCGCTGACCAACATCGCGCTCGCCGTGCGCCGCTACCCGGCCCTCACCACCGAGGTCAGCGACTTCGTGATCATGGGCGGCTCGTCCGGCCGCGGCAACGTCACCCCGGCTGCCGAGTTCAACATCGCGGCCGACCCGGAGGCCGCCGCGATCGTGTTCGGCGCGGGCTGGACGGTGACCATGGTCGGCCTGGACGTCACGCTCCGGGCCCGGGCCGATACCGCGGTCCGGGCGAGGCTCGGCACCCTGGGACGGCTGGCCGACGACCTGATGCTGCCGGTGATAGCCGGCTACCGGGCCCCGGGCCCGCCGCCCGGCGGCGGCCAGGTCCCGGACGGCCCGGCCGTGCACGACGTCTGCGCCGTCGCCCATGTGGCCGAGCCGGGGCTGCTCTCGTTCACCCCCGCGCAGGTCCAGGTCGAGACCACCGGGCGGCTGACCGCCGGGATGACCGTGACCGACTTCGCCGCCCCGGCCGAGCAGTGGAACGCGCTGGTCGCCACCGGCATCGACGTGCCGCGGTTCTGGGACACCGCGCTGGACAGCTACACCCGCGCCGCCAGCGCCCTTCCGTAAGAGAGCGCTGCCTGGAGTAACGCGCTGACCGGCCGGCCCCGGGCTGTCCGGCCGCCGGGGCCGGCCGGCGTCTCAGCGCGGCCCCAGCTGGACCAGGCCGACCAGGCTGCCCGCCGGGTCCCGTACCGTCGCCAGCCAGCGCATCCCGCCGTCCTGATACGGCTGGTCCACGACCGCCCCGCCGTTCACCTGCGCCTGGGCCAGCGCGTCGTCGATGCCGTCGACGCAGACCCACAGCAGCGGCCCGGCATCGGCCCCGGCCACGCTCCGCTCGGTCACCCACTGCCCGATGACGCCCGGCGCGCTGAACTCAGAACCCCCGTGCATCCCGAACTCCCAGCCGAACACCGCGGCGTAGAACTGAGCGCAGTGCGCCACGTCGTCCGCGGGCAGCTGCAGGTAGCACACCTGCCCGTGCACCGGCCGCGCGCCGGGCTCCCGCCCGGCCATCAGGCGGCGGTGAAGATCAGCGCGACGTTGTGCCCGCCGAACCCGAACGAGTTGTTCAGCACCGCCATCGGCTTGCTGCTGCGCGCGCGCAGCTCGCGCGCCTCGGGCGCGATCGACAGCCCGCCGTCGTCGTCCGGGTCCTCCAGGTTGATGGTCGGCGGGGCCACGCCGTCGCGCAGCGCCAGGATCGCGGCCACCGACTCGATCGCGCCGGCCCCGCCGAGCAGGTGCCCGGTCATCGACTTGGTGGCCGACACCACGACCCCGCTGGCCGCGTCGCCCAGCGCCCGGGAGATGGCCAGCGCCTCCACCACGTCGCCCGCGGGCGTCGAGGTGGCGTGCGCGTTCACGTGCACAACCTGCTCGGGTGACACGCCCGCGTCGGCCAGCACCCGCTCGATCGCCAGCACGATCCCGGTGCCGTCCGGCTCCGGCTGGGCGATGTGGTGCGCGTCGCTGGAGTACCCGGCCCCGGCCGCGACCGCGTACACCCGCGCCCCACGGCGGGCGGCGTGCTCCTGCGACTCGAGCACCACCATGCCCGCGCCCTCGCCGAGCACGAACCCGTCCCGGCCCTTGTCGAACGGCCGCGACGCGCGCTCGGGCTCGTCGTTCCTGGTGGACAGCGCCCGCATCGCGGCGAACGCGCCCAGGTTCAGCTGGAGGATGGCGGCCTCGGTGCCGCCGGCCAGCACCACGTCCGCGCGGCCGGACCGGATCATCGAGATCGCGTAGCCGATCGCCTCGGCGCCGGATGCGCAGGCGCTGACCGTTGTGTGCACGCCGGCCCGGGCGCCCAGCTCGATGCCGATCCACCCGGCCGGGCCGTTCGGCATCAGCATCGGCACGCTAAACGGCGACAGCCGCTGCCAGCCCTTCTCCTTCAGCGTGTCGTAGGCGGCCAGGGTCGAGCCGACCCCGCCGATGCCGCTGGACACGACCACGCCGAGCCGCTCCGGCTCCGGGGACGGCGCGCCCGCGTCGGCCCACGCCTCCCGTGCGGCGATCATCGCGAACTGCTCGCACCGGTCCATCCGGCGGGCCTGCACCCGCTCCATCAGCGTGGCCGGGTCGGCCGCGGCCCAGGCCGCGATCCGCGCGGGCAGCTCGGCGGCCCAGTCGTCGGTCAGGGCCGTGACACCGCTGCGCCCGGCCACCAGTGCTTCCCAGGTCGCGGCGGTGTCGGCGCCCACCGGGGTGATCGCGCCGAGACCGGTGACGACAACTTTCGGGTCAGTGCCCATCGAACTGTGCTCCTCGGGTTGGGTGCGGCGCGGCGCCCCGGCCCTCCCGCCGGGACGCCGCGCTGGCGTCTCCCCAGGTCAGGCGGAAGCCTCCGCCTTCCGGACGAACTCGATCACGTCCTGGACGGTGGTCAGGTCCTTGAGCTGGTCATCGGGGATCTCGACGCCGAACTTGTCCTGCGCCGCCACCGCGATCTCCACCATCGACAGCGAGTCGATGTCGAGGTCGTCGACGAACGACTTCTCGGGGGTGACTTCCTCGGCCGGGACGCCGGCCACCTCGTCGATGATCTCGCCGAGGCCGGTCAGAATTTCCTGGTCGGTCATGGCCATGTGCCCGTGTCTCCTTAGCGATGTGTTCGTTGATAGCCGGCCCCACCCTCATCCAGGGACCGCCCGGCCCCCGGATGAGGGCGCCGTCAGGGCAGCCTGACGACCTGCGCCGCGTAGCAGATGCCCGCGCCGAAGCCGATCAGCAGTGCGGTGTCCCCGGAGACCACCTCGTCGCGCTCGATCATCCGGGACAGCGCCAGGGGGATCGAGGCAGACGAGGTGTTACCCGCGGTCACGATATCGTCGGCCACCTTCGCCTGCGGCGCGCCCAGCTTGCGGGCGATCGCCTCGATGATGCGCAGGTTGGCCTGGTGCGGCACGAACGCGGTCAGCTCGGCCGGGTCCATCCCGGCGGCCGCGCACGCCTGCTTTAGCGACCGGGTGCAGCGCCGTGGTCGCCCACCGGAACACGGCCTGGCCGTCCTGGTGGATGAACGAGTTGCGGTCCTTCACGTAGATCCGCTCGGCCATGTCGCCGGCGCTGCCCCACACGACAGGCCCGATGCCGGGCCCGGTCTCCTCGGAAGCTGGCCCGACCACCGCCGCGCCGGCCCCGTCCGCGAAGATGATCGCCGTCGACCGGTCGGTCCAGTCGACCCACTGGGACAGCTTCTCTGCGCCGATGACCAGCACGTGACCGGCGGAGCCGGTGCGGATCGCGTCGCTGGCCGAGGCCAGTGCGTAGCAGAACCCGGCGCACGCCGCGTTCAGGTCGTAGGCGCCGGGCGCGATGATGCCGAGCCGCCGGGCCACCGTGGCGGCCACGTTCGGGATCTGGGTCTCCGGCGTGCAGGTGGCCACGATCACCAGGTCGATGTCCGACGGGGACAGCCCGCTGCCGGCCAGCGCCTTGCCGCCCGCCGCGCAGGCCATGTCCGCCACGCTCTCGTCCGGCGCGGCGATCCGGCGGCTGGCGATGCCGACCCGGGACCTGATCCACTCGTCGTTGGTGTCCATGGTCTGGGCCAGCTCGTCGTTGGTCACCGACCGGGCAGGCTGGTAGCCGCCGAAGGCCAGGATCCGGGCGCCCGGAGCACCCTGGGATACGCGCATGTGGGGCCTGCCTTTCATTGGCTGCTTCCGGCGCCGCCCGGGCCGTGCTCGGCGATCAGCTGCCGGGCCGCGGCCAGGTCATCAGGGGTCTTCAGGGCGAGCAGCTGAACGCCGGGCAGCGCCCGCCGGGCCAGCCCGGTCAGCGTACCCGCGGGCGGCAGCTCGATCAGCGCGGTGATCCCCATCCCGGCCATCGTGGCCATGCACTTGTCCCACCGGACCGGGGCGCTGACCTGGTTGACGATCCGGTCGATCCAGTCCGCCCCGGAGGCGACCACCGCGCCGTCCCGGTTGGACAGCAGCGGCAGCGCCGGGTCGTGCACATCCATGTCCGCGGTGGCCGCCTCCAGCTCGGCCACGGCCGGGCTCCATATGCCGGGTGTGGAACGCGCCGGCCACCGCCAGCGGCCGCAGCCGGGCCCCGGCCGGCGGGTCCGCGGCGAACGCGGCCAGCTCGTCCATGGTCCCGGCGGCCACGATCTGCCCGGCGGCGTTGACGTTCGCCGGGGTCAGCCCGTGCTTCTCGATGCTCGCCAGCACGTCATCCTCGGCCCCGCCGAGCACCGCGGTCATCCCGGTGTCCGTGACCGCGGCGGCCTTGGCCATCGCCCGGCCGCGGATCCCGATCAGCCGCATCGCGTCCGCCGGGCTGATCACCGACGCGATCGCGCCCGCGGCCAGCTCGCCGACGCTGTGCCCGGCCACCCCGCCGGCCTTCTCCGGGGCCGCGGAAAGCCCGCCGAACAGCTCCTCCGCAGCGGAAACGGCCGCCGCGACCAGCAGCGGCTGCGCCACCGCGGTATCCCTGATCTCGTCCGCGCCAGCCGTGGTGCCGGCCCGGATCAGGTCACACCCGGCCAGCTCCGACCAGGCCCCCAGACGGTCGGCCCAGCCGGGCAGTTCCAGCCAGGCGGACAGGAACCCCGGGGCCTGGGCGCCCTGGCCGGGGGCAGTGATCAGCAGCATCACCCAAGCGTGCACTGTAGGAGTCCGCTATACGAATGACGAACCGCACGAACTTTTGCGCCGGTCTGCTGTACGAAACCTACAATTCACGTGTCCTTGCCCGCTAGCCGCCCGTAGACGATGGCCATCCAGAGCGCGAACGCGTCCCGGCCGTTGGTCGGCAGCAGGCCAGTCAGCTCACCGGCCCGGCGCAAGCGGTAACGCACCGTGTTCGGGTGGACGAACAGCATCCGTGCGGTGTCGATCAGCGAGCTGCCCTGCTCCAGGAAGGTGGTGACGGTGTCGACCAAAGCGCTGCCCCCGGCCAGCAGCGGCTCGTACACATCCTCGATCAGTTCCCGGCGGGCCGCCTGATCGCCGTCCAGCGCCCGCTCCGGCAGCAGGTCGGCGGCCTCCACCGGGCGCGGTGCCTCCGGCCAGGCGGCGGCCGCACGCAGCCCGGCCAGCGCCGCGCCCGCCGACACCGTGGCCGACGGCAGGTCCGGCACGGGCGGGCCGACCACCACCGCGCCGGGGCCAAACCGCCCGGCCAGCTGGCTGGCCGCGCGCATCGGCTCGTCGGTGCCCCCGATCACCACCACCAGCCGGCTCCCGTGCACTCCGGCCAGCAGGTCGAGCCGGGCCCGCCGGGCGATCGCGCGCAGCTCGTCGATCAGCCCCTCCGGCTCGGTGCCCGGGTCCGCGTGGCCGGCGATCACCGACACCGGCGCGGACGACCAGTTCAGCGCCGACGCCCAGGACCCCAGGCCCTCGTCGGTCTCGCCCCGCACCAGTGAGTCGACGACCAGCGCCTCGAGCCGGGCGTCCCACGCGCCGCGGGCCTCCGCGGTCCGCGCGTACACCTGGGCCGCGGCGAACGCCACCTCCCGGGTGTAGCGCAGCACGGCCTCGCGCAGCGCGGCCTCGTTGCCCGGCGCGGCCAGCTGCGGCACCTGGGCCTCGACCACGTCGATGATGACCCGCATCATCTCCACCGCATGCTGCAGGCTGACCGCACGGGCCAGCTCGCGCGGCGCGGTGCCGAAGATCTCCCCGGCCACCGCGGGCCGCCCGCGCCCCGGGTGCTTCACCCAGTCCACGAACGCCGCCACGCCCGCCTGCGCCACCAGGCCCAGCCACGACCGGTGCTCCGCCGACATCCGGCGGTACCAGGGCAGCCGGGACTCCATCGAGGCGATGGCGGCCGCGCCGAGGTCGCTCATCGACGCCTCGAGACTGCGGATCGTCTCCTCGCTGACCGGCCGCGCCACGCCGGTCTCCGGTAGCGCCTGCACGGTCTCAGCCTCCCACGTGCCCGCAAGCCGAAACCCCCCTGAACGCCAGGACGGCCCGTCGGCGCAGCCGACCCCGAGCGAGCGGGAGGGCCGCGACGGCGCCTGGACTGACGAGCGAACGAGGAGCGACGAAGGAGCGACGCAGGGAGTGAGGAGGGAAGGCGCCGTGTCCAGCGGCCCGGGAGCGAGCGGGCTGGCACAGCTTCTGTCAGGAATGGGAGTACGCATCCGTTATCCGGCTGGTCACCTCGCCAGGGTCGGTCAGCTCCAGCCCCCCGCCCTGGGCGAACACGGCGCTGCCGCCGCCCCGCCCGCCGGTCACCGCGAGCACCCGGTCCAGCTCCCGGCGGGCGTCCAGCGCCGCCGCCAGGCCGGGCGGCACCGCCACGCCGACCCGCAGGCCGCCGTTGCCCGCGCCGGGCAGCAGCACGATCGCCAGCGCGTCCAGCTCGCCGCTCAGCCGCCGGGCCGCGGCGGGCAGCCCGGGCAGGTCGCCGTCCGGGCTGGTGGCGACCACGTACCGGGTGCCGGACCCGCTGACCGCCACGTCCCCGGGGCCGGCCAGCGGCCCGGACGGCGCGGGCCGGCGGCGCTGGCCGCGCGCGGCCAGCGCGCTGACCCGGTCCGGCAGCTGCTCGGGCGGCACCCGCAGCCGGGCCGCCGCGTCGGCCAGCAGCCGGTCCCGGTCCAGCGTCCAGCCCACCGCCGCATCGCCGGTCAGCGCCTCGATGCGGCGCACCCCGGCGCCGATGCTGCCCTCGCTGACGATGCGGAACAGCCCGATCTCCGCGGTTCGCGTGACGTGCGTGCCGCCGCACAGCTCGGCGGAGAACCCGCCGAACGACACGACCCGGACCTGGTCGCCGTAGCTGTCCCCGAAGAATGCGATCGCGCCGCTGCCGACCGCGTCCGCGTACGGCCGGACGTCGGTGCGCCGGTCCGCGTTGGCCAGCACCTCGGCGTTGACCAGCCGCTCCGCCTGGTCCAGCTCGGCCCGGCTGGGCGGCCGCGGGGCGGTGAAGTCGAACCGCAGCCGGCCCGGCGCGACCAGCGAGCCCGCCTGCCGGGTCGCCGGGCCGAGCACCTGGCGCAGCGCCGCGTGCAGCAGGTGGGTCGCGGAGTGGTTGCGCGCCGTCGCGCGCCGCCGGTCCGCGTCCACGGTCAGCTCCGCGGTGTCACCAGCCCGCAGCTCGCCGCTTGTCGACCTCGACCAGATGCACGTACCGCCCGTCCGCGGACTGGGTGTCCAGGACGGCCGCTGAGCCGCCTGGCGTGGTCAGCTCGCCGGTGTCGCCGACCTGGCCGCCGCCCTCCGCGTAGAACGGGGTCCGGTCCGCGCACCACCAGGCCGCGCTCGCCCGCGGCCAGGCCGGTGACCGGCTGGCCGTCCAGGCTCGCCAGCGCGAGCAGCCGCCCGGTCGCGCTGATCTGGCCGTAGCCGAGGAACTCCGTCGGCGGCGGCCCGGACGCCGCGACCGTGCGCAGCGCCGCCGGGGCGGGGCCTTCCAGGCCGGGGCCGTCCGGGCCGGGCCCGCCATCCCGCTCGTCGCCGCGGCCGCCGGTGGCCCGGGACCGCTCCCGGTGCTCGGCCTGCAGCCGCGCGAACCCGGCCTCGTCCACCGAGCCGCCGCGGCCCGCCGCGAAATCCCTGATCAGGTCGACCGGCAGGCCGTGGGTCGCGTGCAGGGTGAACGCATCCTGCGCGGACACCTGGCCGCCAGGGCCGGTGCCCAGCGCGGCGAGCTGATCCAGGCCGCGGCGCACGACCGCGCCGAAGTCACGCTGCTCGGCGTCCAGCAGCGCGAGCACCGTGCCGTGCTGCGCGGCCAGCGCCGGGTAGTGCGGGCCGAGCACGCCGATCGCCGCGCTGGCCACCTCCCGCAGGCCGGACGCGCTGCTTGAGGCCCGGACCGCGTGCGCGATCGCGGTGCGCAGCAGCCGCCGCGGGATGTATCCGCGGCCCTCGTTTGACGGGGTCACGCCCTCGCCCAGGATGAACGCCGCCGACCGGACGTGGTCCGCCACCACCCGGACGTCACGCTCCGCCGCCGCGCTGCCGAGCACCGCCCGGGCCGCCGCGGTGACCGGCGCGAACACGTCGGTCTCGTACACGGACTCGCGGCCCTGCAGCACCATCGCCATCCGCTCGAGCCCGGAGCCGGTGTCCACGCTGGCGAACCGCAGCGGCTCGAGCTCCCCGGACGCCCGCCGCTGGTACTCGATGAACACGCCCGCGTTCCAGATCTCGATGTACCGGCCCGCGGTGTCGAACTCGCCGCCCGGCTGGTACGCGGGCCCGTTCCCCGGTCCTGTGTCGAAGAACACCTCGGTGCACGGACCGCACGGGCCGGTCTCCCCGGCCGTCCAGAAGTTGTCCTCGCCCAGCCAGACGATGTGATCGCGGGGCACGCCGGTCCGCTCCCACGCCGCCGCGCTGACCTCGTCCGGCGGCACGCCCCGGCGGCTGTCGCCCGCGTAGACGGTCACGTACAGCTGGCCGGGCGCGAACCCGAACCCGCTGGTCAGCAGGTCCCAGGCCAGCTCCACGGCCCGCTCCCGGCCGTAGTGGTCCACCGACCAGCTGCCCAGCATCTCGAAGAACGTCAGGTGGTGCCGGTCGCCGACGTCCTCGATGTCGATCGTGCGGACGCACGGCTGGATGTTGCACAGATCCGGCGCGGGCGGGATCGCCTCGCCGGTGAAGTACGGCTTGAGCGGGGCCATGCCCGCGTTGACGTACAGCAGGGTCGGGTCGCCGACCGGGACAACCGAGGCGGCGGCGATCCGGAGGTGCTGCCGTGCGGTAAAGAACCGCAGGAACGTCTCGCGGATGTCGTCGCTGCTCACCGGTCTGGTCATGACGTCAGTATTCGACGGCCGGGCCATTCCGCGGTGAACTGGTTTTCCGGCCCGCGCGAGCGCTAGCAGCAGGCAGCGCTCATGCGGCCCGCGCTCGCCAGCTAGCACAGCAGATCGCGGTGCTCCCAGGCCAGGCGCAGCAGCGCGGCGCTGGCCGGCACGATCGGCTCGTCGCTGCTGTACCGCTTGACGTTCTCCGCGGTGAAGCCGACCCCGGCGGCCGCGCCAGGTCCGGCGTCTGGCTCCCTGGCCACCACCCGGCCCTCCTCGTTGGCGTGCACCAGCGAGCCGAACAGCTCGTCGAACACGGGCGCGTCGAGCACGAGAACGGTCAGCTGGTCGGCCGCCAGGCTGAGCGGGTCCACGCCCATGCCCAGCCAGAACACACGGGCCTGCCCGGCCTGGCGGGCCCGGGACAGCGCCGCGTACAGCGGCCAGGCGTCGTAGTCGATCGAAGCGCCGGCGCTGCCGTAGTCCTCGCCGCGGCCGAGCAGCTCCTCGGCCAGCTCCCGGACGATGGCCCGCCACAGCGAGAAGTCGTTGGCCAGGTTCCACGGCGCGTCATGCGACGGCTGGAACATCCCGGCCGGGGCCACCTGGTACAGCCCGCCGCCGCTGGCCACCTGGGACGGGTCCCGCCACAGCAGGACCATGCTGGCCTCGCCCGCGTCCCGGTCCGCGCGCAGGGTCAGCGTGGTGACCGCGGTCATCACCGGCCGCCGCCGCGGGTCGGCCGGGTTGCCGATCCTGGTGCGCAGCGGCAGCGTGCTGGCCGCGCCGGGATTGCCGGTCAGCGAGATGGCCACCGGCAGTTCGCCGTGCACCGGCGCCGCGCAGAAGCCGGACCCGGGCCCGGGTCCGGCCGGGTGCGGGCGGTCCAGCACCGCAGCGGCGTACTCGTGCGCCACGGCTTCCGAGATGTTGATCATCTCGAAGTAGCTGCCCTCGCCGAAGGCCAGGTGCGCGGCGGCGGGGGAGGCGGCCGCGTCCAGCAGCCGGTAGCAGAGCCGGTTCTCGTACAGCCCGGGCCTGGCCAGCGCGCCGAGCGCGGCGGAGTAGGAGGCGAACGGCTCGCCGCGGTCGCTGGCCGGCGGCCGGATCGCGGCCGACTCCGGGCCGGTGCCGTCGGTGCCCTTGCGATGCCGGCCGGGCCGCCAGGTCAGCGTGACCCGGTCCAGCGGGACCGGGGCGCCGGGCAGCCAGCCGGGCCCGGCCAGTAACGGCGTGCCCGCCACCCGCCAGGCGGCCGGGTACAGGTCCTGGGCGGCCAGCGCCAGCTCGTGCCGGTGCGCGTTGAGGTAGAAGCGGGTACGCAGCCAGCGCGTCTGGCTCTGCGGCACGGCTCCTCCGGGGGCGGTGCCACGGCGCCGTGCGCGCCGCGGTGCGGCCTCTATGGTCAGCCTCCCAGCCCGGATTACCGACAATCCGCGGATTTCCTGTACCCGTGTCATCTGCCCGGTCCAGCGGCCCGGGTGCCGGGCCGCTGGACCGGATGGTGGCCAGCCGGTCAGCCGAGCTCGCTGACCGCCACGTCCAGCCGGTACTTGCTGATCGCCTGGCCGAGCACCTCCGGCTTGACCTCGCCCTGGCGGACCAGCTGGCTGAGCACGGCCAGGGTGATCGACTCGGCGTCCACGTGGAAGAACCGGCGGGCGGCCGGCCGGGTGTCGGAGAAGCCGTAGCCGTCGGTGCCCAGCGAGGTGTACGGCGCGGGCACCCAGCGGGAGATCTGGTCCGGCACGGCCCGGATCCAGTCGCTGACCGCGACCACCGGGGCCGTGCTGCCCTCCAGCGACTGGGTCACGAACGGCACCCGGTGCTCCGCGTCGGGGTTCAGCAGGTTCCACTCGTCGCAGGCCATCGCGTCGCGCCGGAGCTCGGTCCAGGACGTGGCCGACCACACCTCGGCGGCCACCCCCCAGTCCTCGTCCAGCAGCTTCTGCGCGCCCAGCGCCCAGCGCAGCGCCACGCCGGAGGCCAGCACCCGGGCCCGGGGCCGGTCGGAGCCGTTGCCGGGCTTCGCCGCCGCCGGGGCCGTGCGGCCGCCGGCCGGCCCGCCGCCCGCGACGTCCTGCCGGATCTGCTGGAACACGCTGGTCAGGTCGGCGGTGTCGGCCGGGTTGCCGTCCTGGCCGTCCTCGCTGTCCTGGCCCGCGGCGGGAGCGTCCCCGCCGGGCGCCGCGGCGTACCGGTACAGGCCGCGCAGGATGCCCTGCTCCAGCGCGGCCGTGCCGCCGGGGAAGCCGGCCGGCTCGGGGGCCTGCACGTACGGCTCGTTGTAGATCGTCAGGTAGTAGAAGATGTTCTCGCCGTCCGGGTGCTCGGCGGTCGAGCCGTACATCCGGCGCAGCGCGTCCCGCATGATGTAGGCCAGCTCGTACGCCCAGGCCGCGTCGTAGGCCACGCAGGCCGGGCTGACCGAGGCCAGCAGGACCGAGTGCCCGTCGTTGTGCTGCAGGCCCTCACCGGTCAGCGTGGTGCGGCCCGCGGTCGCGCCGAGCAGGAAGCCGCGGCCCAGCTGGTCGCCGAACGCCCACATCTGGTCGCCGGTCCGCTGCCAGCCGAACATCGAGTAGAAGACGTAGACCGGGATCATGTGCGTGCCGTGCGTCGCGTACGACGTCCCGGACGCGATCACCGACCCCATCGCGCCGGCCTCGCTGATCCCCTCGTGCAGGATCTGGCCCTTGGCCGACTCCTTGTAGGACAGCAGCAGGTTGCGGTCCACGGCCTCGTAGGTCTGCCCGTGCGGTGAGTAGATCTTCGCGGTGGGGAACAGCGAGTCCATGCCGAACGTGCGCGCCTCGTCCGGGATGATCGGCACGAACCGGTCGCCGATGCCCTGGTCCTTCATCAGGTCCTTGAGCAGCCGGACGAAGGCCATCGTGGTGGCCACCGCCTGCTTGCCGGACCCGCGGCGCAGCTCGTCGTAGACCGGGTCGGCGGGCAGCGTCAGCGGCCGGGCGCGCACGACCCGGCGGGGCAGGTAGCCGCCCAGCGCGGCCCGGCGCTCCTTCATGTACGTGATCTCGTCGGAGTGCTCGCCCGGGTGGTAGTACGGCGGCAGCTCGGCTTCCAGCGCCGAGTCCGGGATGTCCAGGTACAGCCGGTCCCTGAACTCCTTCAGCTCGGCCACGGTCAGCTTCTTCATCTGGTGGGTGGCGTTGCGGGCCTCGAAGTCCGGCCCGAGCGTCCAGCCCTTGATCGTGTGCGCCAGGATCACGGTCGGCTGGCCGACGTGCTCGGTCGCGGCCTTGAACGCGGCGTAGACCTTGCGGTAGTCGTGCCCGCCGCGGGACAGGCCGCGCAGGTCACCGTCGGACAGGTGCTCGACCATCGCGCGCAGCCGCGGGTCGCCGCCGAAGAAGTTCTCCCGGATGTAGGCGCCGGACTCGACCCCGTAGGTCTGGAACTGGCCGTCCGGGGTGGTGTTCATCTTGTTGACCAGGACGCCGTCGACGTCCTGGGCCAGCAGCGGGTCCCAGTCCCGGCCCCAGATGACCTTGATCACGTTCCAGCCGGCCCCGCGGAACTGGGCCTCCAGCTCCTGGATGATCTTCCCGTTGCCGCGCACCGGGCCGTCCAGGCGCTGCAGGTTGCAGTTGATCACGAAGGTGAGGTTGTCCAGCTCCTCGCGGGCGGCCAGGCCGATCGAGCCGAGCACCTCGGGCTCGTCGGTCTCGCCGTCGCCGAGGAACGCCCATACGTGCGACCGGCTGGTGTCCTTGAGCTCGCGGGCCAGCAGGTAGCGGTTGAACCGGGCCTGGTAGACCGCGTTGATCGCGCCCAGGCCCATGGAGACGGTCGGGAACTCCCAGAACTCCTGCATCAGCCGCGGGTGCGGGTACGACGGCAGGCCGCCGCCGGGGTGGGACAGCTCCTGGCGGAACCCGTTGAGCTGGTGCTCGGTCAGCCGGCCCTCGAGGAAGGCCCGGGCGTAGATGCCCGGCGCCGCGTGCCCCTGGAAGAACACCTGGTCGCCGGACTCGCCGTGGTCCTTGCCGCGGAAGAAGTGGTTGAAGCCGACCTCGTAGAGGCTGGCCGCCGAGGCGTAGGTGGCGATGTGCCCGCCGACTCCCATGCCGGGCCGGTTGGCCCGGGACACCATGACCGCCGCGTTCCACCGGATGTAGGCCCGGATCCGCCGCTCGATGTACTCGTCGCCGGGGAACCACGGCTCGCGCTCGGGCGGGATCGAGTTGATGTAGTCGGTGCTGCGCAGGCCGGGCACGCCCACCTGCTGTTCACGGGCCCGTTCCAGCAGCCTGAGCATCACGTAGCGGGCGCGGGCGCGGCCGCGGGTCCTGACCACCGTGTCGAACGACTCGACCCATTCGCGGGTCTCTTCGGGGTCTATGTCGGGCAGCTGACTGGGCAGGCCGTCGCTGATGATCGAGAAGCGCTGGCTTCCGGAGGCCACGGGGGGTCCTCGCCTTCCTACGGCGGCCGGCTGGACACCGGCCCCCGAATCGTCATGCCGCGGCGCGTTTTCGCCGCTGGCTGCGTTCGCAGTTGTCCACCTCAATCTTCATACCCGACGACGGCTAGTGCATCTCTACCGGTGGGTAACCTGGTGGTCAGGCCGGTGGCCAGGGACAGCGCCGGCCCGGGCGGCTCCGCTGCAGCCGGCGTTCCGTGGATCAAATTGTGATCGCGGATTTTGAACTGTGGGCGAATTGTGACTTGCGTACCGCCGCTACCCAGTGTGGACTGTCCCATCAAGAAGTGCCGATGCCGCAAACGCCGCGTCTGACCCCAGCTACGGCCCGCGGCCGGGCCAGGGCAGCCGGGGGCGGGCTGCGGGAAAGGAACCAGGGAGGGCGTTAGTGAGCGCGACCGCAGGCCAAGCGCAGGATCAGCGCGACTTGGCCGGACGGCTCGGAATAAAGCCGGGCCAGGTGGTGCAGGAGATCGGCTATGACGATGACTGCGACGACGAGCTGCGCGACGCTATCGCGGCGGGGGAAAATGTCGAGCTAGTCGACGAGGATTACGACGACGTCGTGGATGTCGTTCTGCTGTGGTGGCGGGACGGCGACGGCGACCTTGTCGATGCGCTCGTGGACGCCCTCACCCCGCTCGCCGACGGCGGTTACATCTGGCTGCTCACCCCCAAGGCCGGCCGGGAGGGCCACGTCGAGCCGAGTGAGATCGGTGAGGCGGCGCCGACGGCCGGGCTGTCGCAGACGTCGAGCGTGAGCGCGGCCCGCGACTGGTCGGGCACCCGCCTGGTGGCGCCCAAGGCCCGCCGCTGAGTTGTGAAGCGCCGGGGTGCGCCCCGGCCGGTATCTGGCCAGATGACTGGCCGTTCGTCGCGCGGCGTCGCTTGTCGGCACGGCCGTGACTCGCGAGCCGGGCTGTCCTCGCGTGCCGCGGCCGAGGCTGCGGCAGGCCGTCCCCAGGCGAGCGAGCCAGCAAGCACAGTGGGAGACTGGGGCTCGTTCCCCGAAATCCCCCCACAAGAAAGGACCGGCCATGGCAGTTGAGGTCGGCGACCAGGCCCCGGACTTTGAGCTGCGGGACCAGCACGGCACGCCCGTCAAGCTGTCCAGCTTCCGCGGCGAGAAGAACGTGGTCCTGGTCTTCTACCCGCTGGCCTTCAGCGGTGTGTGCAGCGGCGAGATGCAGGCCCTGCGGGACGAGTTCCCCGAGGCGAACCGCGACGACGTGGCCCTGCTCACGGTCTCGGTCGACTCCGGCTACGCGCTGCGGGCCTGGTCAGACCGGGAGAAGTTCGGCTTCGGCCTGCTGTCGGACTTCTGGCCGCACGGCGGCATCGCCAGAGAGTACGGAGTGTTCGAGGAGAATTTGGGTATCGCGACCCGCGGGACGTTCATCATCGACAAAGATGGCGTCGTTCGCTGGAAGGTTGTGAATCCCATACCGCAGGCGCGCGACATCGCCGACTACCAGGCGGCGCTGGCCAGCCTCTAGAGTGCTGCAGGCCCCGGGCTGGTCCCGGGGCCGCCGCTGCGGGGACTAAGAGAAGGACGGGCGTGATGCCCTGCTATCGATGTGATCTCCGGCAGGTTGACCCGGACCGGGGGGAAAGCCCGTGGAAGCGCGGGGTCCGGAACGGCCGGCAGGTGCTCATCTGCCCGGATTGCCAGGGATCCTTCGACTGGATGGCTGAACTCGATCAGTGCCCGGTGTGCGGCGGCGTGCACCTGGTCCGCCGCCTGGGCGAGATCGAGTGCCGGGACTGCGGGATGGTCCGGGACCCCGGTGACGCGGCGGACGGCCCCGTGGCCGGCTCCGGTGCCGTCTCCGGCGATCCGGTGTCATCCGCCGGGCCGGGCGGCCCGGCCGCCGCCGGCAGTCTTGCGGAGGACGTCGAGCGGGCCCTGGAGAGGGTCCTCGGCCATACGCGGCGGACGAGCGCGCTGCTCTGACCCCAGCCCGCACCCAGCGTCGCGTAATCCTTAAAAATCGAGCTGCCAGGTCTGGCTGACCAGATCGTGACCGAAACTGTGGTGCGGCTCCTCCCCGGTGAGGCGGAAGCCGGCCGCCTGGTAGATGCGGCGGGCCGCGGTGAGGACGTCGTTGGTCCACAGCACGATGCGCTGGTAGCCCGCGCGGCGGGCGAACGTGAGGCATTCGGAGACCAGGCGGGCGCCGATGCCGAGCCCGCGGGCGGCCGGGTCGACCAGGAGAATCCGCAGCTGGGCGGTGTCGTCGTCCTTGCGGACGCACAGGACGCAGCCCATCGGCTGACCGTCCACCTCGGCGATCCAGGCCGCTTCGCGGCGCGGGTCGTGGTTCCCGGCGTAGTCGGCGACGATCCTGGCGACCAGGGCCTCGAACGTGGGGTCCCAGCCGTACTCCCGCGCGTACAGCTCGCCGTGCGCCCTGACCATCCAGCCCAGGTCGCCGGGGCCGGGGGAGCGGAGCAGGTAGGCGGCGGGCCTGGTCCTTCCGGCGGGGCCGCTCAGGATGTCCTCGATGGCGGCCATCGCGCCGGTGAGGCGGCGCTGGGCGTCCTCGGGGAGGGTCGCGAGGAGGTCGCGGACCTGGCGGTCGGAGCGGTCGTTGAGGGTGCCGAAGGCGGCCTGGCCCGTGGCGGTCAGCTCGATGACCTGGCGGCGGCCGTCTTCGGGGTCGCGCTGGCGGGAGATGAGGCCGGCGTTGCCGAGGCGGGCGAGGAGGCGGCTGAGGTAGCCCGGGTCGATGTCGAGGCGGCGCTTCAGGCTGGCCGCGTCGGCCTGGCCGACGGCGGCGAGCTCGAAGATCACCCGGGCCTCGGTGAGGGAGAACTCGGTGTCCAGGAGGCCTTCCTGCAGGAGGCCGAGAACGTTGGTGTAGTAGCGGCTGAACTGCCGGACGGCGGCGACCCTGTCTTCTGCCGCGGATGTAGTTGACTGGAGCACAGAACTAGTTGCCATAGTCAATGATATGCACACTGGCGGTGCCGGCGCACCTCCCCGGCAGACCGCGCCGGGAGGTACGCTGTCCCGGATCGCCGCCGCAGCGCGGCCGATCACGGGTGCATAGCTCAGCGGTAGAGCACTCGCCTTACAAGCGAGAAGTCCTTGGTTCGAACCCAGCGGACCGCGTGGCGCGCCGAGGGCCACGGTGGGGACTGTATGACAGCTGCGAACATGGCGAGTCGCAGGGCGTACAAGCGCCTGCACGGGCATCGCCAGTCGCGGGGCCCGCAAGAAGTCCAAAGTGCGCCCACCCAGGTCAGGGCATTAGCTGGTCGCGCGTGGTCGGTACGGTGAACGCGGAGGGGCAGTGACGGGCGTGCAGGCAGTGCCGCGGCCGCGGCCTGACGATGTGCTGAGCGCGCAGGAATACCTGCGGGGCGTGGTGGTCCGTACGCCGGCCCTTCGCTCGATGGCCCTCGATGAGCGGGCCAGCTGCCCTCTGGTGGCCAAGGCCGAGTGCCTGCAGCTGACCGGGTCGTTCAAGGTGCGCGGTGCGCTCAACCGGGTCCGCATGCTGCCCCCGGAGGCGCTCGCCGGCGGCTTGCTGACCGTGAGCGCGGGCAACGCCGCGCTCGGGCTGGCTTTCGCCGGGCACACGCTGGGCGCCGGGGTCACGGTGGTGATGCCGGAGGGCGCTGTGCCGGCCAAGGTGGACGCCGTGCGGGCGCTGGGTGGCACGGTGGTGCAAGAGGGTGTTCTGGACGCGGCCGGTGCGTTCCGCCGCGCTGCGCAACTGCAAGATCAGCACGGATACACGTTCGTGCACCCCTTCGATGATCCCTATGTCGTGGCCGGGGCCGCCACCGCCACGCTTGAGCTGCTGGAGCAGGAGCCCGGTACCGAGCGGCTTGTCGTGCCGTGCTCGGGCGGCGGTCTGCTCGCCGGGGCCATCCTCGCGGCCGAGACGGCCGGGCGGGCGATCGAGATCGTCGGTGTGCAACCGGACCTGGTGCCGACGATCGTGCGCTCGCTGGAGGCCGGCGAGCCGACGGAAGTGGACCATCCGCCGACGATCGCCGACGGGCTGACCGCCCCCCGGCCCGGCCGCCTGAACTTCGACATGATCCGCTCGGCGGACGTCCGGATCGTCACCGTGAGCGAGGCGGCGATCCGCACTGCGGTGCGCGAACTGGTGCTGACGCTCAAGGTCGTCGTGGAGCCGTCGGCCGCGGTAGGGCTGGCGGCCATCATGGACCGGAGAATCGGCGCGATCAGCGGTGTCACCGCGCTCATGCTGTCCGGCGGGAACATCTCACCCGCAGTGCTCGCGGACTGCGTCACGGCGGCAGGCTGACCGTACCTAAGGATCCTCAGCGCAGCACAAATCCCGGGACCAGCGGGTCGTGGGGGTCGATCGTGAACACGTGCTCGCCAGTGCGGTACGCCGTTCCTGTGACCTGGGGGATAACGGCGGGGCGCCCACCGACGTCGACGGTTTCGAGCACGGTCCCGGTGAACGTGCTGCCGATGATGGACTCGTGCCGCAGCACGGCGCCGGCGGACAGGCGGCCGTCGGCGGCCAGGATCGCGAGCCGGGCGCACGTGCCAGAACCGCAGGGGGACCGGTCGACCTCACCGTCGGCGAAGACGGTTACGTTGCGCTGGTGCACCTGCCCTCCGGCATCATCCAGGTCGTCGAACCAGATGGTGCCGTAGATGCCGTTCAGGCGCGGGTCGGCCGGATGGACGGCCTGCTCGGCGTCGTTGAGGGCCCACTTGATCTCGCGGCCGAGGGCGATGAGGTCACCAAGATGCCCGGGTGCGACCGTCAGGCCAAGCTGGGCGGCGGGCAGGGTCGCGTAGATAGCCCCGCCGTAGGCCACGGTCACGCGGACCTCACCACGGGAGGTGGTCACCGGCACGTCACGGGCGACCACCCAGCTGGGGACGTTGACGAAATCGACGGCGACCACCCGCGCGTCGTCGCGGTGTACCCGTGCGGTCACCCGTCCGGACGGCACATCGATCACCACGTCGGCACTGCCGGTCCGCGGGGCCGTGACCAGGCCGGTTTCTACCGCCCAGACCCCGAGTGCGATGGTGCCGTGCCCGCAGGCGGTCGAGAAGCCGTCTTTATGCCAGAACAGCACCCCCAGGTCAGCGCCCCGGTCGTCGGGTGGCACGATGAACCCGCCGTACATGTCCGCATGGCCGCGCGGTTCTGAGCACAGCACCGCGCGCAGGCCCTGAACGGCAGGATCCTCGATCGCCCGGGCCCGCCGCTCGGCCACCGTCCGGCCCGGGATCGGCACCGGGGGATCGGCCACGATCCGGAACGGCTCCCCGCCGGTGTGGTAGTCCGTGGCCGGGATCCGCGAGGGAAGCATGATCGCCAGCATGCCAGGTGGGTTCGGTTCGGGGGATAGGCAACCGTCGCGTACCTGGGCAAACCAGAGGAGTGACGTGTGAGCATCGGCCTGGAGACCGCCAAGTCCATCACCGCGGGCGTGCGGGCGGCAGGGAGGGACCACGGCCTGAAGCCTCTGACCGTGGTGGTGCTGGACGCGGGCGGCCATGTGGTCAGCGTCGAGCGGGAAGACGGCTCGTCCAATAACCGGTTCGAGATCGCCTTCGGCAAGGCGTACGGGGCGCTCGCGCTGGGCATGGGATCGCGGTCCCTCATGGCCCGGGCGGAGCAGCAGGCGTACTTCATCACGGCCGCGGCGGCCGCGATCGGCGGCCGGCTGGTGCCCGTCCCCGGCGGCGTGCTCGTCAAAGACGATTCGGGGTCGGTCGTCGGCTGCGTTGGCGTCTCGGGCGACACATCGGACAACGACGAGCTCGCCGCGATGGCCGGCATCACGTCCGCCTCGCTCGTCCCGCAGCCCGACTGAACTTTGCCCGGGCCGCGGTTATGCCCCGCACTGGACAACGGCTCTTCCGCTGCTGGGAACCCGCTGTAGGCTGGCAGTCCCGGCAGATCAAGGGTGCGCGCATCGTGACTGAGATCCGGTTCTGCACCGCGCCGGATGGCGCGCGGCTGGCCTACACCACGCACGGCCGCGGGCCGCCGCTTGTGCGGGTCGCGACCTGGCTGACCCATCTCGAGCTGGACTGGGGAAGCCCGGTCTGGCGCCACTGGCTCGACCGGCTTGGCGAGAGCCACACGGTCCTGCGCTACGACGAGCGCGGCTGCGGCCTCTCGGATGCGGAAGCCGGCGATCCATCGGTCGGGACCTGGGTCGGTGACCTTGAGGCGGTCATCGACGCCGCCGGCCTGGAGCGGTTTGCGCTGCTCGGCGTCTCGCAGGGCGCGGCGATCGCGGTGGCGTACGCCGCGCGGCACCCGGAGCGGGTCTCCGATCTCGTCCTGTACGGCGGCTACGCCCGCGGCCGGCGGCTGCGCGGACAGCGCGAGCAGGAAGAGGCGCTGGTCGCGGCCATCCGCGCGGGGTGGACTACCGACGACCCGGCGTTCCGGCACGTGTTCAGCATGCTCTTCCTGCCGCACGGCACGCCCGCGCAGATGGCCTGGCACGACGAACTCCTGCGGACGACGACTGCGCCCGGCGCGGCGGTCCGGCTCTTTGAGGCGCGCGGCGCGGTCGACGTCACCGCAGCCGCGCGGCGGATCGCCGCCCGGACGCTGGTGATCCATGCGCGCGGCGATCGCGTGGTGCCCGCCGAGGAGGGCCGGCTGCTGGCCACGCTCATCCCGGACGCGCGCCTGGTCTTGCTCGACTCGGCGAACCACATCCTGCTCGCCGACGAGCCGGCCTGGGAGCACTTCGTGTCCGCGTTCCGCGGGTTCCTCGGCCCGTCCGGGGCCCCTGCTCCGGCTCCTTCCGCGTCCGCCGCCGGGCTCAGCGCGCGCGAACTGGAAGTGCTCGAACTGGTGGCCGCGGGGCTGACCAACGAGGCGATCGCGGAGCGCCTGTGTCTCAGCATCCGCACGGTCGAGCGGCATCTGTCGAACATCTACGCGAAGCTGCGCCTGTCGGGAAAGGCGGCCCGTGCTGCCGCCGCGGTGTCGTTCATCAAGCTACGGACCCCGCCCCGGGGGCAGCCGCGCTGAAACTGCGCTGCGTGTACGCCGCCACCGTCGGCTGCGCGGCTGGGTGGTGACGCCGATGATCGGTGCCGTGAGCCGTGCCTAGCCTCGGGGGAGCAGACGGACAATCAGCCTTTCTCCAGCTCACGGAGGCACGACATGGCACGGGATCTCACCCTGCAGCGGGCGCAGACAGCACCAGCAACACCGGTTCGCCAGTACGACGTTCTCGGCAGCGGGGGCGTCAGGCTCCACGCCCGCGAATGGGGGAACCCGGATGGCCCGGCGATCTTGTTCGTGCACGGATGGTCACAGTGCGACCTGTGCTGGAGCGGCCAGGTCGGCAGCGAGCTCGCCGCACGCTTCCGGATGATCACGTTCGACATCCGCGGCCACGGCATGTCCGACAAGCCGCTTCACCCCGGCAGCTACGCCAGGGAGCAGCTCTGGGCCGACGACCTCGCAGCGGTCATCGACCAGACCCGCCTCGAGCGCCCCGTGCTCGTCGCCTGGTCGTATGGCGGGCTCATCGTCACCGACTACGTCCGCGCCCACGGCGAGGCCGGCATCGCAGGCCTCAATCTCGTGGGTGCTGCCGTGCTCATGAAGCCGCCCGAGTACGACCACATCGGCCCCGGCTTGCTGGAGAACGCACGCGGCGCGTGCGACCCGGATCTCCGCACGAACATCGACGCCATCCAGCGGTTCCTGCGCCGTTGCACCGCCCGGCCTCTCGACGACCAGCTCTGGAGCGCAGCACTGTCCTGGAACATGGTCGTGCCGCCCCAGGTCCGGGGCGCGCTCTTCGCGCGAGAGGTCGATGGCGCAGACGTTCTCGCGCGCCTCTCGGTGCCGGTGCTGGTGACCCATGGCCGCGCGGACGAGATCGTCCTGCCCTCGATGGCCGACCGCACCCTGCAGGACTGCCCGGCCGCGGTTCCGTCCTGGTACGAGAGCGCCGGCCACATGCCGTTCGCCGAGGACGCCGGGCGCTTCAACCGCGAGCTGGCTGCGTTCGCCGAGGGCCTGTCCGGTTAACGGCCCGGCCCGGCCGATGTTCCCGGCCAGCTAGTTCAGCCCGCCACGTTCCAGGCCGCCAGGACGTTCGCGTCGGCCGCCGCGCCGGCGGCGCCGAGGATGGGGTGCAGCTCCATGGCCGGGGCGTACTTGCTCGCCGGGACCTCCCGGCCGAGTGCCTCGGCCATCGCGCGCACCTGGTGCGGCGCCCCGCCGCAGCACACCCCGATGTAGTTCACGCCCAGGTCGCGGGCGGCCCCCGCGAAGGCGGCCATGTCGAACCGGGTGCACGAGAACGGCTCCAGCGCCAGCGGGAACACGCGGTCCACGCCGTCGCCGCGCAGCGACACGAACGTCGGCATCGCCGGGGTCGTCCGGTACGGCACGGGCTGCGCGGCCACCGCGCAGTCCACGGCCGCCCGGATGCGCTCCAGCAGCGGCAGCATGGTCACGGGGCCACGGTCGCAGTTCAGCCCGACGATGGTGGCCCCGTGATCGGCCAGGATCCGGCACGCCTCGACGTAGTCGTAGCCGTCGCGGGTCGACTCCGGCTGGGTCGAGGCGAGCGTCACCATGGCGGGCAGGCCCAGCTCCTGGATCACCTCCAGGGCGATCAGGGCCTCGCCAAGGTAGTCGTTGGTCTCGGAGATCACGAAGTCGACGCCCTCGTCGGCCGCCCAGCCGAGCTGCTCGGTGTACTGCGCCCGCACGGTGGCACGGGTCGCCGGGTCGGCGGGATCGTAGGCCCAGGTGTTGCAGACGTTGCCGGCCACCAGCGCGCCGCCCTCCTGCGCTGCTTGCCGGGCCAGCCGGACGGCGCTGCGGTTCATCGCCTCCAGGTCGTTCTCGCGGCCGATGTGGCGGAGCTTCTCCCGGTGCGCGTAGTACGTCAGGGCGACCATGACGTCCGCCCCGGCCCGCAGGAACTCCCGGTGCAGCTCGAGCACCGCGCCGGGAAAGTCGAGTACGACCTCGGGCACGTACGGGCCAGCCTTGATGTAACCGCGGCGCTCCAGCTCGAAGACGTAGCCCTCGGCCCCGAGCACCGGACCCTCCGCGAGCCGCTGCTCGATGCCCCGCCCTTCGGTGCCCTGTCCTTCGATTCGCTGCCCTGCGGTCATGCTGCTGTCCCTCCTGTCTGAGCGCTGCGCGCGAACCGGCCCGGTGTGAAGCGGCTGATGTCGTAGACGGTGCCCTGCTGGACCGCGAGCTGAGCCAGCACCCGGCCCACCCACGGCGCGAACTTGTACCCGGTGCCGCGCCAGCCGACGCCGACGAAGACGCTGCCGCTGACACCGCCGGCGCCGGGCACCGGGCCGAGGATGAAGTCGTCGTCACCGACCAGGTCGTAGAAGCAGGTGTCGACGCCGCTGGCCTCGGCGACATCGACGGTCGCGGCGCCGCGCAGCCCCGGCATGCACTCGGCCACGAAGTCCTCCACGGACCTGACCGGCGAGGGCACGACGGGAGAATCCGGCGGGTGGTAGAAGCCGATCTTCACGCCCGGCGTCCGCCCCGTGTAGATCGGGTGCCCGTAGATGCCGACGTCCAGGTAGGCGAAGACCGGCAGCGCCGCCTCGGTGTACCGGTCGCGGGCGGCCGGCTCGGGGATGAAGTACTTGGACTGCATCGGGCGGTCCGGGCTGAGCGGGAACCGGACCGAGCAGCCGGGGATCAGCTCCAGCAGCTCATTGGTGCCCAGGCCCGCAGTGATCACCAGGACGTCGGACTCGACCGGCCCGGCGCTGGTCTGCACCTGCCAGCCGCCGCCGGACCGGGTGATCGCCCGGATCTGCGCCTCCTCACGGATCTCGACGCCGCGGGCCGGCACCACCGATCGCAGCAGGGCCGTCACCGCGGCCACATCGGCAAACCCGGCGTCGACGTCCAGCCAGCCGCCGTCGGCCGCGAACTGCGGGAAGCGCTCGGCCAGCGCGGACCCCGGCAGGGCCTCACAGCGCAGCTGCAGCTCCTCCAGCACGGCGAAGCTGCGCATGGCGTAGCTCGCGGGCACGTCCGGGGTCAGGCTCGCCTTGACCAGGTTCAGGCAGCCGCAGTCGACGAGCAGCCGCTCCCCGGCGCGCTGCTGCAGATCCAGCCAGAGCTGCCGGGCCTCGAAGGCCAGCCGTGAGTACTGCGGATCGAGGTAGTCGTTGCGCACCGACCGGGTCAGCGCGAACGAGGCGGTGCCCGGATCACCGACCCGTGACTTGTCCAGCACGGTAACCGAACCCGCCAGCGGCGCTGCGTAGTACGCCGTCATCAGGCCCATGACGCCGCCGCCGACGATGGTCAGCCGGCGGCCGCGGGTTCCGGTCACTTCCGCGCTCCCCTCGCCTCGGTGTCAGAATCCTGACCTGCGGGGATCCGCCGGCCAGAGGTGAAGCCATGGTAGGGCCTCCTTGTTTCGGCGTGATGTCCCCGTGCCTGCCGCCGGCGCTGGCCGCCAGTAGCCTCCGTCTTCGGCCGAACACGAAAGGGGATCGCGGTGCACATCCTCAGATACCGCCGCACGGGCTCGCCGGACGTGCGGGTGGGGGTGCTGGCCGGCGGCCGGGTTACCGAACTGGCCGGCGTGCGGGCCCTGGGCTCGCTGTGGTCGCTTCCGCTCGACCAGATCCGGGAGAAGACCGGGAACCCGGGCGGCCAGGAGTGCGGCCTGGGCGAGGTCACGGTGCTGGCGCCGGTCGACGGCCGGACCGAGGTCTGGGCCTGCGGTGTCACGTACGAGATCTCCCGGCAGGCCCGCCGCGAGGAGAGCGAGCGGTCGGCCGACGTCTACGAGCGGGTCTACGACGCGCAGCGGCCGGAGATCTTCTTCAAGTCCGCTGCCTGGCGCGTGGCTGGCGACGGCCAGCCGGTAGCGGTCCGCGAGGACTCCGCCGTCAACGTGCCCGAGCCCGAGGTTGCCCTCGTGGTGACCAGCGGCGGCGAGATCGCCGGGTACACGGTGTGCAACGACGTGTCCTCGCGGTCGATCGAGGGCGAGAATCCGCTGTACCTGCCGCAGGCCAAGAGCTACCTCGGCGCGTGCGCGGCCGGGCCGATGATCCGGCCGTCGTGGGAGATCAGTGATCCGTACGCGCTGTCCATCGAGCTGACGATCTCGCGAGCGGGCACGGTGGAGTGGACCGGGGCCGCGAGCACCGCCCAGCTGCGCCGGCGCTACGACGAGCTCGTCGGTTACCTGATGTTCGCTGACGTCCACCCGGAGGGCGCGGTGCTGTCGACCGGTACCTGCCTGGTGCCGCCGATGCCCTTCACCCTGGACGAGGGCCACGTCGTGCGGATATCGGTCAGCGAGGTCGGCACGCTGGAGAACCCGGTTGTGCGCGGCCTGGCCGCGATCGCCTCCGCACTGGACAGCAGCTCCTGGTAGCCATGCAGTCTCAACGAGCCAGGTTCCGGGACGGTCCGCCACGCCAGGCCGGTCAGGGCTGGTTCTTGCTCTCGTTGAACCGGTCGACCAGCCGGGCGAAGGTGGCGACGTCGCCGTCGTCCCAGTCAGCCAGCCGTTCGGCGAGGCGGCACATGACGGCCTGGGCAGCAGCTGCCAGGTGCTTCTCGCCGGCCGGGGTCAGGGCGAGCACCTGGCCGCGGCGGCCCGGCTGCTCGCCGTCACGGCGCAGCAGCCCCGCCGCGATGAGCTGATCGAGCTGCCGGGAGAGCGTGGACTTGTCCAGGCAGAAGCGCGCAGCCAGGTCGGCGGCGCGCGCGCCCGGCGTGACGTCGATCTGCGCCAGCAGCGTGTAGGCCACCAGGGTCAGGCCGGGATGCAGGTCATCGCCAACGTCGCGGGCCCGCCGGGTCAGCGTGGTGAGCCCCTGGTAGAGGTCCTCGAGAGCGGTTTCCCTGGTCATGTCACCCCATCGGGTTGCATTTTACAACCCTAGTATCTAGTGTTGTATTTGCCAACTCTACAGGGCAGCACAAGGCCGCCAGATCAAGGAGCTCACCATGATTGCGGTCAGCACAACCCCCAGCCCCACCGCGGGCACCTTCGCCGCACCGCCGGACGCGCCGGTCTACGCGGTTGTCGGCTTCGACGGATCACATTCCTCGCTGCGGGCCGTCGACGCGGCCGCCCGGCTCCTGCGTGACCGGCCCGGCGGCATGGAGATCGTCTACGTCGCGCGCCTCCCGGTCATCGCGGGCATGGACCTGAACGGCCAGGCCGTCGCCGAAATGCGCCAGAACCTTGATGACGCCGCCCGCGATCTGTCCCTGCAGGTCCGCGAGCACCTGCAGTCCAGCCGCCTGGGCGACGCCGCGCAGCACTGGCACTTCCAGCGCCGTGACGGCGCGGTCGCGGACCAGCTGATCGCGGCCGCCGACGAGCTGCGCCTGCAGCGCGGGGCCGACGCCACGGTCGTCATCGTCGTCGGCCGGTCCGAGCACGGATACCACCACATCCTCGGCTCGGTCCCGCAGGCCCTGGAACGGCACGACCACTACCCGGTGATCGTCATCCCGTGACCGTTGCCCGGCTATCCCAGTGCCCGGGCGATCGCAGCCATCACTTCGCCGAAGCACGGCAGGGCAGCCCGGTCAACATGACGCAGGACGCGGTCCCGCACGCTCGCTAGGTGTACCGGGTACGCGGCCTGCAGGCGGGCCAGGCCTGTCGCGGTCAGCGACACGTCGATCCCCCTGGCGTCGGCTGTGCTGCGCGTCTTGCGGATGAGCCCGCTGGCGGCGAGCTCATTGACCAGGCGCGTGGTCCGGCTTCCGGACAGGTACACGTGGTTCGAGAGCTCCGTCATGCGAAGCCGCCGTCCGGGCGCTTCCGACAGGCTCATCAGGGTCGTGTACTCAGTCAGCGATATGTCCGCACCGCGCTGGAGATCCTCATCGAGGAGACGGGGCGCGATGCGGAAGAACCTGGCGAGGTCGCGCCATGCGGCCTCCTCCATGGGGTCGAGCGCCCGCGGCAGCTGGTCCGGCACGTCAGGGATTCTAGTTGCTTGCGCAGGCGAGTTATCAGCCCCTGGCTGGAGCGCCCGGCGGCGCTGCCCTGCGGGGGCCCTGACGAGCCGCTCGGGGCCGATGCCACCGAAGCTAGTTGACGTCTCAACTAGCTTGCAAATATAGTTGCTTGCGCAAGCAATAATTTTCGGCGGCAGTTGCAGACGGCAGCGTTTGACGTCAGCACCCGACCAGGGAGGCACAGCCATGACCGCACCTTCAGGGCGCCAGCCTGACGCCACGAGCCGCCGCCGCTTCCTCGCGGCCGCCGGGGCAGCCGCCGCGGTGCCGGCCGCCGCGGCCCTGATCGGCGGTCCGCTGGCCGGAAACGCCCGGGCGGCGGCGGCAGGTGACCTCCCTGACTACGCGCCGATACCACCGGGCGCACTCGGGCCTGCGCTCAACGCTGACGGCTACTTCGCCGGGAACATCCACGGCAACCTGTACTGGGTGACCGACTCGGTCTACCAGGCCATGTTCCTGACCACGAGGAACGGCGTGGTCCTCGTCGACGCGCCGCCAACAATCGGGCACAACCTGCTGCGCGCCATCGGCGCCGTCACCCAGGCGAACGGCAGGCCCGCGAAGGTCACCCACCTGGTGTACTCGCACTCCCACGCCGACCACATCGGAGCGTCCTCCCTGCTGGGCGCCGATGTGGTGCGCATCGGCCACAGCGAGTGCCGCCGCCTGCTGCTGCGCGAGGCAGACCCTAACCGGCCGGCGCCGACCGTCACGTTCGACGACCATTACGTCCTGGAGACGGGCGGGGAACGGCTGCTCCTTGACTACCACGGGCCTAACCACACCCCGGACAACATCTTCATCTACGCGCCGGACCACCAGACCCTGATGGTCGTGGACGTGATCTTCCCCGGCTGGGTGCCGTTCAAGAACCTCGCCGTTTCCCAGGACATCCCCGGCTGGATCCGCGCGCAGGACATCGCGATGGGCTACCCGTGGCAGACGCTCGTCGGCGGCCACCTCGGGCGCCTCGGCCGGCGCGCCGACGGCAACCTGCAGATCGCCTACGTCGCGGACCTGCTGGCCGGCGCTCGCGCCGCCATAGCCAGCCTGGATCCGACGCCCTTCTTCGCCCGGTACGGGAACAACTCCTGGGCGATCTTCAAGGCGTACCTGGACGCCGCCGCGGCGCAGGTTGCCGCCCCGGTCACCGCCAAGTACCTGGGCCGGCTGGCCGCCGCCGACGTATTCACGGCCGACAACGCCTACGTCATGTTCGAGAGCCTGCGGGTCGACGACGGCACGCTCGGCCCATTCGGGAACCATCCCTGACCCCTGCCAGAGAACCGGCAATGCCGGGCTGCCACCGCGAGGGCCACTGGCCTCTGCCAGAGCGAGGCGCGCACTCGACATCGCCACAGACGGAAAGTGAGCGCTAGAGTCATCGGGCTACCAGCATAAACGCCGCAAACCATGATCATCTGAACCGGGTGCCGTGCCATCATGGTCGGCATGACGGGATCTTCGGCTGGTCCGGGTTCGGTGGTTGGGTCACGTTTCGCGGTCGCCGGCGACCGGGTGTTTGACGCCCGGGCCGGCGCCTGGGCGGACGGCACGGTGGTGCTCGTCGAGGACGGGCTGATCGCCGGCGTCACCCAGACCGCGCCGGACGGCTGGCCGGTGCTGGTACGGCCCGGCACCAGCCTGCTGCCCGGGCTCATCGACGCGCACACCCACGTGCTGCTGCGCACCAGCTCGAACGAGCTGGAACTGGCCCGGCAGATGGTCGAGGAGAACCCCGGCCACAAGGCGGCCAGCGCGGTCCAGGCGATGGCCGTCTCCCTCCGGCACGGGTTCACCACGATCCGCGATCTTGGTACAGAGGGCGCCGACTACTACGACATCGGCCTGCGCGACGCCGCGCGGGAGGGCCTGGTGCCCGGCCCGCGGATGATCGTCGCCGGGCCCGCGATCCGGTCGATCGGCCGCTATCCGCTGCCTGGCCTGCCGCACAGCATGACGTTCCCGGTCGGCATCGACAGCGCCGTCGGCCCGGTCGCCTGCCGCGAGACCGTGCGGACCCAGATCGCCTACGGGATCGACGTCCTGAAGATCTACGTCAGCGAGGGCTTCAGCGCGCCGTCGGACCCGGACGGCTATCCCGACGGCCCGCTGGTGTGGACCGAGGAGGAAGTCCACGCGCTGGTTGATGAGGCGCACCGGCAGGGTCTCAAGGTCGCCGCCCACTCGCTGACCCTCAGCGGAGCGAAGATGGCCGTGGCCGCCGGGGTCGACTCCATCGATCACGGTCTGGCTATCTCACCCGACCTGGCGGCGGAGATGGCGGCCAAGGGAACAGCTTTCGTGCCGACCCTCCTGGTGTTCCGGGAGCACGCCGCGCACGGCTCGGTCATCGCCGACCCGGCCATTGTGGCCGCGCATAAGCGGTCGTTCGCCAACTGCCTGGAAGCCGGGGTCCGGATCGTGCTCGGCACCGACGTCGGCGGGTTCGAGTGGACCAGGGTCCATCAGGCCGAGGAGTTCACCGAGATGACCAGGCTCGGGATGCCCGCCGCGGACGCGCTGCGGGCCGGCACGGTGTGGGCCGCCGAGCTGCTCGGGCTGGACGGGACGGCCGGCGTTCTGGAGCCGGGCGCGGCCGCCGACATCGTGGCCGTGACCGGCGACCCGCTGCAGGACATCGAGTGCCTGCAGCAGGCGGAACTCGTCATCCAGGGCGGCAAGGTCGCCTGGGACGGGCGCCTCACCTGGGACGGCAGCGCCCCGGCCACCTGATGCGCGGCAAGGGCATCAATTACGACACCGGGTTCCTGCCCGGCGAGCACGACAGCCGGCCGGACTTCGACCCGGCCGTGGTGGCCGCGGAGATGCGGATCATCGCCCGGGAGCTGGGCTGCACCGCGGTGCGCGTCAGCGGGTCGCGGCCCGAGCGGATCAGCATTGCCGCGCAGGCCGCGGCGGCCGAGGGGCTCGAAGTGTGGTTCGCGCCGTTCCCGCCCGAGCTCACCACGGCAGAGCTGATCGGGCTGTTCCGCGACTGCGCAGACCGGGCCGAGCAGGTGCGGCGCGAGGGCGCCAGGGTCGTGCTCGTGATGGGCTGCGAGGTGACCCTGTTCAACCCCGGATTCCTGCCCGGCACGTACTTCTACGACCGGATGCGCCGGCTGGGCACGCCGAGCCCGCGGCTGTACGCGTCGTTCGCCCTGATGCCGAGACGGCTCAACGCGTTCCTGGCCGAGGCTTCCGGCGCGGTCCGCGGCCGGTTCGGCGGGCCGCTGACCTACGCCGCCGGGACCTGGGAGCCGGTCGACTGGTCCCGGTTCGACATCGTCAGCGTCGACGCCTACCGCGACGCGAACAACGCCGCCTCCTTCCGTACCGACCTGCGCAAGCAGTTCCGGCACGGCAAGCCGGTGGCCGCCACCGAGTACGGCTGCTGCCCGTACGCGGGCGCCGCGGACAAGGGCGGGCTCGGCTGGGACATCGTTGACCACGACGAGGACGGCGGCGGCCGCACGATCAGGGGCGAGTACCAGCGGGACGAGTCCGAGCAGGTCAGGTATCTGCAGGAGCTGAACCAGGTGTTCACCGAGGAGGGCCTCGACCTGGCGTTCTGGTTCACGTTCGCCGGCTACCGGAACACGGTCAGCGCTGACCCCCGCCACGACCTGGACCTGGCCAGCTACGGCCTGGTGTCGATGCTGGCCGACGGGCCGGGCAGCGGCTACCAGGGCCTGGGCTGGCGGCCCCGGCTGGCCTTCGAGGCCATGGCCAGGCTCACCGCGAGCTGACAGGCTGGCAAGCGAGCAGGCGGGCAAGCTGGGAGGCGGCGTACCGGAGATGGAATGGACTGGCGCGCGTTACGCGGACACGCCCACGGTGCAGACCCGGATCTGGATTGACGCGCCGGCCGGCCGCGTGTGGCCGCTGGTGTCCGACATCGGCCTGATGCCGGGCATGAGCGAGGAACTCCAGTCCGTGCAGTGGCTGGACGGCGCCGAAGGCCCGGCGCTCGGCGCCCGCTTCCGGGGCCGCAGCAGGCACGAGGCCATGGGGGAGTGGTCCACCACCTCGTCCGTCGTCGAGTTCGAGCCGGAACGCGTGTTCGGGTGGGCCGTCGGCGACGATCCCGCGCACCCGTCCGCGCTCTGGCGGTTCCGCCTCGAGCCGTCCGGCGGCGGCACGGAGCTGTCGGAGTGGATGCAGCTCGGCCCGGGCCGGTCCGGCCTGTCGCTGGCGATCGACCAGATGCCGGACAAGGAGCAGAAGATCGTCTTCGTCCGGCTGCGCGAATTCGAGCGCAACATGACCGCCACGCTGGCGCACATCAAGAAGCTGGCCGAGGCCTGATGCGCACCGCCACCACGGTCGAGGCCTCCGGCGGCGGCCGCTGGCGGGAGCAGGCCGACTTCGTCGCCGAGGCGGACAAGCTGGGCCTGGACGTGTGCTGGGTGGCCGAGGCGTGGGGCTCCGACGCGCCCTCGGCGATCGGGTACTACGCCGCGCGCACCCAGCGCATGCTGCTCGGGTCGGGCATCATGCAGCTGGGCATCCGGACCCCGGCGGCCGTCGCGCAGACCGCGATCACCCTGTCGAACCTGTCCGGCGGCCGGTTCCTGCTCGGCCTGGGCGCGTCCGGCCCGCAGGTCATCGAGGGCCTGCACGGCGTGCCGTTCGCCCGGCCGCTGGCCAGGATGCGCGAGACCGTGCAGATCATCCGCCAGGCGCTGGACGGCAGCAAGATCTCCTTCAGCGGGACCGAGTTCACGATCCCGCGCCCCGGCGAGGCCGTGCCGATGCGGCTGTCCGCCCGGCCCGAGCACGCCATCCCGCTGTACCTCGCCGCGCTGTCCCCGGCCATGCTGCGGCTCACCGGGGAGATCGCCGACGGCTGGCTCGGCACCAGCTTCGTGCCCGAGGCCGCGCCCGGCGCCTACTTCGCCCACCTGGACCAGGGACTGGCCCGCAGCCGGGCGGTCCCGCGCGGACCTGGACGTCTGCCAGGGCGCCGAGGTGGCCTTCGCCGACGACGAGGACGCCGTGGCGGCCATGATCGCCAGCCGCAAGAAGGAGCTGGCCTTCAGCCTCGGCGGCATGGGCTCGGCCAGCACCAACTTCTACAACCAGGCCTACAGCCGCCAGGGCTGGGCGGAAGTCGCGGCCCAGGTCCGCGAGCAGTGGCAGGCCGGGCACCGCGACGCGGCGGCCCGCCTGGTCACCGACGAGATGGTGCTGAGCACCACCCTGATCGGCACCGAGCCGATGGTCCGCGACCGTCTCCGGGCCTGGCGCCGGGCCGGCGTCGACACGGTCCGCCTCTACCCGGCCGGCGCCACGCTGGACGCGCGCCTCGAAACCCTGGCCCGGGCCATCGAGCTGGTGCGCGAGGCCAGCGCCGGCTGACGGCCGTCACGCACAACTCAGAATTCGGCGTCCAGCGGCAGCCGGCGCACCGTCGGCAGGTACGGGTCCAGCTCTCCGCTGCCGAACCGGCACATGCCGACAACGTGCCAGAACTGCCCGGCGATCTCGCCCTCCTGCTTGTACCGGCCGTCGCTGGCCAGCGCCGCCCAGCCTTCCGGGAGGCCGAGCAGGGTCAGCCGCAGCCGCGGCGGCTCACGGCCGCTGACGTCCCACAGCCCGACCGCCCCGTCGTCGCCCGCGCTCGCCAGCAGCGTGCCGTCCGGGCTGAAGGCAACCGACCAGACGCGCCGGCTGTGGCCGATGAGCGTGTGCAGGTGCTCGCCGGTGCGCACGTCCCACAGGCGCACGGACAGGTCGTCGCCCGCGGTGGCGAGCATGGTGCCGTCCGGGCTGAACGCCGCCGACCACAGCCGGCCCCGGTTCGCCGCCAGCGTGTGCCGCGGAACCCCGGCCGCGACATCCCAGATCCGGGCCGTCCCGTCGTTGCTCGCGCTGGCCAGCACCGCCCCGTCCGGGCTGAACACGACCGCGTAGACCCGGTCGGTATGCCCGGCCAGCGTGGCCCGGCAGTCGCCCGACTCGAAGTCCCAGATCCGCACCGCACGGTCGTCGCAGCCCGTCGCCACCAGTGCGCCGTCCGGGCTGAACGCGATGGACCGCACCCGTCCCCGGTGCTCGGCGAACGTCCGGAAGTGCCGTCCGGTCGTGCAGTACCACAGCCGTACCGTGTCGTCGTCGTTGGCCGTGGCCAGCACGCTGCCGTCCGGGGAGAACGCCTCCGCCCACAGATGATCGGTGTCGACGTTCAGCTCCCGCTCGAAGGCACCGGTCGCGGCGTTCCAGAAGTACACCCGCCCGCTGCCGCCCGCCGTGGCAAGCCGCTGGCCAACCGGGCTGAACAGCACGGAAACCAGCCGGTCCGCCGTGCCGGCCAGCTCAATGAGCCGCTGGCCCGTGCCCGGCTGCCAGAGCCGCACGATGCCGTCGTTGCCGCAGCTGGCGAGCAGGTCACCGGCCGGGCTGAACCGTACCCCGGTGATCCGCCGCCCGTGACCGCGCAGCACGTGCCGGCGCTGGCCGGCGGCCGGGTCCCACAGCCGGACGGTGCCGTCGTTGCCGCTGGTCGCCAGCTGGCCGCCGTCAGGCCGGAAGACCATCGGCCACACCGACGCCTTGTGCCCGCTCAGCTGGTGCCGGGACTGGCCGGTCGCCGCGTCCCAGAGCTGGATGTTCCCGCCGCTGTCGCTGCTGGCCAGCAGGTCGCCGCCGGGGCTGAAGACGACGCAGTACACCGCGGCCTGGTGCCCGGCCAGCAGGCCCGCGGGCTGGCCGGCGACCGGGTCCCACAGCCGGATCTGCCCGTCCCGGTCGCCGCTGGCGAGCCGCGTCCCGGCCGGGTGGAACGCCAGCGCGTAGACGGCGCGGCGGTGGCCGTCCAGCTGGTGGCGCAGCTCGCCGGACGCGGGGTCCCACAGCCGCACGGTCCCGCCGCTATCGCCGGCGGCGAGCACGTCGCCGGAAGGGCTGTACGCGGCGCGGTACACCGGGCCGCGGTGACCGCCCAGTTCCCGCACCGGGTCACCGGAGGCGGCCTCGTACACGCGCAGCGCAGCCCCGTCGCCGACCGCGAGGAAGGCCCCGTCCGGGCTGAAGGCGGTGGCGAAGATAGGCGGGCTGTGGCCGGGCACCGTGCACCGCACCCGGCCCGACCGGACATCCCAGAGCCGCAGGACGCCGTCACCGTCGCCAGTGGCCAGCAGGGAGCCGTCCGGGCTCAGCGCCATCGGCCATACGCCGTCGCGATGGCCCTCCAGCACCGCCACGCAGTCACCGGTCGCCGGATCCCACAGCCGGACCGTCCCGTCGCTGGCCCCGGTCGCCAGCACGCTGTCGCCCCCGCCGAAGGCGACCGCGTAGACCCGCCCGCGGTGCCCGTGCAGCGTGCGCACCGGCAGGCCCGAAATAGCGTCGCAAATCAGCACGGCGCCGTCGTCGCTGCCGATGGCCAGCAGGTCGCTGTCCGCGCTGTAGGCCAGGTGCGCGGGCAGCCTGCTCGTCTGGTGGTGGAAGCCGTACGGCACGCCGATCACGGCCGGCGCGAGCTCCACCTCGACGCGGTGCCCTGGAGTCCTGGCGGCCCCGCGCAGCTCAGGGGCGCTGGCCAGCGCCGCATCCACCGTAGCCTCCACAAGTGCAGCCCGAACCCACCTGCTGCCGGCCACGGACGCGCCACGCAGGTCGGCGCGCGCGAGCCGGGCGCGGGTCAGGTTGGCGCCGCCGAGATCCGCGCCGGGCAGCCGTGCCTCGTCCAGCCGGGCGCCCGCCAGCGTGGCGTCGCGCAGGATGGCCCCGGTCAGGTTCGCGCCGACCAGGACGGCATCGGTCAGGTCGGCGCCGGTCAGGTCGACGCCGGCCAGCTCCCGGTAGGAAAGGTCCTCGCCCCGCAGCAGGGCCCCGCGCAGGTCGGTCTGGGAAGGGGTCCGCAGCCGGGTGCTGACCTTCAGCGCGTTGGCGCGGGCCACCTCGCTGGCGGCCGGGTCGGCCAGGATCCGGCTGGCCCAGGCCCGGCAGGCCTGGCTGCCCGCGAGATCGCAGAGGAAGTCCGCGGTCAGCTGCGACAGCGGCCGGGCGGACAGCGGCGCCGGCCGGGCCGTGCCCCCGACCAGCTGCCGGCCGATCTCCGCGGCGACGAGCCACTCCGCGACCGAGGCGTGGATGAACCCGAACAGCCCCGCGTCGGTGCGCACCAGCAGCGAGCCCGAGCCCACGGCGTGCGCGCGCTGGCGCAGCGAGAGCTGGCCGTCGGCGAGCCCGGTGAGCGTATCCGCCACCTCGTTGAGGGCGGCGGTCCGGAGCAGGGGCTCGCCCGTTTCCCACATGCGCATCGCGAGGATCGTGACGGCCCGCCACAGGTGCTCGCGCTTCAGGCCGCCCGGCGTCCCCGGCACCCCCTGCGTGCGCCGCTCCTCGTAGCTGAGCCAGGTGCTGAGGATCTCCTCGTACAGGGCGGCCGCGCTGATCGTCTCCTGCATCCCGGCTACCGCGCGGAGCCGGCTCTCGTCCAGCTCGGTGATGAAGGACAGCATGCGCGGGTTGGTGGACAGCCCGAGCAGGTCCTGGATGCCGCGCAGGAGCCGCAGCCGTTCGTCGGCCGCCTGCTCGTCGCCGTCGTAGCGGTTGACCAGGTAGGCGCGGATCTGCGCGGGGGTGAAGTCCTCGATCGAGAGCACCCGCCGGCCCGGCAGCGCGCCCAGCCGCTCGCCGAGGGCGGTCAGCACCTGCTCATGGGACCTGAAGTGCTGGGTCCGGCTGGCCACCACGATCTTCGCGCTGCCCTCGGCCGCCTGGAGCAGCGTCTCCAGGTGATCCGCGGCCCGCTCGTAGCTGACCCGGGTGACCAGCTCGTCGAAGCCGTCGAACAGCAGCACGATGCGTCCCTGCCGGAGCATGTAGCGGAACGCCTTGAGGTCGATGAAGTCCTCGCCGTAGTTGGCCAGGTGCGCGGCGACCAGCCCGTCCACGGTGTGCGCCTTGTCCAGGGCCCGCAGGTCGATGAGGATCGGCACCAGGTGCGGCAACTCGACCGGGATCCGGCGGGCGGCCTCGTGCAGCGCGAACGTCTTGCCGCGCCCGAAGTCGCCCAGCAGCAGGACGAACCGGCCATGGTCGGCGGCGATCTGGGAGAGCAGCTCGTCGGCCAGGTCGTCGCGCACCCCGCGGCCCGGCCGGCCGAGCTCGCGGAAGCGCTGCGGGACGTACAGGCGGGGCGGGTACAGCGGGTCGGCGCTGATCCTGGCGGTCTGGCTGGCCACGTAGTCGCGCAGGTCGATCAGGCCCTGGAACTCGGTGAAGCTGCGCAGCCGCACGCCGCGCCGCTGAGCCTCCTCGCGGAGCACCCGGGGCGGCTGCGGGCCCTCGTAGACCAGCTCGGATCCGGGCTCGGGCTGCCCGGTGTGCACCAGCCGCAGGAACGCGGCCAGCTCGTCGCGTCCGGGTTCTCCCGCGTGCGCGGCGATCCGCCACTGCCGGATGAACCCGTCCTCCTGGTGCGTGACCAGAAGGTGCGGCAGACCGTCCTCGACCCGCCGGATCTTGGCCTTCTCGTGGCGGGTCTCGCAGACCTCGGCGATCCGGTCCAGTAGCAGGCTGGCCGGGTCCGCGGCCCGCTCAGGCTCGGGCGGCGGGACCGCACCCTCGGCCAGGCCGCCCTCCGCTGAGTCGCGCTGGCCGGCGCCGTCCGCGGGGAACGTGCCGCCCGTCGCGGGCCATCGCCACGGCAGCCGCGCCGGGGCGGGGGCATCCCCGCGGTGGTCGCCCCAGCGGTCCAGGCCATCCGCGGTGATCCGGAGGAACTGGTGCTGGCCAGGAGCGGCCGCGGGCACCGCAATCAGGCCGGAGCCAAGCTGGAGGGCCTCGTCGCCGCCCGGTCCCGGACCGTGCAGCAGCAGGCTGAGCCGTGCCCCCAGCAACCGGTCGAACGCGTCGGCGTCACGCAGGAGCGATTCATGCTGCCCAGCTGATGGAGCATGACGGATTACGGCTATCCGGAGCCAGCCTTCCTCCTCGAGGGGAGCGAGCTGCCCGGCGAACCAGTCCGCCTGCTCCTCGCCAACCCAGCCGTACTCGTCGTCGGGCCGGTGGCTGCCGGCCAGTGTCGAGTTCAGCGCGGCGACCGCCACGCGCAGGTCCGGCATCTCGAACAGCGTCCAGGGCTGCGCGCTCTCGAAGACAGCGCCGTCGAGACCCTGGTAGAGCTCATGGAACAGGCTGGCGTAGTGCCGCCACTTGGGCCAGTACGGCGCCTGCGGCTCCATGTCGTCGGCCTCGCAGCTGGCGAAGTACGCACGGCAGGCGGCCCGGGTGATGTCGTGCATGCCGGGAACGATCACCAGGTGCTGCGGCTCCAGGCCGAGGAGCGCGCGGAGCCCGGTGAGGAACTCCAGGGCCTCCTCGCACTCCCGCAGGCTGCCGGTTTCCATCAGGTCGCCGGTGACCACCATGAGGTCGGGCCGGGGAAGGCCGGCCGCCGTGCGCCTGGTCACGTCGGCCCAGATCCGTTCCTGCAGCCCGGCGGCGGACACCCGGTCACCCGCGCCGTCCGGCCCGGGCCCGAACCGGGGCCCGGCCACCTGCAGCAGGGTGATCGCGGAGCGCGGGCCGGCGGTGGCCTGCAGCGTCGGCGGGTAGGCCGGCGCGGTGGCCGGTGACCGGCGGCCGCGCGGCACCGCCGCCGCCGTGGGCATCACGGGCGCTGTCCGGGCCGGCCGTTCCGCCGGCGGCCGGACCTGGCCTGCCGGGACCTGGCCCACCGGGACCTGGCCCGTGGTGATCTGGCCCGCGGGCGGGTACGCGACCTCCTGCCGTTCGGCCCGCCCGGCGAGCGCGTGCCGGATGCGGTCGAGCAGCAGCGCGCGGGCCTGGTGCTGGTCGGTCACGCCCACCAGGTCGATGTAGGTGATGATGCCGAGCAGCCCGTCGACCTGGCAGTCCTCGACCCGGACGGTTACTAATCTGCCGGTCGGGTTGCCCTTGTCGGCCTGCAGGGCCGCCTGCCATTCCAGCCGCCCGTAAGGGGAGTCCACGTAGCGCTGGGACAGCACCGCGACCACGGCGGCGGACCGGCTGACGCCACGGTCCATGAACTCGATGAAGTTCGTGCCCGGCACGAAATCCCACGCCTGCAGCATGGCCCGGTAACCCGCGGTTTCGAGTTCCCAGGCCATCCAGGTGGCCCATCGCTCGTCAGCGGTGGAATAGCTGACGAAGATCTGGATCGGCCCGTCCGTCCTGCTGGCCACGGCTGACCCGCTCATAGCCTCAGTATCACCCCGCCCCATGATCTCGGTATCCCCTAGATCATGGGGACCGGACCGGTTTGCGTGATACATGCCGTCCGCGCTGGAGCCTGGCGCTGTGCAACGATGACCGGTGTGCCCTCTGCCGACCCCAACCAGGCGGCTCACAGCGGGGCAGCGCGCTCCGGGGCCGCGCCAGCCGGGGCAGTGCCAGCCGGGCTAGGGCCGCGCTGGCGCGCGGCGGCGGCCCGGCGGCCGGTCCTGGACTGGATTACCGCCGCCCTGCTCGTCCTCGGCCTGATTTTCGTGGCGACCGGCCTGCTCCCGCACCATGAGGCCAGCGCGACGATCCGGCGGATCCTCCCGCTGCTGCTCTTTCTCGGCAGCATCATCGTGCTGGCCGAGCTGACCGCCGACGCCGGTGTCTTCGACGTGATCGCGGTCCGGGTGGCGGGCCTGGCCCGCGGCAACTACGCGGCTCTTTTCGTCCTCTGCGTGTTCTTCGCCGCCGCCACCACCACCGTGCTCAATCTCGATACCACCGCGGTTCTGCTCACGCCGGTGATGCTGGCCCTGGCCCGCAAGGCCGGTATCGCCGTGATCCCGCTGGCCATGACCACGGTCTGGCTGGCCAACACGGCAAGCCTGCTGCTGCCGGTGTCCAACCTGACCAACCTGCTCGCGGCCAACCGGGTGGCGCTGTCGCCCGTGGAGTTCGCCAGCCGGATGTGGCCCGTTCAGCTGACCTCGATCGCCGTGACCATGGTTTTCCTCTGGGTGTTCTTCTGGCGCCGCGGTGTGCGCGGCGCCGGCCGCTACGACCCGCCGCTGCCGCTGCGGCCGGACAACCCGGTGCTGTTCTGGGTGGCCGCGCTGGCCTGCCTGCTGTTCATCACCGTGATCATCACCACCGGGATCGCACTCGGCTACGCCGCCGCGCTCGCCGCGGCGCCCGTGGTGGCCGCGTTCGCGGTGCGCAAGCGGTCGGCCCTGCGGCCGGGGCTGATCCCGTGGCGGCTGCTGGTCTTCGTGGTCGGGCTCTTCCTGGTGGTGCAGACCGTGAGCCTGCACGGGCTCGGCACCGTCACCCAGGCGCTGATCGGCACCGGGGGCGGCACAGTCGGCGCCGTGCGCGCGGCCGCGACCGGCGCCGGGCTGTCCAACGCGGTCAACAACCTGCCCGCGTACGTGGCGGGCGAAGCCGTCATCCCGTTCGGCCACCACGAGCAGCTGCTGGCCCTGCTCATCGGCACCAACGTCGGCCCTATCATCACACCCTGGGCGTCGCTGGCCACCCTGCTGTGGTTCGAGCGGTGCCGTTCCTACGACGCCGTCGTGCCGATGCGCACTTTCGTCCTCACCGGCGCCGGGCTGGCCGTGGCCGGCCTCGCCGCCACCGTCACCGCGCTGCTTCTGACCTGAGCAGCGGCTCTACTAGCGAAGGAGACAGTATGGGGCGCGCGATCCGCACTCCGGACGGCCGGACGCTGGCTGTCGAGGATTACGGTGATCCCTCTGGCCGGCCGGTCCTGGTCCACATGGGCACGCCGAACTCCCGGCACCTTTACGACCCGAACGTGCGGGACGCCGCCGCCCGCGGCCTGCGCCTCATCAGCTATGACCGGCCGGGATACGGGGGATCCACGCCGCACCCGGGGCGCACCGTCGCCGACTGCGCCGGCGACGTCCGCGCGATCTGCGCTGAGCTCGGCATCGGGCGGCTGGCCATGTGGGGCATCTCCGGCGGCGGCCCGCACGTGCTCGCGTGCGCCGCCCTGCTCCCGGATCTTGTGACCGCTGCCGCCGCGCTCGCCTCGCCGGCCCCGTACGGCGCTGACGGCCTGGACTATTTCGCCGGCATGGGCCAGGACAACGTCGATGACATGCGCCTGGCCCTGACAGACCAGGCTGCGTCCCGGGCGAAGGCCGAGAAGGACCGTGCGGAACTGCTCGCCACGCCGCCTGAGGACATGGCCAAGGCGATGGAATCACTTCTCACGCCGACGGATGCCGCGGCGCTGTCCGGCGAGCTGGCCGGGTACCTGGCCTCATCCACGCATGACGGCCTGGCGCCCGGCAGCCAGGGCTGGTTCGACGACAACTGCATGGTCACCAGGCCGTGGGGGTTCGACCTGGCCAGCATCGCGGTCCCGGTCCTGCTGCTGCACGGCCGGGAGGACATGTTCGTGCCGCTGCAGCCACGGCGAATGGCTGGCCGCGCACATTCCCGGCGTCGAGGCCCGGCTGTCCGACGACGACGGGCACCTGACGCTGCTGCAGAACCGTATCCCCGAGGTGCACGCCTGGCTGGCAGGCACATCTGTAGCCGAAGCGCCGTCGCCCGGCGGCGGGATCTCCGCGCTGGAGTAGTGAGCTTCCGCTGGGCGCTGAAATCCTTGCCCCAGCCCGGCCCTGCGCGCAGCGTGAAGCCATGCCAGGCATTGACATCAGCATCCAGGCGGCGCCCGCGGACCTCGAATCCTGGCTCGGCCTGGCGCGCCGGCTGGAGGCCGGGGGATTCCGCGCGCTGCTGGCCGCCGACCACCCCGGCTCCGGGGCGTCACCGTGGCCCGCGCTGGGCGCCGCCGCGGCGGTCACCCGCACCCTCGGGCTTGGCACCAATGTCGCCCAGGCCGGTGTCCGCGAGCCCATGCACGTGGCCGCCGACGCGGCCACCCTCGACATCCTCGCGCCGGGCCGGGTCCTGCTTGGCATCGGCGCGGGCCACACCCCGCGCGAGTGGGCGGACATCGGCCGGGACCGGCCCAGCCCCGGCGAACGCGCCGGGCGCCTGGCCGAGTTCGCCGAGGCGGCGGCCGCCCTGCTCCAGGGCCGCACGGTGACAGCGCACGGCCAGCATCTGACGCTGCGCGAGTCGCGGCTTGACGGCCTGCCGGCCGGCGGCCGGGTCCGGCTCGATCATCGGCGGCGGGCACCCGCTCATCCTCCGCACCGCCGCCCGGCTGGCCGACGTGGTCGGGCTCAGCGGGCTGGGCCGCACCCTCCCCGATGGCCATCTTCATGAGGTCCGGTGGTCGCAAGCCGAACTGCACCGCCAGCTCCAGCTCGTCCGGGACGAAGCACGGCAGGCGGGCCGCCAGCCGGTCATCGAGGCCCTGGTGCAGGGCGTCCGGCTGACGGACGACCGTGCGGCGGCCACCAGGGAGATCAGCGCGAAGATCGCCGGCGCAACGGAGCAGGACGTGGCCGGCACGCCTTTCCTGCTCATCGGCAGTCACGAGGAGATGGCCGCTCAGCTGGTACGGCAGGCGGAAGAACTCGGCATCACCAGCTACGTCGGCAGGGAACAAGCCGTCCCCGTCCTGGAGAAGGTGGTCGCTCTTATCAACCGTAAGTAGCCGGATATGCACGCCATGTCCGACGTGCCGGGAATTTCGAATTTGATTACCGTAAATCGTGGCTAATGCCCGGATACGGTGCCAGTATCTAGTGCCAAACCCCGGAGGTTCATGATTCCTGGTGGGGGCGGGCTGCGTGGAAGACCTCAAAAGCACCAGAATCCTGACATACGTCCCATCTCGGATGTATGTCATGCGGGCCGGCACGCTGATTGCCGCGGTGCTCGCGGTCTGCGTCGCCCAGATGGCGCTGGCTATCCCGGCCGTGCTCAACGGGCTTTTCCAGCAGGACCTCGCCACCAGTTCGGCCCAGCTCACCTGGATATCAGACTCGTTCCTGGTCCCGGTCTGCGTCCTGGAATTGACCTTCGGCGTGATCGGCGACCTCTTCGGCCGCAAGCGGCTGCTGGTCGGCGGCGCGCTCATGCTGGCGGCCGGCATGGCCATCGGCGTGTCGACCCCGATGGGCGGCAGCCGGCTGGCGGTGCTGTGGACTGGCCAGGTCATCTCCGGGCTCGGCGCGGCGGCCATCTTCCCGACCAGCCTGGCCATGATCGCCGCGGGCACCTATTCCGCGGCGGCCCGGGCCCGCTCGGTGTCGATCTGGGCGGCGGCCCTGTCGGTCGGCAACTGCCTCTCACCGCTTCTCGGCGGTCTTGTCGCAGGATTCCGCTTTGGCTCCGACCCGCTGGCCGGCTGGAAATGGGCCTTCCTGGTGGTGCTGGCCCTGGCCCTGATCAGCGCCCTGGTCTCGGCCACCGTCGCGCAGGGCTCTTCGTCGCCGGAAGGCCGGTCGCTGGACTGGGCCGGGCAGGCGACGATCGCGGTGGCGCTGTTTGCCCTGCTCTACGCCTTCGTCCAGGGGCCGAGCGACGGCTGGCGGAGCTGGCCGGTCCTGGCCGGGTTCTTGATCTTCGCGGTCTTCCTGACCCTGTTCATCATTGTGGAACGGCGATCAGAAGCCCCTCTGCTGCGCCTCGATTTCTTTTACAACAGCAATTTCGCGGTCGCCTCGGTGGTTACGGTCATCGGCATGTTCGCGTTCCTCGGAACGGCCTATTCGACCAGCATCCGGCTGTCCGCGATCCAGGGATTCAGCCCGCTGAAGACCTCGGTCGCGTTCCTGTTCCTGAACGCCACCGCGCTCGTCCAGCTGCCGCTCACGATCCGCCTGCTGAAACGGCACAACCCCAAGTGGCCGCTGTGCTGCCGGGCTGGTGCTGATGGCCGGCGGCGCGCTGTGGCTGGCCGCGATCCCGGCCGTCCGAGGTGTCCCTGCTCCCGGTCATCGCCCCGTTCATCCTGGTCGGGTCCGGCTTCGCGCTGTCCCTCTCGGCGCTGACGCTCATCGCGGTGAACACCGCCCCCAACCACCTCGCCGGGATGGCCAGCGGCACGACCAACATGCTCCGCGACTTCGGCTTCACGCTCGGCCCGGCGATCATCGGGGCGGTCGCGCTCAGCCAGGCCGCCGCCGCGATCCGCCAGCAGCTGGCCGCCCACCCGGCGCTCAGCGACGCGTACGCGGCGTTCCTCGCCTCCCCGGCGCACGTCCCGGCGGCCGAGCGGCCCGCGGTCGAGGGCGCCGTGCACGCCGTCACCTCGGGCCCGCTCGGCGCGAACGCGGTGCCCGCCACCGTCACCACCCCGGACGGCACGGTGGTGCCGTTCAACCCGCTGAAGCACGTGGCCTTCGACGCGCTCAGCCACTCGTACTCACTCGGGTTCCTGCTCTGCGGCGCTGCCGCCCTGCTTGCTGCGCTGCTCGCCGCGGCCGGGCTCCGCCCCGCGGCCGACGAGGACCTGCCCGACCTGGAGGAGCTGCTCGGTGAGTGAGCAGGCCGCGCCCCGGCGGAGCTGGCGCGCAGAACCCCGGCCCGGCCGGCGCGCCGGGTCCCGGCTGGCCAGCCACGCAGACGGCCAGGCCCGGCGCACGATCTGGCCCGTCAGCTCCGGCACGGTCCCGTTCACGGACCGCGGCTTCACCCAGCGGCCGGAGACCGGCAAGGGACCATGGGACGCCCTGCACCCGGGCACCACGGTGATCATCGGCCCCGCGGACCCGGCCGGCCCGGGTGGCACCGGCAAGACCCACCTGGCCGCCGCGTTCGCCGCCCGCCTGTGGGCCACGGACCAGCTCGACCTGCTCGTCTGGCTGGCGGCCGGCAGCCGCGACAGCATCGTCACCGGCTGCGCCCAGGCGCTCGCCGACATCAGGGTCGCCGCCGCGCCGGGCCAGCCGGAAGCCGCCGCCGCCCGGTTCCTGGCCTGGCTGGCCACCACCGGCCGGCGCTGGCTGGTCGTGCTCGACGGCCTGGCCGACCCGGCCGACGCGGACGGGCTGTGGCCGCACGGGCCGGCCGGCCAGGTCCTGGTCACCACCGCGCGGCCCGGCGTCCGCCCGCCGCAGCCGGCCGGCGAGCACCTGGCCGTCGGCCTGCCCGTGTTCAGCCAGCGCGAGGCGCTGCGCTACCTGTCCGACCGGCTCAGCGAGGACCACTACCAGGTCGCGGGCTCGCTCGACGTCGCCTACGGGCTCGGCTGCCTGCCGGCCGGCCTGGATCTCGCGGTGGCCTACCTGCAGGAGAGCGGGCAGGGCACCCGCCAGTACCGGCTGGCCTGCGAGCGCTACTGGCCGCAGGGCGGCCAGCCCGCCAGCGACCTGCTCGGGCCGGCCTGGATGGTCGCCGTGGGCCGGGCCGTCCAGCTGGCCCCCGCCGGGCAGGCCTGGCCGGCCCTCAAGCTGGCCGCCGTCCTCGGCCCGGCGGGCATCCCCGGATCGATCCTGACCGCCGTCGCCGCGGCCGGCTACATCACCGGCCTGGCCCGGGTCACCGAGGCCGACCAGCTCGGCGTGCAGGCGGCGTACGGGAACCTGGAGCAGCTCGGCCTGATCAGGATCGCGCCGGGCGACGCAGTCCGCACCGTGTGGGCGGCCGCCGCGCTGCAGGAATCGGTCCGGCGGTCCATGGACGCGGCGGAGCGGAGGCGCACCGTGCTGGTCGCGGCCGACGCGATCCTCGGCACCTGGCCGGCGGCCGGCCCCGCCGCCAGCACCGTCGTGGGCACCGCTGCGGCCAGCCTGGAGCAGGCCTACCGGGACTGTGCGGTCAGCGTGCTGCGCTACGGCGGCCCCGAGCTGTGGGCGGACGGCCCGCACCCGCTGCTGGCCCGGGTCGGCCAGAGCCTGGCCGAGGCCCGGATGGCCGAGTGCGCGCTCAGCTACTGGCGCCAGCTGGCCACCCGCTGCGGCGAGCACCTCGGCGCCCGGTCGGCGGTCACGCTGGAGTTCCGCGAGCAGATGGCCAGGGCCGCCGTCGCGGCGGGCCACGCCGACGAGGCCATTGCCCAGTACAAGGAGCTGGTCGCCGACACCGAGGACGCGGCCGGGCCGGGCCGCGAGCAGACCATCGCCGTGCGGGCCAGCCTGGCCCTGGCCTACCATGTCGCGGGCCGCCTGGAAGAACAGCATCTCGCTGGCCGAGCAGGTCGTGACCGAGTGCGAGCGCGCGTTCGGCCCGGCGCAGCCGCCCACCACGCAGAGCCTGCACACGCTGGCCGGTGCCTACGCCGGCGCCGGGCGGGACAGCGAAGCAGCCACCGTCCTGCACCGCTGCCTGGCCGCCAGGGAACGGACCGTCGGCCTGATGCAGCCCGGCACGATCGCCGTCCGGCAGCAGCTGGCGGAGCTCTACCGCCGGGCCGGCCACGCGGACGAGGCCATCGGCCTCTACCAGGACGCCCTCACCCGTGTCGTCAAGGCGGCTGGCCCGGCCTACCCGGACGCTGTCATCGCCCGGGAGCACCTGGCCGCGGCCTACGACCTGGCCGGCCGGGCCGACAACGCCGCCGCGACGTTCGCGCAGGCGATCACCGAATGGGAGCGCGTGCCCGGGTCCGGTCCCGGCAACACTTTCGCCGCCCGTGCCAGCCTGGCCGCCATCAACTGCCGGAGCGGCCGGCTGCGGGCCGCGTTCCCGCTGTACGAATCCGTGCTGGCGGATCTCTACCAGATCAGCGGCCCCGGCCACCCGGACACGCTCAGGGCGCGCTGGAACGTGGCCGCCGTCTACCACAAGGCCAGGCGGCTGCCCGACGCGATCGACCTGGGCGAGACGGTCCTCGCCGACTGCGAGCGGTTCCTCGGCCCGGGTCACTGGGAAACGCTGAGCACCCGGGCCAACCTCGCGCACGCCTACCACGCAGCCGGAAAGCTCAAGCGGTCAAGCGCCCAGTTCGACCGCGCCCTGCGGGACTGCGAGCAGGCCCTCGGCCCGGACGATCCCCTCACCGGGGAGGTCCGCGTGCTGCGCAACCGCTACCTGGCCGGCCGCCAGGGGGGCGCCCCGATCATCACCGCCCCGGCCGCCTGGATCCGCGCCAGCCAGGAGGCCCACGACTCAGCCCCGGACGACCCCGGCTCCTGGCCGGCCGGGCCCCAGCTCTAGGCAACTCAGCTGTAGGCGAGCGTGCCGTCGTCGAGGTCGGCCTTGGGCAGGATCTCGCGTTCCTCCTCGTGCTCCATCATGTGCGTCCACGGCTCGCGGTCGCCCTGCTTGAACAGGATGTGCTGGGAGCGCATGACGTAGCCGGCGTTGAAGTTCTCCGGGTCGGACCACGGCCGCAGTTCCATGTCCGCGTCCTCGGGCAGCGCCGGCACGACCATCGTGGCGCCCTTGTCCGCCATCGTGGCCATCAGGCGGGTGACCAGGTCGCTGACCAGGTCAACGCGCAGGGTCCAGCTGTGCCGGAAGTAGCCGAACACGTAGGCCATGTTCGGCACGCCGCTGATCATGACGCCGCGCCAGGTGACGCGCTGGGTGAAGTCGACCGGCTCGCCGTCGACGGTGAAGGCCACGTCGCCGAGGACCGACATATTGAAGCCGGTGGCGGTGACGACCACGTCGGCCGGGATCTCCGCGCCCGAGGTCAATTTGATGCCGTGCTCGGTGAACTCCTCGATCGTGTCGGTGACGATCGAGGCCTTGCCCTCGCGCAGCGTCTCGAAGAAGTCGCCGTCCGGGACGACCGCGATCCGCTGCTGCCACGGGCGGTAGCGGGGGGTGAAGTGCTTCTCGATGTCGAAGCCCTCGGGGAGCAGCGGGCGGATCGACCCCATCAGGAACTCGTGCAGCTCATCGGGTGCGTCGAACCCGGCCCGGGCCAGGTAGTGGTATTCCATGATGTGCTGGCGGCGCATGATCTCGTGCATCCACTCGTCAGGAAGCTGGAGGGGAGCCAGCTGCTCGGCGAGCGCGTGCGTGGTGGCCGGGGCGTAGAAGTAGGACGGCGAGCGCTGCAGCATCGTCACGTGCCCGGCCTGCTTGGCGATGGCCGGGATCAGCGTGGCAGCGGTGGCCCCGGAGCCGATCACGACGACGCGCTTGCCGGTCAGGTCGAGGTCCGCGGGCCAGCCCTGCGGGTGCACGAGCGTGCCCTGGAACCGGTCCAGGCCGTCCCACTCCGGCCGGTACGGCTTGGCGTGGTTGTAGTAGCCCTGGCACATCCACAGGAAGCTGGTGCTGAACCGCAGCCGCTCCCCGGTGTCTTCCCTGGTCACCTCGACCGTCCACCGGCGGTCCCCGGTAGACCAGCTCGCCGAGGTGACTCTGTGCCGGTAGCGGATGTACTCGCCGAGGCCGTATTCCTCTATTACTTCGTCGAGGTAGGCCAGGATCGCATCGCCTCCGGCGATCGACGGCCCGCGCCAGGGCTTGAACCGGTAGCCGTAGGTGAACAGGTCGCTGTCCGAGCGCACCCCCGGATAGCGATGCGTCCACCAGGTGCCGCCCCGGTTGTCCTGGGCGTCCAGGATCACGAAGGTCCGGTCGGGGAACTGCTCGCGCAGCTCGTGCGCGGCGCCGATGCCGGACACCCCGGCGCCGACGATGAGGACGTCGACGTAGCCGGCGTCCTGAAGCTCAGCTGTGCTCTCTTCGGACGGGGTCGCTGGTGCAGTCGTCGTCATGACTGGCCCTCCGGGAGGCATGCACGGTTGCCGGTAATCGTAACTCCGGAAGTTATGCGCCCTTCGGCCGGTTTGGAGCCCGGCCGTCCCCCCTGACCACAGGTAGCCCAGTTCGCGCAGCCTAACGTCCGGGGCAGAACCCTGCCAAGGCGGTGCTAACCCAGCACGGGGCTAGCCGGGAAGGGGCGAGAAGGTGCCCGAGCGATCAGGCAGCCGGGGTGGCGACCCGTTCGGTGGCCGGCCGCCGACCAGCCACGAGCGGATGACGGGGGAGCCCTGGGACGCGTCCTACCAGGACGGCCCGGCGCCGTGGGATACCGGGCGGCCGCAGCCGGCCATCGTGCGGCTGGCCGGTGCGGGCCGGTTCACCGGGACGGTGCTCGACGTGGGCTGCGGGACCGGTGAGAACGCGCTCTTTCTGGCCGCGCGCGGGATACCCGTGCTGGGTGTCGACGTGGCCGGGACGGCCGTGGCGATGGCGCAGGCCAAGGCCGCCGAACGCGGTCTCGGGGCCGAGTTCGCGGTGGCCGACGCACTGCACCTGGACCGGCTGGGGCGGAGGTTCGGCGCGGTGCTGGACTGCGGGCTGTTCCACACCTTCGACGCCGGCGAGCGGCCGGGCTACGTGGCGAGCCTGGCCTCGGTCACCGAACCGGGCGGGACGCTGTACGTGCTGTGCTTCCGCGACGACGGCCCCGGCACGGGCCCGCACCCGGTCAGCCGGGAGGACCTGAGGTCGGCGTTCAGCGCGGGCAGCGGCTGGCAGCTCGCCGGCCTCGAGCCGGACCGGGTCCAGACGAGATACCACGACGAGGCCGGCGCCCCGGCCTGGCTCGCAACCGTCAGCCGGATCTAACCCTCCCGTAATTAGGTAGACCGACCTACCTAATCTAGGTAGACTGATCTACCTAGATTCTGTGGGCAGGGAGCATCCGATGAGCGAGGATGGCGCGGCGCCGGCCGGGCGCCGGGGGAGGGCGCGGCAGCAGCTGCTGGAGGCGGCGGCCCGCCGGTTCTACGCCGACGGCGTGGCGGCGACCGGGATCGACACGATCACGGCCGAGGCCGGCGTGGCGAAGATGAGCCTCTACAACAACTTCGCGTCCAAGGCCGACCTGGTCCGGGCCTACCTGGAGGCCCGGCACGAGGAGTGGCTGGGCCTGTACCGGCGCCGGCTGGACCAGGCCCACGGGCCACGCGAGGGCGTGCTGGCCGTGTTCGACGCCTACGCGGACCATGCCGAGCAGGCCTACGAGCACGGCTTCCGCGGCTGCGGCCTGCTCAACGCGGCCGCCGAACTGCCGGCCGGCGACCCCGGCCGGGCCGTGGTCCGCGCTCACAAGGAGGAGGTCGAGGACCTGCTGGCCGGCCACCTGGACGGCCTGCTGCCCGGCCGCCCCGCCGCGGCCCGCACGCTGGCCGAGCACCTGTCGTTCCTGCTCGAAGGCGCCGTGGCCCGGGCCGGCCTGGAAGGCGACTCCGTCCGCCTCCGCCACGCCCGCCAGCTAGCGTCCGCCCTGCTGGACACGCTGTGACCGCCCCGGCCGTCCCCGCTGTGGGCGGGTCCGTGGTGACGGGGGTTACCCGGCCCGCCGGCCGCCCCGGGCGGGGAACGATGTGCGTGCTGGCTGCCTCCGTGCTGTGGGGGACGACCGGTACCGCGGCCACGTTCGCTCCGGCCGTGGGGCCGCTGGCGATCGGCGCGGCGGCGATGGGCCTCGGCGGCCTGCTCCAGGCCCTCATCGCGACCCGCCCGCTCACCCGCGAGCGTGCCGTGCTGCTCGCCCAGCGCCGTCTGGTCCTGCTCGGCGGCCTGGCGGTCGCGGTCTACCCGCTGGCGTTCTACACCTCGATGCGCCTGGCTGGGGTCGCGGTCGGGACCGTCGTCTCGATCGGCTCCGGCCCGCTGGCCTCTGCCCTGGCCGAGCGGATCCTCGACAAGAACCGCCTGACCGCCCGCTGGCTGGCCGGCGCCGCCCTCGGCCTGGCCGGCATGGTTCTGCTCTGCCTCGCCGAAGCCGCCCGGCCGCACCCCGGCCAGGCGTCCGCCGGTGCCACGCTGCTCGGCGTGGCCCTGGGCCTGGTCGCCGGGACCACCTACGCGCTCTACACCTGGGCCGCCCACCGCCTGATCGGCCGCGGCGTTTCCACCCGGGCCACCATGGGCGCGGTCTTCGGCCTCGGCGGCCTCCTGCTCCTCCCGGTCCTGCTGGCCACCGGCGCGCCGTTCGTCGCCTCCTGGGCCAGCGCCGGCGTCGGCGCGTACATGGCGCTGGTCCCGATGTTCACCGGCTACCTGCTGTTCGGCTGGGCGCTGGCCCACGTCCCGGCCACCACCGCCACGACCCTGACCCTGCTCGAGCCCGCCGTCGCCACCCTGCTCGCCGTGACGATCGTCGGCGAGCACCTGCCCGCGGCCGGCTGGGCCGGGCTCGCGCTCATCGCCGGGTGCCTCGTCGTCCTCACCGCGCCGCGCGCGGGCCGGCCAGCGGTCAGCGCAGGCGGTTCAGCCGGTGACCGGGTCGATCGGCGTGATCGGGCCGAGCCGCTGCTCGATGATCCCGGCCACCGCGAGGCAGCGCAGGTCGGTGTACCTGGCCCCCATGACCTGGACGCCCACCGGCAGCCCGTCGGCCATCCCGGCGGGAACCACCACGGCGGGCGTGCCCAGCAGGTTGGCGGGCAGGACCGGGCGCATCAGCTCCAGCGTGCCGGCCGCGCCCTCGTAGCTGTCGATGTCGTAGTCCAGCGGGAACGCGGGCTGCGACCAGACCGGGCTGAGCAGCAACGGGTAGTCCTGGTACCAGAGGCTCCAGCGGCGGGCCAGGCCGTGCCGCGCGGTGTGCGCGGTGGCCCAGCCGGCCAGGTCCGCGTCGGGCAGGTGGTCCAGCGCGTGGCCGAGGAACGTCTTGCCCGCCTCGCCCATCAGCTGGTCCAGGATCGGCTGCATCACCCGCAGGTCCACGGCCAGGATCGAGCTCCACAGCTCGATCGCCTGCTCGTAGTCGGGCGGCGCGGTCTCGGTGACCTTGAAGCCCTCGTCGGCCAGCGCGTCGGCGGCCCGGCGCACGGCCGCCGCGACCTCGGGGTGGGTGCTGCCGCCGGGCGGCTCCGGCAGCACGGCCACCGCCGGGCGCTCACCGGGCGCCAGGTCGGTGAACACCGCGGGCACGCTCAGCGGGTCGCGCGGGTGCGCCCCCGCGACCGCGGTGAACCCGGCCCGGACGTCGGCCACCTGCCGGGCCATCACGCCCTCGACGGCCATGAGCTGGAAGGAGATGCTGAAGTCCTCCGGCGGGATGACCGTCGCGGCGGGCACCGCGCCGAGGGACGGCTTGATCGAGGCGATGCCGCAGCAGTGCGCCGGGTTGCGCAGCGAGCCGCCGAGGTCGTTGCCCAGGCCCAGCGGGCTCATCCCGGTGGCCAGCGCCGCGGCCTCGCCGCCGCTGGACCCGCCCGCGGTGCGCTGCGGGTTCCACGGGTTGCGGGTCAGGCCGTGCAGCGCCGAGTCGGTGTGCACGCGCAGGCCGAAGTCGGGCAGGTTGGTGCGGCCGATGGGGATCATCCCGGCCGCGCGAAGCCGCTCCACCTGCGGGGCGTCGACCGGGGCGACGGCCTCGGCCAGCGCCGGGATGGCCTGCGTGGTCGGGGTGCCGGCCACGTCGATGTTCTCCTTGACCGTGCACGGCACGCCGTGCAGCGGGCCCAGCGCGCTGCCGTCGGCGACGGCCCGGTCGGCCGCGTCGGCGGCCGCGAGCGCCTCGTCGGGCAGGAGGCGGACGATCGCGTTGAGGTGCGGGTTGACCGCCTCGACCCGGTCGAGATGGGCCTGGACCACCTCACGGCTGCTGACTTCCCGGTCGCTGATCAGCTTGGCCAGTTCCACCGCGCCATTGCGCCACAGTTCGCTCACGCGTCACCCCTCAAGGGCCAGTTTCCGGCCACCGTAAGCCACCGGGCAGAGGCCGGTAAAGGGCCGTGGGGCCCGGCCCGGGCTACCGGCCCCAGCGCAGGATCAGCGGGTCGCGCTGCTGCGCGAGCTCGATCAGCCCGCGCCGGGTCCGCGGCGGCACCGGCCGCAGCGGCGCGCGCGTGCGGTCGGAGCCGATGATCCCGCCCTCGGCCAGGAGGATCTTCTGGGCCCGCAGGCCGCACTGCCGGTTCTCGAAGTGGATCAGCGGCAGCAGGTCCTCCCAGGCTCGCACCGCCGTGGCCCGGTCGCCGGCCGCGTGCGCGCGGACGATCTGGCCGAGCTCACCGGGCACCATCGAGCTGGGCATGGTCCCGGTCGCCCCGGCGTCCAGGTCCGGGATCAGCGTCACCGACTCCTCGCCGTCGAACGGCCCGGGCAGCCGGTCGCCGAGCGCGCTGACCAGGGCGTTCAGCTTGTCGGCCGCGCCCGGCACCTCGATCTTGGCGTACTGCACCTGGGGCACCTGCCGGACCAGGTCGACCAGCAGCCCGGCCGGCAGCGGCGTGGCCGACAGCGGCGCGTCCTGCACCATGATCGGGATGTCGATCGCGTCCGCGACCCGCCGGAAGTACTCGATCACGCCGGGCCCGGGCACGGTCATCGTCGCCCCGAAGAACGGCGGCATGACCATCACCATCGACGCGCCCAGCTCCTGCGCGGCCCGGCTGCGCGCCGCCGCCACCCGCACGCTGTAGTGGCTGGTGGTGACGATGACCGGCAGCCGCCCCGCGATGTGCCCGAGCAGGCGGCGCCCGATCTCCTCCCGCTCGGCGTCGGTCAGCGAGAACTGCTCGGAGTAGTTGGCCAGCAGGCACACCCCGTCAACCCCGGCGTCGATCAGGTAGTCCACGACCCGGACCGTGCCGTCCAGGTCCACGGTTTCGTCGTCACGGAAGATCGTCGGCACTACCGGCACGACGCCGGACAGCAGAGCAGCCATAGGCCCGATACCTATGTGACGGATGGTGCGGCCGTCAAGCAGCCGGCCCGGCGGGCACACTAGGGGCCGTGCGGATCACCATCCGGGTCCGGCCCGGCGCCAGCCATCCGGGCGTCGGCGGCCAGCACGACGGGGCCCTGGTCGTCCGGGTCAGTGCCCGCGCGGTGGGCGGCCAGGCCACGGCGGCGGCGCTGGCCGCGGTCGCCGCGGCGTTCGGGGTCCGGCCGCGCGAGGTCACGCTGATCACCGGTGCGGCCAGCCGGACCAAGATCGTTGACGTGCCGGGCGGCGACCCGGCCATCCTGGCCCGGCTACTGGCCCAGGACGAGCCGCGGGTAGCCCTCGGCCGGGCCGGCGGCGTCAGCGCCGGGCCTGGCCCGCGAAGTCGAGGGCCTCGCGGGCGAGCGGCAGCCACGGCTCGGCGGACTGCGGGTCGAGGCTGAGCCATTCCCGCATCGGCGTGCCCTTGTTCGCGTCGAAGTGGTCGCCCGCCCCGGCCGCGACCATCTCCGAGACCCGGCTGGCCGGGAGCTTCAGCACCAGCCGGCCGCGGACCAGCATGGCGAAGATCTTGCCGTGGAAGCGCAGCGCGGACCGGCCGAAGCCGCTGCCGCCCTGCGGGACCGTGACCCCGGCCTCGCCGGCCAGCTCCATCACCAGGTCGGCGTACCGGGCCCGCGGGCCATCCGGCCCGTCGTCTTGCTCGTCCATGCGGCAACGGTAGGGGCCGCCACCGACAGACCAGCCGGGATGCCGTCGGGCCGGAACCGGATGCGAAACGATCTGGTCAGGAACAGGCACCATGCCGCTGGCCAGGTCGGTGAGTGTGTGGCTGAGCTGGGTGAGGGCGGCGGCGATCCAGGGCAGGGTGGTGGGGTCGGGGGCGGTGAGCGCTGTTTCTTGCTGCTGGGGGCTGTCGCCGTAGAGCTGGGCGGTGGCCAGCCGCAGCCGCAGCGCGGCGGGGGGTTCGCCGAACGCGCTGCCGGGCAGGGTCGCGACCCCGTAGCGGTTCAGGAGCAGGCGGGCCAGGGCGGCGGCGGTGGTGACCTGGTGGCGGTCGCGGAGGTAGTCGCGCCAGGGTCCGAAGTCGGGGTAGACGTAAAATCCGGCCTGCGGGGCCGCGACGGTCAGCCCGGCGCTGGCGCACCGGGCGGCGACGGCGGCGGCGATGCTGGGCGTGCAGGGCGCGGCTGGCCGCGATGCGGGCGGTGATGGCCGGGGGTTCGGTGAAGGCCAGGGCCGCGGCGTGCTGGACGGGCGCGGCGGGCGCGGACCAGATCTCGCTGGCCACGCCGAGCAGGGCGCGGCGCAGCCAGCGGCCGAACGGGCCCTCGGGCATCCGGGCCACGCCGATCCGCCAGCCGCCGAGCGCCAGGTTCTTGCTGGCGCCGGTGGTGATCACGGTCCGTTCCGGGGCGGCCTGGGCCGGGCTCAGCACCGGGGTGGCCGGGTCGTGGAGCAGGTCGCGGTAGATCTCGTCGCTGATGATGACCAGCCGGTGCGCGGCGGCTACCTCGCACAACGCGGTGACCGTGGCCGGGGACGCCGCCTGGCCGGTCGGGTTGTCGGGCAGGGTCACCACGACGGACCGGATCGGCTGATCCGGCGGCGGCCGCCGCGCTGGCCGCGGCGGCCAGGGCGCCGGGGTCGGGGATGCCGCCCTGCCCGGGGGCCGTGGGCACCCAGTGCAGGCGGGTGCCGGCCAGCGCGGCCTGCGCGGCGTAGCTGACCCAGCACGGCCGCGGCACGGCGAGGCTGCCGCCGATGGCCAGCAGCAGGGCGTACAGCAGCGGCTTGCTGCCCGGGCCGCACACCACCTGGCCCGCGCTGGTGGGCAGGCCGCGCCGGGCCCAGTACCCCGCGGCCGCCTGCCGCAGCGCCGCCTGCCCGGCCACCGGGCCGTAACAGTTGGCCGCCGCCGCGGCGGCCAGCGCGTCGCGCAGCGCCGGGTGGACCGGCAGGCCCGCCTCCCCGAACGCCAGCGGCAGCACCGCCAGCCCCCGCGCCCGCCGTGCGGCCATCGCCTCGTTCGCCGCCAGCGTCGCCGACACCGGGATAACCCGCCCGCCCGGCGGGCCCGCTGATGGCAAGGCTGACCGAACAACGGTAGTCATGGCTGTCCCCCTTCTGGGCCAGGCTTCCGGGGCCGGACCAGGCCCCGGCCAGCGAGAGACCTCGAGCGGCACCTACGCTCACGCGCCGGGGAGCCCGTATCCGGCCGGTTCCCAGTGTGTGCAGGCCACGGGAGCGGCCGGTATCTGACGTTCGGCAGGGAGCCGCCTACGGATGGCCATAACTGGGCTACCAGGCGTAACGTGGGGATCAGCCGCGGGGAGGGGGGCGGTATGACGGCCCCAGTCACAGTCAGCGAAAAAGACCTGCGCACCCTGCTGGGCATCGTCCAGGACACCCGCGACGATCTGCCCGACGCGGGCCTGCCGATGTCGCTGCTGACCGAGCTGACCGGCCAGATCCGCTGCGACAACCTGTCGCTCCTGGACGCCTGTGGCGTACCAGAGGCAAGATCCCGCCCTGGTCGTGGATGCAGGAAATCCCGCCGATCGACGTGTCCGGAATCGACGAGATCGGCCACCGAGGGGTCCAACTGGCGGCGAGTTCTGCTGGCTATCCCGCGCTGCAGCGGCGACCTGCGCAGCGCCACGAGACTCTCGGACTTCTACTCGGCCCGGCAATGGCACAGCACCATCGCCTACACCGACGCCTTCCGGCACGTAGGGATAGGTGAGCACGTGCTCCAGCTGTGCCTGCCCGGCCAGCTCGGGCCCGCCGCCGGCGAAAACCGCTGGGCGGCCCAGGCCGGCGGGTGCTAGAGAGAACTCATGGATGCGCTCAGCGCGGCCGCGGCCCTGCTCCCGGATCTGCGGGTCGAGGCGGCGGAAACGCTGCGCCGATCGGAGCGGTCCGAGGTGCTCAGGGTGCGGGTGTCCGGCCCGGCTGGCCGGGGCCGGACACGCTGATCGTCAAGCTGTACCCGGACGCCGGCGAGAGCTGGGCCAGGGAAAGCGCGGCCCTGGCGGCCATGCCCGGCACCGCCCCGGTGCCGCGGCTGATCGCCGCCAGCGCGGACCCGCCGGCCATCGTGATGACCGACGCGGGGCCCGGGCCGAGCCTGGCCACCGCGCTGCTGGACAGCGACGCGGCGCAGGCCACGGCCGCCACCAGCCAGTTCGCCGAGTCCCTGGCCGCGCTGCACCTGGCCACCCAGGACGTACACGAGACCTTCGCCGCCGAACTGGCCGCCCGCTCTGGCGGCACGGTCCCGCCCGCCCTGATGCCAGCCCTGGTGACCAGCGCCGTCGGAGCCCTCGATCGCTACTGCTCTCAGCTCGGCGTCACCGTGCCGCCGGCCGCCCTGACCGAGCTGGCCGGCCTGCCCGCCCGGCTGGCCGGCTCCGGCCCGTCCGCGCTGACCCTGGCCGACGCCTGCCCGGACAACAACGTGCGCACCCCCGACGGTTACCTCCTGATCGACTTCGAGGAAGCAGAGTGGCGGCCGGTTGCCTGGGACGTCGCCTACCTGACCGTGCCGTGGCCGTCGTGCTGGTGCTGCTTCACGCTGCCGGCCGAGGTCACCCGCCGGGCCCTCGACCGCTACCGGTCCGTCGCCGCCGGCCGGCTGCGCTACCTGGGCACGCCCGCGTTCGACCACGACGTCGCGCTGGCCACCGCAGGCTGGGCGATGGTTTCCTCGTCCTGGTTCCTGGGCCGGGCTGCCGGCGAGGACCCGCGGTTCGACAGCGAGATCGAGGAGATCGACGAGGCCGGCGAGTTGCCGACGCGCCGGGCGGTCATCGCCCACCGCCTGGCGACCGCGCAGCGCACCGAAGGCCTGCCCGCCCTGGCCAGCCTGGCGGGGCGCCTCCGCGCCGCGCTGATCAAGCGCTGGGGCGGCGAGCCACCCCTCCGCCCCGCACCCGCCTTCCGGCCTGGCTAGTTCGCGTCACGAACCAGCTAGGCGGACGCGTCACCGGCTTCGGTTTCGGATTCGGCCTGAACCTCGGCCAGGAGCTGGCGGGCGTCGGCTTCGTCCTCCGGGTCGACCACCACGCGGACGCCCCCCATCTGCAGCTCGGGGTTTGTCCCGCCCGCGTCGTCGGCCCAGATCCCCGCGCGCAGGCCGTTGCTGCGCAGGAGGCCGACGATCAGGTCGGCCTCGCTGCGGCTGTCCACGACCGCGACCTCGACTGGCGCGCCACTCATGCGAAGCTCCTCTGCTAGCCGAAGGTGAAAGCGTAAGCGCCGGCGCCGGCGTCCAGGAACGTGATCTCGAACGTCCGGCGGGCGACCGGGCCCGGCTGGCGGATGAGCTGGTGCAGCCGCTGCTGCGTCAGGGTGCCGTGGCCCTCCTCGTCGGTGTCGGCCCCGTGCGCCGGGCCCGGCGGCTCGCCGTCGAGGAGCACACGGAACCGCACCGGCGTGCCCTCGGCTTCCGGCCCCATCACGAGGTGAAGATCACGCGCCTCGAAGGAGTACGCGATCTTCCCGCCGGCCTCGTCCACGACCGCGGCCTGCGCCCCGATGGTCCAGTCCCCGGCCAGGGCCCAGTGATTCAGCCGCAGCCGGTCCGGGACCTCATACGAACTCCGCTGGCCCGGGACCACGCCGCCGGGCGAGGCGAAGTTCTCCGTGCGCGCGTAGCCGGTGTAGTTCTCGGGGGACCGCAGCGAGTCCCAGTCGGCCGGGATCTCCAGGCCGGCCGCCTCGACGGCGACCACATCGTGGCGGTCGTCGCCGGTCCCGGCCTCGGCCAGCAGCTGCTGGATCACCATCTCCGACTGCCGGTACTCACCCTCGCCGTAGTTGTGGTGCCGGATCTGCCCTTCCGCGTCGGCGAAGTACAGGGCGGGCCAGTAGTGGTTATCGAACGCGTCCCAGACCGCGTAGCCGCTGTCGATCGCGACCGGGTACCCGATGCGCATCTCCCGGACCGCCCGCTCGATGTTGCCCACGGTGCGCTCGAACCCGAATTCGGGCGTATGCACGCCGACGACGACGAGTCCCTGGCCGGCGTACCGGTCCGCCCAGGCGCGCAGGTAGGGAAGCTGGCGCAGCCAGTTGATGCAGGTGTAGGTCCAGAAGCTGACCAGGACGACCTTCCCGCGCAGGTCCTCGGCGGTCAGCGGGGGAGAGTTCAGCCACCCGGTCGCGCCGTCGAAGGACGGCAGACGGCCCTCGACGGGCAGCCGGGACTTGGCGGTGTGCAGTCCGGCGGGCATGGGCCAGGGTTTGGTCATGGCGTTCACTATCGCGCATCAGCGCGGCCCAGTGCGCCCGTGAGATCACTGGCCGGCCTACGGGCCTGAGCGGGCGCCGATCTCGGCGGCGCAGCGGTAGCCGCTGCGCAGGGCGCCCTCGATGTAGCCCTGGTAGTCCTGCGAGGTGTGCTCGCCGGCGAAGTGCAGGTTGCCCTCGCGCTGGCCCTGCACGCCGTTGAACCCGGTGAACTGGCCGGTGGCCAGGTAGGAGTACGCCCCGCGGAGATGCGGGTCGCCGGGCGACCAGACGTAAAAGGACCGCCCGTTGAAGGCCGGGGACGTGCTGGGGAACAGCAGGTCGAAGTCCCGCCGGAAGGCCGTGACCATGCTGTCCGGCGGCCGGCCGCGGTGGCTGGTCAGGCCGTAGCGGCGGCCCCAGTCCGCCGCGCTGCGCCCGCCGGGCAGCGCGGCCAGGATGCCCGCCTGCCCGGCCTGGCGGGACGTGGCGTCCCAGCCGCCCTGCACTACGCCGTCGTCGAAGCAGTTCCCTGTCGTGCCTGCGGCGTTCCACACCCGCGAGCCGTATTGCATAAAAATCTTGGAGTTGGTGCCGAGCGGTTCCTCGCGGATGGCGCGCCGGTGCAGCGGCGCGATCGGGACCCGGCGCAGGTCGACCGAGCGCAGCACGGTGAACGGCAGGGCCAGCACGACATGGTCGGCGGTCACGTCGCGGACCGTGCCGCCGCGGTCGAAGCTGCAGCGGTATCCCGGCCCATGGCGGCGGACGGCGACCAGGCGGTGGCCGGGGTGCAGTGTCCCGCGCGGCAGCCGGTCCAGGATGCCGGTGATGAGCTGGTCGTTGCCGCCGTGGAGGTGCCACTTCTCGTCGGCGCCGGCCAGCTGGGGCGCGTCGCGCGGCTGGGCGCCGCTGTCCGTGCTGGCGTCCTGGCCGAGCAGGTAGACGAGGTTGAGGGCGGACGTCTCGTCGGCCGGGCCGCCGAACTCGTCCAGCGTGGCGGCGATGCACAGGGCGCCGAAGTCCGACGCGGTGCCGCCGGGGACGTAGCGGCCGATCCACTCGGTCACGGACATGCGATCGAAGTGGCGCCCGCCCGGGTTGTGGGCGCTATGCAGCTGCGGCCAGGGCGCGGTCACGTAGGCGGCGTGGTGGAAGAGCTTCCAGCCCCATTCGTGCCAGTCCCGGTTCAGTGCCTCCTGCGGCCATTTCCGCCCGTGGAAGCGCATGACCTCGCGGCCCGGATGGGTGCCCGGCGCGTACTTGTCGGTGTTGTCCAGCCGCAGCCCGAACCGTTTCGCCAGGGCCAGCGTCGCGGTGTGCTCGGGGTTGATGAACTCGGCGTGCTCCTCGACCAGCTGGCCGTCGTCGAAGAACCCGCGCAGGGTCCTGATCCGCCCGCCGGGGACCGTGTTCCACTCGTAGACCTCGGCCCGGATCCCGTACCGGTGCCACAGCCGCAGCGCGCACCCCAGCCCGGCGATCCCGGACCCGACGATGACCACCCGCGGTGCGTGCCGCGGGGTGCTGGCCGCCTCCCGCCGCCGGGGGAGCGCGGCACCAAGACCGGCCGCGGCGCCCGCCCCGGCGAGCGCCGAGGACGGCGCGCCGGGTGACCGGCTGGTCCAGGAGGTCTGCGGCCTCGTCCACCCCGCAGCCGGCCTGCCGGGCGAGACGCGACACCGCCTGCGCCCGCCGGATCGCCGCACCCGCACCAGACGGACCCCACGTTCGCATCACAGGCCCCTTGCCCCAGCCCGCGCCCGCGGGTGGCTCTCACCCCGATGGTAAGGAGCGGTCCACGGGATCAGCACGTAGAGCAGCAGCAGGCCGCGCATAACTCGGTCACCTCGGCCGGGTGCAGGGCCCGCTGGACGTACAGGGCCGCCTGCGGCTGCCAGTCCCGCCAGAGGCCGGCCAGCCGGCCGACCGGGTCGTCGTCCCAGTCCACGCGCAGGTCGGTGACGGGCCACGGCTCGGTGTCGGCGATCAGCAGGCCGGCCGAGCGGACCGGGGTCACCTCGCCGCCTGCGGCCAGCCCGGCCTGGAGCGCGGCGACCAGCCGGTCACCCAGCTCCTCATCAGCCGCGCCGGTGAACGCGGCCAGCATCGCGGCCGGGACCTCGCGGGCGGCCAGCAGGTTCCCGGCCGCCGCGGCGCCCGCCAGGTGCACGTGGTACGCCTCGCCCAGGGCCAGCTCACCCGTGTAGCCGGCCGACCCGCCCGCCGCGTCAGCCACCGCCAGCTGCCGGTACGCCACGTCCGGGGCCTGCCCGACGACGGCGGCGAGCGCGCCGTCCGCGCCCTGGCCCGCCGCCATCGCGTCCAGCAGGGCGCCGCGCAGCCGCGGATCGGTCGTGCTCTGGCTGCACACCGCACCCACGCCGGCCCGGACCGCCGCGCACCGCGCCGCCACCGCCATGCTCGCCGAGGCGATCACGGCGCCCACCGCGCCGGTTCGCTCGCACCGGCCCACCAGCGAGAACGTCATGGCCGCACCGCCACCACGGTCACCTCGACCAGCCACTCGGGCCGGGCCAGCGCGGCCACGACCAGGCCGGTGAACACCGGGTACACGCCCGTGAGGTGCCGCCCGACCACCCGGTACACGGCCTCCCGGTGCCGGATGTCGGTCAGGTAGACGTTTACGCTCACGATGTGCTCCAGCCCGGCGCCGGCCTCGGCGAGCAGCGTCGCGATGTTGGCCATCACCTGCCCGGCCTGGCCGGCCGGGTCCCCGACCGCGACGTTCTCGCCGGTGTCCAGGTCCTGCGGGACCTGGCCGCGCAGGTAGACGGTGTTCCCGGCGACCACGGCCTGGCAGAGGTCGTTGTCCAGCCGCTGCTCCGGGTAGGTCTCCGCGGTATTGAACGGGCGGATCCGCAGATGCCCGCCCACCGTGATGGGGTCCCTCATTTGCGCACCTTAGCGAGCCGGCCGCGGTGGTGAAGACCCGGCAGGCTGGCTTGTGCGCGTGCCGGGCCTGCGGCGGGCAGCCCGCCGTGCCAGCATGGGCCTGATGCCAGGAAAAAGAGCGCCGCGCGGCCGGCGGCCTTGCCAATGACCGGGGACTACCGGGCCTGGCCGGGGTCAGCCCGGACGATGGCCGAAACGGTGGATGCGGCGGTCACGGCGGCGCGGGCGGGTGACCCGGTGGCGTTCGGGGAGGCGATGACCGGGCTGGCCGCGCTGGACCGGGAGCAGCTCGCCGTCCTCCTCGGCACGGTCACCCGGCAGCTGCTGGAACGGTCGCATCCCGACGGCCTGGATTCCGACGACGCGCAGCACGTGCTGAGCAGCACCGCCCGGCGGGCGGTGGCCTGGTACGAGCCGCTGGACGGCGCAGCGCTGCTCGAGGCCCTGATCGGGGCACTGGGCGTGACGGACCCGGACGGCGCGCCCCCGCCGGACCCGGACGCGGTGCTGGCGCACGGCATCCTGCTGATCAGCGACCAGCTCCACGTGCTCGGCCAGCAGCTGCCGCCGGTGCTGAACTACGCGCTGGGCGAGCTGCAGCGGGCCCAGACGATGGAGCTGCCCTAGCCGTCTCACGGGGCCGTCTCACGGGTCTGTGTTACTGAGCCGTAACGCTGTGCCGGAATCCCGGCGCCGCGGGCCGTGGTGCGCCAAAGTGGTCAAGATCGCGCACCGCACGCAATCAGGCGCGTACCGCCCTGCAGGATGGGGAGAGCGGATGACCAGGGTCGTGGTGGTCGGGGCCGGGCTGGCCGGGCTGGCCGCCGCGCGGCGGCTGGTGGCCGGCGGGCACGACGTGACCGTGGTCGAGGCCAGGGACCGCGTCGGCGGGCGCACCGAGGGCCTGCTGCTCGACGACGGCACGCCGCTCGAGCTGGGCGGGCAGTGGATCGGCGAGGGTCACACCCGGATGACCGAACTGGTCCGCGAGCTGGGCCTGACCACGTTCCGGACCTGGAACGACGAGGGGCAGCTGCTGCTCGAGCTGGGCGGCAGGCGGTCCCGGCTGAAGCCGTCCAAGGGCGCCGCGCCGCGGCTGTCGCCGTTCGCGCTGGCCGACCTGGCCCAGGGGATGCTGCGGTTCACCCGGCTGGCCGCGCGCACCGACCTGGAGCGGCCGTGGCGGACGCCGGGCGCCGAGCGGCTGGACAGCCAGACGTTCGAGACCTGGATCCGGCGGAACCTGCGCACCCGGGCGGGACGGGCGTACTTCCAGGTGGCCTGCGAGGCGGTGTGGGCGGCCGAGCCGGGGGACATGTCGCTGCTGCACGCGCTGTTCTACGCGCACTCCAACGCGGACCTGGAGACGCTGGTCTCGGTGGACCGGGGCGCGCAGCAGGACCGGGTGACCGGCGGGTCGGTCCGGGTCGCCGAGGAGATGGCGGCGGCGCTCGGCGACCGGGTTGTGCTCGGCAAGCCGGCGCGGCGGATCGAGTACGACAGCCAGTGGGTCCGGGTCATCGCCGGAAACGGCTCGGCGCACGGCGGCGACGCGGCGATCGTGACGCTGCCGCCGGCGCTGGCCGGGCGGCTGGAGTACGACCCGCCGCTGCCGTCCTGGCGCGACCAGCTCACCCAGCGGATGCCGGCCGGCTCGGTGATCAAGGCGTTCGCGGTGTACCCGGAGCCGTTCTGGCGGAAGGACGGGCTGAACGGCCAGGCCGCCTCGGACACCGGGCCGGTCAAGGTGACGTTCGACAACTCGCCGCCGTCCGGGAAGCCCGGCGTGCTGATGGGCTTCATCGAGGGCAAGGAGGCGCGGGTGTGGGCGCGCCGCAGCGCGGCGGACCGGCGCGAGGCCGTGCTCGGCTCCTTCGCGCGGTACTTCGGCGCGGCGGCGGCCAGCCCCGGGCAGTACGTGGAGCGGGACTGGATGGCGCAGGAGTACACCCGCGGCTGCTACGGCGCGCACTTCGCGCCGGGGGTGTGGACCTCGTACGGCGAGGCGTGGCGCGCCCCGGTCGGCCGCATCCACTGGGCCGGCGCGGAGTACGCCCCGCAGTGGAACGGCTACATGGAAGGCGCGGTCCGCAGCGGCGAGGCCGCCGCCGACGCGGTGGCCGGCTGCGGCAGCTGAGCTCTTTGCAGCTGAGCCCTCTGGGTGACGGAGCCGTTATCCGCCCGTGCGCAGAATGAGCCAGTGAGTTCTGCGGAGGAGCCGGGGCCCGGTGCGGGCTACGTCGTGCGGCAGCGGTGGCGGCGGCTGGTGGGCCGGCGCGAGGTCGTGTTCGCGGTGCACGCCGGCGGGGTGTACTTCGGGTCCGGGCGGCCGCCGGAGACCGTGCCGTGGGACCTGATCCGGGCGGTGGAGCTGTTCCGCGAGACCGAGACCCACCTGGGCTACTCGGAGACGGTGTTCCAGTGCATCGGCGTGCGCGCCACCGGAACCCGGCAGGTCAGGCGGCCGGGCAGCGGGCCGGCCGCGGAGCCGCAGACCCCTGATTCGGTTCAGTACTACGTCGACGCGGGGCGGCCGGATCTGATCGACGGGGCGGACGGGACGATCAGGTACGCCTACCGGCGGATGGCCGGCTGGCGGGTCAGCCGGGCCGATCTGGCCGCCGCGGTCTGGCGGTTCGCCCCGGACGTGGCGGTGATCGACGGGCCGGACTACCCGCCGACGGTCAGGATGTCCGACGCGACCGCCGCCCGGCGCCAGCGGCGGGCGGGCCGGAAGCCGCGGCGCCGGGACGAGCCGTCACCGTAGCGGGGCCGGGCGGATAGCGGAGGCGGGCGCCGGCGGCCGGCCGGTGATCGGCATGATGGTGCGCCATGGAAGCGCATGGGTTCACGGAGCCGCGGTTCGATGCGGTGCGGGACTGCCTGGCCGGGGTGCTCGACGGGCAGCCAGGGACCGGGGCGGCGTTCGCGGCCTGGTTCGACGGGCGGCGGGTCGTCGATCTGTGGGGCGGCTACGCCGACGCGGCCAGGACCCGGCCGTGGGAATCCGCCAGCATCGTCCAGCCGTACTCGGTCAGCAAGCCGTTCGCCGCGGTGTGCGTGCTGCACCTGGCCGGGCAGGGACGGCTGGACCTGGACGCGCCCGTGCAGCGGTACTGGCCGGAGTTCCGGGCGCCGGCCACGGTGCGGCACGTGCTGGCGCACCAGGCCGGGATCGTGGCGCTGGCACAGCCCGCGCCGACCGGGGTGTTCTACGACTGGGACGAGATGTGCCGCCTGCTGGCCGCCCAGGAACCGGAGTGGGAGCCGGGCACGGCGCACGGCGAGTCCGCGCAGTTCTACGGCCACCTGACGGGCGAACTGGTCCGCCGGGTGGACGGCCGCGGGCCGGGAGAATACCTGCGGGCGGAGATCTGCGGGCCGAACGACCTGGACTTCCAGTTCGGGCTCGGCCCCGCCGACCAGGCCCGTACGGTCGACCTGACCGGCCTGGACGACGGGTTCCGTGCGTCCCTGCTGGAGGGCAAGCCGCCGCTGTTCGAGCGGGCGATCATGAACCCGCCCGGTGCGCTCGACCCGGCGGTGGTCAACGGCGCGGCCTGGCGGGCCGCCGAGATCCCGGCGATCAACGGGCACGGCACCGCCCGGGCGGTGGCCGGCTTCTACCACGCGCTCGAGGAGGGCCGCATCCTCAGCAAGGCCCTGCTGGCCGAGGCCATCACCGTGCACGCCTCCGGCCCGGACGCGATCTTCGGCGACGACGCCAGCTGGGGCCTCGGGTTCGGCCTCGACGGCTCCGACTACGGCATGGGCGGGATCGGCGGCAGCTACGGCGGCACCAACCAGGCCGCCGGCTACACGATCGGCTACGTCACCGGCTGCGCCGGCACCTTCGACCCGCTGACCACCATCGAAAACGAGTTCCGCCGCTGCCTCGGCCTGCCGCCGCTGGAGTAGCGACCGCGCGAGCGCCAGAGGCGGGCGCCAAAGATGGGGCGGTTGCCCCATGCGGTGATCACCGCAGCCCGGCCATTCTCGGAAGCACCAGCCCAACCGAGATGAGGACACCGGATATGCCGAAGTTCATCGACGTTCACAGCGGGTTCGTCGGGATCACGCAGGACCAGCTCAGCGCCGCGCACCAGCGCGACCTCGACATCCAGGCGGCCGAGGGCGTGACCTTCACGAACGCCTGGCTGGACCCGGTGTCCGGCAAGGCGTTCTGCCTGTCCGAGGGCCCGGACAAGGAAGCCGTCCAGCGGGTCCACGAGCAGGCCGGGCACCCGGCCGAGGCCATCTACGAAGTCCCGGTCGAGGTGTAGCCGCGATGACAGCCGCCGGAGAGCGTTTCGCCCGGGCCGTGGCCGCGAAGGACACAGTCGCGCTGGCCGCCACTATGGCCGACGGGATCGATTTCCAGGCTCTGACGCCCGGGCGGCACTGGCAGGCTGTCAGCCCGCGGGAGGTCGCCGACGAGATCGTGCTCGGCACGTGGTTCGGCCCCGGCGCAGACCATCACCGGACTGGCCGAGCTCACCACCGGCGAGGTCGGCGGCCGCCAGCACGTGGCCTACCGGCTGGAAGTGACCCGCGACGGCCGGGAGTACCTGGTCGAGCAGCAGGCCTACTACGACACCGAGGGCGATCAGATCAGCTGGATGCGCGTGCTGTGCGCCGGCTACCAGCCCGCCCCCGCGCCGGCCGCCGCTACGGTTCGCTGACCCCGTCCCCGATCAGGCCGTGGCTGGCCGCGAACAGGCTGGCCAGGGCCCGGTTGGTGGTGCCGGTCTTGGCGTAGATGTGCTCGATGTGGTGGCTGGCCGTCTTGCGGGAGATGACCAGCTGCTCGGCGATCTGCCGGGTGGACAGGCCGCGGGCGAGCAGCCGGAGGACCTCCACCTCCCGGCCGGTCAGCCCGGCCGGCCGGTCCTGCCGCCGCGCGGCCCGGTGCCCGGCCGCGGCCAGCACCGCGGCCACCGCGTCACCGTCCAGCCGCCCGGCCCGCGCCTCGGCCCGCAGCAGGCCCGCCGCCTCGGCCGCGGGCACCGCGGGCCGGTGCGGCCGCGGCTCGGTCCGTGACTGGTAGAAGTCCGCGGCGGCCAGCAGCCGGCCCTCGGTGCCGATCGCCCCGCCGGACAGCCCGCGCGGGTAGCCGGACCCGTCCAGCCGCTCGTGGTGCTGCACGGCGATCGCGGCCAGCGGCGCCAGCGCCGGGCAGCAGGCCAGCATCCGCTCGGTCAGGTACGGGTGCAGCCGCACCCGCTCGGTCTCCGCGTGGCTCAGCGCCCCGGGCTTGTCCCAGACCGCGTTGGACACGCCCAGCCGGCCGAGGTCGTGCACCAGCCCGGCCCGCCGCACCAGCGCCGACCCGGCCGGGTTCAGCCCGCACCGCAGCGCCGCCTCCCCGGCCAGGTCCGCGACCCCGCGCGAGTGCCCGATCGTGAACGGCGACTTCACGTCGGTGAAGTCGGCGATCGCGGCCAGCGCCGCGTCGAGGTCAGGCTCGGCCAGCCGCGCGCCCAGGGCCGGCTCGGCCCCGATCACCGCGTCCCAGCTGCTGGCCGAATCCAGGTCCGCGAACAGCTGCTCCGCCCCGGCCACGAACACGTCGACCACCTGCGGGTCGAACTGGGTGCCGCTGCGCTGCCTGGCCACCGAGACAGCCGCCTCGGTGCCGCCCGCGTGGTGGTACACCTCGACCACGTCGGCCAGGTTCACCAGCCGCGAGGTGACCAGGATCTGCTCGCCGCGGGCGCCCTTGGGCACGCCCTTGCCGTCCCACCGCTCGAAGGTCTGCTCGACGCTGTCCCGTACCCGCTGGGCCAGGCCCAGCCGCTCGGCCAGGCCGTCCGCGGCCCGCCAGTGGTTCTCCAGCATCGATGAGGCGGCCCGCCGCCCGTCCCCGGCGAACCCCGCGCCCAGCTTCACCCGCTCGCTCGCCGGCCTGCGCCCCCAGGTGCCGCAGCATGAACAGCGGCCCCGCCGCGGCCGAGCCGAAGTCCACAAGGCGGAAGTCGGCCTTCAGCGCCAGGTCGTCGCCGAACCAGCGGGCCTGCTCGTAGGCGTCCACGTGGCAGCCCACCCAGGCCAGCAGCGCGGCGTAGAACACCACCTCGCGGTCGGCCGCGTCCAGGCCCATCGCCTGGGCCAGCCGCAGCGAGATCAGGCACTGCCGCAGCACGTGCTCCATCGGCTGGCCCATGCCCAGGTCCGTGCCCAGCGACAGCACGGCCAGCAGCTCGGCCAGCCGGACCCCGGACCCGGTGGCCGGCCGCGACGTGGTGGTCATCCGGTACCGGTGATGTGCTCGGGCCGGACCGGGATCTGGTTCAGCGGCAGCCCGGTGGCCGCCCGGACCGCGGCCACGATGGCCGGCCCGGACGAGATCGTCGGCGGCTCGCCCACGCCGCGCAGCCCGTAGGGCGCGTGCGGGTCCGGGTACTCCAGCACCTCGATCTGCATCGGCGGCACATCCAGGATCGTAGGGATCAGGTAGTCGGTGAACGACGGGTTCCTGATCTTGGCCCCCGCGATCTGGATCTCCTCCATCACGGCCAGCCCCATGCCCTGCGCCGACCCGCCCTGGATCTGCCCGACCACCGCCTGCGGGTTGATCGCCTTGCCCACGTCCTGCACGCAGTCCAGCGCGACGACCTTGAGCAGGCCCAGCTCGGTGTCCACGTCGACGACCGCCCGGTGCGCGGAGAACGCGTACTGCACGTGCGCGAACCCCTGCCCGGTCTCCGGGTCGACCGGGTAGGTCGGCCGGTGCCGCCACTCCACGGTTTCCTCGATCACCTCGTCGCCGAGCAGCCCGGCCAGCTCGCCGACCACGCCCTCGGTATCGGAGATCACCTTGCCGCCGGCCAGCCGCAGGTCAGGCAGGCTGCGGCCGAGCCGCCGCTGGATCGCCGCCAGCGCGCCCTCGCGGACCTTCTCGCAGGCTGCCTTGACCGCACCGCCGGTCATGTAGGTCTGCCGGGACGCGGACGACGACCCGGCGCTGCCCACCGCGGTGTCCTTGGGGTGCACGGTGACCTGGTGCACGCCCAGCTCGGTGCGGGCGATCTGCTGCTCGACCGTGACCAGCCCCTGGCCGACCTCGGCCGCCGCGGTGTGCACGGTCGCCACCGCCTCGCCGGCCAGCACCTCGAGCCGCACCCGGGCGGTCGAGTAGTCGTCGAACCCCTCGGAGAACCCGACGTTCTTGTACGCCACCGCGTAGCCGACCCCGCGCACCACGCCCTCGCCGTGGGTGGTGTTCGCCACCCCGCCCGGCAGGCTCCGCAGGTCCACCGCGCCGGCACCGCCGTTCGCCCACGCCGCCGCCGGCGGCATCGGCAGCGCCGCGACCCGCCGCAGCATCTCCGCCACCGGCGCCGGGCTGTCGATCACCTGCCCGGTCGGCGCCTGCGAACCCTGGGTCATCGCGTTGCGGCAGCGCAGCTCGACCGGGTCCAGCCCCAGGGCCCCGGCCAGCCGGTCCATCTGCGCCTCGTGGGCGAACGCGGCCTGCACCGAACCGAACCCGCGCATCGCCCCGCACGGCGGGTTGTTGGTGTACGCGCCGAACGCGTCGACCTGCACGTGCGGCACCACGTACGGCCCGATGCCCATCGTGCCGGCGTTGCCGACCACCGCGGGCGTGCTGGACGCGTACGCGCCGCCGTCCAGGTAGATCTGCGCTTTGACGTAGACCAGCGTGCCGTCCCGGCGGGCGCCGTGCTCGAACCGCATCACCGCCGGGTGCCGGTGCACGTGCCCGAAGAACGACTCCTCCCGGTTGTAGACCATCTTGACCGGCTTGCCGGTGTGCAGCGCGAGCAGGCACGCGTGCACGTGCATGGACAGGTCCTCGCGGCCGCCGAACGCGCCGCCCACCCCGGCCAGCGTGAGCCGCACCTTGTCCGGCGGCAGGCCCAGCGCCCCGCAGATCTGCCGCTGGTCCACGTGCAGCCACTGGGTCGCCACGTACAGCTCGACGCCGCCGTCCTCGGCCGGCACGGCCAGCCCGGACTCCGGCCCGAGAAACGCCTGGTCCTGCATGCCGACGTGGTACTCGCCGGTGACCACCACGTCAGCCACCGGGTCCGGGTCGCCCTTGCGCAGCCGCAGGTGCCGGACCAGGTTCCCGTCGGGGTGCAGCCGCGGCACCTCGCCCGCCGCGCCGCCGCCCGCCCCGCCGTCATGGCCCAGCGCCGTCCGCGCGTCGGTGACCGGCTCCAGCACCTCCCAGTCCACGACGATCTTCTTCGCCGCCTGGCGGGCGATCTCCGGGTGATCCGCGGCCACCAGCGCGACCGGCTCACCCTGATACCGCACCGTGTCCACGGCCAGCACCGGCTGGTCCACGATCTCCAGCCCGTAAAGCTTGCTGCCCGGCACGTCCTCGTGGGTGAGAACGGCGGACACGCCCGGGGTGGCCAGCGCCGGGCCGATGTCCACCGACCGGATCCGCGCGTACGGGTGCGGGCTGCGCAGCGTGACGCCCCAGATCATGCCGTCCAGCCACAGGTCGCTGGCGTACTGGAACTCGCCCCTGACCTTGGGGATCCCGTCCGGCCGCCCGGCGTCCGTGCCGATTCCCGACGGCGCAGCCCCCGCACCGGGACCGGGCGCCGGTGCCCCGCCGGGCCGCGGCCGCGGCCGCACCGGGACGGTCAGGACCGGCCCCTGGTCCGCCCTGCCCGGCGTCACGGCTGACCGCCCGTTGCGGCACGGCGGGCGGCAGCGAGCCGTATCCCGTCCAGAATCTTCTCGTATCCGGTACAGCGGCAGAGGTTCCCGGCCAGGGCCTCGCGGATCTCGGCGTCGGCGGGATCTGGATGCCGCCCGATCAGGTCATGCGCGGCGACCAGCAGCCCGGGGGTGCAGAACCCGCACTGGACGGCGCCCGCGTCGAGGAACGCCTGCTGGACCGCGGACAGCTCGTCGCCCGTGGCCAGGCCCTCGACCGTGCGCACGTCGCGGCCCTGGGCCTGGCCCGCGGCGATCAGGCAGGCGCACGCCAGCACGCCGTCGAGGTACACCGTGCAGGACCCGCACTCGCCCTGCTCACAGGCGTTCTTCGAGCCCGGGAAGCCGAGCCGCTCGCGCAGCAGGTACAGCAGGCTCTCGCCCTCCCAGACGTCGTCGGCCTGCTGCGGTTCCCCGTTGACCGTGCAGCTGATCCGCATCCCCTTATCTCGCCTCCCGGTAGTCGTTCCACGCCCAGACCAGCGCGCGCCTGGCCATCACGGACAGCGCGTGCACCCGGTACCGGGCCGTGCCGCGGACGTCGTCGATCGGCGCGGCGGCGTCCGCGACCAGGTCCGCGAACCGCCGGCCGATCGCGTCCGGCAGCGGCCCGCGGGACTCCCACAGCCCGGCCTCGGCCAGCGCCCGCGCCAGGAACTGCTCGGCGGCCACCGCCCGGCGCGGCGTCGGCGCCGCGGACCCGATCCCGGTGCCGGCCTCCTGCCGGTCCGGGTGCAGGGCCAGGCTGAACGCGGCCACCGCGATCACCATCGCGTTCCTGGTGCCGATCTTGCAGAACTGCTGCGGCCCGGCCGGCGGGGTGATCAGCACCGCCTTGATCAGCTCGTCCGGGGCCAGCGCGTGCCGCTTGACCCCGGTGTAGAACTCCGCCGCCGGGATGCGCCGGACCCCGCGCGCCGACTCGGCCTCGATCTCAGCGAACGCGGCCAGCAGCGGCGGGTGCGAGTCGCCGGCCGGGGACGCCGCGCCGAGGTTGCCGCCGGCCGTGCCCCGGTTGCGGATCTGCGGCGAGCCGACCGTGCGCGCGGCCATCGCCAGCCCGGGCAGCTGCCCGCCCAGCTCGGTGATGATCCGGGTGTAGCTGACCCCCGCGCCGAGCCGGATGTGCCCGTTCTCCGGCGCCCATTGCGCCAGGTCAGTGACCCGGGTCAGGTCGAGCAGGTACTCCGGCCGGTGCCGGTCGAAGTTCAGCTCGACCATCACGTCGGTGCCGCCCATGATCGGCATGGCCTGCGGATAGGCGGCCTTGGCCGCTACCGCCTCGGCCCAGGTCGCGGGCTGGAGAAACTCCATACCGCACAGTGTCCCCACCACCGCGGGCCATCGCCACTTCTTGGCACTATGGCGGGGTGGACGGCTTCGTCCTGCCGCCCGGCCTGGTCCGCCCGCCGGGCGAGACCCCGGCCTACGACGCCTGGCTGGCCGCGCTGCCGCAGGCCGTGGCCGGGCTGGCCGATCGCTGGTCGCTGCGGCTCGGCCCGCCGTTCCGGCCCGGCGGTTCGTCCGCCTGGGTGGCGCCGGCCGCCACCGCGGACGGCGATCCGGCCGTGCTCAAGGTCGGCTGGGTGCACGACGAGGCCGAGCACGAGGCGGACGGCCTGCGCGCCTGGGACGGGCGCGGCACGGTGCGGCTGCTGCGCGCGCACCGGGACGGCCAGACGCAGGCCCTGCTTCTGGAATCGTGCCGGCCCGGCGTGCCGCTGTCCGACGTCCTGCCGGGCCCCGAGCAGGATGCCGTGCTGGCCGGGCTGCTGCGGCGGCTGTGGATCACGCCACCGCCGGGCGGGGTGTTCCGGCGCCTGGAGGCAATGTGCGGCGAGTGGGTGCGAAGGTTTGAGATGGATTACGGTAACGCCCGCGCGCTGGGCCGGGACCAGGTCGACCCCGGTGTGGCGCGGGCCGCCATGGCCCTGTTCCGCGAGCTGCCGGCGGCCGCGCCGGACAGCGTCCTGCTGGCCACGGATCTTCATCATGGCAACGTCCTGGCCAGCGAGCGTGAGCCGTGGCTGGCCATCGACCCGAAGCCGTACCTCGGCGACCCGGCCTACGACGTGCTCCAGCACATGCTCAACTTCCCGGAGCGGCTGGCCGCGGACCCGGCCGGGTTCGCCGCCCGGATGGCCGGCCTGACCGGCCTGGACGCCGGCCGGGTCCGGCTGTGGCTGTTCGCCCGGTGCGTCCAGGAGTCCGTCGGGGACCCGAACCTGCAGGCGGTGGCCGCCCGGCTGGCGCCCTGACAGTCTCGCTACGGCGCTGGCACCGTGGCCGGTATTCCTGCCGGCCAGGATGGGGCCATGGCGGGACCGGGAGAGCGGGCGCAGGACGGGATCATGGTCCGGCCGGCCAGGACGGGCGACGGGCCGGGGTACGCGCGGGTGTGGACGGACGCCGGGCGGAACTTCGTCGAGATCGACCCGGCGACGCTGCAGCTGCCGGAGCCCGACGGGCTGGTGGCCTGGTTCGAGGGGTCGCTGGCCCAGCCGCGGCCGCCGGGGTCGCTGTGGCTGGTCGCCGAGGCCGGCGGGGAGCTGGCCGGGTTCGTGCACGGCACAGTCGAGCCGCCGCACCCGGACGCGCGCTTCCAGCTTCTGCGGGACCTGGGCCGGGCCCGGCTGGTGGTCGGGGTGCTGGCGGTGGCCGAGGCCGCCCGCCGGTCCGGGGTCGGCACCGCGCTGATGACCGCGATCGAGGCGGCCGCCCGCGAGCGGGGCGCCGAGGTCGTCACCCTGGACACCAACCTGCGCAGCCCGCTGTCGGTGCCGTTCTACGAGAACCGGATGGGCTACCAGCGCCGCGGCGTGATCTTCCGCAAGGAGCTGTAGCCGGGCCCGGCGCCGGCGGTCAGCACGGCCGCGTCGGACCGCGGCGCGATCACGCGGCTCTTGGCCGGGCTGGCCGGCCTGGACGCCGGGCGGGTCCGGCTGTGGCTGTTCGCCCGGTGCGTCCAGGAGTCCGCCGGGGACCAGAACCTGCAGGCGGTGGCCGCCCGGCTGGCGCCCTGAGCTGGGCTGGAACGGCATCGCTCCCGGCGCCGCTGCGGCGCCGGGAGCGATTGTCTTTGCGGATGCCGGTTAGGGCGTGATCCCGAACGACGCGAGGAAGTCGAGGTCGTCTTGCTGGTCCATGCGGTAGCCGCCGGTGCTGCCGGAGCAGGTCTGGCTGATACCGAACGAAGTCACGGCGACGATGACTGTGGTGCCTGCCTGGAAGATCGGGCCTCCGGAGTCGCCGAAGCAGGTGCCGCCCTGGTGGGCGGTGCCGTTGTTGTTAGAGAACTTGGCTGACGTGCCCTTGCCGGTGCCGAAGACTCCGTTGAGGTTGACCAGCATCTCGTCGGCCCTGCGACGGGTGTCGCCGCCCACGGCGGTCTTCGGGCCGGACTGCTCGAGGCCGTATCCGACCGGCGTGTAGTGCTGGGTGTTCTTCTGCTTGATCAGCGTATTCAGCAGGCCAAGCGAAGGCAGCGTCCCGTAGACCGGCATCGGTACTGGGGCCGAGAGCCGAAGCACGCCTGCATCGTGCGTGAAGAAGGCGCTGGGGTCGAACTGCGGATGCGGGAAGGCGGTAGCCCGGTGCCAGGCCGGTGAGCTGTTCAAGGCAGCAGACCAGGCTGCGTATCGCGCGGCGTTGGTGGTGAAGGTGCTGCTCGGCGGCAGGATGCTGAAGTCTGGCGCCTCGCTGAAGTTGACCCACACATCGTTACCCCCCGAGCCGGTGCCCGAGGGCAGCGTCGTGGAGGCGCCGTTCTTGCCGACCCCGTAGGTGCAGTGCCCGGCGGTCAGCACGATGGTGGAACTCATCAGCGTGCCGCTGCAGGTGAACCATCCGCCGGCGTCCGGGAATCGCGCATCGGTCTCGTCGGGCAGGAAGAAAATCAGCTCACCGACGTATGGATGAGCGCCGTTGTCTGGAACGCCGTTTGTGATCGCGCCGGCTGGCAAGGCCGGTCCGAGTGCTGCGACGAAGGCCGCGATTGCACCCACGATGGCGACGCGTTTGAACATGAACACCCCCTCCTGGGCAGTTCGCAGGTGGCCGAAGCCGTCAACCTGCTGAACCTGTAACACCTAGCACAACCGAGCGAGCCTCGCCAGAGATGGCCGGTCAGGTGATCTGCCAGGCGATTGTGCTGGTGTCGTCGTCGCTGGTCGAGGTGATCGTGAAGGACCCGGTGGCCACCGCGGTCACGCAGGGGGTGCCGGGGGTCCCGCCCGGGCCGGTGTTAGTCAGCTGGACCAGGCTCTGCGGGAACGCCCACGGGGTGCTCACCGTGACCGTGCCCGCGGTCAGCACGGCCGTGCCGGACCGCGGCGCGATCACGCGGCTCTCGTAGCCGCCCGCCTGGGTCACGGTCGGGCCGATCAGCAGGTGGTCGGGCACGGCCGGGTTGAGCACCGCCTGGCCGCCCTGGCCGGTGGAGTAGTTCATCCGCCCGCTGGCCCACTCGATGGTCTCCGGCCGGCCCGGCGCGGACCCCTGCGGGCCCAGCGCCAGCGCGTACTTCGGCGCGCCGGCGGTGGCGTCCAGGTTGTTCACCATGACCGCGGTGCCGTCGATGAACACCCGGTTCTGGCCGGTCACCCGGATGCCGGCGAACTCGCCGCCGAGGCCCTGGTTCGTCCCGTCGCCCTCGAAGCAGCAGCCGCTGATGATCACCGGGGCCCGCCAGTCGGTGCCGCGCGGCGAGCTGTTGATGATCCGGACGCCATCCTGGCTGTTCCGCTCGGTCGAGCAGCCGACGAGCTTGGTGGCGTCCCCGAAGCTGCCCTGGTGGTCGATCAGCCAGCCCGCGCCCGCGCACAGATCGGCCCGGCAGCCGACGTAGGTCATGTTGCCCGCGATATCCGGGGTGCAGAAGAAGCCGTGCCCGTCGGCCGGGCCCGCGACCTGGCCGGCGTACTGGACGTGCACGTTGTGGATGTTCCCGTCGCTGGCCGGCCGGTACACGCCGGTCTTGCCGATCTTCTGGAACATGCAGCGGCTCAGCCACAGCCCGTCGCCGCCGCCGCCCGCGCTGGACCGGTAGTAGGCCAGGCCGTGCCCGGTGACCAGGGCCACCGACACGTGCACGACCTCCAGGCCGTTGACGTTGCCGTGGCACGCGATGCCGTCGGTGTTCGGCGGGGGGTTCAGGTCGCCCAGCACCGCCAGGTCCCGGATCCGGGCCCCGACCACGCCCGCCTTCATGTCGATCACCCCGCCGGTCACGCTGAACCCGGGCACCGGGTGGATCACCGTGCCCGCCGGGGTGGTCGCGGACTTGCCGTTGATCCCGCCCTTGACGCCGGTGAGCTCGACGCCGGTGGGCACGCTCAGCGGCCCGCTGGTGAACCAGTCGCCGGGCCCGAGCAGCACGCTGCCGCCCGCGCCCGCGGCGGCCAGCGCGGCGTTGACGGCGGCGGTGTCGGCGGCTCCGGTCTGATCACCGGACGGGCTGAGCGTGGCGGTGGACGGCATACCCAGGGATTGAACCGCATGCCCCGCCGCCGCGGGCCGGGTTTGCCCAGCCCGCGGCGGTTCGAATCGTCCGGCCGGGGGGCCAGGATCCGGTCAGCCACCGGCAAACCGGGGGCAACGCCAGCGGTTCGTTTGCGGGCTAGACCGGCCCGGTTACGGAGCAGTAGCATCGCAGCCCCCGGCCACAGCCGGCGTGACCTGGTCAGAAGGTAGTTCCGATGTCCCTTTCCGCCCCCTGCGGCCTGCCCGGATGACGAACCTGGTGTCCGTCAAGGCGCTCGATGTACTGCTGGTCGAAGACGATCCCGGTGATGCGCTGATCACCAGGGAGGCGTTCGAGCGCTCGCAGATCCCCAACCTGCTGCACGTCGTCGACGACGGCGAGAAGGCGCTGAACTTCCTGCGCCGGGCCAGCGAGTACCAGGACGCCCCACGGCCGGCCCTGATCCTGCTCGACATCAACCTGCCCCGGCTCAGCGGCCTGGAAGTGCTGACCGAGCTGAAGTCCGACCGGGATCTCCTGACGATCCCGGTGGTGGTCCTCACCACGTCCGGCGCTCAGGAGGACATCCTGCGCAGCTACCAGCTGCACGCCAACGCTTACGTGACCAAGCCGGTGGGCTTCGACCTCTACACCGACGCCGTCCGCCAGATCGACGAATTCTTCCTCGCGCTGGCCCGCCTGCCGAACTAGCCCGGCCGGCCCCGGCGGGTCAGCCGTGCCGCAGCGTGTCGCGGGGCAGCTCGCCGTAGGCGGCCCGGTAGTGCGCGGTGAACCGGCTCGGGCTGGGGAACCCCCAGCGGCTGGCGATCTCGGTGACCGTGGCGTGCGCCGGGCTGGCCGCCCGCAGCTCCTGCCGGGCCCGGTCCAGCCGGACCTGGCGCAGGTAGGCCATGGGCGTGGTGCCCAGGTGCCGCTGGAACGCGTGCTGCACCGCGCGCAGCGTCACGTGCGCGCCCGCCGCGATGTCCACCGCGCCGATGTCGTGCCCGGCGAACTCCTCGATGAACGCCATCGCCCGGCGCAGCGTGGCCGTGCTGCCCGGCCCGGGCAGCCGCTCCGCGGGGCGGCCGGTCTCGTGCCGGAACGCGGTCAGCATGGCCCCGGCCAGCAGCCGGGTCGCCCCGCCGATCAGCAGCGGGCTGGCCACCGCCTCGGGGCTGGCCAGCAGCCTGCTGGCGATGAAGTCCACGGTCGCGGCCAGCTGCCGGGCGCTGGCCGGCGACTCGGGCACCAGGCTGGTGAACCGAAGCCGGCCGGCCTCGCCCACGCCCGCCACCTCGGCCAGCACCGCGGGGCTGACCTGGATCAGCTGCAGGCCGACGTCGTCCCAGCGCACCGTGTACGGCCGGTCCGGCTGGGCGACAAGGAACACGTCCCCGAGCCCGGCCCGCACCGTTTCCCCGTCGGTCTCCCGCTCGATCTTCCCCCGCAGCACCCGGCCGACCAGCGGGTAGCCCAGCGGCTGGGCCACGTGCTCGACCGACATCGTGTGCGTCAGCACGGCGACCGAGAGGCTGCCCGCGCCCGCGACGGTGTGCCGCATCCGGAAACCGTCACGCGAGCCGGCGATCCGCATCGTGTTCTCGGTGTAGACCGCCCGCATGAAGGCGTGCGCTTCCTCCGGGTCAGCGGTGACGAACTCTTCCTGCATCGGGCCCATCTACCCGGTAAGCAGGGGTTCACCCACGATGTTCCCGCTGGCCACGGCCTGGCACCGGGCCGGGACGGCCGCGGTCACCGCTCAGCCCAGCGCGGCGGCCGGGTCCCCGGGCCGCAGGGCGGGGGCGAAGGCGGGCCCGGTGACGTCGGCGGCCAGCGCGGCGGCCTCGTGGCCGAACGCGTCGCTCGCGGTGACCTGGAGCATGAGCGCGAACCGGCGCAGGTCGGGCAGGGTCCGGGCGAGCGCACGGTGCTCGCGCTTGAGGTAGCTGACCGCGGCCCGGTTGGACAGCGCGGTCTGGCCGCAGATGAGGATGACCGGCCGGGTCGAGCCGTCCGGGGTGAACTTGGCGACCAGCGCGAATTCCTCGCTGCCGGGGGAGCAGGACAGAGCCGGCCGTCGATCTCGTAGGTCAGCGGCCGGGTGCCCGGCCTGGGTGCGCACGCCGGGCAGGTGAGCGGCCAGGTGCGCGCCGGCCGGGTGCCGCCTCCCGGCCGCCGAGGCAGAACTCGGTGCGGTTGCCGTTCACGCCCTGGAAGTCGTTGCAGGATTCGACGCTGACCGGCGATCCGGTCGAGGCCGCCAGGGTGGCCACCTCGATCATGGCCTGCACGTCGTTGTGGTGCATCGCGCCGCGGCGGCCGGCCGCGTTGTTGAAGATGATCAGGCAGCCCGTGCCGCGGGCCAGGCCGAAGAAGCTTTCCTTGGCGCGGCGGGACCGGCGGACGGCCAGGTGCTGCCACAGCCAGACCGCGGCGCCGCCCACCACGCTGGTGATCAGGCCGAGCGTGATGTTCGCCAGCGCCGACGACACGGCCACCACCTGTCCTGCGGCGGCCGGCTGCGGCCCGGTGCCGCGGGCGCAAACGACCGCTACGCCGCGATTATGGCGGTTCCGCAGCCGCCCTTAGCTTGCGGAGGGAAGGCAGCGCCTCTCCAGGGCCCGCAGCGAGCCGCTAGCACAGCTCAGGCGCGGACCCGGGCGGCCAGCGCGCTGGTGACCGGCCCGGCGTCGGGCGGATGCGAGGGCGCATCCTCCACGTCGATGTACAGCTCCCGGCCGTCCGGCAGCATCACGCCGAGTGAGTACGAGATGGTTCCCTCGAACATCTCGCTCTGGCCGAGAATTTCGATGTCTATGACCTCAGGGTGACCAATCAGCAAACGGACCAGAACGCTGCCCGCGTGATCGGCGTCGGCCATATCCGGCGTTCTCATGGCTTCCTCGGGCGTCATGCGACCTCCGCGCGGCCACGCGCCGGAGGGCCCGTGACCGGCCAGAACGGAACGACATATGCGAACACGTTTCCTAAGGTAACTCGCCGTAAGCGCGAACACCCGGAATGAACGGCTAAAGGCCGTTTGGCGTGTCATACGCTTGGTGACCGGTTCCTGGGCGGCCGCGCCGCCGATTCCCATTTCCTGCCGATTATATTTCGAACAGGGTTACGAAATTATCCCTGTGATCACGGGTAACGGTCAGTGACCGCCGCGGCGGGCCACCTTGGACGCGGGCTGGGTGTTGATGATCCTGCTGGCCGGGATGCCGGCCTGCTCGGCCCGTGCGCAGCCGCTGTGCTGCCAGTCCAGCTGCCCCGGCGCGTGCGCGTCGGTGTCGATCGAGAACACGCAGCCCAGCTCAACCGCCAGGGCGAGCAGCGGATCCGGCGGGTCCTGCCGCTCCGGCCGGCAGTTGATCTCCACCGCCACGCCGTTCTCCCGGCACGCGGTGAACACCGCCTCGGCGTCGAACACCGACTCCGGCCTGCTGCCCCGGCCGCCGCCGAGCAGCCGCCCCGTGCAGTGCCCGAGCACGTCCACGTTCGGGTTGCGGACCGCGGCGACCATCCGCTCGGTCATCGGCCCGGACGGCATCCGCAGCTTGGAGTGCACGCTGGCGACCACGACGTCCAGCTCGGCCAGCAGGTCCTCGCGCTGGTCCAGGCTCCCGTCGTCGAGGATGTCGACCTCGATCCCGGTCAGCACCCGGAACGGGGCCAGGTCGTCGTTCAGCGCGTGGACCACGCCGAACTGCCTGATGAGCCGTTCCGCGGACAGCCCGTTGGCCACCGTCAGCCGGGGCGAGTGGTCGGTCAGCGCGATCCACTCGTGCCCCAGGTCGCGGGCCGTCCCGGCCATCTCCCACGGCGGGCTGCCCCCGTCCGACCAGTCGGAATGCGAGTGGCAGTCGCCGCGCAGCTTCCCCCGCAGCTTTGTCTCCGGCGGCGGCGGGGGTGCCTCGTCCAGCAGCCGGGTCAGGTAGTGCGGCTGCTCGCCGGCCGCCGCCTCCTCGATCACCTCGGCGGTCACCTTGCCGATCCCCGGCAGGTCCCGCAGCGTGCCCTGGCTGATCCGGGTGGCCAGCTGCCCGTCGGGAAGCTCGCGGATCGTCCAGGCCGCCTTGCGGAAGGCCTGCACCCGGTAGGTCGGCGCAAGGCTCCGCTCCAGCTCGAAGGCGATCTGCTGCAGGGCGGTCACCGGGTCCACGCCATTAGCTATACCCCGGCTGAGGGTTGGGAGGAGGCGAGGCGCGCTGTCTGGTTGGTGTTAGCCCGTACCAGGCGTGCTGGCGGGACCCAGTGGGGCGGCCGCCCGGAGAACGCGGCCGCCCCACCGCATCCCGTCAGCACTGTGACGGCGACCAGAAAGGGCGGCCCTCTTATCAGGTTTGGCCTGCCGCTGAGGATGACGCGGCCCGCATTTGGGGGAAGTAGCACGGCATGCAGGAGGCGGGGCCTGCCGTGTTTGGCGGGCCCCGCCTTGGCGGTTGGCTAGGGCGGCCGCGATGCGCTAGCTGGCTGGGCGGAGGGCCAGGAGGTGCAGGAAGAGGGGCAGGCGCAGCCAGCGGGCGGCTGAAGGGTGCTGGGCGATCAGGGCGGGGGTGGGCTTTGGCTCGCGGAGCTGCTCGATCAGCAGGCCGGCGCGGGCCAGCGCCGACGCGTAGGCCCCGAGCGGGCGGTGCTCGCTGTGGAAGTGGACCTGGAGGCCGTCGCGGTCGAGGGTCCAGTCGGCCGGGGCGGCGTCCAGGTAGGACGTGATGACCATCGACGCGCCTGAGTCCTGGCCGGAGACGTCGGCGGCGGTGTTGACCGGGTGCGGGATGGCCACGGCCAGGCGGCCGCCCGGCTGCAGGACGCGGGCGGCCTCGCGGATCGCGTCCGTCATGCCGTCGATGTCGTGCAGGCACATGTAGGCCACAACCAGGTCGAACGATCCGTCCGTGAACGGCAGCCGGGCCGCGTCGCTGACCACCGCGGCGGGCGCGGGCGGCAGGGTGGCCGCCGCGGCGGCCAGGACGGGGGAGGAGTCGGTGGCCACCATCGTGTGCCCGGCGGCGGCCAGAGCCCGGCTGACCCGGCCCTCGCCGCAGCCCAGGTCCAGGGTGCGCCGGCCGGGGGCGGGCAGCAGGTCCAGGAACGCGGGCAGGTTCATGAGCTCGTGATACTTGTCGTGCCCGGGAGTGCGGGCGAAGCGAACCCAGTTGTCCGCTTGCGTGTCCCAGCCTTTGCGCATCCGCATTTCATCGATGCTGCCAGTCCCGTAGGTTGCCCCTGGCAATGGCCGAACGGGGAGGCTGGAAGTGGCGCGCGTCTAGCTGGCGGTCCCGACCCCGTAGATGTGCCAGGGGAGCATGCGGACGCCGTAAAAGAGGTTCGGGCTGGCGGCAATGACGCGGACCGGGGCCGCCGGGTCGGCCGGGCCCAGGATCAGGTTGCCGGCCGCGTCGATGGTGACGCTGGCCAGGCTGACCGGGGCCTGGCGGGCCAGGCCGCCGTCGCCAGTCGAGCCGGGCGTGCCGGTTCCGGCAATTGTGTATATGTCGCCTTTTGTCATGTGCTGGCCGTAAAACTGGCCGGCCGCCGCGGCGATGACCAGGAGCCTGGCCCCGTCGGCGACGACGACGTTGCCGTTGGGGTCCACGGCGGCGCCGCTGGCCAGAGCGAGAGGTGACTGGGCGGCCGGCGTGCCGTCGTGGATGGCGCCCGGGTGACCGCTGCCCGCGATCGTGTAGATGTGGCCGGGCTTCATCGCCAGGCCGAAGGCGCGACCGGGCCGCGTGGGGACGACGCGGACCATAGGCGCGAACGGCGGGTGCAGCGTGGGTGTCGCCGGGTCGGCGATGATCAGGCTGCCGTCGCGGTCGGTGGTCACCTGGCCGAGCGTGTCGCCGAGCGAGTTCCCGGTAGCCGGGCCCTGGTCATGCCCGGCGTCGGCGATGCCGCTCGGGATGCCCGCCACCGTGTAGCTGTCGCCGGCCTTCATGCTGAACGCGTAGAACCGGCCAGTCCGCTCGGCGATGACCCGGACCAGGGAGCCCATGTCGTCGCAGCCATGGCAGTCACGCCGGCCGGAATCGGAGATCAGGACGTTGCCCGCCGGGTCCAGGGCAAGGCCGGTGATCCGGCCGTAGGCGGCCTGGCGGGCCGGGCCGTTGTCGCCCAGGTCCTGGTCGTGGCGGTCCGCGGTGCGGAGCCGGCGATCGTGTACTCGCGGCCGGGCCGCATGGCCTGGCCGTAGAACCGGCCGGCCCTCCCGGCGAGGACCTGGATCTCGGTTCCCCCGGCGAACAGGATGTTGCCGGCGTGGTCGACGGCGATGCCGCAGATCGAGTTGATCGCACCGGCCAGGAGGACGGAGTGGCCGGTGCGGGCGTCGACGCGGCGGATCGTGTGGCCGGTGCCGATGTAGAGGGCGTCGGCCGTGACGGCGGTCGATTGGCAGGTGGAGAGGACGCCGTTGCTGGTGAAGTGCGGGCCGGGCGGGCCGGGGGTTCCGGTGGGCTGAGAGCCGGGTGCCTGGGTGTGCTTGGCGGGGTGCAGTGGGCCGGCCGCATGGTGCAACGCGGCCGGCCCACTGCACCCCGCCAGCACACTGACGACGACCAGGGTTGCGAATGCCCGGATCCGGCTGTGGTGGCGGGTGGCTGCCCCCTCGGGAGGGGTGAGAGCAGAGCTTGGTGGGTGCGGGACGGGTGGCATGTGGTGCTCCCTTTGCGGCTGGGCCTCTTGTCCCGCGTTAAGGCCAGCCGCGGCGGAGACGGGTCGCAACTATAGCTCTGGTGATTCGTCTGGCGTTGTGTCTCGCTCGGCGGCTTGGCGTTCTACGGTTTTCATTGGGTCGCGGTCCAGGCCGGGTGGGATCAGCTTGCTCTGCAGGGCGGTGGCGTGGGTGGACCAGCCGTTGCTGGTGTTCCCGGCTTGGTCCAGGGCGGTGTGGGCTTGCAGGGCGTCCAGCTCCTGCCAGGGCAGGTCATGGGTGGTGGCCAGGTCCAGTGCTGTGCTGGCGTCGGTGCGGCCCTCGGTGATGGACCCTTGGGAAGCGCGCAGGCGGGCGCGGGTGGTGAGGGCGGTGACGCGGGCGGGGACCAGGCCGCGGGGGACGGCTATGGCGATCGCCTCGGTCAGGTGCTGGTGGGCCTTGTCCGGATCACCGGCGGCGTGGGCCCATTCGGCCAGGGCGGGCAGGGTCTCGGCGAGGTCGGCGAGGTAGCCGCCCTCGCGCAGGGTGGACTCGGCGTCCTCGAGGTAGTTGCCGGCCTCGTCGAGGTCGTCATCGTCGGCCAGGACGAACTGGCCGAGGAGGCGTTCGCACCGGGACAGGGTGCTGTTCCAGTCGCTGTCCTGGCACACGGCCTCGTTGTCCTCGGTCAGGAGCCGGGCCGCCCAGCGGCGGCCGGTGCGGGCCAGCCACTCGGCCCACCAGACGCCGCGATTGGAGTACAGGTGGTTGCCGCCCGGATCGTCGGCGAACTCGAGCTGATCGGCGATCAGGAAGTGCTGCTCGGCCCGGGCGATGTCGCCGGCCAGGCCCGCAGCCCAGGCCAGGCAGGCGTGCGCGTCGCGGACCTGATGGTCGTCCAGGCTGCGCTCGGCCCAGTCCAGCGCCTCGGTGGCGGTCTCCAGCGCGGGGCCGGGCAGGCCGAGCCGGCCCAGGCACTCGGCCAGGTTGCGGAGGCCGGCGGACAGCTGGGCGGTGTTCCCGGTGCCGCGGTCGTGCTGCAGCGAAGCCGACAGATACTCGCGGGCGGTGGCCAGGTCCCCGGCGTGCATCGCGTGCAGCCCGGCGTCGTTCAGGTAGAAGCTGAGGTCATCGGGGGACAGGCGATCCGAGCACGCCGCCCGGCGGTCCGGGGTGGCCACGAACGCGCCGGCCGCGCGCTGCCCGAGCCCGGCCGCGGGCAGGTGCCGGAACACCTGGCCGGTGCCGCACCGCGTCACGTACAGGCCGTCGGCCTCGGCCCAGCGCCCGCCGTCCAGCAGCCGCTCGATCTCCTCGACCACAGCCAGCGCAGCTGCCCTGCTCGTCACCGGCCCGGTCGTCTCGTCCGCCACGGGTCTCCTCTCCGAACCTGGCCCCAGCCGGGGAACGGCCGCGCCCGGGAACGGGTTCGCGCCAGAACGGGCAAAACCAGGCGCGGAGTGGCGCCGGCCCGTACCGTGACCTCAGGAAATGATCGGGGCGGGGAAGTGATCCCAATGGCCGTCAGGGATGTCTATACCGAGGCCGATTTCGGGTCGATGGGGTGGCACGACTGCCACATCCACGCCATCGCGCTCGAGCCCTTGCCGAGCGAGCCGGGGCGGCTCCTGCTGGACATCGACTACCTGGTCGAGTGGCTGCCGCCGGATCCAGGGACCAGGCTGCTGAGCGTCATGGTCAGCCCGGCCACCCTGGTCTTCGACAACGCATCCGATGTGGTCGCCAATATCGACATGACCGGGTGGGGTTTCCAGCCGTCGATTCTCGACCTCGAGCGCGAAGGGCCCAGCGAACACGGCATCTGGACCTGGAAGCTCAACGGCGACCTGTTCGACATCAGCGTGCAGAGCCGCGGGTTCACCCAGTACCTGCGCCGGGAGCCGGTGTGGAGCAGGGGCCAGCGGCTGCCGTCGAGGAGCGCGGCGGGCTCAGCTTCGCCGAGCAGGGATTCAGCGCTACTCCGACCTGAGGGCCGGGCCCGCCGGGGACCGGCCCGCGGCCAGGGCGGGGAGCACGGCGAGAAGGTTCGCCGCCACCAGCACCCCGGCCCCGAGAAGCGCGATCACGCCCGCGGGCAGCACCACCACCCCGACCACGCCCAGGTTCGCGGCGAACGCCCGCCAGATCGCGTGACCGGCCACCAGGCCCAGCGGTATCCCGGCCAGCAGGCCCGCCACCGCGACCGTGCTGGCCTGCCAGAACAGGATCTCGCCCAGCTGGCGGCGGACGAAGCCGAGCGAGCTCAGCAGGCCGTTCTCCCGCCGCCTGCGGCGCACGCTGACCGCCAGCAGGTGCGCCAGCGTCGCCGCCCCGCACAGCACCAGGATCGCGCCGAGCAGCAGCGGGAAGTTGGCCGACTCGCCGAAGCTGACCAGCGCGGTGGGGACCGTGGTCCGGTAGGCGTCATTGGGATGGCGGCGGATGTGCCGGGCCAGGGCCGCCGCACCGGCCGGGCCGTCGGCGGCGCGGAGCAGGATCACGCTGCCCAGGCCGCGTTCCGCGGCGCGGCGGCAGGCCGACGTCGCCGCCGTCCCCGGCCCGGCCGGGCACAGCGCCGCGTCGTAGCCGGCCAGCGTGAGCGCGGCGCCGGTGCCGATCCCGCCGGTGCTCAGGTCGCTGGCGAACGGGACCACCCCGGTCACGGTGAACGGCACCGTCCGCCGCACGCCGGCCGGCGAGGTCAGCGTGACCCGGACGGTGCCGCCCAGGCGCGCGCCGGTCTGCCGCATCGTGGACGCGCCCAGCGCAATCTCCCGGTCGCCCGCAGGCAGCCGGCCGGCCGCCGTGGACAGCAGCACCGGGCCGCGGATCGCCGTGGTCGCCAGGCTGCGCACGCTGACCTCGTTGACGGTCAGCGACGGATTCCGGCCCAGTGTGATCCGGGCCAGCGCGGGATCGCGGCGGAACTCGGCGAGCAGCCCGGCCTCGGTCGGCCCGCCCGGTCCTGAGGTGGGAAAGAGCAGCTGGAACGGTGCCCCGTACAGGGCGGGCGACGCGGTCAGGTGAGTCAGGCTGGCGCCGAACACCGCGGTCGCGCACAGCGCGGCCACCGCGGTAGCCGTGCCGGCCAGCGCCGTGCCCACCGGCACCGTGCCGGCCCGTCGCTGTGCCACCGGGAATCGGCCCGCCCGTACCGCCGCGCTGGAGCGCCCGCCGGGTGCCGATGACCGCGGCGGGCGGCGCGCCGGCCGAGGCCAGTGCGTGCACCACGGCGGACGGCCGGTACACCGGGGCCAGCCCCGGGCGGGCCCGGAGCCGGGCCGGAGCCGGGCACTGCGCAGCGCGGGCAGCACGCCGAGCGCCGCGGTGGCCAGGACCGTCAGCAGCACCCCGGCGGCCAGCACCGGCCAGTCGGCGAGCAGGCCCGCGGACGGGTCGGCCAGCCGGGCCTCCCCGGCCGGGGTGAACGGGGACAGCGCCACCGCCAGGCCGGCCCCGGCCAGCGCCCCGGCCGCGCCCGCCGGCCAGGGCCCGGGCCAGGCTGGCCCCGGCCAGCTGCGCCGGGCGCAGGCCGAGCGCGGCCAGCACCGGGTCGTCGGAGTCCTCGGCGGCCGCCTGCCGGGCCAGCGCCTGCCCGGTGACCGCCAGCCCGGCCAGTACGGCCAGCCCGGCAAGCACCCACCAGCCGGTGGCCTGCGGCCGGATCGACGCGGCGATCGCGTCGGCCGGCCGGGCCAGGTCCTGCACCCCGGCGCCGTGCAGCACGCCGTTCCTGGCCTCGAACCGGCCCAGGTCCGCGGCGCCGTGACGGAGCCGCACGTAGTACACCGGCAGCGCGGGCACGCCGGGGTGCGCGGCCGCGAAGGCCGGGCCGAGGTAGAAGTCCTGCGACGAGGACTGGCCGGACGGGAACTCGTTCTCCGCCACCCCGATGCCGGTCACCCGGAGCGTCACCGTGGCCCCGGCCGGCGCGGGCAGGGGAGCGCCGCTCAGCGCAGCCAGCACCGCCTGCCGCTGGGACGGGGCGTAGAGCCGGGTGCGCAGCACCGTGCCGATCCGCACGTTGCCGTCCTGCGCCAGGTTGTACGGGGCGAGCACCTCACCCGGCCCGGCCGGCATCCGCCCGGACACCAGCTTGACCACCTCGCCGAGCGCGCCGCGGCCCGGCAGCACCCGCACGGTCAGGTCGGCCTGGCTCAGCGGGCGCGGGCAGTCGCAGGTCAGCGGGCCGTCAAAGGGCAGGGCGCCGGGAATGACCTGGCGCACCTCGGGCAGCCCGGCCAGCCCCGGCAGCGGCCGGACGCTGTACACGGCGACGTCGAAACCGTGCTCGGCCAGATACCGGGGGAATGCCGACGCGGCCCGCCGCCCGGCCGTGGCCGCGGCCATGGCCACCCCGCTGACCAGCGCGACCAGCAGCGCGAGCAGCAGCCAGGCCCGCCACCCCCGGCGGAACCTGGCCGCCACGACCAGCAGCACAGCGTGCACGCTCCGGGCCCCCTCTCCCGGCCATCGTCCCGCCATCGCGCCTGCCGCCGCCAGGAAGCCAGCGACCGGCCGCCGCACGTGCTAGCACGACCATTGCCGCGGCCGGACCGACCCGATTCCCGGGCACCCGCGTTGATCCGGAGCGCGTTCACCGCTTGAGGTTCTGCCGGCTGCCCGCGGGCCCGGTCAGCGCCCGGGCACAATGGCGGCATGGACCGTGCTCCTGCCGCCCCGGCCGGCGTGCCGCCGGCCCTGGAGGGCCACCCCGACCGGCTCAAGTGGAACGCCAGGTACCGGCACCTGTTCGCGGCCCGGTTCACCCCGCATCCGCTGGCCGCCGCGGCGCTGGCCCTGCCCCCGCCCTATGGCCCACTGCCCGACGGCCCGGTGCTGGACCTGGCCAGCGGCCCGTCCGGCAGCGCACTGGCCGCGGCCGCGGCGGGCCGGGAGGTCATCGCGGTGGATGCGTCCGAGGTGGCGCTGACCATGCTGGCCAAGGAGGCCGCCCGCCGGGGCCTGGCCGGCCTGGTCACGCCGGTCCAGGCCGACCTGCGGGCATGGCGGCCCGAGCCCGGCAGCTACGCCCTCGTGCTGGGCACCGGCTACTGGGACCGGGACCTGTTCCCGGGCGCCGCGGCCGCGGTCGCGGCGGGTGGGCTGCTGGCCTGGGAGGCGTTCACCGCCGAGGCGCGCCAGTCCCGGCCCGGGCTCGAGCCCGGCTGGTGCCTGGACCCCGGCGAGCCCGCAAGCCTGCTGCCCGCCGGCTACGAGGTGCTCGCCCACCCGGCCGCGGAGACCGCACCGGGCGGCCGCCGGCGGCTGCTGGCCCGCCGCAGCCGCTAGGCAAGCTGCCAGTAGACCTCGGTCCACACCTGGGCCGGGTCGTCGTTGTGCGGCCCGTAGACCTCCCAGCGCTGGCCGGTCCGGCGCAGGCCGCGGGCCGCGCAGTACGCCACGACCGCCTCGTGCGCCGCGCCAAGCTCCGCGTACGAGCCCCAGTGCGTGGTCATCGCCACCCGCCCGGCGGGCAGCTCCGAGGCGACGACCCGCCCGGTCAGCGGGCACGGCTGGAGCAGCTCCACGCCGACCTCGACGTTCGGCTGGTCGTCCAGGTAGCGCATGATGTTCCGGCAGCCGCGGTTGATGCCGTTCGCCCGCAGGCAGGCCCACACCTCGTCGAGCAGCGTCTTCCACAGCGACGGGAACTCCGGCCAGCTGGTCGCCGCGGCCACGACCGCGGTGGGCCGGGCGGGCACCTCGGTGACCGTGACCGGGTGCCCGGTGTCTCTCTGATCAGCCACAGGGCGACGCTACCGACCGGGTCCGACACCCGGGCGCAGCCAACCGTAATCCTCAGAAGACAATCACCGGCTGAATCCGCGGCCCGCCTGCGTGATCATGAGCCGGCTACCGGGGGGTAGCCAGCGCCGGCCGGAATCTGATTCGCTTACCGGGCACGGCCTGGCCCGGCAGCGTCGCCGGACCAGGATTAAAACACAGGCCCTGGGACCGTGTTCCCGGCCTTCGGACTGTGTTCCTGACCTTCGGAATGGGGAGGCCCAGCGCAGATGTACCCGGGCAGGCACGCCGCGGACAACCCCGGCAAAGCCGCGGCGATCCTGGCCGATACCGGCGAGACGCTGACCTACGCCGAGCTCGAGCGCCGCTCGGTCCAGCTGGCGCACGTGCTGCACGACGCGGGCCTGCGCCCGGGCGACGTGGTCGCGCTGCTGACCGAGAACCACCTGCGCGCGTTCGAGGTGTACTGGGCGGCGGTCCGGTCCGGCATGTACATCACCGCGGTCAACTACCACCTGACCGCGCCGGAGACCGCGTACATCGTGGCCGATTCCGGGGCCAGGGCGCTGATCATCTCGGCCGCCCAGGGGGAGACCGGGCAGGCCATCCTGGACGGCATCCCGGAGGCTTCGCTGCGGCTCGCCTACGGCGGCGCCGTGCCCGGCTACGGCTCCTACGAGGACACGATCGCGGCCGCGTCCGCCGAGCCGTTCGCGGACCAGCCCCGCGGCGCGACCATGCTGTACTCCTCCGGCACCACCGGCCGGCCCAAGGGCGTGCGCCCCGAGCTTCCCGGCGACCAGATCGACTCGGGCCCCGACCCGCTGTCGATGCTCGTCGAGCTGGTCTTCGGGGTCGGCCAGGACGCGGTCTACCTGTCGCCCGCGCCGATCTACCACGCCGCGCCGCTGCGCTGGTCCGCGTCGATCCAGGCGGTCGGCGGGACGGTCGTGATGATGAGCCGGTTCGACGCCGAGCAGGCCCTGGCCGTCATCGAGAAGTACCGGGTGACGCACGGGCAGTACGTGCCGACGATGTTCGTCCGGATGCTGCAGCTGCCGGACGAGACCCGGGCCCGCTACGACGTGTCGAGCATCCGGCTGGCCGTGCACGCGGCCGCGCCCTGCCCGGTCGAGGTCAAGCGGCGGATGATCGAGTGGTGGGGCCCGGTGCTGGTGGAGTACTACGCGGGCACCGAGGGCGTCGGCATGACCGTGGTCGACTCCGCGACCTGGCTGTCGCACCCGGGCACGGTCGGCCGGTCCGTGCTCGGCCCGGTCCACATCTGCGGCGAGGGCGGCGCCGAGCTGGGACCCGGCCAGATCGGCGAGGTGTTCTTCGAGACCGAGCAGGTGGCCTTCCGGTATCACAACGCGCCGGAGAAGACCCGGGCCGCGCAGCACCCCGAGCACGAGAACTGGACCTGCCTGGGCGACATCGGCTACGTGGACGAGGACGGCTTCCTGTTCCTCACCGACCGCAAGTTCTTCACGATCATCTCCGGCGGGGTGAACATCTACCCGCAGGAGATCGAGAACGTTCTCGCGCTGCACCCGGCCATCCACGACGTGGCCGTGATCGGCGTCCCCGACCCGGAGATGGGCGAGTCGGTCAAGGCGTTCGTGCAGCCCGCGCCGGGCGCGGTGGCGGGTCCCGAGCTCGAGCAGCAGATCATCGCGTTCGTGAAGGAGCGGATCGCCGCCTTCAAGGCACCGCGCAGCGTGGCGTTCGTGGACGAGCTGCCGCGCACGGAGACCGGCAAGCTGATGAAGGGCCGCCTGCGCGAGGCCGCCATCAGCTAGCCGCTAGCTGATCTCGATCTGCACCCGGGCGATCTCGCGGCTGATCACGCCGAAGATCTCCCGGCGCAGCCGGTTGTGCTCCTCGTCCGCGTCATAGCCCCGGTAGGACGCCTCGTCCGCCCAGTCGTTGGTGATCGCGTAATCCCAGCCCCCTGCGCGAATGCCCAGGTCAGCACCGGTCCGCATGTCCAGGCATCCGGGCAGGTCCAGCGCGGCGATGCCGGCCAGCCCCGTGCGCAGCAGCTCGGCGTCCGCGGCCTGCTGAGCCGGGTCGGCGGCCTCGCGCAGCCGGCCGAGCACTACGTTGCGGATCATTCAGCGGTCCCTTCGTCGGTCCTAGCGCTCGTAGACAACGAACGACGTCCGGTGCGCGACCAGGTCGTACAGCGACCGGGCCGCCCCGTTGTACTCCTGGGTCTCCCAGTAGACCCGCGCCGCGCCGCGCCGGTCGGCCTCGGCGTACACCGCGTCGATCAGCTGGCGGGACAGGCCGGAACCGCGGGCCGGCGGCGCGACGAACAGGTCCTCCAGATAGCAGTACGGCTGCGACGCCCAGGTCGACGGGTGGAACACCAGGTGCGCCAGGCCGGCCAGGCGGCCGGTGCCGTCCGGGTCCTCGGCGACCAGGCCGGTCATCCCGTCGAGCCCGCCGGCCAGCCGCCGGAACGTGCCGAGCGTTACCTCGTCGCTGACCTCGCCCCGGTAGAACCGCAGGTAACCCCGCCACAGCGGCAGCCACCCGGGGTAGTCGTCCGCGGTCAGTGCCCTGATCATCGCCACCCGCCCCTCCGACGCGCCGGGCCCGCCGGCGCGGAGCCGGCCTTCCCGGCCTTACCGGTCGGAGCGTAACCGGTCAGCCGGGCGTCAGCCGGCCGCGGGCCACTCGTAGCCGCCGATCTTCCTCGCCGCCAGCGCGTCCTTGGCCCCGGCGGCGAGGATCGCGGCGGCCAGGTCACACCGGCGCAGCGCCGCGTCCAGGTGCGCCAGCGCCAGCCCGCGGGTGAACGCGTGCGCCTCGTCGCCCGGGCACAGCTCGCTGGCCGGCCGCATCGCGCCGGGGATCCAGGCCGCGTCGCCCGGCAGTTCCATGCTGCGCAGCTCCTCGTGCGAGGCCTCCACGTCGTCCGCGAAATGCTGGTGGTCGGCCTGGCGCAGGACGAACATCTGCCGGGGCGGCGGGGTCCGGGCGTACAGCTCGGCGATCCCGTCCAGCGGGGTGGCCACGTCCTCGTCGCCGGTCAGGTAGAGCACCGGCAGCTCCCGGTCCCAGCTGAAGTCCAGGGTCAGCGGCAGGATCCCGGGCCGCGGGTTCGAGCTGCCGCCCGGCGCCATCGCCACGACCGCGTGCACCCGCGGCTCGTGGCCCGCGGTGGCCAGGACGGTCCAGCCGCCGAAGCTGTGCCCGGCCAGGCCGACCCGGGTCACGCTCAGCCCGAGCGCGGCCGCGCCGCCGCCCAGCAGGTGATCGAGCAGGAACTGGACGTCGGGCACCCGGGAGCCGACGATGGCGTCGATCCTTGCCGCCAGCTGGTCTTTGGTCTCGCCGCCCGCGGGCCGGGCCAGCTCGGGCGCGATCACCTCGGAGTGGTCCAGCGCGGCCACGATGTAGCCGTGGCTGGCCAGGTGCGTGCTCAGGAACGACGCGCTGCGCCGGCTCCCGCCGCTGAAGTGCGAGTAGATGATCAGCGGGCAGGCCAGCCCGGCCGCCGCCGCGTCGCGGAGTTCCTCCCGGCTCGGCTCGCGGCCGGCCGGGGCCCGGGCCGGATACCAGATCTCAACCGGGAACAGCCGCGACCGGTCCGGGTCGGCGGCCTGGATCGTGCGCACTCCCACCGCCCATTTGCCCGGGGCGAACGGGTCGTACTCAGCGGTGCTCATGGGCTCACGATCGCACCGGGGCCCGGTCCTGGCCCAGCGATTTCGCTGTCGGCGCGAGGGCTTCGGGACGGGCCGCGGCGGGCCCGCGGCGGGCGGGCGCGCCTAGCCCCAGTCCGGGTCCTCAGCCAGCTTGCCCGCGATCCGGTCGTGCCAGCTGCGCCGGGCCAGCGCGGCCTCGATGTCGGCCACCACCTGGGTCAGCGGGTAGGGGAGCTCGGCCTCCAGCTCGAGCACGGACGCCTCGGTGGCCCGCCACTCCGCAGCCAGCTTGGCGGTGATCCGCCTGGCCTTGGCGGTCAGCGCCACCCGCCGGCTCCGCGCGTCAGCCCCCACCGTGGTGCGCACGAGCCCGGCCGCGCGCATGGTGGCGACCTTCTGGCTGACCGCCGAGTGCGTGCGCTGCACCGACCGGGCCAGCTCGGTGATCGTCATCGGCCCGTACAGGTGCAGCCGGATCAGCTCCATCACGAAGCTGGGCCGCACGTCGCCCAGGTCAGCCTCGGCGTACAGCCGGGCGATGTCCGCGTCCATCGCGTCGAACAGCAGCCTCAGCGGCCGCCACACGCTCTGCTCGGTCGGGTCCGGCACCCGTTTCTCCTTCATGAGAAAAATTATAACAGCACTTACGTAAGTACTGTTATATTTAGGGATACGGGATCTGCGGCGCGGGCCACGCCGTCCAGGTGGGCCGGGCCCAGCGCGAGCCAGCGACATGGAGGAGAACGTTCATGACCAGGCGAGCCCGCCTCCTGGCCGACCTCACCCCGCTGCGGGAGTCGCCGGCCTTCCGGCGGCTGTGGGCGGGGAGCACGCTGTCCTCGGTCGGCGGCTCGCTCACCACGTTCGCGGTCGCGCTGCAGGTCTACCGGATCACCCGGTCGCCGTTCGCAGTGGGCGCGATCGGCCTCGCCGAGATGGTCCCGCTGCTGGCCATGGGCCTGATCGGCGGGACGGTCGCGGACGCCACCGACCGGCGCCGGCTGGTGCTGATCACCAGTTCCGCGCTGACCGTCGTGTCGGCCGCGTTCGCGGCGCAGGCCTTTGCCGGGCTGCAGGCCGTCTGGCTGCTGTACACGCTGGTCGCGGTGCAGTCCACGATCCAGGCGGTGGCCGCACCGGCCAAGGCCACGTTCGTGCCCGCGCTGCTGACGCCCAGCCAGCTGCCGGCCGGCCTGATGCTGAACCGGCTCAGCTTCCAGGTCATGCTCACCGCCGGGCCCGCGCTGGCCGGCCTGATCACCGCGACGCCCGGTCTCGGCCTGCAGGCGTGCTACGCCCTCGACGTGCTGACCTTCGCCGGGTCGCTGTACGCGGTGGCCCGGCTGCCCGAGATGAAGCCGCAGCCCGGAGCGCCGCGTCCCGGCCTCCGCGCGGTCGCCGAGGGAGTCGGCTTCATCGGCCGCACCCAGGTGCTGGCCGGCGCGTTCCTGGCTGATCTTTGCGCGACCGTCTTCGGCCTGCCGGTGGCCCTGTTCCCGGCCATCAACGCCGAGCGGTTCGGCGGCAACCCGGCCATCCTGGGCTTGTTCATGGCTTCGATCGGCGTCGGCGGCCTGCTCAGCGGGGTCCTGTCCGGCCGGGCGGTGCACGCCGTCCGCCAGGGCCGGGCCATGCTGCTGGCGGTCGCGGTATGGGGCGCCGCGTTCGCCGGGTTCGCGGTGGCCCCGTGGCTGTGGCTCACCCTGGCGTGCCTGGCCCTGGCCGGCGCGGCGGACACGTTCACGGTCGTCTTCCGCGGCGCCATCGTCCAGTCGGTGACGCCGGATGCCCTCCGGGGCCGCGTCCTGGCTGCCGACTATGTCGTCGGCGCCGGCGGCGGCCAGCTCGGCAGCCTGGAAGCCGGCGCCCTGGGCTCGCTCACCAGCCCGGCGATCAGCGCCCTCACCGGCGGCCTGGTCACGGTGGCCGCAGCGGTGGCGATCGCCATAGCGATGCCCTCGTTCGCCCGCTACCGCCGCCCGGCCGACAGGGAAGCAGCCCCCGAGCGTGATCCTGACATGTCCGCCACGCCTGGCTAGGATCGGCGCACAACGGGGCGGTGACCGGGGAGCTAGCGGTCCGCGGTGCGGACCGAGGCGGTCAGGGCGGCCGGGCGGGCCAGGGTCTGGTAGACGACGCAGTAGCGCTCGGTCAGCTTGAGGAGGGTTGCTAGCTTCTCGTCGTCTGCGTCTGTGTTCAGGTCGAAGCTCAGGCGGATGGCGGTGAAGCCGACCTGCGCCTCTCGGTCGACGGCCAGCGTGCCGCGGAAGTCCAGGTCGCCTTCGGCGTGGACCGTGCCTGACGGGACGTCGATGCCCAGGGACGCCGCCACCGCGCGGAGGGTGACGCCTGCGCAGGCGACCAGGGCTTGCAGGAGCATGTCGCCGGAGCAGGCGAGAGAACCATCGCCGCCGGTGGCCGGGTGAAGGCCCGCCTCTGTCAGGGCCCGGCCGGTGGCTACCGAGCAGCTGACGGCCTCCGCGCCTAGTTCGCCGTCGGCGCGCAGGGTGATCATCGCCTGACCAGGGTCCTGCCGGTAGGCGTCTTTGAGCGGCTGCTGCACGGCACGCAGCGCCGTGCCGTCTACGGTTCCCACAATGACCTCCTGATCAGCTGGGCTCAGGGTTGCATTGGCGGGGCTGCGCCGTCCAGCAGAGTGGCGGCCAGGGCGCGGGCCAGCCAGCCCTCGTACTGGTCCGCGCTGAGGCCCCTCTCCACGGTTAGCAGCCTGTGCACCTCGGGCGACATCAGCGTGTAGATCGTGTCCAGCGCCGCCTCCTCGGACAGGCCGGGGGCCAGCGCGCCGCGGGCCGCCAGCTCCCTGGCGACCAGGGACTGGCCGGCCAGGCGCTACCGGCCTAGGCTCGCAGGCGTGATCGAGGCCCTGTCTGCCGCTGAGGCGAGCGGCGAGGAAGTCGCGCGCCGGCTGGACGAGGACGGGTACGTGGCCGTGTCCGGGCTGATGACGCCAGCGGAACTGGCTACGGCCCGGGAGGACCTGGCGCGGATCCTGGCCAGCACGCCGACCGGGCGCAACTTCTTCGAGGGGTTCTCCACCCAGCGGGTCTACGCGCTGTTCGCCAAGACCCGCACGTTCGACCGGGCCGCGATCCACCCGCTGCTGCTGGACGTGCTCGACCGCGTTCTCGGCCACTACCAGCTGAGCGCGCCGACCGGGATCCGGATCGGGCCCGGCGAGAAGGCCCAGATCCTGCACACCGACGACGCGGTGTACCCGCTGACCAAGCCGCACCCGCCGGTCGTGCTCAACACCATGTGGCCGCTGGACGACTTCACCGAGGCCAACGGCGCGACCCGGTTCATCCCCGGCAGTCACCGCTGGCCGCCGGGGCGCACGCCCACCGAGGACGACGAGGTCCGCCAGGCGACGCTGCCCGCCGGGACCGTGCTGTTCTACCTGGGCAGCCTGTGGCACGGCGGCGGGGCCAACCAGACCGGCGCGCCGCGGCTCGGGGTCATCCTGGAGTACGCGGTGTCCTGGCTGCGCGCCCAGGAGAACCACTACCTGGCCGTGCCCAGGGACACGGCCAGGGACCTGCCCGAGCGGCTGCAGGAACTGCTCGGCTACAACATCTACCCGCCGTTCCTCGGCTACGTGGACGGCTCGCACCCGCGCAAGTCACTCGCCTGAGGGCTCAGCGGGAGGCGTACAGCGCCTGCTCGAAGCCGAAGTACAGGCCCAGCGCGTCGGGGGTGGCGAACGGCAGCGTGTTGCTGTAGATCGAGGCGCACAGCCCGCTTTCCCGGTCGATCCAGAAGTGCGTGTTGCACAGCCCGGCCCACGCGCCCGAGCCGGCCTTGCGCATGCCCGGGATGTCCACGGGGTTGAGCAGCAGGCCGTAGCCCCACTTCCAGCCGGGGCCGGCGTTGAAGTCCGCGGTCGCCGCCGGGTCGCAGGTCGGCAGCTCGGGCGGGAACTCCAGGTCGCCGATCTGGTTGGTGAACGCGAGCTCCACGGTTTCCGGGGCCAGGATCCGCTCGCCGTCCAGTTCACCGCCACGCAGCAGGGCGCGCTGGAACTTGATGTAGTCCCGCGGGGTGGCGTACAGGCCGTGCCCGCCGGCCATCCACTCCGGCTGCGGGTTGAGGATCTCCCCGGCCGAGATCCAGCTCCCGTCCTCGCCCTTGACGTGCACCGGCGTGCAGTTGGCGAGCTGGGCGTCGGTCATCGCGAAGGTCGTCTCGTTCATGCCGAGCGGCCCGGTGATGTTCTCCTTGATCACCACGTCCAGGGTCTGGCCGGTGATCGCTTCGATCACGCGGCCCAGCCAGTCGACGTTGATGCCGTAGTTGTAGCGGGTGCCCGGGTCCGTCAGCAGCGGCGCGGTGAACGTCGAGTTCAGGCCGGCGACCACGTTCGGGATGCCGGTGGCCTCGTGCCAGCGGACCAGCTCGGGGTTGAAGAACCAGTAACCGAGCCCGGAGGTGTGGGTGAGCAGGTGGTGCACGGTGGCCTGGCTGGCCGGCGGGCGCAGCCGCGGGGTGTCGCCGTCGAACCCGTCGAGCACCTGGAGGCTGGCGAACTCCGGGCAGTACTGGGCGACCGGCGCGGTCACGTCCAGCTTGCCCCGCTCGATCAGCTGGAGCGCCGCCGCGGTGGCGACCATCTTGGTCATCGACATGATCCGGAAGTGCGTGGCGGTGCTGACCGGGTCCTGCCCGCCGACCTCCCGGTAGCCCACGGCTCCCTCGTAGATCACCCCGTTCCGGTCCGCGGCGATCGCGGCGACGTTGGGCACCACGCCCGCCTCGACGGCATCCAGCAGAACCTGGTCAGTCGCAGCGCTCACCGTCTGGCCCCCTTTGGCCTCGGCTGGCATCCCCTCGCCCGGGCTGGTCAAAGGCGCCGGGCGGCCGCCTTTCAGCCTGGCACTGGGCCAACCCGGGCACAAGGGAGGTTTGCCGCCCAGCGACCCGGTGATCACCCCGGGCACCGGCGTAACCCATCTTTCCGACCAGGTAAAACGGTAATTGGACTACGCCAATCCCCGGATACGAGCCATGATCAGCAGGCCGGTAGCGTGGCAAGGGTGCTGACTTCACGGGGCGCGACCGTCGCGCTGCGACCGTTGCGGCACCGCAGCTTCGCGCTGCTCTGGAGTGCCGGGCTGGTCTCGGTCATCGGGACCTGGATGCAGACGGTGGCGGTCGGCGCGCTGGTCATCTCGCAGACCGGCAAGGCCACCTGGGCGGTGCTCGTCGCGGCCGGCGCGTTCCTGCCGCTGGGCCTGGTCTCCCCGATCGGCGGGGCCCTGGCCGACCGGCTGCCGCGGCGGCCGGTGCTCGTCGCGGGCAACCTGGCCGAGGGCGTCATCGCCGTCGCCATCGCGATCCTCGTCGCGCGCGGCCCGGCCAGCCCGCTGGTGCTGCTCGGCCTGGTCACCGTGCAGGGCTGCGCGGCGGCCCTGGTCGGCCCGTTCCAGCAGGCGATCCTGCCCGACCTGGTGCCGCGGTCGGAGTTCCTGGCCGCCGCGTCGCTGAACTCGGCGCTGTTCAACCTGGGCCGGATCGCCGGCCCGGCGCTGGCCGGCGTCACCGTGGCCGCGTTCGGCTACCCGGTCGCGTTCGTGGCCAACGCGGTGTCGTTCCTGGCCGTGGTGGCCGCGCTGGCCTTCGTCCGGCTGCCCGCGCCGCCGCGGGCGCAGAGCGGCGGGCTGTTCTCGTCGCTGCGCGCCGGGCTGGCCGCGGCCCGGGCCGAGCCGACCTGCTGGGCCGCGATCCGCACGATCGCGGTCGTCGGCATCATCGCCTCGCCGTTCATCGCGCTGGTCCCGGTCATGGCGCACCACCTCGCGCACGGCGCGGGCGAGCGGGAGGTCGCCCAGGTCACCGGCCTGCTGACGACCGCGCAGGGCGCCGGGGCAGTGGCCGGCGCGCTGATCCTGGCCCCGCTGGGGGAGCGGATCGGGCTCGGCCGGCTGGTGGCGGGCAGCCTGGTGGCGCTGCCGGTGACGCTCATCGGGTACGCCACGTCGCAGCAGCCGTGGTGGGGCGCGGCAACCTTGTTCACGGTGGGCCTTGTCTACATCGGCGTGCTGTCCGGGCTGTCGACGCTGGTCCAGCTGCGCGCGCCCGGGGCGTTCCGCGGGCGCATTCTGAGCTTCTACCTGGTCGCGCTGGGCGTGTCGTATCCCATCGGGTCGCTGGCCCAGGGGCCAGTCATCGACCGGATAGGGGTGGGCTGGACGACGGCCGGGTCGGCCGTGCTGCTGTTGCTGGTGATGACGGTGGTGCGCATCGTGCGGCCCGGGTACGTGCGGGCGATCACCCGGGTGCGGGCGGCCGCGGCGGCCCCGCTCGACCTGCAGGCGGGGCCGCCGGAGGAGCCGGTCACCGCCGGCCCGGCCGTGGCCGAGGCCGTAGTGAGCGAGACGGCGGCGGCCGGGGCGGCGTGCCGGGGCCCGGGCTGCGGCGCCGGGGCGGGCTCCGGCGCCGGCCCCCAGCCGGCGCCGGACGCCGGTCAGACCGGGGCCACGTCCGAGTAGTCGCTGGCGTCGCCCTTGCGCGTCACGCTGGTGTCGCCGCGGATGCCGACCGGGATGGCGCCCGCGACCGTGACCCGGTGCAGCCGCCGCGGCAGGTCGTCGTAGTCCGCGACCGCGTAGTGCTGGGTCGCCCGGTTGTCCCAGATCGCCAGGTCGCCGGGACGCCACTGCCAGCGCACCGTGTTCTCCAGCCGGGTGATGTTGCGCTGCAGCACGGTGAACAGGTCGTGGAAGTCGAAGCTGCTCAGCCCCGCGAACGAGCGGACGAAGTGGCCGAGCAGCAGTGACGGCTCCCCGGTCTCCGGGTGGATCCTGACCACCGGGTGCTCGGTCTCGAACTCCAGGTGCCGGAACTCCGCCCGGTAGTCCTCTTCCTTCACATCCAGCCCGCCCAGCTGCGGCGGCCGGTCGGCCACGTAGTCGTACAGGTTGCTGTGCACCGCGCGGAGCTCGTTCGCCGCCGCCTGCAGGGCCCCCGGCAGCCGCTGGTAGGCCGCCGCGGTGTTCGCCCACACCGTCGAACCGCCGTAGGGCGGCAGCGTGATCGCCCGCAGCAGGCTGAAGGCCGGCGGCCGGTCCACGAACGTGACGTCCGTGTGCCAGCTGTTCGCCTTGCCCTGCTCGGAGTCGATCGGCAGGATCGCCTGGCCGTCGCCGGACACCGTCGGGTGCGGCTTGGTGATCGGGCCGAGCAGCCGGGCGAACGCCAGCTGATCGTCGTCGGTGAGGTGGAACTGGTCGCGCAGGAAGACCACCTGGTGCGCGAGCAGCGCGGCCCGCAGCTCGGCGACGGCGGCCGGGGGCACGTTGCCGCCGATCCGCAGGCCGCCGACGACCGCGCCGAGCGAGCCGCCGACCTTGGTGACCGTGATGTGCTCGTACGCGTCGCGCCGGGTGGCCGGGTGATCCTGAAGCTGGGTCATGCGAGGGCACCTTTCGAGCGTCCGTGGCTATCCGCACCCGGCCGCCGTCCACCTCGGCTGTCCGGGCCGCTACCAGTAACCTGCCGCACGGCCCAGAGCAAAGTCAAGTATTCCGATAGGAAAACTATGAACATGCGCCTGGTGTGGCGCCTGGGCTTGGCGGGGCTGGAGTGTGGTGGGCTGCGCTCCGACCGGGCTGCGGGTTTACCGGAGGCTGAACGGTCCGCACAGGCTGAGGATGACGAGGGATTACGCTATTTGCCGACCGAAGCCGGCCGGCCCGGGCGGGGCATTTCGCGGGCCGGCGCAGAAAGCCAGTATGCGGGGAGAGCACAGCATCCGATGACGACGCAAGCCGAGCGCGAAAGCCACCAGTTCCAGGCCGAGGTGGTCCAGCTCCTGGACCTGATGGTCAACTCGCTGTACAGCAACAAGGAAATCTTCCTGCGCGAGCTGATCTCGAACGCGTCCGACGCCATTGACCGGCTGCGGTTCGCCGCGTTTTCCGAGCCCTCGCTGGCCCCCGCGGACGGCGAGAAGCTGCAGATCCGGGTGGCCTTCGACAAGGCCGCGCGGACCATCACGGTCAGCGACAACGGCATCGGCATGAGCCGCGACGAGGTGATCGAGCAGATCGGCACGATCGCGAAGTCCGGCACCCGCGAGTTCCTCCGCTCGCTGTCCGGTGATCAGCGCAAGGACGCGGCGCTGATCGGGCAGTTCGGCGTCGGCTTCTACTCCGCCTTCGTGGTCGCCGACCGGGTCACGCTGGTGACCAGGAAGGCCGGCCTGGACGCCGGCCAGGCGGTGCGGTGGGAGTCGGACGGCAAGGGCGCGTACAGCATAGAAAACATCCAGCGCGACGGTCGCGGCACCGATGTGGTGCTGCACCTCCGCGAGGGTGAGGATGAGCTGCTGCACGGCTACCGGCTGAAGAGCATCATCCAGAAGTACTCGGACCACATCAGCCTGCCGATCGTCATGCCCGCGGAGGACGGCGCCGGCGGACAGGGCCCTGATGGTGCGGGCGACGGCGGGGAGCAGGCCGTCAACCAGGGGTCGGCGCTGTGGGCGCGGTCCAAGAGCGACCTGTCCGAGCAGGACTACCAGGACTTCTACAAGCACGTCGCGGGCGACTTCGCGGCGCCGCTGGCGTACCTGCACGCGGTGATCGAGGGAACCTACGAGTACACGCTGCTGCTGTTCATCCCGTCCCGTGCGCCGTTCGACCTGTGGCTGCCGGACGCCCGGCGGGGCGTCAAGCTGCACGTGCGGCGGGTGTTCATCATGGAGGACACCGGCCAGCTGATGCCGGTCTACCTGCGCTTCATCCGCGGCGTGATCGACTCGGCCGACCTGCCGCTGAACGTGTCCCGCGAGCTGCTGCAGAGCAGCCGGGTGGTGGACAGCATCCGGTCCAGTGCGGTGAAGCGGATCCTGAAGCTGCTGAAGGACCTGGCCAGCGACGAGCCGGCCACGTACGCGGCGTTCTGGAAGGAGTTCGGCTCGGTCCTGAAGGAGGGCGTGGCCGAGGACTACGCGAACCGCGCGGAGATCGCGAAGCTGCTGCGGTTCCGGTCGACCCGGTCGGCGGGCGACGAGGCTGACGTGTCCCTTGACGACTACGTGGGCCGGATGAAGGAGGGGCAGGAGAAGATCTACTACCTGCTCGCGCCGACCCCGGCGGCCGCGGCCAGCAGCCCGCTGCTGGAGACGTTCCGCAAGCAGGGCGTCGAGGTGCTGCTGTTCGGCGAAACGGTCGATCACTGGGTGGCCAGCAGCCTGCAGGATCATGACGGCAAACGGCTGGTGTCGGCGGGCCAGGAGGTGCCGGACTTCGGCGGCGGCGAGGACAGCGAGGACGGCGCGGCGGCCGCCAAGGAGGCCGCGGCCGGGTTCGCCGGGCTGACCGCGAAGCTGAAGGACGCGCTCGGCGGCAAGGTCCACGAGGTGCGGGTGTCGAGCCGGCTGACCACATCGCCGGCCTGCATCGTGCCCGACGAGCCGGAGATCGGCCTGAGCCTGATGCGGCGGATCAGCGGCAATGGGCTGCCGGCCCAGCCGGTCCTGGAGATCAACCCGGAGCATCCGCTGATCGCCCGGCTGAATGCGTCGGTGGATGACCCGCACCTGGGGGAGTGGGCCGAGGTTCTCTACAGCCAGGCGGTGCTGACGCTGGGGGCCCAGATCGAGGACCCGGCGGACTTCGTCAGCCGGCTGAACGACCTGCTGGTGGCGCTGGCAGGCGAGGGCTGAGGCCGGGCCGGCCGGGCTAGGTGGCCGGCCAGCGGGGGTCGCGGCCGGCCAGGGCGGCGACGCGGTCGAGCTCGGGCGCGTCGTCAGGGACCTCCCGCGACGGGCCGAACGCCACGTCGGGCCCGGCGGGCGCGTCCGGGCTGGCGAACAGCGACAGGAACCGGCGCGCGGCGCCGATGGCCGCCGGGCCGGGGTCGTACTTCTGGCCGCGGGCCCGGGCCACGTCCCAGCCGTGCACGACCAGCTCGCTGGCCGCGGACAGCCCGATGATGTCCGCCGGGCCGTCGGACCCCGCGATCCGGGTCGTCCCCTCCCAGGCGGCCGGCTCCCGCCAGGCACGGGCCATGGTCACCAGGTCCGCGGGAATCGTGGCCCGCCACCCGTCCGGCCAGCTGCGACGCGTCCCCGGCCGGCGTCAGGTCGCTGGTCGGCCCGGTTGCCTTCACCGCGGCGCCGCCGAACGCCTGCGCGATCCGCCCCAGGTGCTCGATCAGGTCCCCGAGCGTGTACGACGGGCACGGCGTCGGACGGCCGAGCTCGCTGTCCGCGGTGCCGGCCACCATCGCACCCAGCTGCCGCGCGGCGCCTTCCAGGTCCACGATGTCCATGCTCATCAGACGTCCTCCGGATCAGGAACTCACCGCTGGCCGGCTGAGATGAGATCCACCTCGATGACCTCGGTCCTGGCGATAGCGCGGTCCCGGTCGCCGGCCAGGGCCTGGCGCCGGCTGTCGGCTGTGTAGGCGTCGAGGGCTTGCGGTGAGGGGAACTCCAGGAGGTGGACCTCACGGGGATACCCGCCAGCGCCGCTGCTGCGGGCTCGCCTGATGACCTTGCCGCCGTAGTCGGGGATCAGAGCGAGAACCTGGTCCTCGTAGGCGGTCAGGGCCTCCTCGGCGCCGGGTTGCGCCCAGAGCAGGACGCACAGGGTCAAGGGCTCGGCCATGGGTTACCAGCAGAGGCAGAAGGGGTGACCCGCCGGGTCGGCGTAGACCTGGTAGCCGCTTGTGGCCGAGAGGTCCTCGGCGGCCTGCAGGAGGCGGGCGCCTCATGCCGACGGCCTCTTCGTGAGCGGAGGCGATGTCCTCGACGTACAGGTCGAGGTGCATCTGCTGGGGCACACCACCGGGCCACTGGGGCTGCACATGGTCGGGCGCGAGCTGGATCGCCAGCCGGGGCTGGCCGTCGACGGTGATCTGGTGCCAGTCGTCGGAGGTCTGGACGGTGCCGCCGAGCAGGGCCGCCCAGAAGGAGCTCACTGCGTCCAGGTCGGCGGCGTCCAGGACGAGGATGGTCCGGGTTAGCTTCATCCGCCCATCCTGGCAGGGCCGGGCGACAAAGCGGCTTGTCGGCATCGGCGCTGGATCGCTGATAGCGCGCCCCTCCCAGGCCCAGCGTTAGCGACGCACTAGGTGGCAGCTACCCGCCATCAGGCCGACTGGCCGTCTACGGGCCGGGCGGGTCGGCAGCCTTGCTGCTCTCGTAGCGCCAGATCGCGTGGCCGAGGACATGCGGCTGGACGCCGAGCCGCTCGGCCGCAGCGATAACGGCGCTCTCGGCTTGGGCGTCTGAGAATGCGTGCCCGGCCGCGTCCCGCAGAAAACGGTGCACCATCCGGTCCGGCCTGACTCCGGGGGCGCCCAGCAGCATCAGGAAATAGTTAGCGGTTCCCCGGCCGATTCCCGGAACGGCCGCCAGCACGCGTTGCGCGGCCTCGGTAGTGCCTAAGCCGATGCCGTCCGCCGTGCTGATTCCCTGCTTGCGAAGCGCCCCGGCGGCCTCCCGGACGGCCGCGGCCTTGGACGGGCCGCCCGGCGCTGACGGCGGGCGGGTGGGGGAGTGCTGCCGGTTGCCGAAGCGCAAGGCCCAGGCGTCAATGCCGATGCCGTCGATCTCGGCGATCAGCTCGTCGAGCGACCAGGCCGTCCGGTCCCGCCCGGCGCGCCAGGCGGCAACGTTCGCGTAGATGCCCTTGCCGTTTTTCGACCGGTAGACGGCACGGGCCGAGAAAACCGCGTCGACTAACGCGGCTTCGATATCCCCGGGCCAGCCACCCGGCCACCACCATTCACAGGGCGGGCCAAGGCTGCTCGTGATGTGGGCGGTGACCTTTTCGACGTCGTTCTTTTCGGCGTCCATGGTTGGTGTGGTCATGTGAGGAAAGTGCCACGGCCCACCGACAATCCGGGCCGGCAATCCGGGACCGCGATCAGAGACCGCTGGCCAGCGCGGTGAGAATCTGGGCGGCGGGCTGCGCGGTGGCGTGCCGGAAGCCGGTGCCAGCCCAGAGATTGACCCGGTTGGGGTCGCCCGCGGCCGCGGCGGCCGCCCGGATGGGGCGGGTCAGGTGGTGCAGGGCCGGGTAGCCGGACGGGGCCACGGCGCTGTAGCGGGTGGTGAACAGGTTGGCCAGGCCGCGGGCCGGGCGGCCGGTGAACGCACGGGTGACGACCGTGGCCGGGCCGGGCGGCCCGGCGGGATTGAGTTCCCGGGCGGCGGCCAGCGCCGCCCGGTAGACGGCGGAGGTGCCGGCCTCGTCCGCGAGCAGCAGCGCCGTGCCGGCGACCGCGGCGGACGCGCCGGCCTGCAGCACAGCGGCGACGGCGCCCGGCGTGGCGATCCCCCCAGCGGCCAGCAGCGGAAGATCCGTGGCCGCGCGGACCCCGGCGATGAGCTCAGGCAGCGGGACCGCCGCCGCCGGACGGGCCGGGGTCAGCGTGCCGGAGTGGCCGCCGGCCTCCGCGGACTGCACGGCCAGCAGATCCACGCCGGCATCGGCGGCCTGGCGCGCCTCGGCGGCCGACGTCACGGTCTGCCCGGTGATCGTCCCCACGCCGCGCAAGGCCTCGATCACGTCCCGGCCGGGGATGCCGAAGGTGAACGTGACGACCGGGACCGGGCTGGCCAGCAGGACGTCGATCTTCCCGCGCCAGTGGTCGTCGTCCTCGACCGGGCTGGCCCCGGACAGGTCCACACCGTAGCGGGAGGCCTCGGCCTGGATGGCCGACGCGTACCGCCGGAACTCGGCCGGGACGGCTGGCACCGGGTTCGGCGCGAACAGGTTCACGCCGAACGGCACGCCGGCCTCCTGGACGGCCGCGATCCGGCCGGCCAGCACGTCCGGCGCCAGGTAGCCGCCCGCCAGGAAACCCAGAGCGCCGGCCCGGCCCGCCGCGATGACCAGCGCAGGCGTGGTCGGCCCGCCGGCCATGGGCGCGGCGACCAGCGGGAGGGGCACGCCCAGCCCGGTCAGCGGGGAGCTCACCGTGGCCTGCGGCTGGTGCGGCCGGCGTCTACGGGCATCGGGTCCTCCTGCGGTGCGGCCGGGTCCGGCCAGGTCCGGCCAGCGCGGCCGGTCAGATGACGGGGCAGCCGCTGTACGGGACGTGCCCCAGGTCGACGAAGCCGGGCAGGCGCACCGTCTTGGTGCTGCCGCCCCGGTCGTAGCTGAGCAGGAACCGCACCGGGAGCGCCCCCGGGCAGCGTTCCAGCACCCGGAACGTGACCGTGAACCAGGCGCTGCCGCCCGCCGAGACCAGGGTCGCCTGCGGGTTGGGCGACCCGGGAAGCTGCCCGCAGGTGCCCCAGGCGTGCGCGGTCGGTTTCAGGCCACCCAGCGGCAGGATCACCCGCACGTTGCTGAGCCGCACGCTGCTGGCCGACTCGTTGGTCACCTGCACGCCAAGCTGGAGACGGCGGCCGATCTGCTCGGAGCACTGCTGACCGGACTGGCCCAGCTCCGGCAGGCTGAGCGGCGCGCGACGCCGCCGACGCCGTGCTGCCCTTCGCCGACGGCGCCACGGCCGGCGGCTGGGAGCCTGGTTCCGCCCGACCGCGTACCCCACGCCCACGCCGAGCACCAGGGCCACCGCGGCCAGCCCGGCGGCGAAGGCCGGCCCACGGGCCCACCGGTCACCCTGCTGTACGACGTCCGGACCACCAGGGCCAGCGTCCCCCGGGGCGGCGGGTCTGGCCCACTGGCGGTCATCCCGGCGGTTCATGCCGCCACACTAACCCCGGCCGGCTAGACCGAACGTCACAGCGAGATCACCCTTGAGTCATGGCGGGGCATCCCCTCAGGAGCGCCATCACCTGGCGCTCCGGTCGCCGCGCTGGCAGCCGGCCCGCGCCCCCGCTGCCGTATCCCGTTAAAAATCCTCTGGGACTCCAGATACGCGTGAGTCAAGATCGGTTAACGCTCGGCTGACAAGCAATCAGCAGCGCGTGATAACCGCGCGCGACGTGCAGTTTTTCCCCGAAAATGGGATTACTACGGCGTTACGGTGACAATATTGAACCCACGACCGGGTGCCGGGCGCCGGAACCCGACACCCGGTTTTTTTACGCAAGCGGCGGGCGCCGGGCCACATGGCCCGGCGCCCGCCGCTTTCTCGCTGACTGCTACTTGATCGTGTAGGTGTACGGGAGGGCCACCAGCTCGTCTCCGCCATCGGTGAAGAAGTCGAAGTTATCGATGTAGAGCGTGCCGCGCACCACGGTCCCCGGGTCGCCGGACGGCGTGATCGTCACGGTGATCGTGCCGGTCTCGCCCGGGTTCAGGGTGATCGGCCCGGTGGGCGGCGGCGGGGTGTCCGCCGGGCTCACCTTGGCCGAAGCCGACTTCACCTGGCCGCCGTGGCCCAGGTGGATCCGGCCGCCGTGCAGGACGATGGAGGCGTCCCGCGAGTTGGCCTTGATCTCCTTGACCACCGCGGCGCTGAGCGCGGCGCTCTGAGCGGACACGCCGGCCGTCCAGATGTCACCCGTGGTCGAGCTCGCGTTCAGGTCGAACAGGCTGCCGACGGCCGTGGCCGACAGCTGCGCCGTGCCGGCCGGGGCCGGCCCGCTGAACGGCCCGTTCTGGCCGATGTTCGTGGTCCAGATGCCCGGGGACACCTGAGCCGCGGACACCTTGTCGACCGTGGGGTTCCCGGCGGCCGGGGCGTACAGCTCCGGCTCACCCGAGTTGTAGTTCATGTCGACGTTGACCGGCTGGTCGGCCGACACGGACAGGGCGAACTGCGTGGTCTCCGTCGGGTCCAGCCACTGCGGGATGATCCCGGCGGGCATCGGCAGCGGCACCGTGGCGTTCCCGGTGAGCTCGTCCAGCGACAGCGTGCCCTGGGTGTTCAGCCGCGGGTCGGCGAAGAACGTCAGCGGCAGGGTCCCGGTGTTGGTCACCTGCACCGGCACGTTCACCGGGGTGCCCGCGGCCAGCCTGGTCGCGGCCGAGTTCGGCAGGCCGGTGGCACGCACCCGCACCGAGTTGTACCGCACCTGCACGGTGGCCTGCTGGCTCAGTTCCCCGCCGCTGACCGGGTTGGTCACGTCGAGGGACAGCACCCATCTGCCGGGCTGCGGGTCCCGCCGGATGATCGTCAGGCCGTTAACCAGGTTCAGGTTGCCCGCGTCGTCGAGGAAGGTGTTGCTCTTGAACGAGTACACCTGCCCGTCCGGCGCGGTCAGCGTGGCCAGCACCACCTGGTTCGGGTCCTGGAACGTGAAGTTGGCGGTCACGTCCCTGGCCCCGCGCGGAACATCCAGGTAGTAGATGTTCGTCTGGGCCGGCCCGAGCTGCTGCCGGCCGTTGCCGCCGGTGATCGTGGTGGTGAACGAGGTGTTGCGCGGCGGGATCACCGCCCGCAGGGTCAGCGGCACCGACGCGCTGGCGTCATTGCTGGTGAGCTGGACCGAGGCCGACACGTCGCTCGGGCTCGCTGGGCAGCCCGGGCGGCCACCACGAAGGTGCCGGTCCCGCCCGCGGGGATCCTCTGCACCAGCGGGGCCACTACGCCCACCCTGGTGAAGTCGGACTGCGTCACGTTGAACAGCACCGGGCCGTTGAAGCCCGACGAGGTCGACGCGGCCGAGATGAGCGTCCACCGGCCCGCCACCGGGTGGTGGACGTCCACGTGCGAGAAGTTGTTGAAGCCCTGCGGGATGGAGTACGCGGTGTACGTGCCGCTCGGGTCGAGCAGGATGACCCGGATCGAGAACCCGCTCGGCAGCGACGCCGCGTTGGACACGTCCAGCCGGTCAACGCCCGGCTGCACCGTGAAGTGGTCCTCCACGAAGCTCCGGGATATCCCGAACGCGTCGATGAACGCCGGCGAGGTCGCGGTGTTCAGCGTGTCCGTGGCCGTTGACGCTGCTCACGACGCGGCCAACCGTCCGGGTGGTCGCGTGCACGATCTCCGGGTGGTTGCTCACGTTGCGGACGGTCAGCCGCTGCACCGTCGCCGCGCCGGGCTGGCCGACGGCGGTCAGCTGGGTCGGGGTGCTGACCAGGCTGGCGCCGACCGCGGCCGGCGCGCCGTTGCCGTCCTGCCAGCTCTCCGCCGCCTGGACCGCGGCCAGCGAGTTGATCAGGCCGGAGCCCTGCTCGAACGCGGGGTGGTCCAGGTCGCTGGCGGTGCCGGTGATGATCTGCTTGACCAGCGCCGGGGACGGGCTGGCGCCGTGGTGGGTGTTCTCGTAGGCCTGGATGACCAGGGCCGCCTCACCCGCGGTCAGCGGCGACGACTGGCTGGTGCCGCCGAAGTCCTGGATCGGCGACGGGTCGCCCGCGTCGTCGGTGCACTCCTCGTACAGCGTCGAGGTCCGGCGTGCACAGGGCCCAGCCGAGGTCACCGGGGGCGACCAGGTCGGGGACGCGGCCCTGCTGGGTGATGCCGCCGGAGCTCAGGCCGGAGATGTTGTTGCTGACGACAGGTGCCGTTGGACAGCTGCGCGCCGGCGTTGGTGGTCTGGATGTACGACCGGAACGTCGTGGTGCCGGCGACGCCGAGATCACGAACGGGTCGCTGGACGGCGTGCCGATGGTGCCGTTGGTGCCGGCGTCACCGGTGCTGGACACCACGGTCACGCCCGCGTCCACCGCGGCCTTGTCGGCCAGCGAGATCGGGTCGTCGCCGTTGTCCGGGAACGGGTTGCCGCCGAACGACTCGTTCAGCACGTCGACGTCGGTCCACGTTCACGGCGTAGTCGATGGCCTGGATGAAGCGCGAGGTCGGCGCGGTGTGGGCGTTGCCGAACACCTTCAGCCCGACCAGGCTCGCGCCCGGGGCCATGCCGCGGACGGTGATGTTGCAGCCGGGCGGCAGCGGGTGCGCCGGGTTCACGAAGTTGGACAGGTCGTAGACCTGGCGGCCCTGCGCGGCGATCGAGCTGGCGTCGCCGAAGGCCTCGGCGCCGCCGGTCACCGCGGCCAGCCCGTCACCGGAGAAGTCCTGGTAGTCGATGAACACGTGCTGGCCGTTGGCCCGGATGAAGTCCGGGTTGTTGATGTCGAGGCCGTCGGCGATGAAGCCGACCGTGACGCCCGTGCCGGTCACGATGTTCTGCGCCTGCGGGGTGGACGGGTCCAGGAACGCGGTGTTGCGTGAGCTGCAGCGCCTCGGGCTCGAGCAGCGGCTTGCTCGGGTCGGTCGGGCAGATCTGGCTCAGCGACGCGGCCGTGGGTGCGGTGCCCTTGGCGGTCTTGCTGATCTGCTGCTTCTCCGACGGCCCGGCGGTCACCGGCAGGTCGGGGAAGATGTGCGCCACGGACGGGTCCGCGGCCAGCTTCGCCTCCTGCGCCGGGGTGACCGTCGCGGCCACCGCGTTGATCAGGCCGAAGCCGTGCAGGTTACGGGCGCCGACGCTGCGCGCGTGCGCGATCAGCGGCGCCTGGGAGCTGTGATTAGCCGACGCGTGCGCGGCCATCGTCATGTGCCCATGCTGATTCCGCAGGACCATGATGATCCGCGCGGTCCGCTGTGACGCAGCGGCCGGTGTGCTCTGGGCCGCCGCGGCGGACCCCATTCCTGCGCTTGCGAGGACGACCCCGGCCGTCATGGCCGCAGCTACGATCCCTCGAGCCGATACCTGCGGCATCGGTTCCCCAATCTCACGTCTGGGCAGTCGGTAAGTGGGGACCGGCAGCCACTGGGGCGCACGGGGCTGGAGGTCCGCATGCCGACGATAGGCCCTCGGCGGCGGGTTTAGCCGCCAAAGCCGTTAGAAAGCGCAGGTAGATATTTTGTAACGGTAACGACTTGATATCGACGGTAAACCTGGCCGCACGCAGGAGCGTCGCCTAACCGCCACATGGGGCCTCAGCAGTTAAAGCGCAGGTAAGGCGTATTGCCCCGTCTGTTCCGCATTACTCCTTCTGCTCCGCATGACCGCCGAACTCGCTGCGCATCGCGGACAGTACCTTGCCGGTGAACTCCCCGAGACCACGGGATTCGAAGCGCTGCACCAGCGACGCGGTGATAACCGGCGCGGGCACGCCCTCGTCCACCGCGGCCAGCACCGTCCACCGGCCCTCGCCCGAGTCCGACACCCGGCCCGCGAAGTTATCCAGCCCGGGGGAGCGGGCCAGCGCGTCCGCGGTCAGGTCGACCAGCCAGGAACTGATCACCGAGCCCCGCCGCCACACCTCGGCCACCTCGGCCACGTCGATGTCGTACTGGTAATGCTCGGGATTGCGCAGCGGCGTGTTCTCCGCGTCGACCTCGGCCGCCTCGGTCGTGCCGACGTTGGCGTGCTTGATAATCGACAGCCCCTCGCCGATCGCGGCCATCATGCCGTACTCGATCCCGTTGTGAACCATCTTGACGAAGTGCCCGGCCCCGGCCGGCCCGCAGTGCAGGTAACCGTGCGGCGCCGTGCCGTCCGTGCGCGTCCGCCCCGGCGTCGGCTCGGCGGTGCCTGATCCCGGCGCGATCGTCTTGAAGATCGGGTCCAGCCGCTCCACCGCCTCGGTGTCGCCGCCGATCATCAGGCAGAATCCGCGCTCCAGCCCGAACACCCCGCCCGACGTCCCCACGTCCACATAGTGAAGCTGCTTCGGCGCCAGCGCCTTCGCCCGCGCGATGTCGTCGTGGTAGTAGGTGTTGCCGCCGTCGATGACGGTGTCGCCGGGCTCCATCAGCTGCGCCAGCTCGTCCAGCACCCGGCCGGTGATCGCGGCGGGCAGCATCAGCCACGCCGCCCGCGGCGGCTCCAGCTTGGCCACCAGGTCGGCCATCGACGACGCGCCCGTCGCCCCCTCGTCTTCGAGCTGCTTCACCGCGTCGGCGCTGCGGTCGTACACCACGCACCGGTGCCCGTCCCGCATCATCCGGCGCACCAGGTTGGCGCCCATCCGGCCGAGCCCGATCATGCCGAGCTGCATCGGCTGGTCAGTGGTCATCGTTAGCTCCTCAGCCCTTGAGTCGGCGGTAGCGGCGGATCAGCGCGTTGGTGGACGAATCATGCTGCAGGTCGGGCTCGGCCGCACTCATCAGCTCGGGCGCGATCGCCGCGGCCATCACCTTGCCCAGCTCCACGCCCCACTGGTCGAACGAGTCGATGTCCCAGATCACCCCCTGGACGAAGACGCTGTGCTCGTACAGCGCGGTCAGCGCGCCGAGCAGCCGCGGGGTGAGGATCTCGGCCAGCAGCACGTTGGTCGGCCGGTTGCCGGGCATCACCCGGTGCGGCGCGACGTCCGGCGGCGTGCCCTCGGCCAGTACCTCCTGCTCGGTCTTGCCGAAGGCCAGGGCCTGGGCCTGGGCGAACACGTTCGAGGTCAGCAGGTCGTGGTGGTCGCCCAGCGGGTTCAGCGTCTTCCCGAACCCGATCAGGTCCACCGGGATCAGCTTCGTGCCCTGGTGGATGAGCTGGTAGAAGCTGTGCTGCCCGTTGGTCCCCGGCTCGCCCCAGACCACCGCGCCGGTCTCGTAGTCCACCGGCGTGCCGTCGAGCCGGACGTGCTTGCCGTTGGACTCCATGGTCAGCTGCTGCAGGTACGCGGGGAACCGCTTGAGGTACTGCTCGTACGGCATCACGCCGTAGGTCTGCGCACCGAAGAAGTCGCCGTACCAGAGCGCCAGCATCCCCATGATCACCGGCAGGTTCTGCTCCAGCGGGGCGGTGGCGAAGTGGGTGTCCATCTCGTGGAACCCGGCCAGCAGCCCGGCGAACCCGTCAGGACCGATCGCCAGCATGGTGGACAGCCCGATGGCCGAGTCCATCGAGTAGCGCCCGCCGACCCAGTCCCAGAAGCCGAACATGTTCGCGGTGTCGATGCCGAATTCCGCGACCCGCTCCGCGTTGGTGGACACCGCCACGAAATGCCTGGCCACCGCGTCCGCCGAGCCGAGCTGACCGACAACCCAGTCCCGGGCCGAGTGCGCGTTGGTCAGCGTCTCCAGCGTGCCGAACGTCTTCGACGAGATGATGAACAGCGTCTCCGCGGCCTGCAGGTCCCGGGTCGCCTCGACGAAGTCGGTGGAGTCCACGTTGGACACGAACCGGAACGTCAGATCGCGCCGGGTGTAGTGGCGCAGCGCCTCGTAGGCCATCACCGGGCCGAGGTCGGACCCGCCGATGCCGACGTTGACGATGTTGCGGATGGCCTGGCCGGTGTATCCCTTCCACTCGCCGGACCGGATCCGCCCCGCGAAGTCCGCCATCCGGCCGAGCACCTCGTGCACCTGCGCGGCCACGTCGGTGCCGTCCACCACCAGCGAGCTGCCCGGCGGCAGCCGCAGCGCGGTGTGCAGCACGGACCGGTGCTCCGAGGTGTTGATCTTCTCGCCGCGCAGCATCGCGTCCCGGCGGGCCTCCAGGCCGGACTCGCGGGCCAGGCTGAACAGGAGCCGGAGGGTCTCGTCGGTGATCCGGTTCTTGGAGTAGTCCAGGTACAGCCCGGCCGCCTCGGCGGTCAGCCGCTCGCCCCGGCCCGGGTCCGCCGCGAACAGGTCACGCAGGTGCTGCCCGCCGACCTCGGCGTAATGCTGCTCCAGGGCCTTCCACGACGGTCGCTCGCGCAGCGGGATGGTCGGCATCGGGGACGTCCCTCCTGGGTGCTCGGTCCGGTCGGCAGGCGGGCCCGGGCAGGTACTGCAGCCAGCCCGGCTAAACCTTCTCATCCCCAGCCGCAAACGCACCAACGCCGCGGGCCCGCCAGGGCCGTTCTTTCCCGGCTGTTTCCCCGCCCGTTGGCCATCACGCAGGCCGGCCGCCAGGACCGGCCGGGCCCGCGGGCCGTACCGGCGGCAGCAGGCACCCCGCTGTCCCGTCAGCCCCATCAGGATTGGTTACGCAGCCGGGGGACCACCCGCGCGGCCTGATGGCCGGCTACCGCCCGCGCGGGCCACCGGGCCGGCGTCACGCTGCGATGCCGCCGGAAATACGCGGAACAATTTTCATATCCCGGCTCTCTGGCCGCCGGATGACTGGCCAGGCCCGTCAATGATCCACCCGCGCAACGGGCCAGACCCCGTTCATGTAGCCGTGCCGCCCGGGCATTCTGGCCGCGCCGGTAAGGAACCTTATCCGGGTAGTGAGATCCGGGCCCCGAATGCCCGGTCTGCTGATACGCATGGGGCACAGAAAATTCACCGTCACCGGCCCCAGCGGTGGTCACAGCCTGCCGCTTTGCGTTTCCCGCACCACGGAATCGCCCTGTGCTACGGTGGCTGAGATCCCATACTCCGGGCAGGTGAATAGGCCGGATGCCTAGTGTGCCCTATGAGGCAGAAGAACTGCTGCGGCGGCTAGCAGCAACGCTTACCGCTCGCGGTTTCCGGGTGCGCCGAGCGTCGTCGGCCAGTTCCCGGCGATTAACGATCACCCGCGAAAATGGTGAATGTGAGCACCGTGCCGACAGCGAGGTGATCGTCGACGACGACGGGTACGTGGAATGGCGTTACTGGCCCGGCGAGCGCCAGCCCGCCGATCCCGCCCGGATCGCGAACGTCATCACCGACGTGCTGTCCGCCGAGCTGGGAACGAGTGAGCCGCCGCCGGGCGCGCATCCCGGCGGCGGCTCACTCTCTATATAGAAGCGGTCTGCGGCAGGTCAGCCGCGATCCGGCCACAGCCCGCGGGATGGTCGGCGGTTCCCGCAGGCCGCCGAGATCGCTGGGCTACAGCCCGCAGATGATCTGGAACTGCTCTGCGTGTCGCGAACCTGGGCCGAGACCGTTGCCGAGGGTGTTCAGGACGTTGACCTCCCGCCCGCCGCCGTCTGACCGCGCCCAGGTAGTAACCGCGGTGGTCCCGATCGAGTACCCGAACGGCTTGTTTCGGGTTGGTTATCGGGACCAGGGTGAACTTCTCCCACGCCTGGATCCTGGTGGCGTCGGTGTGGAAGGCGGGATTGCTGGGGGTGGCGTCGCTCCATCCGCCAGCGCCCATCGCGGTCAGGTAGTGCCCGTCGACGGTCTGGATGGCGACCATCCCGTTGCCCGCCGGGACCAGGGCGAACCGCTCCCAGGACCCGATCCGGGTGGCGTCGGTGTGGATGGTGTCGGTCTCCCGGCCGCCGCCGCCCACCGCGGTCACGTAGCTCGCCGTTGAAGGTCCTGATCACGCAGTTCGCCGGCGCCGCGGCCACCGCCGCGCCCGCGTTGCTGGTGCTCATCCCGGCCAGGCCGGCCGCCACCACCGCGGTCACCGCGATCAGCCCGAGATGCTTGACGTTCATCCTTGCCTCTTCCTGAGTGGAATCTCTGACCCCACACGGACAGTAGGTGCGGCCGTACGTGCACAGCATCGGTTGGATGACCTATTCGGCGGCTCTCCGGTGCCTAAAGCACCGCTCGGTCCCGGCCGGGGCCGGCGGGCCGTCCGCGCCCGCTCACGGAGAGGAACAGAGGGCCGGCGCGCCGCAGTTCAGCATTGCCCCCGATTCAGGTCACGCTAAGGTAATCCCGCTCCTGCTCAGTCCCGCAGCTACCCAGACGGTTGACCGGCGTCGCCTGGATTCCCGCCCGACCTGGCAACGGCCCGTCCCGGCGCGAAGAGACAAAGGGTGACGATGATCCTCAGATCCGGAATCCGGCTGGCCCAGCTTGCCGCTGTGGCCGGCCTCGCGGTGGCCCTGGCCCCGGCGGCAGCCCTGGCTTCCGCGGCGCCCGCGGCGAACGGCGGCTGGTCGGTCCAGTCCATCCCGGTGCCGCAGGCGAAATTCTCCCTGTTCCACTCGGTGTCCTGCGCCTCGGCCAGAACCTGCGCGGCCGTCGGCGTCTTCCGGCGGCAGGGTGAGAGCGCCAGGGTGCTGATCGAGACCAGCAAGAACGGCGTCTGGTCGGACAGCCACGCCCCGCAGCCGGGCAACGGCGGCGCAGCCGTGCTCCAGTCGGTGTCCTGCCCGGTGGCCGGGTTCTGCATGACTGTGGGCCACGTCGCCGGCTCCGGCGGCGGGGCCAGCCCGGTGTCCGAGGTCTGGAACGGCAAGACCTGGCGGATGGGCGGCGCGGCCGGCGCGGGCGGCAGCTCTGTGCTCAATTCGGTGTCCTGCGTGTCCGCCACGTTCTGCATTGCGGTCGGAACCAGCAGCCAGCAGACCACGGTCAGCGGCGTCCGTACCGTCATCACCCACCCGCTGATCGAGCGGTGGGGCGGCGGCGGCTGGTCGGTCGTTCCGCCCGCCCCGCTCACCGCCCGCGGCCAGCTCAGCTCGGTGTCCTGCACCTCCCCGGATTTCTGCATCGCCCTGGGCACCGCCCGGCTGAACGGCAGCAACACCACGCCGGTCGCCGTGCGCTGGACCGGGACCGGCTTCCGCCTGATAACCGCGCTGGGCCTGGCTCCCAACCAGAAGAACATCTCCTGCGCGTCGGTGGCCTGGTGCATGACGGCCGGCACTTCCGCGCACGGCCCGCACACGGCGGTGTCCCAGCGGTGGAACGGCCACAGCTGGAAGACCTTCGCCCTGGGCCAGCCGGGCGTGCTGTACGGCGTGTCCTGCACCTCGAACATGGCCTGCACGGCGGTCGGCTCCTCCGGCCGCGGCTCGTTCGCGGCGACCTGGAACGGCGTGTCCTGGGGTCTGACCGCGCTGCCGTCCGGCCGGAGCTGGACCAGCTCCGCGATGGCCAGCGTGGACTGCACCCCGGCGGGCCACTGCACCGCGGCGGGGTCAGCGACCAGGGCCGGCGGCCAGCAGATCCCGGCCGTCCTCGTTCGCCGCTGAGATAAGGCCGCGGGCCCGGCCGGAGCCAGGGCGCTCCGGCCGGGCCCGCGGTGTTTCCGGGCCTGAGCAGGGCCAGCCTTAGCGGGCCAGGTCCTGCCAGGTCCGGCCGCTGCGCACGCTTTCCGGCCGCTCGGCGGTGATGTCCGAGCCCGGCCGGGCCGCCTCGTCCGGCCGCTTGATCAGGATCCACCGCCGGGGGCCGGTGCTGGTCAGCGCGAACCCGCCGGCCAGCTTGCGGCCGTGCAGCCGGAACGACAGGTGCCCGGGCTCGTCCCGGATGATCTCGGCGGTGCCCTCGTCCCAGATGATCACCGCGCCGGAGCCGCGGGCCTGGCCCTCGTGCACGCCCTCGAAGTCGCCCGCGGCCAGGTCGTGGTCGGGCACCGGCACGGCCAGCCGGCGGACCGCCGGGTCGAGCGCCGGGCCCTTGGGCACCGCCCAGGAGCGCAGCACGCCGTCCACCTCGAGGCGCAGGTCGTAGTGCAGCGCGGTGGCGTCGTGCAGCTGCACCACGAACCGCGACGGCGTGCCCGCCTGCTCGCCGGGCACGCTCAGCCCGCCCCGGCCTGGTCAGGCCCGGAGAGCCCGGCCTGGTCGGCGGGCAGGTGCACGGTCATCAGCAGGCAGCCGCCGTCCGGCTCGCCGCCGCGGAACGAGTGCTCGGCGTCGCCGCCGTACACGGCGGTCAGCCCCGGCCGGAGCGGGTAGTCGGTGCCGTCGACGGTGACCACCGCGGTGCCGCTGATCACGGTGACGGTCTCCACCAGCCCGGCCAGGTGCGGGTGGCTCTGGTAGCTCTCGCCCGGCCCGAGGTCCCACCGCCACAGCTCGACCGGGGCGGCGGTGGGCGTGGTGACCAGGACCCGGGCGGTCCCGCCGGCCGGGCCGTGCCACAGCGGCGGGGCCTGCGCGGCGTCGTAGACCCGCACCGGGGGCCCCGGCGGCTCGCCGATGAGCTGGGTCACCGGCACGCCGAGCGCGTCGGCCAGCCGGACCAGCGTGGCCAGGTTCGGGTTGCCCGCCGCGTTCTCCAGCGCGACCAGCGAGCCCTTGCTCACCCCGGCCCGGGCGGCCAGCTGGTCGGCCGACAGGCCGCGGCTGCGCCGCAGGGCCCGCACGGTGCGGGCCACCCCGGCCATCACGGCCCCGTCGGGTCCGGTGCGATCATCCCGGCTGGCTCCGGCCACCGCGCTCACCCCGGTCATTCGGTTGAATGTTGCGGTCAGTATACTGACCTCATGCTGGCAATCGTCCTTGCGCTGGCCAGTTCCCTAGGCTACGGCTGCGCCGACTACGCCGGGGGGCTCGCGTCCCGCGACACCTCCGTGCTGCGGGTCACGCTGATCTCGATCCCGGTCGGCCTGGGCCTGCTCGTGGTCCTGCTGCCGGTGCTCCCCGCGCACTGGTCGGTTCCCGCGGCCGTCTGGGGCGGGCTGTCCGGGGTCTTCTCGGCGGGCGCGTTCGCGCTGGTCTACGCCAGCCTGGCGGTCGGCCCGATGAGCATCCTGTCCCCGCTCACCGCGGTGATCTCAGCAGCGGTCCCGGTGGCCGCGGGCGTGGGCCTGGAGGGCGAGCAGCTGACCGGCGCCGCGGCGGCCGGCATCGGCCTGGCCCTGGTCGCGGTGGTGGCGATCAGCGCGGCCGGCGGCACCGCCGGGACCCGCCCCGCGCCCCGCCCGCTCGCCATGGCCGCCGCGGCCGGCGCGTCGATCGGGCTGCAGTTCATCTGCCTGCAGCGCAGCCCGGTGGACAGCGGCATCGCCCCGGCGATCGCCGGCCGTGTGGTCGCCGGGCTGATCCTGGCGGCGGCCTACGCGGTGTCCCGCCCGCGGGGCGGCGCCCGGCCAGGCCGGCCCGCAATGATCATCGCGGCGGCCAGCGGGGTCCTGGATACGTTCGCCAACCTGGCGGTCCTCCTGGCGGTCCGGCACGGCTCGCTGGCTGTCGTCGCGGTGATCGTGGCGCTGTACCCGGGCAGCACGGTGCTGCTGGCCCGGCTCACGCTGGGGGAGCGCCTGAGCCGTTCCCAGGCGGCCGGCCTGGGCGGCGCGGCCGCCGCCGTGGTCCTGCTCGCCCTGGCCAGCTGACCCCACGGAGCCCTGCGTAAACCGCCCCGGCGCGCCGCCGGGGCGCGGGGCCAGCCGCAACTTATGCTCCCGTTGTCCTGTTCGCCGGGGGCCGGAGGGCCGAGTCATCGAGGGGCATTCCCACGCGCTGAGCGGCGCCTGCACCGGGCTGGCCGCGGGCCTGCTTCTGCACCTGCGGCTGCCCGCCGACGCCGCGCTGGCCGGGTTCACCGCGGGCACCTCCCTGCTGCCCGACCTCGACTCCTGCGGCAGCTCGGCGGCCCGCTGCCTGGGCTTCGCCTCCCGGGCGCTGGCCTGGGTGATCAGCAAGCTCAGCCGCGGCCACCGGCACCTGACCCACTCGCTGCTCGGGGTGGGCATCATGACCGGCCTGGCCTGGCTGGCCTGCCACTACCGGCACGACTGGGGCGGCCTGGCCGGCCTGGCCGTGCTCGTCGGGCTGTCCGTGTCGGCCGGCCTCGAGGCGCTGCACGTCACCGACGGGCACCTGGCCGACGTGCTCGGCCTGGCCGCCGCGATCGGCGTGGTGGTCTACGGCTACGGGCTGACCCTGATCCCGCTGGCCACCGCGATCGGCCTGGCTACGCACGTGGTCGGTGACATGCTCACCGACAGCGGAGTACGGCTGCTTTACCCGTTCTCCGGCTTCAGGTTCCACCTGCTGCCCGAGCCGCTGGCGTTCACCACCGGCACCCGGCCGGAGACCAGGATCGTCGACCCGGCCCTGTACGGCGTGTTCGCCCTGCTGGTGCTGTGGGCGGTTAGCCCGGCCCTCGGCCACCACCTGTACCAGCACGTGGCCGCCTGGGCGCGGGCGTTTCACTAGCCACCAGGACGGGCCTCTGTCCCGGTCGTTCCGCTTGAGCCGATATGTCGATAAATCGACGTTATGTCTTATCGGCAAACCTTTATCAACGAACCTTGATCAAGGTTCGTTGATAAACGGCGGCGGGCCGGGGCGGCGTGCTTGCTGCGGCCGGATGCGTACCCATCTAAGGTCGGAACCATGGGGCCAATCGCTGTCGCAGCCCCGGCCAGCCACCGCAAGCAGCTGGCGCTGGTCGCCGCGATCATGGGTTCGTTCGTCGCCGGGCTGGATTCCACCGCGGTCAACGTCGCGCTGCCCGCCATCCGCGCGGACCTGGGCGGCGGTCTCGCCGGCCAGCAGTGGGTGTCCAACGCCTACCTGCTCGCGCTGGGCTCACTGATCCTGGTCGGCGGCTCGCTCGGGGACATCTTCGGCGAGCGGCGGATCTTCTCGATCGGGGTGGCCGGGTTCGGCGCGGTCTCCGTGCTCTGCGCGGTCGCGCCGGACATCGGCGTGCTGATCGGGGCCCGGGCACTGCAGGGCGCGTTCGGCGCGCTGCTGATGCCCAGCGCACTCGCGGTGATCATCGCCGCGTTCCCGCGGGAGGAGCGCGGCGGCGCGATCGGCTCGTGGACGGCCTGGTCCGGGATTGCCACCGTGATCGGGCCGCTGGCTGGCGGCTACCTGGTCGACGCGGTGTCCTGGCGGCTCATCTTCGCCATCAACGTGCCGTTCGTGCTCGCCACCCTGGTGCTGGTCAGGATCGGCGTGCCGGCCAGGGACCGGGGCAAGGCGCACCGGTCGGTGGACTGGCTCGGCGCCGGGCTGACCTTCCTGGGCCTGGCCGGGCCGGTACTCGCGCTGATCCGGCTGCCCGAGGCCGGCTGGGGCAGCCCGCAGGTATGGGCCACCGGGCTCGGCGGCGTGGTCCTGCTGGTCCTGTTCGTGCTGCACGAGCGGCGGGCCAAGGACCCGGCGGTGCCGCTCGGCCTGTTCCGGCGGCGCAACTTCGCCGTCGGCAACCTGCAGACCCTGGCCATGTACGGCGGGCTGAGCGTGGTGTTCTTCATGCTGGTGCTGTACCTGCAGGAGGTCGCCGGGTACACCGCGCTGCAGGCCGGCCTGGCCACGCTGCCCACCACGCTGGTCATGTTCGCGCTGTCCAAGCGGTTCGGCCGGCTCGCCGACCGGTTCGGGCCGCGGATCTTCATGGGCGGCGGGCCGCTGGTCGCGTCGGCGGGGCTGTTCTGGATGGTGGGCCTCGGCGCCCACGTCGACTACCTGACCGACCTGCTGCCCCCGCTGCTGCTGTTCTCCGTCGGGCTGTCCGCCACCGTGGCACCGCTGACCGCCACCGTGCTGTCGGACGCGGACGAGTCCAACGCGGGCATCGCGTCCGGCATCAACAACGCGGTGGCCAGGATCGCCGGCCTGCTGGCCATCGCCGCGGTCGGCGCGGTGATCTCGGCGCAGTTCACGAAGCACCTGGACGCGGGGCTGGCCGGGCTGCGGGTGCCGCCCGGCGCGGCCCCCGCGCTGGCCGAGGCCCGGCGGCAGACGCTGGCCCGGGCGGACCCCGCGGTCGTCGGCCACCAGGCCGCCCTGGCCGTGCAGAACGCGGCCGTGTACGCGTTCCACGCCGGCATGCTGATCTCCGCGCTGCTGGTCGCGGCCGGCGGGCTGCTCGGCCTGGTCGGCATCCGCAACCCACGGCGCGAGGTCAAGTGCGCCGACTGCCCCGGCGGTCAGCTCGCCGGCCAGCCGCGGGCCGTGGCCCGGATGCAGTGGCCGGGCAACGGCCGCGATGAGGCCAGCGCCGCCGGGGTCAGCGCAGCTCGCCTGGGTCCTCCCGGTGCTGGCGATCGATCCGGTGATCAGGGTCCTGGTGGTCATGGTGATGCTGGCGATGACCCCAGGTCATCCGGCGCAGCACGATGAACGCCACCGGGATGAGCCACCACGGCAGCAGGAAGCCGTGGTTGTGGCGGCCGATCACGATCCCGAGCACGAGCGCGATCCCGGTCACGAGCAGCAGGCCCGCGGTGCCGGCCACGGCCCAGCCCGCACGGGACTGCCGCGGGGCCGGCGCCTTCGGCGCGGCGATCCCGGTGGGCGGCAGGTCCGCAAACAGCCCGGTCAGGTCACTGCCGGTCTTCGAGGCCAGCGCCTTGGCGGTCCGCTCCTCCATCTCCTCGGTGGTCAGCCGCCCGGCCTGGTAGTGCTCGCTCAGCTCGGCCAGGGCTGCGTCGCGGTCCGCGTCCGACACCCGCATATGGGCTGCCGGGTAACGCCGCGGGTTGCCGGACGGGTAACGGCTTGGGTACGAGTCCACTGCTGTTCCCGCCTTCCTGCTCACGGGCCGGCCGCCCCCGCGGTTAGCCCTGTCCATAGGCTAGCCCGGTTCCGGACGGATCTGTCCCTGCGGATCCGGTGCTGGGCAGCAGCCGGGCCCGCAGCCGCAGGATGCTGAGCCGGGCCAGCACCTCGGCCAGGGCCATAATGACCAGCGCGGCCACCCAGGCGCTGGCGCCGGTGATCTGGTGGGCGATGGAGAAGCTGGCGATGTGCGGCGCGCCGCCGTGGCCGGACCACAGCGAAAACGCCATCCGCGCGCCGATGCCCGCCACCCACAGGACCGCGGCGATGACGCCTGCCTTGGCCAGCGCGGCGCCGTCCGGACCGCGGCGCAGCCGGGTGGCCAGCGCGCACAGCGCACCCAGGACCAGGCCCACCGAGCCGAGCGTCACGTCGAGCAGCACGTCGTGCCCGGCGGTGGGCACCGAGCGCAGGTAGTACGCGGCTGCCGCGCCGACCAGCACGACCGGCAGGACCAGGCTGACCAGGTCGAGCCGGGTCTCGCGGATCTGCCGCAGGACGAGCAGGACCAGGATGCTGTTGATGATGTACCCCGTGGCGTTCACGGTTGGGCCTCCGTCGCTTCCAGCGGCCCGCTCAGGACCGCTCTCAGGACGCTAGGCGGCAGCGGTCCGGCCGCCATCGGCCCGGAAGTTGAGATCCCGCGTCCACCCGCGGGTTGAGGCGCGGCGGCCCGGCCTGGTTACCGGGCCGGGCTAGCCGGGGCGGACCAGGCCGTGCTGGTACGCGTAGCGGACGAGCTGGGCGCGGTCCCGGAGGCTGGTCTTGGTGAAGATGTGGTTGATGTGCGTCTTCACGGTGGCCTCGGTGACGAACAGGGCAGCCGCGATCTCGGTGTTGGACAGCCCGGCGGCGATGTGCCTGAGGACCTCGGCTTCCCGCGGGGTCAGCTCTCCGGGGTGCGCGTCCGGGGCGGCGGCTCCGGCGCTGCCCGTGGTTGGGCTAGACGTGGCCGGGCTGGGCGGGGCCGGCTGGCCTGCCACGGCCAGCCGCTGGCCGCTGGCCAGTGCGTCCAGCAGGCGGCGCTGGACCGAGGGGTCGAGCTGCGCGTCGCCGCTGGCCACGGTCGCGATGGCCCGGTGGATCTCCTCGGCGCCCGCGTCCTTGGTGAGGAAGCCGCGGGCACCGGCCTGCAGCGCGGCGAACACCCAGTCGTCGTCGGCGTACGTGGTCAGTACCACGACCCGGGTGCCCGGCTGACGGTCGCGGAGCTGCTCGGTCGCCTCGACGCCGTTGCAGCGGGGCATGTTGAGGTCCATCAGGACCACGTCCGGCCGCAGGGCCAGAGCCTGCCGGACCGCGTCGTCGCCGTCGGTGGCCGCGCCCACCACGTCGATCCCGGGCAGCAGGCTGAGCAGCGAGACCAGCCCCTCCCTGACGATCTTCTGGTCGTCCGCGATCAGTACCCGGACCGGCGCGGCCGTCTCCCCGGCGCTCACGCCCGCCCGCCCTTCGGCTCCGAGGGCGCCTCATCCCTCCGCACCGGGATCCCGGCCGCGGAGGGAACCGGGAGCTGGAGACGGACGGCGAAGCCGGGGCCTGCCGGGCCGGCGATCAGGGTCCCGCCGAGGAGTTCGGCTCGCTCTCGCATGCCGGCCAGGCCGTAGCCGCCGAATGTGAGCCCGTCGCCAGGCCCGTCCGCGGGGCTGGCGCCGTCCGCTGGCTCGCCGGCGCGAGTGTCCTGGACCAGCAGCTCAACGCTTCCCGGCCGGTAACTCAGCTCGACCCGGGCGGTCGCCGCCCGGCCCGCGTACTTGGCCGTGTTGGTGAGCGCTTCCTGGGCCGTGCGGTACAGCGCCAGGCCGGTCTCCGGCGGCAGCGGGCGCGGGTCGCCGGTCACGGTCAGGGTGGCCTGCAGGCCGGTTGCGGTCGCGTCCTGGATGAGGCGGGGGAGCAGCGGCGCGCCCGGCAGCTCGTCGCCGCGCAGCGCGGCGATGGCCTGCCGGGTGTCGGCCAGCCCGTCCCTGGCGATCCGCTGGGCCCGGCCGACCTGCTCCAGCATCCGGCCGACCGTGCCCGGGTCATCGCCACCGCGGCGGGCCAGCAGCTCCATCGTGTCCAGCGAGAGCACCAGGCCGGACAGCGCATGCGCCAGCACGTCGTGGATCTCCCTGGCCAGCCGGGCCCGCTCGGTCAGCGCGGCGGCCTGCGCCTGGGCTTCCTGCGACGCGGCCAGCTGGGCGAGCAGGTCCTCGGCCCGCGCCCGGGCCGCGTCCGCCTGCTCCCGGGACCGGCGCGCGGACCGGATGAACAGGCCGACCGTGAAGATGAACGCCGCGCCGATGTCCTCGCTGAGCACGCTGGTCACCGACCAGCCGGAGGTGAACAGCAGCGCGCTGTTCATCGCCGCGAACACCACCGCGGCCGCGGCGAACGGCCAGATGGGCAGCTCGGACATGCCCAGGCCGGCCAGGGCCAGGAAGGCGAGGACGAACGCGGGCGAGGCCGGCAGCAGCCCGGCCAGCACCGACCCGGCCGCGCCCGCGGCCAGGAAGGCGAGCAGCGCGGCCCGGTCGTCCCGGCACCACGGGGAGAACAGGAAGCCGATCGCCACGGTGGCCACCGCCAGCGCCGCAACTGACCCGGCGAAGGCGGCGGGCGACACCCGGCCGGCGTTCGCCACCAGGCTTGCCGCGGCGACCGCGAGCACGGCCGCGCTGATCGGGGCGGTGATCCGGAGCAGCCCGTCCTGCCGCCGCTGGGCCCGCGGGGTCACCAGCCGCCTGCCGTTGTCCGTGGCCCCCTCCTCATCGCCGCGCGCACGTCCGTCCCGGACCAGCACCCGGGCTGCTGATCACAGTAAAGCCCGGCCCGCCGGCCGGGATCCACCCGCGGGCGGACCCCCGGCGGTCTCCACCCCCGGGTGGAGAACGGCCCGGCACCGCGGCCCTTTCCTCGGCGTCCTGCCCGGCCAATCCGGACATTAGCCTCTAACGGGACGAGAGGCGTTCCGATGACCAGCCCTGCACCTGTGCCCACGCCGCGGGGCACCGAGGCGACGTTGAGTGCCCAGGTGATCCGGGCCATGGTATGGCGGGCCAGCCGACGGGATCGTTTGTCTGCTCATGCTGGTCTGTCTATGGCCGGATGCGCGGATGGCCTGGTCGTAGCCCACCTGGCACAGGTGCCTATCTGCGATCGCCGGGTATACGGGACTTTGGTCACTGCCGATCGTGGCCCCTGTCCCTTGCCTGCTCCGCTCAGCGGGCGATCATCTTTGGGCAGATGGCAGGTGATTCTGTGAACGAGAAAACCACGCCCGGCCTGTCGTCGATTGGTGACCGATCAGGCCGGTTACCTGATCGCAACCGCTGCGCGCGCCCCGTCTGTGCATAACACCCAGCCGTGGCGCTTCCGGGTCAGCCCAGGGACCGTCGAGTTGTACGCGGACCAGCGCAGGAAGCTGCACACCGACCCGGCCGGCCGGGAGATGCTGATCAGCTGCGGGGCCGCCCTGTTCGGGCTCCGCCTCGCGGTCCGTTCGCTGGGCTACCAGCCCGTCGTGCGCCTCCTGCCCGACCCGCGCCGGCTCAGGTTGCTCGCCGCCGTCAGCATCGGCCGGGAGCAGCCTATGACCAGCGAAGAACATCAGATGCTCGACGCGATACCGCACCGTCATACGCACCGCGGCCCGTTCAGCAGCGAGTCGCTGCCCCCTGGCGTGCTGGCCCGTGTGCAGCATCATGCGATGGCTGAGCACGCGACGCTGGCACTGATCGACAGGCACCTCGACTACCAGCGCCTCGCTGACATCCTCGACGCCTCGAGCCGCAGGCAGGACCTCGACCCGCTGGCCCGCCACGAGATGCGCAGGTGGAGCCGCGGGCCAGCCGGGCAGCAACGCGATGGCGTGCCCGCGCACGCATTCCCGGCGAAGAAAATCCGGCAGCCTGGCCGGCTACCGCAGCGCGACTTCGACCTCGGCAGGGAGCTTGGCCAGATGCCAGCGCAAGGTCACCCCCCGGCCGGCACGGGCGTCTTGCTCACCCCCGGAGATAGTCGCGCTGACTGGCTGCACGCCGGGCAGGCGCTGCACCGCATGCTCCTGTATGCGGCCAGCAACTGGGTGTTCGCCAGCCTGTACACACAGCCGCTGGAAGCTGCCGCCGTCAGGGACCTGATCAGGGAGCGGCTGGGTCTGCACGGCGCTCCGCAGATCATCCTCCAGTTCGGCCGGGCCGACACCACCCGCGCCACGGCACGCCGGGCTGTCACGGATCTCATGGAGCCATGAAACGGACGGCCTGGCCATCAGGTCTCGCTGGCTTGTGCACCTGGGCCTCCTGGTCTGCGCCGCGGCGGCGCTCGGAACCCTGCAGCTCCTGCACATCCGCAACGCCATCCACGCCGGCGTAGGGCTGGCGTTCGCGGGCCTGGTCGTCGTCCACCTGGCACAGCGGCGCCACCGGATCGCCGGGATGCTCGCCCGGCTCCGTGGCCTTCGCCGTCACGTTGCGCGCGAGCTCCGGCTCCTGGCCTCCGATGCGATCCTCGCCTTCATCACGGCCAGCGTCGTGGTCTCCGGGCTCCTCGACTGGAACCAGGGATCCCCGCTGCTCCTGCCCGTCCTGCCAGCGCCTTTCGGCAGATGGCACTTGCTCTCCTCCGCCGCGCTCATCGTGTACCTGATCATCCACGTCTCGCGCCGGTGGAGACGCCTTCGGCGATCCACCATCCGATAGCCGCGCGGCCGGCTGCGCTGGCTGGCCGCGCATGGGCCGGACGTGGCTAGCGGCGCAGCACCAGCCGCTGGGTGTGCTGCCCGGTCAGGCAGACGGCGAGGCCCAGCACGCCGACATCGCGCATGGTCAGGTCGGAGAGCCCGCCGACGGCGATCAGCGAGATCACGATCTCCGCCAGCAGGACAGCGGCGGCCGCCGCGGCGACCCTGGTGGCGATCCCGCAGATCAGGGCCATGGCCAGGACCAGCAGCAGCCAGCCGTGCGCCAGCACCGCCAGGGCCGCGAGCGCGGAGCCGGCTGCCACCAGCGGCACGTACCCGGTCCACAGCCCCGGCTGGACGAGCTCGTGATACCCGAACCAGGCCAGCACCAGGCCGAGCAGCACCCGCCCGGCCGTCGGCGCCCAGGCGGCGGCGAGCTCCCCGGCCCGGCCGGCCGGGTCGCGGCCGCGGGAGCCGGAGCGGCCGTCGCGGCGGCCCGGCGTGCCTGGGGACGCTTCCTGGCGATGCTCACCGCAGGATCCTGCCCTGTGCGTCGGTCACGACAAGGCCGTCGTCGCCGAGGCTGTAGTCGCTGTTGCCCGAGTCATCGCCGAGAGATGCCTCCACGATGTAGACGCGGGCGCCGTGCGCATAGAACCTGGGCGCCGCGGCACGCTGGCCAGTGACGCTCGCGGCGACCGTGATGCCCGAGCCCTGGCGGCGGACCCTGACGGTCAGCCCGGTCAGCGCGGCCCGCGCGGCGGCACTGGGCGTGCCCGGCCAGACCCTGAATGAGTAGGACGCGTAGGGCTGGGCGCTGAGCAGCGGTCCCGGGCCCGCGGCCTGCGATGAGCCGGCCGGTGCTGGTGAGGCCCCGGACCGCGAGCCAGCCCGCCGGTCAGCGCGGCCAGGGCTTGCGGGCGCCGCCGTTCGGGTCGGCGAGGCCTGACCTGCCGTCGCATTTGCCGGGGATGTGGTGACGCCCAGAGCGCCGGGGGCCAGCCCGGAATGGCGGCCGGACCAGCCGTGCACGGCGAGAATGATCCCGGCTATGGCGGTCGCGGCCAGCAGCGTGAGCCCGGCAGGCCCGGCAGGCGTGGTCGGGGTCGCATGCCGCCTCATGGCCTGGGGGCAGCAGGCAGATCCGGCTTGCGGCCGGTCACGAGTGCGGCCTCGGCGATGATCCCGGTCGCGGTTACCTGAGCGAAGCCGCTGCGGGTCAGCATGGCCGTCCAGGCCGTCATCGATACCGGCCGCTCCTGTACCCGCAGCAGGTAGCGGGCGGCGTTCTTGGCGATCCGCCACCAGCCGCCAGCGCCCTTGCGGGCCAGCGCGCGGACCTTGGACCCGATGATGGCCCGGTCCCGGCTCGACCCGCCGCGGCCGAACATCACGTCGGCCACGACCAGCCGCCCGCCAGGCCGCAGCCACTCGTAGGCCGCCGACACCAGGCGAGCCTTGTCGGCGTTCCGCAGGTGATGCAGGGCATAGCTGGAGATCACCAGGTCAACGCTCTCAGGTGGCAGCACGAGCTCCTCGATCGGCAGCGCCAGAGCCTCCAGGGTCATGGCCTGGCGCTGCCGTGCCTCGGACTGCAGCCGCCGGATCATCCCCGAGCTGACGTCCACGGCCAGAACGTGAGCCCCGGCCAGCGCGAGCGGCAGGCTGAGCTGGCCGGTACCGCAGCCGAGATCGACAGCCCGGGTCTGGGGCCCGGCGTCCGCCGCGCCCAGCACGGCCGCGGTGACCTCGGTCAGGCCCGCCGAGCTGTGCTGGTCCCAGCTGGCGACACGGCCCGACCAGACGCGGCGCTGGCGGCGGACCGCGTGCCTGGTGGCGTAGTGCGCCAGCCAGCGCCCGGCGGGCCGCCCGTTAGATTTGGGGTCATTTGCTAGTGTCTTTTCGGAGGTCATTCCCGAAGATTACCCAGGGCTTGCCAGCATGAGACACCGCAGCCTGGCCGGCCATCGCCCCGCGGCTACGGGGCCTCGGCCAGCGCCGAGCGCGTCGGTCAGCCCGCCACGCGCCGGTCACGGCTGCCCGTCCGGGGACTGGCGTCCGCGCTCACCCCTGGAGATAGCCGGCTGCCCGGCCGGCGGCGCCGGGCAGGCGCTGCCCGCACGTCCTGTATCCGGCGCACTGCAGCTCCAACCCGCCGATGGGCCTTTCCCGCTCGTGGTCTTCGCGCCTGGCTACCTGCAGTGCGCCAGCAGCTACCGGCCCCTCCTCCGCGCCTGGGCCAGCGCGGGCTACGTAGTCGCCGCCCCCGACTTCCCGCTCACCAACTGCAGGACCCCCGATCCCGCCGAGGACGACCTGGCGAACCAGCCGTCCGACATGGCCTTCGTGATCAGCCGGCTGGTGGCCGCCGGGCGCCGGCCGCACGGGTCCCTGACCGGGCTGGTCGACCCGGCCAGGATCGCCGTGGCCGGGCACTCCGACGGCGGCGACACGGTAGCCGCCTTGGCCGCGGGCAGCTGCTGCCGCGACCGCGCCGTCCGGGCCGCCATCGTGCTGGCGGGCGCGCAGTGGCCGCCGCTGGGCGGCTCGTACTTCGGGAAGGGCACGCCGCCCGTCCTGTTCGTCCAGGGCAGCGCCGACGCCATCAACCCGCCGTCGGACAGCCTCGCCATGTACCGGGCGGATGCGTCAGGCCCGCGTTTCTACCTCGACTTGCCCGGAGCCGGGCACCTGGCGCCCTACGAGGGCCGCAGGCCGCCTGAGCCGCTGGTCGCCAGGGTCACCGTGGACTTCCTGGACAAGTACCTGGCCGGCCAGCGCGCCGCGGCCGCCGCGATGCGCCGGGCCGGCCGCGTCCCGGGACGCGCCGTCCTGGTTGGCGGGGGCCGGCTCCCGCCATAGCGCCCCGGCCGGGCCGTGCCCTGTTCTCGCCACGCCAGCTTCGGGCACATCCGCACGACCTCGTCCGCGGCCGGTGCTGCCCGTGCCCGCGCCGTGCCCGTCCGCGGCGCCGGCGAGCCGGCTCCGCCGTGCTGACCCGCGCCGCGGATGACCGGTGTCCGGGGACGGGGCCCGCGCCCCCGGCACCGTATCCCTCAACGATCTTTCGCCGGAACGCGGCGGTGCGGCCGCGCGCCCGCGCTAGCCCGCGTCGGCGGGGGAGCGGCCGGCCGGCTCGTCGATCAGGTACGTGGCGGCGATCTCCCGGTGCTCGCTGGGCGTGCCCAGCATCAGCTCCGACGACTTGGCCCGCCGGTAGTACAGGTGCGCGTCGTGCTCCCAGGTGAAGCCGATGCCGCCGTGGATCTGGATGTTGTCGGCGGCGGCCCGGAAGTACGCCTCCGAGCAGTAGGCCTTGGCCAGGCTGGCCACCAGCGGCAGCTCGTCGGAGTCCTCGGCCACGGCCCACGCCGCGTAGTAGGCCGCCGACCGGGCCGACTCGACCTCGAGCAGCATGTCCGCGCACATGTGCTTGATCGCCTGGAAGCCGCCGATCGGCCGGCCGAACTGCATGCGCAGCTTGGCGTACTCGACGCTCATGTCCAGGCAGCGCTGCGCGCCGCCGACCTGCTCGGCGGCCAGGGCGGCGGCGCTGACCTGGAGCGTCCGGCGGACCGCGGCGGCGGCGCCGCCCTCGGTGCCGATCAGCTGGGCGGGTGCGGAGGCCAGGTCCAGGCGGGCGAGCTTGCGGGTCCGGTCGAGGGTCTCCAGCGGCTGGCGGGTCAGGCCGTCCGCGTCGCCCGCCACGGCGAACAGTGACGGGCCGCCGTCGGCCTGGGCGGCGACGATGATCAGGTCGGCGGTGTTCCCGTCGAGCACGAACGACTTGCGGCCGTCGAGGCGCCAGCCGGCGCCGCCGGCCTCCCTGGTCGCCCGGGTGGTCATCGCGGCGGTGTCCCAGTGGCCGTCGTCCTCGGGCACGGCCAGGGTGGCGATCGTCGTGCCCTCGGCGATGCCGGGCAGGTGCTGCTCCTGCGCGGCCGCGTCGCCGCTGGCCAGCAGGGCCGACGTGGCGAGGACGGCGGTGCTCAGGTAGGGCGCGCAGAGCAGCGCGCGGCCCATTTCCTCGAGCACGATGGCCTGCTCGACCGCGCCGTAGCCGAGACCGCCGAACTTCTCCGGGATCGTCAGCCCGGTGACCCCGAGCTGCTGGGCCAGCTGCTGCCAGACCTTCGGGTCGTAGCCCCCGTCCGTGTCCATCAGCCGCCGGACCTCGGCGGACGGGGACTTGTCGGTCAGGAACCGGCGCAGCCCGTCGCGGAGCTCGCCGTGCTCTTCGCTGAACGAGAAAATCATCGCGCTGCCTCGCCCGGGTCCGCCTTCTGGGTCCCGACCTTGAGCTGCCGGAACGGGACGTTCTTCGACATGTCAGGTTCCCGGGGCAGGCCCAGGACACGCTCGCCGATGATGTTGTGCTGGATCTGGTCCGAGCCGCCGTAGATGGCCGGGGCCGGGGTGGCGAGCAGCTGGATCGCGACGGCACCGTTCAGCGGGCCGTCGTCGCCGGCCAGCATCCCGCGTTCGCCGGCCACGAGGGACGCGGTGTCGCGCCACTGGCGCGCGATGCGCGAGGCCATGAGCTTGCCGAGGGAGGCCTCGGGGCCCGGGCGGCCGCCGGCCTGGAGGGCGGCGCGGGCGCGCTGGCCGTTCCAGCCGTTGACCGCGGCCAGCGTGTGGGCGCGGACGATCTCCTGGCGCACCGCTGGGTCCTGCTCGTGGCCGAGCTCGCGGGCCAGCGTGACCAGCGCGCTGACGCTGCCGCCGATCATCGCGCTGCTGTTGGTGCCGAAGCTGCGGGCACGGGCGCGGACGGCCTTGACGTACTCGCCGACCGAGGTTTCCTGAAGCTGCTTCATCGCGCGCTTGCCGCCGGGGGTGGACAGGCGGAAGCCGGCGCCGGCCCCGGCGCCCAGGCCGGTGCGCTCGAAGTTCAGCGTGGCCAGGGCGACCGTCCAGCCGCCGTTGAGCTGGCCGATGAGATGGTTCGCGGGGACGCGTGCGCCGGTCATGAAGACTTCGCTGAACCCGGACTCGCCGGTCATCTGGATCAGCGGGCGGACCTCGACGCCAGGCTGGTCCATGTTGAACGCGAAGTAGCTGATGCCCTGGTGCTTGGGCACGTCAGGGTCGGTGCGGGCGAGGAGCATCCCGTAGTCCGCGGTGAGCCCGCCGGACGTCCAGACCTTCTGGCCGTCGATGACGTACTCGTCGCCGTCGAGGCGGGCTCGGGTCTGGAGGCCGGCCAGGTCGGAGCCGGCGCCGGGCTCGCTGAACAGCTGGCACCAGGCCTCGTCGCCGGTGAGGATGTTGCGGACGAAGCGTTTCTTCAGCTCGTCGGTGCCGTGCGTCATGATCGTCGGCGCGGCGAGCATGACGGCGAGGCCTGCGGGCGGGCCAGGGGCGCCGGCCTTGTTGAACTCGGCCCACGCCGTGGCGGCCAGGTCGGCTGGGAGGCCCTGGCCGTACCACTGGCGTGGCCAGCTGGGCTGCGCCCAGCCGGAGTCGGCTAGCTTGCCGAGCCAGGTGTGCAGGCTCTGTTCGGGGTCGAAGTTCTCTTCGATCCACTGGGTGACCTGCGCGCGAACCCCTTGTTCCGTGGGCTCGGCGGCACCGTTGGCTGTCGTAGCGCCGGCGGTCGCAGCCGGCTCCGTCGTCTGTTCTCTGCCCGGTCCGACCACGCGCTTATGATATCGACATCTTTATCGAAACACTAGGCGGTGCCGGCGTGCCCGAGCTTCCCGACGGTGCTGAAAATGGCCGGTTCCCGGCGGGGACGGGGCCGGCGGCCGGCGGGGCGGCGGCCGGCGGGGCAGCCGCGGCCGGCGGGGTGGCGGCGGCCGGCGGCCAGGCGGCCGGCGGGCCGCTGGCTGGGGTGCGGGTGCTGGACCTGACGTCGGTGGTGATGGGGCCGCTGGCCACGGCGATCCTGGGTGATCTCGGCGCGGACGTGGTGACGGTTGAGAGCGCCCGGGGCGACACCAACCGGGCGATGGGCGCCGGGCCGCACCCCTACCTCTCTGGTGTCTCGCTGAACCTCCTCCGCAACAAGCGCAACATCGACCTCGACCTGAAGTCCGCCGGCGGACGCGCGATCCTGCTCCGGCTGGCCGCGCGCTGCGACGTGTTCGTCACGAACCTGCGGCCCGGGCCGCTGGCCCGGCTGGGCGCCGCGTACGACGACATCGCCGCGGTCCGGCCGGACGTCGTGTACTGCCGCGCCCACGGCTGGGCGGCCGACTCGCCCCGCGGCGGCGAGGCCGCCTACGACGACATCGTGCAGGCCGCCAGCGGCGTCGCCGACCTGGCCCGCCGGGTGAGCGGAGCGCCCGGGCTGATGCCGACGATCTTCGCCGACAAGGTGTCCGGCCTGACCATCGTGTACGCGGTTCTGGCGGCGCTGCTGCACCGGGAGCGTACCGGCGAGGGCCAGCAGATCGAGATCCCGATGGCCGACACGGTGTCGGCGTTCCTGCTGGTCGAGCACGGCGCGGCGGCGATCCCGCAGCCGCCCGTGGGACCCGTCGGCTACCAGCGCATCCTCACCCCCGAACGGCGGCCGCAGCAAACGGCGGACGGCTGGATCGCGGTCCTGCCTTATTCACGGGAGCACTACGACTTCCTGTTTGCCGTCGGCGGGCGGCCGGAACTGATCGGTGACGCGCGGTACGCGGACGGGCGGTCCCGCATCGAGCACTCGGATTTCCTGTACCGGCAGGTGCGCGGCATCCTGCGGCACCGCACCACGGCCGAGTGGCTGGACCTCCTGCACCGGCACGGCATCCCGGCCAGCCCGGTCGCCACCCTGGACGAACTCGTCAGCGCGCTGCCCGAAGCTGATCATCCGGTGGCCGGCCGCTACCGGGTGATCCCGCCGCCGGTCCGGTTCGGCCGCACCCCGGCGTCGGTGCGGCGCCCGGCGCCGCTGCCCGGTGAGCACAACGAGGAGGTCCTCGCCGAGCTCGGCCTGACCGCCGCCGAGATTTCCCGGCTGCAGCACGAGGGCGCGGTGCGGTCCCGGCCCGGTACGCGCGCTGCCCGCCGGCCTCAGCCGGGCACCTAGTGAGGTGTACGGATGGTTCGGTGGCGGCCTAGCGGTCCTGGGTATCCGGCCAGGCCGCCAGGAACGCGGGCTGGCGCTCCGGTCGCACCGGGGGAGCAATGGCCACCGCCTTTCTGAACCATAAATCAGTCCCTCTCAGCACCACAATTCGATATTATGTTCTACAAGAGATCACCCGCTGTCAAGGGAGGCGGAATGGCCGGCGGCAATCCTGGTATCTGCGCTGACTTACCGCGATCGCGGCTGAAGCCGGTCCGGTCGATGAAGGCCCGGCGCAGCAGCACGGTGTCCTGCGGGCACTGGGTCATGCATGGTCAGCGGATCATCAAGCGCCTCGGCGCGGGTGGACCTGCCTGCCTGTGCCCAGGCCCAGCGCGCCGCACGCCGCCATGACCCGGGACGCGTGCCGCGCGGCAGGCACGGCTGGCCCGTGTCCCGGGGCCCGCCCGCCGGGCCACATAGCGCAGGCACATCGAAGAGGACCGCACCCAGTAATGGATGCCGGCGCCATCGCAGTTGCCTGGATCCGGCAGGCCGGCCAGGAAGCAGGCGGGTTCTGGCGCGGTCCCGCTGTTCTGAGCCAGGGGAGCGCGGCTGACGCCTGCTGGGCTAGCCGGGCGCGGCGGACGGGAGGGTGCCGAGGAAATCGAGGACGGCCGCGTTGAACGCGGCGGGCTGGTCCATGTTGGCGGCGTGGCCGGCGTTGGCGAGCACGGCCAGGGTGGCGCCGGGGATCTTGCTCGCCATGTAGTCGGCCGCGGCGCGGAACGGGGTGTCGTTGGCGCCCACCACGACCAGGACCGGGACCGTGATCCCGGGCAGCGACTCGAGCACGCGGGCGTCGCGCTGGGTCAGGATGCCCCGCGCAGCCAGGGCCAGGCCGCGCAGGTTCTGGCCGGTGCCGGGGACCTCGGGGCTGTTGCTGAGCGCCTCGGCGCCACGCCGCTCGAGCGCGTCGGCCCGGGCCAGCGCGCGGGCGTTCCACTGGTCGCGGGGCTCGTCGCGGCGGTAGCCGGGGCCGGTGTCGCAGAGGACGAGCGCCGCCACCCGGTCCGGGTGCCGCAGCCAGAAGGCCAGCGACAGGTAGCCGCCCAGGGACAGCCCGCCCACGACGGCCCGCTGGGTGCCGCAGGCGCCGAGGACCGCGGCCATGTCGGCCACGCTGCCGGCCTCGCTGTACCGGGCCGGGTCAGCGGGCGAGCTCGTGCGCCCGTGCCCGCAGATGTCCCAGGTGATCACGGTCCGGCCGGCGCTCAGGGCGGCCAGGTTGCCCTGCCACATGGCCGCCGACGCCCCGTAGCCGTGGGTCAGCAGCAGCGGCGGGCCGCCGGCCGCCTGGCCGTCCGCGGCGGCGCACACCGAGTAGCTGATCGTGGCGCCGTCCCGGTCCAGCTGTCCGTCCCGCACGCGCCCGTCGGCTGGAACGCACGGGCCAGAGCCCGTCTGGGCCGGGCGTGGTGACGGCGCAGGCCCGGCCGGGCGAAGGGGGTTGCCGGTCATGTGCTGCTCCTTCGCGGGCGGAGTTACCGTTCGGTGGCCCGGGGGATATCGCGGAACGGCGTGTCGCGGTCGGGCCCGGGATCCCGGGGAAAGCCGAGGATCCGCTCGCCGATGATCGTCCGCTGGATCTGGTCGGTGCCGCCGGCGATCGACACCGCGGGCACCGACAGCATGATCTCGCTGATGATGCCGTCGTGCGGGCTGTCCGGGCCGGCGAGCAGGCCGGCCGGCGCCGGTGATCAGCGCGTGCACCCGGGCCGCCGGCCGGGCGATGTTGCTGCTCGCCAGCTTGCCGAGCGAGCCCTCCGGGCCCGGCGGCCGGCCCGCCGCGCGCGCAGCCGCGGCCCGCTGGGCGGTCCACCGGGCGGTCCAGGCCAGCGAGATGAGCCTTGACGATCTCCTGGCGGATCAGCGGGTCGCCGGCGGCCCCGGCCTCGGCGGCGCGTTCGGCGACCAGGTCGGGGCGGCCGGCCCGCTGCGGATACCAGACGTACGGGGCGTAGGCCTCGGCGGCCTCGGCAAGCTGCCTCGCGCAGGGCCAGGCCGTCGGTGGGCCGGGCCACGGCCGGCGGCCGCCGGGTCGCCAGCCGCCGCTCGTGGGCCAGCGTGGTCAGCCCGGCTTTCCAGCCGCCGCCCACCTCGCCGATCACGTGGCCGGCCGGGATCCTGGCCTGCTCCATGAACACCTCGTTGAACGAGGCGTAGCCGTTCATCTGCCGCAGCGGCCGGACCTCCACGCCCGGCTGGTGCATCGGCAGCACGAAGTACGTGATCCCGCGGTGCTTCGGCGCGCCGAAGTCCGTCCGGGCCAGCAGCAGGCCGAAGTCCGCATGATGGCGCCGAGGTGTTCCACACCTTCTGCCCGGTCACCACCCAGCCGCCGTCGGCGCCGTCGAGCCCTGGTCGCCCGGGTGGTCAGCCCGGCCAGGTCCGAACCGGCGCCCGGCTCGCTGAACAGCTGGCACCAGGTGATCTCCCCGGTCACCGTCGGCCGGATGAACTTCCGCTTCAGCTCCTCCGGCGCCGTGCTCCAGGATCGTCGGCGCGGCCATCTGCATGCCCACCCCGTCCGGCGTGGACACCGCACCGGCCCTGCTGATCTCCTCGGCCACCACGGCGGCCAGCCCGGCGGGCAGGTCACGGCCGCACCATTCGCGCGGCCAGGACGGGCAGGCCCAGCCGGAGTCCGCCAGCCGCTCCCGCCACTCCCGCAGGCTCAGCGCCGGATCCCAGTTCGCCGCCAGCCAGCCGCGCACCTCGGCCCGGACCTCGACCAGCGTCCGGCGCGCTGGTCACCGGCCCTCGAAGCGGGGCGGGCGGCGCTGGGCGGTGGCCGCGATGCCCTCCGCGGAAGTCGGCGGTCTGGCGCAGGCGGTTCTGCTCGGCGCCCTCGCGTTCGGTGGCGGCGCGGACCTCGGCGGCGAGGTGACCGCGCATGGTCTCCCTGATGGACCGGACCGCAAGCGGGGCCGAGGCGGCGATCTCGGCGGCCAGCTCGTACGCGGCCGACCGCAGCTGATCGGCCGGGACCAGCTGGTCGGCGAGCCCGATCCGGGCCGCTTCCTCGCCGCGGACCCGGCGCCCGGTGTACAGCATCTCCAGGCTGCGCTGCTCGCCGATGATCGCCGGGCAGCGTCACCGTCAGGCCGAAGCCCTGGTGGAAGCCGAGCCTCGCGAAGTTCGCGGCGAACCTGGCCTCCGGCGCGGCGACCCGGAAGTCGGCCGAGCAGGCCAGTCCCAGGCCGCCGCCGACGGCCGCGCCCTGGACCGCGGCGATCACCGGGGTGCGGGCCTCGAACAGCCGGACCGCCTCGGCGTACAGCTCCGACACCACGCCCAGCGGGCTGGCCGGCCGGCCGGATGGCGCGGCAGGCTCCGCCGGGCCGAGGTTGGCGCCGGCGCAGAAGTGCTTGCCCGCGGCGCAGAGGACGATGACGCGGCACGCCGGGTCGTCGTCGAGGGCCTGGTAGGCGTCGGCGAGCGCGCGGATCATCGCGACGTCGAAGAAGTTGTCCGGGGGCCGCCGCAGCTCGACCGTGGCCACGTAGCCAGGCGAGACCTCAACGGCGACGTCGCCCGCCAGGGCGCCCGCCGGCGGAGCCGAATCAGGTGACATGGGCACCCCGCTTCCCGGTCTCGCGGCCTCACGAGCCTATTCGACATCGTTGTCGATAGGCAACGGACCCCACCGCCGGCCCAGCCGCCGGCGGCACCTGAAGTCAGCCGCGCTTCGTGCCGTGATCAGCCTGCCCGGCCGACGCGGGCTCGGGCGCATGCCGCAGTCCCAGCGCCCTCGCCCACAGCTGGGTCAGCGTCCGCGCGGCGGTCTCGTCGTCGTAGTCGTCCCCGCCCGCCAGCCACCAGTAGGCGAAATTCGACAGCATCGAGCTCAGCGCGCCGGCCGTGACCCGCGGGTCCAGGTCCGGGTCGGCCAGCCCCGCCTCCTGCCAGCGGCGGATGATCCTGGCCACCCGCTCCACGTGGTGCCGCCGCCCGGCCAGCCGCAGCTTGTGAATGTCCTGATCGATCGTGGCGACCTGCTCGACCAGCGCCCACATCACGCTGTTGGCCCGGTAGACCTCCAGGTAGCGCCGGTTGGCCGCGTCCAGCGCGTCGAACGTGCTGGCCACCCGGTCGGCGGCGGACGGCGCGACGGCAGCCTCGAACTGCTGGCCGATGTCCCGCGCGATGGCACGGAACACGTCCTGCTTGGACGAGAAGTACGTGTAGAAGCTGCCGTGCGAGACGCCGGCCTCGGCGGTGATGTCAGCGACCCTGGTGTCCAGGTAGCCGTCCCGCTCGAAGACCCGGCGCGCGGCGGCCAGCAGGTCCTCGCGCGTCCGCAGCCCCTTGGCGGTCACATGGTCGCTGTGCCCGGCCCGCCGGGCCGCCGCGGTGCCCACCGGAACCCAGCCGCCGCGGGTCCGCGGCCCTGGCGGAGTCGGAGCCCGGCCCGCGGGGTCGTTCGCCATGCTGCACATTCTGCCCGGCCAGCCGGGATTTCAGCAGCAACCCGCAGATTGGCCGCCCCGGCCGGCCAGCCAGGCAGCGAACTGCGCGCCCTCCTCGGCGGGCCACAGCCGCGGCGGCCGGGCCCCGAAATAGCCGAGCAGCAGCCGCTCGGTGGCGTCCGGACCGTCCGCGGCGAGCAGCGGCCGCAGCAGGTCGGGCCGGGCCAGCGCGAGCTGGCTCAGCCGGGCCTGATCGGACAGCCAGCGCAGCAGGCCCAGGCCGGGATCGCCGGACGGCGGCTGGTCGCTGAACCGTGACGTGTACGCGGCCAGGCCATTTTCCCAGGCCAGATCGGCCTCCCCGGCCGCGTCGCCGCCACCGGCCCCGGCACCCGCCCCAGAACCGCCCGGCCCGGCCGGGCGGACCGGCGCCGCCGCCTCCGTACTCCGCTGTCCCGGCCGCCCGGACTCAGTGATCACCGTCGCGCGGCCGCGCCCGCGCCCGTCCACGGCGGTGTCCCACAGCCGGTGCAGCCGGGTCAGGATGGCCCGGACCCCGCCAACGCCCAGCGCGGCCAGCGACTCCGGCACCGCCTCCCAGATCAGCGCCCGCAGGTTCGGCAGCCGCGGCAGCACCCGGGCGGCCAGCGCGAGCAGCTCCTCGTCCGGCGGCCCGTGGTGCGCGTCCAGCCAGAACCCCCGCGCCTCGAACCCGCCCGCCAGGTGCACCTCGAGCACCCGGTCCAGCGGCAGCTCGGCCAGCACGCCGTCCACCGGCTGGCGGCCGTTGCGCTCGTTGGCCAGCAGGTTGTGCAGGTCGAGCAGGATGCCGCAGTCCGCGGCCTCGGCCACCCCGCCGACGAACGCGCCGTCGGACAGCTCGCCGGGCCGCGGCTGCAGGTAGCTGACCCCGGTCTCGATCAGGAACGGCAGGCCGGACGCGGCCTGGTAGGCGGCCACGTGCCCGGCGGCCCGCGCCACGCCGTCAGGAGACTGCGCGGGCGGCAGGAAGAAGCCCGCGTCGATCACCCCGCCGCCAGAACCAGCGGGCGCGGCCCGGTTGAACGACAGGTGCTCGCTCCAGTGCGCAGCGTCCACCCGCCGGGCCGACTCGGCGGTCAGCGCCACGCCCGCCGGGTCCGGCGGCTGGCAGCCGCCCACCGGGAACGCCACCCCGTGCGCCAGCGCCGGCAGGCCCAGCCCGGCCGCCCACTCGTAGGCGGCCTCGCTGAGCTGCCAGCCGCCGCCCGGGAGCGGCCGCCACATGGTCTGCGGCTCGATCTCGACCACGTCGGCCAGGCCGGCGACGCCGGGCCAGAGCAGGTCCGCTCCGGCCGCGGCGACCAGCCCGACCCCGAGATCGAGCCGCGACCAGGGCACGGTCAGCCCATCCCGGCGACCGGGCCGGCCACGCCGCGGACCGGGCTGACCCGCCCTTCCACGTCGATCTCGTACTCGGAGAACTCCTGCCAGATCAGCCGGAGCCCGGAATGGCAGTTCGGGCAGCCGGCCTGATTGAGCACAGCGGCCTGGGCCTTCTGGAACGCGTCCAGGTTCGTGAGCACCCCGGCGGGGGCGGTGATGCGGATCTCCTTGGGCGGCAGCGGCTGCGGGTTGAGCTCGGACATGCGATCCCCCTCGGATAACGGCCCGGGCGGGCTGCCCGGGTACTGGTGAAGAGCACCCGCCAGCCGGTCAGATACATCGCGTCGCAGGTCAGAGCCGTGCCCCCGGCTCCGGCACGGCCTGGGAGGCAGGGACCTGGCCCGCGGCTGGCCCGGCCGCCGGGTGCCGCTTCAGCGCGGCCAGCGCCACCATGCCGCCGACCAGACCGAGCCCGCCGGCCACCAGCAGGCCGATGTGCAAGCCGTACGCTGATGCGGCGCGGACCGCCGCCTCGACGCTGGCCCGGCCCGCGGCGGGTGTATGGGCCAGCACGGCGCGGGTCTGCCCGCCCCCCACCGCCTGGGCCAGCGCGCCGGACCGGTGGCCCGCGGCCGCCAGGTGACTGGCCAGCCGGCCCGCGAACACGCTGCCGACGACCGCGACGCCGAACGTGAAGCCCAGCTGGCGGGCGGTGTTCACGGCGCCGGCCGCCATCCCGCCGGACCGCTGGGGGACCGCGGCCATCGCGTGCGAGACCAGCGCCGCGGTGGCCAGCCCGACGCCCGCGCCCGCCACGATCAGCCCGGGAAGCAGGGCCATCCCACCCGACTGTGCGTACAGCCTGCTCTGGAGCAGCGCGCCGGTGCCGATCAGCAGCATGCCGCCGCCCACCAGCCAGCGCGGGTTAGCGGCGTGCAGCCAGCGGCCGATCAGCGCGCTGAGCACGAACGCGGCCAGCGACAGCGGCGCGGTGCCGGCCAGCCCGGCCCGGATCGGGCCGAGCCCGACCACGGTCTGCAGCCACAGCGAGGTGTACGGCAGGTAGGCGAACGCGGCGGCGTTCATCAGCAGCGCGGTGGCCAGCGCCGCCGCGAACGCCGGGCGGCGGAGCAGGGCCAGGTCGAGCAGCGGGTCCGGGCAGCGCCGCTCAATCAGGCCGAACAGCACGAACAGCACGGCGCCGGCGGCCAGCAGCCCGGTCACCAGCCCGCCGCCCCAGCCGTCCGCCGCGGCGCGGATCAGCCCGCCGGTTACCGCCGCCGCGGCGGCGGTGAACACCACTGCGCCGGGCAGGTCGAGCCGGGGCAGCGGCCCGTGCCCGCGCACCTGGCCGGGCCCGGCCAGGTGCGCGGGCCGGCCGCCGGTGAAGGCGCGCAGGGTCGCCGCGATCGCGGCGGCGCAGACCGGCAGGTTGACGAAGAAGATCCACCGCCAGGACAGGCCCTGGGTGAGGATCCCGCCGAGCAGCGGCCCGGCCGCGGCGGCGGCGCCGGACACCGCGCCCCACACGCCGTAGGCCACGCCGCGGTCCCGGCCGGTGTAGGCCGAGTTCAGCAGCGCGATCGTGGTCGCGTACATGGCGGCCGCGGCCGCGCCCTGCACGATACGGGCCGCGACCAGCAGCGGCGCGCCGGCGGCCAGGCCGCAGGCGGCGGACGCGGCCGCGAAAGTGGCCAGGCCGGCCAGGTACACGGCCCGGCGGCCGTACCGGTCGGCCACCGCGCCGGCCGTGAGCAGCAGCGCGGCCAGGGCCAGCGCGTAGCCGTCGACGACCCACTGCAGGGCGGAGAACGAGGCGGACAGGCCGGCCGCCATGCCGGGCAGCGCGACGGTGACGATCGTCACGTCCACCAGCAGCATGAACGTGCCGAGGCAGACCGCGGTCAGCGGCAGCCACTTGCGCATGGATGAGCTCCCTTGGCGAGGTCCCGGTTACCCGCCGAGGCTGCCCCAGCCCGGCACCATGCGCCACTCAGAAAGAGCCTGCTGTAGTTTTCCTCCATGAGCAAGTTCCCGATGCGTGAATCCGCGGAACTGGACACGCTCGACCTGAAAATCATCCAGGGCCTGCAGGTCGGGCCGCGGCTGCCGTTCGCCCGGATCGCGGAGGTCCTCGGCGTGTCCGAGCAGACCGTTGCGCGGCGCTACCGGCGGCTGCGCGGCGACGGGATCATGCGGGTGGTGGCCATGGTCAACCCGCGGCGGCTCGGTCAGTCGGACTGGTTCGTCCGGGTCGGCTGCCGGCCGGGCTCGGCCACCCGGCTGGCCGAGGCGCTGGCCCGCCGGGACGACGTGTCCTGGGTGACGATCAGCGCGGGCGGCTCGGAGCTGGTCTGCTCGGTCCGCTCGCTGACCTCCCGGCAGCGCGACGACCTGCTGCAGCGGCTGCCCGCGGCGGGGCAGGTGCTGACGCTGACCGCGCACGAGATCATCAGCAGGCCCGGCTGGAGGAGACGGGTGAGCTGCTCGCCGGGCACGCGGAGGTGCCGTTCGTGTCGGCGATCACCGGCGCCTGCAACCTGATCGCCGCGGTGATCTGCCGGGACACCGAGGCGCTCTACCGGTACGTGACGACCAGGATCGGGGCCGCGCCCGGGGTCCGGCAGCTGGAGATCTCGCCGATCCTGCGCCGGGTCAAGCAGGCCGGGACGTGGATGGACGGGCCCCGGCTGGCCGTCGCGCCGCGGCCGCTCGCTCAGCCCGTCCCCGCGGCTGCGCGCGTCTGACGCTCAGCCGTCGCGAAGCCGGGCCCGCAGCGCGGCCGCGTCGTCCGCGCCGAAGCCGTACCCGGCCAGCCAGCCGTCCGCGCCGCCGTACCGGGCGGCCAGCTCGGTCTGGAACGCGTCCATGGTCTCCGCCCGAGGGGTCTGCTCGGCGGTGTCGACCTTCTCCACCCCTTCTGAGTAGGCGGTCTGGCCGCGCAGCCGGGCCAGGATCGCGCCGATCCGGTCAGCGCTGGCCGCGTAGTCGGCCGTGATCGCGGCCGGCTCGGCCCCGGCCACGGACAGCGCCATCGCCACGATCACGCCGGTACGGTCCTTGCCCGCGGCGCAGTGCACCAGCGCCGCGCCCGGCGAGGCCGCGATGCTGCGCAGCGCGCTCGACGACCCCGGCCGGCCGGTATTCGAGATAGCCGAGATAGAACCCGGCGCGGACGTCCGACGGGCAGAGAGCCAGGGCCTGCTCGGTGCGGATCGCCAGCGTGCCGCCCAGCGTGTCGGCCAGCACGCCAAGCTCGGGCAGCAGCGAGAGCTGGACGTGCCGCACCGAGCCGACCGCGGCCAGCGGGCCGGGCGTGGCCGCCGCGTGTTCCTCGCGTGCTGCGCAGGTCGACGACCGTGGTCAGGCCCCGCTCGGTGACCAGCCGGTGCACGTCGGCGGGGGTCAGGCTGTCCAGGTTGTCGCTGCGCAGCAGCCGCCCTTCGGCGATCTTGCCGCCGTCGGTGGTGGGCAGCCCGCCCACGTCCCGCACGTTCACGGCCCCGTCGAGCTCGATCCACGTCATGGCGCCATCTTCCATTCCGGCCTCGCGGCCTGGTCAGCCGGCCCGGCCCGGGCCGGTCAGGCCCGCCGTGGTAGGAGCGCGGGGCGGGGGCCGCGTCCGGCGGCAGCGGGGCCGCGTTCATCAGCGGGGAGGAGATGATGAAGTCGGCCGAGGCCCGGTTGCAGGCGACCGGGATGTTGCACACCACCGCGACCCGGAGCAGGGCCTTCACGTCCGGGTCGTGCGGGTGCGGCTCCAGCGGGTCCCAGAAGAACACCAGCAGGTCGATCCCGCCCTCGGCGATCCGGGCGCCGATCTGCTGGTCGCCGCCGTACGGGCCGCTGCGGAAGCAGGTCACCGGCAGGCCGAGCCGGTCCTGCAGCAGATGGCCGGTGGTGGCGGTGGCGAACAGCTCGTGATCAGCCAGCAGGTCCTGGTTGTACCTGGCCCACTCGAGCATGTCCTGCTTCTTGTTGTCGTGCGCGATCAGGGCGATCCGCCGGCCGCCTGCGACCGGCAGGCCGTCGATGTCCGTCATCGGGAAGTCTCCATCGAGCCGGGGGCATATGGGCAGTCAGGGCCGCGCCACCAGTCAGCGTGGCCGGCGCCTGGGTCTTCCCGGTGTACCCGAGATGACACCCCGGCGGCCAAACGGGCCGGTCAGCCCCGGCGCCGGTTAGCCCAGCGCGCGGGTCAGCGCCGGGCCGACGTCCGCCAGGCGGCGGACCGGCTGGCTGATCCCGCCGCCGCGGCGGGCCAGCGCGGCCGCGGCCTGCTCGGCCCGGTGGTCGGGCCCGGACGGCAGCGGGCAGAGCACCTGCAGCCGGTCGATCCCGGACAGCGCCGCGGCCGGGTCGCCGCCGGCCGTGCGCAGGCAGTCGGACAGCAGGATCACCATCCGCTCGTCCGCCCGGCAGCCCGCGAGCTGGCGGGCGGCGGCGCGCAGCGCGGCGGCCAGGTCGGTGGTTCCGTGCCCGCGCAGCGCGACGAGCTCGCCGACCAGCTCCCCGGGCGGGCGGCCGGATCCGGGCGAGTGCAGCTCGCTGACGTCGGAGGAGAACGCGATCACCCCGGCGTCGTGCCGGCCGGCCGCGGCCAGCATGACGGCGGACGCGGCCACCGCGGCGATCGCGACGGCCAGCCCGGACATCGACCCGCTGGTGTCGATCAGCAGGCACAGCGCCCGCCGGCGGGCCTGCCAGGTCCGGGTGACCAGGTCCGCGGGCGGCGGCGGCCAGCTGCCGCTGAGCCGGTCCAGGGTGCGGTCCAGGTCCAGGTCGCCGTCGCCGCGGCCGGGCCCGAGCCGCCGGGTGCCGCGGGCCGGGCGGCTGCCGCCGGACGCGAACCGGACGAACACCCGCGCGGCCAGCCGGCGCGCCGCCGCGGCCAGTGCCTGGTCGGTGGCCAGCGCCAGGTCCGCGAGCAGGGTCGCGGCCGCGTCCGGGTCCTGCTCGAGCAGCCGGGCCAGCGCGGCCTCGTCCAGCTCGCCGACCTCCGGCGAGACGTCGCCGAACGCGGCGTGCTGGGCAGCCAGCTCGGCCCGGCTGGCGGTGCGCCGCGCCGGGCCGCGCCGCCGGTCCCGGCGCAGGCTGGACCGGGATGCGCGCTCGGGCCTGCCGCCCGCGCCGGGCGGCAGGCCGTCAGCTTTTCCCTGGCCGCCAGGGGGTGCGGTCCCGGTGCCGCCGTTCTGATCCGCGTCCGGGTCCGGCCACAGCCCGGCGAGCAGCTCGTCCAGCACCGACTCCGGGCTGCGGTCACAGCCGTCCGCGATCCGGATCCGGCCGGACAGCGCCGCGTAGGCGGCGTCCCTGGCGGTGTCCCAGGCCAGACCGGTTTCCGGGCTGAGGCCCGGCTCGCCGCGCAGCCGGACCAGCCCGGTCAGCAGCAGCACCAGGTCGATCGCCCCGCGCACGGAGGCGCCCATCCGGATGTCCGGGTGCACCCGGGTGGCCCGGGTCAGCTCGACCGCGAACGTCACGCCGGGGCCGGTCCCGCCGCTGACCGCAGTGGTGATGTCCCGTTCCGCGGCGGCGTCCTGGTAGCCGAGCACGATCCGGCAGATCCGGTCGGCCACCGCCTGGCTCACCCGGGCGGTGCCGATCGCGTCGAACGGGTTCATCGCCGCGATCAGCCGGAACCCGGGGTCCGCGGCGACCATGCCCAGCCGGGGCACCGCGATCTCGCCCTCGGCCAGCACGGTGATCAGGACGTTCAGCGTCTCCTCGGGGATCCGGTTGAACTCCTCCAGGTACAGCAGCGCGCCGCCGCGCATGGCGGTCAGCAGCGGCCCGTCGGTGAAGCTGTCCGGCGTGTAGCCGCCCGCCAGCACCTGTGCCGGGTCGTGCTGGCCGACCAGCCGGGCCGGGGTCAGCTCGGCGTTGCCCTCGACGAAGATGACCGCCTGGCCGGTATCCCTGGCGACCTCCCGCAGCAGCGTGGACTTGCCGGTGCCGGGCGGGCCCTCGATGACCACGTGGCGGCCCGCGGCGAGCGCGACGGTGAGCACCTCGCGCTCCCGTTGCAGCCCGATAACCGGCGGCAGGCCCGTGCGCGTGGTCATCACGGGACTGCCGCCGGCCGGGGCTGGTCCTGGCCGCTCAGCTGTCGAACACGATGACGCCGCGGATGTTCTTGCCGTCGAGCAGATCCTGGTAGCCCTCGTTGACCTGGTCGAGCGTGTACGTCTGGGTGATCAGCTCGTCCAGCTTGAGGTCCCCGGACCGGTACAGCTCGACCATCCGCGGGATGTCGTGGAACGGGTCGCCGGAGCCGAACAGGCTGCCCTGCACCCGCTTCTCGAACAGGGTCAGGATCGCGCCGGGCAGCTCGATGGTGTTCTTCGTCGGGTCCGACAGCCCGGTGACCACGACCGTGCCGCCCTTGCGGATGACGTTGAACGCGTTGGTGACGACCTCGGAGTCGACCACGCCGACGGTGACGATGGCCTTGTCCGCGCCGACGCCGTTGGTCAGCCCGAGGATCAGCTCCGCGGCTTCCTCAGCGGTGGCCGCGCTGTGCGTGGCGCCGAGCTGCTCGGCCGCCTCGCGCTTGTTGGCCAGCGGGTCGATAGCCACCACGTTGCGGGCCCCGGCCAGCGCGGCGCCCTGCACCGAGTTGATGCCGATGCCGCCGATGCCGTAGATCGCGATCGTGTCGCCCGGCTCGGTGTGGGCCGCGTGAACCGCGGAGCCGAACCCGGTGGGCACGCCGCAGCCGATCAGCACGACCTTGTCCAGCGGCAGGTCGTCGTCCACCTTGACGGCCGAGTTCTCCGAGATCACCGCCCGCTCGGAGAACGTGCCGAGCATGCACATGCCGCCCAGGTCCGCGCCGTTCTCGCTGAACCGGAACGTGCCGTCGGGCATGCAGCCGACCAGCAGGTTGGCGCCCAGGTCGCAGAGGTTCGACTGGCCGGTGGAGCAGAACCGGCAGTGCCCGCACACCGGCAGGAACGAGCAGATCACGTGATCGCCGGGCTTGAGCCGGGTCACGCCCTCGCCGACCGCCTCGATGACGCCGGCGCCCTCGTGCCCGCCGACGATCGGGAAGTTCGCCACGATGTCGCCGTGCCGCAGGTGCTCGTCGGAATGGCACAGCCCGGCGGCCGCGAACTTGATCAGAACCTCACCGGCCTTCGGCGGTGCCAGGTCAAGCTCGATGACCTCGAAGTCCCGGCCCTGCCCGCGCAATACCGCTGCCCTGGTCTTCATCGACCCTCCTGAGTCGTCGTCCGCTTCGCCGATGGCCCGGTGCCCGCGGGTGCGCGGGCAGGTCGCTGGCGCCGCCGCCGGTGGTCGCGGGCGCGGGCACGGCCAGCCATGGATGTCACCCTAGATCCGCAGTGGCGACGAAACCACCCCCGGCCTGGCCGGACGCGCGAAGGCCGCGGCGACCGGCCCGGCCGGCCCGGGCGGGGCCAGTTCCTGCCGGGCGAACGCGGCGGTGAGCTGGTGCCAGAGCCTCGCCCGGCGGAGCATCGCGTGCTCGGTGCCGGCGATCTCGACCGTGGCCACGGTGGTCACCTCGGCGGCCCGCCCGGCGTAGGCCCAGGTCTCGGCCGTGCTGGTGATCCGGTCGCCGCGGCCGTGCACGAGCAGCACCCGCCGCCCGGCCAGCTGGCTGACCGGCTCGCCGTCCGGCAGCCACGGCGCCAGCCCGGCGACCGCGGTGACCAGGGGATGGCCCGCGGCGCGCAGCACCGCGCGGCCGCCCATGGAATGGCCGACCAGCACCACCGGGACCGGCCCCAGGGCGGCCTTCGCCTCGTCCAGCATCGCGCTCAGGTCGGCGGCCGGGGAGGCGGCCGCGCCGTTCCAGCCGCGGACCGTGAACCGGGGCCGCCACACCACCGCGCCGGTGCCGTCCAGCGACCGGCTGATGGCCCGGGCCACCGGGATCATCCGCAGCACGCTGCCCTGCCAGCCCGAGGTGGGCACGGTGCTCTCCGAGGTGCCGCCGTGGGTCACGATGACCAGGCCGGTGATCTCCGCCGCAGGACGGCGGCCGTGCGCGCTGAGCAGGGTCTCGCCCGCCATCGGCCCTCCCGTCGCTCCGCAGCGGCAGAGCCGCCGGCGCCAGGCTACTACCCGGTCACATCCGGCCCGGCCGACGGCCGGCGTAGCCGGCCGGGCGAGCGCAGGTGCCGCCGGCGCTGTTTTCCCGACGAGCGACGCGGCGCGACGAAGGAGCGCCAAGGAGCGAGGAGGGAAGGCAGCGCCTCTCAGCGGCCCGGCGCGAGCCGGAAAGCACTGCCTGCGGGGGTGGGACGGGCGCCGCTGCGGTACAGGCCGACGGTGCCGTCGGTGCTGTTGGAGGGCAGCGCGAACCAGGCGTACCGGCGCAGGTAGGGGAGCCGTTCCAGCATGGCGGTGGACGCGGTCACGAACGCGGCCTGCTGGGACCAGGTCGGGTAGCGGGCCGGGCTGGCGCCGAAGTCGGTCAGCGCGTACTCGGTGAGCCAGATCGGCTTGCGGTAGCGCTGCCAGACCGCCTGCAGGTAGCTCTTCAGCTCGCGGACCGCGGCCGCGGTGCGGAAGTCCCCGCCGTACCAGTGCAGGGTGATGAAGTTCACCCGGTAGCCGCGGCGGTGCGCGCCCTTCATGAACCGGTCCAGCCAGCCGCCGGGCTGGTCCGCGCCGAAGGCCACCGCCGGGCTGCCCAGCTGCATGCCGGTGGCCTGCAGCTTCGGCCACAGGCTCAGGGCGGCGGACGGGCTCAGGTTGGACTGGCTGGCCATGTCCGGCTCGTTGAAGCCGAGCAGGATGTGCCCGTGCCGCTGGGCCTCGGCCAGGTTGGCGCTGGTCACACTGCCCGAACCCCAGATCATCGGGACGAACCGGGCCCCGGGCGGGGCGCTGATGCCGTTCGGCCCGGCCGCCCAGGTGTAGAACCAGGACGCGCCGGACAGCCGCAGGGCCTTGCGGGCGCCGGTGAAGTTCCAGGCCGCGACGCCCTTCCTGGGGTCGGCCGCGGCCGCCGGGGCGGACCCGGCGGCGGGGGACGGCGCGGCGACCGGGCCGGCCAGCCGGGCGGCGGCCAGGTTGCTCACCCGCGGGCCCGGCACCGGGTGGTGCAGCACCGTGAACATCCCGGCGGCCAGGCAGGCCCCCGCGGCGGCCAGCGCGCTGGCCCGGGCCGGGCCGGCCGCCCGGCCGATCCGCCGCGGCCGGATCAGCGGGCTCACGACTGGGCCTGGTTCGGTCGGGGCATCGGCGGGCACCTCACGTCGATCGGCTGCGGGGGACCGGGCGGCGCTCCCAGAGGCCGGCCGCGCCAGGCGGGACGGCGGTACACGCGCCAACGGCATGATGCCCCGGCCCCGCACGCCCCGGCCGCCAGTTCCGGCAAACCGGGCGGTACAAATTGCCTGGGGCTAGCCGCTCGCTGCGGGCCGCTATGCCGGCGCTGCGCTGCCGCTCGCTGCGCGCCGTCGGCCGGGCCTGGCGCTCCGCCGGCCTGGCGCCGTTCGGGCATTGCCGCGAACGCGCCGGCACAGTTTGCCCATGAAGGGGTAATGGGAACCCGGGTCCGGTGCCGTCCACGCTCCCGGCGCCGGGCCCCCGCGTCCTGTCCCGGTACGCTGATGGGCCTGCCGCAGGCCGGCGGACGGGCAGCGGGAGGACAGCGGTGCGGCGGGTCACGGTGGCGGAGCGGCGGGCCCGGCTGGGCGTGCGGCACGGCCTGGCGCCGGGAGCCCAGGCGGACAGCCCGGCGGCGGTGACCGAGCGGGTGGTCGCGGTGCACGGCACCGACCCGGGTTCGGTGTACGTGGGGATCCTCGCCCGGATGGCCGATGGCAGCCTGGCCGACGTCGACAGGGCCCTGTACGAGGACCGGTCCGTGGTCCGGGTGCTGGCCATGCGCCGCACGGTGTTCGCCACCACCCCGGCACTGGCCGCGGTCGCGCTGGCCGGGGCCGGGCGCGCGGTCGCGGCCCGGGAGCGCCGGCGGCTGCTGATGCTGCTGCGCGACGCGGGCGTGCCCGGGGACCTGGAAGCCTGGGTGACCGGGGCGGAGCAGGCCCTGCTGGCCGCACTGGACGCCCGCGGCGAGGCCACCGCCAGCGAGCTGGCCGGGGACGACCCGCGGCTGGCCCAGCCGGTGGTAGTCGGGGCCGGGTCGAAGTGGACGGGCACGCAGAACGTGGCCAGCCGGCTGCTGCTGATCATGGCCACCGAGGGCCAGGTCATCCGCGGCCGGCCGCGCGGGTCGTGGCTCTCGCAGGGATACCGGTGGACCACGGCGCACGCCTGGTGCCCGGGCGGGTTCGCCGAGTGGGACCACGAGGCGGCCGAGGCTGAGCTGGCCCGCTGCTGGCTGGCCGCGTTCGGCCCGGCCCCCGCGGCGGACCTGCAATGGTGGGCGGGCTGGACGAAGACCCAGACCCGCCGGGCACTGGCCGCGATCGGGCCGGCCGAGGTGGAGCTGGAGGACGGCGGCCCCGGGTACGCGCTGGCCGGCGACGAGGAGCCGGCCCCGGCCGCGGAGCCCTGGGCGGCGCTGCTGCCCGGGCTGGACACCACCCCGATGGGCTGGCAGGACCGGACCTGGTTCCTGGGGGAGCACGGGCCGCGGCTGTTCGACCAGACCGGGAACATCGGGCCGTCGCTGTGGTGGGACGGCCGGATCGTGGGCGGCTGGGCGCAGGCCCCGGACGGGGAGATCGTCTGCCGGTTCCTCGAGGACGCCGGGTCCGAGGCGGTCGCCGCCGCGGGCAAGGCCGCGGCCCGGCTGGCCGCACTGATCGGAGACGCCCGGCTGACCGCACGGGCCCGTGGCCGGACCTGGCTGGAAAAGGAGCTGAACCCGTGATCAGAGTGCTCCCTCCGGTGCACCCGCTGGCCGAGATCATCCAGGACGCGGACGCCGGGCGGTTCCCGGCGGCCGACGGCGGGTGGAGCCGGGTGCCCACGTGGCGGGACGGGGTGGAGGGCATCGTCTGCTTCACCGGCCACGCGGTGTTCGCCCTGGGCTCGGACGTCAGCCACGAGCGGATCGCCGAACTGGGCGCGGACGGGTTCGGCGGGGCCGCGCACCCGCGGCTGCTCTCCGGGCTGGCCGGCCCGGACGGCTGGATCGGCAGCCAGGACGCGCTGCTGGCCGGCCACGGCACCGGCGCCGCCCCCGGGCCAGAGACCGCCCTGGTGCCCCGGCCCGACCTGAGCTCGCATCCGCGGGCACAGTACGCGGCCTCGATCCGGGACACGCCCCGGACGTACGGCTACCCGGACCCGGCCCGGTCCGCAGTGGCGATCCTCAGCACCGGCCTGGCCGGGCTGACCGAGCTCAGCTTCGAGCTGGAACCGGACCGGCGCGGCGGCGGGCAGGCCACCGGGCTGATCCGGGCCGCGCTGGCCGCCCTGCCCGCGGGGGAGCTGGTGGTGGCCGCGGCGACCCCGGGCAACGCGGCCAGCCTGCGGGCGCTGCTCGCGGCCGGGTTCACCCCGCTGGGCTCGGTCCAGCTGCTGGGCCGCGGCTAGCCGCGGCCGCCGCGGCATTCCCGGGCGGGCGCGGCGCTGGCAGACTTCGGCCCATGAGCTACGAGCTGGCGCAGGTGAACATCGGGCGGCTGGCCGCCCCGCTGGACAGCCAGGAACTGGCCGCCTTCATGGCCGCCCTGGACCCCGTCAACGCGGCCGCCGAGCAGGCCCCCGGGTACATCTGGCGGCTGCAGACCGAGGACGGCAACGCGACCGCGGTCCGCGCGTTCGAATGGGACGCCGGGGACAGCGAGGGCGTGATCATCAACATGTCGGTCTGGGCCAGCGTGGAGGACCTGGGCGCCTTCGTGTTCGGCAACGGGCTGCACCGGCAGATCATGCGGCAGCGCCGGCAGTTCTTCCAGCTGATGCGGGAGGCCTACACCACCTGCTGGTGGGTCCCGGCCGGGCACCGGCCCACCCCGGCCGAGGCCGAGGACCGGATCCGGCACCTGCGCGCGCACGGCCCAGCGCCGTGGGCGTTCACCCTGAAGACCAGCTTCCCGCCGCCCGCCAGCCCGGAGGCGGACCAGCCGGTGGCCGGCCCGGCGGACTGGCTCTGCCCGGCCTGACGAACCGCCGGGGCGGAGGCCGCCGGGCTGGGCCCACCGGTGCTGGCTGACCGGGATTAACGCAGCAAGGCGACGAAGACCAGGATCCCCGCGACGGCCACCACGGCGGACAGCAGCAGGAGATCCGCGGTCCGGGACCGCCCCGCTACGGCCGCCACCGGCCCGGCGCCCGTAGCGGGAAGAGCCGGGGCCGCTTCAGGCTGCCCCCAGCGGAGGCGGGCGGTGGCCGCCGCGGCGGCCCAGCCGACCGTCGCGGTCGCCAGCGGCAGCACGAGCAGGGCGATCAGCACCCGGTTGCTGAGCCGGTCGGCGACGTTGCCGGCCACGGTGGCGCCCGCGAGGCCCGGCGGGCCGCCAGCGCCGACCGCCGTGACCGCCAGCACCCCGTACAGGTACAGGCCCAGGCCCGCGGACACGGCGGCGAGCCGCGCCACGCGCCGGCCAGCCACGGCACTGCCGGCCCACAGCGTGCCGCCCGCTCCGACCACTGCGGGCACCACGATCACCAGCAGCGGCCGCGCCCCCGGCGTGGTGATCGGGCCCAGGATCCGGCCGAAGCTCCATCCGGAAACCGCCAGCCAGGCCGCCGCCACGAGCAGGCCGCCCGCCAGCCCGGGGCCGGCCACCCCGGGCCGGCGCAGCAGGGAACCGCCGGCCAGCAGGTAGCCGGCCAGGATGGCGAACAGGATGGCGGCACCTATCCAGGTGCCGGCGCTGCGGCCCAGGCCGTAGTGGATGCTCGCGAAGGCGAACACCCCGAGACCGCCCGCCGCGACCGCGGCCAGCGACCCAGCCGCGGCGGCGGCCCGGCCCCAGGGCGGAAGGATCATCGACGCGGCCGAGCAACCAGCCGCGAAGCGCCACCGCGGGGCCCGGCCCTCGAGGCGGTCCAGCTCGCCGAGCATCGCCTGGCCCCATTCGGCCCGGTCGGCGGCCAGCAGGCCGGTTGCCCAGCCCAGCAGCCGGGCGGGGGCGTCATCGGCGTCTGCTGGATCGGCGGGCCCGTAGCTGCCGCCGGCCGGGGGGACCACCGTCGTGGTCTGGCGGCGGCGCAGGATCAGGGCCACCCCGACGCCACCGAGCAACAGCACGACAACGAACATCAGGTCGCCTCCACTTCACGCAGGATCAGGGCCGCTGCGATACGGGCCACCATCACGATGCCTCCGCCCCGCGCAGATGCGGTCGGCTCGCGGCCCGGTTCGCCCGGGCCGCGGGCTGAGCTGCGGCCGGCAGGGCGGCCACGTACTCGCGGCCGGCCGCGCTCAGCCGGTACAGGTGACGGGGCGGCCGGCCGTCAGGCCCCGGCTCCCACGTCGCGTCCAGCAGGCCACGGTCGGCCAGCCGGACCAGGATCGGGTACAGCGACCCCGACTTCAGCCCGACCTCGGTGACCAGGTCGTAGCCGTACCGCCAGCGGGACGGGTCGGCCGCCAGGGCCCGCATGACCCTGATGGCCTGGGCCGATGGGGGGCGGTTGCGCTGCATGGCCGCTAACTCTACTCATATAGCGTTAACGGTCAAGCCTCCCTTCGCGGCTCAGCCGGGTGAAGCCTGGCCGAACCGGTTCGCCAGCAGCGCGATGTGCTCGGGGCCGACACCGCAGCAGCCGCCGGCCAGCAGGGCGCCGCCCTGCACCCAGCGCTCCGCCTCGGCCAGGTACTCGGCCGGGTTCAGGCCGTTGAAGACCCAGTCCGGCACGCCCCACTCGCCGGTCTCGGCGTAGACCCCGACCGGGCCGGCCCAGTGCTCGCGGATGACCGCCATCGACTCCAGCACCACGTCCGGCTTGGCGTGCATGATGTTGACGACCGAGACCGGCGCCACGGCCAGGGCCCGGACCAGGCCGTCCAGGCTCTCGCCGGCGCCCATCGTGGGATCCGTGCCGACCGTGCCGTCGTCCAGCCTGACCGGCGAGATCCCCAGCCAGATGGGCAGGCCGGTTTCCGCGGCGGCGGTGACCGCGTTCCGGCCGTAGCCGGTGGCGTCGATCAGCTCCAGCGCGATCAGGTCCGCGCCGGCGTCGGCAATCACCCTGGCCTGCTCCCGGTAGTCGGCCAGGCTGGGGAACCGCGGGTCGGTTTCCAGGTCGTCGTAGTCGACGCCCGGCTCGCCGCGGCCGGTCATGGCGACCGGGCAGAACGAGGACAGCGACCCGGCCACCGCGATCGTCCGGCCCGCGGCCGCGCTGGCGGCCGCGCGCCGCGCGGCCAGCACCGCGTTCTCGTTGGCCTTCGCGACCTGGCTGCCGAGCCCGGCGGGCTCCATCGCGGCGCGGTTGGTCGCGAACGTGTTCGCGATCAGCACGTCGGCGCCGGCCCGCACGTAGGACTCGTGCACGGCCTGCACCAGGTCCAGGTTGTCCAGGTTCGCCCGGCCGCTCCAGGCGTCGTCGTCCATGGGCGCGCCGGCCGTCTGCAGCGCGGTCCCGGTGCCGCCGTCGATGATCACGATTTCCCCGGCCGCCAGCCGCCCAGCGAGCTGATCTGCTGCGTGTGTCACACGATCATGCTAGTAAGACCGCGCCGCACTCAGCACAGCCCGGCCGACCCGGGCCCGTGTCCTGGCCGCCGGCGCCCGTGTTACGGTCGGCGCGGCGGTGCAGGCTCCCGACGGACGGAGGACCGCGTGGTAGCGCTGATCCTGGCCGCCTTCGCGGTGGGGTTCGGCAACTTCGCGGCGTCGATCAGCATCGGGCTGTCCGGCGCGGACCGGGCCGCCCGGCTCCGGGTCGGCCTGGTGTTCGGGATCTTCGAGGCGGGCATGCCGCTGATCGGGCTGCTGGCCGGGCATTCCGCGGTGGCGGCGCTCGGCGACTGGTCCGGGATCACCGGCGGGATCCTGCTGATCCTGATCGGCGGCTGGCAGCTGATCCAGGCGCTGCGCGCGGGCGGCGGGTCATCGCCGCCGCCGACCTCGTTCCGGCGGCTGCTGCTGACCGGGTTCGCGCTGTCTCTGGACAACCTGGTGGTCGGGTTCAGCCTCGGCGTGCAGCACACCTCGCTGCTCGCAGGCGCTCGTGGTGTTCGGCGCGGCCAGCGTGCTGCCTGAGCCTGGCCGGCCTGGAGATCGGCCGGCGGCTGGGCCAGGCGTTCGAGTTCGGCGCCGAGTACCTGGCCGCGGCCGTGCTGGTGGCGGTGGGCGTGCTGGTTGCGACCGGTGAGATTTAGCAGTGCTAACTGGCTCGCGCAGGTGCCGCTGGGCAGGAGCGTAGCGCTCCTTGCTCGCCGTCCGGCGCTCCTCCGGCGACGCAGCCGCGCTGGTCGCGCATCGGCCAGCGGCAGCCGCTCGGCTCGCTCAGGCTTCGCGACCGGTGTCAGCGGATGTCGAGGACGTAGGTGCCGCGGGGATGAGCTCGCCGATGACCGGGGCGCCCGGGATCTCCCCGGCGACCAGCAGCCCGCCGCTGGTCTGCGCGTCGGCCAGCAGCAGCCGCTCGGTCTCGCTCAGGCTTCCCGCGAACCGGGTGTGCGGCGCGACCCAGTCCAGGTTCCGCCGGGTGCCGCCGCTGATGTAGCCGGCCGCGGCAGCCTCCCGGGCGCCGTCCAGGTACGGCACCGCGGCCGCGTCGATCACCGCGGTCACCCCGCTGGCCCGGGCCAGCTTGTCACGCTGTGCCCGCGGCCAGCGGGACGCCCGCCTGGGCGGCGACGTCCAGGCCGCCGCGGAGCACCTCGGCGGCAAGGTCGAGCGGCAGCGTGTCCCGCGGCCAGCACAGCAGGTTGACGCGAGTCTAGCCACCGGAGCCCGGGGAATTTGGCCAGCATGGTTCCGGTTATCAAAGATGCAACCCGGAATGCGGCCGCAGCAGGCGGCCCCGGGTAGAGGCAGAGAGGACACGGCAATGAGGATCGCGCGGATCACGCGGCGCGTTGCTAGCGTGGTGAGCGAGATGAATTACGCGCAGCGCCGGCTCGTGGCAGTACTGATGGGCTGCAAGGACAGCTAAGCCGCAGGGGCACCCTCTGGGCCAGGTGCCAGGCGGTACGCCGCCCGCAGCACCTGGCCGGTGCCGCCCACCGAAGGTCCCGCGCAGCCGTCAGCGGGGCCTTTTTCGTGTCATCAGAACGTTCCTTGTACCGCCGTTTTGCGCATGGGCCGAACTAGCGGTTTTATCGTCATCCTTACGGCCGGCCCCGGAAGGGCGTCCCGTCAGCCCGGAAATGGCTCCGCCCGTCAGTCCGTGCCGCCCGGGAGCGCCGGGCGGGCCCGCTGGCCGGCCCCGGTGACCGGGCGCTTATGCGGTCGGGGATCATCGGGGGAACGCGCGTCGCGTCCGTCCCCCAGGGCCGTCAAGGAGAGCACATGGACCTGTTCGACCTGTCAGGCAAGACCGCCCTGGTGACCGGGGGCACCCGGGGGATCGGGCTGATGATGGCGCGCGGGCTGCTGCAGGCCGGGGCCCGCGTGTACATCAGCTCCCGCAAGCCGGATGCCTGCGACGCGGCGGCCGCCGAGCTGAGCGAGTTCGGCGAGGTCACCGCCATCCCGGCGGACCTGTCGGCCGAGGAGGAATGCCTGCGGCTGGCCGCCGAGGTGAGCCAGCGCGAGCAGGCCCTGCCCATCCTGGTCAACAACGCGGGCGCGACCTGGGGCGCGCCGTTCGACGAGTTTCCCGCTTCGGCCTGGGACAAGATCCTCGACCTCAACCTGAAGGCGCCGTTCTTCCTGACCCGGGCGCTGCTGCCACTGCTGGAGGCGGCCGGCACCCAGGACGACCCGGCCCGGGTGATCAACGTGGGCAGCATCGACGGGCTGCACGTGCCGTCGCTGCCGGTCTACTCGTACGCGCCGAGCAAGGCCGGGCTGCATCACATGACCCGGATGCTGGCCCGCGAGTTCGGGCCGCGGCACATCACGGTCAACGCGGTCGCGCCCGGCCCGTTCGAGTCCAAGATGATGGCCGCCACGCTGGCCGCGGCCGGGGACGCGATCGCCGCGTCCGCGCCGCTGCGCCGGATCGGCCGCCCGGACGACATGGCCGGCGTGGCCATCTACCTGTGCTCGCGGGCCGGCGCCTACGTCACCGGCGCGGTGATCCCGGTCGACGGCGGCATCGCGACCACCGTCTGACGGCCCCTGAAACCGATCGACGGTATCCGGACCGGGGCGGGTGGGCCGGGGGTGGCCTCAGGGGCCAGGGCAGAATGTGGCGCATGCCGACTGACCAGTTCAGCCCTGAGCAGGCCGGCCAGCCCGAGCAGCGCCCGGTGCGCGACGTCGCGGACGGGTACGTGCTGGCCCTCGCCGACCTCGACCCGATCCTGGCCACCATGCTGGGCCTGCACCCGGGCGAGCACCGGCTGCCCGACTACTCACCCGACGGCCAGGCCGCGGCGGACGCGCTGGCCAGGACCGCGCTGGCGGAACTCGCCGCCGCCCGCCCGGCCGGCTCTGCTGCCCACGGCATCCCCGCCGCCCCGGCCGCTGCGGATCCCGCGGCGGCCAACGGCGACGGCGGGGACGAGCGGCGGTGCGCCCGGCTGCTGCGCGAGCGGCTGGAGGCCGGCCTGGCGCGCAGCGCGGCGGGCGAGCCGCTGCGCTCACTGTCGAACATCTTCGGGCCGGTGCACTCGGTCCGCTCGGTGTTCCTGGCCATGCCCACGGCCACCGCGGACGACTGGGCGGTGATCGCCCGGCGGATGGCAGAGGTGCCCGCGGCGCTGGCCGGGATCCAGGCCTCGCTGGCCGAGGGGGCCCGGCGCGGGCTGCTGGCCGCGCCGCGGCAGGTCCGCACCGTGGCCGGCCAGCTGCGGGAGTGGTCGGCCAGCGAGGCGGGCCGCGGCTGGTTCGCCGGGTTCGCGCGTGACGCCGACGTGCCCGCGCCGCTGCGGGCCGAGCTCGACCAGGCCGCGGCCGCGGCCATGGCCGCCTATGACGGGCTGGCGCGGTGGCTGGCCGGGGAGTACCTGGCGCAGGCCGAGGGCACCCCGGACGGGGTCGGCGACGAGCGCTACCGGCTCGGCGCCCGGTACTGGACCGGCGCGAACCTGGACCCGGCGGACGAGTACGCCTGGGGCTGGCAGCAGTTCCTCGAGCTGCGCGAGGAGATGCACGACGAGGCGCAGCGGGTGCTGCGCGGCTCGACCGCGCTGGAGGCCATGCGCTACCTGGACCGCCAGAGCGAGGCCGTGCACGGCACCGAGGAGATCCGGCGGCGGCTGCAGAAGCTGATGGACGACGTGATCGCCGACCTGCAGGGCACCCACTTCGACCTGGCCGACCCGCTGCTCGCGGTGGAGGCCAGGATCGCGCCGCCGGGCAGCGCCGCCGCGCCGTACTACACCGCGCCGTCGAAGGACTTCTCCCGGCCGGGCCGGACCTGGCTGCCGACGCAGGGGCAGACCAGCTTCCCGCTGTGGAACCTGATCAGCGTCTGGTATCACGAGGGCGTTCCCGGCCATCACATGCAGCTGGCCCAGTGGCGCTACCTGTCGGACCGGCTGTCGCTGTACCAGACCAGCGTGGGCGGGGTCAGCGCGTGCAGCGAGGGCTGGGCGCTGTACGCCGAGCGGCTGATGGACGAGCTCGGCTACCTGAGCGCGCCCGGAGCCCGGCTCGGCTACCTGGACGCGCAGATGATGCGCGCGGTCCGGGTGGTCGTCGACATCGGCATGCACCTGGGCCTGGAGATCCCCGGCGACTCGCCGGTCGCTCCCGGCCGCACCTGGACCGCGGCGCTGGCCCAGGAATTCTTCGCCGCGCACAGCGGCCGGGACATCGAGTTCATCGAGAGCGAGATCATCCGCTACCTGTCCGCGCCCGGCCAGGCGATCAGCTACAAGCTGGGGGAGCGGGCCTGGCTGGCGGGCCGGGACGCGGCCAGGAAGGCCCGCGGCGACTCCTTCCGCCTCAAGGACTGGCACATGGCCGCGCTGTCGCTCGGCTCACTCGGCCTCGACGACCTGGCGGACGAACTGGCCCAGCTGTGACCGGCGGCCCCGGCCCGGACCGGCGGGACATCCGCGGCCGCGCTCGACCGCCAGCTGCGCACCGATGGCTCAGCGCGTCCTATCTGCCGCTGATCGTGCTGCTCGCGGCCATCGTGGCGGGCCCGGCCGCCGTCCGCAGATCCTGATCGCGGCCTCGGCCGCGGTGCTCGGCCTGGCTATGATTGGGCTCAAGGTCTTCGTGCTGACCCATCTCCACTAGCACGCCTTCAGCCCGGATCCGGGCGCCTCTCCCTGCCTTCCCCTTCGCCCGCGGCCGCGCGCTGACGCCGCCGCGCCTGGCCGCCACGCACCCACCACACCGACGTCAGGAGCTCTTTCATGCCTGCCTGCACACCCACGGAACCGCCGGGGACCAGCCGGTTCATCGTGCTGACCGGCGGACCCGGATCCGGCAAGACCACGCTCATCGAGGCCCTCCGCCGCCTCGGCCTGGCCACCGCGCCGGAAGCCGGCCGCGCCATCATCAGGGAGCAGGTGGCCATCGCCGGCCCGGCCCTGCCGTGGCTCGACCAGCGGCTGTTCTTCGAGGTCATCCTGGCCTGGGAGATGCGGACCTACCGGGCCATGCAGGACACCCCCGGCCCGGTGTTCTTCGACCGCGGCGTGCCGGACGCGGCCGGCGGCTGGGCCATGCTCGGCGAGGCCGTGCCGCCCCACGTGCGGGCCGCCATCGCCGCGTTCCGCTACGGGCCGGTGGCCTTCCTCGCCCCGCCCTGGCCCGAGATCTACACCGGCGACACCGAGCGCAAGCAGGACTTCGCCGAGGCCCAGCGGACGTTCACCGCTATGCGCACCGCCTACCGCGAGGCCGGCTACGACCTGGTCGAGCTGCCCAGGGCACCGGTCACCGCCCGGCTGCGGTTCCTGCTGGAGACCGTTGCGGCCCGGGTGCTGCCCGGCGACCCGCTGATCGGGGCCGCTCTCGGACGGGTCGGCAGCGGCCGGCTACAGTGAACGGCATCATGCGGCAGTACGTATTCCTCGTTAGCCGTAGCGGGTCCTGATCAGGCAGGCCAGCAACCCGCTACGGGGTGAGGTGCTGGCCGCGTAACCCGCAGCATCCAGGCCCTGTGCCTCGGGCCCCCGTGCTTCCAGGCACTGGCCCGCCTCCCGTACCGCCCGCCGCGCTGGCTTCCGTCCCGCGGCGCGCGCCAGGCTGCACCTCCGACCCGTCCGGCCGGCCACGAGCCGGCGTCGTATCACCCTGCCTTTTACGGCAGCACCGTTTGGAGAAACACCGTGTCACGACCTACCCCACCCCATGGCCCGGCCCGCCGCAGTAGCGCCACGCGTCGCGCGCAGGAAGCCGTGCAGGTGGCCCTCGACCGCCGGGACAATGGCGGGGACGCCGCTGAGCAGCGCTTTGCCAGCGTTCCCGCCGGGAATGATCATTACAGCCCGACCCGGGCCACGGCATAGGCGCCGCGGCCCGCTACGGAGAGCAGAGGAGCATGTGATGGAGACCCGCGAGCAGCCCGAGATCCGCTTCGAGATTCGCCTGTCCGACCACCCGCTCCCGGACGCGGAGCGGACCCAGGTGATGGCGGCGCCCGGCTTCGGGTCGGTATTCACCGATCACATGGCCACCCTGCGGTGGACCGACGAGCGCGGCTGGCACGACGGCCGGCTCGAGCCGTACGGGCCGATCACCCTCGACCCGGCCTCCTCCGTGCTCCACTACGGGCAGGAGATCTTCGAGGGCCTCAAGGCCTACGCCCAGGACGACGGCGAGGTCCGGACGTTCCGCCCGTACGCCAACGCGGCCCGGCTCAACCGGTCCGCGCAGCGGATGGCCATCCCGGCGCTGCCGGAGCAGGCGTTCGTCGACGCGATCGACACGCTGCTCGCGCACGACCGGGCCTGGGTGCCCACCGCGCCGGACATGGCCCTGTACATCCGGCCGTTCATCATCGCCACGCAGCGCGGGCTCGGGGTCAACCGGCCGTCGGACTCCTACCTGTTCACGGTCATCGCCAGCCCGGTCGGCGGCTACTTCACCGGCGGCGTGCGGCCGGTCACCGTGTGGCTGTCCCGCGAGTACACCAGGGCCGCGCCCGGCGGCACCGGCGAGGCCAAGTGCGGCGGGAACTACGCGGCCGCGTTCGCCGGCCAGGAAGAGGCCGTGCGCAACGACTGCGACCAGGTCGTCTGGCTGGACTCCGCGGAGCACCGCTGGGTGGAGGAGATGGGCGGGATGAACCTCTTCTTCGTCTACGGCTCAGGGGCGGAGGCCAGGATCGTCACCCCGGCGCTGACCGGCACGCTGCTGCCCGGTGTCACCCGTGACTCGCTCCTGCAGCTCGGCCCGGACCTCGGCATCCCCGCCAGCGAGGGCCGGATCTCGGTTGACGAGTGGCAGGAAGGCTGCGCCTCCGGGGAGATCACCGAGGTGTTCGCGTGCGGCACCGCGGCGGTCATCACCCCGGTCGGCGCGGTGAAGAGCCACGCCGGGAACTGGGTGATCGGCGACGGCACGCCGGGCCCGGTCACCATGCGGCTGCGCGAGGAACTGGTCGACATCCAGTACGGCCGCCGTCCCGACCCGTACGGCTGGATGCACAAGGCCAGTTAGCCAGCCAGCACAGCCGCCAGGCCAGCACAGCGAGGTCCCCGGCGGCAGCGATGACCACCGGGGCCAGCTGGCGGCAGGCCGCCTGGGTGAGCCTGCTGGCCGGGCCGGACACGCACAGCGCGCCGAGCAGCTCCTGGCCGGCCAGGATCGGCGCGCTGACGCTGGCCACCCCGTCCTGCCGTTCCGCGTTGCTCGCCGCCCAGCCGCGCCGCGCGATCGCGGCCAGCTCGGCGGCGGGCACCGCCGGGAACCGGTCGCCGTCCGGCCCGAAGGCCAGCAGCACCTTTCCGCCGGACCCGGCGTCCAGCGGCAGCAGTGCGCCCACCGGCACGCTGTAGTACAGCCCGGACCCGGCGTCGCAGGCCGCCGCGCACAGCCGCCGGTCCCCGGACCGCAGGTACAGCTGCGCGCTCTCGCCGGTCTGCTCGTGCAACTGGGCCAGCACCGGCCCGGCCAGCCCGGCCAGGTCAAGCCCCCAGCCCGCGCGCACGGCCAGCTCGGTCAGCCGCGGCCCGAGCCGGAACCGGCCGTCCGGCTCCCGCCGGACCAGCCGGTGCGCCTCCAGCGCGACCAGCAGCCGGTGCGCGGTCGGCCGGGGCAGGCCGCTGGTCTCGGCCAGCACCCGCAGCGACCGGGGTCCGGCGGCCAGCAGGTCGAGCAGCGCCACCGAGCGGTCCAGCACGCCCACCGCGGTGATCCGGTTGCCGCCGGACGTCTCCTGTGCCAGAGTGTTGTCCATATCCCGGACATTCGTATCTCATTATTTGAGACACTGTTTATTTGAGACACTGTGCTAGCTGGCCGCACGACCAGCGGCAGGTCCGTGGAAGCCAGCTGAACTATCGCCCCAGAGGAGACAAGTTGTGACTGGGCGCCTCTTCGACAAGGTGTGGGATCGCCATCTGGTAACCAGCCCGGAAGGCGAGCCACCGCTGCTCTACATCGACCTGCACCTGGTGCACGAGGTGACCTCGCCGCAGGCGTTCGAGGGGCTCGCGCTGGCCGGGCGGCCGGTCCGCCGCCCCGACCTGACCGTGGCCACCATGGACCACGACGTGCCCACGATCGGGCTTGACCGGCCGATCGCGGACCCGCTCGCCGCCCAGCAGATCGCCCGGCTGAAGGAGAACTGCGCCGAGCACGGCATCACCCTGCACGGCCTGGGCAGCATCGAGCAGGGCATCGTGCACGTGATCGGCCCGCAGCTGGGCCTCACCCAGCCGGGCATGACCGTCGTCTGCGGCGACAGCCACACCTCCACGCACGGCGCGTTCGGCGCGCTGGCCTTCGGCATCGGCACCAGCCAGGTCGAGCACGTGCTGGCCACCCAGACGCTGCGCCAGGCCAAGCCCGCCGCCATGGCGGTCACCGTGGAGGGCGCGCTGGGCGACGGGGTCACCGCCAAGGACCTGGTGCTCGGCATCATCGCCGCGCTCGGCGTGGGCGGCGGCGTCGGCTCGGTGATCGAGTACCGCGGCGAGGCGATCCGCGCGCTGGACATGGCCGGCCGGATGACGGTCTGCAACATGTCCATCGAGGGCGGCGCCCGGGCCGGCCTGATCGCCCCGGACGACACCACGTTCGCGTTCCTGGAGGGCCGCCCGCACAGCCCGAAGGGCCAGGACTGGGAGGCCGCCCTGGACGACTGGCGCAGCCTGGTCACCGACGACGGCGCGGAGTTCGACCACGAGGTCAGGATCGACGCCGCGGCGCTGCGCCCGGTGGTCACCTGGGGCACGAACCCGGCCCAGTCGGTGTCGATCGACGGGAAGGTGCCGGACCCCGCCTCGTTCGCCACCCCGGCGGCCCAGCAGAACGCGCAGCGCGCGCTGGAGTACATGGGCCTGGAGGCCGGCACCGCGATCCGCGACATCGGCGTGGACGTGGTGTTCATCGGCTCGTGCACTAACGGCCGGCTCGCCGACCTGGAGGCCGCCGCCGCGGTGCTGAGAGGCCGCAAGATCCGGCCCGGCGTCAAGGCCCTGGTCGTGCCCGGCTCCGCGCGGGTCAAGAAGGAAGCCGAGGAACTCGGCCTCGACCAGGTGTTCACCAGCGCCGGGTTCGAGTGGCGGTCGGCCGGCTGCTCGATGTGCCTGGGCATGAACGGCGACATCCTGACCCCGGGCCAGCGCTCCGCGTCCACCAGCAACCGCAACTTCGAGGGCCGCCAGGGACCCGGCGGCCGCACCCACCTCGTCTCGCCCGCGGTCGCCGCGGCCACCGCCGTGGCCGGCCGCTTCACCCTGCCAGGAGACCTGTAATGCCCGGCGTGCAGCGCATCACCGGACGCGCGGTCGCTATCAACCGCGCCAACATCGACACCGACCAGATCATCCCGGCGTCCTGGCTCAAGCGGGTCGAGCGGACCGGCTTCGAGGCCGGCCTGTTCGGCGCCTGGCGCAGCGACCCGGACTTCCCGCTCAACCGGCCCGGCGCGGCGGGCGCGAAGATCCTCGTCGCCGGCGACAACTTCGGCTGCGGGTCATCCCGTGAGCACGCCGTGTGGGCGCTGCAGAACTTCGGCTTCGCCGCGGTCGTCGCGCCCGGGTTCGCGGACATCTTCCGCGGCAACGCGATCAGCTCGGGCCTCGTCCCGGCGCAGGCCAGCGCGGACGCGGTAGCCGCGGTGTTCGCCGCGCTCGCGGCCGACCCGGACGCCGAGGTCACCGTCGACGTGGCCGGGCTGGCCGTCGAGGTGCCCGCGGCCGGCCTGAAGGCGCCGTTCGAGCTGGCTGACTACGCCCGCTGGCGGCTGATGGAGGGCCTCGACGACATCGGCCTCACGCTCCGGCACGAGGACGCGATCGCCGCCTACGAAGCCGGCCGGCGGCCCTGGCTGCCGGCCCAGCCCGTGCCGCAGGCGTAACCCTGGCCACGCGATCCGGGGCCGGCCGGCCGGCCCCGGATTCGCCCCGGGCGAAGATTCCTGCCACAATGGGGCCCGCAGCAGCGCCGCTGCGGTAGCCTGTCGCGAAACCGCCAACTTTCCATGGAGCTGATTTCCGTGCCCGACCGTGTGCACCAGGTACTTCTCATCACGTAGCGCGGACCCGCTCCAGGGGCCCGCGCTACCACCTCCTACGCCAGACGGCGAGGAGGTTTTTTGTTGGACGCCCAACTAGCCCAGCCCCTCGCTCAGCCCGACCAGCCCACCCAGTGAAGGAGAAACCGGTGCAGCTCACCGGAGCCCAGGCCCTCGTCCGCAGCCTCGAGCAACAAGGCGCGGAGGTTGTCTTCGGCCTTCCCGGCGGCGCCATCCTGCCCGCCTACGACCCGCTGCTCACCTCGTCCTTGCGGCACATCCTGGTCCGGCACGAGCAGGGTGCCGGCCATGCCGCCGAGGGCTACGCGTGGGCCACCGGCAAGCCCGGCGTCTGCATAGCCACCAGCGGCCCCGGCGCCACCAACCTGGTTACCGCGCTCGCCGACGCGTACATGGACTCGGTGCCGATGATCGCCATCACCGGCCAGGTGCCAAGCCCGCTGATCGGCACCGACGCGTTCCAGGAAGTCGACATCACCGGCGTGACGCTGCCCATCACCAAGCACAACGAGCTGGTCACCCGCACCGACCGGATCCCGGCCGCGATCGCCGAGGCGTTCCACATCGCGACCACCGGCCGCCCGGGCCCGGTGCTCGTGGACATCTCCAAGGACTCGCTGCAGTCCAGCGCCGCGTGGTCCTGGCCGCCGGTGATGAACCTGCCCGGCTACCGGCTGCCGCCCGCCCCGGACCCGGCCCGGATCGCCGAGGCCGCGCGGATGCTGCACAAGTCGCGGCGGCCGGTGCTGTACGTCGGCGGCGGCGTGATCAAGTCCGGCACGCACGAGGAGCTGCGGCGGCTCGCCGAGGCCGCCCAGGCCCCGGTCACCACCACGCTGATGGCCCGCGGCGCGTTCCCGGACACCCACCCGCTGGCCCTGGGCATGCCCGGCATGCACGGCTGCTACGCGGCGGTCGCCGCGCTGCAGGAAGCCGACCTGCTCGTGGCCCTCGGCACCCGGTTCGACGACCGCGTCACCGGCCAGCTGGCTGCGTTCGCGCCGCGCGCCCAGATCGTGCACGCGGACATCGACCCGGCCGAGATCGGCAAGAACCGGGAGCCCGACGTGGCCATCCCCGGCGACCTGGCGGTCACCCTGGCCGCGCTGGCCGACGCGGTCGCCGCCCTGACCGCCGAGCACGGCGAGCCGGACACCGCGGCCTGGCGGGCCGCCACCGACCACTGGAAGAAGCAGTTCCCGCTGCGCTACACCCAGGAGCCCGATGGCCCGCTCAAGCCGCAGCACGTGGTCGAGCGGCTGTCCGCGCTGACCGGCGGCGACGCGATCATCCTGGCCGGCGTCGGGCAGCACCAGATGCACGCGGCCCAGCACTACTCGTTCACCAAGCCGCGCACCTGGATCAACTCCGGTGGGGCCGGCACGATGGGCTTCGCGGTGCCCGCGGCGATGGGCGCGCAGGCCGGCCTGCCCGGCGAGCTGGTCGTCGCCATCGACGGCGACGGCTGCTTCCAGATGACCGCCCAGGAGCTCGCCACCTGCGCGATCGAGAAGCTGCCGATCAAGGTGCTGGTGTTCAACAACGGCTTCCTCGGCATGATCCGCCAGTGGCAGGAGCTGTTCTACGACGAGCGGTACTCCTACAGCGAGCTCGGCCAGGCCATCCCGGACTACGTCAAGCTGGCCGAGGCCTACGGCTGCGTCGGCCTGCGCTGCGACCGCGCCGGCGACGTCGACGCGGTGCTGGAGAAGGCGCTCGCGGTCAGCGACGTGCCCACCGTCGTCGACTTCCGGGTGCACGACCGCGAGGGCGTGTTCCCGATGGTGCCCGCCGGGCGGCCCAACGACGACATCGTGCTCGGCCCCGAGTTCACCGCCGCTGAGCAGCAGGCCGCGGCCCGCAGGGAGGTGTCCGCCCGATGAGCACGCACACGCTGTCCGCGCTGGTGGAGAACAAGCCGGGAGTGCTCGCGCACGTCGCGGGCCTGTTCTCGCGCCGGTCCTTCAACATCTCCTCGCTCGCCGTCGGGCCCACCGCCGACGAGGAGGTCAGCCGGATGACGATCGTGGTGGACGGCGCGTCCACCCCGGTTGAGCAGGTGATCCGGCAGCTCGACAAGCTGGTCCGGGTGATCAAGGTGGTCGAGCTCGCCGACGACGCCGCGGTCGAGCGCGAGCTCGCGCTGATCAAGCTGGCCGCCGACCCGCCCGCACGGGCGCAGATCCTGCAGATCGCCGAGGTGTTCGGGGCCTCGGTGGTCGACCTGGCCCCGGAGTCGATCGTGCTCGAGGCGACCGGCAGCGCGGGCAAGGTCGAGGCCCTGCTCACCGTCCTGGCCCCGTACGGGATCCGCGAGCTGGCCCGCACCGGCCGGGTCGGCCTGGACCGCGGCCCGTCCGCGATCACCGACCACGAAGGGCCCGGCGTCCCCGGGCCGCGGGCCGCCGTCCCCGGGCCGCTCGCGCACGCTTCCTGACCCACCGGATACGAGAGGAACACCGCCACCCATGGCCACCATCTACTACGACGACGACGCCGACCTCAGCCTGATCCAGGGCCGCAAGATCGCGGTGCTCGGCTACGGCTCGCAGGGCCACGCGCACGCGCTCAGCCTGCGCGACTCCGGCTGCGAGGTCCGGGTCGGGCTCAAGGACGGGTCGAAGTCCGCCGCCCGGGCCGCGGCCGCCGGGCTCACCGTGTCACCGCCCGCCGAGGCCTGCGCCTGGGCCGACGTGATCATGGTCCTCACCCCGGACACCACCCAGCGCGGCCTGTACGCCGACGCGATCGCGCCGAACCTCAAGGCCGGCGACGCGCTCCTGTTCGCGCACGGGTTCAACATTTGTTTCGGCTACATCACCCCGCCCGCCGACGTGGACGTGGCCATGATCGCGCCGAAGGCGCCCGGGCACCTGGTCCGCCGCCAGTACCAGGCCGGGCAGGGCACCCCGGTGCTCGTCGCGGTGGCCCAGGACGCCACCGGCAAGGCCTGGGACCTGGCCCGGTCCTACGCCGCCGCGATCGGCGGCACCAAGGCCGGCGCGCTGGTCACCACGTTCAAGGAGGAGACCGAGAGCGACCTGTTCGGCGAGCAGGCGGTCCTCTGCGGCGGCGTGTCCGAGCTGGTCAGCAAGGGTTTCCAGACCCTGGTGGCGGCGGGCTACCAGCCCGAGATCGCGTACTTCGAGTGCCTGCACGAGCTCAAGCTGATCGTCGACCTGATGTACGAGGGCGGCCTGGCCGGCATGTGGTACTCGGTCAGCGACACCGCTGAGTACGGCGGCCTGTCCCGCGGCCCCCGGGTCGTCGGCGACGAGGCCCAGCAGGCCATGGACACGCTGCTGGCCGACATCCAGTCCGGCGCGTTCGCCCGTGAGTGGGTGGCCGAGGACGACCAGGGCCGGGCGAACTTCCAGCGGCTGCGCGACCAGGCTGCGTCGGCGCCGGTCGAGCAGACGGGCCGCCCGCTGCGCAAGATGATGAGCTGGCTTAACGCGCCGGTCACCGACGAAGAGAGCGCATGATCATGGCTGACGAAGTACGGTACGCCGTCGCCGAACTGCCCGGCGACGGCGTCGGCCCCGAGGTCACCGCGGTGGCCAGGGACCTCGTGGACACGGTCGCGGCCCGCCGCGGGTTCGCGGTGGACTGGCGGACCTGCCCGCTCGGCGCGAAGCACTACCACCAGACCGGGGAGGTACTGCCCGACGCGGTGCTGGCCGAACTGCGCACCGTGGACGCGGTCCTGCTCGGCGCGGTCGGCGACCCGTCCGTGCCGCCCGGCGTGCTCGAGCGCGGCCTGCTGCTCCGGCTGCGGGCCGAGCTCGACCTGTACATCAACCTGCGGCCGTCCAAGCTGCGGCCCGGCGTGGGCGGCGCGGTCGCCGGGCTCAAGGACGACGACCTGGACCTGGTCATCGTGCGGGAGAACACCGAGGGCCTGTACGCCGGGGCGGGCGGCACCGTGCACCGCGGCACGGCATTGGAGTGCGCCACCGAGGAGTCCCTCAACACCCGCGGCGGCGTGGAGCGCTGCGTCCGGTACGCGGCCGCGCTGGCCCAGCGCCGGTCCGGGAAGCTCACGCTGGTGCACAAGACCAACGTGCTCACCCACGCGGGCAGCCTGTGGCTGCGCACCGCGCAGGACGTGGCCGCGGAAACCGGGGTCACCCTGGACTACTGCCACGTGGACGCGGCCTGCCTGCACATGGTGGCCGACCCGGCCCGGTTCGACGTGATCGTCACCGACAACCTGTTCGGCGACATCCTGTCCGACCTGGGCGCCGCGCTCACCGGCGGGCTCGGCGTCGCGCCCAGCGGCAACCTGAACCCGGACCGTACAGGACCGTCCGTCTTCGAGCCGGTGCACGGGTCCGCGCCGGACATCGCCGGCCGCAACCTGGCCAGCCCGGCCGGCGCGGTGCTGTCCTCCGCGCTGATGCTGGACCACCTGGGCCAGCCGCAGGCGGCCGCGGACCTGGAGGCCGCGGTGGAGGCCGTGCTCGCCGCCGGGGCGCCGACCGCCACCGACGCCTGGCACAAGGCCCTGGCCGACGAGCTCGCCCGGCAGGTGGCCTGATGGGCGCGGAGCAGGCCGCGGCGGCCGCTCAGCCAGGCACGGGCCAGCCCGCCCGGGTGGAGATCTACGACACCACCCTGCGGGACGGCTCGCAGCAGGTCGGCCTGGACCTGACCGTCGCGGACAAGATGGCCGTGGCCGAGGCGCTGGACGCGCTCGGCGTGGACGTCATCGAGGGCGGCTGGCCCGGGTCCAACCCGAAGGACGCGGAGTTCTTCGCCCGGGCCGCCGACCTGCCCTGGCGCAACGCCCAGCTGGCCGCGTTCGGCGCCACCCGGCCGCCGCGCCGCCGCGCCGGGGACGACCCCAACCTGGCCGCCCTGCTGGCCGCGCGGACCCCGATCGTCACCCTGGTCGGCAAGGCCTGGACGCTGCACGTCGACGAGGCGCTGCGCACCACCCGGGAGGAGAACCTGGCCATGGTGGCCGAGTCGGTGGCGCTGATGGCCGCCGAGGGCCGCCGGGTCATCTTCGACGCCGAGCACTTCTTCGACGGCTACCGGGCCGACCCGGGCTACGCGCTCGAGGTGCTGGCCGCGGCGGCCGGGGCCGGCGCGGACACTCTCGTGCTGTGCGACACCAACGGCGGCACGCTGCCCGACGAGGCGGGCCGGATCCTCGCCGCGGTCGCCGCGGCCAGCCCGGCCGGGCTCGGCGTGCACTTCCACAACGACGCGGCCTGCGCGGTGGCCAACTCGGTGCTGGCCGTGGCCGGCGGCGCGGTGCACGTCCAGGGCGCGGCCAACGGGTACGGCGAGCGGTGCGGCAACGCCGACCTGTTCTCGGTCATCGCCAGCCTGGAGCTCAAGCGCGGGCACGAGCTGCTGCCGCCGGGACGGCTCGGCGAGCTGGCCGGCACCGCCCGGCGGATCGCCGAGCTGGCCAACCTGCCGCTGGCCGCCCGGCAGCCCTACGTGGGCTCGTCCGCGTTCGCCACCAAGGCGGGGCTGCACGCCTCGGCCATCGCCCGGCGCCCGGACGCGTACTCGCACGTGGACCCGGCGCTGGTCGGCAACCAGCCGCAGGTGCTGGTCAGCGAGCTGGCCGGGCGGAGCAACGTGCTGGCCAAGGCCGGCCAGCTGGGCCTGGACCTGGCCGGCCAGCCCGACCTGGCCGGGGAGATCCTGGACCGGGTCAAGGAGGCCGAGCACCGCGGCTACGCGTTCGAGGCCGCGGACGCCTCGTTCGAGCTGCTGGTCCGGCGCACCGCCGGGCAGCTGCCGTCCTGGTTCGGCCTGGAGGGCTACCGGGTGGTGATCGAGAGCGGGGCGGACGGCGACCGCAGCGAGGCGATCGTGCGGCTGATGCTGGACGGCGACCGGATCGTCGCGGCCGGCGACGGCGTCGGCCCGGTGCACGCGCTGGACCAGGCGCTGCGCAGCGGGCTGGCCGACGCCTACCCGGCGCTGGCGGGCATCCGGCTGGCCGACTACAAGGTCCGCATCCTGGACGGCCGGGACGCCAGCCGCGCGGTCACCCGGGTCATGGTCACCTCGGCGGACGCCGAGGGGGAGTGGACCACGGTCGGGGTGTCCTCGGACATCGTCACCGCGTCCTGGGAGGCGCTGGCGGACGGGGTGCAGTACGGGCTGCTCCGCGCCGGAGCCGAGCCGCGGGGAGACGCCGGGGCCCGCGCCCCCGATTTCGTAACCCTTTAATAATCACCAGCGCCTATCGGCGGGGATTGATTGTGTACGCAGGGCCGGCGGCGAGTCCGTCCGGCCCTGCGTAATCGGGTTACAGCTCGACGACGTCGGCGACGACGCAGGTGATGTTGTCCGGGCCGCCGCCCGAGTTGGCCAGGTCGACCAGCTGCGCGACCACGTCCTCAGGATCATCCACCGCGGCCAGCACGTCGCGGAGCTTGTCCGCGGGCACCACCGCGTACAGGCCGTCCGAGCAGAGCAGGTAGCGGTCGCCCAGCTGGGCCTCGCGCAGCTGCAGGTCGGGGCGGGACGCGCCGCCGTCCAGGGCCTGCATGAGCAGGGACCGCTGCGGGTGCGAGGCGGCCTCGTCCGGGGTGATCCGGCCCTCGTCGATCAGCGTCTGCACGAGCGTGTGGTCGTGCGTGATCTGGAACAGCTCGCTACCCCGGAGCAGGTAGGCCCGCGAGTCGCCGATGTGCACCAGGGCCAGCTGGGACCCTGACCACAGCATCGCGGTCAGCGTGGTGCCCAGGCCACGCAGCGACGGGTCGGCGGCGGCGATGTGCTGCAGCTTGTCGTTGGCCTCGCGGACCGCGTGCTCGAGCGCGGCCATCAGGTCCGGGGCGGGTATCTCGGTGTCCAGCGGGCGGAGCGCCTCGATCGCCGCGGCGCTGGCCACCTCGCCGCCCGCGTGCCCGCCCAGGCCGTCCGCCACGGCCAGCAGCCGCGGGCCAGCGTAGGCGGCGTCTTCGTTGCTGTCCCGGTGCCTGCCGACGTCCGTGCGGACGGCGTAGCGGATTCCCAGGGCCTGGTGGGTGTCGGGCATCGCGGGGTCCCTCCCGGACGGTAAAACGCGCAGCGGCCGCCGCCTGCTTCTCGCCGCTCACGCCTGTGGCTATAAGGGTCGCACGGAACGGGCACCAGTGCGTTCGCTACCAGCAGGACCGGCCTGGTCAGGCAGGGATTTTCGGGCCCGTCTGGCCGCAGGCCGGGCAGCCGGGCTGGCGGGGGGCCGAGATCAGCACCGGCTGACCCGCCAGCATCAGGTTGACCCCGCACACCGTGCCCGGCGCGACCGGCGGCACGGGGCCGTTTGCCGTAAGCCCGAGCCGGGCTCGCTCGGCCGCCCGCAGGCACTCCCAGCCCGGCCCCTGGCATCGGCCGCGGAGCGCCTTCGGATGAACGCGGCGTACCCGCCGGACAATGGTGTCGCGGAGCGGGCTCTGATGGCCTCGTCGCCCGGACCCGGCCAGCCCGGCGAAGCGGCCCCTGTTCCCGCTGCTGCTGGTGCGGCAAAGATGAATATCGGTCATGTTTGTGACGGGATATCGGTCACGAGGCCGGCGGGGCAATTGGCAAGTCGTGCGGCCCCTGACCGCTGGCGGTGACCGGCGGGGGAAACGGGCCGCCGGGAGTGGCCGGTGAGGCTTTCCGGGATTGATGTGACAGGACATTCTGGCTGGTCAGTAAGTTAAATCGGACTCCTGTCACAGGTGTAGCGCCAGTGTCACTAATCGCAACATTTGCTTGTGCTTAGCCCCGGGTCTGCGGCATGCTGTCACGCGATCAGAAGCCGCGAATGTGACCGAGCGAGAGCATCCGGTTAATGCCGAACTTATTACGGGCCTGTGGTCGTACGGTCGTTCCGTCGTGTTCAATTGCTGGCCGCAACCCGCCCCGGCCGCTGCTGGCCGTGGTCGCGGTGCTTGCCGCCGCGGCGGCCGCCGTGGGCTGCGGCCGCCAGCACCCGGTGGCGCTGCCGCCGCCCCCGGCCGGGCCCGCTTCCGCCGCGTCCGCCCCGGCGGCCAGCCCGCCCACGGCCCGGGACCAGGTCATCTCGGCCTACATCAGTTACTGGCAGGCGTCCGGCCAGGCCATCGACGCGGGCCGGCCCAGCCGGGCCCGGGCCATCCTGGCCCCGTACGTCACCGCGGACTCGCTGCCCTCGATGATCGCCGTGCTCCAGCAGGACTGGCAGCAGCATGCGGTCGCCTACGGCAGCCCGGTCCTGCACATCAGGTCCGTCGTCATCCGCCAGGGCACCGCCACCGTGCATGACTGCATCGACCTCAGCCACGCCGGCCTGCGCAACGCCCGCACCGGCCGGGTCTTCCCGCGCAGCTTCGGGAGCCCGCGCGCCAACTACTACGCCAGCCTGGTCCGCGACGGCGGCCACTGGCTCGTCAGCAACGTCGTCCCGGTGGTGGCCTCATGCGATCCCTGAAGCAGCGTGCCCTCCTGATGGCGGTCACCGTTACCGCCCTCGCCCCGGTCCTGGCCGCCGTCCTGCCCGCGCTGCCCGCCGTCCCGGCGGGAGCGGCGGCCGCGGCGCCGGCCGCGGGCGGCTGCCATGTCGAGCGGACCCCGGCCGGCTGGGTGGTGGTCTGCTCGAACGGCAGCGGGACCCCCGGCAGCCCGGGCGGCGGAGGCGGAGGCGGGGGCGGCAGCGACCCCTGCACGCTGAGCAGCCTGCCGCCCGGCTACCCGTTCCCGCACCCCGCGCCCAAGGGCGAGAAATGGATGTGGATGTCCTGCCAGACCCCCGGCCAGGCCGGCCTGGTCCTGGTGCCGACCGGCTCGACCACCGCGAACCCGGGCGTCACCCCCGAGCAGCTCATGCAGATGGCGCTGGCCAGCCTGAAGGTGCCGGTGCCCGCGCCGGATACGGCGCCGCCGCGCGGTGACCGCGGCCTGGTCGGGCTGCCCGAGTGGGTGTGGCTGCCGCGGGGCAGCTGGCACCCGGTGACCGCGCAGGTCTCCGTCGGCCCGGTATGGGCCAGGGTGACCGCCAAGCCGGTCAGCATCTCGATCTCGCCCGGCGGCGGGCAGCCCGGGGTCAGCTGCCCGGGGCCGGGCACCGCCTACGACCCGCGGCTGCCCGCCAGCGCGCAGCACACCGACTGCTCGGTGACCTACCTCCGGTCCTCCCTGCAGCAGCCGCGCAACCAGTACCAGACCTCGGTCACCGTGACCTGGACCGCCAGCTGGACCGGGTCCGGCGGGGCGGGCGGCGCGATCAACCCGCCACTGACCCAGACCACGACGTTCGGCATCCGGGTCGCCGAGGGCCAGGCGCTGGTCACCGGGGGCGGCCCGTGAGCACCGGCGACCTCGGCCCGGGCTACGGCACCGCCTTCCACCCCGAGCCGGACCTGCTGCCCAACGGGCACGACGGGCCGGGCGGTCCTGTCGCCCTGCGCAGCCTGCCCCGGCGCCGCCGGCCGGTCATGATCTTCCTGGCCGTAGCCCTGGTCGGGGCCGGCATCGTGGCCAGCGCCGCGCTGTACCAGCGCGCCAACCACCAGGTCCCGGTGCTGGTGGTAACGGCACCGGTGGCCGCCGGGGAGAAGATCACCAACTCGGACGTGGGCACCTCGTCGATCGCCGCGGGCCCGGGCATCACCAGCATCCCCGGCGGCCAGCTGAACCAGGTCGTCGGCCGGGTGGCGGCGATCCCGCTGCGGCCCGGCACCCTGCTCACCCCGGCCGACCTGACCACCACGGTGCCCCCGGGGCCGGGCCAGCAGCTCGTCCCGCTGGCCGTCCGGCCGTCCTCGCTGCCGGCCAGCGGCCTGTCGCCCGGCGACCAGGTCGTGATCATCGCCACCCCGGGCAACCAGGGGCAGTCCGCGGGCAGTACCGGGTTCGTGCCGGTGCTCACCCGCCCGGTGGCCGGCGTGGTGGAGCGGGTCAGCACCACCCCGGACGAGGACGGATTCGACGTGGTCGACCTGCTGGTGCCGGCCAGTTCCGCGACCCAGGTCGGCGAGCAGGCGTCGACCGGCCTGTTCGCCCTGCTGGTCACCAAGCGGGCCGCCTGATGGCGCTGTTCGCGCTGATCTCCGCGGGCGGCTCACCGGGGGTGACCACCTCGGCGCTCGCGCTGACGCTGGGCTGGCCGTCCCGGGTCATCCTGGCCGAATGCGACCCCAGCGGCGGTGACGTGCTGGCCGGACTGTTCGCCGGGCACCTGCACGCCGACCGCGGGCTGCTCAGCCTGGCCTTCGACGCCGGCCGCGGCCCGGACGACGTCACCCGCGCGCTGTGGCCGCAGCTCACCGAGCTGGACGAGGCCAGGGAGCGGATGCTGCTGGCCGGGCTGTCCGACCCGCGGCAGGCGGGCAGCCTGATCCCGGTCTGGCCGGCGCTGGCCGCGATGTTCGCCACGCTGCCGATCGACGTGATCGCCGACTGCGGCCGGCTGGACGCCGCCGACGGCCCGCTGCCCGTGCTGGCCCAGGCGGACGTGGTGGCCCTGGTGCTGCGGCCCACGCTGCGCCAGGCCGCGCGGGCCCGGCCCCGGGTGGAGATGCTGTCCCAGCTGCTCGGCGGCCTGGACCGGGTGGTGCTGCTGCTGGCCGGGGACGGGCCGTACGCGGCGAAAGACGTGTCCCGGGCGCTGGGCGTGCCGGCGGCGGCCGCGCTTCCGCAGGATGACCAGACCGCGCAGGTGCTGTCCGACGGGATCGGCCGCCGGCGGCGGCTCGACTCGCGGCCGCTGATCCGGTCGGCCGTGCTGGCCGGGAAGCAGCTGCGGGAGCTGGCCGGCCCGTCGCCGGCCCGCCAGCCGGGAAAGCCCCCCTGGGCTGAGCTGACCAGCCGGGCGGGCGGGGGAGCGGATCCGGGTCAGCCGGACGGGCCCGCGGCCGGCCCGCGGGGCGCGGCCGGGTGGGCGCCGCCGGGGCGGGGCGACGCACGGGCTCCGTTCCGGGCCGCTGACGTGGTGGGCGGGCCATGAGCAGCCTGCGCTGGCCGCCCGCGCCGCTGCCGGACCACGACGGTTACCAGGCTGCGCCTGCCGATCCGGGGACCGGCCCGGGCGGCGCGGCCGCGCCGCCGGCGGCGCGGGCCGCGCCGCCGCTGCCGACCCGGACCGCGCGGGGGGCGCACCGCCCCGCGCACCAGCGGCCGCCCGGCGGCAGCGGGCCCCCGGCCGGGCCGGTGACCGGGCCGCAGCTGCCGTCGCCGCCCGCGTCGTCTGCGGCGTCCGCCGACCCGCTGGTGGCGCAGGGTGTGTCCGAGGTGCTCGCGCTGGTCGCCAGCCGGCTGGACGACGGCGCGGCGCCGGACACGGTCCTGCCGCTGATCAGGGACGCGGCCCGGGCCTGGGCCGAGCGGCGGGCCCGGTCCGGCATGCCGGTTCCCTCGCCGGCCGACCGTGAGGCGCTCGCCCAGGCGGTGTACGACCAGCGGTACGGCCTCGGCCCGCTCGCTGTGTACCTGCGCGACCCGGCCGTGGAGAACATCGACGTCAACGGCTGCGACCAGGTGTGGATCACCTACGCCACCGGGGAGCGGGTGCTGGCCCCGCCGATCGCCGCCAGCGACGACGCGCTGATCGAGCTGTGCCGGACCTGGGCCGCCCGCGGCGGCCAGACCTCGCGGGACTTCTCCGCCGCGGCGCCGCTGGTCAACGTGGCGCTGGCGGGCGGCGCGCGGCTGACCGCGACGATGGCGGTGACCCCGCGGCCGTGCCTGTCGGTACGGCGGCACGGGCAGCTGGACGTCACGCTGAGCCGCCTGGTGCAGCTCGGCACGGTGGACCAGACGGTGGCCGCGTTCCTGGCCGCGGCGGTCCGCAGCCGGTGCAACATCATCGTCACCGGCGGCGTGAACGCCGGCAAGACGACCATGCTGCGGGCGCTGGCCAGCGAGATCCCGCCGGGGGAGCGGGTCGCCACCCTGGAGACCGAGTACGAGCTGTACCTGCACGGCACCGCCCGGCACCCGGACGTGATCGCGTTCGAGTCCCGCGAGGCCAACTCCGAGGGCGTCGGCGGCATCTCCCTGCACGACCTCATCGCGCACGCCCTGCGGCACAACCCGCAGCGCATCCTGGTCGGCGAGGTCCGCCGGTCCGAGATCATGCCGATGCTCGAGGCGATGAACTCCGGCCAGGACGGCTCGATGTGCACGCTGCACGCGAACTCGCCGGGCGAGGCCTTCGACCGCATCCTGATCCTCGGCCTGCGCGGCGGCCTCGCCCTGGCCGAGCGGGCCATCCACATCCTGGTCGGCATGGCGGTGGACCTGATCGTGCACGTGAGACGGCGCTACGACGGCCACAGGACGGTCCGCTACGTCTCGGAGATCCTCGAGGTCATGGCGCCCGGCGACACCGACCGCCCGTCGGTGAACCGGCTGTTCCTGCCCGGCTCCACCGGGCTGGCCGCGGCGGCTCACTCGCCGTCCCCGGGCATGCTGGCGCGGCTGCAGGCGGCCGGCTTCCAGCCCGCCATGCTCGACCACCAGCGCCTGACGGCCAGAACGGACGGCCGCCGGTGAATGTGCTCGCCGCTGTCGCCGGCGCGCTGGTTGCGGCGGGGCTGGTGCTGCTCGCGGCCGAGCTGACCCGGCGGGCGCCGGCGCCGGGTACGCCGCCGTCGGTGCTGCGGGCGCGGCTGCCCGCGGGATCTGGCCGCCGGGTGCTGCTCGCGGTCGTGGCCGGGCTTGGGGTGCTGCTGATCACCCGCTGGCCGGTGGCCGGGCTTTCGGCCGTGGCAGCCGCGCTGTTCCTGCCCCGGCTGATGTCCGGGTCGCAGCAGAGGCGGCGGACCGCGGCCCTGGAGGCGCTGGAGCAGTGGGCCCGGCGGCTGGCCGACATGCTGACCGCCAGCCGCGGGCTCGAGGACGCGCTCGAGGCCAGCGCGCGGACTGCGCCGGCCGAGATCGCCGGTCCTGTCGGTGCGCTGGCCCGGCGGCTGTCCGCGCGGGCGAGCACGGAGACCGCACTGCGCGCGTTCGCCGCCGAGATCGACGACCCGGCCGGGGACCGGATCGCGGCGGCCCTGATCATCGCCACCAAGCGGCGCGGCGCGGGCGCTCACGACGTGCTCAGGTCGCTGGCCGAGATGCTGGCCAGGGACGTGGCCGGCCGCCGTGACATCGAGGCGGAGCGGGCCCAGCACCGGACCACGGTGCGCTGGATCGTCGTGTTCGTGGTCATCTTCACCGTGATCGCGGTGGTGAACAGGCACTACTCCGCGCCGTACGGCACGGTCGCCGGGCAGGTCGTGCTGGCCATGGTCGCCGGGCTGTACGCGTTCGGGCTGACCTGGCTGCACCGGCTGGGCAACATCCCGGCGCCGGGGCGGTTCCTCGACCCGCCGGCCGAACCGGACCAGGCCGGGTGGCCGGGCCCGGCGCCGGCCCGGGCCGGGCCGGCGGCCTGGCCCGGCCCGGGAGGCGGCGATGACGCTCAGCGGATGGGTCGTAGCGGCCGGGCTGCTCGCGGGGCTGGGCCTGTGGCTGCTGCTGCGCGAGCTGCTGCCGTCCGCGCCCCGGCTGGACGCCGCGGTGAACCGGCTGGACGCGCCCGCCGCGGCGGCGCCGGTGACCGCCGCGCCCGCGGGCGGGGGCGGGCGGCGGGCCGGGCTGGCCGCGCGGATCGGCGCCGCGCTGCCCTGGCTGCCCTCACCCGGCCCCGACCTGGCCCTGCTCGGCCAGGACCGGGAGTCGTTCCTGGCCAGCAAGATCACCTGCGGGTTCGCCGGGCTGGCCACCGTGCCGGTGCTCAGCGCGCTGCTGCTGGCCGCCGGGCACCGGCTGCCGCTGGCCGTGCCGGTGCTCGCCTCGCTGGTCCTCGGCGGCGCCCTGTTCCTCGCCCCGGACCTGGTCACCAAGATCAACGCGGCGGAGAAGCGGGCCGACTTCCGGCACGCGCTGACCAGCTACCTGGACCTGGTCGCGCTGGAGCGCGGGGCCGGGTCCGCGCCGACCGAGGCGCTGGAGGCCGCCGCGGCGCTCGGCGGCGGCTGGGCGTTCCAGCGGATCGCCGCCGCGCTCGACGCCGCCCGCCGGGCCGGCCGCGCGCCCTGGTCGGGCCTGGCCGACCTGGCCGCCGAGACCGGCGTGCCGGAGCTCGCCGACCTGGCCGACATCGCCGGGGTGGCCGGGCAGGAAGGCGCCCGGATCATCGGCACGCTGACCGCGCGGGCCGCGTCGATGCGCGCCGCGGCGCTGTCCGCCGACCGGGCCGTGTCCGGGTCGCGCAGCACGACCATGGTCATCCCGATCGCGCTGCTCGGCGCGGGCTTCCTGCTGCTGATCGTGTTCCCCGTCGTGTACCGGACGCTCGGGGCGGGATAGCGTCCCGCCGCCCTGCCTGAGGAGGCATCACCATGAATGATCCAGCCTGGACCGCGCTGTGCTACCTGCTGGCGCGGGCCCGCGCCCGGGTGGCTGCGGCCCGGTCCGGCCACCCGGAGTCCGGCGCGGTCACCCTGGAGTGGATCGTCATCGCCGGCATCCTGGTGGCCGCCGCGCTGGCGGCCGGGATCATGTTCAACAACGCGGTCTCCAAGTTCGCGAGCAAGCTCGGCGGCTGAGCCGTGACCGATCGCAGGCGGCCCCGGCGGCCGGGCGGGCGGTTAGCGCGGTCCGGGCCTCAGGAGCGCGGGGCGCTGACGCTGAGCTACGTGATCATCGTCCCGGTGTTCCTGGCCGCGCTGCTGTTCATCGCCCAGTTCGCGCTGTGGTTCCTGGCCCGGGAGGCGGCGCTGGCCGCGGCCCGCCAGGGCACCGACGCGGCCCGCCAGTTCAATGCGCCGCGGCAGGCGGGCCCGGACACGGCGGTGGCGTTCGCCCGGCGGCACGGGTCCGGGTTCCTGCTTTCGCCGGCCGCGTCGGCGGCCGGGAGCGGCCAGGCCACTGTGCAGATCACTGTGACTGGCGAGGCCCCGTCGCTGGTCCCGGGCCTGACCGTGCGGGTCCGCGAGGTGGCCAGGGCGCCGGTGGAGCGGTTCACCACCCCGTAGCGCCGGCCTGCCGGGCGGCCGCCGGCCGCCGCGGAACCGTAACCCTTTAGCTACCCCTCGGAGTCAGCCGCATGACGAAGCGCAGCCAAAGCCGCAGGCGCGGGCGCCGCCGCGACGACGGCGACGCGACCCTGGAGCTGCTCATCCTGGCCCCGGTCATCCTCGCGCTGATCGCGCTGCTGGTCGCGGCCGGGCGGACGTCGATCGCGCAGGGCGCGGTGCAGGCCGCCGCCCGGGACGCGGCCCGGCAGGCGTCGATCGCCAGGAGCCCGGCGGAGGCGCACGCGGCCGCGCTGGCCAGCGCCACGTTCGCGCTCCGCCAGGACTCACTGGACTGCCGCCCGGTGGTCACCGTCAACACCGCCGGGTTCGGGGTGCCGGTGGGCCAGCCCGCGCACGTGAGCGCGTCGGTGACGTGCGTGGTGCGGCTTTCCGATCTGCTCGTCCCCGGCCTGCCGGGGAGCAAGACCCTGCGGGCGAGCTTCACCTCGCCGCTGGACCCCTACCGGTCGAGGTGACCGTCATGGTTGTTGCGGAACTGCTGTCACAGGCCTGTGACCTGGCCAGACGCGCTGTCACAGCGATTGTCACACCCTCTCCGGCACGATCGGCGCCATGGCACCCAGACCCACCGCCAGCCCCCGATGCCGAGCGGGGCTCGATCACGCTGATGCTGGCCGCGATGTTCGTCGGCCTGCTGGCCCTGTTCGGGATCGTTGTCGACGGTGGCACGAAGCTGGATGCCGCGCAGAACGCCGACGCGGTCGCACAGGAAGCGGCCCGGGCCGGGGCGGGCCGGGTCAGCCAGTCGGCGGCCTACACGACCGGGCAGTTCCTTGTTGACCAGCAGCAGGCCGTCGCCGCGGCGCGGGCCTACCTGGCCGGCGGCGGGTACACCGGCACGGTCGTCCCGCAGGGCCGGGCCTCGATCCGGGTCACGGTCACCATCACCAAGCCGACCCAGGTGCTGTCCCTCATCGGGATCAACTCGGTCAGCGCCACCGGTTCGGCCGTGGCCTCGCTGGAGGCCGGCGTGACGGGACCAGGCGCATGACCCGCCGCTCCGGGGCTGCCGCCCGCGGGCTGGCCGCCACGCTCACGCTGCTGGTCCTGGTCGTTGGCCTGCCGCTGGCGCTGTACCGGTTCGGCGGCAGCCCGCTCCCGCGGCGGCTGCCGTCCATGCACCAGATCACCGCCGGCCTGCTGCACCGCGACACCGGCACGGTGTTCCTCGCCGCGGTCCGCGACGTCAGCTGGGGCGCCTGGGCCCTGTTCACGGCGGCCGTGCTCGCCGAGACCATGGCCCTGCTGCGCGGGCGGCGGGCCCCGCGGCTGCGGATCGGCGGGCTGCAGGGCTTCGCCGCCCAGCTGGTCACGCTGGCCGCGATGACGTTCAGCAACCCGGTGTCGTCGGTGCTGGCCGCCGCCCCGGCCGCGCCGGTGGTGCTGGCCGCGTCGCCCGGTGCGCACGCGGGACCAGCCAGCACGGGACCAGCCAGCACGCTGGCCCCGGTGGTCACGCTGACCGCGCTGGACCAGCCCGCGGCCCCGGCGGCGCCGGCGGCGCCCGCCGTGGCCGGGCAGAACCAGGCGGCTGACGGTCAGGGGAAGAACATGGCCGCATTCCAGGCGGTAGTCGTCCGGCCCGGGGACTGCCTGTGGACGATCGCCGAGCATTACCTCGGCGCCGGGGACCGGTTCCCCGAGATCGCCGAGCTCAACTCCGGGCACTCGATGGGCCACGGCGAGGTGTTCCGCGACCCGGCGATCATCCAGCCGGGCTGGGTGCTCCAGCTGCCCGGGCCGCCGGGCCCGGCCGCCGGCCGCCAGCCCGCGCCCGGCCACCCGGTGCACCACCCGGGCCACCCGAGCCGGCATCACCCGCTGCGCCACCCGCACCGGGGCGCCGGCGCCAGCCCGTCCGGCCCGGCGTCCGGCGCGCTGCCGCCGCCGTACCGCACGTCCTCGCCCGGTCCCGGCGCGCACCGGAAGCCCGTGGAGGTCACCACGGTCGCTTCGCAGCAGGAGGTCCCGCCGCTGGCCGTGTTCGGCGCCGGCATGCTGGCCGGCGGAGTGGTCGTGTCGCTGGCCCGGCTGCGCCACCGGCAGCGGCAGAACAGGCGGCCGGGCCGCCGCATCCCGCTGCCCGCCAGCGCCCCGGTGGTCCAGGCCGAGCAGCGGCTGCGGACCGCCGCGCCGGCCGTGCCGCCCGCGCCGGCGCTGCGCGCCGCGCTGGCCGGCCTGGGCACCGGCCTGACCGCGTCCGGCCAGCAGCTGGCCGACATCGCGGGCATCCACCTCCGGGCGTCCGCCATGGAGCTGCTGCTGGCGGCGCCGTCCAGCGAGCCGCCCCCGCCGCCGTTCACGATCCCCGGCGGCCGCCAGGGCATGGCCTGGCTGCTGCCGCTGCCCGCGCCCGAGCCGCCAGGCCCGCCGGGCGGCCGCGGTGACCTGCTGCCCGGGCTGCTCACCGCGGGCGCCGCGGACGGCGGCGGCTACCTGCTGGCCGACCTGGAGCACCTGCGGGTGACCGTGGTCGACGGGCCGTCCCAGCTGGCCGGCCGGGTCCTCGCCACGGCCGCCGCCGAGCTGGCCACCAGCGAGCTGGCCGGCTGGTACGACCTGATCCTGGTCGGCTACGACGAGCTCGAGGTGGCCGGGGGCCGGGCCACCGCCTGCGAGACCCTGGACGAGGCGCTCGACCTGCTCGCCGCCAAGGCGGTCACGCTGCAGCGCCGTCTGCGCGACGGCGGCGCGGTCGACGTCCGGTACCGCCGGATCACCGAGCCGGACGATGAGGACTGGTCGCTGACCCTGCTGGTCAGCAAGGTCCCGCCGAACGAGGCGCAGCTCGCGTTCCTGTCCGACATCTCGGCCGAGCCGGGCGGCATCGCCGCGCTGGTCGCCGCCGACCCGGACGGGGGGAGTGCCGCCGCCGCGCCGTCGGTGTTCGCGCTGGCCGCGGACCCGGACCGGCCCGGCGGCATCCTGGCCCGGATCACCCCGCTGCAGCTCCAGGTCCGCCCGCAGGTGCTGACCAGCGCCGACTACGAGGCGATCATCAGCCTGTTCGAGACCGCGGCCGCCACCGGCGACGTGGCCGCCGGCGAGCCGCCGTACGACGGCTCGGCCTGGTCCGCCGCGATCACGCCGCAGTCCTGGCCGGACTGGGACGAGGCTGACGACACCGACCCGGGCCGTGGCTCCTCCGACTGGGACCCGGCCGACGCCGGGATCGATGCCGACGGGGCCCATCCCGACGGGGCCTATCCCGACCCGTTCGACCCCGATCCTGACGCGGGCCTGGCCGAGCTCGGCTGGGACCCGGATGTCCCGGCCGCGGATCCGGCCAGCCCGGGCTGGGACCCGGCTGTCCCGGGCTGGGACCCGGCTCAGGATCCGGATCTGGCCGCGGACTGGGACCCGGTGCCGCCGCGGCTCCCGGGCCCGGCACCGGGCGCCGCCCGCCCGGCCCGCCTGGCAGACCGACGACCCGCCGGGCGCGCAGCTCAGCGGGGCCCCCGTGCTCGACCACGACGAGCTGCTCGACAGGGGCGCGCAGCTCAGCCGCAACGGGCACGCGGCCGGCCCGGACACCGGGACTTCCGGCGGGGCAGAGCAGGCCGGCGGGGCAGCAGGCGGGGCACGGCCGGCCGGCAGGTGGGACTGCCCGGCGGGCTGGACCCGGCCAGCGGGGGAGCGCTGGCCGGGGACGGCCCGCCGGGCCGGGCTGAGGGGTCCGGGCGGCCTCTCAGTCCGGTCCTGGCGTCCGACGGCGACCGGGCCGGTCCGGCCCGGCCTGGTCGCCCGGACGCCGCCGGCCCGGCAGCCAGCCGGGCCGGCGAGGGGACCGGCCGGGTGGCCAGCCCCCCGGCCCCGGACCGGGCCTCGCTGCGGATCGGCATCCTCGGCTCGTTCACCGTCAACGGGTCGGCCGGGGCGCTGCTGCCCGCGCAGAGCCAGCTGATCCTGGCCCTGGCCCTGAACAGCCCGGTCGGGCTGTCCAACGCCCAGCTCGGCACCCTGCTCGGCGCCGACCCCGATCACCCCAAGCCGAGCGACTCGCTGCGCCAGCTGATCACCCGGACCCGCCGCCAGCTCGGCCGCGCGCCCGACGGCCGGGAATGGGTGGTCCACCTGGGCGGCGGCCAGTACGCCCTGCACCCCGAGGCGCGGTTCGACTGGTCCGAGTTCTCCGCGCTGGCCGAGCGCGGCCTGGCCCACCGCGACCGGGCCAGCCTGCGGGACGCCCTGGCGCTGGTCCGCGGCCAGCCGTTCACCGGCTGCTACCACTGGTGGCTGGATCTCGCCTTCGCGGAAACCGTCCGCGCCCAGATCGTCGACGTCGCCGACCTGCTGGCGTCCCTCGACCTCGCGGCCGGCGACCCGTCGGCCTCAGCCCGCGCGGCCCGGGCCGGCCTGGCCGGCGACGTCTCCGCCGAGCAGCTGTGGCGGGCCCTGATGCGTGCCGAGCACGCCACCGGCAACCTCTCGGGAGTCCGCGAAGCCTGGACTCACTGCCTCACGGTCATCTCCGACATAGCCCCCGGCGGCGAGCCCCACCCCGACACGGCCGCCCTCTACCGCGACCTCCTCAGCCACCCGCCCGCCCGCTCCGCCCCGCTGTCCCCGTAAGGAGCCTGCCGTTACGACGGCGGACCTGGTTTGCGTCCCTGTTGTTTGCATCCCTGGTGACAGCGCGTCAAGATGGCAGCGGGCTGACCTGGAGGCTGGCGATGGCGCTGAGGATTACCTGCACGTGCGGGTATGTCATCCAGGGCTACAACGACGATGAGTTCTGGGAGAACGCGCAAGACCATATGGGCGTCTTGCATCCCGAACTGGTCGGCAACGTGACGCTCGAGGACCTCGTCGCGCAGGCCGAGCAGCTCTAGCTGCCGGCGTTGTGCAGCAGCCGCCGGTGGACGTCCTGCACGGTGGGACTGGGCGCGATCCCGAGCTCTTCCCGGAGCAGGACCCGTAGCCGCTCGTAGGCACGGAGCGCTTCGGCGACGTTGCCACGGCCCGCGAGCGCTTCCATCAGCAGGCGGTGCCCGGTCTCACGGTAGGGCGCGAGCCCGGTCAGCATCCTGGCGCGTTCCTCGGCCTGGGCCAGCGCCGGGCCGCCCAGGCCGAGGCCGGCCGCGGCAAAGCATTCCAGCCCGCGCAGCCGGACGTCCTCCAGCCGGCGCCGCCACTCGTCGATCCAGGGCGCCTCCAGCCCGGCGAGGAACGGCCTGGTGCCGACGTGGTAGGCGATCCCGGCCGGACCCCACGCCTGCGCCCACCGTCCCGCCGCGATGGCGGACTCCGCCCGGTGGGCACCCTCCAGGGCCGCCTCGACGTCGACGAAGGTCGTCAGCGGCAGGAGAAGCTCGATCTCGGTCCGTCCCCGGAAATGCTCGGCGCCCACACCGTGCCTCAGCTTGGACAGCAGCACGTTCAGCGCGTTTCTCGTCTCCGCGGGGGCGTCCTCGCCCCAGACAGCCATGAGCAGCGTGTCGCGGGGCACTGGACGGGCGCGGTTGAGGACGAGGTAGGCGAACAGGACCCGCCCCAGACGGCCGGGCAGCGTGTCCTCGATGCGGGAGCCGTCGAGGTCGGCGACGAAGCGCCCGCACAGCTGGATTCTGGCCTTCGTCCACTGACCCATCAGGCGACCTCGGTCAACTCTCCTTGCTGTCGTTGACAGCAAGGATACGGAAAGGACGGGGAAAGGCTGCCGAACGGTCCGCGCAAGCAGCCGCCGCGACCATGATCTCGTCAACCGCGGCCAGAACCGCCAAGGAGGAGTCATGGAATCACCGAATGTCGAGACCCACCGCGCTGGTCACGAAGCCTTCAACCGGAGGGACTTTGTGGCCATGACCAGGCAGTACGCCGATGGCATCAGCTGGACTGATCACTCGCAGGGCCGGACGTTCAGTACGCCCCAGGAGTTCAGGGACGACTTCCTGCCCGGGTGGGTGGAAGCCGCCTCTGACATCAGGGTCACCGCCCCCCGGTACTTCGACGCTGGCCAGACGGTGGCGTGCACCTTCACCGTCACCGGCACGCATGACGGGCCGTTCGGACCGCTCCCCGCCACCGGCAAGGAGTTCACGCTGCCGCTGTGCGAGATGTGGCACTTCGACCGGGACGGGCGGGTCGTCGGCGGCGACCTCTACTACGACCAGGTCTCGCTGCTCACGCAGCTGGGCGCTGATGCCGCAGCCGTCCGGCGCATAGCCAGTTCCGGGCGCAGGCCGCCGCCGGCCGGGGCGTGTTAAGAGCGCGTTAGGACCTGGCCGGGCGGCGTTAAGAACGCGTCAAGATCAGCGGAATCCGGGCCGGCCCGGGGTGGACTGGAAACGTGCAGAGGTCCGTCCGGAGCAAGAGCGGTCTGGCAGCGCCGCTCTCCCTGCCAGCCGGTTTCGCGGCGCTGCTGGTCCTGGGGGCGGCCGCCGCCCTGGCTGGCGGGCAGCTGCCCGCGACCGGGGTGCTGACCGGGGCCGCGGTGATCGTCGCGGCGGCCTGCGCGGTGGCCGAGCTGGCCGCCGCGCCCTTGCTCGCCCTGGCGGGCTGGCTGACCGCGGTGGGCTTCTCCGGCCCGCCCTACGGCCAGCTGCGGCCGGCCGGGCCGCTGTCGATCCCGGCCATCGGGATCATCGGCGGCGCCGCGCTGGCCGGCATCCTGCTTCACCTGGTGATGCGCTCCGTGCTCGCGGGGTCCAGACTGGGAAGCGTGGACCGGCCAGCCGCGGCGCGGCGGCCCCGCACGCGGGGCCTGCCGGGGGCGATCAGCACCCGGCGGCTGCTGGCTGGCGCCCTCCTCCTGGCCGGGCTGCCGCTGCTGACCCTCGCCCTCACCGCGGCCCGCCCCCACCTGGACCTGACCGACGACCTGCTGCTCTACCTGGTCGTGGTGGTCGCCATCGCGATCGTCGGCGGGTTCTGGCCGGCCGTGGCCGGGGCGATCGGCGCCAGCCTGCTGATCAACTGGTACTTCACCCCGCCGCTGCACACGCTCACCATCGACCAGCCGCGGAACCTGCTGGCCCTGCTGCTGTTCGTCACCGTCGCGGTCACCGTGAGCAGCGTGGTTCACCTGGCCGCCCGCCGCGCGGTGCAGGCCGCGCGCAGCTCCGAGGAGGCCGCCTCGCTGCTCGCCCTGGCGCAGACCGTGCTCGGCGGCGATGACACCCCGGCCGCGGTGCTCCGCCACCTGACCGGCACCTGGCACGGCCGGGCCGCGCTCATCGAGGAGGCCGGGCCCACCTGGGTGCCGGTCGCCTCGTCCGGCACCGCCCCGGACGGCGCGCTGATCACCATCACCGAGATCCAGCCCGGGCTGGCCCTGGAGGTCGCCGGGCAGTACCCGCCGATGACCGCGCGCCTGCTCGACGGGTTCGCCGCGCAGGCCGCCGCCGCGCTGGACCGGGACCGGCTGCGCACCCAGGCCGCCCAGGCCGAGGCCCTGGCCGAGGGCAACCGGATGCGCACCGCCCTGCTCGCCGCGGTCAGCCACGACCTGCGCACGCCGCTGGCCTCGATCAAGGCGAGCGTCAGCACGCTGCGGCAGACCGACGTGCAGTGGACCGCCGACGACGAGGCCGCGCTGCTGGCCACCATCGAGGAGTCCGCGAACCGGCTGGACGCGCTGATCGGCAACCTGCTCGACATGAGCAGGCTGGCCGCCGGCTCGCTGCAGCCGTTCCTGCGGCCCACCGCGGTCGACGAGGTCGCCCCGGTGGCCCTGCTCGGCCTGGACGGCGGCGCCCGCCTGCAGCTGTCCGTGCCCGACGGGCTGCCGCTGATGCGCACCGACCCGGGGCTGCTCGAGCGCGTGCTGGCCAACCTGTTCGCCAACGCGCTGGCCTGGTCGCCGCCGGGGCGGCCGCCGGCCCTGGAGGCTCACGCGGACGGCGACGAGGTCGTGCTGGAGGTCGTGGACCACGGCCGCGGCGTGCCCGGGGAGCTGAAGGCGCGGATGTTCGAGCCGTTCGAGCGGCTCGGCGCCCGCGCGGGCAACGGCGTGGGCCTGGGCCTGGCCGTGGTCAAGGGCTTCGTCGATGCGATGGGCGGCTCGGTCACCGCCGCGGACACGCCGGGCGGCGGGCTGACGATCCGGGTCCGGCTGCCCGCCGTGCACGCCCCGGCGGCGGCCCCGCAGCCCGCCCCGTCATGACCCGCGTCCTGGTCATCGACGACGAGCCGCCGATCCTTCGCGCCCTGCGGATCAACCTGGCCGCCCGGCAGTACGAGGTCTCGGTCGCCGCGGACGGCGCCAGCGGGCTGGCCGCGGTGGCCAGCGAGCGGCCCGACGTGGTGATCCTGGATCTCGGGCTGCCGGACATGGACGGCACCGAGGTGATCCGCGGGGTGCGCGGCTGGTCGGCCACGCCGATCATCGTGCTGTCCGCGGCGGGCCAGGAGAGCCAGAAGGTCGCCGCGCTCGACGCGGGCGCGGACGACTACGTGACCAAGCCGTTCGGCATGGACGAGCTGCTCGCCCGGCTGCGCGCCGCGGTCCGCCGCGCCAGCCCGGCGCCGGACGAGCCGGTGGTGGTCACCCCGGCTTTCACCGTCGACCTGGCGGCCAAGCGGGTGACCGCGGCCGGCCGGGACGTGCGGCTGACCCCGACCGAGTGGCAGCTGCTGGAGATCCTGGTCCGGCACTCGGGCCGGCTGGTCAGCCAGCGGCAGCTGCTGGCCGAGGTGTGGGGACCGCAGTACGAGACCGAGGGCAACTACCTGCGGGTGTACATGGCGCACCTGCGCCGCAAGCTCGAGCCGGACCCGGCCCGGCCGCGCTACCTGCTGACCGAGCCGGGCATGGGCTACCGGTTCACCGCCGCCGGCCCGGCGCGGCACGGACGCTGGTGCGGGCGCCGGGGCCGCCGCCCGCCGCGAGAGCAGCCCGGCGCTGGGCGCTCAGTCGCTGCCGGGGGAGGACTGCAGCTCGTAGTCCGGGTTGTAGATCGTCAGCTCGCCCTTGATCCTGGACACCCGGCCGCGTACCTCGATCTTCCGGCCCGGCTTGATGCCGGGGATGTCCCGGCGGCCCAGCCAGATCAGCGTGATGTTGCCGCTGCCGTCGTACAGGTCGGCTTCCATGGTCAGGCTCGCCCCGCGCGGCCGCAGCGTGACCGTGCGCAGGGTGCCCGCCACGTCCGCGACCTGGCGGTCCACCACCTCGGCGATCGGCGTCACCCGCGGGTGGCTGACCTCCATCTCGGCCTGCAGTTCGTGCGCGTGCAGGTCATCCTTGGCGGCGGTCAGCCGGCGCAGCACCGGCAGCTTGCGCAGCCGCTGCCCGCTGCCCGTGCCGTCGCCGTCACTGGCCTGCCCCGGTTCCGGCCGCCGCCCGTCGGGCCCGGCCCCCGTCTCGCCGCCGGCCTGGGCGGCCGCGGCACCCGCCGCGGCGGCGAGCGGGTCGACGACCGGCTCGCCCGGGCGGCGGATGATGGCCCCCTGATTCGCGGCCCGGGCCCCGACGGCCTGGTCCACGGCGCGGCGGCCCGCCGTGGGGGTGCCGCCCAGCTGCATCGGCCCGGGAAGCTGCTCGCCCTGGCGGCGGACGGCCGATCTCAGCTGATACGGCACGCTGGCGACGACCACTCCGCGCTGCTGGAGCAGCCTGGCCTTGAGCCGCAGGGCCGTCTGGTTGTGCAGGGTCTGCTCCCACCAGTGGCCGAGCACGTACTCGGGGATGAAAACCGTCACGATGTCGCGCGGGCTTTCCCGGCGCAGCCGCTTGACGTAGCCGACCACCGGCCGGGTGATCTCCCGGTACGGCGAGGCGATCACGGTCAGCGGCACGGCCAGCCCGCTGCGGTCCCATTCCTCCTTGAGCCGCGCCGTCTCGGCCTCGTCCACCTCGACGGTGATGGCCTCCAGGTGGCTGGGGCTCGTGGCGCGGGCGTAGGCCAGCGCGCGCAGCGTGGGCAGGTGCAGCTTGGACACCAGCACGATGGCCCGGTTGCTGGACGGCAGGGTGACCGGCGCGTCCTGCGGCGGGGTCAGCTCCAGCGCGACGTTGGCGTAGTGCCGGAAGATGCCGCGCATGGTCAGCCAGATCACCGGCATGGCCACCACGACGATCCAGGCACCGGCCGCGAACTTCGAGATCAGCACGATGACCAGCACGACGGCGGTGATGATGGCACCGACCGTGTTGATGACCCGGGACCGGTACATGTGGCGCCGGGCCGTGCGGTCGGTGGTGGTGCGCAGCAGCCGGTTCCAGTGCCGGATCATGCCGGTCTGGCTGCACACGAACGACACGAACACGCCGACGATGTACAGCTGGATCAGCCGGGTCGGGGACGCGTCGAAGATCACGATGAGCAGGATCGCGAAGCCGGACAGCAGGATGATGCCGTTGCTGAAGGCCAGCCGGTCGCCCCGGGTGTGCAGCTGGCGGGGCAGGAAGCCGTCCCGGGACAGGATCGAGGCGAGCACCGGGAACCCGTTGAACGCGGTGTTCGCGGCGAGCACCAGGATCAGCGCGGTGGCCAGCTGCAGGACGTAGAACAGCGGCGAGGTGTCGCCGAACACGGCCCGGCCCACCTGGGCGATCACGGTGCGCGGCTCCTGGCCCGCGGGCAGGCCGACCAGGTCCTGGGCGGGGGCCGCGTGCACGTGGCTGACCAGCGCCAGCGCGGTCACCCCGATGAACATGGCGACCGCGATGCCGCCCAGCAGGGCCAGCGTGGTGGCCGCGTTCTTGCTCTTGGGCTTCTTGAACGCAGGCACGCCGTTGGAGATGGCCTCCACCCCGGTCAGCGCGGTGCAGCCGGAGGAGAACGCGCGCAGCAGGACGAAGAGCAGGGCCAGGCCGCTGAACTCCTTGGCCGACTTGATCTGGTAGTTCGCGCTCTCGGCCTGCAGGTGATGGCCGGCGCCCAGGCGGATCAGGCCCCAGCCGATCATCAGCGCGACCACGCCGACGAAGCAGTAGGTGGGGATCGCGAACGCCGTGCCGGATTCACGGACGCCGCGCAGGTTGACCAGCGCGATGGCGGCCACCACCAGAACGGCGATCAGTGTGACGTAGCCGTTCATGCCCGGGAACGCCGAGGCCAGGTTGGCCACCCCGGACGACACCGACACCGCCACGGTCAGCACGTAGTCGACCATCAGCGCGCTGGCCACCACCAGCCCCACGCGCTGCCCGAGGTTCGTGCTCGCCACCTCGTAGTCGCCGCCGCCAGACGGGTAGGCGTGCACGTTCTGCCGGTAGGACGCGACCACGACCAGCATCAGGAAGGCGACCCCGGCGGCGATCCAGGGCGTGTAGGAGAACAGGGCAAGCCCGCCGACCGACAGCACGAGCAGGATTTCCTCGGTGGCGTAGGCCACGGAGGACAGCGCGTCGCTGGCGAAAACCGGCAGCGCAATCTTCTTCGGAAGCAGCGTGTGACCGAGGCGGTCGCTCTGCATCGGACGGCCGACCAGCACGCGCTTGACGATCCCGAGCCCTATCGCCACGTGCGAATGCTAACCCGGCCAGGAAGTGCCCTGACACGCAGATCCGGCAGCCTTGATCACCGGGACCGGCCCGGGGGTGAAAACATCACTACGTGACGATGCGCAGCCGAGGCCCGGCAGAGGGGCCCGCGCCGGGGGCGCCGCCGGGCGGCCAGGCCCCGGCGATCCGTGTCGTCGACCATCTTCAGGGCCGGGTCCGGCGCCCGGTCGACCTGCTGCGCTGCCTGGCCGACCTGATCCAGGTGGCGCTGGCCATCGGCATCGGGCTGGCCGCGTCCGCGGCGGCCGGCGGCACCCAGCACGACATCGTCGGGGCCAGCCGCCGGCTGCCGGAGCCGCTGCTGGACCTGGCCCGGCCGGTTGCCCCGATCGCGCTGCTGATCCTCCCGGTCGCGCTGGCCGCCCGCCAGGTGTACCGGCGCCAGCTGGCCCGCCTGGCCGAGGGCATCGCCACCGGGCTGCTGGCCGCCCTGGTCGTAGCGCTGCTCAACCTGCTGCTGCACACCGCCAGCCTGGAGTCGGTCTACGACGCGATCGCGCTGAGCCGGGCCGGGGTGCACAACCTGGCGCCGCTCGACCCGGCGCTGGCCGCGCTGGCCGCCTTCACCACCACGATCGGGCTGTCCGGGCGGCCCCGGTGGCGGGCCGCGGTGTGGCTGACCGTCATCGTGTACTCGCTGGTCAGCCTGCTGGCCTCGCAGGCCAGCGTGCTCGGCCTGGTGATCGCGCTGCTGCTGGGCCGGGTCGTCGGGCTCGGCGTCCGCTACGTGGCGGGCTACCAGGCCCGGCGGCCGGCCGCGGCGGAGATCGCGCTGGCCCTCGGCCCGGCCGGCCGCGGCATCACCGACATGCTGCGGCTGCCCGGCCGTGAGGCCGGGGCCCGGCGGTACGCCGCGATCCTGGACGACGGCCGGCGGCTGGACATCATGGTGCTGGACCGGGACCAGCAGGCGGCCGGCCTGCTGTACCGGCTGTACCGGTCGGTCCGGCTGCAGGCCCAGGTGTCGCGCACCGCGCTGCTGTCGCTGGAGCGGACGGTGGAGCGGCGGGCGCTGATGTCCTACGCAGCCACCGAGGCGGGCGTGGCCACCCCCCGGCTGCGGGCCGTTGTCCAGGCCGGCCCGGAGGCGATCGTGCTGGCCTACGACCACCATCCCGGCACCACGCTGAACGAGCTGCGGCCGCGGCCGGACGACGGGCAGCTCGGCCAGATCTGGGACGAGGTGCTGCGCCTGCACGAGCACCGGATCACCCACCGCGGGCTGACCGCGGACCAGCTCCAGGTGACCAACGACGGCGGGGTGATGCTGCTCGGGCTGGGCAACGGCGACGTGGCCGCCACCGACCTGCAGATCCGGCTGGACCACGCGCAGCTGATCGCGGAGCTGGCGGTGCTGGTCGGCCCGGACCGGTCCGTGGACCTGGCCCGGGAGAAGCTCGGCGCCGCCGAGCTGGCCGCCGTGGTGCCGCTGCTGCAGCCGGTGGCCATGCACCGGAGCACCCGCAAGGCGCTGCAGCGGGACCGGGAGGTGCTGCCCGCGGTGCGGCGGCAGCTGCTCGGCCCGGAGGAGCCGGACGAGGTCTCCCCGGCCCAGCTGGAGCGGATCCGGCCGCGCGCCCTGGTCACCCTGATCGCCGGGGTGGCCGCGGTGTACCTGCTGGCCAGCCAGCTGGCCGAGGTGAACGTGGCCGAGCTGCTCCGGTCGGCCGACTGGCGGTGGACGCTGGCCGCGCTGATCCTGTCGGCCAGCACCTACATAGGGGCGGCGTACTCGCTGTCCGGCTTCGTGCTGGAGCGGCTGCGGACGGTCTACACGTTCCTGGTCCAGGTCGCGGGCTCGTTCGTGACCCTGGTAACCCCGCCGGCCGTCGGCGGCGTCGCGCTGAACATCCGCTACCTGCGCCGCAGCGGCGTGTCGGCGGCGGACTCGGCGGCCAGCGTGGGAGTGACCCAGGCGGTGGCGTTCGCGCTGCACGCCGCGCTGCTGGTGATCGTCGCGGCGATCACCGGCACCTCCAGCGGGCATTCGCTGCGGCCGCCCACCTGGGCGCTCTACCTGATCGCGGCCGGGCTGGCCGTGCTGCTGGTGATCATCGCGATCCCGGCGGGCCGCCGGCTGCTGTGGGCCCGGGCGGCGCCGATGCTCGGTGAGGTGATCCCGCGGCTGCTGGACGTGGCCCAGCAGCCGGTCAAGCTGGCCCAGGGGCTCGGCGGGGCGTTCCTGCTGACCGTCGCCTACATCCTGTGCCTGGACGCGTCGATCCGGGCGCTGGGCGGCGCGGTGCCGCTGGCCTCGGTAGCGCTGGTGTACCTGACCGGCAACGCGATCGGCTCGCTGATGCCCACCCCGGGCGGCCTCGGCGCGGTGGAGGCGGCACTGTCCGCCGGGCTGACCGCGGCCGGCCTGCCCGGCGCGACCGCGATCAGCGCGGTTCTGCTGTTCCGCACGCTGACGTTCTGGCTGCCGGTCCCGGTCGGCTGGGCCTCACTCAGCTATCTGCAGCGCAAGAACGTGCTCTGACCGGCCCAGACGGGCGGGGCACGCTCACCCGGGGCGCGCTAACCCAGCCTGGTCACCGCCAGGGCGCTGGCCAGCAGCACGGTGGCCCAGGTCAGCGCGCGCAGCGCGGCCTCCAGCGGGGCCAGGAGGAAGGCCTGGTCGATGGTCACGGCGGGCCCGGCGGCCATCGTCATCGTGCCCTCGACGTGCGCGGACCGCCGCCGGATCGTGCGGGCCGGGGTGCTCAGGCTGCGCTGCGCGGCGGACAGCGCGACGGCCCCGGCCGCGGCCAGCACCGGGCCGGCCGCGAGCGACCCGCCGGTCTGCGCGGCGTAGCCGGTCAGCAGCGGGAACGCTCCCCAGGACACGGCGAAGCCGAGGTCGTTGTGGATGATGCCGCCGGCCAGCTCGGCGTTGTAGGCGATGACCAGCACCGGGCCGATGACCAGGTACGGCAGCAGGCCCCAGCCCGCCTGGGCGATCCCGGCCGCGCCGCAGGCCAGCGCGCCGATCAGGCCGGCCACGGTGACCGCGATCAGCATCCGGGACGGGATCTTGGTGCGCAGCGGGCGGCCCTTGAGCTCGTCGAGCGCGTGCGCGGCGATCCCGACGGCGAGGAAGAAGGCGGCCAGCGTGAGCAGCAGGAGGCCGACGTCCACCCGCGGGGCCAGGCAGGCGCCGATGACCACATAGGACAGGTGCCACGCGGTGTACGGCGGGTGCAGCAGCGTCCACCAGTCCCGCCACGGCCCGGGGCCGGCCGCGTAGAAGGCCGGCCGGGCGCCCGTGCTGGCAGGCCCCGTGCTGGCAGGCCCCGTGCTGGCAGGCTCCGTGCCGCCGGGCTCACCCACCGGCCCGCGTTCCCCACATGACCAGGCCCGCGCCCATGCTCATGACCTGGTAGCCGACGTGCTCGAAGCCGGCCTGCTGCCAGGCCCGCACGGTCCAGCTGACCGGGTAGCGGCGGTAGTGGCCGGAGATGTTGGGCCCGAGGAACCGGCCCACGTCGTACCACTCCCGGCCGCCGGTCAGGTAGCCGCCGGCCGGCAGCAGCAGCCGGGTGTACAGCCACCAGCCGAGGCGGAACACCGGCCTGGGCGGCAGCATGAACTCCAGGCTGGCCACCCGGGCGCCCGGCTTGACCACCCGGGCCAGCTCGGCCAGCGTCGCCTGCGGGTCCTGCACGTAGCGCAGCAGGTAGGTGAAGGTCAGCGAGTCGAACGACTGGTCGGGGAAGGGCAGCTGCTCGGCCCGCCCGGCCACCAGGGCGACCTGCCCGGCCCGGCCCGCGGCGGCCACCCGGCGGTGACCCTCGGCCAGCATCTGCTCGGTCAGGTCCACGCCGACGACGGCCGCGCCGGTCCGGCGGGCCAGCTGGAGGGCGACCCCGGCGGTGCCGGAGGCCACGTCCAGGATCCGCTGGCCCGGCGCGGGCACGATGCGGTCGACCATGGCCCGCCGCCAGACCGCGTTCTGGCCGAACGAGAGGACCTCGGCCAGCCGGTCGTAGCGCGCGGGCAGCGGCGTGAACAGCCGTTGCGTGAAGGGATTACCGCGGGCAGCGGCGGGCAGCGGCATGACGCCTCCTGGGGGCCGGGGGCTTCCACGGTAACGCCCGCCGCGGCCGTCTCTGGCGGGCGTGCTCTTGTGACAGGGTGAAACGCATTGTGCGTATGAGTGTTATGTGACAAACCACGCAAATGACATTCCAAGCCTTTACCGTTCCGTATCTCCGCCTTTACTTAACCGCAATATACGTTCACGGCGACCCCGCTGACCGCGCTAGCCGCTAGGGGTTCCTGGCGGGCGGCGCGCTCTCCGATGAAGGAGCCTGCCTTGCTCAGACGATGGTCGATCCCGTTCACAACTCTTGCCCTGGTGGTGGGCTCCGTGGTGGGGGGCTCTGTGCTCGCCGCGGGCGCGGCCTCCGCAGCGGTGCACCCGGCGGCGCACCACGCGGTGCGCCCGGCGGTGCGCGGCTGGAACCCCGGCGGCGTGATGCACCACGTGTCCGGCGTGTCGCCGGCGGCCGGGGGAGTGCGGCACGCCGACCAGAGCACGAACTGGTCCGGCTACGCGGTTACCGGCGCGGACCGGCGCATTCACCAGCATCTCGGCCAGCTGGACCGAGCCGACCGGCCACTGCAGCGGCAGCCGCAAGTACTCCAGCTTCTGGGTGGGTCTTGACGGGTTCAACAGCAACTCGGTCGAGCAGACCGGCTCCGAGGTGGACTGCTCGGGCCGGACCGCGCTGTACTACTCGTGGTACGAGATGTTCCCGGCCGCCCCGGTCAACTACACGAACACGGTCCGCCCCGGTGACCACTTCACCGCCTCGGTGACGTTCAGCGGCACGAGCACCTACACGCTGACGATCTCCGACACCACGCAGGGCTGGAGCCACAGCACGGTCAAGAGCCAGTCCGGCCTGTCCCGGTCCTCCGCCGAGGTGATCACCGAGGCGCCGTCGTCCAGCTCCGGCGTGCTGCCGCTGGCCAACTTCGGCACCGTCACCTACAGCGCGTCCGCGGCCAACGGCACGTCGCTGGGCAGCCAGGCGCCGACCCAGATCATCATGGTCAACAACAGCGGCGCGGCCAAGGACTCGACCAGCGCGATCAACTCCGCGGGCGGGTTCAGCAACACCTGGATCAGAGCAAACTAGCTGTGCTTGCTGGCTCGCGGGAGGCCGCTATGCGCGCTGCCTTCCCGGCGAGCGCTGCTCTCAGAACGAGGGAGCGCCGACCGCTCGCCGGGAAAACAGCGCCGCGGCCGCCCGCGAGCTGGCCGGCTCCGCCGGCGGCTTGCTGGCGAGAGAAGGGCCACGGCCCTGCGTGACCTGGGCCGGCTCGGTGGGCGTGGTGTGCCCGGTGACGGCGGGGACCGGGCCGGTCTACCCTCTGCCGTATGACCGAGCAGCGGCTGACCGTGCCGGGACCTGGCGGGCGGGAACTTGAGGTAGTGGTGGCCGGGCGGCCCGGCGGGCGGCCCCTGGTGTTCCACAACGGGACCCCTGGCGGTCTTGTCGTCTATCGCCCGATCGCTGACCAGCTGGCGGACCGCGGGCTGGCCCTGGTGATGTACGCCCGGCCGGGCTACGGGCGGTCCACCCCGCAGCCGGGCCGGACCGTGGCGGACGCGGCGGCCGACACCGCGGCGGTGCTCGACCACCTGGAAGCCGGGCCGTTCCTGACGGCCGGCTGGTCCGGCGGCGGGCCGCACGCGCTGGCCTGCGCCGCGCTGCTGCCGGACCGCTGCCTGGCGGCCGCGTCGCTGGCCGGGGTGGCGCCGTACGGCGCAGCCGGCCTTGACTGGCTGGCCGGCATGGGCGAGGAGAACATCCAGGAGTTCGGCACCGCGGTGGCCGGCCCGGCGCCGCTGGAGGCCATGCTCAGCCGGCTGGCCCCGGAGCTGCGCGGGCTGACCGCCGAGCAGATCGCTGCGGGGATGAGCGGCCTGCTGTCGGACGCCGACAAGTCGGTGCTGGCGGGCGGGTTCGCGGCCTACCTGGCCGAGTCGATGCAGGCCGGTCTCGAGGCCGGGATCGCCGGGTGGCGTGACGACGACCTGGCCTTCGTCACGGACTGGGGGTTCAGCCTGGCCGCGCTGGCGTCCGGCCCGGTCCCGCTGTCGATCTGGCAGGGCGGCCAGGACCTGATGGTGCCCGGCGCGCACGGCGCCTGGCTGGCCGGCCAGCTGCCCGGCGCGCGGACCCACCTTCTGCCCGCGGCCGGGCACCTGACCCTGGCCGCCGCCACCTTCGGCGAGATCCTCGACGAGCTCCTAGATCTGGCCGCAGCGCAGCGCTAGCCGCTCTGGGCCGCTGGAAACCGCCCGCCCAGCGCAGCCTGGCTCGCGCAGGCGCGCCTTCGCCGCGCCGGCGTGGCTCGCCGGCAGGGCGCGCGCCTCTCCAGCGGCCCGCAGCGAGCGGCTAGCACAGTTACTGGCTCAGGTCGTACACCGTGACGCCGCCGACGGTGCGGGCCTGGTAGTGCGCGGCCACCCACGAGGTGATCTGCGCCGCGGAACCGGTGCCGCCGCCGAAGCTGCTGGCGCTCTCGCCGACGAACCAGTGGATCTTCCCGGCCGCGACCAGCTTCCTGAACTGGGCCAGGGTGGGGGCCGGGTCCGAGCCGTTGAACCCGCCGATGGCCATCACCGGGTGCCGGACGGCCAGCTGCAGCGGGGCCGCGCTCTGCGTGCCGACGGTCGCGGCGACCCACGTGTAGCGGCCCGCGTCCTGCCCGAGCAGCTTCACCAGCGCGGAGCTGACCTGCGTGTTGCCGCTGAGCCCGCCACCGGGTCCGCCGCCACCGCCAGGCCGGCCGAAATTGCCGCCGCCGCCCGGCCTGGTTCCTGTCCCGGTTCCGCCGCCGGGGAAGGTCCCGGCTCCGGGTGCGTTGCCGCCGCCCGTGCCGGTGCTGCCGCCGGGCGTGGTGGTGCCGCCGGGAAGCTGTCCAGCGCCGAAGCCGCCGGGAGGGCGACCGCCGAATCCGCCGCCGGGGCCGCCGCCGGAGAAGGCAGCCGTGGACGGTCCGGCGGACGGGATGGCCCCGGTGTGCGCCGAGGTCACGGTGGCCAGCGTGTAGGCGGCCGGGCCGGCCAGCGCGCCGGTCAGGCCGAGTACCACCGTCCCGGCGGTCAGCGCCGTCCGCGCCCGGGCCCGCCGCACCGCCGGCACCAGAGCCGGCCAGGCGGCGAACACCGCCGCCGCGAGCAGCCCGCAGACAAGGACCAGCACGTGCACCCACGGATGCCAGGACGGGGTGCGGTTGAGCAGCACGCCGGACCACAACGCGGTGGCGGCGAGCATGACCGGCAGCAGGATCCGGCCGGCCCACTGGTCCCGGCGCCGCCAGCCCTCCACCGCGCCGATGCCGACCAGAGCGCCGATCGCCGGGGCCAGCGCGACCGTGTAGTACGGGTGGAAGATCCCGGCCATGTAGCTGAACACGCCGCCGGTGATCAGGAGCGATCCGCCCCAGATCAGGGCGGCCGCCCGCAACCGGCCGGCCTCGCTGAGCCCGCCCTCCCGGCCGGCCTGGCCAGCTCCGCCAGCCCAGCCGGCCGCACCGGCCTGGCCGGTCCAGCTGGCCTGTCCAGCCCCACTGGCCACTGCAACCCCACCGACCATGGGGGCCCCGCCAGTCCGGCGGGCCCGCCCGGCGCCCCACGACAGCCATACGATCCCGGCCAGCGCGATCAGCGCGGCCGGCAGCAGCCAGGCGATCTGGCCGCCCATCTCCGCGGAGAACAGCCGGGCCAGGCCGGAACCGCCGCCGAACGGCGAACCGCCCCGGCCGCCGCCGAAGCCGACCGACCCGGTCTCGTTGCCGTTCAGCCGCCCGAGCCCGTTGTAGCCCAGGGCGAGCTGCAGGATGCTGTTGGTTGGTCGAGCCGCCCACGTAGGGCCGGTCTGCCGCCGGGATGAGCATCACCGCGGCCACCCACCAGCCGGCCGCGACCACCACCGCGGCGCCGGCGGCCAGCAGCTGCAGGACCCGCCGGCCGAGCCGCGGCGGCCCGGCCACCAGGTAGGCCAGCGCGTACGGCGGCAGGACCAGGAACGCCTGCAGCATCTTGGCCAGGAAGCCGAAGCCGATCAGCGCGCCGGCCAGAACCAGCCACCGGGTCCGGCCGGACTCGATGGCCCGCGTCACGCCGTAGGCCGCCGCGGTCAGCAGCAGGACCAGCAGCGCGTCCGGGTTGTTGAACCGGAACATCAGCGCGGCCACCGGGGTCAGCGCGAGCACCGCGCCGGCCAGCAGCCCGGCGGCCGGGCCGAACCAGCGTTTCACCGTGACGTACAGGACGCCCACGCAGGCCACGCCGGCCAGCGCCTGGGGCACCAGCACGCTCCAGTAGTTCAGCCCGAAGACCCGCGCGGACAGCTCCATGGCCCACAGCGACGCCGGGGTCTTGTCCACGGTGATGGCGCTGGCCCCGTCGAACGAGCCGAAGAAGAACGCCTTCCAGCTGGTCGAGCCGGCCTGCACGGCGGCCGAGTAGAAGTCGTTGGCCCAGCCGTTGCGGCTCAGCCCGGCCAGGTAGAGCACCGCGGTCGCCAGGAGCAGTCCCAGGGCGGCCGGCCGGGCCCAGGCCGGCTGGCTCCCCGGCCCCCGTACTCCATTCTTAAGACGCTCAGCGACAGTGTGACCAGCCAGGGCCCGGGCGGGCGCCGCCATCGGCGGGGCGGTCACGGCCGGCTCCCGGCCGCGGCGCGGAACACCCAGCCGCGGTACAGCGCGAACCGCACGGCCGCCGCGGCCAGGCTGGCCACGACGAGCACGGCCACCTCCAGGGCCCGGCCCGGGGCCGGCACCGCGGCGTGCAGGCCGGCCAGCGCGGCGGCGGTCAGCGCCCAGCCCGCGCCGAACGCGGCCAGGCCGCGCACCTGATGCCGGGTCGCGCCGCCGCGGCCCCGCAGCCCGAACGTGAAGCGCCGGTTCGCGGCGGTGTTGGCCACCGCGGTGATCAGCAGGCTGGCGACGTTGGCCAGCTGGGCCGGCGCGACCGACCGCAGCAGCAGGTACAGCGCCAGGTAGACGGCCGTGCTGACGGCACCCACCGCGGCGAACACGGCCACCTGGCGGCGCAGGCCCGTGCCCGGGCCGGCCAGCGGCCCGCGGCCCAGCCGCGGCACGGTGATCGTGCCGAGCCCCAGGCCGGTGCCGAGCCGGGCGATGCCGCGCAGGTCGGCGACGACGGTAGGCAGCAGACGCACCCGGGAGTCAGCGTCGTCGGTCCAGTCCACCGGCACCTCGTGGATGCGCAGCCCGGCCCGCTGGGCGAGGATCAGCAGCTCGGTGTCGAAGAACCAGCCCGGGTCGGTGGCCAGCGGCAGCAGCGCCCCGGCCCGGGCCCGGCTGATCGCCTTGAAGCCGCACTGGGCGTCGGAGAACCTCGCCCCGAGCGCGGCGTGCAGCAGCAGGTTGTAGCCGCGGGACAGGATCTCCCGGCGCGGGCCGCGGATCACCCGGGCGCCGTGCGCCAGCCGGGTCCCGATGGCCACGTCGCTGTGCCCGGACAGCAGCGGCGCGACCAGCGGGAGCAGGGCGTTGAGGTCTGTCGACAGGTCGGCATCCATGTAGGCCAGGACGTCGGCGTCGCTGCCGGACCAGGCGGTCCGCAGCGCGCGGCCGCGGCCGGGCTCGGCCAGCCGGGTGGCGCGGACCCGGGGCAGCGCGGCCTCCAGCGCGCAGGCCGTGGCCCAGGTGCCGTCGGTGCTGCCGTTGTCGGCGATCGTGATACGGGCGGTGAAGGGGAACCCAGCGGAAAGGAAAGCGTCCAGCCTGCGCACGCTCGGGCCGAGATCACGTTCCTCGTCCATGACGGGGACGACGATCTCGACCTGCGCCGCTGCCCGGCCGCTGACCTGCAGCGGGTGGCCCTGTTCGAGCAGTTGACGTGTCATGCCGCCACGCTCGGCGATCAGCCTGCGGCGCTCCTCCGGCCCGCTTCTGCGCCGCCTCTGCGCCGGCGGGCGGGGTCAGTGCCCGTGGCCGGGGTCAGCGGCCGGGCCGGCCGCCGCCCCTCAGCGGTTCGTCGGCGGCGGCGCCGCGGCGCCGTTCCGGCAGGACGGGCCCGCCACGCCCGGCGCCCCGTGCAGCGCCACCGTCCGGGTGCAGCGCATGCCGCTGCCCGCGGTGAACGCGATGACCGTGATCAGGATGGCCAGCAGCAGGGCCGGCAGGGCCATGATCCTGGCCTGGCGGCCGGTCAGGACCGTCCGGCCGCGGAGCCGCCAGCCGCCCGCGACCGGGCCGCCCGCCCGCGCAGGGCCGCTGCCGCCCGCACCCGCGGGCCGGCGCGGCAGCCGCCGCACCGCGTCCTCGTCCGGGATCAGGTCCCGGACGGTCAGCCTGCTGAAGACCCGGTACATGCCGGTGAGGTGCGGCTCCTCGGCGGCCAGATGAGCACTGATCCGGTCGAGGATGTCGCGGTTATCGGCGGGCAGGGTCATCGCAGTACTGCTTCCGGTCGGCCGGCCTGGATGCCACCGGCGGGACGCCCCGCGCGGTGACCCACAGAGGCTACCCGCGTGCCGCAAGTCAAACGTCGGATCCGCTTACCCGGGCGCGCCTGCCGGGCCGGCCGGGTCGTACTGCGACGCCTGCATGCTGTACAGCTCGGCGTACCGGCCGCCGGCCGCCATCAGCTCGGCATGACCGCCCTGCTCGGTGACCCGGCCGTCGTGCAGCACGTAGATCCGGTCGGCCTGCCGGACGCTGGCCAGGCGGTGCGTGATGATCAGCACGCTGCGGCCCCTGGTGTGCGCGCGCACCGAGCTGAACAGCGCGTACTCGGCGCGGGCGTCCAGCGCCGCGGTGGGCTCGTCCATGATCAGCAGTGGCGCGGACCGGTAGAACCCGCGCGCCACCGCGACCCGCTGCCACTGCCCGCCGGACAGCTCGGCGCCGTCCTTGAACTCGCGGGCCAGCAGCGTGCGGTAGCCGTGGCTCAGCGCCCCGATCACCGAGTCGGCACCGGCCGCTGCGGCCGCCGCGCTGAGCCGGGCCTCCTCCAGCGGACGGCCCATGGTGATGTTGTGCTGCGCGGTCAGCGGCCAGTTGGCGTGGTCCTGCGCGATCACCGCGATCTGGTCCCGCAGCTGGTCGCCGTCGATCTCGGCGGCCGGCACGCCGTCCCAGCGCAGCTGCCCGGACTCCGGCTGGTACAGCCCGGCCACCACCTTGGCCAGCGTGGTCTTGCCCGACCCGTTCTCGCCGACCAGGGCCACCACCTCGCCCGCGGCGATCTCGATGCTGACCTCGCGCAGCGCGGGCTCGGCACAGCCCGGGTAACGGAACGTGACCTGGTCGGCCACGATCCGCCGGAACGGGCGGGGCACCGGCTGGCCGCCGGGCCGCGGGACGCGCCGGGCCGCCTCCGCGCAGAACGTCACGTAGTCGGAGAAGTACAGCCCTTCCTCGTAGCACTGGTTCACCGAGTACAGCAGGGTGCTCAGCGACGACTGCGCGGATTTGATCGCCAGCACCGCGGTGCCCGCCACGGCCAGCGGTATCGCCCCGGCCGCCAGCAGCAGGCCCAGCGCGACGTACACCCCGGCGGTGGCCACCCCGCCCGCCGCGCTGGCCAGCACCTGGGTGACCGCCTGCTGCCGGGCGGCGCGCAGCTGGGCGGCACGCTCGTAGGCGGCCAGCCGGGCCGCGCGGGACATCAGGAAGCCGCGCATGGTGAAGGACCGCAGCTCGGCCGCGGCCCGCCGGTCGGCCATCAGGTCGGTCAGGATCCACTTGCGGCGCCCGCTGTCGGCCAGCGCGAAGTTGGTCATGTAGCGGATCCGGGCGGACCGGATCGCGGCCCACGCGCCGGGCAGCTCGGCGAGCAGCAGCAGGACCAGCAGCACGGGGCTGAGCAGGGCCAGCACCACGGCCGCGGAGACGATGCCGGCCAGCCCGGTGATGCAGTTGATCACGTAGGTGACCACCTGCGGGGCCGCGTACAGCCCGCGCGCATTGGCCCGCTGCATCGCGTCGTGGAACGACGCGTCGTCGAACGCGGACAGCTCCACCTGGGTGGTCAGGTCGTACAGGCGCAGCTCGACGGCCTGCTCCACCTGCGGCTGCAGCCGGGACTGGGCCCAGCCCGCAGCGGCCGACAGGCCCGCCCGGGCCGCGGTGGCCGCGGCGACGAAGATCAGCGACGGCAGCGCGGCCCGCACCCGCTCCGGCGTGGGCCCTTCGGCGAACAGCGCCTCGAGGACCCCGGTGGTGGCGAACAGCGCGAAGCCGGTGAGCACGCCGGCGATCAGGTTGAGCGTGACGGTGGTGATGAGGTCCGTGCGGCTGGCCTCGAACCCGAGCCGCAGCGCCTGGCCGACCAGCGCGGGGAACCGCCGGGCGATGGCCAGGAAGCCAGTGGTGGCCATCCGCTCGCGGTAGGCCTGCCAGTAGGCGTCGGTCAGCTCGGCGGTGACCTCGTCATCGTCGCCGGCCGCGCCCGTGCCTGAGGTAACAGTGCCTGAGGTAACCGTGCCTGAGGTAACAGTGCCTGCCGTAGGGGAGTCACGCACCATGCCGCTCCGTCCGCCGCGGCCGGCCCGCCGCCGGCGGCCGCGGCCGGTCCGTTCCCAGTATGAGAAACGGCCGCCGGACCGGGCCACTGATATTTACGCATTACGGCCGCGGGAACGCGGGCCCCGCGTCCGCAGCCGGAACAGGCCCGGCGCGGGCCTGACCGGGCCGGGCCCGCAAGCCGGCCGGGCCGCCGGGAGGCCGGTCAGGCCGGCGGGGCACCGCCCGCCGCGAGCAGGCCCTGGGCCTTGCTGATCCGGCCGTCCAGGTCGGCCAGGAACCCGGTCAGCGCGTCCCGCTTGGCCTGCACCGTGTCCCGCAGGTCCTGCTGCAGGCCCAGGCACTCGCGCAGCAGCGCCCGCCGCTCGGCGTCGCTGGTGCGCTCGTCCCGGTAGGTCAGCCGGATCTCGGCCAGCCGGTCCTCGTTGCGCAGCACCAGCGCGATCTCCTCGAGGTTCAGGCCGAGCAGGGCCTGCAGCTCACGGATCCGCGCCACCCGGGTCAGGTCGTCGGCCGAGTACCGGCGCATGCCGCCGGGCGTGGTGCGGGCCGGGACCAGCAGGCCGATCTGCTGGTAGTAGCGCAGCGCCCGGGCGGACACCCCAGCCCGGGCGGCCGCCTCGCTGATGCCCAGCAGCCGCTCGCCCGCAGCCGGGCCGGCCGCCGTCGGCGCGGCACGGCCGGGGCTGCCGGCCGCGCGGGCCGGGGCGGCCACGGGTGGGCTGCTGGGCACCGGGCTCACCCGCCGCCGCCGGATCCGCCTGCGGACGGGCGGCCCGCACCCCCGCTGCCGTATTCCTTGAAACTCGCTGACCCGGAGCCGCGGCCGTTTGCCGTGCTGGGAGCGGACCGGCTGCCGCCGGGGGTGACCGGCTCGAGCCCGGCCAGCCCGCCGGCCTCGGCGGCGCCGTCGGCCAGCTCGTCCAGGACCGGCTCGGCCACGTGGAAGTACGCCCGGCCGCGCGCGGCGGACGCGAAAATCGCGATCGCGGTGGCGAAGAAGGCGAACGTGAACGCCAGGTGCAGGCCGCCCGCGAAGGGCTCCTCGATCAGCTTGGGGAAGAACGATCGGCCGGTGATGTACGCGACCTGGTGGGCGGGCAGCTGCTGGAGCGCGCCGGTCGGGCCGAGCAGCTGCTTGATCGGGTTGAAGCCGAGGAACGCGGAGAACAGGCTGCCGATCGGCGGCTCGTTCGCCACCGTGTGCGCGGCCTGCGGGGCCACCCCGGCGGCGGTCAGCCCGCGGTACAGGTGCCCGGGCAGCCGGGCGGCCAGGCCGAGCGTCACGATCGTGAAGAACAGGCCCATGGACAGCACCGAGGCCGAGTTCTGGAAGGTGTTCAGCATGCCCGCGCCCGCGCCGCGCTGGTCCGGCGGCAGGCTGTTCATCACCCCGGCCTGGTTGGGCGAGAAGAACAGGCCCATGCCGACCGCGAACATGAAGATCAGCAGCCCGAACTGCCAGTAGCTGAAGTTGATCGGCAGCAGCTGGAGCAGCAGGAACGAGCTGCCGGACACCATCAGGCCGACGGTGGCGAACAGCCGGGCGCCGTACCGGTCCGACGCGATCCCGGCGAGCGGCGCGACGATCAGGAAGCCCAGCGTCAGCGGGATCATCGCGATGCCGGCCCACAGCGGGGTCTGCGCGAAGCTGTAGCCGTGCTGCGGCAGCCAGATGCCCTGCAGCCAGATGATCAGCATGAACTGCATGCCGCCGCGGCCCAGCGCGCCGAGCAGGCCGGCGATGTTCCCGGCCGTGAACGCCCGGATCCTGAAGAGGCCGAGGCGGAACATCGGCTCCTGCACCCTGGTCTCCACCCAGGCGAACAGCACCAGGATGGCGATCCCGCCGAAGATGGCGGCCAGGACCTTGGGGTTGGTCCACCCGGTGGGGTGGCCGCCGTAGGGCAGCAGCGAGTAGACGATGCCGGTCAGCAGCGAGATCAGGCCCACCGCGAACAGCGCGTTGCCCAGCCAGTCGATCTTGGCGGGCCGGCGAACGCCGTTGTCCTTCAGCTTCAGGTACGCCCAGACCGTGCCGAACAGGCCGAACGGGACCGAGACGAGGAACACCAGCCGCCAGTTGATGGGCGCCAGCACGCCGCCGAGCAGCAGGCCGAGGAACGACCCGCCGACCGCGGCGACGCCGTTGATGCCCAGCGCCTTGCCGCGCTCGTTCTCCGGGAACGCGTCGGTCAGGATCGCGGTCGAGTTGGCGAACAGGAACGCGCCGCCGACGCCCTGGAAGACCCGCATGACGATGATCCACTTCGCCCCGGCCGTCCCCGTCATCCAGGTCACCGACAGCAGGATCGAGAACAGGGTGAACACCGCGAAGCCCAGGTTGTACATCCGGACCCGGCCGTAGATGTCGCCGACCCGGCCGAAGCTCACCACCAGCACCGCGGTGACCAGCATGAAACCCAGGAAGACCCAGAGGAAGTAGGAGGTGTTGGACGGCACCAGCGGGTTGAGCTTGATGCCGCGGAACAGGGCCGGCAGCGAGATCAGCAGGATCGACTGGTTGATGGTCACCATCAGGATCCCGAGCGTCGTGTTCGACAGCGCGATCCACTTGTAGTGCCCGCCGCGGCCGTCCGCGGCGGGCAGTGCCGACTGGGTGCTCCCGGGCACCGGCATGCGCAGTTCTCCCTGTCCTCGTGCTGCACGCGCACGCGGGAACCCCGGCCAGCGCGGCAAAGTAGTTAGACAGGCTCATCATATCGAACCTTGACGTAAACGTCAGACCCGGGGCTGTGCTTGCTGGCTCGCGGACGGCCGCGGTTATGCCGTGGCGTCCAGCGGGGTAGCTGCGGGGCTGCAGCTTCACCCATAGCGATGGAGGCTGACTTCACATGTACATCGGCGGCGGGGTAATCCTGCTGATTCTCCTGATCATCCTGGTCATCTTCTTCCTTCGCCGCGCGTAGCGGCCAGGCCCGCGGCTGGCGGGCGCATGGCCACCGGGCAGACTGCGGGCATGCAGCATTTCCCCCAGCCGGACGGGCTGCCGCCGGCCAACGGCTACAGTCACGCGGTCGCGTTCACCGGGCGGCTGGTGGTGATCTCCGGGCAGGTCCCGGCCGGGCCGGACGGCCAGGTGGTGGGCGCGGGCGACCCGGCCGCCCAGGTCCGCCAGGTGTTCACCAACCTGGCCACCGCACTGGCCGCGGCCGGCGCCACGCTCGCGCAGGTGGTGAAGCTCACAATCTTCCTGACGGACCTGGCCGACCTGGCGGTGCTCCGTGAGGTGAGAGACGAGTTCCTGGCCGGCGGCCCGCCGCCGGCCAGTTCTCTTGTCCAGGTCGCCGGCCTGATCAACCCGGACTTCCGCGTCGAGATCGAGGCCCTCGCTGCCCTCTGAGCGGGCCGGCGTTGCCGGCAGGGCGAGCGCAGGTGCCGCCGGCGCTGTTTTCCTGACGAGCGACGCCGGTGCGACGAAGGAGCACCGAAGGAGGGAGGAGGGAAGGCAGCGCCTCTCCAGCGGCCCTGCGTGAGCCAGCAAGCACAGCTCAGCGTCTGGTCGTTGACGTGCACGATGCCGGTGTCGAGCTGGTCGGCCAGGGCCCGGCCGCGGTCCCGCGACCCGGTCTGGATCGCCGCGACCAGGCCGTACTCGGTGTCGTTGGCCACCGCGACGGCCTCGGCGTCGTCCTTGACCACGATCACCGGTGCGACCGGGCCGAAGATCTCCTCCTGGAAGGCGGGCATCGCCGGGGTCACGCCGCCCAGCACGGTGGGGGAGTAGAACAGCCGGTCGTGCTGGCCGCCGGCCCGCAGCTCGCCGCGGCTACCGGCTGGACCGGATCCTGGCCGACCTGCGTTCCCCGGCCGCGGCCCGGGACTCGATCAGCCAGGTCGCGGCCCGCTGGGGGGTGCACGACATGCCGCACTTCAGCCGGGCGTTCCGGGCCCGGTACGGGATGACCCCGTCACAGGCCCGCCACGCCGGGCCGGCCGCCGGGGAGCCGCGCCGCTCAGCCCCCGGGCAGCCGGGCCGGGTTGACGACTAGCACGTCGGTGCCGCCGAAGTTGGCGATCCACAGGCGGCCGTCGTAGGCCGCGAGCGTGAACGGGTTGGCCGCGGGCAGCTTCCACGGCCCGGCCACCGTGCGGCCGTCCGCACTGACCCGGTACAGGCTGCCGTGCGCGTCGGGGAACCAGGCCACGCCGCCGAGCACGTCGCCGTCGTTCGGCTGGGCCCCGACCCTGGCCCGCCCGGTGATCTTCCCGGTCCCGGCGCTGATCGTGAGCACGGTGCCGGCCGCCTGATCGCCGACCCACACGGTGCCGCCGTGGTAGGCGGTCCAGGCGGGCTTGCCGCCGGTGCGCAGCGTGGTCACCTTCAGCGTGCGGGTGTCGATCCGGGACACCGTGCCGCTGGCGTTGTTGGCCACCCATACCGCGCGCCCGGCCGGGGCGATGCCCTCCGGGCTGGACCCGACGGTGATGGTCCTCGTCTTCCCGGTCGCCGCGGAAACCCTGGTGACCGTGCCGTCGGCCCAGTTGGTCGCCCAGGCCGCGCCGGCCGCGAACGTCACGTCGTACGGCGCGGCGCCGACGGCGTAGCTGCGGGTGGCCAGCGTGCCCGGGGTGATCCTGGTGACCGTGTTGCTGCCGTAGTTCTCGACCCAGACCGAGCCGGCTCCCCAGGCCATCCCGCAGGGCTGGACTCCGGCCGTGGCGTGCCCGGTGACCCTGCCGGTGGCCGGGTCCAGCCGGTCCACCCGGCCGCTGCTGAAGTCGGCCACCCACACCGACCCGGCCGCGCCGAGCACCGCGCAGGGCCGGCCCAGGCCGCCGATCTGCTCCAGGTAGGGCAGGCTGGTCGGCCGCTCGCCGGCCCCGCTGGCGGACGGGCTGGCCGTCCGGCCAGTGCTGGAGCCCGGGCTGGAACCCGGCCTGGAACCGGAGCCCGTGCCGGGCGCCGGCGTGCGGGCGGACGAGCAGGCCAGGCCGGGCCCGGCCAGCAGCACGGCCGCGGCCGCCAGCAGGCCCGCACGCCACCGGGGATGTGCAAGCATGGCGCGATCGTAAGAACGCCACGGTCGCGAATGTATTACGAACTCGTAGTAGATTTTATTACGAACTCGTAATACACACGCGCCCTGTGGCCGTGACGGGCACGGAGGGACGGTCATGCCCCAGATCCCGCAGCGCGGCCCGTTCCTGCTGCTGTTCGCCCTGAGCCAGCAGCTCAGTGCGCTGCTCGGGCAAGCCATGGCGGGCGCGCCGCTGACCCCGGCGGACTTCGCCGTGTGCAGCGCGCTGCGTCTGATGCAGCCCACCACGCTGACCGAGCTGGCCGCCGCCCTCGGCATGCGGCCGACCACGCTCTCGTCCGCGCTGACCCGCCTGGACCAGCAGGGCCACCTGGCCCGTCAGCCCAACCCGGCGGACGGCCGGTCCCGGCTCATCTCGCTGACCGCCCGCGGCCAGCAGGCCACCGAGGGCTGCTTCCCGTCGTTCGGCGCGGCGATCGAGGCGTTCCGCCAGCACCTGGACGTGCCCGAGCAGCCGCTGCTGGCCCACCTGGAAGCGGCCGCCCGGGCCCTGCAGGCCGCGGCGGCCGGGATCGCCGCAGACGGCCCGACCGCGGCTGCCTGACCGCGCCCCGCCGCCACTAACGTTCGCTGGCCTCGAAGCGGTCGACCAGCTCGGCGGCCAGCGCCAGCGAGCTGGTGGCGGCCGGGGACGGCGCGTTGCGCACGTGGGTGGCGCCCGGCGTCGTGGAGATCACGAAGTCGTCGAGCAGCGTGCCGTCCCGGCCGACCGCCTGGGCGCGTACCCCGCTGATCGTGCCGGGCGCCAGCCGCACCGACCCGACCGCGGGCACGTACTGCGCGCAGGCCGCCGTGAACGCCCGGCGGCTGGCCGCCATCGCCATTTCGGTGAGCCCGGTGCGCCAGAAGTTCCTGGCCACCTTCCAGGTACCCGGCCAGCTCAGCGTGCCGAGCAGGTCGCCGGGCCGAACCGTGCTGAGCCGGTAGGCGTCCCGCGCCGGGGCCAGCAGCGCGGTGGGCCCGAGCAGCGTGTGCCCGTCGATGTGCCGGGTGACGTGCACGCCGAGGAACGGCAGCTCCGGGTCCGGCACCGGGTACACCAGGCCGCGCACGACCGGCTCCTGGCCGTCGGCGATCCGCAGGTAGGCGCCGCGGAACGGGATGATCCGCGGGTCGGCGGGCGCGCCGGCCGACACCGCCAGCCGGTCCGACCACAGCCCGGCGCACAGGATGGCCCAGCCCGCCTGGTAGCGGCCGCGGGAGTGGTCCAGCACGGTCTGGCTGCCGTCCCGGCGCACCCCGGTGACCGCGGTGGACAGCGCGAAGTCGACGCCCTGGCCGCGCAGCTCCTTCTCCAGCGCCCGGGCCACCGCGCCGAAGTCGACGATGCCGGTGGCCGGGGAGTGCAGCGCGGCCACCCCCCGGCAGCCCGGCTCGATGCTCTGGATCTCCGCGGCGCCGACCCGGCGCAGCCCGGGCACGCCGTTCGCGTGGCCGCGGGTCTCCAGGTCGGCCAGCCGGGGCAGCTCGTCCTCGCGCAGCGCGACGATCAGCTTGCCGCACCGCTCGTACCCGATGCCGTGCTCGTCGCAGAACTCGTACATCAGCCGGGCGCCCTGCACGCACAGCCGGGCCTTCAGCGAGCCCGGCTTGTAGTACACCCCGCTGTGGATCACCCCGGAGTTGTGGCCGGTCTGGTGGCGGCCGACGGAGTCCTGCTTGTCGATGACGATGATCCGCGATCCGGGCCGGCGGCGCAGCACCTCACGGGCCACCGCGAGCCCCACGATCCCCGCGCCGACCACCGCCAGGTCGTACCGCCCGGAACCGGGAACGCTGGACGGCTCACCGGCCGCGTCATGCTGCGTCACAGGTCAGCAGGATAGCGGGGCCGTCGCGGCGGCCCGTCACAGCACCGCCGCGCGCTGGATTGGGCTACCCCCAAGGGTTTCCTGTCCCTGTCCCGGATTGACCGGCTGTCCTAGTCTGCGGCCTAGCCCGCCGCTGCGCGCCGGCGCATCTCGCGGCTCTGGGCGGATATGGCACCACCTGCACCGTTCTCGGAACGCCCGCCACGAGAGACGGAGACCATGACCCTGACAAGGGGCTTTCGCAGCGCTGCACGGAACTGTCTGCACCACGCCGGACGCGCGGCCACGGCCGCGGGGGTGATCCTGGCGGTATCCGCGGCGCTGGCCGCGGGACCTGCCCTGGCCGCAGCCCGGGCCCCGGCCCAGGCGCACGCGGCCGCCTCGCCGTCGCCGTCCGCCTCCCCGTCACCAGCCCGGGTGAAGTACTACGTCGTTCCCCGGGCCCGGCACGGCCAGCCCCCGGTGACGCTGTACGCGATCGCGCTCACGACGCTCGGCAACGGCAGCCGGTTCCAGGAGATCTTCGACCTGAACAAGGGCCGGGCCCAGCCCAACGGCGGGCGCCTCGAGGACCCGCAGTCGATCCACGCCGGCTGGGTGCTCCAGCTGCCGCCGGACGCGTCCGGCCCGGGCGTGCACATCGGCCGGCTGCCCGGCACCGGGAAGAAGCACCACGCCCAGGCGTCGCCGAGCCCGTCGGCGCAGCCCACCGTGCCGGCCGCAACCGGATCATCCGGTTTCTCGATGAACACCATGCTGCTGCTCGGCGGGATCCTGGCCGTGTTCGCCTGCGGTGTGGCCGTCGAGGTCGCCCGGCGCCGCCGGGCCGTTGTCGACGGCCGGCCCAGCAGGCCCAGCAGGGACGGGGCATCCGGCGGCAGCAGGCGCCGGGCCGGCCACGCCCGCGCGGGCAGGCCCCGTACCGGCCTGGTCGGCCCCGGCCCGGCCAGCCCGCTGGCCGCCGCGGCGGCCGCGGCGCCGCTGGCCCCGCTGCCGGTCAGGAACCGCGGCCGGCAGGGTCCGTCGCCCGCGGACCCGCCCAGCTGGCCGGGCGACGGCCCGGCGGGCGGCTGGACCGAGGATCACCCCAGCCTGCCCGGCGGCCAGCGATCCGCGGGCTGGTCCGATGACCACCCGAGCATGCCCAACGGCGGCCCGCCCGCGGGCTGGTTCGACGACCAGCCGGCTGTCCCGGCCGGCGGCCCCCGGTGGTCGGATGACCACCCGAGCATGCCCGGCAGCGGCAGCGGCGGCTGGCCCGCCCAGCCGCCCAGCCGGACCCGGGCCAGCCACCAGAACTGGACCGCGGATCACCCCAGCATGCCCGGCGGCCAGCTGCCGCCGTGGCCGGACGACCACCCCAGCATGCCGGGCCACGGCAACGGCGGCGCCAGCGGCGACTGGGCCGCCGGGCTGCCGGCCGGGGAGTTCCCCAGCTGGCCCGCGGCCGCTCCCGGGCCGTACAGCCCCGGGCCGTACCTGGCGGCGCCGCGCCCCGCCCGCGCCGGCCGGGCCGCGGGGCGCCCCGCAGGCCCCGCCCGGCGGGGGCCGCTACCGCGACCCGTTCACCCCCGACGACCTGCAGGTCGTGCTGCCCGGCCCGGACGGCCGGGCGGCGCCCCGCGGCCCGGCGGCGGCCTGGGACAACGGGCCGGTCCGCAGCCAGGGCGGCGTCTGGGACGTCGGCCCGGGCCACGGCCCGGCGGCCGCTACGCTCACCCGTCCCGGCGCGCCCGGCCGCGGCGAGCCGGTCCGGCTGGCCACCAAGCTGCTCGCCGAGGCCGACACCCACGCCACGACCATCCGCCAGCAGGCGTCCGACCAGGCCGCCGCCACGATCGCCGCCGCCCAGCAGGAAAGCGGGGAGATCCGGCGCCAGGCCGCGGACCAGGCCGCGGCCACGATCGCCGCGGCCGAGCAGGAGATCGCTGAGCGCCGCAACGCGATCCTGGCCATGACCGCCGAACTGGGCGGGATGGCCGCGTACATCACCGAGAACCTGGCCAGCCCGCCAGACGTGCTGCCGCCCACCCGGCCGCTCGGCCCCGCAAGCCGGGCCGCGGCTGCGGCGCTCCCCGCCGCCCCGGCCGCGGCCCCTGCGGCCGGGGCGGCGGCGGCCGCCGCTGCCCCCGCCGCCCTGGAGGCCGGCGGGCGGTCCGCGACCAGGCCGCTGCCCAGCCCGGCCGCGAGATCCGCCCGTACCGCCAGGGCGGGCGCCACCACGGCCGCGCCGCCCAGGAAACCGCGGCCGGCCGCGGCGCCGGGCACCGATCCGGGCTCGACCGCCAAGGGCCGCCAGGTCAGCGCCATGCGCAAGTCCATGGCCGTGCTGGCCACGCTGATCGTGGTCGGCGGGGTGACCGGCGCCAGCGAGGTCGGCATGCACGGCCTGAAGTTCTTCCTGTTCCGCAACGCGGGCGCGGGCGCCGGCAACGGCCAGGACCTGGACGAGAACCAGGGCCCCGGCCAGCCCGACGCGCCCGGCGCGCACCACGACCCGGTCAACCCGCCGGCCAAGGGCAAGCACCACAAGAAGGGCCACCACGGCAAGCAGCAGTCCCAGCAGAACAACGGCAACGGCCAGGGCAACGGCAACGGCAACGGCGGCAACGGCAACGGCCAGGGCAACGGCAAGGCAACGGCAACGGCAACGGCCAGGGCAACGGCAACGGGGGAAACGGCGGCAACGGCAACGGCCAGAACAACGGCAATGGCAATGGCAACGGCAACTGAGCAGGTGTGCGGGCGGCCCGCCCGCACGGGGGAGCGGACCCCGAAACCTGAAGGAGAACCCCGATGGCCACGACGGATGTAGAGCCCGGTCATCCGCGCGCGGCGGCTAGTACCCGGAAGGCCGCCTGGCGGACCGAGTCCCTGAGCTTCTCGGCCGGGACGATCAGGAAGCAGTCGCTGATCCTGGTCCTGCTGCGGCTGCCCGCGTTCATCCCGCTGCTGTTCATGCTGCGCGGCTGGTTCTCGCTGAACCAGGATCTCGTGCTCACCAAGACCGAGGCCGACGTGCTCGGCACCGGCGGCGAGATCTGCTTCTTCATCGCGGTCAGCATCACGCCGATCATCACGCTGACCGGGCAGCAGTGGATCGCCCCGCTGCGCCGCTGGTACGGGATCATGTTCGCGGTCATCGGCATTGCGGACGCCACCACCGCGGCGATTACCACGGAGTTCGCCGGCGGGGTGATCGGCCGGCTGGCCGGCCACACGTTCCTGCTGTCCGGCCTGTTCATCGTGCTGCTGGCGCTCCCGCTGCTGGCCACCGCGAACACGCCCGCCCAGCGCAAGCTCGGCCGGTACTGGAAGACGCTGCAGAAGACGACCTACGTCATCTGGGGCTTTGTCGTCCTGCACCTGCTGCTGCTGGACGGGTTCGGCACCTTCGGCGCCGCCGACGGCGACGGCGACCCGTTCATGCACCAGCGGTTCTATCAGTCGGTCGCGATCAGCGTCCCGCTCGTCGTGCTCCGCCTGCCGCCGGTGCGCCGCTGGATCGCCGCCAAGCGGGCCGAGGGCAAGGCCTGGCAGGTGTGGTGGACCCTGGCCCCGCTGATCGCGCTGTGGGCGGTCGGCATGTTCTACATCATCAACGAGGAGATCTTCACCGGCACGATGATGCTTACCATCCGGCCGCCTGCGGACTGACGCCCCACGGTCCGCCTCATCGCCTGGCCGGCTGCCCTCATCCCCCCTGGCGGCCGGCCAGGCCCGGCGGCTCACCCGCTACCCGGCCGGCAGCACCAAGGTGAACACGGTCGCGCCCGGCTGGCTGGCCACGCTCACCCGGCCGCCGTGCGCGGCGACCACCGCCTCCACGATCGACAGCCCGAGCCCGGTGCTGCCCGCCGCCCGGGACCGCGACCCATCGCCCCGGACGAACCGCTCGAACAGCAGCGGCAGCAGCGCCGGCGGGATCCCGGGCCCGTTGTCGGCCACGGTCAGCACCACCTCGGGCCCGGCCTGCGCCAGCGTGAACGTGACCGTGGTGCCCGCCGGGGTGTGCCGCCCGGCGTTGGCCGCCAGGTTGGCCAGCACCTGGCGGAGCCGCGCCTCGTCACCGCGCACGGTCACCGGCTCGCCGGGCAGGTCCAGCAGCCAGCGGTGCCCGGGCGCGGCCGCCCGGGCGTCCCCGGCCGCGTCGATGACCAGCCGGGTCAGGTCCACCGGGTCCGCGGCCAGCGGCCGCCCGGCGTCCAGCCGGGCGAGCAGCAGCAGGTCGTCGACCAGCCCGGTCATCCGGGTGGCCTCGGCCTCGACCCGGCCCAGCGCGTGCCCCACCTCGTCCGGCAGCGTGCCGCCGCGGCGCCGGGCCAGCTCGGCGTAGCCGCGGATGGCGGCCAGCGGGGTGCGCAGCTCGTGGCTGGCGTCCGCGGCGAAGCTGCGCAGCCGGGCCTCGCTGGCGTGCCGCCGGGCCAGCGCCGACTCGACGTGGCCGAGCATCCGGTTGAAGGCCACGCCCAGCTGCCCGGTCTCGGTCCGGGGGTCACCCGCGGGCACCCGGTGCGGCAGCGCGACCTCGCCCGCGCCCAGCGGCAGCCGGGTCACGTCGGCGGCCACCGCGGTGACCCGGCGCAGCGGCCGCAGCGACAGCCGCACCCAGCCGGTGCCGATCACCGCGGTGAGCAGCAGCGCGGCCGAGAAGATCACCACCTCGGCCAGCTCGACCTTGTGCAGCGTGGACTGCAGCCCGGCCAGCGGCAGGCCGGTGACCAGCACGTCGCCGTCCGGGGCCCGCACCGCGGTGAGCCGGTACTCGCCGTACGCCGAGGCCAGCATCCGGTCGTAGGGCCGGCCGTTGACCGGCAGCCGGGCCAGCAGCGTCCGAGTCGGTGCGGGACAGGTTGCACTTCCCGGCCTCGAGGTTCGCGTTGGTGACCCGGGCGCTGACCAGCCGGGCGCTGAACGTGCCCGCCGCCTGCCCGGGGATCTCGCTGCCGCAGTTCGGCACCGGCGGCGGCGGGCTGCCGAAGTCGTCGGAGTAGCCCCCGGGCGGCGGCCCGCCCCGCGCCTGCACGCAGGCCACGTACCGCTGCCCGGCGGCCGTCAGCTGCTCGTCGAGCTGCTGGAACAGGAACCCGCGCAGCGCCAGGTACGTCACCAGGCCGACCGCGGCGCAGGCCACCGCGAGCAGCGCGACCAGGCCCGCGATCAGCCGGCCGCGCAGCGTCCGGCCGGCCAGCCAGCGGCGCAGCCCGGCGGCCTGGCGGCCCGCCGCCGCGGGCCGGCTCACGGCTGGCGGGCGGGCACCGGCTTGAGCACGTAGCCGACCCCGCGGACGGTGTGGATCACCGGCTCCCGGCCGGAGTCGATCTTCTTCCGCAGGTAGCTGATGTACAGCTCGACCACGTGCGCCTGGCCGCCGAAGTCGTAGTTCCACACCCGGTCCAGGATCTGCGCCTTGGACAGCACCCGCCGCGGGTTGCGCATCAGGAACCGCAGCAGCTCGAACTCGGTCGCGGTCAGCTCGATGATGTCGCCGCCGCGGCGGACCTCCCTGGCCTCCTCGTCCATCGCCAGGTCACCGGCCACCAGCTCGGCGCCCGCCCCGCCGGCCCGGGCCAGGCCGGCCCGCCGGAGCAGCCCGCGCAGCCGGGCCAGCACCTCCTCCAGGCTGAACGGCTTGGTCACGTAGTCGTCCCCGCCCGCCGTGATGCCGGCGATCCGGTCCTCGACCGCGTCCCGCGCGGTCAGGAACAGCACGCACACGTGCGGCAGCTCGGCGCGCAGCCGGGACAGCACCTCGAGCCCGCTGATGTCGGGCAGCATGACGTCCAGGATCACCGCGTCCGGCCGGAACTCGCGGGCCGCGCGGACCGCGGTCTTCCCGTCGCCGGCCGTCTGGATGTCCCAGCCCTCGTACCGGAGCACGCTGGCCAGCAGCTCGGCCAGGCTGGGCTCGTCGTCGACGACCAGGACCCGCACCGCGGACCCGTCGGGCCGCCGCAGCGGCGCCTCCGCCCCGCCCCGGGCCTGATCTGGCCCGCCCCGGGCCTGCTCTGCCGTCATGCTGGTCATGTTCCCAGCCTGGCCGGCCCAGCTGAGGGACCAGCTCTGTGCTGGCTCTGCGTTTTCTCTGAATGAGCTGAATCCGCTGAGCCCGCTATGGCCAGCGCCAGGGCCGGGCAGGCCGCCACCGCGCGCCGCGCCCGCCGCGCCAGCCCGGCGGGCACCGGGCCCGGCGCCAGCACCGGGTAGCCCCATTCGTCCAGGCTGATCAGCTCGGGCAGCAGTTCCGCGCACGCGCCGTGGCCCGCGCAGGCCACCGGGTTCAGCCGCAGCACCCGGCTCACCGCCGGCCGCCCGGCGCCGGAGTCTGATCCGCGGGAACCAGCAGGAACGGGGCCGCGCCCGGCGCGGAGCACCGCCCGGCCGCGTGCGCGGCGGTCTCGGCCGCGAACGTGACCAGCGCGCTGCGCACGAACCGAACGGTGCCGTCCGGGTGATGGCACGCCCCGCGGCCGCTGGTCAGGCCGGACCACCGCTCAAGATCATGGATTACGGTGGGCCGCGGGCGGGTCCCGGCCAGCTCGGCCAGTCCCGCCGCGATCCGCGGCAGCCCGTTCAGGCACGGGCCGCACTGGCCCGACGAGGCGAGCGCCAGGTAGCGGGCCACCCGCGCGGTCTCGGCCAGCCCGCACCGGCCGGCCGGCAGCGCGGCGAGCACGCCCGCCCCGGCGGCCGCCCCGGCCGGGCGCAGCGACGCGTTGCTCAGCGCCAGCCCGGCCGCCTGCCCGGCCGGCAGCCACGTGCCGTGATACCCGCCCACCAGCACGGCCTGCACCGGCCCGCGCAGGTCGAGCAGCTGGCCCAGCGGGGTGCCGAGCGCGGCCTCGGTGACCGCGGCCCGGCCGTCGGCCTGCCAGACCGTCGCCAGCATGCTGCCCGGCTCCGCGCCGGTGCCCACGGAACGGAACCAGGCCGCGCCGTACCGGGCGATCAGCGCCAGGTGAGACAGCGTCTCCACGTTCTGCACCAGCGTCGGGTGGCCGCCGACACCGCGCTCGGACACCCGCGGCGGGGTGAATGCGGGCCGGCCCAGGCCTCCGTTCAGCGCCGAGACCAGCGCGGTTTCCTGGCCGGCCAGGAAACCGCCGGTCGCCTCGGCCAGCTCGACCGGCACCCGGTCAAGCCCGGCGGCCTGCCGCTGGGCCAGCGCCCCGGTCAGCGCGCCGCCGGCGTAGCCGCCCGGGTGGACGGCCAGGATGGCCCGGCGGGCGCCCACCGCCTCGGCGGCCAGCTGCAGGCCGTCCAGGACCAGGTGCGGCGCGGCCCGCAGCAGCGCGGCGTCCTTGCCGCTGAGCGGCTCGCTCTCGGCGCCGTTGCCGACCACCACCGGGCGGCGGCCCGCGGCCACCGCGGCCAGCTTGCGGGCCACCGGGAACGCCGCCCCGCCGCGGCCGGTCAGCCCGGACTCCGCGACGTCGGCGATCAGCCGCCCGGGCCCGCCCCGGTAGGGCAGTGGCCCGCAGGCGGCCAGGTGGCCCGCGAGCCCGCCCGGCCGGCCGCCGGGAGGCAGCAGCCGGGGGAGCGCCGGCCCGGCGGCCGGGCCGAAAGGCCGGGCGGAACTGACCCGGCCGGGCTGGTGACGGTCATCGGCCGGCCTCCCTCGCGGCCGCCCGGTGCTTTCGGCCAGCCCAGTGCTTTCGGCTAGCCCGGTGCTTGCGGCCAGCGCATGGCGGCCCGGCGCTGCCTCCTCGCCGCCCAGCACGGACTGGCGGCGGGTGAGCAGATCCTCCTGGCGGGCCGCCGGGCCGCGGGGGGCGAGCGTGACCGGCCGGCGGGCGGCCGCCTCGTGGCGGGCCAGCTCCGCCGCGGCCCGGCCGGCCGGCGGCACGGCCTGGGCCGCGGCGAGGACCCGGACGGCGAGCGCCGCGGCGACCGCGGCCGCGCAGGCCGCGCTGAGCCACAGCAGCGGGCCGGACCGCAGGTCACCGCTGCTGCCCAGGCTGTGCGCCAGGGCCAGCGGCCAGCAGGCGTAGGCCAGCCAGTGCACGGCCCGCCAGGCGCGGCGGCCGATCCGGGCCCGGGCCAGGCTGGTCAGCACCAGCGCGGCCATCAGGTCAAGGGCGACCGCGCCCAGGCCGATCCACACCGGCCGGTACGGCGAGGCCAGTGGCACCACGGTCGCGGCCAGCCCGATGGTCACGAACGGGTCCAGGATCGCGGTCAGCACATGCACGGCCAGGAAGAGAACCGCCAGCAGGGACAGGTTGCGGTGCAGCCCGGTGACCGCGAACCGGGGCAGCCCGGGCAGCCGTCCCTGCCGGTTGACCAGCACGCCGAGCAGCACGACGGCGGTCATCAGCAGCAGGCAGACCACGCCGGTGGCCCGGCTGGTGTACCAGAGCGCGGTGTCCGCGGACATCAGGACCCGCCCGACGTGACGCTGCCAGGACCAGAGCTGCCGCTGGGCGCGGTCGCCCCGCTGGACAGCCCGCCGCCCGACGAGGAGCTCCCGGATGAACCACTGCTGGACGAGCCGCTTCCCCTGGAGGTGCCGCCCTGCGAGGTGCTGCCGGACGAGGAGTGCTGGGCGGACCCGCCGGAGATACCGGAGGTGCTGGCGGAGCTGCCGCCCGGCAGCCCGAGCGCGATGACCCCGGCCGCGGCCGCGCTCAGCACGGCGGCGGTCACGGTGGCCGCGCGGACCCGGGCATGGCCGCGGTCCCGGTCAGCCGCGGCCCGGTGCACGTCCCGTGCCTGTCCGCGGCCGCCGCCGGCGGACCCCGAAGGGGCCAGCGAGGCTGGCGGGACAGGGATTCCGGGCGGGCCAGCGCAGGCGCAGGAAGTGGGGTGGCTGCCGGAGGCGGGGTGCCCCGCCGGGCCTGGGGAGCCAGCCAGGCCCGGCGGGCCAGCCGGGCCCGAGGTGGCGGCTGAATCCGCCGGGCCCGGCCCGCCGCCCGGCCGCGCGGCCGGACGGGCCGCCGCCGGGGGTATGGGGGACGGCGGCTCGCCGGGCGGGCCGCCGCTGCTGTTCTCTTGCGTCATGCCCTGAATATCGGAAGCCGGCCTGGCGGCCAGGTCTGCCGAACCTCTGAGCCGCCTATGAAGGACCGGCGCTGCTGGTCAGGGCCGCGGAAACCCAGATGCCCCGGCTGCGGCCCGGCCGGTACGCTGCGGCGATATGCGTGCCCTGCCCGTACCTGACCCGGGCACGCCTGATCTCCGGTCGCCCGCCAGGTACATCACCTGGCTGATCAGCCGCCAGAAGGGCCCGGTCGGGCTCGGCGTGCTGTGGGGCTGCGTGTGGATGGTGGCCCAGGCCCTGGCCCCCGCCGCGATCGGCGCCGCGATCGACGGTCTGGTCGCCCGGCAGACCTGGCCGTTCACCCAGGCCTGCCTGCTGGTGCTGGCCCTGGGCCTGATCGCGGCCGGGTCCGGGCTGCTGCGGCACCGGTGCGTGGTGGGCATGTTCCTGGACGCGGCCTACCGGACCGTGCAGCTGATCACCGGCCAGGCCGCCCGGCTCGGCCACACACTCGCCCGGCTGGTCACCACCGGCGAGGTGGTCAGCGTGGGCACCGCGGACGTACAGGCCATCGGCAACACCATCGACGTGACCGGCCGGGGCAGCGGCGCCATCGCCGCACTGATCACCGTCGCCGTGGTGCTGCTGGTCACCTCGCCCACGCTGGGCCTGATCGTGCTGATCGGCGCGCCGCTGCTGACCGGGACGACCAGCCTGGTGCTCCGCCCGCTGCACCGGCGGCAGCGCCGCTACCGGGACCGGCAGGGCGAGCTGGCCGCCCGGGCCGCGGACATCGTGTCCGGGCTGCGGGTACTGCGCGGCATCGGCGGCGAGGACGCGTTCGCCGCCCGCTACCACGACCAGTCGCAGGCCCTGCGGTGGACCGGGGTGCACGTGGCCAGGACCGAGACCTACCTGTTCGCGGCCGAGATCCTGGTGCCCGGCGCGTTCGTCACCGCGGCCACCTGGATCGCCGCGCACTACGCGCTGCACGGCCAGATCACCCCCGGCCAGCTCGTCACGTTCTACGGCTACGCGTCGTTCCTGACCCTGCCGCTGGCCACGCTGACCGAGGCCGCCGACAAGGTCACCCGGGGCCTGGTCGCGGCCGAACGGGTGGTCAGGTTCCTGTCGCTGCCGCCCGACGTGAACGACCCGGACCAGCCCGCGGCCAGCCCGCCGCCGGGCGCCGGCCTGCACGACCCGGTGTCCGGGCTGACCGTCCGGGCCGGCGAGCTGGTCGGCGTGGCCCCGGACGACCCGGCGCAGGGCGCCGAACTGGCCCGCAGGCTCGGCCGGTACGGCCCCGAGGCCGACGGCGCCCCGGCCGCCGAGCTGGGCGGGACACCGCTGCGCTGCCTGCCGGTGGCCGAGGTCCGCCGCCGGATCCTGGTCGCCCAGGGCGACGCCCAGCTGTTCGCCGGCCCGCTGGGCGAGGTGCTCGGCGGCCCCGGCGCCAGCGAGGCCGCGGTGACCCAGGCGCTTCACGTGGCCGCCGCCCAGGACGCGGTGGACGCGATCCCCGGCGGCCGCCGCGGGCTGCTGGCCAGCCGTGGCCGGACCCTGTCCGGCGGGCAGGCCCAGCGGCTGCGGCTGGCCCGGGCCCTGCTCGCCGAACCGGAGGTGCTGATCCTGATCGAGCCGACCAGCGCGGTGGACGCGCACACCGAGGCGGCCATCGCCAGCCGTCTGCGGGCCGCCCGCCGTGGCCGGGCCACCGTGCTGATCACCACCAGCCCGCTGCTGCTCGACGCCGCCGACCGGGTCGCCTACCTGGCCGGCGGCCGGGTCACCGCCGCCGGGCGGCACCGCGACCTGCTGTCCGCCAGCCCGGCCTACGCCGATGCAGTCACCCGCGGGGAGGACTCGTGACCGAGGTCACGGCCACCACCGGCGGGCGGGCCGGCGGCCCGAAGATCCTGCCGGTGGCCGGCACCGCGCAGGTCCGCCGGCACGCGGCCCGGCTGATCCTGGGCCACCGCCGCGAACTGGCCGCCGTGCTCGGCCTGTACACCGCGGCCACGATCGCGGGCCTGATCCCGGCCCGGCTGCTGGGCGGCATCGTGTCCGCGGTCCAGCACGGCACCACCGCGGCCCGGATCGACCAGCTGGCCGGGCTGATCGCGCTGGCCCTCATCGCCCAGTCGGCACTGATCCGGTACGGCGCGCTGGCCGGCGCCCGGCTCGGCGAGGGCCTGCTGGCCCGGCTGCGCGAGGAGTTCGTCGGGAACGTGCTGGCCCTGCCGCTGTCCGTGGTCGAGGAGGCCGGCAGCGGCGACCTGCTGTCCCGGGCGTCACGGGACGTCGACGCGCTCGGCACCAGCGCCCGGTACGCGGTGCCGGCCATGCTGATGGCCGCCCTGTCGGTGCTGCTGACCGTCGTCGCGCTGATCGTGGTCAACCCGCTGCTGGCGCTCCCCAGCCTGATCGTGGTGCCGCCGGTGTGGATCGCCACCCGCTGGTACCTGCGCCGCGCCCAGGCGGGCTACCTGCGGGAGAACGCGGCCTGGGCGGAGATGACCGACAGCCTGGCGGAGACCGTGGACGGCGCGGCCACGGTGGAGGCGCTGCGGCTCGGCCCGGCCCGCCGGGCCCGCATCGACGCGGACGCGGCCCGCTCGTACGCCGCCGAGCGCTACACCCTGTACCTGCGGTCGGTGATCATCCCGGCCGCGGAGAGCCGCCTACGTGCTGCCCGTGTTCGGCACGCTGTTCCTCGGCGGCCTGGCCTACCTGCGCGGCTGGTGCACGCTCGGCCAGCTCACCGCGGCCACGCTGTACGCCAGGGCCCTCATCCAGCCGCTGGACGAGCTGATCTCCTGGCTGGACAACCTGCAGATCGGCGGCGCGTCGCTGGCCCGGCTGCTCGGGGTGGCCGAGGTGCCGCCGGACCGTACCGTCCGCGGCCCGGACCCGGACGGCGGCGAACTCGCCGCCCGCGAGGTCAGGTACCACTACCTGGCCGGACACGACGTGCTGCAGGACGTGTCGCTGCGGGTCCGTCCGGGCGAGCGGATCGCGATCGTGGGCCCGAGCGGAGCCGGCAAATCGACTTTCGGCCGCCTGCTGGCGGGCGTGATGGCCCCGGCCGCCGGGCGGGTCACGGTCGGCGGCGCGGACCTGACCGAGCTGCCGCTGGAGGGGCTGCGCGGCGAGGTCGCGCTGGTCACGCAGGAGCACCACATCTTCCTCGGCACGCTGCGGGACAACGTGACGCTCGGCCGGGCCGGCGCCACCGACGACGAGGTGCGCGCCGCGCTGGCCGCGGTGGACGCGCTGGGCTGGGCCAGCGCGCTGCCGGACGGCCTGGGCACCAGGACCGGCGGAGCCGGGCTGGCGCTGACCGCGCCGCAGGCCCAGCAGGTCGCGCTGGCCCGGCTGGTGCTGGCCGACCCGCACACGCTGATCCTGGACGAGGCGACCTCGCTGCTCGACCCGCGGTCGGCCCGGCGGCTGGAGCGCGCACTGGCCGCCGTGCTGCACGGCCGCACGGTGATCGCGATCGCGCACCGGCTGCACACCGCACACGACGCGGACCGGGTCATGGTGCTGGAGCAGGGCCAGGTCACCGAACTGGGCTCGCACGCGGAGCTGATCGCCGCGGGCGGCTCGTACGCCGCGCTGTGGCGGTCCTGGCACGGCAATGCCGCGTCCGGCCGCACGGCGCTGGGCAGCACGCCGGCAGCCCTGGGCAGCACGGCCCTGGGCAGCACGGAGACGGGCGACTAGGGTGATCAGCCCATGGTTAGCCCTGACCCGCCGCCCGCGGTGGTGGCCGCGCTGCGTGCCGCCGGGTGCGTGTTCGCCGAGGACGAGGCCGCGCTGCTGGCCGCGGCCGCGGTCAGCCATGATGAGCTGGACGCGATGGTGGCCCGGCGGGCCAGCGGGGTGCCGCTGGAGCACGTGCTCGGCTGGGCGGAGTTCTGCGGGCTGCGGATCGCGGTCGCACCGGGCGTCTTCGTGCCCCGCCGCCGGACCGAGTGCCTGGTCCGCCAGGCGGTCGCGGCCGCCCCGCCGCGGCCCGTCGCGGTGGACCTGTGCTGCGGCACCGGGGCGGTGGCCGCGGCCCTGGCCGCCGCGCTCAGCCTGGCCGAGCTGCACGCCGCCGACCTGGACCCGGCGGCGGTCGCCTGCGCCCGGCTGAACCTGGCCGCCGCCGGCGCCCAGGTGCACCAGGGCGACCTGTACGCGGCGCTGCCCGGGCGGCTGCGCGGCCGGGTCGGCATCCTGGCCGCCAATGTGCCGTACGTGCCCACCGGGCAGCTCCCGCTGCTGCCGCCGGAGGCCCGCGACCACGAGCCGCGCCTGTCGCTGGACGGCGGCCCGGACGGCCTGGACGTGGCCCGCCGCGCGGTGGCCGGCGCCCCGGACTGGCTGGCGCCCGGCGGCCGGCTGCTGATCGAGGCCACCGAGGAGCAGGCGGGCACGCTGGCCGGGGCGGTCACCGCGGCCGGCCTGACCGCCGCGGTCACCGGCTGCGAGGACCTGGACGCCACCGTGGTGACCGGCACCCGGCCCGCCTAGGACGTGTCCCTCCCCGTGCTGCCTACCCTGTGCCGCCTAGCCTTGACCGCATGAGTGAGCAGCAGGACGGCCCGGCCGCGGTGATGTTCGCCGCCGACCGGGCGTCGCTCGGCCTCGGCATGGAGCTGGCCCAGGCCGGCCAGGGCACCGCCACCGTGCGGATGACGGTCACCCCGGCCATGATCAACGGGCACGGCCTGGCGCACGGCGGCTACCTGTTCCTGCTGGCCGACACCGCGTTCGCGTGCGCCTGCAACAGCCACGGCCCGGTCACCGTGGCGGCCGGCGCGGAGATCACGTTCGTCGCCCCGGCCCGGGAGGGCGACACGCTCACCGCCACCGCCACCGAGCGGGTCCGCTACGGCCGCAGCGGCGTCTACGACGTCACGGTCCGCCGCGGCGACGAGGTCATCGCCGAGTTCCGCGGCCGCAGCCGCACCATCGGCTAGCGGCGATGGCGGTCGCGGCGGTCATCTTCGACTTCGACGGGCTGCTGATGGCCACCGAGTCGACGATGCTGGCCAGCTGGCAGTACGAGTGGCGGCAGCACGGCCTGGAGCTGGACACCGCCACGTTCTGGGCCGACCACGGCGGCGACGTGTCGCAGGAGCGCTACCGGCTGCTGGCCGAGGCCGTCGGCCCGTCCTACGACCAGGACCACAGCCACGCCCGCCGGCTCGCCTACCGGGACCGGCTGCACGCGGGCCTGGACCTCGCACCCGGCCTGGCGGGCTGGCTGGACCAGGCCGCCGCGGCCGGGATGGCGCTGGCGGTGGCCAGCAGCTCGCCGGTCTGGTGGGTGCGCGACCACCTGACCCGGGTCGGCCGGGCCGGCGACTTCGGGTTCCTCTGCGGCGGCAACGAGGTGGCGGCGCACAAGCCCGCCCCGGACGTGTACCTGCTGGCCCTGGCCCGGCTCGGGCTGCCCGCCGGGCAGGCGGTCGCGGTCGAGGACACCCCGCACGGGGTCACCGCGGCCCAGGCCGCCGGGCTGCGCTGCATCGCGATCCCGAACCCGCACGCCGACCCCGCCCGGTTCGGCCACGCCGATCTGGTCCTGGCCAGCGCCGGCGAGATGAGCCTGACAGAGGCGGTCCGCCGGGCCACGGCGTAGTATCCCGGCTGCCGGGCGGCGCCGGGCCGCCCACGACCGGGGGGAGATCCCGGAATGCACGTAACAGGCAGGTACGCAGGCCGCCTCGGCCTGCTCACGGTGGCCACCGCGCTGGCCTGGCCACTGGCCGCGATCACCCCGGCGCAGGGCGCCACGCCCGCCGCGGCGCACCAGCCGGCCGCACGGGCCGCCGCGGGCGCCGGGCGGATGATCCCGGCAGTCGGCCACCCGATCCGCTTCCGCAACACTGGTTTCCGCGCCCGGCACCTGCGCCCGGACCTGGTGATTCCGTGCGAGTCGAACACCGCGACGGTGCAGTGCTACGAGCCGCGGCAGATCCGCATGGCTTACAACGTGCCGGGCGGGCTGACCGGGGCCGGGCGGTCGATCACCATCATCGACGCGTTCCAGAGCCCGACGATCGGCGCCGACCTGGCCGCGTTCTCCAAGCTCTTCGACCTGGCCAGGCCCAAGCTGCGGATCATCGCCCCGCAGGGGCTGACCCCGTTCAACAGCAACGACCCCGACCAGGTCGGCTGGGCCGGGGAGATCAGCCTGGACGTCGAGTGGGCGCATGCGATAGCTCCAGGCGCGACGATCAACCTGGTGCTGGCCCGCAGCGACCAGGACAAGGACATCTTCGCCGCGCAGCGCTACGTGATCCGGCACAACCTGGGCGACGTGCTGTCGCAGAGCTTCGGCGAGGCCGAGCGGTGCATGCGGCCCCGGGTCCTGAAGGGCACCCACGAACTGTTCAAGGAGGCCGCGGCCGAGCGGATGACGGTGTTCGCCTCGTCCGGCGACTTCGGCTCGGCCCAGCCCTCCTGCAACGGCAGCGGCTTCACCGAGGCCGCCTCGTCGCCCGCGTCCGACCCGAGGGTCACCGGGGTGGGCGGCACCCACCTGCAGGCCGGCTTCCCGGACGGCGACTACGAGGGGGAGACCGCCTGGAACGACTCGATCGGCTCCAGCGGCGGCGGCTACAGCGTGACCTACTCCCGGCCCCGGTTCCAGCGCGGCTTCGGCCGGCCCCAGCACCGCGGCGTGCCTGACGTGTCCTACAACGCGTCGGTCAACGGCGGCGTGCTGGTCGTGTGGAGCTCCAGCGGCCAGGGCGCCGGGGCGATCTTCCTGGTCGGCGGGACCAGCGCGGGCTCACCGCAGTGGGCAGGCATCGTGGCCATGGCCGACCAGGCCGCGCACCGGCGGATCGGCGACATCAACTCCGCGCTGTACAAGATCGGCCGCTCGGCCAGCTACCACACCGTGTTCCACGACATCACCAAGGGCTCCAACATCTGGGGCCCGTCCGGGCTGACCGCCGGCTTCCGCACGCACCCGGGCTGGGACGCCGTCACCGGCCTCGGCTCGCCCGACATCGCCAAGCTGATCCGGCACCTGATCGCCAGGTAACCGGCCCGGGCCCGCGGCCGCAACGAGGAACGCGCCTGGTGGCTCCGCCGCGAGGCCCGGTGAAAGCAATCGATGTTACGTCGCTTAGCTACTTAGATAAGCGACGTAACATCGATCAGATTGGTTTGGGGCTAGCGGGACGGGTGTTTCTGATGACGCGGGCTGACCGGCCTGGCGGGGGACCGGCCGGGCCGGTGCAGGCGGAGCAGCAAGCCCGCGGCCGGCCGGTGCGGCTAGATCCAGTGCGCCGGGCGGGGGAGCGCGGCGGGCAGGCGGGTACGCGCGTCGCCGAGGGCGGACCCGGCCTGGTTGCGGCTCAGGAACAGCGCGCCGGACAGGTCCGCGCCGCCGACCCGGGCGCCGCGCAGGTCCGCGCCGGTGAGATCGGCCCAGGCCAGGTCGGCGCCGGTGAGGTCGGCGCCGATCAGCAGCGCGCCGCGCAGGCTGGCGCCGCGCAGGCTTGCCCCGCCCTGGCCCACCCCGCCCTGGTCGGCCCCGCGCAGGCCCGCCCCGCGCAGGCCCACCCTGCCCTGACCCGCCTCGCCCGGGGCCGCGCCGCGCGGGGCGGTGGCCCGCAGGTCCGCCCCGGCCAGGTCGGCCCCGCGCAGGTCCTGGCCGCCCGGTGCGAAGGCGGTCCGGACCGCGGCGCTGACCCGCCGGAGCAGGTCGCTGACGGCGTCACGATGGGCGGATATATCCATCTTTATCAGCATTTCCGGGGTCCCGCTGGCGTACCCCTGGGCGGCCCTGAGAGCCTCGCTGAGCTCCTCCCTGAGCGCCCCGATGGCCGAAAGGGAGCCCGCGGGGCCGCCGGGGGAGAGCAGCTCAGCCGCCTGGGCCAGGTGCCAGCGCAGTTCGTTCAGCTGGCGCATCACGCCGAAGGCGGCGAACATCTCCGCGGCCAGGCCGGGGGAGGAGCGCCAGTCCCGCCCGCCGAACGTCACCTGGACGGTCTGCTGGCCCGCGCCGAAGCAGTCGTAGGCCGCGCAGCCGCCGAAACCGCGGTCGCGCAGCCCGGCGTGGATCGCGCAGCGTGAGTCCGGGCCCAGGTTCGGGCACGGCTGCCCGGCGGGCTTGCTGATCGCGAAGTCCGCGGACCGGGTGAAGGCCGGGACCACGCAGCACAGCCCGGCGCAGCGGGCGCAGTCCGCGGCCAGATCGTGCTCTGTCACGCCCGAGATAATGCCACCCCGGTTGACAGGCAGCCGGATGGCTGCCTAATATCAAAAGGCAGCCAGATGGTTGCATATAAGGATGGCGGGCATGAGTGCGGGGACAGGTAGCCAGGGGACTGCTAGCGAGGAAACCGACGAGGTGTTCCGGGCGCTGGCCGACCCGAGCCGGCGCCGCCTGCTGGACAGCCTGAACGCGCGCAACGGCCAGCGACTGCGCGAGCTGTGCGCCGGGCTGGACATGACCAGGCAGTCGGTGAGCAAGCACCTGGCGATCCTGGAGGCGGCCAACCTGGTCACCACCCGCCGCCAGGGCCGGGAGAAGCTGCACTACCTGAACGCCGAGCCGGTCAACGCCATCGCCGAGCGCTGGATCAGCCAGTACCACCGGGAGCGGGTCCGCGCGCTGGCCGACCTGAAAACCGCATTGGAGCAGCCGATGAGCAGCACCGAGTTCGTCTACACCAGCTACATCGCGACCACGCCGGAAAAGCTCTGGCAGGCGCTGACCGACCCGGCGTTCACCAGCCGGTACTGGGGCGCCACGTTCACCTCGGACTGGACCGCGGGGTCCCGTTACAGCTGGCACCAGTTCGGCGTCACAATCGCCAGCCCGGAGATGGTCGTCCTGGAGTCCGAGCCGTACCGGCGGCTGTCGTACACCTGGCACACCTTCACCCCGGAGTTCGCGGAGACGGTGGGGTTCACCGGTGAGTTCCAGGCCACGGTGGCGGCCGAGCCGCGGTCGAAGGTGACGTTCGAGCTCGAGCCCGCCGGGCCGCTGGTCAAGCTCACCGTGGTGCACGACGGCTTCGAGCCGGGCAGCCTGGTGCTCAGCTCGGTCAGCCAGGGCTGGCCGGCCATCCTGTCCAACCTCAAGACGCTGCTGGAAACCGGCGAGACGCTGCCGGCCGGCGACGACGACCCGAAGGCGGCCGGCCAGGGCGCCGAGGCCGCGGCCCGGGCCGACGCGAACGCGTAACCGGAACCCGGATGACACGTCTGTGACCGCCCAGCCTGGGCCCAGCCGCCGGGCAGGCCCTGGACGGTGCCGCTAGGTACGGTGCCGCTAAGTACCGTGCCGCTACGTTCAGCCCGCCGAAACCAGACGCCGGCCCCGAAAGCGAGCGATGTAACATCGATCGCTTTCGGGCTGGGGTGTGCGGGCCTGGTGGGACTGGCGGGGTCAGTTACCGGCCGGTCCGGTTGCCGCGAGTGTGCGCGATGCGGCGCGGGCGGACCCGCCGGAATTACACGCGTGTGACGGGACCGGCTGACCGGGCGGCCTGGCGGTCCGCGCCCGCGGCCGGCCGCCGCGGGGGCAGGGGCCCGCGCCGCAGCCACCGTATCCCTGAAAAATCGTTACTTTACATAATGCGCATTATCGGCACTCGATGGGCACGGGCGGCGCCTGCTGGCCCGGGCTGCTAGCCCGGCTTGTCGTAGGACGGTTCCGGCATCGGGACGTTCCTGCTCTGGGAGATCCAGTAGCTGCGCTCGCGCAGCGGCCGGATCGCGATGCGGAACCAGTCCTCGCCCGCTTGCCCGCTGGTCAGCTCCCACGTCCCGGACTGGTCACCGTCCCCGGCCGGGCGGATGGGCCGGGCCGCCAGGTGCAGCGGCCAGGTGTCCACGACGCCCTCGTCCCGGTCGTCACCGGCGACAACGCGGCCCCCGGCGGTGTGCGGCAGGGCGGTCCCGGCGTGCTGCGCCGCCCAGTTCTCCGCCCACTGGGCCAGCGTGAAGGTGGCCGTCAGGTAGTAGGCCAGGCTGGCCGAGGGAACCAGCAGGACCTCGGTGTCGGCGCGCTTCGCGGGGTCGTGCAGGCCGCTGACCTTCAGGTGGATGGTCCGGTGCGGCATCAGGTTGACCACCCGGACCTGGGCCTGGACGCTCAGCAGCCGGCCGGCGTCCGCGGGCAGGCTCCACCCTGCAGCGGGGCTCTCCCCTGGCTCGCCGGGAAGGCCAGCCCCGGGAAGGCCTGCCCCGGGATGCACGGAGACCTGCTCCACGTACACGTCGATGCGGGGCGCGTCCTGGTCCAGCCGGGCCCGGGCGCTGTCGATCGCCAGCGAGTGGTTGGATTCCAGCGTCCGCTGGCTCAGGGTCGTCGTGCGGTGGGTCTCATAGGCCTGCCAGGCCACGACAATGGTCCCGAGAACGGCTATGACGAAAGCCAGGTAGTTCAGATTCACCGTGACAGATTATGTAGCCAGGGCCGGCCCGGGCGGCTATCGGCCGGTATGGGCGTGGCAGCCCCCGTGACACGCGAGGTAATGTCGGGCGCGGACGGTGGGGAGGAACCGTGGCCACTGGCCTTAACCTGACGGCCGGGACGACGTACGAAATCACCTTGCAGGGCGCCAAGCGGTGGGTGCGCACAGCACGGGTCGTGTCGGTTCTGCCTGGTGAGACGGTGCTTGAGTTCGACGACGGCCGCCAGGTACGGATCCCGCGGGACGCCATTATCGCGGCCCGCCCGCTCACGGGTTCCGGCCCGTCCCCCGGCGGCACGGTTGCGTCGGCCCGCGGGAGCCTCCTGGCCAATGCGCCGGGCCGTGCCGCTGTGACCCCGGCCGTGAGCCTCCCGGTGAATCCCGAGTCGTTCTATTTCACCTACATCAATGAGAAGGGCAGCGACGTTTCCGCCGCCTGGCTGCTGGATCTCCGCACCCGGCTGCTCAAGGAGGCCAGCGGCACCAGTGGTGGCAGCAACAGCGGCCCCTCCCCCGTCCTGCGGACCGCGATAGCCGACGCCCTCGACGCGGTGGCCAGGCAGCTTCTGGAAAACGAGTTCGAACGGCACGAGTCGGCTTACGGGCTGGCCGGCCAGGCCATCGCGGCGGGCACGGCCGCGCTGGACGACGCGGCCGCCAGGGGCCGGGTCCCGCCGGCCTACTTCCGGACGCTGCTGCGGCAGCTGACGTACGTGGTGGACACCGAGCACTCCCGCTACCTCAGGGACGCCGTGTCCTCCCCCGACTTCGTCGGCTTCGCCCCCCGGGAGCACTTCTACGTGGGCGACGACCAGACGTTCCTGCTCACGGTGTCGGTGCGGCTGCCGCCCGGTGACCCGCCGGTCGAGAGCGTCCAGCTGCTCGTGGGCCAGGCAACGGAGCTGCGTGCCCTGGGCCCGACCGGGTTCGTCCAGACGCTGCGTGCTGGTGAGACCAGGGAGCTCGTGCAGCGGCTGCGGGTGTCCGACCTGGCGCTGGGCGTGGGCGAGGCGACGATCTCGCTGAGCCTGCGGTACCGCCGCACGTCCGGCCAGGTGGATGAGAGTCCCGCCAGGACCATGGTGGCGGTGCTCGAGCCGGCCCGCAGGTTCGTGAGCGTCGCCAACCCGTACAGCCGGTACTCGGGCGGGATCCCGGTCGAGGAGCAGAAGATGTTCTTCGGCCGGCAGGAGCTCCTCGGCCGCATCCACAGCGAGGTCACCACCGGGCCGCTCGGCCAGTGCTTCGTGCTGTACGGGCAGAAGCGGTCGGGGAAGTCCTCGGTCCTGCGCCAGCTCACCAACCGCCTGCGCCCGCCGGCCCTGGCCGTCTACCTCAGCCTGGGAACCATCGACACCGCCCGGGCGGAACGCAGCTTCGTGCAGGCCTGCATCGACGCTCTCTACGAGCGGCTCGTGCACGACTTCGATATGACGGATGTGGTGGAGCACAGCTGGCCGCGCGAATCCCAGGTCGAGTCGTCGCCGATCGAGAGCTTCCGGCGCAGCGTTCGCGCGGCCACCCGGCTGCTGCAGGCGCGCAAGGGATGGCGCGACGTGCGGCCGGTCTTCCTCATCGACGAGTTCACCTACATCTACGAGTACATCCGCGAAGGGCTGCTGACACCCGCCTTCATGCGGCAGTGGAAGTCGCTGCTGGAGAGCCGGACCTTCAACGCGGTGCTCGTGGGCCAGGACACGATGATCCGCTTCAAGGAGGCGTACCCCAACGAGTTCGGGGTGGCGCACGACGAGCGGATCAGTTACCTCAGCGGCGACGAGGCGCGGGCGCTCGCTGAGGACCCCATCATGATGGGCGGGGAATCGCGCTACAAGGGCGCCTCCCTGGACCGCCTGATCAGCCTCACCGCAGGCAGCCCGTTCTACCTCCAGATCTTCTGCGACCGCCTGGTCCAGCACCTCAACAGGAACCGGCTGGTGTTCATCACCGAGTCGGTGGTCGGCGACGTGCTCGGGCACCTCACGACGGGCCCGTCCGCGCTGTCCGTCGACAAGTTCGATCCCCTGATCACCGCCGCCGGGGAGTCCGTCGCGCTGGCGCCCAGGGAGAGGTACCTGGCGCTGCTGACGCGGGTCGCGCTGAACCCGATGACCACCTCCCAGCAGGTCGGGGCGGACGATGCGGCGCTGGTGCGTGACCTGTTCGCGCGCGAGGTGCTGGAGCGCGATGCCGCCGCGCGGCTGAGCATCAGGGTGGGGCTGTTCGCCGAGTGGCTGCGGGCCAACAGCATGGGGCACGGCGCATGAGCGGCGCCAACCCCTTCGTCGGGTACGGGACCGTCGCCTCGGGCGGGCGGTTCGTGGGCCGGGAGGCGGAGATCGCCGCGCTGCGCAGGCGCCTGTACGAGGCCCGCAGCAGCGCCGCGCTGATCGGCCTGACGCGCATGGGGAAGTCCTCCCTGGCCAACAAGATCATCAGCGAGCCGCCCGACGCGCGGACCGCGGCCGGCTGGGTCAACATCGCCACCGCCCAGTCGGGTGCCGAGGTGTTCGCCGACATCCTCGCGATGTGCCCGGCGCCCGAGGCCCTGCACGTGACGTTCACGACGGCCGGAAGTGCGGCCGGTGCCCAGGATGTCCCGATCCACGGCCTGTACCGCATGATCCGGGACGCGCTGCTGCGGCTGCGGCGGACGGGCGGCCATCTCGTTGTCGTGCTGGACGAATTCGATTCGATCCGCCATTTCCCCGACGCCCGTGAGTTCCTCAACCTGCTGCGGGAGCTGGTCTACTTCCCGGACCGGATCCCGATGGCGGCCCTGGCGGTGGCCCGCCTGCCGATCGACCGTATCGAGGTCGAAGCCGCCGACGTCTCGACGTTCGCGGGCGTGGTCGACTCGATGTACCTGCGGCCGATGGAGTACGAGCAGATCAGGGCCATGGCGGCGCGCTGCCCTGAGCTGGCTGCCGACGCTCCCGATACCGCCTGGAAGTACGCGGCGGGGCATCCGTTCCTGTCGGAGGTCGCGTTCTGCCGCATGGTCGAGCACGGCACGACCGATATCGGGCGGGTCATCCAGCCAGACCTGACGTCCTACTACTCCAAGCTGGCCGGCTTCATGCGCAGCGAGGAGCTGTGGGAGCCGCTTCTGCGGCTGGCCTCCGGACGGGCGGTCGACGTGGACGTCGAGCACAGCGCGCTGGTGCGGCGCTACGGGCTGATCGACGATAACGGCGAGGTGTGGTCGCCGGAGTTCGGGGCCTACCTGCGCTCGCGCTGACGCGCTGACCGCGCTGACCGCCCGGCGGTCGCGTCAGGCGCCCACGTAGGCCGCGAGGTGCTCGCCGGTCAGCGTGGACCGTCTGGCGACCAGGTCCGCGGGCGTTCCCTCGAACACGACCCGGCCGCCGTCGTGGCCGGCGCCGGGTCCCAGGTCGATGATCCAGTCCGCGTGCGCCATCACCGCCTGGTGGTGCTCGATCACGATCACCGACTTGCCCGCGTCGACGAGCCGGTCCAGCAGGCCGAGCAGCTGCTCGACGTCGGCCAGGTGCAGGCCGCTGGTCGGCTCGTCCAGGACGTAGGTGCCGCCCTTATCGGCCATGTGCGTGGCGAGCTTCAGGCGCTGCCGCTCGCCGCCGGACAGCGTGGTGAGCGGCTGGCCGAGGCTGAGGTAGCCGAGGCCGACGTCGGCCAGCCGGGCCGCGATGGCGTGCGCGGCCGGGACACGGGCTTCGCCGCCGCCGAAGAAGGCCGCGGCCTCGGTGACCGGCAGGGCGAGCACCTCGCTGATGTCCCGGCCGCCGAGCCGGTACCCGAGTACCGACGCGTCGAACCGCCTGCCCTCGCAGTTCTCGCAGGTGGTGGACACGCCCGCCATCATCGCCAGGTCGGTGTAGATGACGCCGATGCCGTTGCAGGCCGGGCAGGCACCTTGCGAGTTGGCGCTGAACAGGGCCGGCTTCACGCCGTTGGCCTTGGCGAACGCCTTGCGGACCGGGTCGAGCAGGCCGGTGTAGGTGGCCGGGTTGCTGCGCCGCGAGCCGCGGATCGCGCCCTGGTCGACCGACACCACGCCCGCGCCGGGCGGGATCGACCCGTGCACCAGGGAGCTCTTGCCCGAGCCGGCCACGCCGGTGACCACGACCAGCACCCCGAGCGGGATGTCGACGTCGACGTCCTGCAGGTTGTGCGTGCTTGCTCCGCGGATCTCCAGCGTGCCGGACGGCGTGCGGACCTTCTCCTTGAGCCCGGCCCGGTCGCCGAGGTGGCGGCCGGTGATGGTGCCGCTGGCGCGCAGCCCCGCCACGGTGCCCTCGTAGCAGACGGTGCCGCCCGCGGTGCCTGCGCCGGGGCCCAGGTCCACGACGTGGTCCGCGATCTCGATCGTCTCCGGCTCGTGCTCCACCACGAGCACCGTGTTGCCCTTGTCCCGCAGCCGCTTCAGCAGGTCGTTCATCCGCTCGATGTCGTGCGGGTGCAGGCCGGTGGTGGGCTCGTCGAACACGTAGGTGACGTCGGTGAGCGACGAGCCGAGGTGGCGGACCATCTTGACGCGCTGCGCCTCGCCGCCGGACAGCGTGCCCGACGGCCGGTCCAGCGACAGGTAGCCGAGCCCGATCTCGGTGAACGAGCCGAGCGCGTCCCGCAGGGCGCCGAGCAGCGGTGCCACCGACGGCTCGCGCAGTCCCCCGAGCCACTCCCCCAGGTCGCTGATCTGCAGGGCGCAGACGTCGGCGATGCTCAGGCCGTTGATCTTCGACGACCTGGCTTCCGGGGACAGGCGGGTGCCGTCGCATTCCGGGCAGGTGGTGAAGGTGACCGCCCGCTCCACGAACGCGCGGACGTGCGGCTGCAGCGCGTCGGGGTCCTTGGCCAGGATCGACTTCTGCATCTTCGGGATCAGGCCCTCGTAGGTGAGGTTGATCCCGTCGACCTTGATCCTGGTCGGCTCCTTCCAGAGCAGGTCGTTCAGCTCTTTCTTGCTGTAGTCGCGGACCGGCTTGTCCGGGTCGAAGAAGCCGCAGCCGCGGAAGATGCGGCCGTGCCAGCCGTCCATGCTGTAGCCGGGCAGGATCAGCGCGCCCTCGTTGAGCGACTTGCTGTCGTCGTACAGCTGGGTCAGGTCGAAGTCGGTGACCGAGCCGCGGCCCTCGCAGCGCGGGCACATCCCGCCCAGCCGGCTGAAGGTGGCCCTCACGGTCCGCCGGTTCCCTCGTTCCACCGTGATCGCGCCGCTGGCGCGGACCGAGGGGACGTTGAAGGAGTACGCGTTGGGCGGGCCGATGTGCGGCTCCCCCAGCCGGCTGAACAGGATGCGCAGCAGCGCGCTGGCGTCGGTCGCGGTGCCCACCGTGGACCGGGCGTCGGACCCGATCCGCTGCTGGTCGACCAGGATCGCGGTGGTCAGGCCGTCGAGAACGTCGACCTCGGGCCGCGCCAGCGTGGGCATGAAGCCCTGCACGAACGCGCTGTAGGTCTCGTTGATCAGCCGCTGCGACTCGGCCGCGATCGTGCCGAACACCAGCGAGCTCTTGCCCGAGCCGGACACCCCGGTGAACACCGTCAGGCGCCGCTTCGGGATCTCGATGCTGATGTCCCTGAGATTGTTCACGCGCGCGCCGTGCACGCGGATCATCTCGTGGCTGTCGGCCGCGTGGCGCCCCGTGCTGCCCGAAGGCCCCGTGCTGCCCGAAGGCCCCGTGCTGCCCGGAGGCACTGTGTCCCCGTGCATCAGCCCTGGGGGTCCTGGAGCAGGCCGAGCACGTTGCCGTCGGGGTCGGTGAAGGTCGCGACAATGCGGCCCCAGCCGACATCGCGCGGGGACTCCTTGACCGCGCCGCCCGCGGCGGTGACCTCGGCTAGCTTCGCCTCGATGTCCGGGACGTGCCAGTAGGCCACCGGGCTGGTCATGCCCTGCGGGCCGCCGCTGGGCACCAGCCCGATGTGCTGGCCGGCCACGTCGTAGCCGACGTAGTAGTCGGCGTCATGCGCGGGCGGCTGGCCGAGCAGGGCGGTGTACACCGCCTTGGCCTTGCCCAGGTCGGTTACCGGGTGCAGCACGGTCTTGATGCCCTGAGTGGCTGAACTGGTCATGGTCACTCCTCTGAGGTGCCGTTCGTACAGGTGCCGCGGGTCGCACATCGGGCGCGCCCGGTCAGCGGAGCTCGTTGATACGGATGAGGTTGCCCGCGGGGTCGCGGAAGGCGCAGTCGCGCACGCCGTACGGCTGCTCGGTCGGTTCCTGGACCACGTCGGCGCCGCTGGCCTGCAGCCGGTCGAAGGCGCCGTCGAGGTCCCCGGTCGCCAGCACGATGATGGCGTAGGTGCCCTTGGCCATCATCTCGGTGATCGTGCGGCGCTCGTCGTCGGTGATGCCGGGGTCGGCGCCCGGCGGGTACAGCACGATGGACGTCCCGGGCTGGCCCTTGGGGCCGACCGTGAGCCAGCGCATCCCGCCGTACCCGACATCCTGGCGGAGCTCGAAGCCGAGCGTGTCACGGTAGAAGGCGAGGGATTCTTCCGGATCGCTGTGCGGCAGGAAGCTCGCCTGAATGCTGATGTCCATGCCGGCCAGGCTAGTGACGCTCCGTGAGGCGCGCTTCTTGATTCCTGATCGGTCGGGTCACCTGCTTGGCGACGCACGACGGCATGCCCTCGGTCTCGACGTCCTCGGCCTCGCTCGCGGCCAGCCGCCGGTAGGTGCTCGGCGGAACGCCGACCAGCTCGGTGAACCGGGTGCTGAACGTGCCCAGCGACGAGCAGCCGACCGCGAAGCAGACGTCGGTCACGGACAGGTCGCCGCGGCGCAGCAGCGCCATCGCCCGCTCGATGCGGCGGGTCATCAGGTAGCCGTACGGCGATTCGCCGTACGCCGCCTTGAACTCGCGGCTCAGGTGCCCGGCCGACATGTGCTCGCCGCGGGCCAGCGCCTCGACGTCCAGCGGCTGGGTGTAGTCACGGTCGATCCGGTCACGGACCCGGCGCAGCCGCGCCAGGTCACGGAGCCTCTCCTGCGCCGTGGGCTTGCTGGTCACCTGCACCAGCATGCCACGCGGGGGCGCCGCCCCGCGGGCGGATGCGAAGTGGGTGTCACAACTAGGTAACTCCGGCCGGCCGGGTATTGCGTCGCGGCTGCGCTGCCGCCCCGGTACGCTGAAGGGACTACGGCGATGAGCCGGCTATCACCGGTGAGCCTCCGGAAGAACGGGTGCTGTGCAGTTCAGCAAGCAGGCACCTCACTAGACCCGGACGGGCGGGCCCGTCACAGCCTGTGAATGAAGCGGCCGTGCCGCCGGTCCCCCTGGGGTCCTGGCAGCGCGGCAAGCGAGGTGGTACCGCGGTGCCGCCCGGGATGGCTCCTGGGCGCCTTCGTCCTCGCAGGTGTTCGGCCAACGACCGACTGCGAAGGACCCACTCCCGATGAGCTACCCGAAGGCGTCCGCCGGCGACTCCCCCGGCGGCGTGCCGGCCAGCCCGCGCTTCCCGCAGATCGAGGAAGCGGTGCTGGCCTACTGGGACGCCGACGACACGTTCCGCGCCTCGGTGGAGAACCGGCCGTCCGGCGAGAACGGCGAGAACGAGTTCGTGTTCTACGACGGCCCGCCGTTCGCCAACGGCCTCCCCCATTACGGCCACCTGCTCACCGGTTACGTCAAGGACCTGATCCCGCGCTACCAGACGATGCGCGGCCGCCGGGTCGAGCGCCGGTTCGGGTGGGACACCCACGGGCTGCCGGCCGAGCTGGAGGCCATGGCCCAGCTGGGCATCAAGACCAAAGAGGAAATCGACGAGCTCGGCATCGCGAAGTTCAACGACGCGTGCCGCCAGTCGGTGCTGCGCTACACCCAGGAATGGCGGGATTACGTCACCCGGCAGGCCCGCTGGGTCGATTTCGAGCACGATTACAAGACGCTGGACCTGACCTACATGGAAAGCGTCATGTGGGCGTTCAAGCAGCTGCACGAGAAGGGCCTGGCCTACGAGGGCTTCCGCTGCCTGCCGTACTGCTGGAACGACGAGACCCCGCTGTCCGCGCACGAGCTGCGCATGGACGACGACGTGTACCAGCTGCGGAAGGACCCGGCGGTCACCGTCGGGCTGCGGCTGGAGACCGGCGAGCTGGTGCTGGTCTGGACGACCACGCCGTGGACGCTGCCGTCCAACCTGGCCATGGCCGTGCACCGGGACGTGGACTACGTGGTGGTCGAGTCGGACGTGACCGGGCGGCCCGAGCGCTACCTGCTGGCCGAGGCCCGGCTGCCGGCCTACGCCCGCGAGCTGGGCGAGGACGCGGAGTCCCGGATCGTGCGCCGTCTCAAGGGCGCGGAGCTGGTCGGGCTGCGCTACACCCCGCCGTTCAGCTACTTCCTCGGCCACCCGGGGTCGCACCGGGTGCTGCACGCGGACTACGTGACGACCGCGGACGGCACCGGGGCGGTGCACATCGCGCCCGCGTTCGGTGAGGAGGACAAGCTGCTCACCGACCAGCACGGGATCGTGCCGGTGGTGCCGGTCGGGCCGGACGGGAAATTCGTCTTCCCGGTCAGCGACTACGCCGGGATGCACGTCTTCGACGCCAACCTGGCCATCATCGGCCACCTGAAGGCCAGGACCGCGGCCGCGCCGGGCGAGACGGCGGACGCCGGGTCGGTCACCGAGGGCACCGTGCTGCTGCGCCGGGAGACCTACGAGCACTCGTACCCGCACTGCTGGCGGTGCCGCAAGCCGCTCATCTACATGGCGGTCACCTCGTGGTTCGTGGCCACCACCGCGATCAGGGACGAGATGCTCAAGCTGAACGAGCAGATCACCTGGGTGCCCGAGCACGTCAAGCACGGGCAGTTCGGCAAGTGGCTGGAGAACACCAGGGACTGGTCGATCAGCAGGAACCGGTTCTGGGGCAGCCCGATCCCGGTGTGGAAGTCCGACGACCCGCGGTACCCGCGGGTGGACGTGTACGGGTCGCTGGCCGAGCTGGCGGCGGATTTCGGCGTGGAGGTCACCGACCTGCACCGGCCCGCGATCGACGAGCTGACCCGGCCGAACCCGGACGACCCGTCCGGCACGTCGGTGATGCGCCGGGTCAGCGACGTGCTGGACTGCTGGTTCGAGTCCGGCTCGATGTCGTTCGCGCAGGTGCACTACCCGTTCGAGAACGCGAAGTGGTTCGAGGATCACTTCCCCGGCGACTTCATCGTGGAGTACATCGGGCAGACCCGCGGCTGGTTCTACACCATGCACGTCATGGCCGCGGCCCTGTTCGGGCGGCCCGCCTTCGAGGCCTGCGTCAGCCACGGCATCGTGCTCGGCTCGGACGGCCAGAAGATGTCCAAGTCGCTGCGGAACTACCCGGACGTGCGCGAGGTGTTCGACCGGGACGGCGCGGACGCGATGCGCTGGTTCCTGATGTCCTCGCCGATCCTGCGCGGCGGCAACCTGGTCGTCACCGAGCAGGGCATCCGCGAGGGCGTCCGGCAGGTGCTGATCCCGCTGTGGAACAGCTGGTACTTCTTCTCGCTGTACGCCAACGCGGCCGGGTACGAGGCGTCACCGGTGACGTCGTCGCCTGACCTGCTGGACCAGTACCTGCTGGCCAAGGTCCGGGTGCTGGCCGAGACCACGGCCCGGCAGCTGGACCACTACGAGGTGGCCGCGGCCTGCGACAGCCTGCGGGCGTTCGTGGACGTGCTGACGAACTGGTACATCCGGCGGTCGCGGGAGCGGTTCTGGGACACCGCGGGTGCGGACGCCGCCGTGACCAGGCAGGCGTTCGACACCCTGTACACCGTGCTGGAGATCACCTGCCGGGTGGCGGCGCCGCTGCTGCCGCTGGCCACCGAGGAGATCTGGCGGGGCCTGACCGGCGGGCGGTCGGTGCACCTGGCCGACTGGCCGGATGTCTCGGCGCTGCCGTCCGACCCGGGCCTGGTGGCCGCCATGGACCGGGCCCGCGAGGTGTGCTCGGCGGCGGCGGCGCTGCGCAAGGCCAGCGGCCTGCGGGTGCGCCAGCCGCTGCCGGAGCTGACCGTGGTCGCCGCCGACGCCGAGGCACTGGCCGACTTCACCGCGCTGATCGCCAGCGAGGTGAACGTGCGCGAGGTGACGCTGCTGGACACCGAGGACGCGGACGCGCAGCGGATCGGCCTGCAGCGGCGGCTGACCGTGAACGCCCGGGCGGCCGGCCCGCGGCTGGGCAAGGACGTGCAGTCGGTGATCCGGGCCAGCAAGTCCGGCGACTGGACCCAGTCCCCGGCCGGGGTGGTGACCTGCGGCGGGATCGAGCTGACCGAGGGCGAGTACAGCGTGGAGACCGTGCTGGCCGACGGCCACGGGGCGGCGGCCCCGCTGGCGGGCGGCGGGTTCCTGGTGCTGGACACCGAGGTCACCCCGGAACTGGCGGCCGAGGGCCTGGCCCGGGACGTGATCCGCGCCGTGCAGCAGGCCCGCCGGGCCGCGGGCCTGGCCGTGACCGACCGGATCAGCCTGGTCATCGCCGCGTCGGCGGCTGCCCAGGACGCGCTGCGCACGCACCGCGACCTGGTGGCCGGCGAGACCCTGGCGGAGGCCGTGGACCTGGTGGCCCCGGCCGGGCTGGACACCGACCCGCAGGCCGGCGAGCCGGTCACGGCCGGCGACGGCGAGACCGTGCGGATCCGCCTCTCCCCGGCCGGCTGACGCCCTCCCCCGCCCCGGCCGGGCGTGCCGGGCTCAGCGCGGCGGCGTCTCGCTGACCTCAGTGAGCACCGCGCTGAGCCCGGCCAGGTCAAGCTCACGGCTGAGCCGCTCGTCGGCGGCCAGCCGGCGCTCGCGGATGAGGATGGCCGGGATGCCAACCGCGAGGACGCCGAAGAAGGCCGCGGCGATAAAGGCCGCCGAGTCGACCCGGAAGTTAGCCCCGGAGCGCAGGAACGCCAGTCCTGCGGCCATTGAGGCGGCTGTGACTGCGAACAGAAGTAAGCTCACCAGAATGGCGGCGAGCGGTATCTCCCTGCCCGTTTCTGCTTGCTGGCTCGCGTGACCCGAGGACATGATCCTCCCCCTGCTGTGCTCCCCCTGCACCACTGCGTCCGGGGTCCGGGAACGCCAGCCGTAGTCTAACAAACCGGGCCGGTAATACCAGGGCACGCGGGTCGCGACGGCTTTTATCCCGATTTAGCCGCCTCTTCCGGCCCAGCCGGTAATGGTAAAAGGGTGGTAAAGCCGCAGGGTCAGGGCCATACTGGCCGGCAACACACGGCTTCCCGGGAGGGGCGTGCGGTGAGCCAGGGCGAGTACCAGCTCGGCCACGACCCGGCCGAGCTCGACCGGCTGAACGAGCAGGGCGGGCTGCTTGCGCCGGCCACCACGATGCTGCTGCAGGCGGCCGGGATCGGGCCCGGCATCGAGCAGTCGCTGGGCGCCCGGCTCTGGCAGGTGCTGTCCGACGCGGGGGTCAGGCCCGCGGGCATGCTGGGTGTTCAGCCGCACTACGGCCCGGATAACCCGGGCGGCTCGGCGCTGCTCGGCGGCATCGTGCGCACTTTGGCGCCGGTCATGGAGCGCACCGGGGTGGCCACGGCGGAGGAGGTCGGCCCGGACACGGTGGTCGGCCGCGTGGCCCGTGAGCTGGCCGGGCACCGCGCGGTGTTCGCCCATCCGATGCTGATGTCGGCGTGGGGCACGGTTTAGCTGGCCGCCGGATCCTCTTCTGGGGGCAGGTCGTGGCGCAGCAGGCTGTACATGTACATGTCGCGGCGCTCCGGGCCGACGTACTGCCAGCGGCGGAGCAGGCCCTCGCGGTGGTAGCCGGCCCGCTCCGCGGCCCGCCAGGATCCCTCGTTCCACGGTTCGACGTACAGCTCGAGCCGGTCGATGCCGTCCAGGGTCAGGCCCCACCGGGAGATCGCCTCCAGGGCCGCGGTGGTGTAACCGCGGCGGCGGTACGGGGCGGCGATCCAGTAGCCGACGCTGGCCCGGCCGAGGTCCGCGTCCCGCAGCCAGAGGCCCGCCTGGCCGACGGCGGTGCCGCTGGCCGCCTCGGTGATGGCGAACGAGTAGCCCTGGCCCGCGGACAGCCGCTGATGCTGCCGCCCGATGAACGCGAGCGCGTCCGCGCGGCCGCCGGTGACCGGGACGCTGGTGATGAGCGGGATCAGCGGGTCGGTGGCGACAGACTGGACCAGGCCCGCGTCGCTGTCGCGGAACGCGCGCAGGACCACGGGCGGGCGGCTGAGGACGGGAACCCGGCGGGGCAGCATGCAGGCTATTTTCCCGGGTTGCGGAGCTAGGCACCTGGCCCGGGGTCCCGTACCGTTGTCTCAGCCTAGGGGGAGGAATCATTTTCATGAGCGTGATCATCACGTCCAAATTCCGGGGTGACACCGCCGTTTTCCGGCAGGCTCTCACCGATCAGGCCAGCCAGCTGGCCGCGTTCGGCGAGCAGGCCCGCGCGGCCGGGGCCATCCACCACCGCTTCGGCGTCGGCGACGGTTTCGTGCTGGCGGTCGACGAGTGGGAGTCGGTCGGGCAGTTCCAGCAGTTCTTCGGGAACCCCGGCCTGCAGGCGTTCATCGCCGCGATGGGCGCGGACCCGGGCCCGCCCGAGATCACCGTCACCGAGGCGGTCGCCACCGTCGACGAGTTCTGACGGCCCAGCCGGACCGCACAGCGCCCCGGGGAGGAGCACCGCCCCGGGGCGCTGCGTCCTCGGCAGCGGCTACCGCGGCCACCGCCGAGCGCCCTCTCCCCCGCGCAGCAGGCCCGGGTCCGCGACCGCGTCGTCACGGAACTCCGGTCACGCAGCGTGACCGCCATCATCACCAACGTGGTCTACGGCACGGCCGCAAAGCCCGGTTCATAAGGCGTCAGCTGGCCGGCGGCTGACGGCGATGATTCCGGCCCCTGCGGCTGAGATTGCTTCTCCTGTTCCAGGATGCGCTCCTTGGCGGCCGCATAGGCAGCGTCGGAGAGCACGCCCTGGTTGTGCAGCTGCGCGAGCTGGTGCAATTGCGATATCCACGACGTGTGGTCATCCGCGGCCGGGGGCGGAGGCGGGGCAGGAACGGCTGACCTGGCGGCCGTGGCTGGCTGGGCAGGCACGGGACCACCGGGGCTGGCCGGCGTCAGGGGCTGCTGCCCTGCGGGGTTCAGCCCGACCTGACGCCAGAACCCCTCGACCTGCGCCATGTACCGGGTCTGGGGGATCCGGCCTGCGCGGAATGACGCGGTCGCGGCGGACATCGAGCGTACGTAACGCAGCTGGGCGCCGCTGACCTGAAGGCCCCGGCTGCACACGGGACAGACCAGGTAGTTGTCCGTCCCGTAGGGCGCGACGGGCACGAAGTACAAGCGCACCGACTTCTTCGACCGGACGTGATGGAGGAACACCTGGTTATGACAGTTCGGGCACACGCACGGCGCGACCTCGCCCTGATCCTCAGGACTGCCTGGCCCGAAGCCGAAAATCACCACCACGCGGTCATTGAACCGAAGCTCACCACGCCACGGTTCACCCCCCGCAGGTGATAACGGGCGACAGCGGCGGGCACCCCGGTCAGGAGCCGGCCGTGCCGAGCGCCGCCGTGATCTGCTGGATGGCCTCTGCCTCCGCAGGGCTCACGCTCTGCCCGTGCTCCCGGTGGGCGGCGGCGACCTTGCTGGCGAGGGCGAGGACGAAGTGCCGGTAATCATCGCGTTCCTCGGCGGTCGCTTTGCTCTCCAGCAGCGCCATGGCGTCGCGGAGGTGCCCGAGCCCGTTGTCCCTGAGCTCTTCCGCCGAGTGATATCGCGTGTGGTCGATCTTTGGTTTCGCCGACACGATCTCGTCGAGCAACTCGCTTCCGCCGTGCTCGGCGTGTGCTTCGGCGTAGGCCTTGGACATGGCGATGGTTTCGCGGAACGTGCCCCCGTGGGCTGCGGTGAGCACGATCATGCCGGCGGTCGGCGGCCCTTCGAGCACCATCGTCCATTCCTCGGGTGAAAAGGCTGCCTTGGTCGTCATGTCATGCTCCTGCGTTCCGGGGATGCGCGACGCGTCAAGGATCTCGCGGTCCCTGGTGATACGCCTCACCCGGCAGTGGGTGAAAGCGGCAGCAGGCGCAGACCCCTGCCGGTGGTATGTTCGTCGGGTCCGGCGGCCCAGATGACTGCGCTGCCCAGCGGGAAGACAGGATGCTGGCTTGACCGACGACACGCCGATCTCGTATCTGGCGGCCGCCCGTGGGACGCCGGTGCTGAGCAGCGCGGGCACGCAGATCGGCACTCTTGAGCACGTGCTGCAGATACCGGAACTCGATGTCTTCGACGGAATCGTGATCGCTACGGAGGCTGGCGTCCGCTTCATCGACGCTGATGATGTGCAGCAGATAACGCGCAGCCACATCAGGTGCAGCCTCGACGACACGCAGGCAGCCCAGTTGCCGGCACCGCAGGGAAGCCCGGTCTATCACGTCGATGCGCTGGCGGACTCGGGGCACAGCCTCCACGACGTCCTCGGCCGGCTATTCCGCCGCCCGCACTGGATCCGTGAGGATGACCAGGCCTGACCAGGCCCTGCAAACCTGGCGGGTAATCGGCGGGCTAGCCGGCGTAGTCCAGCGACGTGCGGATCCGCGGGTTGCCGCAGCCGTGGTGGCCGGGCACGCCGAGCCCGTTCTGGTCCACGGTGTCCCGCGAGCAGGCGCTCCAGTTCCACGAGTAGGCCTTGTTGCCGATCGTGAACGTGAAGCTGATCGTCAGCGAGTACGTGTCCGCGGAGATCTGGTGCGACGAGCTGACCGACGCCCCGGCGGCGTTCAGCACCTGCACCTTGGGCGCGGGCGGGGCCTTGTCCGGGCCGAGCCGCAGGCCGAAGTACGGATACCAGGCCTTGGCGATCTCGCTGGCGATCGCGGCCGGCGGGACCCGGACCTTGATCGTGAACGTCTCGTGGCAGGTGGGCCGCTGGCACTTGACGTCCGGGCTGGAGAACGTCCAGCCGGTCACGTACACCGTGGTGACCGGCGAGGTCGCCAGCACGTCGGTCGCCTTGGAGTTGCGGAACACCTTCACGGTGTACCTGGTCTCCAGGCTCGGCGTGACCGTGAACGCGTAGTCCGCGGTCTTGTTCGACCCGGACGGGCTCAGGACCTGCGAGGTGACCTCGGACGGCAGCGAGTCGAACGGGAACTGCTGCGCGTACAGCTTGGCGACCTCGCCGCTGGACGCGCCCGTGATCTGGCCGCGGACCTGCGCGCTGGCGTCCCGGCCGCTGCGGTAGCCGACGTAGGTGTAGGTGCCGGCGACCTTGGCGAGCCGGGATTTCGCGTCGATCGCGATCGTGATCGGGTTCGCGACCGGGCTCGCCGTGCCGCCGCCCCCGCCGCCCTTGCCGCCGTGGTTCGGGACGAGCAGCGCGGCCACGACCGCGCCCGCGGCGACGGCCGCCACCACCCCGCCGATCAGCGGGCCGATCCAGCGGCGCCGCCGGGGCGGGCGCCCGTCCGGGCCGGTGCTGCCGGGTCCGCCGGGGCCGGACCCGCCCGGGTACGACCACGGGGTTGCCTCGGTCGGTGCCGCCGGGGTGAACGGCGCCCGGGTCGGCGCCGAGGCGAACGCCGGCATCTCGGTGGCGGCCGCCATGCCCGGGCCCGCGAACTGGGTCGCGACGTGGCCGGCCGGCGGCGGCACGCCCGGCTCGGAGACGTACGGGCTCACGCTGAGAGATGTACGCAAGGCGTCAGCGAACTCCCGGCAGCTCGGGAACCGGTCGCCCGGCGCCTTGGCCATGGCACGCGCGAACACCTGGTCAACGACCGGAGGGAGGCCGGGCCGCAGCGCGGGCACGGACGGCGGCGGCTCGGTCAGCTGCGCGTAGATGACCGCCGGGGCGGAGTCCCGCCGGAACGGCGGCACGCCGGTGAGAAGCTCGAACGCGGCGCAGGCGAGGGCGTACTGGTCCACCCGGCCGTCGACCGGCTTACCCTCGATCTGCTCCGGCGCGATGTAGTCGACGGTGCCGAGGAACTGCCCGGCGCCGGTCAGCCCGGTGGCCCCCATCGCGGCCTTGCTCAGGCCGAAATCGGAAAGGTACACGTGGTCGGGCCGGCCCGGGCGGACGTCCATGAGCATGTTGGACGGCTTGATGTCGCGGTGGACCAGGCCCGCGGCGTGCGCTGCGTCGAGCGCGGAGGCGACCGGGGAGACGATTGCGGCGACCCGGGCGGGCGGCAGCGGGCCCTCGCGGCGCAGCAGGCTGCCGGCGTCGCCGCCGGGCACGTAGCGCATGGCGATGAACAGCACGCCGGACGCCTCGCCGGCCTCGAACACCGGGATGATGTGCGGGTCGTCGACGGTGGCCGCGGCCCGCGACTCGCGGATGAACCGCTGCCGGAAGGCCTCGTCCTGGGCCAGGCCCGGGCTCAGCACCTTCAGGGCGACCGCGCGGCCGAGCCGCTCGTCGTGGGCGCGGAAGATGACGGCCATGCCGCCGGCCCCGATGCGCTCCTCCAGCCGGTAGCCGGCGATCCTGGAGCCGGGGCCGAACCCGCCGGCCGCGTCCGCCAGGGAGCTGGCCGGGTCGTCCGGCGCTCCTTGACCCACCGTTCCTCCCGTGTCTCCCCGTCCATCCCGTGCCTCCCCGATCGGGCACACCGCGCGGCACTGGGGCATCAAGTATCTGGGGCCGGCCGGCCTTCCGCAACCGCGCCCCCGGCAGCCCTGCTCCGGCCCGGCAGTTCCCCCGCGCTTTCTGAGCTCTAGCCCAGCACAACGGCCGGTCCTGCGCTAGAGCCGCTGGTCGGTGGCCGGGTCCGTAATCCCGCCGAAGAGCTGGCTCAGCGCCTGACCGAAAACCGGCTGGGCCGGGTCGGCGCGGTGGAAGAGGGTCATGCTGGACCGCAGTTTCAGCGCGTCGACCGGGCCGAAGACCTGCTCGGCGGTGCGGCCGCCCGGCTGGCTCGCCTGCACGGCGAGCGCGGCGCATTCCGCCAGCCGCGGGCCGAGGACCGGGTGGGCGAGGTAGGCGCGGGCCTCGTCCAGCGAGGAGATCGCGTACCGCTGGGCTGTGGGGCTGTGGCCCAGCCCGGCGATCTGCGGGAACACGAACCACATCCAGTGCCCGGTCTTGCGGCCGCGGCGCAGCTCGGCGGTGGCCTGCTGGTAGGTCTGCCCGGCGTCCTGCGCCGCGGTGAACCGGCTGAGGTCATACGGGTCGTCCATGGCGGTCGGCGGGCCGGCGGGTCAGTGCTGGTGGAGGTCGGCGAGCAGGTCGGCGGCCTGCTGGTAGAGCACCCCGGCCCGGGCGCAGATGCCGAAACTGCGCTCGCCGATCTGCTGCAGCGCGGCCAGCTCGGCGGGCTCCAGGTCGGCGGTGTGGCACAGCACGGTGTTGACGGTGGTCTCGGCGGACAGCGCCGAGCTGCGGTACAGCCTGCGGCCCGCGTTGATCGCGGTGACCTCGGCGGCGAGCAGCGGCCGGGTGCTGACCGGGGCAAGGCGCTCGCAGCTGCGCTTGATGACCACCGCCGGGCTCCCCATGACGCCTGCCTCCCTGAACGGACTGGTCACCCCCGGGGACCCCCAGATCCCCGGGGGTGACCAGTTACCCCCCCGGTCATGACCGTAGGGGCACGGGGCATGACGCGGCCATGGGGAGTTTTCCCTATCTTCTGTCTGGCTACCCGGCTACCGGCTATCCGGCGGCCAGCCCTGGCCCGCCGGGGATGCCGGGCTGGTCCGCGCCGAGCAGGCCGTGCTCCATGGCGAACAGGGTGGCGCCGGCCCTGGTCGACACCCCGGCCTTTCCGTACACCCGCTGGATGTGATGGTCGCAGGTCTTCGGGGAGATACCCAGCTGACGGGCGATCTGCTTGGTGGCCAGGCCGCGGGACAGCAGCCGCAGCACCTGGCACTCGCGCTCGGACAGGCCGGCCGGGCGGGTCACCGGGCGGCCCGGCTGGCCGGCTGCGACCAGCACCGCGTTGGCGGCTTCCGGCGCGAGCCGGCCCGACTCCATCTCCCGGCACAGCTCGGCGGCGGCCTCGGCCTCGGTGAGCGGCTCTCGGTAGGCCCGGGGCTCGCGCATGGCCTGGTAGCAGTCGGCCGCGGCGAGCAGCCAGGCGGTCAGCGGCAGGTCCGCGGTCCGGCTGCCGCGGTGGTAGCCGCTGCCGTCGCCGCGCTCGCCGTGCGACCCGGCCAGCCGGCCGAGCGGGCGCAGCCCGGGCACCACGTCGAGCACCCGCTCGGTGTGGTAGGCGTGCAGCCTGACCTGCTCCCGCTCGGCGCGGGTCAGCGGGCCCGGCTTGGCCCACACGCTGACCGGGACCGCGACCCGGCCCAGGTCGTGCACGAGCGCGGCGCGGCGGAGCAGGATCACGTCCGCGCCGTCCAGGCCGGCGATGATGGCGGCCTGCTCGGCCAGCCCGGCGACGCCCCGGGAGTGGCCGACGGTCCAGGTGCTCTTCAGGTCGGCGAAGTCCGCGACCGCGGACAGGCAGTCGTCGAGGCGGTCCTCGGTGATGGCCGGCTGCGGGCCGGGTTCCCCGGCCATCGCCTCGTCCCAGACCGACGGCTCGTCCAGGCCGTCGAACATGGCGTCGCCGGCGTCCAGGAAGGCGGCGACGGCCTGCGGGTCCAGGCCGGAGCCGGCCCGGCCGGAGAGGACGGTGCGGGCCAGGGCCGGTCCGCCGCGCTGGTAGGCGATGTCGGCGTCCTGGGCCACCTGCATGATCCTGACTGGCTGCGGGATCTGCTCGCCGCGCAGGTCACCGGGCATGCCCTTGCCGTCCCACCGCTCGTACAGGTGCTTGAGTGACAGCTGGATTTCCGCGGAGAAGCCCATCCGCGCGCCGAGCAGCCGGGCCACGTCGCAGTGGCTGCGCGCCCACTTCCTGAACTCGGCGATGCCGCCCACCGCGGACCTGGCCATCTTCGCGGCCCGGACGTGCGCGGGCTTGCCCTGGTGGGCGGTGCGCATGGCCATCGCGATCAGCTCGCCGCGGGACCCGAACTGGGCGCCGAGCATCTGCGGCCGGGCCGCTGATTCGTCGCCGAAAAACCCGGCGTCGATCTCGCTTTCCGCGGTGCAGCCGGCGAAATGCAGGATCCCGGTGTAGTAGACGGTGACCAGGTCGTCGCCGGCCAGGCCGAGAACCCGGGCGATCCGGACGCTGACCAGCGCGCAGCGCAGCCCGTGCTCGAGCGGCTGGCCCATGGACAGGTCAGTGGCCAGCGAGAGGACGGCCGCGGCCTCGGCGAGCCGGAGCGGGTGAGCGGGCGCGGCGGGCGCGCCCGGCGCCGTCGGCGCGGCCGGCTCGGTCGGCTCGGTCACTGGGCTCCTGTCCCGTCAGGGAAATGGCTCACGTCATGGTATTGCGCCTCGGTGCGCAGGCTGGCCGGTTCGCCGGGCAATGGCAGGATGGGCCGGTGGCTGACTTCCAGGTCCGGCCCGCCCGGCCGGAGGATGCCCCGGCCATGGCGGCGCTGTTCGCCGCGGTGGCCGCGGAACGCGACGGCATCGCCAGCGAGCCGCCCATCGACGTGGCCGAGCGGACCGTGGTGTTCGCCCACAGCACGGCCTCCACCGTGGTCGCGGAGGCTGCCGCCGGGCAGGTGATCGGGATGCTGCACGTGGAGGCGAGCCGGCACGGCTACGGCGAGCTCGGCATGCTGGTGGACCGCGCCTGGCGGGGCCGCGGGGCCGGCTCGGCGCTTCTCGCCGCGGCGGCGGACTGGGCCAGGGACCAGGGCCTGCACAAGCTGTGCCTGGAGGTGTTCGCGCACAACGCGGCGGCCATCGCGGCGTACCGCAAGGCCGGCTACGCCGAGGAGGGCCGCCGGGTGGCGCAGTACCGGCGGGTCAGCGGCGAGCTGTGGGACACGATCGTGATGGGCCTGCTGCTGTAGGGGCCCGTATCCTTAGCGGCCGCCCGGTCGTCTCCTCAGCGGCGGACAGCTGGTGACCGGGCCGGAAATAACCAGTGGGTAACCGGCCAGTTCCGCTTTTCGGCTGGTAACCTCGCCAGCCTCGGGGGCCGCAGGGTTCCCGTCCGGCTGCGGGAGGAGTGACCCATGACGTCCCGGCTGAACCCTTACCTCAACTTCAATGGCAACGCCCGCCAGGCGCTGGAGTTCTACAAGGACGTGTTCGGCGGCTCGCTGAACGTGAACACGTTCGCGGACTTCGGCAATACCGGCCCGGACGGCGACCGGATCATGCACGGCCAGCTGGAGACCGAGCTCGGCTACACGATCATGGCGGCGGACAACTACAGCGAGGCCCCGGACGTGGTGCCGGCCGGCTTCGCGGTCAGCCTCAGCGGCGACGACGGCGACGCGCTGCGCGGCTACTTCGAGAAGCTGTCCGCGGACGGCGCGGTCACGATGCCGATGGCCAAGCAGGCCTGGGGCGACGAGTTCGGCATGTGCACGGACAAGTACGGCGTTCCCTGGCTGGTCAACGTCAGCCAGCCGCAGTAGTGCTCGCTGGATCTAGGCCGTGCCGCTGACTAGCCGGCATAGCCGGCAGGGCGAGCGCCGGTGCCGCCGGCGCTGTTTTCCCGACGAGCGACGCAGGCGCGACGAAGGAGCGCCTAAGGAGCGAGGAGGGAAGGCAGCGCCTCTCCAGCGGCCCGGCGTGAGCCAGCTAGCACTGTGAGGATCGAGGACGTGGCCCGGCTGGCCCTGGCGCTGCCCGAGGTCACCGAGGCGGAGCGGCACGGCAACCGGACGTGGCTGGTGGCGGGCAAGGCGTTCGCCTGGGAGCGCCCGTTCAGCAAGGCGGACCTGCGCCGGTTCGGTGACGAGACGCCGCCGGAGGGCCCGATCCTGGCCGTGCGGGTCGGGGACCTGGGCGAGAAGGAAGCCGTGCTGGCCGCCGGCCACGCCGGGTTCTTCACGATCCCGCACTTCGACGGCTACGCGGCCGTGCTGATCGGCCTGCCGGCGGTGGACGGGGCGGCGCTGCGCGACGCGGTCACCGACGGCTGGCTGGCCCAGGCCCCGGCGCGGCTGTCCGACGCGTACGCCCGGGGCGAGGGCCAGGGACCGGCCTAGCCGCCCGCGGCGCCGAAGTCGACGTTCTTGGTCTCCACCGTGCCGGCCGTCCGCCCGGGCGCGGCGTGGTTGCTCCAGTACAGGTTGGTGTGCGCGATCACCATGTCCGGCGGCGGCGCGCCCCACTCGGTCAGGTCCTCGGTCGTGTGGGCGTCGCCGACCAGGGTCGCGTCGTACCCGCGGGCGATCGCGCCGTGCAGCGTCGACCGGATGCACTCATCGGTCTGCGCGCCGGCCACCACCAGCCGCCCGACGGCCAGGCCGGACAGCACGCTCTCCAGCGTGGTGTCCTCGAACGAGTCCGGGTAGGTCTTCTCCACCAGCGGCTCGGTGCCGCCGGGGGCCAGCTCGGGGACGATCCGCCACTCCTCGCTGCCCTTCTCCAGCATGTCGCTGGAGTGCTGCACCCAGACCACCGGGACCTGCTCCCGCCGGGCCTTGTCGACCAGGGCGCCGACGTTCGCGACGACCGTGTCACGCTCGTGGTTGCCGTCCACCACGCCGCTCTGCACGTCGACGACCAGCAGTGCGGTGTTCGGCCGGTTCTGCAGTGTGGTCATGATCTCCCGCCTCACGGTGAGCTCCGTTGCCCTCGTCACGCTAGCCGTGCCCACCGACAGCCCGCGGCGACCACGCGACCGGCGGAATGACAGGTCAGGCCCGGCAGGACAGGCGCCGGCCGCCGTTGTAGGCGACCATGTTGGTGAGCGCCGGGGCGAGGTCGATGGGGCCGCCGGGCGGGGTGCCGCGGAGCTCGGCGCAGGCGCGGTGCAGGTTGCCGACGATGCGCTCGCGGTCCGGCCAGGAGGCGAACCGGCCCAGGTCCGTTTCCCGGGCGGCGGCCAGCGGCGGGACGTTCTCGGCGACCGCGCGGGCCGCAAGGTCGAGCACGAACCGCAGGTAGTCCAGGGTGTCGTCGAGCGGGCCGCGGTCGTGGAAGACCGGGCCATGGCCGGGGACGATGGTCTGCGCGTTCAGCGGGGCGATCACTTCCTCCAGCACGCTGATCGTGCCCGTCACCGAGCCCATGAGCACGAACGGCGTGCCGCCGTTGAAGATCAGGTCCCCGGCGAAGAGCACGGAGCTGTCCGGGATCCAGACCACCGAGTCGTTGGTGGTGTGGGCGGGGCCACCGACGTAGCCGACCTGGGCCCGGATGGTGCCGGCGTGCAGCGTCAGCTGGTCGGTGAACGTGATGAACGGCGGGTCCAGGGTCAGGTCGCCCCAGTCCGGGTCGTCCCAGATCCCGGTGTCGCTCGGCGGGCCGAAGGCGATTGCCTCGGCCCGGGTCCGCTCGTGGCCGATCAGCGCTGCACCCGGGAACAGGCAGTTGCCGAACGTGTGGTCGCCGTGGTGGTGCGTGCTGACCACGGCCCGCACCGGAGCGCGGGTGACCTCGGCGATGGCCGCCTGGTAGGCGCGGGTCCGCCGTTCGGTCGAGCAGGCGTCGATGCTGATCACGCCCTGCGGGCCGGCCAGGAAACCCGTGTTGTTGATCCACCAGGTGCCGTCGGGCTGGATGTAGGCCCAGACCCCGTCGGCGACCTCCTGCGTCTCCGGCGGGCCTGGCGTCTGGATGTCACTGGTCCGGCTGCTCATCACGAACCCCCTCGCGGTTGGCCGCCACCCACTCCCGGCGCAGCATGGCGTACCACAGGTCATCCGTCCACTCGCCCTTGGCCCACGTGCTCTCCCGCAGGTGCCCCTCGCGGCGCAGGCCGAGCCGCTCGAGCACCGCGGCCGAGGCCAGGTTGCGCGCATCGCAGTTAGCGGTGACGCGGCGCTTGCCCCGCGCCCCGAACAGGTAGCCGAGCAGCAGCCCGGCCGCCTCGGTCGCGTATCCCTGCCCCTGGTAGGCCGGCGCGATCGTGAACCCGATCTCGGCCTGCCGCGGATCATCCGCGTCCGTGCAGGCCGCGCAGTCGCCGATCAGCTCCCCGCCGTCCGGCCCGCCACCGCGCAGGACCGCGGCGAACTGGAACCACTCCCCGGGCGTGTCCGGGTGGTCGCCCAGCATCGCGCTGATCGCTTCTTCCGCCGCGGTCACCGGGAACGGCGTGTCCCAGCTCTGGTACCGCGCCACCTCCGGCACCGACCGGTAGGCGGCGAACACCGGGGCGTCGGCTGCCCGGAACCGGCGCAGCGTGAGCCGCGGGCCGGCCAGTTCGGTGAATTCCTTGTCGGCCATCACCCTCCGTTCCTGCCTGGGCCGGGACACCGGCCGGACTTTGGCGTTATAAAGACGTTACGGGCTGATGTATCTAGCCAGGCCCGGCTGGCTCTGAGCGACTGTGGCACCGGTGGCCGGCCCCGCCTGTCTGCCGTCCCCGGCCGCCACGTCACGACCCAGCGTGACGAGGAGGGGGATGCAGCATGCGGTGGAGCAGAGATCCGCTGCCGGGCCCGATGTCCGGCGAGCCCGCCGACGACGACCCTACCGAGGTCCTCGGCAGTGTGCCCGGGTCCATCCTGGCGCGGCACGGCGCCCGGGTTCTCAAGCCCACGGAAGCGGCCGGGTTCCACGACGACACGGTCCCCCGGTCCACGATCTACCGGACCCGGACCCTGCTGGTGCCCGGCGACCTGCCCACCGGGCACGGCTCACCGGCCGGCGTCATCCTGGAGCGCCTCGGGATGGAGCTCGTCATCCCGGACTTCGAGGTCGCCGACCGGGCCGGGATCAGGACCGCCGTGCTGCGCCCGGCGCGCACCGCACGGACCCCGGTGACCGTCGACGCCTGGGTGGCCCTGCAGGCCCTGCGCCACGCCGCCGCTGAGCGGCAGACCCACGAGGGGCCCGTCACGGAGGCGGAGGCCGAGCAGATCAGCCGGATCCAGCTCGAGCACCTGCTGTGCGCCGCCCCGATGACCGGCAGCCCGATCACCGAGGGCGGGCCGATCACCGAGGGCGGCCCCATCACCGAGGGCGGCGGGCTGGGCACCGACCCGGCCGGCTCGTACCTGCACCCGGGCGGGTCGGCGCGGGCGCCGGTCCACCTGTACCTGCCGCCGCCCCTGCGGCGCCCCGACGCCGAGGCGGGCCAGCGGCCGGTGGTGCTGGTGGCCGACACCGGGCTGCTGCCCAACGACTCCTGGCTCGGCGTCCGCCCGGACCCGGTGGCCCCGGGCGGCTACACGACCGTCGGCACGGCCGGCACCGCACCCTTCGCCGTCGTCGACCTGAACCTGCAGGACAGCATCGCGGCCAACTCCTTGTCCGTGTCCAGCGCCGGCGACCAGCCCCGCCAGATCATCCGCGGCCCGTGGGACGGCCCGGTCACGGTCGGGCCGCTGAACCCGGGCGTACCGGTCTGCAGCGGGCACGGCACGTTCATCGCCGGGATCATCCGCCAGCTGGCCCCGGACGCCCAGGTGCTGTCGGTCCGGATCATGCACCCGGACGCCATCGTCTACGAGGGCGACCTGCTCTACGCCCTGGGGCAGATCCGGGATCAGGTCGACGACGGAGCCCGGCGGGTGGACGTGATCTCGCTGTCGCTCGGCTACTTCAGCGAGACCCAGGAGGACGCGACCTACAGCGCCACGCTGCGGCCGGTGGTCAGCGACCTGACCGGGCAGGGCGTCGCGGTCGTCGCCGCGGCCGGGAACTTCGCCACCACCCGGCGGTACTACCCGGCGGCCTGGGCCGCGCAGGCCCCGGACCCGGGTCACGCCCCGGTGCTCAGCGTCGGGGCGCTGAACCCGAACGACTCCCAGGCGTCGTTCAGCAACGGCGGGCCATGGGTCCGGGTCTGGGCCAACGGCGCAGCGGTGGTCAGCACCTTCCCGACCGTCATCAACGGCGGCCTGATGCCCGCGTCCCGGATGAATATGCCGCCCGGCGGGACGGCCGGGACCAGCCCGGCGGCGCGCCGGGAACCGCTCGACCCGGACAACTACCACGACGGGCACGCGACCTGGAGCGGCACCTCGTTCGCCGCGCCGGAGCTCGCCGCCCGGATCGCCGCGGAGATGACCGCCGGCGCCGGGGCGGACCCGGCGGACCTGGGGCTGGCCGAGCCCGGGCCGGCCGCGGCCCTGCGCCGGACCGTCAGCGCCCTGGAGAGCCTGGGCTGGTCGCCGGACCCAGCGCGGGAGCGGGAGAGGAAGGCCAGGACAGTGGATGATAAACGGCCGGCCCGGGTCGGGGCGGGCCGGGACGAACGCTGGGACGAGCGCCGGGCCTGGACGGCCGGGCTGCTGGCCGAGGCCCGGGCCGGCCGGACCGAGGCCCTCGCCGAGCTGGTCCCCGAGCTCAGCCCGATGCTCTGGCAGGTCGCCCGCTCCGCCGGGCTGCCCGCGGCGGACGCCGAGGACGTCGTGCAGCAGGCCTGGCTGCGCCTGGTCTCCCACCTGGACCAGCTCAGCCAGCCCGGCTCGGTGGCCAGCTGGCTGGTCACCACCACCCGGCGGGAAGCCTGGCGGCGGCGTTCCGCCGGGCGGCGCCAGTTCCCGGCCGAGCAGGACTGGCTGGCCGACCAGCCCGACCAGGGCCCGGACGCGGCCGAGCAGGCCGTCCTGGACGAGGAGCGCCGGGAGCTGTGGGCCGCGCTGGCCCAGCTGTCCCCCCGGTGCCAGCAGCTGCTGCGGATCGTCGCGTTCGTGCCGCGCCCGGACTACGACGCGGTCGCGGCCGGGCTCGGCATCCCGCGGGGCAGCGTCGGCCCGACCCGCGGCCGGTGCCTGGCCAAGCTCCGTGCCCTTCTGATCGATAGCAAGGAAGGACCTGGCGATGAACAACCCGGAGGCTGACGGCCTGGCCACGGCGAACCAGCCGGCGGACGAGACCGACTTCGCGATCCTGGGCCGGGTCCGGCAGCTCTTCGAGGAAACCGACCCGATGCCGGCCGACCTCCCCGGCCGGATCCGGTTCGCCCTCGCGCTGCGCGACCTGGAAACCGAGATGGCCCGGGTGGCCGCGGACGACGACGCGCCGGTGCTCGCGGTCCGCGGCGAGGAGCACAGCCGGACGATCACGTTCGAGAGCGACAGCCTCGTCGTCATGATCCGGGTGGGCGCGAACCCGGACGGCACGGCCCGGCTCGACGGCTGGCTGGACCCGCCGGCCCCGCGGCGGGTGGAGGTCAGCACCGCCGGGCCGCCCCTGGCCGTGCTCGCCGACGACGACGGCCGGTTCGCGTTCGGCAGCGTGCCGCGCGGGCGGGCCCAGCTGACCGTCCGGCCCGCGTCGCCCGGGCCGGCCGGCGGGCGGGCCGTGATCACCCCGGAGCTCATCCTCTGAACCTGACGAAGGGGGCGGCCCGACGGATGACCGTAACAGCACCACCGGGCGGGGCCGAGCGTCTCGCCCGCCGGGCCCACCGGCTCGCGGTGCAGGCCGGCGCGGCCGGCCAGCCCGCGGCCGGTGCCCGGCGGCTGCGGGCCGGCCTTCTGGCGCTCGGCTGGGACGAGCACGGGCCGCCGCTGGACGCGCGGGCCGCCGCGGTGCCGCCGGGGCACCAGGCGCTGGCGGCCCGGATGCTGCTGAGCCTGGCCCACTTCGAGGCCGAGCAGGGCCGCACCGGCTACGGGCGGCAGCTGCTCGACCAGGCCGAGCGGCTGGCCGACCCGGCCGACCGCGGCATCCTGCGCTACCAGCGCGGCCTGCTGCTGATCAGGACCGGGCACGGCGGGGACGCGCTGGCCCTGTTCGACGAGGCGGTCGCGCTGCTGCAGGGCTACCCCGATCCGGCGCACCTGGCCCGCGCCCTGCTGAACCGGGGCGTGCTGCAGCTGGGCGCCGGGCACGTGGGCCTGGCCCGAGCCGACTTCGGCGCGTGCGGCGACCTGGCCGCCACCGCGGGCCTGGACCTGATCGGCGCCAAGGCCGTGCACAACCTGGGCTACTGCGACCTGCTGGCCGGGGACATCCCGGCCGCGCTGCGGCAGTTCGGTGCCGCGGCCGGGGTCTACGGCCAGGCCGCGCCCGGCAACCTGCCGGTGCTGGCCATCGACCGGGCCCGGGCGCTGCTGGCCGCCGGGCTGGCCAGCGACGCCGCCCGCGAACTGGACGGGGCGCTGGCGGCGTTCCGGCGGCAGCACCTGGACCAGGACCGGGCCGAGGCGGAGCTGGCCCGGGCCCAGGCCGCCCTGGTCCTTGGCGACCTGCCGGGGGCGCGCCGCTGGGCCACGGCCGCGCAGCAGCGGTCCCGCCGCCGGGGCAACGACAGCTGGGCCTGCCTGGCCGAGCTGACCCGGCTGCGGGCCCGGGCGCTGTCGCCGGCCACCGGCGCCCGGGTGGCCGCGGAGGCGCAGCAGCTGGCGGGCCGGCTGCGCGCCCGCGGCCTGGCCCGGGACGCGGACACCGCCGAGCTGATCGGGGCCCGGGCGCTGGTCACGGCGGGCCGCCTGGTGCAGGCGGGGCAGCGGATGGTCACCGTGCAGGGCCGGGGGCCGCGGCTGCCCCTCGAGGTCAGCCTGCTGCGCTGGCTGGCCCGGGCCGAGCTGGCCAGCCGGGACGGCCGGCCCAGCGCGGCGCTGGCCGCACTGCGGGCCGGGCTGGGCCTGGTCGGCTCCCGCCGGGCCCGGATGGGCAGCGTGGACCTGCAGACCGGCACTGCGGCGCTCGGCGCTGACCTGGCTGCCGCCGGGCTGCGGCTGGCCCTGGACCGGGGCTCGGCCCCGCTGGTGTACGCCTGGCTGGAGCGGTCCCGGGCGCAGGCCTTCCGGGCCCGGCCGGTGCGGCCGCCGGCCGACCCGGAGGCCGCCGCCTGGCTGGCGGAACTGCGGCAGCTCAGCCTGCTCAGCCGGGCGGCCGAGCTGGCCGGGCGGCCGGACCGGCCGGGCCGCGCAGCCCGCCGGGCCGACCTGCAGCGCCGGATCCGGGAGCGCAGCTGGGCGGCCAGCGGCCCGGCCGGCCGGGCCGCCACCGCGCAGGCCGGCCTGGCCGAGGTCCGGGCCGCCCTGGCCGGCCGTGGCCAGGCCCTGGCCGCGGTCCTGGCCCGGCAGGGCCGCCTGGTCGCGGTGCTGATCACGCCCGGCGGAGCCCGGCTGATCCCGCTCGGCGACGCCGGCCTCGCCGCCGAGGCGGCCCGGCGGCTGGCCGCCGACCTGGACACGCTGGCCGGGCGCCGCCTGCCCGGCCGTCTCGGCGACGTGATCAGGAACTCGGTCCGGCGCCAGGCGGCCACCCTGGCCGCGGAGGTCATCACCCCGCTGCTGGCCGTGGCCGGCGGCGCAGACGGCCTGATCCTGGCCCCGCACGGGGACCTGGCCAGCGTGCCGTGGAGCCTGCTGCCCGGGCTGCACGGGCGGCCGGTGACGGTCACCCCGTCCGCCTCGGCCTGGCTGGCCGCACAGCGACGGCAGCAGCCCGCCGCCGCGCCATCCCCCGCTGCACCGTCCCCCGCCGCGGCCCCCGTGCTGCTCGCGGCCGGCCCGGACCTGCCCCAGGCCGAGCGGGAGATCGCCGAGCTGGCCGCGGCCTACCCGGGCGGCCGGGTGCTGGCCGGGCCGGGCGCCACGGTGGCGGCCACGCTGCGCGCCCTGGACGGGGCCCCGCTCGCGCACCTGGCCGCGCACGGCTACCACGACAGCGAGAACTTCCTGTTCTCCCGGCTGCACCTGGCCGACGGCCCGCTGATGGCCTACGACGTGCAGCAGCTGGCCGCCGCGCCGCGGCAGGTCATCCTGTCGGCCTGCGACATCGGCCGGGCCCAGGTGCGGCCCGGCGGGGAGCTGCTCGGCTTCACGGCGGCGCTGCTGTACGCGGGGACCGCGACGGTCATCGCCAGCGTGGCCCGGGTCCAGGACGACGCCCCGGTCCGGCTGATGACCGCCTACCACCGCCGCCTGGCGGCCGGGACCGCCCCGGCCGAGGCCCTCGCCGCCGCGGCCGCCGCCGAGCCGTTCAGCCCCTTCGTCTGCTTCGGCTCCGGCTGACCGCCGGCACACGCTGACCGCCGGCCGGATCCCCGGCCGGCGGTCAGCTGCCCCGTTCCGTGACCCCGTTCCGCCGGGATCACCCGTCCGCGGGCTGCGCCTGCTCACCCGCCGGGCAGCAGCGGTACTCCTGCTCCTTGTCCAGCAGCGCGATCCGGCGCTTGAGCAGCTCGTTCTCCAGCTCCTTGCGGGCCAGCTCGAGCTCGATCTCCTTCTCCCTGGCCGGCTCGCAGGTGCTGCAGTCGTCCAGGCAGCCCTTCACGATCACGCCCGGGGTCGGCAGCCGGAACTCCCGCTTCCAGCCCAGCCGCTCCTGGGCCTGCTTGGTGACCTGCCCGTCCTTGTCGATCAGGCCTTCCTCCACGAGTTCCGCGGTGACCTGGGCCAGCGCCGCGGCCTGCACCGCAGCCGGGATCGGCGCCTGGCCCGCCGGGAACACGGGACGCAGGAGCACGGCCCCGGTCAGGCCGGCCTGACCGCCCTGCTCCGCCGGGATGCTCTGGTTGACCCGCTCGGCCACCTGGAGCCGCTTCGCGCTGGTGCCCAGGACCCCGTCCGGGATGATGGCCACGTTGCGCGGCGGCGGGCCGGGCTGCAGCGTGACGCCGGTCGGCGCGGCCGGGTCGTCGACCCGCCGGTCCACAGAAGCCAGGAAGAACCGCACCGTCGTGCACTTGTCGATCCGGTAGAACAGGTACGTCACCGCCCGGCAGCGGTTCTGGTTGCTGAACGTCCGGGACGCGGACTCGTACTGGTCCTCCGACTCGCCCTGGGCGTGGCTGCGGGTCGCGACCTCGCCGATCGAGGTGGAGGCGGTGGCGTGCACGCCGGCCTCGACCTGCCGGCTGGACGACTCGGCGTGCTGGGACAGGAAGCTGGCGAAGGTACTGGCCGACTGGGCGTTGTAGGAGCTGCCCGACAGCGAGCCGCCGATGCTGAAGATCCCGAGGTCCAGGCCGGCTGACCCGCCGCCGCTGGTGGACGAGTCGTGGAAGGTCGACGACTGGGCGCCGCCGCTGACCACCGACAGGCTGCTGGCCGCCTGCGCCATCCCGGCCAGGTAAAAGGACTCTTCCGAGGTCGTGTACTGGCGGGACGACAGCTGCGTGTCGCTGTCGAAGGAGAACCGGGTGTGCCGGTCGCTGCTGGCCAGCCGCACCTGCTCGCCGGGCTGCAGAGTGGTGGAGTAGAGGATGTCGCCCAGCGTGAGCGGGCCGGCGCAGCGCTCCAGCCGGAACCGCATGGTGACCTCCACCGGGACGGTCTGCTGTCCCCCGCCGGGGAGCTGCACCACGGTGGGGAACGGCATCCGGTAGATGAAGTCCAGCTCGTCGCAGGAGCCGCAGGGGCTGAGCGTGGGACAGCAGCCGGCGGCTTTCAGTGATGTGGGCTCGGTGATGGGCATGTTCTTTTCCCCCGTCTCGGGTCGCTGGCCGGGCAGGCCAGTGACGGACAGGAGGAATGACCCGCGGTCCAGATACCCGCAGTCCCGCGCAATTTCCTGGTCAGCCTGCCCGGGTCAGCCTGCCCGGGTCAGCCCGCCCCGGCTTAGTCCGCGCCCGCCAGCGCGTGCGCGAACTGGGCGGCGTACAGCCGGGCGTAGGCGCCGCCCGCGGTGAGAAGGCTGTCGTGCGTGCCCTGCTCGACGATCTGCCCGGACTCCATGACCAGGATCAGGTCGGCGTCCCGGATCGTGGACAGCCGGTGCGCGATCACGAAGCTGGTCCGGCCGCGGCGCAGCGAGTTCATCGCGTGCTGGATGAGCACCTCGGTGCGGGTGTCCACGGAGCTGGTCGCCTCGTCCAGGATGAGGATGGCCGGCCGGGCCAGGAACGCCCGGGCGATCGTGATGAGCTGCCGCTCCCCCGCGCTCACCCCGGCGCTGTCCTCGTCCAGCACCGTGTCGTAGCCGTCCGGCAGGGACCGCGCGAACCGGTCCACGTAGGTGGCCTTCGCCGCCTCGATGACCTGCTCGCGGGTGGCGCCGGGCAGCCCGTAGGCGATGTTGTCGGCGATCGAGGCCTGCCGCAGCCAGGCGTCCTGCAGCACCATCCCGGTCAGGCCGCGCAGCTCGGCCCGGGTCATCGCGGCGATGTCGACGCCGTCCAGGGTGATCTGGCCGCCGGTCACCTCGTAGAACCGCATCAGCAGGTTGACCAGCGTGGTCTTGCCCGCGCCTGTCGGCCCGACGATGGCCACGGTCTGGCCCGGCTCGACGGTCAGCGACAGGTCCTCGATCAGCGGGATGTCCGGGTCGTAGCGGAACGACACGTGCCGGAACTCGACCCGGCCCTGCACCCCGGCCGGCTGGGCCGGCTCCGCCGGGTCGCTTTCCTGCTCGTCCGCGTCGAGCAGCGCGAACACCCGCTCGGCCGAGGCGATCCCGGACTGCAGCAGGTTGGCCATGCTGGCCACCTGGGCCATCGGCTGGCTGAACTGCCGGGAGTACTGGATGAACGCCTGCACCGCGCCCAGCGACAGTGATCCGCTGGCCACCTGCAGCGCCCCGGTCACCGCGATCAGCACGTAGTTGATGTTGCCGAGGAACACCATCACCGGCTGGATCGTGCCGGAGATGAACTGGGCCCGGAAGCTGGCCGTGTACAGCCTGTCGTTGTAGGCGTCGAAGACGTCCATCGACTCGCGGGTGCGGCCGTACGCGGTCACCAGCTCGTGCCCGGTGAACATCTCCTCGATGTGCCCGTTCAGCTTGCCGGTGGTGGACCACTGCCGGACGAACTGCGGCTGCGCCCGCTTGCCGATCTTGGTCACCGTGAACACCGAGACCGGCACCGTGACCAGCGCGATCAGCGCCAGCAGCGGGGAGATCAGGAACATCACGAAGAGCACGCCGACGATGGTCAGCACCGAGGTGACCACCTGGCTGAGCGTCTGCTGCAGCGACTGGGCCAGGTTGTCGATGTCGTTGGTGACCCGGGACAGGATCTCCCCGCGGGGCTGCGCGTCGAAGTACCGCAGCGGCAGCCGGGCCAGCTTGGCCTGCACGTCCGCGCGCATCCGGAACACCAGCCGCTGCACGATCGTGGTGGTGACCCGGCCCTGGAACAGCGCGGCCACCGACGCGGCGGCGTACAGGGCCAGCACGATGACCAGCAGACGGCCCAGCGCGTCGAAGTCGACGCCCTGCCCGGGGTGCAGCGGCAGCGACTGGATCAGCCCGGCCTGGTTGCCCTTGCCTTCGTGCTGCAGCCCGGCGATCACCTCGGCCTTGGTCGTCCCGGCCGGGATCTTCTGGGAGATCACCCCGCTGAAGATCAGGTTCGTGGCCTCGCCCAGCAGCCGCGGCCCGGTCACGGTCAGCGCGACGTTGACCACGGCCAGCAGCAGCGCGCCGGCGGCGAGCAGCCGCTCGGGCGCCATCTCCCGCAGCAGCCGCTTGCTCGACCCGCGGAAGTCCAGGGACTTCTCGGTGCTCCGGCCGCTCAGGAAGGCGGCCGGGCCGCGCCCTATCGTGGCCCGGTCCGGCCCGAGACCGCGCTTGGGGGTGGCCCGTTCCACCGCCCCGCGGCCGCCCGCCCCGTTGCTGCTCGCCCCAGCACGGGCCGCCCCGTCACTGTTCGCCCCGTCACTGGCCGCCGGGCCCGGCTGCTGGCTAGTCACGCCGCCTCCTGCTCGGTCAGCTGGGACAGCACGATCTCCCGGTAGGTCTCGTCGCCGGCCATCAGCTCGGGGTGGGTGCCGGTGGCGACGACCCGGCCGTTGTCCAGAACCACGATCCGGTCCGCGTGCCGGATCGTGGCCACCCGCTGGGCCACGATGACGATCGCGGCCTGCCGGGTCTGCCGGGCCAGCGCGGCGCGCAGCGCCGCGTCGGTGGCGTAGTCGAGCGCGGAGAACGAGTCGTCGAACAGGTAGATCGCGGGCTGGTGGACCAGCGCCCGGGCGATGGCCAGCCGCTGCCGCTGGCCGCCGGACACGCTGGTGCCGCCCTGCGCGACCGGCGCGTCAAGACCGCCGGCCATCTGCTCGACGAAGTCGCGGGCCTGCGCCGTCTCCAGGGCCTGCCACAGCTCCTCGTCGGTGGCGTCGGGGTTGCCGTACCGCAGGTTCGACGCGACCGTCCCGGAGAACAGGTACGGCTGCTGCGGCACCAGCCCGATCGCCGCCGCCAGCGCAGACGGGTCCAGCTCGCGCACGTCGATGCCGTCGATCAGCACCGCGCCGTCGGTCACGTCGAACAGCCGCGGGACCAGGCTGATCAGCGTGGACTTGCCGCTGCCGGTGCCGCCGATGATCGCGGTCACCTCGCCGGGCCGGGCGATCAGGTCGATCCCGGACAGCACCGGCTCCTCGGCGCCCGGGTAACGGAACCCGGCCTGGCGCAGCTCCAGGTGGCCGCGGAGCCGCCCGCCGGGAACGGCGGCCGGCGCGGACGGCGGGCGGACGCTCGGCTCGGTGTCCAGCACCTCGCTGATCCGCTCGGCGGACACCTCGGCCCTGGGCACCATGACGAACATGAACGTGGCCATCATCACGGCCATCAGGATCTGCAGCAGGTAGGACAGGAACGCGGTCAGCGCGCCGATCTGCATACTGCCGCTGGCCACCAGGTGCCCGCCGAACCACAGCACGGCCACGCTGGAGAAGTTCAGCACCAGCAGGACCGTGGGGAACATCAGCGCCATCAGCCGCCCGACGGCCAGCGACACGGTGAACAGGTCGGTGCTGACGGTGTCGAACCGCTCTTCCTCGGTCCGCTCCCGGACGAACGCGCGGATCACCCGGACCCCGGTGATCTGCTCCCGCAGCACCCGGTTGATCAGGTCGATCCGCTCCTGCATCAGCCGGAACTTGGGCCGCATCCGGCTGATGATCAGCGTGACCGCGATACCCAGCACCGGCACCGCGACGAGCAGCAGCGAGGACAGCGGCACGTTCTGGTTCAGGGCCAGGATGATGCCGCCCACGCACATGATCGGCGCGGACGCCATCAGCGTGAACGCCAGCAGCGCCAGCATCTGGACCTGCTGCACGTCGTTGGTGACCCGGGTGATCAGCGACGGGGTGCCGAGCCGGCCCACCTCGCGGGCGGAGAACTCGTGCACCCGGGCGAACAGGGCCCGGCGCACGTCCCGGCCGAGCGCCATCGCGGTGCGGGCGCCGAAGTAGACCGCGCCGGTGGCGCAGGTGATCTGCACCACGGTGATGGCCAGCATCACCCCGCCGGTGCGCATGATGTAACCGGTGTCACCAGTGATCACGCCGTGGTCGATGATGTCGGCGTTCAGCGTCGGGAGGTACAGCGTGGCCAGGGTCTGCACCAGCTGCAGCAGCACCACCAGGCCAAGATCGCGCCGGTACGGGCGCAGCCGTTCCCTCAGCAACCGGACTAGCACGTGAATCGCTCCAGGTTCCGCGTGGCTTTCCCGCCGCACAGGGAGAATGCCGAAGATATCGTACGCTGTACTACAGGTTAGCCCCGCAGCCCAGGCCGGCCGCCACCGAATATCGCCGACCGCGAACGCATATCGCCCAGCGCGAACAGCGCGGCGGAACGGGAGTAAGCCGCGAGTGCCGTGCCGGGGTTTGCCTTCCCGCTGACGGCCATGTCGTTTTCTCGCTAGCTCTGGCCGCGTGGGGCAGGCATGCTGTTCAGGTGCATGAGGACCACGAGGCGTGCGTCCGGGCGGTCCAGTCCAAGGACGCCCGGTTCGACGGCTGGTTCTACACCGCGGTGACGACCACCGGGATCTACTGCCGGCCCAGCTGCCCGGTGGTCCCGCCCAAGCCGGAGCACATGCGCTTCTACCCCAGCGCCGCGGCCGCCCAGCAGGCCGGCTACCGGGCCTGCAAGCGGTGCCGGCCGGACGCCAGCCCCGGCTCGCCGCTCTGGAACGAGCGGGCCGACCTGGTCGCCCGGGCCATGCGGCTGATCGCCGACGGGGTCATCGACACCGGCGGGGTGCCCGCGCTGGCCGCCCGGCTGGGCTACAGCGTCCGGCAGGTCGAGCGGCAGCTGCTCGCCGAGCTGGGCGCCGGGCCGCTGGCGCTGGCCCGGGCCCAGCGGGCGCAGACCGCCCGGCTGCTGATCGAGACCACCGCGCTGCCCATGGGCGACGTGGCGTTCGCGGCCGGGTTCGCCAGCATCCGCACGTTCAACGACACGGTCCGGGCGGTGTTCGCGCTGCCGCCGACCGAGCTGCGCCGCCGGGCCCGCCGCGGCGCGGGCGGCGCCGCCGGCCAGCTTGCGGCCAGCCCGCTGTCGCTGCGGCTGCCGTTCCGGCTGCCGCTGCTGCCGGACAGCCTGTTCGGCCACCTGGCCGCGACCGCGGTGCCCGGCGTGGAGGAATGGCGGGACGGCGCCTACCGGCGGACCCTGCGGCTGCCCCGCGGGCACGCGATCGTGGCGCTGCGGCCCGGGCCCGAGCACATCGGCTGCCAGCTGACCCTGGCCGACCTGCGCGACCTGGCCACCGCGATCAGCCGCTGCCGCTGGCTGCTCGACCTGGACGCGGACCCGGTGGCGATCGGCGCGCTGCTGTCCGCCGACCCGGTGCTGGCCCCGCTGGTGGCCAAGGCGCCGGGCCGCCGGGTGCCGCGCACGGTGGACGCGGCCGAGTTCGCGCTGCGCGCGGTCATCGGCCAGCAGGTGTCCACCGCCGCGGCGCGCACCCACGCCGGGCGGCTGGCCGCCGCGTACGGCGAGCCGGTGACCGACCCGGCCGGCGGCCTGACCCGGCTGTTCCCGTCCCCCGCCGTGCTGGCCAGCGCTCTTCCGGCCAGCGCGCGGTCCAGCCAGCACGGGACCGGCCAGCACGGGGCCTGCCGGGGCCGGGCCTGGCACGCTGGCCATGCCCCGGGCCCGGCAGGCGTCGTTCGCCGCGCTGGCCGCCGCGCTGGCCGGCGGCGAGCTCGACCTGTCGCCGGGCAGCGACTGGGCCCGGGCCCGCGAGGTGATGGCCGGGCTGCCCGGGCTCGGGCCGTGGACGATCGAGAGCATCGCCATGCGCGGCCTCGGCGACCCGGACGCGTTCATCCCCGGCGACCTGGGCGTGCGCCTGGCGGCCCGGGCCCTCGGCCTGCCCGCCACCCCGGCCGCGCTGACCCGGCGGGCGGCCGACTGGCGGCCCTGGCGGGCCTACGCCGTCCAGTACCTGTGGGCCACCGGCGATCACGCCATCAACCGCCTCCCGGCCGCCTGACTGGCGCCGGGCCACCGCAATCACACGAGCAGACGAGCAGGAGAGAACCCCGGTGACCGCAACCGACGACACCGCCCGGCGCTACCGGCAGGCCGTGGTGGCCAGCCCGATCGGCCCGCTGACCCTGGTCGAGTCCGGCGGGGCGCTGGCCGGCCTGTACATGGACGAGCACAAGCACCTGCCGCCGGCCGGGCGGCTGGCCGAGCCGGCCCCGCCGGGCGCCGAGCCGCCCCCCGGGGTGCTGGCCGACACGGCCCGGCAGCTGGCCGAGTACTTCGCCGGCGAGCGGACAGAGTTCGACCTGCCGCTGGCCCTGGAGGGCAGCGCCTGGCAGCTCCGGGTCTGGGCCGGCCTGCAGGGCATCGGGTACGGCGAGACGATCTCCTACGGCGAGCTGGCCCGCCGGATCGGCGCGCAGCCCGCCGCGTCCCGCGCGGTCGGCCTGGCCAACGGCCGCAACCCGGTGTCGATCATCGTGCCCTGCCACCGGGTGATCGGCGCGGACGGCAACATGACCGGCTACGGCGGCGGCCTGCCCCGCAAGCGGTATCTGCTCATGATGGAGCAGCGGGTCAGCGGCCAGACGCTGGCCTGAGCCCGCCGCCGGCCCAGCCCGCCAGCCGCCCGCCGGAGCGGCGGCTCAACGTTCCTTGATCAAGGAATCTTGATGATAGGGCTCGCTAGTCCGGGTCCGGCCACGTCGCGAAGGCGCGCACCGGGAACGTGGACAGCGGGCGGATCCGCGGCGGCACCGCGCTGAACCGGAACCCGCTGGCCGGCAGCGTGTCCAGGTTCGTCAGGTGCTCGCAGATGGGGATCCCGGCACCGAGCAGGATGGTGTGAACCGGCCGCTGCGGGTCCCCGCTGTCGCCGATGCTCAGCGAGTCGATACCGACCAGTACCGCGCCGGTGCCGGCCAGGTAGGTGGCGGCGTCCGCGGTGAGGAACGGGTGGCCACGGAAGTACTCCGGGGTGCCCCAGTGCCGGTCCCAGCCGGTGCGGATGAGCACCGCGCGGCCGCGGCAGTCGTAGCGCAGCAGCTGGCCGCGGTCGATCGCGCGCTGCCCGTTGCCGGACACGTCGATCAGCACGGCGTCCAGGTCGGCCAGCTTGTCCAGCGGCAGCTCGGACAGGTCGTCGGCGTCGGCGTGCCGGTGCGCCGGGCTGGCCAGGTAGGTGCCGGTGCTGCCGCACAGCGTGACCTCGCCGATCCGGAACTCCACCCCCGGCGCGTACGCGGTGCGCGTGTGCGCGCTGATCGCGTCCGGGCTGACCTGTGCCATCGGCAGCCCGATGTAGGTGATCATCCCGTCCTCGATGACGTGGCTGAGGTCCGCGCGGTGCAGCCGGATACCCGAGGCGGGCGGCGTGGCCGGCCGGGCCGGGTCGATCTGGCCCCCGTCCTGGAGACCCCCGTTATGAAGGCCCCCGTGGTGGCGGGCACCGTGCTGGCGGGCACCGTGCTGGCGGGCACCGTGCTGGAGGTCACTGTCGTGGGAGCCCAGGCCGCGGAAGGCACTGTCCGCAGGCCCGCTGTCGTGCGGTGCAAGCACGGCGCCCGGGTGGCCGCTCCCGTTGCCCGCCTTGGCGATCGGGCTGGTCACGTCGTCGTCGCCGGCCAGCATGCCGGCCACTGGCGGCAGCGGCGGCCAGCTGTCGGCCGGCACCGCGGGAATCGGCGGCCAGGAGGCGGCCGCCGGCCGCGGCGGGTGCACCGCGGCCCGGCCGCCGTCGGGCAGGGGCATGCCGGGCAGCCGGCCCGGGCCCGGCAGCGGCTCGAGCGCGGGCTCCGGGTCCGGCGGCGGCGGCAGCCGGTGCACCGCGGCCGGCGAGCCACGGTGCCGGCCGCGCATCACCTGGCGGCTGTGGATGTCCACCTGGTCCGCGGCGGACAGGCCGAGTTCCCTGGCCAGAGCGGCGGCCAGGACCTCCTCGGTGACCCCGGCATGGTCGATGTCGATCCGGAAGTCCCGGCCGCGCAGCGTGCCCCCGTCGGCCAGGCTGATCTCGAAGTCGAGCTCGGCCCGGTATTCGTCCGCCGGCTGCTCCGTCATATCCCGCTCCGTCAACCCCTGTCCGCGGCCCGGGCCGGATGCGCCGGCCCGGGCGCCCCCGCTCCGGGCCCGGCCTGGCAAAGGCGCGGAACCGGATCAGGTGACGCCGTCCGATACTGAGGGTACTGATCCAGCTACAGTACGTGCCTGCAGCCGGGACCGCTGAGAACGCAAATCCTAACGCTGCCAGGCTGCGGGGGCAGCCACGGGACGACGGCTATTACCACGAATGCACGACATGAACGCGCGGGCCGGACCCCGGCCCGGCCGCGCCGCGGGAGACAACATGCGGGCCATCTTCAGGCTGACGGCCATCCCGGCGACACCGCGACGTGGAATCCCGGCGCTGACCGTCACTATGCCGGCCCTGCTCACGGCGGGCACGTACGCGGCCACCGTCGTCCACTCGGTGGCCTGAACGGGGACGATGCAGCAACAGAAATGGAGAGGATGCACTCCTCTCCATTTTCAATCTATAGCGCACCCCGGGGCTTGCCGCAAGACCCGGGGTATGCCTCACAATCGCTTAACGTGACTTCCCTGACGACCCGTGCGTTCGATCTTCCCGACCGTCTCATCGCCAAGGCCAGCCCGGCGCTGATCGCCGCCGACGAGCATCACTTCGCGGCCATCGCCGGCCGCCTGGAACAGTCCGTCGCCGAGCTGTCCGGCCGCCTCGAGGCCGAGCGGCAGGCCCCCGGCGGGATCGGCCAGCAGGCCCTGGACCGGGACCTGGAGATCCACCGGCTGTCCGCCCGGCTGCGGCTGCTGCGCCGGTTCGGCCTGGACCTGTGCCTCGGGCGCATCGTCCGGGCCGGCGACCCCGAGCCGGTGTACATCGGGCGGATCGGCCTTACCGACCAGGCGGGCCGCCGGCTGCTGCTGGACTGGCGGTCCCCCGCGGCGGAGCCGTTCTTCGGCGCGACCCACGCCAATCCGATGGGCCTGGCCAGCCGCCGCCGGTACCGGTGGGCCGGCGGCCGGGTCAGCGACTACTGGGACGAGGTGTTCACCCCGGACGGGCTGGACGGGCACGCCGCGCTCGACGACCAGTCCGCGTTCATCGCCAGCCTGGGCAGCGAGCGGACCGGCCGGATGCGGGACGTGCTGGGCACCATCCAGGCCGACCAGGACGCGATCATCCGCGCGGGCTCCCGCGGCGCGCTGGTCGTCGACGGCGGCCCGGGCACCGGCAAGACCGTCGTCGCGCTGCACCGCACCGCCTACCTGCTGTACTCCGATCCCCGGCTGGGCCACCGCCGGGGCGGCGTGCTGTTCGTCGGCCCGCACCAGCCCTACCTGGCCTACGTCGCCGACGTGCTGCCCAGCCTGGGCGAGGAGGGCGTGCAGATCTGCACCCTGCGGGACCTCCTCCCGGAGGGAGCCACGGCGGGAGCAGAAACCGACCTGGCGGTGGCCCGGCTCAAGTCGTCCGCGGACCTGGTGAAGGCGATCGAGCCGGCCGTCCGGTTCTACGAGAACCCGCCCACCGCGCCGATGACGGTCGAGACCCCCTGGGGCGACCTGCTCCTGCGCGCCGACGACTGGGCCGAGGCGTTCGACGCGCCCGGCCCCGGCACGCCGCACAACGAGGCCCGCGCGGCGATCTGGGACGAGCTGCTCGAGATCCTGACCAGCCAGAATGACGACGGGAACGTCCCGGCGGACCGGCTCCGCGCGGCGCTGCGGCAGCACCAGGGCCTGCGCGACGCGGTCGGCCGGGCGTGGCCGCTGATCGAGCCCACGGACCTCGTCGGGGACCTCTGGTCGGTCCCCGCCTACCTGCGCAAGTGCGCGCCCTGGCTGAGCCCCGAGGAGGTGGCGCGGCTGCAGCGCGCGGACGCCCACGCCTGGACGGTGGCCGACCTGCCGCTGCTGGACGCGGCCCGGCAGCGGCTCGGCGACCCGCAGGCGTCCCGGCGCCAGCGCCGGCAGGACGCCGCGGTCGCCGCCGAGCGCGAGCAGATGGCCCGGGTGGTGGACAACCTCATCCAGGCGGGCGGCGACGAGTACGGCGAGGGCCTGGTCACGATGCTGCGCGGGGAGGACTTCCAGGACGCCCTGATCGACACGGCCGCCGGGCACGCCGCGCTGCTGCGGCCGGACCGGCTGGCCGGCCCGTTCGCGCACATCGTGGTGGACGAGGCGCAGGAGCTGACCGACGCGGAGTGGCAGATGCTGCTGCGCCGCTGCCCGTCCCGGAGCTTCACGATCGCCGGGGACCGGGCTCAGGCCCGGCGCGGCTTCCCGCAGACCTGGCCGGAGCGGCTGGAACAGGCCGGGTTCGGCGAGGTCCGGCAGGCTGGACTGACCATCAACTACCGGACGCCGGAGGAAGTCATGGCGGCGGCCGAGCCGGTCATCCGGGCCGTGCTCCCGGACGCCAACGTGCCGGTGTCCATCCGCCACAGCGGCGTCCCGGTGAAGCACGGGGCGGCCGCGGACCTGGACGCGGTCGTGGCGGGCTGGCTCGCCGGGCACGCCGAGGGCACCGCCTGCGTCATCGGCGCCCCCGGGTTCAGGACCGCCGCCGCCCCCGGGTCCAGTCGCTGACCCCGGAACTGGCCAAGGGCCTCGAGTTCGACCTGGTCGTCCTCGTCGACCCGGAAGCGTTCGGCACCGGTGTCCAGGGCGCGGTCGACCGTTACGTGGCGATGACCCGGGCCACCCGGGAGCTCGTGATCCTCACGAGCTCCTGAGGTAGTGCAGGACGGCCAGCACGCGGCGGTTGTCCGACTCCGACGGGGGCAGGCCGAGCTTGGCGAAGATGCTGGCTACGTGCTTCTCCACGGCACCGGGCGAGACGACCAGGCCGGCCGCGATCGCGGCGTTGGAGCGGCCCTCGGCCATCATCGACAGCACCTCGCGCTCCCGCCGGGTCAGGCCGCTGACGCTGGCCGCCCGCGGGCTGGTGCCGACCATCTGGCTGACCACCTCCGGGTCCAGTGCGGTGCCGCCGGCCGCGACCCGGGCCAGCGCGGAGCTGAACTCGGCCACGTCCGCGACCCGGTCCTTGAGCAGGTACCCGACCCCGGCGGCGCCGCCGGCCAGCAGCCGGGCCGCGTACCTGGTCTCCACGTACTGGGAGAACATCAGCACCGCGGTGCCCGGGTACTCCCGGCGCAGGGTGATCGCGGCGCGCAGGCCCTCGTCGGTGAAGGTGGGCGGCATCCGCACGTCCACCACGGTCACGTCGGGCCGGTGCTCGGCGACCGCGGCCAGCAGCGCGTCGCCGTCGCCGACCGTGGCGCGGACCTCGAAGCCCCGGTCCGCCAGCAGCTGGGCCAGGCCCTCGCGGAGGATCGCCGTGTCCTCCGCGATCACCACCCGGGGCCCGGTCATGCGTGCAGCGGCAGGTCGACGGTGACGACGGTGGGCCCGCCGTCCGGGCTGCTGACGGCCAGCGTGCCGTCCACCACGGCGACCCGCTGGGCCAGCCCGGCGAGGCCGCCGCCGGGCCGCAGCACCGCGCCGCCGGCCCCGTCGTCGGTGACCGACAGCCGCAGCGCGGCGCCGTCCGCGGTGACGCCGATCGCGGCCCGGTCCGCGCCGCTGTGCTTGGCCACGTTGGCCAGCAGCTCGGCGGCGCAGAAATAGGCGATGGTCTCGATCGCCGGGGTCGGCCGGACCGGCACGTCCGCGGTCAGCGTGGCGGGCACCGCGCTGCGGGCGGCCAGCGTGGCCAGCGCCTCGGCCAGGCCGTGGTCCAGGGCGGGCGGGTGGATACCGCGGGCCAGGTCGCGCAGCTCGGTCAGGGCCTCCTTGGCGCCGCGGTGCGCGGCGTCGATCAGCTCCCGGGCCCGGTCGAGCCGGTCCGGGTCGGCGCCGCCGGCGCCGCCGTCCGGCCCGTCCGCGGCCAGCTTCTCCCGGGCCAGGCCGAGCTGCATGGCCACCGCGACCAGCCGGGCCTGGGCGCCGTCGTGCAGGTCCCGCTCGACCCGGCGGAGCAGGGCGGCCGTGTCGTCGACCGCCTGGGCCCGGCTGGCCTGCAGCTCGCGGACCCGCTCGGACAGCGGCCGCCCGGTGAGCATGCGGCGGATCAGCCAGCGGTCGGCCAGCACCACCGCCCGCACCGCCCACGGGGCGGCGAGCAGCACGACCACGCCGAGCAGCGAGATGCCCAGCGCGCCGGGCCAGGAGGCGATCCGCACCCCGCCGGCCGGCAGCGGGCTGCTGACCGGGGACTGCACCTCCCGCGGGCCGGTGACCGCCTGGGCGATGCTCCACCAGGCCGGGTAGGTCAGGTAGTACAGGCCGGTCACCCAGAAGCCGGCTACCGCGTACAGGCTGGCCAGCGCCAGCGGCAGGCGGAGCAGCACGTAGCAGGCGCCGCGCCAGCCGGGCCCGTCGCGCAGCCGGGCGTCCACCCGGCCGAGCAGGCCGCGGCCGGGCACGAACGGGGCCGGCCCGGGCAGCGGCGGCGGCCAGCCGGGCAGGGCCGCCGCCAGCCGGCGGTGCACGGCGGCCAGCCCGCGGCCGGCCACCGTGGTCGCGGTGAGCAGGGCCAGCCCGGCGGCCACGCCGGCCAGTGACGCGCACAGCATCGCCCCGAACACCGCGGTCAGCAGGATGAGCAGGAACCCGGCCACGGTCAGCGGCACGCCCACGGTCAGGTAGGCGGCCTCGGCCCAGGACCGGCGGGCCAGCGGGGCGCGCAGCACGGCCCGCGCCGCGGCCCGGACGCGGACCCCGTCCTGGGCACGGGCCTCGGCGCCGCGGGCGGCGGCAGCGGGGTGCCGCGCCGGGTGCATAAGGTCCATTGTGGGTGACAGGCCCATTGCGGGCGTCAGGCATCCCGCCGGGCGAGCAGCCAGGTCCCGGCACCGACCACCACGGCTGCGTACAGCATGAGAACGGCCAGCCCCATCCACGGTGTCAGCGAGTACGGGATCGGCTTGACGGCGGTCAGGGAGTTCTCCGCGATGATCTCCGGCAGGAACTTCTGGGTCGCGTGCTGCACGGACGCGGAGAACGGCAGGGTCAGCGCGGGCAGCAGCAGGATGACCACGCACAGCGTGGTGATCGCCGCGGCCGAGTGCCGGATGATCAGCCCGGCGCCCACCCCGATCAGGGCGATCAGCGCCAGGTAGGCGCCGGCCAGCACGACCGCCCGCAGCGCCCCCGGGGTGGCCAGGGTGGCCCGGGGCACCGGGGCGTGCAGCATGGCTTCCGACGCGAAGAACGTGACGAACGCCAGCACCTCGCCGATGAGCAGGACAGCGGCGGCCAGCACGGCGGCCTTGGCCAGGGCCAGCCGGACCCGCCCGGGCGCCGCGGCCAGCGTGGCCCGGATCATGCCGGAGGAGTACTCGCTGGTCACCGCGAGCACGCCGATCGCGGCGGCGGCCAGCTGGGCCAGCGCCAGGCCGGTGAACCCGTTGTTGACCGGGTCGAAGATCCGCTGGTCGGCCCGGCTCATATGGCCCCAGCGCGCCACCGCGAGGTGCAGCACGAGCATGCCCAGGCCGATCGTGATCACCGCGGTGGCCAGCGCCGTCCACCGGACGGACCGCAGGCTGCGCAGCTTGATCCATTCCATCCGGGCGATCCCGCGGAACCGGTAGTGCCCGGACGGCGCTCCGCCGGGGCCGCCCGGCCGGGTCGTGGTGGTGCCGACGGCAGAGGTCATGACATCCTCCCGTGGTAAGCGACGGACGCGCTGGTCAGGTCGAGGAACGCGTCCTCCAGCGACGCGGCCTGGCGGGACAGCTCGGTCACCGTGGTCTGGGCCAGCAGCCGGCCCTGGCCGATGACCACCAGCGGGCCCGCGGCCTGCGCGATCTCGCTGATCAGGTGGCTGGACACGAACACCGTGCGGCCCTGGGCGGCGAGCCCGCCCAGCAGCCCCCTGATCCACCGGATGCCCTCCGGGTCCAGCCCGTTGACCGGTTCGTCGAGCAGCAGCACGCCCGGGTCGCCGAGCAGCGCCGCGGCTACGCCCAGCCGCTGGGCCATGCCGAGCGAGTAGGTGCCGGCCCGGCGGCCCGCCACGGCCGACAGCCCGACCACGTCCAGCACCTCCTCGACCCGGGCGGCCGGGATGTCGTTGCTGGCGGCCAGGGCGCGCAGGTGGCTGCGCCCGGTCCGGCCGGGGTGGAACGACCGGGCCTCGAGCATGGCGCCGACCTCGCGCAGCGGCCAGCGCAGCTGCTGGTACGCGCGGCCGCCGACGGTGGCCCGGCCGCCGTCGGCCGCGTCGAGCCCCATGATGACCCGCATCGTGGTCGACTTGCCGGCGCCGTTCGGCCCCAGGAAGCCGGTTACCTGGCCGGGCCGGACCTCGAAGCTGAGCCGGTCCACGGCCGTGGTCCGCCCGTACCGTTTGGTCAGGCCCTGTACGGCGATCATCTGACCTCCTTCCGGCACGCGTCCCGCGTGCCCGGCACGCGAGGTGCGCGCCCTGGTCAGCACGCTAGGGACGGGCACCGGCCACAGGAATGCGGTTAGCCGCCCTGTCCCGGCCGGGGGTTATCCCCCGCCCCGCGGCCGTGACCAGCCCAGATCCCGCCGCTCAGGACGGCGCCGTAGCGGGCGCCCGGGGCCAGCACAGCACGACCAGCGTGTGCCGCTTGGCGATGACCTGGCCGCCGGGCGGCAGGGCCGCAGCCGGGGTGCCCGCCGGGTAGACCGCGATCTGCGCGGCGGGCCCGCGGCGCGGCCCGGCGTCCCACCGGCGGACCCCGCCGGCCAGGACGCCGGCCAGCCCGGCCCCGTCCGGGCCGTGCCCGCGGGCCCCCAGCTCGCGGACCTGGCCGCCGGCCCGGCCGGGCGGGACGTCAGGTACGCGAAGCTGCCGCCGTCGGCGCCGAGCAGGGCCGGCCCGCCGTACGGCGAGGCCGGCTCGGCCAGCGCCCGGGCCGCCTCGGTGCCGGGCCGGGTCAGCAGGCCGAACCGGGGCAGCGTCCCGGCCAGCCACAGGAACAGGCTGTCCAGCCCGCCGCCCCGGGTCCGCACCCCGCTCCACTCGGCGACGGCCGGCCCGGCCAGGGCCCGGCCGAGCACGGCCGCGTCGCCCGGAACGTCGTCGTCGGTGCGCACGGCCACCCCGCTGCGGTCCAGCAGGAGCCGCTGCTCGGCCCGCGCCCCGGCGCCCTGCACCGGCACGAACGCGCACCACAGGTGGCTCAGGCTGGCCAGGTGCCCGTCCCGCGGCTCGAACGCCGCCGACCGGGTCAGCCCGCGGATCCGCAGCGGGACCACGAGCCGCCCGCCGGCCGCCAGCTGGGCCGGCCAGGCCGGCGGGATGTCCCACGCCCCGGCGGTCACGATGATCCGGTCGTACGGCGCGTGCCCGGGCACCCCGTACTCGCCGTCCGCGAGCACCACCGTGACCTGCGGGTAGCCGGCCCGGGCCAGGCAGTCCCGGGCCCGGGCGGTGACCTGCGGGTCGATGTCGGCGGTGACGACCTGCCCGGCCGGCCCGGCCAGCTCGGCCAGCAGCGCCGCGTTGTACCCGCCGGAGCCGATCTCCAGCACCCGCATGCCCGGCCGGACCTGGGCCTGCTCGAGCATGACCGCCTGCATGCCGGGCGCGGACACCGAGCTGGTCGGCATCCCGGCCGAATCGGTCCTGGTCACCACGATGTCGTTGGCGTAGGCCCGGTGCAGCGGCTCGCCCGGCGTGAACAGGTGCCGGGGCACGGCCAGGAAGGCGGCCCGCACCGGCGCGCTGCGGATCCCGCCGATCCGCTCCAGGTGGGTGACCAGGGCGGCGCGCAGCTGCGCCGCGGACGCCGCCGCAGCGGCCCCGCCGGGTGCCGGCCCCGGATCAGCCACATCCCGATTGTGCCCCGCCCGTGCTGGCCGACGTGCGCTGAACAGCGCGGCCCGAACAGCGGCCCGCTAGCGCGGGCCCGCTAGTGCGGGCCAAAGAGGGCGCTGACCGACTCGCCCTCGTGGATCCGCCGGATGGCCTCGGCCAGCGCCGGGGCCAGCGAGATCACGGTCAGCTTGGGCTCCTTGCCGTCGCCGGGCACCGGCACGGTGTTGGTGCAGACGATCTCGGTGACCTCGGGCCGGGCCGCGATCCGCTCCAGCGCGCCGTCGCAGAACACGCCGTGCGTGCAGGCCACCCGCACGGTCCGGGCGCCGCGCTCGGCCAGCCGGTCGAGCAGCTCGATGATCGTGGTCCCGCGGGCGATCTCGTCGTCCAGGATGATGATGTCCCGGCCGGCCACCTCGCCGATGATCGAGCTGATCGTGACCCGCTCGTCGTTCTGCCGTTCCTTGGCGCCCAGCGCGATCGGCACGCCGAGCAGCCGGCCCAGCATCGCGGTCTGCTTGGCGTTGCCCAGGTCCGGCGACACCACCGTGGTGCCGGACAGGTCGAGGCCGCGGAAGTGGCCGGCCAGCTCGCGCAGCGCGTGCAGGTGGTCCACCGGCACCGAGAAGAAGCCGTGCACCTGCGGGGAGTGCAGGGTCATCGTCAGCACCCGGCTGGCGCCCGCGGCGACCAGCAGGTCGGCCACCAGCCGCCCGCCGATCGACACCCGCGGCATGTTCTTCTTGTCCGACCGGGCGTAGGCGTAGTGCGGGATCACCGCGGTGACCCGGGCCGCCGACGCGCCGCGCGCCGCGTCCAGCATCAGCAGCAGCTCGACCAGGTGATCCTGGACCGGCGGGCTGAGCGGCTGGATCAGGAACACGTCCCGTTCCCGGCAGTTGGACTGGAGCTGCACCTCCAGGCAGTCGTTGGCGAACCGCCTGGTCACAACCGCCTGCTGGGGCACGCCGAGCATGGCGCAGATCTGGTTGGCGAGTTCAGGATGGGCGCTGCCGCCGAATACCGAGATCTCCCGCACGCCTCCAGGCTAGTGCTCCGCGCCGGAGCCGCCGCGGACTGCCCACGGCACGCTCAGGCTCATAGCGGCCCGCCAGCGAGCGGCTAGCACAGCACCGGCCTCGGCCAGCCAGCGGGCCGGGTCGCGGCGGGCCGGGCCGTCGCCGCCGGCCAGCGCGGCCAGCGCGATCCCGGCCCGGCAGCCGGGCGGCAGCGGCGCCGCGATGTCCCCGGCGACCAGCGCGGACGGCGTCCCGGCCGCGGCCGCGGCGGCCAGCACGCTGCCGGTCACCTTGCCGGTCAGCGAGGTGGCGTCGAACCGGCCCTCGCCGGTGACGACCAGCCCGGCGGCGGCCACCGCGGCGGGAAGCCCGGCGATCCGGCCGAGCTCGGCCGCGCCGGGCACGATCACCGCGCCCCACGCGGCCGCGAAGCCGTACCCGGTGCCGCCCGCAGCGCCCGCGCCGGGCGCGGCCGGGTCCCCGCCGAGCAGTCCCGCCAGCCGGGCCAGCCCCTCCTCCAGCACGGCGATCCCGGCCGGGCCCGCGCCCTTCTGCGGGCCGAACACGGCGGCCGCGCCGTCGGGGCCGAGCAGCGGCGCGGTCACGTCGGTCAGCACCGTCACCCCGCCGGGCGGCGGCGGGCGCAGCCCGGACAGGTCCACCGACGCCAGCGCGCGCAGCGCGCCGCCGCCGGGCGGCAGCACCGCGCCGCGGGCGTCGCGGAACACCGCGCCCAGCGCGGCCAGCGCGCCGCAGCCGCCGTCGGTGGACGCCGAGCCGCCCACGCCCAGCATGATCTGCTCCGCACCGTGGCCGAGCGCGGCGGCGATCAGCTCGCCGGTGCCGGCCGTGGTCGCGCCGAGCGGGTCCAGCCGGCCCAGCATCGGCAGCCCGCTGGCCCGGGCCAGCTCGACCGCCGCCCTTCGCCCGGGCAGCTCCAGCCAGGCGCTGGCGGCGGGCGCCCCGCCCGGGCCGGTGACCGTGACCGGGTGCCAGCGCGCGCCCGGCACCGCCGCGGCGAGCATGTCCAGGGTGCCCTCGCCGCCGTCGGCCAGCGGCAGGCAGGCCACCTCGTCACCGGCCCTGGCCGCGCGCCACCCCCGGGCCAGCGCGGCGGCCGCGTCCGCCGCGCCGATGGTGCCCTTGAACGAGTCGGGCGCGAGCAGGACCCGCATCCGGGGTCAGCGGCCGGCCGCGGCGCTGTCCGGGGCCGGGCCTGCCCTGGCCCGCGGCGGGCAGTGGCGGCAGGCCGAGCCGCTCCCTGATCTCCTTCTGCACGATGTCCCGGCCCGGCCGGGCGTCGACGGTGACCACGTACTCCTTGCGCCGGAAGATGTCCAGCACCGGGTTGGTCTTCTGGTGGTAGTCGCGCAGCCGCACGGCCAGCGCTTCCTCGGTGTCGTCCTCCCTGGTCACCAGCTCGCCGCCGCACACGTCGCAGCGGCCGGCCGTGTGCGGGGTGCTGGCCAGCAGGTTGTAGTCCATGCCGCAGCCCGCGCACAGCCGCCGGGCCATCACCCGGCGGCGCACCTCGCTGTCGGGCATCTCGAGGTGGATCACCCCGTCGATGTCGTAGCTCTCCAGGAAGAACTCGGCCTGCCGCTCGTTGCGCGGGAACCCGTCGATGATGAACCCGAAGTTCCAGTCGTGATCGGCCAGCCGGGTCTTGACGACGCCCTCCACCAGGTCGTCGCCGACCAGCTCGCCGCCGGCCATGGTGCGCCGCACCTGCGCGCCGAGCTTGGTGTGATGCTGCACGTTCCAGCGGAAGATGTCGCCCACGCTGATATGCACCAGGTCCAGGTCGGCGGCGAGCAGCATCGCCTGCGTGCCCTTGCCGCTGCCCTGCACGCCCATGATCACGTATTTCCGCATGACCCCAGCCTGGCACGCGTCCCCGCGGTCCGTCTCCCCCCGGCGCGGCCCTAAGGCGCCAGCAGGAAGCGGCGCTCGCACCAGCGGCGCAGCCGCGGGTCGAGCCGGCCCCGCAGCACCGGCCAGTCCTGGCGGAGCAGCCCGGCGTTCAGGAACCTGGCCATGTCGTCGCGGCGGCCCTGGGTCAGCACGATGCCGTACAGGCTGCACCGGACCTGCCGGTCGGCCAGGTCGAACTCGCGGGTCCCCGGCCAGGTGAGGTGCAGGGGCAGCCGGACGACACCGCGGGCGGGCCCGCGCAGCTCCTCGATCCGCTCGGGCAGCCGCCCGGCCGGCCCGCTGCGGCGGGCCAGGAGATCGGCAAGAGACATGCTGGAGATTATCGCTGACCTGGGGCTTCTCCGCCGGGATTGGACCGGGGATTATTTATTACGGTTCCGGGGGCGCGAAACCCGCTTGCCGGGCCGGCCGGGTGCCGGCATGCTCTGACCCATGCAACGCCCGCGTGAGACCCTCACCCACGGCCCGGTCACGCTGCACCGCTGGCGGGCAGGCGCGGGTCCGGCCGCCGAGCTGGCCAAGGCGGTGACTGAGACCCAGGACGAGTTGCGGCCCTTCATGCCGTGGGCGCGGGGCGAGTACGGCCTCGCCGACGCTGAGGAGTTCCTGGCTTCCTGCGAGCAGGGCTGGGAGTCCGGCACCGAATTCAACTACGCCATCCGGTCCGGCGGCGAGCTGGCCGGCAGCATCGGCCTGATGGCCAGGATCGGCCCCGGCGGCCTGGAGATCGGCTACTGGGTGCACGCCGGGCACCTGCGCCGCGGGCTGGCCACCGCCGCCACGTCCGCCCTGATCGCGGAGGCGTTCACGCTGCCCGGGATCACCCGGGTAGAGATCCGGCACGACGAGCTCAACGTCGCCAGCGGCGGTATCCCGCGCAAGCTCGGCTTCACCTTCGTCCGCTCGGAGCCGGGCACGGACTCCCGGCTCGACGGCACCGAGCCCACCGACCTGGTCTGGGAGGTCACCCGCGAGCGCTGGGGCGGCCCGGAAACGAGCGGACCAGCCCAGCAGCAGTAGCCTCAGGACATGTCCAGCGACCGGCCGTCCGCCCGGTGGCGCTTCCTGCTGAACCCCGCGCTGGCTGATCTGGCTGGGGTTCGTGATCGGCGCCGTCGTGGGCATGCTGTGGCTGGGTAACTGGCAGTTCCACCGGGCCGAGTCCGGCAACGCGCTGAGCTGGGGCTACACGTTCGAGTGGCCGCTGTTCGCGGCGTTCGCGGTGGTGTTCTACGTGCGGACGGTGATCGACGAGGTCCGCGGCCGCCGCGGCGCCAAGGCCGCCCCGCGCCGAGGCCAGCACAGAGGCAGGCCAGCACCGGGGACCCGGCCGACGGCCTGCCCGGACGGCCTCCGGCCGCCCCGGCCGCCGCCGAGGAAGCACCGGACCCCGAGCTTGACGAGTACAACGCATACCTGGCCCGGCTCGGCCAGCAGGCGGCCAGCCGCGCGCTGCGCGGCTGGCGCCGCTAGCCCCGCCGGGTTACCTCAGGAAGGAAAGGGAGCAGCCCATGCGCGCAGCCGTGCTCCGCTACCGGGTGATGGCGTACGTGACCGGCGTGGTGCTCATGGTGCTCTGCTTCGTGGGCGTCCCGCTGCAGATCTGGGCGCACAACGAGGTGGTGGCCAGCAACGTCGGCACCGTCCACGGCATCCTGTACATCATCTACCTGATCACCGCCTTCCAGCTGTCCCGCAAGCTGGGCCTGCCGGTGGCCAGCCCGGCCACGGTGATCCTGCTGCTGGCCGGCACGATCCCGGTGCTGACGTTCGTGGTCGAGCGGTGGTTCACCCACCGGTACATCAACCCGGCGCTGGCCGCCGAAGCAGCCGCGCCCGGCCCGGCCGCGCCGGCCCGGCAGCCCCGCTGACCACGCGGAAGACCGCGAACATCGTGCGCGAGCACTACTTCACCGAGCAGCCGGACGCCCCGCACCGGCCCGGCCTGGTCCACGTGGTGCTGCCCGACGTGCACCTGGCGCTGCGCACCGACGGCGGGATGTTCTCCCCCGGCCGGCTCGACCCGGGCACCCGGCTGCTGCTGGAGACCGCACCGCCGCCCCCGGCCGCCGGCGACCTGCTCGACCTGGGCTGCGGGTACGGGCCGCTGGCCCTGGTGCTGGCCGCGCGCTCGCCGGGCGCCCAGGTGTGGGCGGTGGACGTGAACGAGCGGGCGCTCGAGCTGTGCGCGGGCAACGCCACGCAGGCCGGCCTGGGCAACGTCCGCTGCGCCCGGCCCGGTGATCCCGGCCTGCCCGGCCAGTTTGCGCTGATCTGGTCCAACCCGCCGATCCGGATCGGCAAGCAGGCGCTGCACGACCTGCTGGCCGGCTGGCTGGCCCGGCTTGCCCCGGACGGCTCCGCCTACCTCGTCGTGCAGCGCAACCTGGGCTCGGACTCGCTGCAGCGGTGGCTGGCGGAGGCCGGCTGGACCGTGCGGCGGGCCGCGGCCCGGGGCGGCTACCGGGTGCTGGCGGTGCACCGGTGACCGCGGCGGATGACACCGCGGCGGGCAGCCCGCCGCAGGCGCCCGGCGCCGCGGCCCGTGCGCTGCGGCCGGTGGACGTCAAGCGGCTGAACCGGGCCTGGCGGCGGGCCACCGGGGCCCGGGTGGCCCTGCTGCTCGACTCGGTCAGCCAGCCGTTCAACGTCGGGTCGATCTTCCGCACCGCGGCCGCGCTGGGCGCCGAGCAGATCTGGCTGTGCGGCGACAGCGCCTCGCCCGAGCACCCGTCGGCCCGCAAGACCGCGCTGGGCACCGAACGGCTTGTGAACTGGGACCGCGGCCTGACCGCGGCCGAGGCGGCCGCCCAGGCCACCGCCAGCGGCCTGGCGGTGGTCGCCATCGAGCTGGCCAGCGGTGCCCTGCCGCTGCACGAGGCGCCGCTGGGCGGGGACGTCTGCCTGGCCCTGGGCCACGAGGACCGGGGCTGCTCGGCCGCGCTGCTGGCCGCGGCCAGCGCGGTCGCCTACATACCGCAGACCGGCCGGGTCGGCTCGCTGAACGTGGCTGCCGCGGCCGCCATCGCGCTCGCCGAGGCCCGCCGCCGCGAGTGGGCGGCCGGCGGAGCCGGCAGTACTGGGCTCGTGGCGGGCCGCGGCGCTGCCTGGCTGACGAGCGATGAGGCGCGACGTGCCGGCGAGCGACGAGCGAGCGCAGCGCGCCGAGGGAGCGAGGAGGGAAGGCAGCGCCCTCAAGCGGCCCGCAGCGAGCGGCAAGCACTGCGTTCCTGGACTCGTCCGGGCCGCTGGCGTTCGCCCACCGGGGCGGCGCGGCACACCAGCCGGAGAACTCCTGGCGGGCCTTCGAGCACGCGGTCGGCCTGGGCTACCGCTACCTGGAGACCGACGCCCGGGCCACCGCGGACGGGGTGCTGCTGGCCTTCCACGACGAGACCCTCGACCGGCTCACCGGCCGGAAGGGCCGGATCGCCGAGCTGCCCTACCGGACCGTCGCCACCGCCCTGATCGACGGCCGGGAGCCGATCCCGAAGCTGGAGGACCTGCTCGGCAGCTGGCCGGACGCCCGGTTCAACATCGACATCAAGCACCCGGCGGCGATCGCCCCGCTGGCCGGCGTGCTCCGCCGCACCGCGGCCTGGGACCGGGTCTGCGTCTGCTCGTTCTCGGCCCTGCGGCTGCGCGCCGCCCGCCGGGCGCTGGGCCGGCCGGTGTGCACGGCCGCCTCCCCCGCCGCGATCGCCGCGGTGGCGGCCGGCCTCGGCGGCCGCGCGGCCCGGGCCGTCAGCCAGGGAGCGCAGTGCGCCCAGGTCCCGGCCCGGATGGCCACGCCCGCGTTCCTGCGCCGGGCCCACGCGCTCGGCTGGCCGGTGCACGCCTGGACGGTGAACGACCCGGCCCAGATGGCACGGCTCCTCGAGGCGGGTGTGGACGGGCTGATCACCGACGACACCGTGGCGCTGCGGGACGTGCTGTCCGCCCGCGGCCAGTGGCCGGCGTAGCCGGCCCTGCCAGCAAGCCGCCGGCGGAGCCGGCCAGCTCGCGGGCGGCCGCGGCGCTGTTTTCCCGGCGAGCGGTCGGCGCTCCCTCGATCGGTGAGCAGCGCTCGCCGGGAAGGCAGCGCGCATAGCGGCCTCCCGCGGGCCAGCAAGCACAGCAGGGTTGGAATCGCGGCAAGCTGGGAATCTTGTCCGGGAGCTCACCGTTGTAACCCCAAGGACGGCTGAGCGCTGGGAGGCAGCAGACTGATGGCCGAACGCTCACTTCGCGGGACCCGGCTCGGAGCTACGAGCTACGAGAACGACCGTAACACCGATCTGGCCCCGCGACAGGATGTGGCTTTCGAATGCCCGAAAGGCCACACTTTCACGGTGCCGTTCGCCGCTGAGGCGGACATCCCGACCACCTGGGAGTGCCGGGTGTGCGGGGCGACCGCCTTCACCACGTCCGGGGACCTGCCCGCGCCGAAGAAGGTCAAGGCGCCGCGCAGCCACTGGGACATGCTGCTGGAACGGCGTTCCGTAGCCGACCTGGAGGAAGTTCTGGCCGAGCGGCTCGCGGTGATCCGCGGGCAGCGCGGCGCCGAGGATGCCGCACCGTCCTCGGCCCAGCCGCGGCGCCAGCGCAAGAGCGCTTAGCCCTCCGCCGCCGTACCGGCCCGACCGGGAGCCGCGCCACCTGTGGCGCGGCTTCCGGCGTGTCAGGCGCGATTGCCGGTCAGCCGGGACAGACGGCCCTTGACGCCCCACTGGGTCACCCGCCAGAGCGCCTCGGCCACGATCGCCCGGCTCATCTTGCTCGCGCCGCGGGTTCGCTCGACGAAGTTGATCGGCACCTCGGTCACGGTCAGCCCGGCCCGGATGAACCGCAGCACCAGGTCGATCTGGAAGCAGTAGCCCTGCGACTGCACCTGGGCGTAGTCGATCGCCTGCAGCGCCCCGGCCCGGTAGGCGCGGAACCCGGCGGTGGCGTCCCGCACGCCGATGCCGAGCATCAGCCGGACGTAGAGGTTGCCGCCGCGGGACAGGATCTCCCTGGACTTCGGCCAGTTCTGCACGGTCCCGCCGGGCACCCAGCGGGAGCCGATGACCAGGTCGGCGTCCTCCAGAGCGGTCAGCAGCCGGGGCAGCTCGGCGGGCTGGTGCGAGCCGTCCGCGTCGAACTCGACCAGGACGCCGAAGCCGTGCTCCAGCGCCCAGCCGAACCCGGCGATGTACGCCGCGCCCAGGCCCGCCTTGCCCGGCCGGTGCAGCACGTGGATGGCCGGATCGGAGGCGGCCAGCTTGTCCGCGATGTCACCGGTGCCGTCCGGGCTGTTGTCGTCCACCACCAGCAGCTCGGCGTCCGGCACCGCGGCCCGCAGCCGCGTGGTGATCTGCTCGACGTTGCCGCGCTCGTTGTAGGTGGGGATGATCACGGCCACCCGGCCCAGCGGACCGCGCGCGCGGTCGGTTCCGGTCACAGTTCCTGCCTCAGCCTGGTTCTGACTTCGTCCCGGCGCTGCGGGTCGGGACGCCCGGCGCCTGGCCCTGCAACGCCTGCGGCGCCCCCCAGGTTCCCAGAGCAGCGTGCCGGCCGCTACGCCGGCCCGCACGGTGCTACCGCACAGCACTTGCATGAGCACAGCACTTGCAAGCACTGGGGAGGGCCCGGGCACACCTTCGGACCGGTGGCTGCCCCGCCCGCCTGCGGCGGGACCCGCCTCCGTTGTCTACTGGCCGCCCGGGCCCCCTCCGGGCCCAATCCCCGTGTCCAGCAGGCCAGCCGGGCTAGCCGGGGCTGGACTGGGCAGAAAGATACCGCCGATCGCGATGATGTCAACCGCCTGCCTGCACGGCCCGGCCGGCTGCTATCTGCCTGTTCGCTCTTGTCCGGCGGGCGATAGCATTGCGGTCCTGACAGGGTAAGAGAGGCGGCATGCGGCCTATGCTCCCGCCGAAGCGAGCAGTCAATCTTGGGGATTGGCCCGTGGCCGGGAATTATCCTCAGGCAGGAGGACGAGCGTGACGGAAAGCCAGGATTCGCAGGCCAACGAAGCTCAGATTGCCGTGCACTGGCGCGAGGAAGAATACATTTACCCGCCGGACAGCTTCATTGCGCAGGCAAATGCCAACGACCCGGCCATCTATGACCGGTTCACCGAGGACAAATTCCCGGACTGCTTTACGGAGTACGCGGACCTCGTATCCTGGGACGAGCCCTGGCAGACCATCCTCGACACCAGCAACCCGCCGTTCTGGAAATGGTTCGGCGGCGGGAAGCTGAACGCCTCGTACAACTGCGTGGACCGGCACGCCGAGGCCACCCCGGACAAGCCCGCGCTGATCTGGGTCCAGGAGCCGGAGACCGACCCCAAGGTGTTTATCAGCTACGCGGACCTGTACCGCCGGGTCAACGAGTTCGCCGCGCTGCTGAGCGATTTCTGCGGCCTGAGCGCGGGCGACCGGGTCACCCTGCACATGCCGATGGTCCCCGAGCTGCCGGTGGCGATGCTGGCCTGCGCCCGGCTCGGTGTGGTCCATTCCCAGGTGTTCGCCGGCTTCAGCGGCAACGCCTGCGGCACCCGCATCGCCGACTCCGGCAGCCGGGTGCTGATCACCATGGACGGCTATTACCGCAGCGGTGATCTGCTCGACCACAAGGTCAAGGCGGACGAGGCGGTCGCCGAGGCGAAGCGGCAGGGCCAGGACGTGGACAAGGTGCTGGTCTTCCGGCGGCACGCGGGCCAGTACGCGTCCGCGGTGCCGATGGCCGACGGCCGGGATTTCCACGTCGACGACCTGATCGGCCAGTACGCCGGCCAGACCGTGGCGCCGGTGTCCATGCCCGCCGAGGCGCCGCTGTTCCTGATGTACACCAGCGGCACCACCGGCCGCCCCAAGGGCTGCCAGCACAGCACCGGCGGCTACCTGTCTTACGTCGCCGGGACGTCCAGGTACTACCAGGACATCCACCCCGGCGACACCTACTGGTGCATGGCCGACATCGGGTGGATCACCGGCCACTCCTACATCGTCTACGGCCCGCTGGCGCTGGGCACCACCAGCGTGATCTACGAGGGCACGCCGAACTACCCGGACGCGGGCCGCCCCTGGCGGATCGCCCAGGAGCTCGGGGTGAACATCTTCCACACCTCGCCGACCGCGATCCGGATGCTCCGCAAGGTGGGCCCGGACGAGCCCGCCAAGTACGACTACCACTTCAAGCACATGACCACCGTGGGTGAGCCGATCGAGCCCGAGGTGTGGCGCTGGTATCACTCCGAGGTCGGCAAGGGCGAGGCGGTCATCGTCGACACCTGGTGGCAGACCGAGACCGGCGGGTTCCTGGGCAGCGGGCTGCCGGTCCTCAAGCCGATGAAGCCGGGCTCCTGCGGGCCCGCCGCGCTCGGCATCTACCCGGTCATCTACGACGAGGACGGCAACACGGTCGAGGCGGGCAGCGGCCGGGCCGGCAACATCTGCATCCGCAACCCGTGGCCCGGGATCTTCCAGACCGTCTGGGGCCAGCCCGAGCGGTTCGTCGAGGTGTACTACGCCAAGTACAACAAGGACCCGGACAGCAAGGACTGGCGCGACTGGCCGTACTTCGCCGGCGACGGCGCGGTGCAGTCCGCCGACGGCTACTTCCGGATCCTGGGCCGGGTGGACGACGTGATCAACGTGGCGGGCCACCGGCTGGGCACCAAGGAGCTGGAGTCGGCCAGCCTGACCGTGCCCGAGGTGGCCGAGGCCGCCGCGGTGCCGGTGGTGGACGACATCCGCGGCCGGGCGGTGGAGATGTACATCTCGCTCAAGCCCGGCTTCACCGCGAGCCCGGAGATGGCGGCCAAGGTCACCAAGGCGATCGAGACCGACATCGGGAAGATCGCCCGGCCGAAGAACGTGTGGATCGTGCCGGACATGCCCAAGACCCGGTCCGGCAAGATCATGCGCCGGGTGATCGCGGCGGTGTCCAACTTCACCGACGTGGGCGACGTGACCACGCTGGCCAACCCCGAGGTGGTGGAGGGCATCCGGGAGCAGGTGCAGGAAGCCAAGCGGGCGCAGGGCGACGCGCCGCGTGAGCTGACCGAAACCGAGGAAGCCGAGATCAAGAGCTTCGGCAGCGAGTAACGGGCCCGAAGGGCCCCAGCTCGCGGAGGGCCGCGACGCTGTTTTCCCGGCGAGCGGTCGGCGCTCCTTCGTTCGGTCGAGCAGCGCTCGCCGCCGCGGGCGGCTCGCTCGGCGCGGGCATCGTGCTGCCGCTGGACCCGGGCACCTGCCCGCTCGGCGAGGTCGCCCGGGTCACCGCCTACCTGGCCAAGGAGTCCTCCGGCCAGTGCGGCCCGTGCATGCTCGGGCTGCCCGCGATCGCCCGCTCGCTGGCCGCGCTGGTGCAGGGCTCGGGCGGGGTGAGCGCGCTGGACACGGCCCGCCGCGCCGCCGCCGGGGTGCGCGGCCGCGGCGCCTGCGCGCATCCGGACGGCGTGTTCCGGTTCGTGTCCTCCGCGCTCGAGGTGTTCACCGACGACCTGGCCGCGCACCTGCTGCGGGGCACCTGCGGCCGGGACACCCGCGGGCTGCTGCCGCTGTCCCAGGACGGGCAGGAACAGCGGCTGACCGTGGACTGGACCCGGTGCGCCGGGCACGGCCTGTGCGCGCACCTGGTGCCCGAGCTGGTCCAGCTGGACGGGCAGGGCTACCCGGATTTCCTGGACATGCCGGTGCCGCCGTGGCTGACCAGCCAGGCGGCCCAGGCGGTGGAGATGTGCCCGGCCCTGGCCCTGCGGCTGACCACCACCCCGGCCCCGGGCGTCTCCCGGCCGGCCGGAGGCCCGCCGGGCGGGCGGCGCTTCCGGCCCGGCCCCGGGAGCTGCCCGGGCCTGCCCCGGCCCGGCGGGCCCGGGAAAAGCGGCCGGACAGCGACCGGGAGATCGAGGGCCTGGTGGTCACCGAGGCGTGGATCGCCCAGCTCGGGGGTGACCGCTAGGCCGGTGCGGCGGGCGGGACGACGACTGTGCCCGCCGCGGTGACCGCCACCACCGGCTCGGCCAGCACCTGGGCCGCGGACGGCCCGCGCTGCGGTTCTGACCGGCAGCAGACCCGGGCCTCGAAGGCCACCTCGCGGCTGCGCCGGCCCACTCTGGTCACCGTGGCGGTGACCTCGAGCACGTCGCCGGCCCGCACCGGGGCCCGGAACTGCACGCTGGAGTACGCCGCGAACAGCCCCTCGTCGCCGTCGCTGCGGATGCACAGCTCGGTGGCCACGTCGCCGAACAGGCCGAGCACGTACGCGCCGTCAACCAGGCTGCCGCCGTAGTGCGCGTGGCTGTAGGGAACGTACCGGCGGTGCGTGACGGTCAGCCCCACCGACGGGCCGCTCCCGGTTTCAGCTGTCACCGGCTGCCGCTCCCGCCAGCACCGGCTGGGGAGCCAGCGCGTGCGCAAGGTAGCTGGCCACCTCGCCGGGTCCTGTGCCCTTGCCGAAGATCTTGTCCACGCCGAGCCCGGCTTCGGTGCCGGGGGCGAACCGCGGCCCGCCGACCACCAGCAGCGGCTGCGGCGGCCCGGCTGCGCGGAACGCCGCGGCCATCTCCCTGGTGTTGTTCAGGTGCGCGTCGCGCTGCGTGACCACCTGGCTGACCAGCACCGCGTCGGCCTGCTCGGCCCGGGCCCTGGCCACCAGGTCGGGCACGGCCACCTGGGCGCCCAGGTTCACGATGCGCATCTCCCGGTAGTACTCCAGGCCCTTCTCGCCCGCGTGGCCCTTCACGTTGAGGATCGCGTCGATGCCCACGGTGTGCGCGTCGGTGCCGATGCACGCGCCCACCACGACCAGCTTGCGGCCCAGGGCACTGCGGATCCGCAGGTTGATCTCGGCCGCCGGGAGCAGCGGGAACTCCCGCTCGGCCACGATCACTTCGGACAGGTCGACCAGGTGGGCGACCCGTCCGTAGACGATGAAGAACGTGAAGTCCGGTCCCATGCCCTTGGCGTGCACCACCATGGCCGGGTCCATGCCCATCTTGGCGGCCAGCTGCAGGGCCGCGCCCTCGGCCCGGGCCCGCTGCTCGCTGGTGCCGTACGGCACCGGCAGGGTGAACGACAGCTGGACCCGGCCGTCGCCGGTGGTGTCACCGTACGGCCGGACGATCTTCCGGTCCTGATCGCTGTGCTGGCTGGCTCGCTCCGGGCCGCTGAGAGACGGCCCTGCGCTCGCTGTGGTCATCGGGCCTCCCCGGGTCCCTCCGTGCCGGTGTCCATGATCTCGGTCGCCGGGTTGAAGTACCCCGGCGCCCTGGCGATCACGCCGTCCAGGCCGCGGCCGCCGTCGGCCGGGCGGCTGGTCACCCCGAACGTGCCCCGGCCGATGGCGGTGAGCAGCCCCTCGTCGCCGATCCGCGACAGCAGCCCGACCGCCTCGCCGAGCACCTCCTGGGCCCGCCGGGCGATGAAGCCGCCCGGCTCCGGCCGGAAGCTGCCGGCCAGGCCGCCGGCCGCCCGCCGCACGTAGTTGACGTTCTCCAGGGCCAGGTCGCGGTCGGCCAGGAACGGGGTGTGGATGCCCTCGGTCATCATCCCGATCAGCAGGATCGACTGGCCGGTCATCACCCCGGCCAGGTTGAAGAACGCGTCCAGCAGGTAGCCGGCGAAGACGTTGCCGGTCATGTGCTTGGTCGGCGGCATGTACTTCAGCGGCGCGTCCGGGAACAGCTCGCGGACCAGCTGGGCGTGGGCCAGCTCGAGCAGGAACGAGTCGGGCACGTCCGGGTTGATCTCGAACGCGTGGCCCAGGCCGATCTGGCCGTCGGGCAGGCCGGCTTCGCGGGCGAAGAACTCGTTCAGCAGCTGGCTGACCACCACGGTGTGCGCCGCGTCCACGGCGTCCGCAGTGGTCAGGTAATTATCCTCGCCGGTGTTGATGATGATCCCGGCCCGGGCGTGCACCTGGCGGGAGAACCGCTGGTCGATGAAGGTCCGGCGGGGGTTGATGTCGCGGAAGATGATGCCGTACATGCAGTCGTTGAGCATCATGTCGAGGCGCTCGAGCCCGGCCAGCGCGGCGATCTCCGGCATGCACAGTCCGGACGCGTAGTTGGTCAGCCGGACGTAGCGGCCCAGCTCGCGGGATGTCTCGTCCAGCGCGGCCCGCATCAGCCGGAAGTTCTCCCTGGTCGCATAGGTGCCGGCGTAGCCCTCCCGGGTCGCGCCCTCGGGCACGTAGTCCAGCAGCGACTGCCCGGTGGACCGGATCACCGCGATGACGTCGGCGCCCTCCCGCGCGGCGGCCTGCGCCTGCGGGATGTCCTCGTAGATGTCACCGGTGGCCACGATCAGGTAGATCCACGGCTTCGGCGGGTCGCCGGTGGCGCTGATCATCGCGTCCCGCTCGGCCCGGCGGGCGTCGATCCGGGCGAACCCGGCGGCCAGTGCGGCCCGGGCGGCCCCGGTGGCCGCGGCGGCGTCGCGGCCCTCGGGGATGCGGAACTTGACCGTGCCGGCCGCCGCGGCGGCGGCGAGCGCGGCCAGCGACGGGTAGCCGCCGGTGAGCAGGGCGTCCCAGGCGGGCAGCGCGATCCCGTGCTCGAGGCCGGCGGATTCCCGCACCGCGTCGGCCAGCCGGTTCACCCACGGCATGCCCTCGTCGTCCGCACCGTCCAGGCCGGCCAGCCGGAGCACGGCGCGCTCCACCGACACGGTCGTGTGCGTCCGGGCCAGCTCGACGATCGGCTGCCCGGCCCGCCGGGCCAGCTCACGGGCCTGCGCCACCATGGCCGGGTCCAGGCCCAGCAGGCTGGCGCCCGGCCCGGGGTGCAGCGCGTCAGCGGACATCGGTGTCCTTCCCGGGCCGGCCCGGACGGCCCTCGTGCTCGTCGAGCCTGGCCTCGAACATCGCGCGGACGCCGGGCTCCGCGCGGATCAGGTTCAGGGCCAGCTCCGCATGACCTGGTACGTACCCGTTGCCGACCAGCATGGTCGCATCCGCGGCCAGGCCCTCGGCCCCCAGCGCGGCGGCGGTGAACGAGGTGGCCATGGAGAAGAAGATCACGGTACCGCCCTGGGCGGTGGACAGCAGCGCACCGCCCTCGCAGCCGGGCACGTCCACGCAGACGATCGTGACCCCGGCCGGGCCGCCGGCCGCGGTCACCGCGGCCGCGGTGGCCACCGGGTCGCGCGCGTCGGCCACCGTGATCTGGTCGGCGACCCCGGCCCGGGCCAGCGCGGCGGCCTCCGCCTCGTCCCTGACCACCCCGATGACCGTGGCCGCGCCGGCCCGGCGGGCGGCCGCCGCGGACAGCGACCCGCTCTTGCCCGCCGCGCCCAGGATCGCGGTGACCGGCCCGGCCCCGCCCCCGGCCTGCGCCGCGGCCCTGACCACCCGGTCGGTCAGCGCGGGCGCGCCGCACACGTCGAGCACGGCCAGGGACAGCGGCACCGGCAGGTCATCGGGCAGCACGGCGGCGATGGACCGGCCGAACAGGATCGCGTGGCCCGCGCAGGGCACCTGCTCCGACCGGCCGTCCCAGCGGGCCAGGCCGTCGGTGATGGCCAGCGGGGTCAGGCTGAGGGAGACCAGGGTGGCGATCCGGTCGCCGGGCTTCAGGCCCAGCGGCGAGTCCGGGCCCACCTCGTCGACCACCCCGGTGAGCATGCCGCCAGAACCGGTGACCGGGTTGTGCATCTTGCCGCGGCGGGCGATGATCCCGGCGACCGCGGCCCGCACGGCCGCGCCGTCTCCCCCGTGGTCCTCGGTGAGCTGGCGGAACGATGCGGCGTCGAGGTTCAGCCGGTCAACCGTGACCCGTACCTCGTCCGGCGCGAGGGCCGGGCTGGGGTCCAGCCGCCAGGCCGCCTGGGGCAGCACTCCGGCCGGTTCAGCGACCCGGTGCAGTCCCAGCGCAGACCCGGTATCTGTTCCTGATCGGGTCAACTCGGTCAATCCTCTCTCGTAGCTGGATCTGGCCGATAGATTCTCCTGCTCAGATACCTACTGACAGTAGCTTCTTGCGTGACTTACTGAAACCACGGGTATCTTTCCTGGGACGGCCATGAACGAGGGGCAGGTGCCGCGATGCTTGAACAGCCATACTCCTACCAGCGCCGGGAGCTGCACGAGCCGGACTGGCGCCGGTTCCCCGGCTGGGCCGGGGTGACCGAGCAGGAGTGGGCCTCGCCGCAGTGGCAGCGGGCACACTGCGTGAAGAATATTCGCCAGCTGCGCCAGGTGCTGGGCGACGGCCTGGGCGAGGCGTTCTGCGCCGACCTGGAGCGCGACCAGCGCGAGCGGGCCACGATGTCCATGCTGGTCCCGCCGCAGATGGTGAACACGATGGTGCCCGGGCTCGCGCCGTCGTCGGCCGGGTTCACCGAGGCCCTGTACGCCGACCCGGTCCGCCGGTACATGATCCCGGTGTTCAGCGACCGCCGGACGGACTGGCCGTCGCATCCCGAGGCGTCCCGCGACTCGCTGCACGAGGCGGAGATGTGGGCGGTCGAGGGGCTGACCCACCGCTACCCGACCAAGGTGCTGGCCGAGGTGCTGCCCACCTGCCCGCAGTACTGCGGCCACTGCACCCGGATGGACCTGGTCGGCAACCCCACGCCCGTGGTGGCCAAGCACAAGTTCGGCCTGGCCAGGGACGACCGGCTGGGCGCGATGCTGGACTACCTGCGGGCCACCCCCGGGGTGCGGGACGTCGTCGTCTCCGGCGGCGACGTCGCCAACCTGCCCTGGCCGCGGCTCGAGGACTTCGTCAGCAAGCTGATGGAGATCGACAGCATCAGGGACATCCGGCTGGCCACCAAGGCGCTGATGGGGCTGCCCCAGTACTGGCTGTCGGACGAGGTGCGGGCCGGCATGGAGCGGCTGGCCGCCACCGCCCGGCAGCGCGACGTCAGCATCGCCATCCACACCCACGTCAACGCGGCCCAGTCGCTCACCCCGGCGGTGGCCAGGGCGGCCAAGGCCATGCTGGACACCGGCATCAGGGACGTGCGGAACCAGGGCGTGCTCATGCGCGGGGTCAACGACAGCCCGGCCCAGCTGCTCGACCTGAGCTTCGCGCTGCTGGATGAGGCCCGGATCATGCCCTACTACTTCTACCTGTGCGACATGATCCCGAACAGCGAGCACTGGCGGCTCACGCTCGGTGAGGCCCAGCAGCTGCAGCACAAGATCATGGGCTACCTGCCCGGGTTCGCCACCCCGCGGATCATCTGCGACGTGCCGTACGTGGGCAAGCGCTGGGTGCACCAGGTCAGCCGGTACGACACGGTCCGCGGGATCTCCTACTGGACCAAGAACTACCGGACCGGGGTGGAGGCCGACGACGCGCTGGCCCTGGACCGCGAGTACTCCTACTACGACCCGATCTACCCGCTGCCCGCCGAGGGCCAGGACTGGTGGCGCAGCCGGGCCGGCCAGGAAACCCAGGCCGCCGTGGGTGCCGCCCACTGATTTACCAGAAAGCACGGCCTACCAGAACGCCTTGCCCGCAAGGGACACTGGCGCCAGAGCCTAGCCTCGCCATGCAACCACCGGTCCCCCTCCGGTGGTCTGTCCGGGTGAGGGAGGTGCCATGGACGCCGCTGCTGACACCGAGTTCGGTGACTTCATGTCCGCCCGCTGGCCCGGTCTGGTGCGGCTGGGCTACGGGCTGACCGGCGACCCGCAGGCGGCCGAGGACCTGGCCCAGACCGCGCTGGCCCGGGCGTACGCGTCCTGGCCGCGGGTCCGCCGGGCCGACGACCCGGACGCCTACGTGCGCCGGATCCTGCTCAACGCGAACCGGACCCGTTTCCGCAGCCGGCGGGTCGCCGAGCAGCTCACCGCCGACCTGCCCGATCCCGGCACGCCGGACCCGACCGGCGCGCGGGATGACCGCTCGGCCTTAATGGCCGCGATGGCAGCGCTGCCGGCCGGCCAGCGTGCGGTAGTCGTGCTGCGCTACTGGCTGGACCTCACCGAGCCGCAGGTGGCCGCCGCGCTTGGCTGCTCGGTCGGCAACGTGAAGAGCCAGGCCGCCCGCGGCCTGGCCAAACTGCGGCTCAGCCCGGAGCTGGCGGAAGGGGAACTGCGATGAGCACCAGCGCCGAGCAGGAACTGCGCCAGCGCCTGAGCGCCGTCCTGGACGAGATGACGCCAGGCCCAGCCCCGGTCGGCGCGGTGATCAGGCGCGGCCGCGGGGTCCGGCGGCGGCGCATCGCGGGCGCGACGGCCGCCGCACTGGCCGCCGTAGCCGCCGTGGCCGGGTTCAGCTCGCTGGGCCTGCGGCTGCCGTCCCAGGCCCCGGTGGCCCCCGCCGCCCGTGGTGACCGTGGTCCCGCCCGGTCCGGGCGCGCCCGCGGGCCTGATCGCGTCCGGGACCGTCGGCCGCGAGCGCTGGTCGGCCCGGGTGACCGACGTCCCGCCACGGCCAGGTCTGCCTGATGGCCGGCGCCGCCGGGCAGTTCTGCGGGCTCAGCGCCCGCCCGATCGGCCCGGTCGACCTGGAGGGCGGCATGGCCACGCACGGCTACCGGGTCCTGGGCGGGCCGGTGCAGCCCAGGGTGACCCGCGTCGAGGTCCTGCTCGCCGACGGCCAGCGGCTGATCCTGCATCCGGTCGGCGGTCTACGGCCAGCCGCTGGGTGGCGGTCGCGCTGCCGCTGCAGGCACGGGTCAGCAGGGCGGTGGCCTACGACGGCCGGGCGGTGTACCGGTACGCAATCCCGTTCATCGCACCCGGGCCGGACTCGTATCCCACATTCTCGCAACTGGTTGCGGCCCGACGCGGTCGGGCTGCCCCGGCGGGTGATCCAGGTCGCGTCCGGCACGGCCGACGGGCACCGCTGGTCGGTGACCGAGTACAGCGGGCCGTGGGGCCGGTGCTTCGTGCTGTCGGGCGGTAGCGACTGCATGGAGGGAACCCGCCCGCTGATCGAGGCCGGGAAGCTCACTCATGAGATGTTCTCCGTGCCGGGCGGGGTTCACATGGCCACCGCCGCCCCCGGGGTGGCCAGCGTGGAGCTGGACCTGTCCAGCGGCCAGCAGATCCGCGTGGCCACCAGGGCAGGCTACGGCGGCGAGCGGTTCTACGGCTTCGTCCTGCCGCACGGCACAGTGCTGGCGGGCTGGACCGCCTACGGCCCGGACGGGACGGTGCTCGGTTCGGGCCCGGGCGCCACGGCCGGCTGATCCTCCCGCCCCGGTACGGCGCCCGGCTGGCTCCGGGCGTCGTACCGCCACAGGCCCGGCAGGGCGACGGTGATCAGCGCCGCGGCGGCCACGCAGGCGATCCCGCCGGAGGCGATCGACACCCGGGCCGACCCGGTCAGCGCGGCGGCCAGGCCGGCCTCCAGGCTGCCGAGCGGCTCGCCGGTGGTGTAGCTGATCATCTCCAGGCCGGCCAGCCGGCCGCGCAGGCCGGCCGGGATCGTCTGGTTCCACAGCGTCATCCGGAACAGCGCGCTGACCATGTCCGCGCCGCCCGCCGCGGCCAGCGCCGCGACCGCCCACCACCGGCCAGGAGCCCAGCCGAGCAGCGCGATCGCGGCTCCCCAGGCCGCGGCGGCCAGCACGATGGCCCGGCCGTGCCGGCTGACCCGCGCGGTCCACCCGCTGGTCAGGCTGACCAGCACGCCGCCGGCCGCCGGGGCGGCGTACAGCAGGCCGAGCACGGCCGGCCCGCCGAGCCGCGCGGCCAGAGCCGGGAACAGCGCGTACGGCGCGCCGAAGAACATCGCGGCCATGTCGATCAGGTAGCTGCCCATGAGCTCGGGGCGGCTCCAGGCGTACCGCAGCCCGTCGGCCAGGCCGCGCAAGCCGGGCTGGCCCTCCGGGGTGACCCGCGGCACCGGGCGCATCAGCGTGACCGCGGCCAGCCCGGCCAGGCCGCTGGCGCCGTCCGCCGCGTACGCGGCCGGCAGCCCGGCCAGCGCGATGATCCCGCCGCCGGCCAGCGGGCCGGCCAGCATGGCCACGTTGCCGAGCACCCCGGTCAGCGCGGCCGCGGCGGTCAGGTCGTCCCGTTCCAGCAGCGCCGGGACCAGCGCGTCCTGCGACGGCCGCTGCACCCCGTACAGGCCGGCCGAGACGGCGGCGAGCACGAACAGCAGCCACAGCTGGTGCCACGCGGCCGCGTTGACGGCCAGCAGCACCGACCCGGGCAGCAGCCCGGCCTCGGTGACCATGATCAGCTTCCGCCGGTCGAGCGCGTCCGCCAGCACCCCGCCGAGCAGCGCAGCGGCCACCATCGGCACCAGCTCGGTGACGCTGAGCAGCCCGACCACCAGCGACGAGCCGCTCAGCCGGTAAGCCTGATACGGCATCGCGACGTAAGTGATCATGCTGCCCGCGAAGGACATCGTCTGCCCGGTGAACAGCAGCCGGAACTCCCGCGACCGCCGCAGCACCGCCACGTCCGGCCCCACCTGGGCGGCCACCCTCCGGAGCAGATCCACAGCGCCTCATCGTGCCCGCTGCGGCCTGCCTGATCCAGCCAATTACCGGCCAGCGAGCCGCCGGCGGAGCCGGCCAGCTCGCGGACGGCCGCGGCGCTGTTTTCCCGGCGAGCGATCGGCGCTCCGTAGGTGCGCTGAGAAGCGCTCGCCGGGAAGGCAGCGCGCATAGCGGCCTCCCGCGAGCCAGCGAGCACAGCGGCCCGGAGCTCGCCAGCAAACACTGTTACCTTGATCGTGTGAGCAGGGTTCATGACATGGGCGGCCAGACCGGGTTCGGGGCGCTTCCTGCCCCCGGCGCCGAGCCGCCGGCCGGGGCTGACTGGGAAGCGCATGTGCGCGCGCTGACCTACGCGCTGATGGACCGCGGCCTGTTCGGCGGGGACGAGTTCAGGGACGCGATCGAGCGCATTCCGCCGGCCGAGTACCTGTCGCTCTCCTACTTCGAGCGCTGGTTCGCGGCCCTGGAGATCCTGGTGCGCGAGAAGGGGCTGCTGGACGGCGCCGGTGGCTAGGTTCACGGTCGGCAGCGAGGTCCGGGCCCGGCTCGGTGACCCGGACGGGCACACCCGGGTGCCCAGGTACGTCCGGGGGCACTGCGGTGAGATCGTTGGCCTGCACGGTGACTGGAAGCTGCCGGACGCGGCGGTGCGCGGCACGCTGGTGACCGAGCCGGTGTACGCGGTCCGGTTCCGCGCCGCCGACCTGTGGGGGCACGGCGGCCACGACGTGATCGTCGAGCTGTGGGAGTCCTACCTGGAGGAGGCAGCGGGTGAGCGGTGACCACAGCGGTCACGAGCACGGGCACGAGCACGGGCACGACCACGGGGGCGGCGACGGCGGCCACCACGACGCGAACATCGCCGCGCGGGTCCGCGAGCTGGAGGCGCAGCTGGTCGCGGCCGGGCAGATCACCGAGGCCGAGCTGGAGGCGATCCTGCTCGAGGGCTGGTCCGGGTCGCCCGCGCACGGCGCTGCCATCGTCGCCCGCGCCTGGGCCGACCCTGGCTTCCGTGACCGGCTGCTGGCCGACGGGAACGCGGCGGCCGGCGAGCTGGGGCTGGAGGCCGAGGGGTATCTGCTGAAGGCGGTAGCGAATACCGCGGACGTGCACAACCTGATCGTCTGCACGCTGTGCTCGTGCTACCCGACGAACCTGCTCGGCCCCTCCCCCGGCTGGTACAAGAGCTTCGCGTACCGGGCCCGGGCCGTCCGCGAGCCGCGTGCGGTGCTGGCCGAGTTCGGCGTGGAGCTGCCGGACAGCACCCAGATCACGGTCTGGGACTCCACTGCGGAGGCCCGCTACCTGGTCGTGCCGGCCCGGCCGGCCGGTTCAGACGGTCTGCCCGAGGCCGGCCTGGCCGCCCTGGTCACCAGAAACGGCCTTATCGGAACTGCCGTGGTCTGAACTGGCCAGTTCCGGGCTGTCGAGTTCCGGGCTGGCGGGCTCGGGTTCCGCCGGGTCGGCCGGCGGGGCCTGATCCGGCTGCCGGCGCTGGCTCAGGACGAACCAGGTGGCGCCGGCCACCGTGAGCAATGTGGCGATGAAGAAGTTCAGCCGCAGGCCGAGGAAGTGCTGGGAAGAGTCGATCCGCAGGCTCTCCTCGAAGATCCGGAAGGCCGAGTACCCGGTCACGTACAGCGCGAACAGCCCCGGCGGGCGGATCGTCCCGCGGCGGCCGAGCCAGACCAGCAGGCCGGCCAGGGCCAGGTCGAACAGCATCTCGTACAGGAACGTCGGCTGGAAGGTGGTGAACCCTTCGTAACCCGGCGGCCGGAACTGCGGGTCGATCTGGAGTCCCCACGGCAGGCTGGTGGGCTTGCCGAACAGCTCCTGGTTGAAGTAGTTGCCCAGGCGGCCGACGGCCTGGGCGACCAGCAGGGCGGGCGCGATCGCGTCCATGAACAGCGGCACGCTGGCCCCGGCCCGGCGCACCCGCCAGGCCCCCGCCAGCGCACCCGCGGCGATGCCGCCCCACACGCCAAGACCGCCCGACCACACCGCGAACACGCCCCACCAGTGGTGCGGGATGTCCGCCGGGGTGGTCAGGTCGAAGTAGATCCGTGCGCCGATGATGCCGGCGGGCACCGCCCAGGTGGCCACGTCGGCGACCAGCGCCGGGTTGCCGCCGCGTGCCTCCCAGCGCCGCCGGGTGATGATGACGGCCAGGGCGATCCCGATCACGTACATCAGGCCGTAGAAGTGAATGAACGCCGCGCCGATATGGAAGCCGTTCACCGGCGGGCTCGGGATGTGCAGGGCCATGCCCCCGAGCGTAGACCCGCGCAGCGACCAGCCGGCGCAGCCTGCCGGCCGCAGCGCGCGGAGCCGCCAGCGAGCGGAGGGCCGCGCTCGCAGCGGCGCCGGAGCTCGCCAGCAGCACTGTTACGGTGTCACGGTGACTCGACGCCCGCTGCCGCTCACCGATGACCTGCACGATTACGTACTGGCGCACAGCAGTCCCGAGGACCCGGTGCTGGCCCGGCTGGCGGCGGAGACCGCCGGGCAGTTTGCCGCGGCGGCCGTCATGCAGATCGGCGCGGACCAGGGCACGCTGCTGACCCTGCTGGCCGCGACCGTGGCGCCGCGCCTGGCCGTGGAGGTCGGCACGTTCACCGGCTACTCGGCCATCTGCCTGGCCCGCGGGCTGGCCCCGGGCGGACGGCTGATCTGCTGCGACATCAGCGAGGAATGGACCAGCGTGGCCCGCCGGTACTGGCAGGACGCTGGCCTGGCGGACCGGATCGAGCTGCGGCTGGGGCCGGCCCTGGACACGCTGCGGGCGCTGCCGCCCGGGCCGGACATTGACCTGGCCTTCATCGACGCGCACAAGCCCGAGTACGTCGGCTACTGGGAGGAGATCGTCCCGCGCACCCGGCCCGGCGGCCTGATCCTGGCCGACAACACGCTGTGGGACGGCGAGGTGGTCCGCCCGGAGAACGAGACTGCCCGGCTGGTCGCGGCGTTCAACGACCACGTGGCCGCCGACGACCGGGTCGAGCAGGTCATGCTGCCGGTCGGCGACGGGCTCACGCTGGCGCGGCGGAAGTAACCTCGCCAGGCTGCGGGCTGGAAAGCACTGAGCCGGAAAGCACCGGGCCGTACAGTTCGGTACGGCGGTCCGCGTGCACGTTGTTGCGCGGGCTGTTGGCCTTGTCCCGGGCCCGGGACAGGTCGCAGTCGGCGGTCAGGATCCGCGGCTGGTCCGCGGCGACCGGCCCGGCCAGCGGGTAGCCGTCCGGGCCCGCGATGACCGAGCCGCCCACCCAGGCCACCCCGCGCTCGGTGCCGCAGCGGTCCGCCGCGGCGATGAAGATCCGGTTGACCGCCGCCGCGGCCTGCACGTTGACCACCATCACCGGCCGCTCGCCGGGCGGCACCGGCTCGGCGGGCCAGTTCGTCGGCGCGGCCAGCAGGTCGGCCCCGGCCAGCGCGGCGGCCCTGACCCACTCGGGGAATTCCAGGTCGTAGCAGACCATCACGGCCAGCCGTCCCCACGGGGTGCCCACCACCGGCGGGGCGGCCCGGCCGGGGGCGAACACCTCCTGCTCGGCGTCCCACAGGTGCGCCTTGCGGTACACGGCCCGGGTCCCGCTGCCGTCCACGATCACCGCGCTGTTGAGCAGGTCGCCGCCGGGACCGGCCTCGCAGAAGCCGCCCACGATGGTCAGCCCGCGCCCGGCCGCCAGCCGCTGCCACTCGGTGACGGTCGGGCCGTCGGCCGGCTCGGCCAGCGACCGGGCCTCGGCGGGCGACTCGAACACGTACCCGGACGGGGTCAGTTCGGGCAGCACCACGACCGCCGCCCCGGCGTCCGCCGCGGCGTGCACCGCGTCCCTGGCCGCCGCCCGGTTGGCCGTTACCTCGCCCACCGCCAGGCTCAGCTGGCAGGCCGCTACCCGTATCGCGGCCGCGCCGCCAGGACCGGTCATGGCGCCAGCGTAACCCGGCGCCGGGCCACCGTGATCACCGTCCATAACGAGCCTGTGAACTCGGCCCGGCAGCACCGCTGTGACCTCGCGATCTGAGCCGCCAGGTCGGTACGATGTGCCGCCATGGCGGCATTGTTCAACCGGATCATCCCCATATTGTTTGTGAGCGACCTCGAGGCCGAGCGCGACTTCTACCTGCGGCTCGGTTTCCAGGTCACTTACGAGGGGCCGGAGTACCCGCAGTTCCTGGCGCTCGGCCACGGTCCGGTCGAGTTCGGCATCGAGCGCAAGCCAGGTTTCCGCACCGACAGCCCGGATCACGTGCTGACCTGGCAGTTCGGAGTGGGCGACATCGCCGCCGCCCGGCGCCGCCTGACCGAGGCCGGGGTGCCCTACAGCGAGCAGCTGATGGCCCCCAGCGCGGACTGGCAGTACCGGGTACTGCACGCGCGCACCCCCAACGGCTACCACCTCCTCCTGGAGGAAGGCAGCGATTAGCAATCCGGCGGCCCGCCCGCCCGCCAGCAGCACAGTTAGCACAGCTCCCTCCCAAAATCGCGCTTGGGTCACGATCACGCCGCCGTTTGGGGACAATGCTTCCGATGGGCACGTCTACCGACCCGGTGTATCTCCGGGTCCTCGATGACCTGCGCCACCGGATCAGCTCTGGCCTGCTGGAACCGGGCGCCCGGGTCCCCTCCCGCAACGCGATCATCGCCCGGTACGGCGTGGGCGAGACCGCGGCCAAGCACGCCCTGGCGGTGCTCGCCGCGGAGGGGCTGATCGAGGCCCGGCCCGGCTCGGGCTCCTACGTCCGGCACGCGCCGGTGACCCGGTACCTGGAGCACGGACGGCTGGGCCATCCGGGCTCGCCGTTCGGCCTGGCCGGGCCGGTCCCGGCGGGCACGGGTCCGGCGGGCACGGGTCCAGCCGGGGATGAGGCGGGACCGCGGCCGGTCCGTGAGCACGAGGCCGGCCGGGTTCCCCCGCCGCCGGCCGTGGCCCGGCGGCTCGGCCTGCGGGCGGGCAGCCTGACCATGCGGACCCGGTACGTTCTCTGCGCGGGCGGGACCGCGGTCCAGCTGGCCCTGTCCTGGGAACCGGTGTCGCTGACCGCGGGCACCCCGGTCGCGGTGCCGGAGGAAGGGCCGCTGGCCGGCCGCGGGGTCATCGAGCGGATGAAGGCCATCGGCATCATCGTGGACCAGGTCACCGAGGACATCTCGGTACGCCCCGCGCTGCGCGCCGAGGCCGCTGTGCTCGGCCTGGCGCCGGGCGCGCCGGTGCTGCTGGTCGAGCGATCGCACCTGGCCGGCGGCCGGGCGGTGGAGACCGCCGACATCGTGGTGGCCGCGGACGGCCACCGGCTCCGCTACCGCATCCCGGTCTGAAATGCCGCCCGTGCAACGATGGGCCCATGCGGATCACCGGCCTGGCCTCCACTGACCTGTTCACCGGGACGGAACCGCAGCCCCGGCAGGTCATCAGGGTCACCGTGGCGGAACCGGGCCCGGGACCGGTCGTGGTCACGGTGTCCGGGCCTGGAGTGCGCACCCCCGAGCCGGCCACGGTCACCGCCGGCCCGCTAGCGATAGCGGCCGGCGCGGTGACCGCCGAGGTCGGCATCGAGCTGGCCGCCCCGCACGGGCCCTGGTCCCGGCTGCGGGTCACCGCGATCGCGGAAGGCCGCGCCGGGCGGGCCACCCTGGACGGCGAGATCACCGCCGCCGAGCCGGGCTGGACGATGTGGATGGTCAGCCACTTCCACTACGACCCGGTCTGGTGGAACACCCAGGGCCAGTTCACCGAGTCCCGGCTGCTGCTGCCCGATGAGAACGGCCGGCTGCCGGACGCCAGGACCGCGTTCGAGCTGGTCCGGCTGCACCTGGAAGAGGCCCGCCGGGACCCGGACTACAAGTTCGTGCTGGCCGAGCTCGACTACCTCAAGCCGCATTTCGACGCCCACCCGCAGGACCGGGCGGACCTGCTCGGCTTCATCGCCAGCGGCCGGGTGGAGATCGTCGGCGGCAGCTACAACGAGCCGAACACCAACCTGACCACCGCCGAGTCGACGATCCGCAACGCCGTCTACGGCCTGGCCTACCAGCGGGAGGTGCTCGGCGCGGACCCGCAGTCCGCCTGGATGCTGGACGCGTTCGGGTTCGACCCCGGCTACCCGGGGCTGATGGCCGCGGCCGGGCTGACCAGCTCGGCCTGGGCGCGCGGGCCGTTCCACCAGTGGGGGCCGCGGCGCAGTGTCGGGGACAACACCCGGATGCAGTTCGCCAGCGAGTTCGAGTGGCTGTCGCCGGACGGCCGCGGGCTGCTCACCGCCTACATGCCCAACCACTACGGCGCGGGCTGGGCCACCCAGGCCGCCCCCGACCTCGCCGCCGCCGAGCAGGCCGCCTACCAGGAGTTCAGCCAGCTGGCCCCGGTCGCCGCGACGCCCAACGTGCTGCTGCCGGTGGGCGCCGATCACGTCATCCCGTCCCGCTGGGCCACGGCCATCCACCGCGACTGGAACGCCCGCTACCTCTGGCCCCGGTTCGTCACCGCCCTGCCCAGGGAGTTCTTCGCCGCGGTCCGCCGCGACGCGGCGGACCGCGGCGTCTGGCTCAGCCCGCAGACCCGCGACATGAACCCGGTCTACCCGGGCAAGGACGTCTCCTACATCGACACCAAGCAGGGCCAGCGGGCCGCCGAGGCCGCGGTGGAAGACGGCGAGCGGCTGGCCACCCTGGCCTGGCTGGCCGGGGACCGCTACCCGGCCGCCGAGCTGGACAAGGCCTGGCGGCAGCTGGTCTTCGGGGCGCACCACGACGCGATCACCGGCACCGAGGGCGACCAGGTCTACCTGGACCTGCTGGCCGGCTGGCAGGAAGCGCACCAGCGCGGCTCCGCCGCGGCCCGCCAGGCCAGCCAGTACCTGGCCGGGCTGGTGGACACCAGGCCGCCCGCCGGGGTGCCGGAGGACGGCCAGGCGGTCGTGGTGTTCAGCACGCTGTCCGCGGACCGGGCCGCCGGGCTGGCCACGGTCACCCTGGACTTCGCCGCCCCGGGCCCGCCGTGGATCACCCTGTCCGGCGACGACGGCGCGGCGGTGCCGTTCCTGGCCGAGGAGCCGCAGCGGCACCCGGACGGCACGCTGGCCTCGCTGACGCTGACGTTCCCGGCCCGGGACGTGCCCGCACTGGGCTACCGCACCTACTGGGCCGCCGCGGCCCCGCTGCCGCCGGGCGGCGGCAACCCGGCCGGCTGGGTGCCGGTCCCCGGCACCGTGATCGCCAACGAGGTGCTCGAGGCCGAGGCCGACCCGGCGGCGGGCGGCACGCTGCGCCGGGTCACCGACCGCCGGACCGGCACCGAGGTGCTGGCCGGCCCGGGCAACGAGCTTGTGCTCCAGGAGGAATACGACTACCACCCGCAATGGGGCGAGGGCCCGTGGCTGCTGTCCCCCAAGGGTCCCGGCACCGGGACCGCGGCCCAGCCGGCTGGCGTCCGCGCGGAGCGCTGCCCGATCGGCAGCCGCCTGGTCACCGGGACCAGCCTGGCAGATCTCCGTATTACTAAAGAAACAATCCTGTGGGACGGATCGGCCCAGCTCTGCTTCCGCACCCACGTGGACGGCAGCATCGGCCAGGACCGGCTGCTGCGGGTCAGGTTCCCGGTCCGGGTGCCCGGCGCGCTGCCGGTCTACCAGAGCGCGCTGACCGCGGTCGGCCGGCCGTTCGGCGCGGCCGATGCCGACGTGGCCGAGCACTGGTACACGCTGGACAACCCGGCGCACGAATGGTTCGGCCTGTCGTCCGCGGCCCGGGTCACGGTGACCGGCCCCGGCGGGGGCCGGCACACCACCGCCATCGGGGTGGCCGAGGTGGTTGCCCCGGACGACCCGGGTGCGGTGGCCGGCCCGCTGCGTGAGTTCGTGGCCGCGCTGGCCGCCCGCGGCGTGACCGCGACCACCTCGCAGGCCAGCGGGCCCCGGTACGGCGCGATCGACCTGGACTCGAACCTGCCCGACGTGCGGATCGTGGTGGGCGGCCCCGGGCAGAACGCGTTCGCCGCCCGGGTAATGGCCAGCGCCGGGCTGGCCGGAGCCGGGCCGGACGTCGCCGCCCGGCTGGCCGGCGAGGGGCCGGACTGGCTATGGCGGCGCGCGGGCCAGGCCCGCTGGCTGTGGCTGCCCGCGGGCCAGGCCCGCCAGGACGCCTTCGCGCCCGGCGCGGACCTGCGCGGCGAGCGCGACCTGCCGGTGCTGATCCTGGCCGGATCGCACCTCGGCGCCGCGCTGCGGGCCGCCGCGGACGGCCTGGCCGCGGCCGCGGAGATCGAGGCGGCGGGCCCCGAGGCGGCCGGCTGGCCGGGGCTGCCCAGCCTGGCCGGGTACTCCGCCGCGCTGCTCAACCGGGGCACCCCCAGCAGCCTGGCCAGCCCGGATGGCACCCTGCAGATCGCGCTGATGCGCTCGTGCAGCGCCTGGCCGTGCGGGGTGTGGATCGACGGCGACAAGCGCACCGCGCCGGACGGGACCAGCTTCGCCTGGCAGCACTGGAGCCACACGTTCGAGTACGCGCTGGCGGCCGGCCCCGGCGACTGGCGGGAGGCCGGGTTCGCCCTGGCCGGCCAGGAGTACCAGCGCGACCTGCACGCGGTCGCCACCGGGCGGCACGGCGGGCCGCTGCCGCCGCGGGCCAGCCTGGCCTCGGCCGAGCCGGCCACCGCGGTGCTGACCGCGCTCAAGCCGCACGGCCACCCGCTGGCGGCCGGCCGGGACGGCACCCCGGACCGGGCCGCCGGCGTCACCGTCCGGCTGCGCGACGTCTCCGGCGCGGGCGGGCCCGGCACCGCCCGGTTCCGCCTGCATCCCGGCCTGACCGCCGCGGCGGCCTGCGGGCCTGCCGAGGAACCCGGCGGGCCGGCCCTGCCGGTCCGCGACGGCGCCGTGCAGGCCAGCCTGCCCGCGGCGGGCACGGTCACGTTCACCGTGCAGCCGCAGCCCTGGCCGGCCGGGAACGGCCCGCCCGGCGGCCGGGACGTCACGCGCGCCACGGCCTGCCCGGCCGAGCCCGCCCAGCCGGTGTTCACCCGGTACTGGCTGCACGGCAAGGGCCCGGCCCCGGCCGGCGGCCTGCCGGTCGCGGTGCACCTGTCCGGCGGGACGGACGGCGGGGCGGCCCCCGGCGGCGCGGCCCGGCTGGCGCTGGCCGCACCGGGACAGGACGGCGATGGCGCCAGCACCAGCGCCGCCGGCACGATCGTGCTGACCGTGGCCTGCGGGACCGAGCCCGCGGCCGGGCAGATCGACCTGGACGTGCCCGCCGGGCTGACCGCCGAGCCGGCCGGGCCGCTGCGCTACGACCTGCCCGCGCTCGGCCACGCCCGCTGGGAGCTGCGGGTCGGCGCCCGGCCCGGGGCCGCCGGCCGGTACTTCCTGGCGGCCGGCCTGACCGGCCCGGACGGCCTGCGGGTGGAGGACGCCGCGCTGGTCACGGTGGGCGAGCCCGCCGCGCCGCGGACCAGCCTGCCCGCCGAGGAGTACGTGCCGCTGTTCCTGGCCGACCAGCAGGCCGCCACCGCCGAGCTCGACGTCACCGCAGACGCGGCGAGCCTGGCGCTGGCCCCCGGCGGCGCGGGCGAGATCGTGGTCCGGCTGGCCAGCGGGGCCGCCTCCGAGCTGCGCGGCGAGGCCCAGCTGGTCAGCCCGTTCGGCAGCTGGGCCCGGGCCGAGCCGTGGACCCAGGGGTTCGCGCTGCCGCCCGGCGGCGAGCAGGTGCTGCGGTACCGGCTGCGGGTGCCGGCCGGGGCCCGCCCCGGGGAGGAAACCTGGGCTGTAGTGAAGGTGATGTATTTCGGCCGGATCCGGTACAGCCCGGTGATCTCCTGCCGCATTGCGGATCACGTTCACGGTGAGACAATTGAGGCGCTGGCCCCGACTTCAGAAAGACCATGACCACCGACCTTGGCATCGGCACGGGCAACCTGCCGGCGGAGCCGAACAGCTTCGTCGGCCGGGAGCGCGACCTGGCGGAGCTGGCCCTGCTGCTGGGCGAGGTCCGGGCGCTGACCCTGTGCGGCCCGGGCGGCATCGGCAAGACCCGGCTGGCCCTGCGGCTTGCCTGTGACCTGGTGCCGGAGTTTCCCGGCGGGGCGTGGCTGGTGGAGCTGGGCGACACCGATGACCCGGCGCTGGTTCCGCAGCGGGTGGCCGCCACGCTGGGGATCCGGGAGGAACCGGGGCGGCCGCTGGCCGACACCCTGGTCGACGCGCTGCGGCCGCGGGCGCTGATCCTGATCCTGGACACCTGCGAGCACGTGGTCGGCGCCTGCGCCGCGCTGGCGCACCAGCTGCTGGCCGCGTGCCCGTCGCTGCGGCTGATCGCCACCAGCCGGGAGCCGCTGCGGGTGGCCGGCGAGACCGCCTGGCGGGTGCCGCCGCTGGCCGTGCCGGCCCAGTTCGGCGAGCTGTCGGACGCGGACCTGGCCGAGCACGAGGCGGTGCGGCTGTTCGCCGAGCGGGCCGCCGCGGTCCGCCCCGGCTTCCGGCTGACCAGCGGCAACATCGGCGCGGTGGTCCGGCTGTGCCGCACCCTGGACGGGATCCCGCTGGCCATCGAGCTGGCCGCAGCGCGCGTGCGGGCGCTGTCGGTGGAGCAGATCGCGGACCGGCTCGGTGACCGGTTTGCGCTGCTGGCGTCGGGCGACCGGACCGCGCCGCCGCGGCAGCAGACGCTGCGCGCCGCGGTGGACTGGAGCTACGAGCTGCTGACCGGCCAGGAGCAGGTTCTGCTGCGGCGGCTGTCGGTGTTCTCCGACTGGAACCTGGAGATGGCCGAGCGGGTCTGCGCCGGGCACGGCGTGCTCCCAGAAACCGTGCTCACGCTGCTCGCCGCGCTCATCGACAAGTCGCTGGTCACACTGGACGCCGAGGTGAACGCGGCGGCCCGGTACCGGCTGCTGGACACGATCCGGGAGTACGCTGCGTCGCGGCTGGCCGCCTCCGGCGAGGACACCGACGTCCGGCTGCGGCACCGCGACTACCTGCTGGACCTGGCCGACGCCACCACGGCCCGGGCGTTCGTCCGCGGCGATCCGCCGTGGCCGGTGCGGGTCGCGCTGTACCAGCGGATCGTCGCCGAGCGGGCCAACCTGCTGGCCGCCCTGCAGGTGTCCCTGGACCTCGGCCACGCCGAGGCCGGGCTGCGGCTGTGCTGCGCGCTGCGCAGCCCGTGGATCACCTACGGCGACGTGTCCGAGGGCGCGGGCTGGCTGGACAAGTTCTTCGCGCTGGACGCGGCGGTGCCCGACAGCCTGCGGGCCCGGGCCCTGGTCGCCCGCGCCGAGCTGGCCTTCGAGCAGCAGGACTACGCCGTGGCCGCCTCCGCCGCCCGCGACGGGCTGGACCTGGCCAGCGAGTGCGGCGGCCCGCGGGCCGCCGCACTCCGCCTGCTGGCCGTGCTGGCCCTGCAGCAGCGCCGCCTGGACGACGCTGCCGCCTCGGCCCGTGCGGCGCTGGCCGCGGCCCGGGCCGAGGACGACCCGTGGGAGGAGGGGCTGGCCCACATAGCGGTGGCCGCGGCGCTCAGCCGGGAGGCCGACCTGTCCGGCGCCCAGGCGGCCTACGAGGCCGCGCTGGAGGTCCTGCGCGACAACAACGGCTGGGGCATCGCGCTGGCCCACTACGGCCTGGGCTGGCTGGCCATGTCCCGGCAAGACAGGGCCGCGGCGATGCGCTCGTTCCGCACCGCGCTGGGCCTGTACCGGGAGATCGACGCCCGGCCGGAGATGGCCAAGTGCCTGGCGGGCATCGGCTGGGCCGCGATGACCACCGGCGACCTGGCCCTGGCCCGGGCCAGCCTGACCGAAAGCGCCCAGCTGAGCCTGGCCACCGGGCAGCGGCTGCCGGTCGCCCGCGGGCTGACCGCCCTGGGCGTGCTGGCCCTGGCCGAGCGCGACCCCGAGCGGGCCATCCGGCTGGAGGGCGCGGCCGGCGCGCTGCGCGCGGAACTCGGCAAGGCCCCGGCCGGCCCGGCCAGCCAGCGCCTGGACGGGTTCTTCGCCGACGCCCGGCAGCGGCTCGGCGACCAGGCCGCGGACCGGCTGCTCGCCGAAGGCCGGGCGCTGGGCGCCACCGCCGCGGTCAGGTACGGCATCAGCGAGCCGGGCGCAGATCCCCCCGGCACAGGTCCGCCCGGCGCCGACGGGCCCGTGCCGCCAGAAGGAGCGGCTAACGGCGGTGAGGGCGCGGTGACCGAGCCATCCGTGCTCACCCCCCGCGAGCTGCAGACCGCGATGCTCGTCGCGCGCGGCCTGTCCAACAAGGCCATCGCCGAGGAACTGGTGATCAGCCCGGCCACCGCGGCCCGGCACGTGGCCAACATCTTCACCAAGCTCGGCTTCACCTCCCGGGCCCAGCTCGCCGCCTGGGTCGCCGGCCGCACCCTCAGCTAGCCGCCGGCGGAGCGCCGGCCAGCTCGCGGGCGGCCGCGGCGCTGTTTTCCCGGCGAGCGATCGGCGCTCCCCTCGTTCGGCGAGCGGCGCTCGCCGGGAAGGCAGCGCGCATAGCGGCCTCCCGCGAGCCAGCAAGCACTGCCCTTCTACATACGGCCCTGCGGCGGAATGCATACCGCAATGGTTAATTGTGCGCATGTGCAGCAACGGCCGCGGCCCTAGTTTCGTGGTGTGCACTTCGGTGCACGGTCGGCTGCCTGGTGGGGGGAGAACTTCACCTGCGGCTCCCGGGCTTCTGGAGGGGGATGGCCGGGATTCGCAGGCACCAGGATCGGCGGGCCCGGGTTTCGTGAGCCCCCGGGCCCGCTGAGCCGTCATCCGTGCCGTCCCCGCCCGGCGCGGGCCCGCTCTGACGGTCCCCCGCCCCTGAAGGAGCCCCTGCATGACCACAGGCGAACAGCTCGTACCCGACGTGTCGGTGACCCAGCGGCTGCTGGGCACGGCCGCCGGGCGCGGCAGCCGCCCGGCGCTGGCCGGTAGCGAGGAGGTAGGTGACCGCACCTACGGGGGCCTGGCCAGCACCATCCAGGCGGCTGCCGCGGGGCTGGCCTGGCGCGGCCTGAGGCCGCGCGACGTGGTCGGCGTACTGGTGCCGGACGCCGTCTGCTCCGTGCTGGCCTCGCACGCCATCCGGGCGGCCGGCGGGGTGCCGTCCCCGCTGGCCGACGGACTGACCGTGGCCGACATGGCCGGCCAGCTGGCCGACTGCGGGGCCCGGATGCTGATCACCGCCCGGCCGCTGGCCGCGGTCGCGCTGGCCGCCGCCGACCGGTCCTGGGTCCGCCAGGTCATCTCTTTCGGCGAGGCACCGGGCACGATCCCGTTCGACGCCCTCCTGGCGGCCGGCACGCTGCGCCCGGCCCCTGGCCGGCGCACCGACCTGGCCCTGCTGCCGTACGCCCGGCTGGGCGACGGGCGGCTCTGCCCGGCCGGCCTGACCCAGCACGAGCTGGCCGCCGACCTGTGCGCGCTGACCAGCCGGATCTGCGGCACCGACGTGGTGATCGCGGCGCCGCCGTCCGGGGACGGCCGGGCCTACGCCACGCTGCTCGACCGGGCCCTGCTCAGCGGGGCCACCGTGGTCGCGGCCCCGGCCAGCCGGCTGGCTGAGACCGCCGCCGCCTGGCAGGGCACGGTGGCCGTGGTGCCGCGGTGCGCCGACGTCAGCGGTTACGCCTCACTCCGGGTCCTCGCCGTCGCCAGCTGAGCTGCGCTGGCCGGCCCGCGTGCGGGCGGTGTGCGAGCCGTCGGCGGAGCCCAGCACGTCGGGCGGCCGGTTCTCGTACGGGGTGCTGAGCACGATGGTCGTCCTGGTGGACACGCTGGCCGCGGCGCGGATCTCCTGGAGCAGGTCCTCCAGCGCGGCCGGCGAGGCAACCCGGACCTTGAGGATGTAGTTCTCCTCCCCGGCCACGCTGTGGCAGGCCTCGATGGCCGGCAGATGCGCCAGCCGGGACGGGGCATCGTCGGGGGCCGCCGGGTCGAACGGCTTGATGGAGATGAACGCGGTCAGCGGCAGGCCTGCGTCGTCCGGGTTGACCAGCGCCGCGTAGCCCCTGATCACCCCGCGCCGCTCCAGGCGGCGGACCCGCTGCTGGGCCGCGGACACGGATAGCCCGGTCTGCCGGGCCAGCTCGGTGAAGCTCATCCGGCCGTCCCGCGACAGCAGCGAGACGATCCTGCGGTTTATCTCCTCCACGGCGTTACCGTACCGGCGCCGGGGCCCGGGTCAGGTCCCGCCCGATGATCAGCCGCTGGATCTGGTTGGTTCCCTCGACGATCTGCAGCACCTTGGCCTCGCGCAGATAGCGCTCGGCCGGGAAGTCCTCCACGTAGCCGTAGCCGCCGAGGACCTGGACCGCCTCGATCGCCACCTTCATGGCCGTGTCGCTGGCGAACAGCTTGGCCATCGCCGCCTGCGGGCCAAACGAAACGCCGGCGTCCCGCCGCCGGGCCGCGGCCAGGTACAGCGCCCGGGACGCGGCCACCGCGGTGGCCATGTCGGCCAGCTTGAACGAGATGCCCTGGAAGTCAGCGATCGCCCGGCCGAACTGGCGGCGCTCCCTGGCGTAGCCCGCGGCCAGGTCCAGCGCGGCCTGGGCCAGCCCGGTGGCGCAGGCCGCGATGCCCAGCCGCCCGGCGTCCAGCGCGGCCAGGGCCAGGCCGAACCCCCCGCCCTCCGCACCCACCAGATGGCCGGCCGGCACCCGGGCCGACTCGAAGATCATCTGCGCGGTCGCCGAGGACCGCATGCCCATCTTCCGCTCGGGCTCGGCCGCGGACACCCCCGGTGTGCCGGCCGGAACGTGCAGGCAGCTGATCCCCTGGGCCCGGTCACGTCCCTCCGGGTTCCCCGACGTGCGGGCGAACAGCGTGTAGAAGTCCGCGTGGCCGGCGTGCGAGATCCACGCCTTGACCCCGTCCACCACGTACTCGCCGCCGTCCCGCACCGCCCGGGTGGCCAGCGCCCCGGCGTCCGAGCCGCTGGACGGCTCGGACAGGCAGTAGGCGCCCAGCTGGCCGCCACCGAGCAGCGCAGGCAGCCAGCGTTCCTGCTGCTCCCTCGTGCCGGCCGTGGCCAGCGGGAAGCAGGACAGCGTGTGCACGCTGAGCCCGAGCCCGACGGCCAGCCAGGCCCCCGCCAGCTCCTCGACCACCTGGAGGTACACCGTGTACGGCTGGCCGCCACCGCCGAGCTCCTCGGGGTAGGGCAGGCCCATCAGGCCGGCCTCGCCGAGCAGCGCGAACGGCCGGTCAGGGAACGCGCCGGCCTGCTCCGCGGCGGCCGCCGCGGGCCTGATCTCCTTCCCGGCCAGCTCGGCGGCCAGCTCGAAGATCGCCCTGGCCTCGTCGCTGTCGTACTCCCGGTGCGCCAGGCTCATCAGGGCGCCACCACCACGAGCTCGCGGTCGGCGTTGTTCAGCCGGTCGGCGCCCTCGTCGCCGCACACCACGATGTCCTCGATCCGGGCGCCGTGGCCGCCGGGGTAGATGCCGGGCTCGACGGAGAACGCCATGCCCGGCTCGAGCAGCTCGGTGTTGCCCGCCACGATGTAGGGGTCCTCGTGGCACTCCAGGCCGATGCCGTGCCCGGTGCGGTGGATGAAGTGCTCGCCGTAGCCGGCCGCGGTGATCGGCTCCCGGGCCGCGGCGTCCACCGCCTCGGCGCTGATCCCCGGCTTGACCACCGCGCAGGCGGCCTCCTGGGCGTCCTTGAGCACCTGGTAGTACTCGGCGAACCCGGGCGGCGGCTCGCCGATCGCGTAGGTCCGGGTGCAGTCCGAGCAGTAGCCGCTGGGCATGGTCCCGCCGATGTCCACCACGACCACGTCGCCGGGCGCCAGCACCCGGTCCGAGACGCTGTGGTGCGGGCTGGCCGCGTTCGGCCCGGAGGCCACGATCGTGAAGTCGGTCCGGGCGTGGCCCTCGGCCACGATCGCGTCCGCGATGTCGGCGGCCACCTCCCGCTCGGTCCGGCCGGGGGCCAGGAAGCCCGGCACCCGCGCGTGCACCCGGTCGATCGCCTCGCCGGCCGCGCGCAGCGCCTCGATCTCGGCCGCGGTCTTGCGCATCCGCATGTCCCGCAGCGCGGCGCTGGCCAGGCCCTGCTCGGCGCCGGGCAGCGCGGCCCGCAGCCGCAGGGTCATCAGCGCCCACATCCGGTCCGCCAGGCCGACCGAGCGGACCGGGCCGAGCCGGCTGGCGACCAGCGCGTACGGGTCGTCAGTCTCGTCCCAGGCGATGATGTCCAGGCCCAGCCCGCCAGCCGGCGAGGCGAGCGCGGCGGGCAGCTCGAGCCGCGGCACGACCAGGAACGGCGGCCGCCCGGCCGGGATCGCCAGGCAGGTCAGCCGCTCCAGCTGATGCGCGTCGTAACCGGACACGTAGCGCAGATCCGGGCCCGGGGTGAGCAGCAGGGCGCCGAACCCGGCGGCGCCGGCCGCCTCCGCGGCGCGCTCCAGCCGGTCCGGCGGGTACAGCGGGGTGGCCGGCTGCTGGTCGGTCATGAAGGCTCCAATCGCCGATTTCGCCGATAATCCGGCCCGGGCGGGATTTACCCGATCCCGGTACGTTCCCGGACATGCCTTGTTGCCTGCGAATCATCTCACCATGAAGAATAGGAATTGCATCTAGACAGACCAGACGCGCATGCCCCACTCTTGGTGCACGAACGCGCACCAGACGTAAACTGTTATGCCGGAAAAGAGTGCTGAGGTTCCCATGAGCCGCCCGGAGACCGCGGGAGCTAACGGACGGGCCGGCCAGCCTGTCCCGGGGCGGCTGTCCGTTCCCCAGCAGGCTTCCCCGGCGGACCGCACGGCCCAGCAGAACGCCGAACTCGCCGAGGAACTGGCCCAGGAGCGGCACGTCGCGATCGAGCTGCAGCGGGCCATCCTGCCGCTCCACGACGACCCGTTCGATCTGCCCGGGCTCCGCGCGGTGGTGCGCTACCTGCCCGCGTCCAAGGCCGGCCGGGTCGGCGGCGACTGGTACATCACCGCCGAGATGCCGTCCGGGCTGGTGCTGATCGCGATCGGCGACGTGGCCGGGCACGGCCTGGCCGCGGCGGCCGGCATGGCCCGGCTGCGCGGCGCGCTGGCCGGGCTGGCGATCACCGGCGCGGCCCCGGACCGGCTGGTCAGCTGGCTGAACGACCTGGTCCGGCACGTCGCCCCTGAGCACACCGCGTCGGTCGCCGCGGGCTACTTCGACCCGGCGACCAGGAAGCTGACCTGGGCCCAGGCCGGCCATCTGCCGCTGGTCCTGGTCCGCGGCGGCTGGGCCACGATGCTGGACTCCCCCGAGGGCGTGCTGCTCGGCGCGGGCACCGGCTGCTACTCGGCCACCTCCGCCCAGCTGGACGCCGGCGACCTGCTGCTGCTCTACAGCGACGGGCTGGTCGAGCGGCGCGGCCAGTCGCTGGACGACGGCCTGGCCGGGCTGGCCGCCGCGGCGCACGGCAGCGGCGACCCGGAGCAGACCGTGACCGCCATCCTCGACGCGCTGCGCTCGGCGGAGCCCGAGGACGACACCTGCCTGGTGGCGCTTCAGATTCTCTGACGAGTCCGCTGACCGGCCGGTCACGAGGGCCGGGCAGCCAGCGCGGCGGACATCCGGCCCAGCGACGAACCCAGGTCCCAGCGGGCGTCCAGGCGGGCCAGCGCGGCCGGGTCGGCCGGGGTCACCGGCAGCGCCCCGTCCGCCTCCGGCACCGGCGCGTCGGAGGCCACCCGGACCACCGGCACCGCGGCCTCCAGGTAGTCACGGGACGCGGCGAGCTTGGCCCGGCTGCCCGCCGGGAAGCCGCCGTGCCCCTTGTCCAGCGCCGCGATCATGTCGTCAACCTCGCCGATCGCCCGGACCAGCGCGGCCGCGGTCTTGTCCCCCACGCCGGCCACGCCGGGCAGCCCGTCGCTGGGGTCCCCGCGCAGCACCGCGTAGGACGCGTAGGACCGCCCTGGAATGCCGTACTTCGCGGTCACCCAGGCCTCGTCCACCACGTCCAGCTTGGACAGCCCGCGCGCGGTGTAGATCACGCGGACCTGCCGGGCGTCGTCGACCAGCTGGAACAGGTCCCGGTCGCCGGTGACCACCTCGACCGGGCCGTCCGCCCGGGCCGCCAGCGTGCCGATGACGTCGTCCGCCTCGTAACCGGGCGCGGCCGCCATCGCCACCCCGGCCGCGGCCAGCACCTCCTCGATCACCGGGATCTGCGCGGTGAGCGCGGCCGGGGCCTCCTCCGACCCGTCCGGGTTGGCCCGGTGCGCCTTGTACCCGGGGATCAGCGCGACCCGGAAGGCCGGCCGCCAGTCCGCGTCCATGCAGGCGACCAGCCGGGCCGGGTGCCGGGCCCGCACCAGCCGGGCGATCATGTCCAGCAGCCCGCGGACCGCGTTGACCGGGGTCCCGTCGGGCGCGGTCATCGTGTCCGGCACGCCGTAGAACGCGCGGTAGTACAGCGAGGCGCTGTCGAGCAGCATCAGCGGTGCCATCTGGCCATCCTGCCAGAGTTATCCATGCATCCTGTCTATGGGATCGCGTATTCATTGGCATTGGACCTATGCCCGGGCCGGTTCCTACCCTGGAGGCCTGGTGGACTCCGCTGATCAGGCCCTGGCGGCCAGGCACTTGAGGAGGGACCATGTCGCTCGCCACTGCAGTCCGCACCCGCTGTCCCGCACCCCTGCTCACGGCCCTGCGGGACGTCACCGGCCAGCACCAGGACTGGACGCGCACCGCGGAGCTCGCCGCCGCGCAGCTGCGCGCCCACCTGCCCGGGCCGGACCTGCTGACCCCCGAAGAGCGGGCCGGCGACCCGGCGGGCTACGTCTCGCACGTGCTGCACACCGAGCCGGACGGCTCGTTCTCGGTCTGCGCGCTGGTCTGGCGGCCCGGCCAGATCACCCCCATCCACGACCACGTGACCTGGTGCGTGTTCGGCGTCATCCAGGGCGCCGAGTACGAGGAGCTGTACGCGCTGCGCGGCGACGGCCGCTGGCTGGCCGAGGTCGGCCGGAACGCGAACGGGGAGGGTGAGGTCAGCGGCTTCGCCCCGCCCGGCGACATCCACCGGGTCCGCAACCACGGTGACGGCGTGGCGATCTCGCTGCACGTGTACGGCGCGGACATCACCCGGCTGGGCAGCAGCGTCCGCCGCGTGTACGACCTGCCGGTCCGCCGCCGCTAGCGGCGGTGCGGCCGCCCCGCCGCGGGCGGGTCACCCGCGGCTACAGGTCCAGCGAGCGCTCTTCCTCCCAGTGGTCAGGCTCCTCCGGCCGGACCAGCGCCCGGGCCCCGGTCGGCCGGAACCCCAGCCGGCCGTAGAACGCCCGGCCCCGCTCGTTCACTTCGGTGACCCACAGGATGAGCCGGGTCGCGCCGTCGGCCCGGGCCGCCCCGGCGACCGCCTGCACCAGCCGTTCCGCCAGGCCACTGCCGCGCTGCGCCGGGCTGACCCACATCGACACCAGGTGCCAGGCCCGCCGCACGCCCGGGGGCAGCTCCTCCTGCGGCACCACGAACGCGCCGGCCAGGCCGGCCGGCTCGCCGTCCTGCCAGGCGATGAACATCGGGATCCCGTGCGCCGCCCGGTCCTGCCAGTACGCGTCGTCCTTGGCGGACTCCCGCTCCAGCGTGGTGCTGAACGCATACGGCGCCTCGGCCAGCGCGGCCAGCCGGACCTGCCGGTACGCGGCCCACTCCCCCGCCTGTACCCGCCGGATCTCCGCCCCGGCCGTGACCGTCTCGCCTGTCATCCCTGCCTGCTCCATCCGCTGAACCCTGCCCGCCGCCGCCCGGCGCCGCAATCCAATTACCCGACCGACGAGTAGGCCACGATGCCGCGGCGCAGCGCGCTGACCGCCTTCCTGGCCGTCGCCGCGACCCCGCCGGCGGCCACGCCGCCCCCAGCGGCCGCGCCGACCTGGTCCAGCAGGTCGATCAGCTGCTTGGCGGCGCGCACGAAGTCGCCCGGGGTCAGCCCGGTGGCCAGCACGGCCTCCAGCGGCCGGCCCTGCGCCCAGGCGTGCGCGGGCCACGCGAACCCGGCGTCCGGCTCGCGCAGGAACGACAGCCGGTGCTCCTGCTCGGTCTTGTCCAGGTCGGCCCACAGGCTGATCATCGAGGCGAGCACGCCGCGGACCTGGCCGCCGGGCAGCCGCGGCGGGCTGGCCTCGTCGCTGCGGCGGGACTCGAAGCTCAGCGCGGAGACGCACGCGGCCAGCTCGGCCGGGGACAGCCCGTCCCACAGCCCGCGCCGCAGGCACTCGGCGGCCAGCAGGTCCAGCTCGGTGTACAGCCCGCCGAGCCGCCTGCCCTCCTCGGTGACCTGCTCGCCGGCCAGGTAGCCGAGCTCGGTGAGCACCGCGCAGACCCGGTCGAAGGTGCGCGCGATGACGTGCGACCGGCCCGCCACCCGGCTCTCCAGCGACTCGGCCTGCCGTTCGATCCGCAGGTACTCCTCGGCCTGGCGGGCGTGCTCGTCCCGCTCCGGGCAGCTGTGGCAGGGGTGCGCGCGCAGCTGCCGCCGCAGCGCCGCGATCTCCAGGTCTTCCTCGGCCGCGGTCAGCCCGGGCGGGCCGCCGCGCGCCCGGCCGCGCGGGCCGCCCTTGCCGTGCCCGGCCGCGACCAGCTTGTTCTGCACGGTGGCGGCCAGGTCCCGGCGGTGCCGGGCGGACCGGGCGCTGAACCAGGCAGGGATGCGGATCCGCTCGATCGCGGTGACCGGCACCGGGAAGTCGGCCAGCGTCAGCTGGCGGACCTGGCGGCCGGAGGTGAGCACCAGCGGCAGCGGCTCGTCCGCGCCGCCCGGCGACGGGTCGAGAACCACCGCGACGCCCGCCCGGCGGCCGCCGGGCACCTGGATGATGTCGCCGCGGCGCAGCCGGGCCAGCGAGCTCATCGCCTCGCGCCGCCGGGCCGCGGACCGCTGCCGGGACCGGTCTCCCTCCCGCTTGCTCAGCTCCCGGCGCAGCGCCAGGTAGCTGCCGAAGTCACCGGCCTCGCAGTGCACCGCCGCGGCGGCCAGCTCGTCCCGGCTGCGGCGGGCCTGCCGGGCCAGGCCGACCACCGCCCGGTCGGCCTGGAACTGGGCGAACGACGATTCCAGCAGCGCCGCGGCACGGGCCCGGCCGACCTGGCCGACCAGGTTCACGGCCATGTTGTAGGACGGCCGGAAGCTGGACCGCAGCGGGTAGGTGCGGGTGCCGGCCAGCCCGGCCACCATGGCCGGGTCGATGCCCGGCTGCCACAGCACGACCGCGTGGCCCTCCACGTCGATGCCGCGCCGCCCGGCCCGGCCGGTGAGCTGCGTGTACTCCCCCGGTGTCAGGTCCGCGTGGGCCTCGCCGTTCCACTTGTCCAGCCGCTCGATGACCACCGTGCGGGCCGGCATGTTGACCCCCAGGGCCAGCGTCTCGGTCGCGAACACCGCACGGACCAGGCCGTCCGTGAACAGCTCCTCGACCACCTGCTTGAACGCGGGCAGCAGGCCCGCGTGGTGGGCGGCGATGCCGCGCTGCAGGCCGCGCAGCCACTCGGCGTAGCCGAGCACCGGCAGGTCAGCGGACGCGATGCCGGCCGTGGCCCGCTGGGCCCGCTCGGTGATCTCCGCGGCCTCCTCCGGCGTGGTCAGCTGGAGCCCGGCGTCCAGGCACTGCTGCACGGCCAGGTCGCAGCCGGCCCGGCTGAAGATGAACGTGATCGCGGGCAGCAGCCCGGCGGCGTCCAGCCGGGTGATCACCTCCGGGCGGTTCGTGCCGCGGTAGCGCGGCGGCCGCCCGCCCCGGCCGCCCCGCGCGTGCGGCCCGCGGCCGCTGCCCCGCCCGGGCCCGGCCCGGCCCGGGCCCAGGTCCCGCCGGGCGAGCCGGAGCAGCTCGGGGTTGACCATGGCGCGCGCGGCCCGCGCCGCCCCGCCCGGCCCCGTGGCCCCGGCCGGCCCGTCCTGGTCGGTGGTGAACAGGTCGTACAGCCGGCCCCCGGCCAGCATGTGCTGCCACAGCGGGACCGGCCGGTGCTCGTCCACGATCACCGTGGTGCCGCCGCGGACCTCGGCCAGCCAGTCGCCGAACTCCTCGGCGTTGCTGACCGTCGCCGACAGCGCCACCAGCTGGACCGACTCGGGCAGGTGGATGATGACCTCTTCCCACACCGCGCCGCGCATCCGGTCGGCCAGGTAGTGGACCTCGTCCAGGACCACGTGGCTGAGCCCGTCCAGCGTGGGCGACCCGGCGTACAGCATGTTGCGCAGCACCTCGGTGGTCATCACCACCACCGGCGCGTCGCCGTTGATGCTGTTGTCGCCGGTGAGCAGGCCCACGCTGGCCGCGCCGTAGCGCCGGGACAGGTCCGCGTACTTCTGGTTGGACAGCGCCTTGATCGGCGTGGTGTAGAAGCACTTGCCGCCCTGGGCCAGCGCCAGGTGCACCGCGAACTCGCCGACGACCGTCTTGCCGGACCCGGTCGGCGCGGCCACCAGCACCCCGTGCCCGCCCGCCAGCGCCCGGCAGGCCCGGACCTGGAAGTCGTCGAACGCGAAGTCGTACAGGCCGCGGAACGAGCTGAGCTCCGGCCCCTCCTGCGCCCGGCGGCCCACCGTGGCGGCATACCGGTCCGCAGGGCTGGCAGTGGTCATGCGCTCAAGACTAGGTGGAGCGCTGCGCCGCCGGCGGCGCCGGCCAGCCAGCACAGATCAGCGGGAGCTGGCGTTCAGGTCCTCGTCGACCCCGTCCAGGTCGATCCGGGACGGCTCGCCGTGCAGGCCGGCGAAGTCCTCCTCCGGCAGGCGGGCCCGGCGCCGGTCGTTCAGCCAGGTGAACACCTCGGCGATCTCCACCAGGATCACGCACGGGATGGCCAGCAGCAGCATGGTCAGCGGGTCGGGGCTGGGCGTGGCCACCGCCGCGAACGCGAACACCGCAAAGATGATCACCCGCCGCCACTTGCGGAACCGCTGCGTGGGTCAGCAGCCCGGCCAGGTTCAGCATGACGAGCACCAGCGGCAGCTCGAAGGCCAGCCCGAAGATCAGCAGCATGGCCATGGCGTAGCTGAGGTACGTGGTGATCGTGATGATCGGCGTCGACGTTGCCGGGCACCAGGCTGAGCAGGAACTCCAGGCCCCGGGTCATCGCGAAGTAGGCGAACACCGCACCGAGCCCGAACAGCGGCACCGAGGCGCCGACGAAGCAGTACGCCCAGCGCCGCTCCCTGGCGTACAGGCCGGGGGCGATGAAGGCCCAGAACTGGTACAGCCAGACCGGCGAAGACAGGATCACGCCGACGATGAACGCCAGATCTTGAGCCGCAGGAAGAACGCGTCGAAGATGCCGGTGACGTACAGCTGGCAGTCGCCCTTCGGTGCCGCCGGCGTGCCCGGCAGGTGGGTCGCGAAGTGCGCCCGGCAGTACGGCGCCCTGGATGAAGTGCCACACGTGCGGGTACACGAACCAGCCGACGGCCATGCCGACGATGAGCGCAAGCGCGATCTTGATGACCCGGTTGCGCAGCTCCCTGATGTGCTCGATGAGCGGCATCCGGGCGTCGGTGCTGGTGATCCTGGGCCCCCGGGGAACCCGCGCGCGGGTGCGCGCGGGGCCGTCGGGATCGGCCGGCGCTGTCATGACCGGGGCGGGTCAGCTGGGCTGGCTGGGCTGCGCCTCGGCGCGGCGTTCTTCGCCTGCATCTCGCTGAGCTGGCGCTGCAGCGCGTCGATCTGCTCCTGCTGCGACGGGGCCGCGGCAGGCGCGGGGGCGGGCGCAGGGTGGCGACCTGGCCGGCCACCGCCGCGGGCGGGGTCACCGGCGCGGCCTGCGCGTCGTCGTGGTCCTGGTTCAGGCCCTTGGTCTCGGACTTGAAGATGCGCATGGCCTGGCCCAGCGACTGGGCCGCGCCCGGCAGCTTCCTGGCCCCGAACAGCACCATGAAAGCGACCACGAGGATCACGATGTGCCACGGCGCAAATAGGTCCATGTCTAGTCCCCATTTCAGCGGGAGAGTACTGTCCCGCACCCTTGGGTTCGGTTAGCAGGGAGTCTACACGGGAGCCTGCCAGCGAAACCCGTCTGCAGTTACCGGTAGTTCGGCACCACGGGGCCGGCCGGATTGCCCCGCCGGTCAATCGTAGTTGGCCAGGGCCGCGGCCGCGTCATCACGGATCTGCGCGGCCAGCGCGGGCGGCCCGATCACCGCCCCGTCGTCGCCGAGCCGCAGCGCCAGCCGCCGCACCCAGCGGGTGTCCGGGGTGCGGAGCGTCACCCGCAGCCGGCCCTCGCCCAGCTCGGTGGTCTCCTCGCAGGGGTAGTACTCAGACACCCAGCGGCCGTTCGGGGTCAGCTCCACGGTGACCCGCTCGTCGCTGTCCGACGGGTGGAACAGGCCCTGGTCCAGGTCCCGCGGCTCGGCCCCGGCCGGCACCTGCGCGGCGTCCGGCAGCACGGTCAGGCCGAGCACCCGGTCCAGCCGGAACAGCCGGACCGCTTCCGCGCGGCGGCACCAGCCCTCCAGGTAGGTGCGGCCCTCCACGACCAGCAGCCGCATCGGGTCCACGTCCCGCTCGGTGGCCTCGTCCCGGCCCGGCACGTAGTACGACAGGTGGATCCGGCGGCCGTCGTCCAGCGCGCCGCGGATCTGGTCCAGCAGGTGGCCGCCTGGCGGCCGGTCGACCTGTACCGCGACCTGGGCGCTGGCCACGGCGGCCTCCCCCGCGGCGGCCTCCAGCTTGGCGATCGTCCGGCTCAGCGCGGACCGGTCCTCCAGGCCCGGCACCTCGGCCAGCATCCGCAGCGCGACCAGCAGCGCGCTGGCCTCGTCCACGCCGAGCCGCAGCGGCCGGTCGGTGGGCGCCTCGCTGACCATGATCTCCCCGCCCTCGTAGGACAGGTCGATCGGGCAGTACGGGTCCGGGGAGCGCAGCTCCACGCACCACAGCAGGTTCAGGTCGTCGACCAGCTGGCGCTCGGTGATGCCGAACGCGGCCGCGGTGTCGGCCAGCCCGACCGTGTTCCTGCTGACCACGTACGGCAGCAGGGCGAGCAGCCGCTGCAGCCGGTCGGTGGCGGTGGCCGGCCGCGGCACGGGCCGCATGGTGGTCACGCCAGCACCCCCTTGAGCTTGCGGATGACGGCTTCCCGCAGGTCGGTCGGTTCCAGCGCGACCACGTCGGAGCCGAACGAGGCCAGCAGGTCCGCAAAAAAGCCGACCTCGGAGAACGGCAGCTCGGCCAGGTCCCAGCCGGGATGCTCAGGGTCCGCCCGGACCGCCGTGGCGGACCGGCGCAGGCGCGGCCCGGCACCCTCGCGGACCCGCAGTACCGCGGTGCGCGACGGCACGGGCGGCTCGTGGTCCCACTCGCTGACCATTTCGCGGACGTCCGTGCCGGGCGGCACGGTGACCGACCCGGCCGGGCCCGCGAACGCCACCTCGCCGTCGACGCGGCTGAGCCGGAACACCCGCGGCTCGCCGCGGTCCAGGTCGTGCCCGGCCACGTACCACCGGCCCTTGCGGTTGACCACGCCCCACGGCTCCAGGCGGCGCTGCTGCACCAGGCTGCGGCCGGCCGCGCGGTAGGCGAAGGTGACCGGCCGCCGGTCCCGCACCGCCTGCCACAGCGGGCCGAACGCGGGCTCGCCGGTGCGCAGCCGCGGCTCGATGCCCGGCTGGCTGGTGTCCTCCGCGTCGATGCCGGCCGCCCGCAGCTTCAGCAGCCCGCCGGCCGCGGCCCCGGCCAGCTCGGCCTGCCGCCACACCCGCGCGGCCAGCCCGATCACCGCCGCCTCGTCCGGCTCGAGCACGATGTCCGGCAGCACATAGGCCTGCCGCGGGATGCGGTAGCCGGCCTCGTCCTCGCTGACCGAGTTGAACCCGGTCTGCAGCGGGATGCCCAGTTCCCGCAGCTCGTCCTTGTCCCGCTCGAACATCCGCTTGAAGGCGTCGAAGTTGTCCGGGTAGCCGGGCACGGCCTGGCGGATCTGCGTCGCGGTGAGGTAGCGGCCGGCCGACAGCAGGCAGACCACCAGGCTCAGCAGACGCTCGGTCTTGCGCCGTGACATCTGCCCTCCTTTCCCCGGGGCATCGACGCTACCCTGCCTCAGTGATCAGATGGCGCAGTGGCGTTGTTTCTGCGCTGCGGCGCGAATGGGCGGGCGCGGCGGAGCTGGACGTAACGGTCGAAGGCGGCACCGTGCGGGCGCTCGCCTACCCGGCGCTGACCGGCCGGCCCGAGCCCGGCGACGAGGTCCTGCTGAACACCACCGCGCTGGCCCAGGGCCTGGGAACCGGCGGGTACGCGCTGGTCGTGGCCGTGCCCGCGCGGCTGCCCGCGGACCCGGCCGGGCCCGGGCACCTGGTCAAGGCCCGGTACACGCCGCTGCAGGCCACCGTGGCGGGCGCGGACGAGCAGGGCTCGGCGCACCACGAGACGCTCCGCGACGCGGACGACCTGGACGGCCTTCCGGTGGTGGTCGCCGACCTGCATTCGGCGCTGCCCGCGGTGCTGGCCGGTTTTTACGGGGTACGGCTGCCCGGCGCGGGCGCCGGTTCCCGGTCTGAGCCTGATCGGGCGCGGGCCGTCTACGTGATGACCGACGGCGGGGCCCTGCCGGCCTGGTTCTCCCGGACCGCGGCGGCGCTGCGCGCCTGCGGCTGGCTGGCCGGGGTGGTCACCGCGGGCCAGGCCTTCGGCGGCGACCTGGAGGCGGTGTCGCTGCACAGCGCGCTGCTGACGGCCCGGCACGTGCTCGGCGCGGAACTGGCGAGTGGTCAGCCAGGGTCCTGGCAACCTGGGCACCGGCACCCGGTGGGGGTTCTCCGGGGTAGCGGCCGGCGAGGCGGTGAACGCGGCCGCGGTGCTCGGCGGCCGCCCGGTGGCCGCCCTGCGGGTCAGCGAGGCCGACCCCAGGGAGCGGCACCGGGGCATCTCGCACCACAGCCTGACCGCCTTCGGGCGCGTCGCGCTGGCCCGCGCCGACGTGGCCGTGCCCGTGCTGCCCGGCGAGTTCGGCACCCGGGTCCGGGCCCAGGCCGCCGCGCTGGCCTACCGGCACCGGCTGGTCCCGGTCAGCGTGGCCGGCCTGGAGCAGGCCCTGCGGGACAGCCCGGTGCCGCTGTCCACGATGGGCCGCGGCCTGGACGAGGACCTGGCCTACTTCCTGGCCTGCGCCGCGGCCGGCCGCCACGCGGCAAGCCTTCTTTAGCCAGCACCGCTTTAGCTGGGATCAGAGGGACCAGCGGGACGGGAAATGGTTCCCGGGGAAGAAAACTGCACGGCGCGTGAATAGAGTCCCACGGAAACCCGCGGCACGGAAAATATTCATCTCGGAATGGTGTCCTTTTCCCCCGGCTGCGGGCTCTTCACGTTGGATGGATCTGCGCTCAGCTTGACGGTTCATCCCCGGCGGTTTGTGCCTGCCCGAAGGAGTCCCGCGTGCCCCGTTACGTGCCCGGCGTCCCTCGCTATCTGTCTGGGCTGGCCGCAGCGGCCGCCCTGTCCACGGTGACCGTGGCGGTCGCCCCCCTGGCGGCTGCCGCGCCGGCCGCCGCGAGCGCACCCACCGCGGCGGCCGCCGCCGGGCCCGTGGCGGCCAGGGCCCGGTCGCTGACGCTGATCAACGGGCAGCAGATCTCGCTGCGCCCGGGGCCCGGCGGGCGGCTGTCGGTCGCCGCGCTGGCGCCGGCCGACGACGAGCTTCTCGGCGCTGGACCGGCTCACGTTCTGCGGGCAGGTCGCCGAGATCCCCGCGGTGGCGGTGCCGTTCTTCGGCCGCGGCCTGGACCCCAGCCTGTTCCTGGTCCGCTCGCTGCTGCGGGCGGAGCACGGCGGGCGGCTGCCGGTCCGGCTGGCCTGGGCCGGGTCCCGGCGTCCCGCCCTGCCCGGGGTGACGATCACCCGGGCCGGGGCCGGCACCGCGGCCGGCTACCTGACCGCGGCCGGCGGCCGGGCCTTCGGCGCGGCGCTGGCTCGGCAGGCCGCCGCGGACCACGGCCGGGCCAGTTACGGCACCGACGGCCTGTTCGCGCACGGCCTGTCGGTCAGGCTGGCCGGCTCCCGTGTGCTGCCCAGGGCCCCGCGCCGGCCGCGGTTCGTGCAGCACACGCTGACCGTGCGGGCCACCGACCTGGCGGGCCGCCCGGACAACGGGGACACCGTGTTCGTCTTCAACGCCGATAACTGCAACCGGTTCGGCGACCCGTTCGAGAGCTCGAACGTGTTCCGCAACGGCGTCACCAAGTTCAGCGTGCCGGCCGGGCACTACTGGGCGTTCGGCGACTTCCTCAGCTTCGACTCGTTCCCGCTGGTCGACCGGATCCCGATCCTGCCGCAGTTCACGGTGAACGGGAACACCACGGTGTCGCTGGACGAGCGGTCCGCGACGTCGGAGGTCGGCTTCACCACCCCGCGCCCGTCCGTGGCCCAGAACCTCAGCTTCAGTGTCCTGCGCACCGGGGCGGACCACTCGGTGTCCGGCGTCGCAGTTCTCCGCGTTCAACGCCCGGATCCTGGTCAGCCCGGTCTCCGTCCCGCCCACCGTGGGCGGCCTGCTGTCGTTCACCACGGGACAGCTGAACTCGCCGAAGGGCGCCGCGGGCCCGCCGTACGTGTACGACGTGGACTATCCGGCGCCGCCGGGCCTGGTCGGCCCGCAGCACTTCGACGTCAGCCCGCAGAGCCTGGCCACCGTGCAGGAGCGGTTCTTCCAGGACGTCCCGTCCCGGGGCCAGTGGCTCATCTTCGGCGGCACGGCCGCGGAGTCCGCGGTCGGCCTGTCCGCCGAGTTCATGCCGATCCGGCTGCCCGGCCTCGCGACCGAGTACGTCACCGGCGGCCCCGACCGGTTCTGGTCCACGCAGTACGTCGAGTTCACCAACCAGACCAACCCGTTCGGCGGCGGCGGGCAGACCGGGGCCTTCGAGAGCCTGGCCGCGGGCTCGCAGACCACCGAGGACTGGAACCGCTACCCGCTGCACAGCGGGCCCAGCCAGGTGCTCACCAGCCGCCGTCCCGTTCGCGCAGGCCATCCCGTCGGCGTCACGGACCGGCAACGAGCTCGCCCTCCAGCCGGTGCCGTTCAGCGACAGCCAGCCCGGGCACATCGGCAGCGGCCTGCTCCCCGGCGCGCGGACCCACCCGTCGGGCCAGTACACGCTGTCCGCTGACGGCCGCCAGATCGCGGCCGGGACGGCCATCGACGGTCCGGTGGGCGGCCCCGCTGCCGGCCGCGCCGTCGCTCCTGCGGTACACGCTGACGGCCAGCCGGAGCGGCCCGGCCTACCCGCTGTCCCCGGCCAGCCGCACGGTGTGGACCTGGCGGTCCCGGCGCGGACCCCGCGGCCCGGGTGCCGGCCTCCTGGATCTGCGTCCGCATCCGGGGCCAGAACGAGATAGTCGTCACCCGCCGGTGCGCGGTGCAGCCGATGATGACCCTGGAGTACCTGGTGCACGGCCTCGGGCTGCGCGGCACCGCGCCGGCCGGGCCGCAGGTCATCGAGCATCACCGCCGGGCACCTCCAGCTGTCCCGCGCGGCCGCGGTCACCGGGGCCACCGTGGCGGTGTCCTTCGACGGCGGCGCGCACTGGCAGCCGGCCACGGTGACCAGCCAGGGCGCGGGCCAGTTCCGCGCGACGTTCACCGCCCCGCCCGGGGCCCTGGTCACGCTGCGGGTCACCGCCTCGGACACGGCGGCGGCTCGGTCACCGAGTCGATCCCCGTGCCTACCGCACGGCGCCGGCTGCGGCCGGCCAGCCGGCCGCCCTGACGCGCGCATCGCCTGGCCCCGCGGCGGGCCACCCGGCCGGCTCGCCGGCCCGGCCCGCCGGGCCCGGCGGCGCATGATCACCCCGCCCTGTGCCCGGGCGCGGCCCGGCCGGGTCCAGTGCGACCTGCGCTACCAGGTGCAGACCGCGGTCAACCGGGCGCGTGCGGCCGGGAAGGGAGCCCGGCCGCACGGCTGGGGGGCCCGCGCCCTGGAAGCGGCCTACCGGCTGCCGGTGAGCCGGCACAGCCACCAGACGGTGGCGGTGTCCATCCCGTTCCGCATCCCGCATCTGGCCCGTTTCCTGGCCACCTACCGCCGTCACTACGGCCTGCCCGCGTGCACCGCCGCCAGCGGCTGCCTGCGGATCGTCAACCAGGCCGGCCACCGTTCCCCGCTGCCTCAGTCCGGGAAGCACAGCGGCTGGGACCTGGAGGGCACCCTGGACGTGTCGATGATCTCCGTGGCCTGCCCGCACTGCCGGATCCTGGTCGTGGAGGCCAACGACGACTTGGTGGACAGCCTGGCCAGGACCGACGCCACCGCGGCCCGGCTGGGCGCCCAGGTGATCTCCAACAGCTACGGCACCAGGGAGAACGGGTTCGCGCTGGCCGACCGCCGGTTCTACGTCCAGCCCGGGCACACGGTCGTGGTCTCGTCCGGCGACTTCGGGTTCAGCGCCGCGAACTTCCCGGCCGACCTGCAGGACGTCATCTCGGTGGGCGGCACCCAGCTGACCCGGGCCGCCAGCGCCCGGGGATTTGCCGAGCGGGTGTGGGACGACCCGCGGAACTTCGGGGCCGCCGCCAGCGGCTGCTCGGCCTTCGTGGGCAAGCCGCGCTGGCAGCACGACGCGCACTGCCCCGGCCGGACCGTCGCGGACGTGGCCGCGGTGGCCAGCAGCGTGCCGGTGTTCGAGCCCACCTACGGCGGCTGGGTCACGGTGGCGGGCACCAGCATCAGCGCCCCGTTCATCGCCGGGGTCTACGGGCTGGCCGGGAACGCGGCCCACGTCGGCCCGCGGCACCTGTACCGCCACGCCGGGGACCTGTTCGACGTGACCACGGGCAGCAACGCGCTGTTCAGTACGCCGGCCGAGGCCTGCGGAAACGACTACCTGTGCACCGCGAAACGCGGCTACGACGCGCCGACCGGCCTGGGCACCCCCAACGGCCTGGGCGCGTTCTAGAGCCGGCCTGCGCGAGTCAGCTAGCACTCCCGCGAGCAGCAAGCCGCCGGCGGCCAGCTCGCGGGCGGTCGCGGCGCTGTTTTCCCGGCGAGCGGTCGGCGCTCCCCCGTTCTGAGAGCGCCGCTCGCCGGGAAGGCAGCGCGCATAGCGGCCTCCCGCGAGCCAGCAAGCACAGTTACTTGACGCCGGCCAGGACGTCGACGATGAACACCAGGTCGTCGGTGCCCTTGATGCCGGCCTGGGCGTTGCCGGTCTTCCCGTAGCCGTCGGCCGGCGGGATGATCAGCATGACCCGGCTGCCCGCGGGCACCCCGGCCAGGCCCTTGTCCCAGCCCGGGATGATCTGCTCGGGCGTGGCGTCCAGCTCGAACCCGAACGGCTGCTGCCGGGACCAGGACGAGTCAAAGACCTTCTTGGTCCGCCAGTTGACCCCGACGTACTGGGTGACGACTTCGTCGCCCTTGGCCACCGGCTCGCCGGAGCCCTTGATCAGGGTCTTGGTGATCAGCTTGCCCGGCTCCTTGGCCGCCGGGATGGTCACCGTGGGCATCGTGCCCGGGGTGGCCTTGACCGAGGGCAGCTGGCCGCCGCCGCTGGACACCTGCTGGCCGGTCGCGGACGCGGTGGCCGAGAAGTTCTTGATCAGGTCCACCACGAAGACGACGGTGTCGTTGGGCCCGACGCCGATCTGGGAGTTGCCCTGGCTGCCGTAGGCCTCGCTGGGCGGCAGCACGGCCAGTACCCGGCTGCCCATCTTCTGCCCGGACAGGGCCTTCGCCAGGCCGGGCAGGCCCACCTTGGCCGCCAGCACCTGCGGGGTGCCCTGGGTGAACGTGCTCAGCGCCAGCTTGTGCGTGGTGCCGCTCCAGATGTAGACGGCGTAGTTGCCGACGAACGAGTCGGTGTCCGCCAGCGTGGCGCCGGTGCCCTTGATCACGGTCTTGATGGCCAGGCTGCCGCTGGCCTTGCTGGCCGGGATCGTGACCTGGGGGTTAGCGCCGAACGCGCCGGTCACCGTCACGGGCGTGTTCGTGCCGGACCCGCCGGACGACGAGGAGGAGGACGAGGGGGTGCCCGCGGAACCGCAGCCTGCGAGCAGCAGGATGCCGAGCGCGGGCACGGTCAGGGCAGCGGCTATGCGTCGCATGAGAAAACCTCAGAATAGGGGCGGCTTGAGCGTGGGCCAGCCTACCCGCTGGCCTGAAGTCCCCGAGCAGGTTGCGGTCCCAGACCAGCACCGCCGGTCTACATGCCGGCGATCAGCTTCTCCACCCGCTCGTCCACCGACCGGAACGGGTCCTTGCACAGCACCGTCCGCTGGGCCTGGTCGTTGAGCTTGAGGTGCACCCAGTCGACGGTGAAGTCGCGCCGCCGCTCCTGCGCGCGGCGGATGAACTCGCCACGCAGCCGGGCCCGCGTGGTCTGCGGCGGGACCGACTTGGCCTCGAAGATGTCCAGGTCGCGGCAGGCCCGCTCGACCGCGCCGCGCTTTTGCAGCAGGTAGTACAGGCCGCGGCCGCGGTGCACGTCGTGGTAGGCCAGGTCCAGCTGGGCGACCCGGGGTGAGGACAGCGCCAGCCCGTGCTTGGCCCGGTAGCGCTCGATCAGCTGGTACTTGGTCACCCAGTCGATCTCCCTGGCCACCGAGGCCAGGTCCTGGGTCTCCACCGCGCGCAGGGTCCGCTCCCACAGGTCGAGCACCCGCTTGGTGATCGCGTCCGGGCCGCGCCGGTCGGCGAAGTCCCTGGCCTTGGAGAGGTACTCCTGCTGGATGTCCAGCGCGCTGACCTCGCGGCCGCTGGCCAGCCGGACCTTGCGGCGGCCCGCCATGTCGTGGCTGACGTCCCTGATCGCCCGGATCGGGTTCTCCAGGGTCAGGTCGCGCAGCACCGTGCCGGCCTCGATCATGCGCAGCACCAGGTCGGTCGCGCCGACCTTGAGCAGCATGGTCGTCTCGCTCATGTTCGAGTCGCCGACGATCACGTGCAGCCGCCGGAACCGCTCGGCGTCGGCGTGCGGCTCGTCGCGCGTGTTGATGATCGGCCGGGACCGGGTGGTCGCCGACGACACGCCCTCCCAGATGTGCTCGGCCCGCTGGCTGACGCAGTACACCGCGCCGCGCGGGGTCTGCAGCACCTTCCCGGCCCCGCAGATGATCTGCCGGGTGACCAGGAACGGGATCAGGATGTCGGCCAGCCGGCCGAACTCGCCGTGCCGCCCGACCAGGTAGTTCTCGTGGCAGCCGTAGGAGTTGCCCGCCGAGTCGGTGTTGTTCTTGAACAGGTAGATGTCCCCGGCGATGCCCTCCTCGCGCAGCCGCCGGTCGGCGTCCACGAGCAGCCCCTCCAGGATCCGCTCGCCCGCCTTGTCGTGCGTGACCAGGTCGATCAGGCTGTCGCACTCCGGGGTGGCGTACTCCGGGTGGCTGCCCACGTCCAGGTAGAGCCGGGCGCCGTTGCGCAGGAAGACGTTGCTGCTGCGGCCCCAGGACACCACCCGCCGGAACAGATACCGGGCGACCTCGTCCGGGGACAGCCGCCGCTGGCCGCGGAAGGTGCACGTGACGCCGTACTCGTTCTCCAGCCCGAAAATGCGCCTGTCCATCGGCCCCCAGCTCACCTGTGCCTGGCGGTGTACCTGGCCATGCCCTGACCTTACGCCGGTCCCCCGCCGGAACCGCCAGGTCCGCTGGCCGGCGGCGTGTCACCGTCCGGGCCGCCGGCGCCCGTCCCGTTGCCGCTGCTCCTGCCGCTGGCCCCGGTCCCGCCGCTGTCGCGTCGCCCTGGCCAGCCCCGCCGCCCGCCGCGGCGCCGGGACTGCCGGGCCTCGGTCAGCAGGGCCTCGAGCCGGGCGCCGGCCAGCCGCCGGAACTTGCGGTGCGCCCGGCCCCGGTCCAGTACCGCGACCTCGAGCTGGCCCGCGCTGACCTCGCGGGCGCTCGCCGTTCGGCGGCCCGGACACGCCCTCGATGGCCGCGGCCAGTGCGTCGGCGAGCGGCATCCGATCCGCGTAGTGCTGCTTGAGGACCCCGGCGACCTGGTCGGACTGGCCGCCCATGGCCACGAAGCCGTGCTCCTCGGCGACCGAGCCGTCGAACGTGATCCGGTAGATCTGGTCGTCGTCCGGGCTGCTGCCGACCTCGGCGACCACGATCTCGACCTCGAACGGCTTGTTGCTGTCGGTGAAGATCGAGCCGAGGATCTGCGCGTACCAGTTGGCCAGCCCGCGCGCGGTCACGTCCTGCCGGTCGTACTGGAAGCCGGTCATGTCCGCGTACCTGACCCCGGCCTTGCGCAGGTTCTCGAACTCGTTGTACCGGCCGACCGCGGCGAACGCGATCCGGTCGTAGATCTCGCTGATCTTGTGCAGCGCGGTGGACGGGTTCGGCGCCGCGAACAGGATGCCGCCGTCGTACTGCAGCACGACCCCGCTGCGGCCGCGGGCGATGCCCTTGCGGGCGTAGTCGGCCTTGTCCTTCATCGCCTGTTCTGGCGACACGTAGAACGGCATGGACACCGCGGATTCCCTTGCTCGTGTGGGCCTGGACGGTCGGGGGCGGTCGCGGGCTAGCCGGGCGGTGCCGGGCTCTGCCGCAGCGGCGCCTGCGGGCCGTCGGGGGCGTGCATCCGCGCGCTGACCACGGTGCCCGCGTACTCCCCCGACTCGGCGTCGGGCAGCCGCCGGAAGCCGTCCGCGGTGACCGTGGCCACGACCGGGAAGATGCTGCCGGGTCAGGTCCGGGCCGCCGGTGGCCGAGTCGTCGTCGGCCGCGTCGTACAGCGCCTGCATGCAGGCCAGGATCGCGTCGTCGGCGGACATCCCGTCGGCGTAGAGCTTCTTCAGCGAGCCGCGGGCGAACACCGAGCCGGACCCGATGGAGTGGAACCGGTGCTCCTCGTACCGGCCGCCCGTGACGTCGTAGCTGAAGATCCGGCCGATGCCGGTGTCCTCGTCCAGGCCGGCGAACAGCGGGACCACGACCAGCCCCTGCATCGCGCCGCCCAGGTTGCCGCGGACCATGCTGGCCAGCCGGTTGGCCTTGCCCTCCAGGGACAGCGCCCGGCCCTCCAGCTTCTCGTAGTGCTCGAGCTCCACGGCGAACAGCCGCACCAGGTCGATGCCGATGCCCGGCCGCGCCCGCGATGGCCACGCAGGAGAACTCGTCGCTGCGGAACACCTTCTCGATGTCCCGCTGGGCGATCATGTGGCCTGCGGTGGCCCGCCGGTCCCCGGCCATCACCACGCCGCCCTCGAACGACGCCGCCACGATCGTGGTGCCGTGCGGCACGCTGGCGGCCAGGTCACGGCCGCCGGCGGCGCTGGCCGGCCCGGCGCCGCCGGGCGGCAGGGCCGACCCGGCGCCGGGCAGCAGCCCGGGCGCGGCGCCGGCCAGGAAGTCGGCGAACGACGACGTCCCGTAGCCGAGATAGCCGCCGGGGCTCAGGAACGTCCCATGGCCCAGTGCTGGCTGGTACTGCGGACGCGGCCGGCTGCCCTGGCGGGTGCGAATCGAAGACCACGCCGTTCCTTCCGGTTGTGCTGGTGATTTCTGCTCAGACCCTACTGCGGCCCAGGCCAGGGCGGGATGCCCGGACGGGGTGCCGCGCTCCGCCGAGGGCGAAACCCGGTCTGGGTCACTGGCCGCCCTTCTGCACGTAGGAGCGGACAAACTCCTCCGCGTTCTCTTCCAGGACCTCGTCGATCTCGTCCAGGATCGCGTCGACGTCGTCGGTGAGCTTGTCCTGCCGCTCCTTGACGTCCTCGGACCCCTGCTGGGCGGTCTCCTCTTCGTCCTGGCTGCGGCGGGTGGTCTGCCGCTGGCCGCCGGTGTCCTTTGTCGCCATGCCCTACCTCCGTGATCCGCGGGGTGGCCCCGCGCCTCAACGCTATCCTCGCCCGCGGTCAGCCCGCCCAATCCTGCCGGGGCCTATCGGTATGGATCCGGAATGTCCCGCACAGTGCTACGCTCGCCGGCCGCGGCTCCGCCGGCGCCGGCGGGCCGACTCAGTCGCGGCCGGTGAGCGCGGCGACCAGCTCGTCAGCGGTCTCACAGCGGTCAATCAGGTCGCCGACGTGCGCCCGGGTGCCGCGCAGCGGCTCCAGGGTGGGCACTCGCTGCAGGGATTCACGCCCTGGAATGTCGAAGATGACGGAGTCCCAGGATGCGGCGGCGACCGCGTCGGGGTACTTGCGCAGGCACCGGCCGCGGAAGTAGGCCCGGGTGTCGTCCGGCGGCTCGGTGATCGCCCGGGTCACCTGCTCGTCGGTGACCAGCCGGGTCATCCGGCCCAGCGAGGCCAGCCGGTTGTACAGGCCGCGGTCCGGGCGCACGTCGGCGTACTGCAGGTCGACAAGCTGCAGCCGGGGGTGGCTCCAGGCCAGCCCGTCCCGGGCCCGGTAGCCGTTGAGCACCTCGAGCTTGGCCGTCCAGTCCAGCTCCCGCGCGGTCAGCAGCGGGTCCTCGGCCAGCCGGGCCAGCACCGACTCCCAGCGGTCGAGCACGTCCGCGGTCAGCTCGTCGGTGTCGCCGCCGTACCGGTCCTCGGTGTACTTCCTGGCCAGCTCCAGGTACTCCAGCTGGAGCTGGACCGCGGTCATCCGGCGGCCGTCGCGCAGCGTGATCAGGTGCTTGCAGGTCGGGTCGTGGGAGACCGCCCGCAGCTCGCTGACCGGCGCCTCGATGCCCAGGTCGGCGGCCAGGAAGCGGTCCTCGATCATGGCCAGGACCAGCGCGGTCGTGCCGAGCTTGAGGTAGGTGGAGATCTCGCTCAGGTTGGCGTCGCCGATGATCACGTGCAGGCGGCGGTACTTCTCCGGGTCGGCGTGCGGCTCGTCCCTGGTGTTGATGATGGGCCGCTTGAGCGTGGTCTCCAGGCCGACTTCCACCTCGAAGAAGTCGGCGCGCTGGCTGATCTGGAACCCGCTGTCCCGGCCGTCGGCGCCCAGGCTGACCCGGCCCGCCCCGCAGACCACCTGCCGGGAGACGAAGAACGGGGTCAGGTGGCGGACGATGTCCGCGAACGGCGTGGACCGGCTCATCAGGTAGTTCTCGTGGCAGCCGTAGGACGCGCCCTTGCTGTCGGTGTTGTTCTTGTACAGCTGGATGGGCTGGCCGCCGGGGATCGCTGCGGCCGCCGTGGCCGCCGCGGCCATCACCCGCTCGCCGGCCTTGTCCCAGATCACCGCGGACAGCGGGTCGGTGGTCTCCGGCGCGGAGTACTCCGGGTGCGCGTGGTCCACGTACAGCCGCGCCCCGTTGGTCAGGATCACGTTGGCGAGGCCGAGATCCTCGTCGGTCAGCTGGGACGAGTCGGCCGCCTCCCGGGCCAGGTCGAACCCGCGGGCGTCGCGCAGCGGGTTCTCCTCCTCGAAGTCCCAGCGCGGCCGGCGGGCCCGGGCCGAGGTCGCGGCCTGGTAGGCGTTGACGATCTGCGAGGAGCTGACCATTGCGTTCGCCCCCGGCTGGCCGGGCACGGAAATGCCGTACTCGGTCTCCGTGCCCATGACCCGGCGAACGCTCATAGTGCACAGACTAGTGCCGCGGGGGCTGTTGCCGGGACGTCGCGCGCCCTGAAGCAGCCCCCGCGGCGGGCAAATCCGTGCCTACAGGTACTGGCCGGTATTGGCCACGGTGTCGATCGAACGGCCCGCCTCGGTGCCCTGCTTGCCGGAGACCAGCGTCCTGATGTAGACGATCCGCTCGCCCTTCTTGCCGGAGATCCGGGCCCAGTCGTCCGGGTTCGTGGTGTTCGGCAGGTCCTCGTTCTCCTTGAACTCGTCCACGCACGACGCCAGCAGGTGCGACACCCGCAGGCCCTTCTGGCCGGTCTCGAGCAGTTCCTTGATGGCCATTTTCTTGGCCCGGTCCACGATGTTCTCGATCATGGCGCCGGAGTTGAAGTCCTTGAAGTACAGCACTTCCTTGTCGCCGTTGGCGTAGGTGACCTCGAGGAACCTGTTCTCCTCGGTCTCGCTGTACATCCGCTCGACGACCCGCTGGATCATGGCCTGCGTGCAGGCCTGCTTCGACCCGCCGTGCTCGGCCAGGTCGTCGGGGTGCAGCGGGAGCGTGGGCAGCACGTACTTGGAGAAGATGTCCCTGGCCGCCTCGGCGTCCGGGCGCTCGATCTTGATCTTCACGTCCAGCCGGCCGGGCCGCAGGATGGCCGGGTCGATCATGTCCTCCCGGTTGGAGGCGCCGATCACGATGACGTTCTCCAGGCCCTCCACGCCGTCGATCTCCGACAGCAGCTGGGGAACGATGGTGTTCTCCACGTCGCTGGACACACCCGAGCCGCGGGTACGGAAGATCGAGTCCATCTCGTCGAAGAACACGATCACCGGCATGCCCTCGCTGGCCTTTTCCCTGGCCCGCTGGAACACCAGCCGGATGTGCCGCTCGGTCTCGCCGACGTACTTGTTCAGCAGCTCGGGGCCCTTGATGTTGAGGAAGAAGCTCTTGCCCTCCTTGGCCTTGGCGCCCTGCCCGTTCTGATCGGCGCCCGCGGCCGCGTCGGCGGCCGTCTTGGTGGCCACCTGCTTGGCCAGCGAGTTGGCCACCGCCTTGGCGATCAGCGTCTTGCCGCAGCCGGGCGGGCCGTACAGCAGCACGCCCTTGGGCGGCCGCAGCTGGTGCTCCCTGAACAGGTCAGCGTGCAGGTAGGGCAGCTCGATCGCGTCCCTGATCTGCTCGATCTGGCCGGACAGGCCGCCGATCTCGGAGTAGCTGATGTCCGGGACTTCCTCCAGGATCAGCTCTTCCACCTCGGCCTTGGGGATGCGCTCGTACACGTAGCCGGACCGCGGCTCGAGCAGCAGGCTGTCCCCGGCCCGCAGCGGCTCGCCGGAGATCAGCGGCTCGGCCAGCCGGGCGATCCGCTCCTCGTCCGCATGCGAGATGACCAGCGCCCGCGCGCCGTCCTCGAGGACCTCCTTGAGCATGACGACCTCGCCGATCGTCTCGAAGCCCTGGGCGATCACCACGTTGAGGGCCTCGTTCAGCACGACTTCCTGGCCGGGCCGCAGTTCGGACAGCTCGATGCTGGGGCTGACGCTGACCCGCATCTTGCGCCCGCCGGTGAACACGTCAGCGGTCGAGTCGTCGCAGGCGGCCAGGAACACGCCGAAGCCGGACGGCGGCTGGGCCAGCCGGTCGACTTCCTCCTTCAGCGCGACGATCTGGTCCCTGGCCTCGCGCAGCGTGCCGGCCAGGCGCTCGTTCTGCCCGGTGACGCTGGCCAGGCTGGCCTCAGTCTCGCGGAGCCGCTCCTCCAGCAGGCGCGACTGCATGGGCGAGTCGGCCAGGCGGCGGCGCAGGACCGCGATCTCCTCCTCCAGGAAGGAGATCTGCGTGGAAAGGACCTTGACCTCGTCATCGTGTCGTCCGGCTCGGGCGCTGTCATCACGAGCGGCCATGCCCTTCACCCCTTCCGCAAGCTCACTTACCTAGACCCTACCTATCTGGGGTGCATCCGTAACCTGACGCGACGCTCCTACTGTGCTGAAGTGGCGTCACGATCCGAAAACATGCGGGCGCCGCGGGTTATCGCCAGCGCAGGTCAGACGAGCGGTTCCGGCGTGTCCGCGGCACCGCCCGCGGGCTGCTCCAGGGCGCCTTTGGCCGGCCGTCGCCGGCGTGGCGGCGGGGTCACCCCGTCGGCCAGCCGCCGCGCGGTGACCAGGAAGCCCGTGTGCGCCACCATCCGGTGGTCGGGGCGGACCGCCAGGCCCTCCACGTGCCAGCCGCGCACCAGGGTCTCCGAGGCGGCGGGCTCGGCGAAGCAGCCGAACGAGCGCAGGGACTCCACCGTGCGGGACAGCTGCGTCGTGGTGGCCACGTAGCAGCAGACCAGGCCGCCGCCGGACAGGAAGCCGGCCGCGGCGGCGGTGTAGTCCCAGGGCGCGAGCATGTCCAGCACCACCCGGTCGAACCGCTCGTCGGCGGGCGCGGCGGCGGGCAGCTCGCCGGTGATCAGCGTCCAGGCCGGGTGCGGGCCGCCGAAGTAGCGCTCCACGTTGCCGCGGGCGATCTCGGCGAAGTCCGGCCGCCGCTCGTAGGACACCAGCACGCCGTCCTCGCCGATGGCCCGCAGGATCCAGCAGGACAGCGCGCCGCTGCCCGCCCCGGCCTCCAGCACCCGGGCGCCGGGGAACAGGTCGGCCACGGCCAGGATCTGCGCCGCGTCCTTGGGGTAGACCACCGCCGCGCCGCGCCGCATGGACAGCGTGAAGTCGGACAGCAGCGGCCGCAGCGCGACGTACTCGGTGCCGCCGGACGAGGTCACCACGCTGCCGTCCGCGCCGCCGATCAGGTCGTCGTGCGGCAGCGTGCCCTGGTGGGTGTGGAAGGACTTGCCCGGCGTCAGGGCAACCAGGTGGCTGCGGCCCTTGGGGTCGGTCAGCTGAACCTGCTCACCGGCCTGCAGCGGCCCTCGGCGTGGTCGGATCACGCCCGTCAGGGTAGCGGTGGCCGGTCAGGTCCGGGCGAAGGCCTGGTCCAGGTCCGCGGTGGCCAGCACGCCGAGCGTCTCGCCGGACGGCTCGACCAGCAGGTACTCGCTGGCCGGCGCCTGGCGGACGGCGTCGATGAGGGCCATCCCCGCCAGGTCCGCGGACAGCACCATGCTGGGCTCCAGCGTGCGGGCCAGCGCGCCGGCCTCGATCCACGGCCGGCGCTGCTCGGGCGTGGCCATCACCGCGGTCTCGTTCACGATCGCGATCGGCTTGCCCTCGTGGTCCTCGATGATCAGGGCCCGGGCGCCGGCCGCGTCGGCCCGCCGGACCGCCTCGGCCAGCGGCAGGCTGGCGGGCACGCTCAGCGCGGGCCTGGCCAGCCGCCGGGCCTGCAGTCCTGGCAGCCGCTCGCGGACCCGGGTGACCCGGATGGACTGGCCCGCGCCGATCCATATGAACGCGGCGATGACGCCCAGCCAGAGCAGGTTCACGGTGCCCGCGGACGAGTCAGCGCCGTCCCTGAAGATGATCATCAGCGGCAGCGCGAGCAGGCCGATGGCCAGCACCCGGCCCGCCCAGCCCGCGGCGATCGTGCCGGTTCCTGGCCGCCCGGTGAGCTTCCAGACCCCGGCGCGCAGCATCCGGCCGCCGTCCAGCGGCAGCCCGGGCAGCAGGTTGAACACGCCGACGAGCACGTTGGCCACGATCAGCTGGTCGGTCAGCACCCGGGCGATGCCGGTGGGGTGGACCACCTCGATGGCCAGCCAGCCCAGGCCGGCCAGGCCGAGGGACAGCAGCGGCCCGGCCCCGGAGACCAGGAACTCCCTGCCCGGTGTCTGCGGCTCCTCCTCGATCTCGGAGAAGCCGCCCAGCGGGTACAGCAGGATCCGGCGGACCGGCAGGCCGAAGGCACGGGCCACCACGCAGTGGCTGAGCTCGTGGATCAGCACGGAGACGTACAGCAGCAGCACGAACGCGGTGGCCACCAGGTAGCGCGCGGTCTGGCCGGCCACCTGGCCCTGCAGGCTGTCGGCGTAGAACAGGATGAACAGGGCCGCGATCACGAACCAGTACGGCGAGATGTAGACCGGGATGCCCAGCGGCCGGGCGATGATCAGCCCAGGGCGCGGCGAGGCGGGCGGCCGGGCCGGCGGCTGATCCGGCCGCTGGCCCGGCGGGGCCTGGCCGCCCGGATTCGTCCCTGTCACAGCACCGATGCTACGTGGTCCGGCCCGACCCGCGGCGGCTCACCACGGCACGGTCGGCTAACGGCAGTGCTTGCTGGCTTGCGCCAGGCCGCCCTTTAGCCGCGCTGCCTTCCCTCCTCGCTCCTTCGGCGCTCCTTCGTCGCGCCGGCGTCGCTCGTCGGGAAAACAGCGCCGGCGGCACCTCCGCTCGCCCTGCCGGCTCCGCCGGCCGCGGGGTGCCCCCAGCGGCCTGAAGCCAGCTAGTTAGACAACAACTGTCGGTCCCCTCCCCTAGTCTCCTTGTGGTGGGCGATACCAGTGCGATGACCGAACCCGGTCCGGCCGCAGCCGAGGAGGCTCCGGCCCGGCCGCCGTCGCTGTCGCCGTCCCGGGCCGGGGACTTCATGACCTGCCCGCTGCTGTACCGGTACCGGGTGATCGACCGGCTGCCCGAGCCGCCCAGCCCGGCCGCGACCCGGGGCACGCTGGTGCACGCGGTGCTCGAGCGGCTGTTCGATCGTCCGGCCGCGGAGCGGACCCCGGAGGCGGCCAGGGAGCTGCTGCGCCCGCAGTGGGACCGGCTGCTGGCGGAGGAGCCGGAGCTGGCGGGCCTGTTCGAGGCCGATGACCAGCGCGAGGTCTGGCTCGAGGAAGCGGCCGCCATGGTGGACCGCTACTTCACGCTCGAGGACCCGCGGCGCCTCGAGCCCGCCCACCGCGAGCTGCACGTGACCACCGTGCTGGCCTCGGGCCTGGCCCTGCGCGGCTACATCGACCGTCTCGACGTCGCTCCCGGCGGCGAGATCAGGATCGTCGACTACAAGACCGGCAGCGCGCCCCGGGCCGAGTTCGAGGCCCGGGCGCTGTTCCAGATGAAGTTCTACGCGCTCGTGCTGTGGCGCAGCCAGGGCACGATCCCCCGCCTGCTGCAGCTGATCTACCTGGGCAGCGGCGAGATCGTCCGGTACGCCCCGGACGAGGCCGACCTGCTCGCCACCGAGCGCAAGGTCAACGCGCTGTGGCAGGCCATCGAGCGGGCCACCAAGGCCGGCGACTGGCGCGAGCGCCCGGGCCGGCTCTGCAACTGGTGCGCCCACCAGGCGATCTGCCCGGCCTACGGCGGCACGCCGCCGCCCCTGCCGACCGTCCCGGCGCCCCGCAGTGACCCGGCTGCCGACCGCGAGCCGACGGACCTGACCGACTCCTAGGCTCGCCGGCGGAGCCGCGCCAAGCTCGCCGCCGGCGGAGCCGGCCAGCGAGCGGACGGCCGCGGCGCTGTTTTCCCGGCGAGCGGCCGGCGCTCCCTCGGTCGGCGAGCAGCGCTCGCCGGGAAGGCAGCGCGCATAGCGGCCCTCCGCGAGCCAGCAAGCACAGCGCGGGCAAGACCACCACCCTGCGGATGCTGACCACGCTGCTCACGCCACCGCGGGCCGGGCCACGTGGCCGGCCGATCGCTGCACGACCCCGTCGGGGTGCGCCGCCGGATCGGCTACGTGCCGCAGGCGATCGGCCAGCACCGGCGGCGGACTCGGACCCGAACGCGCAGGTCGGCGAGGAGCTCACGCTCCAGGCAGGCTGTACCGGGTGCCCGCCGCCGAGGTATCGGCCCGTACCGCGCTGGCGGCCCGCCAGCTGGAGCTGGCCGCGCCTGGAGCCGCGGCGTGGTCAAGACGCTGTCCGGGGCCCGCAGCGCGAGGACACTCGGCTGGGCCTGGGCCACACGGCCCAGGCTGGAGTGTGTCCTTGACGCGCCGCGACGAGCTGGTGCTGGACCCGCAGAGCCGGCAGCACGACGCTGTCGCCGCGCATCCTGGCCGGGCTGCCGGACGATCCAGGACCACCTGGCCTTCGTCGGCCCGCTGTTCGCCCGGGTTTTCGACAGCGGGCTGATCGGCGCGCGCACAACTCGTACGCGTACTTCGCTGCCCGGGCTGCTCATCCAGCTGCGGGCTGATCGGCGCGGCGTTCGTCGCGGTTCACGACGCGATGCGCGCGGGCTACGCCGGGCACTACCTGAACGCGGTGATGCTCGAGGGCGTGGCGGTCTCGATCGGTCTGGCCGTGGTGTGCCTGTGGCTGGCCGGGCGGGTGTTTATCCGGGAGAACGCCTGACGCCGCTACTCAGCTTTTGGTGCTCAGCTGATGCCGCGGCGGCGCAGGATCGCCTCGATGTCGGCCATGTCGTCATCGCCGTCCGCGGCGGCCTGCTTGCGGGTCCGGCCGGTGCCGGTGGTCAGCGCCTGCGGGCCAGATGACTTGCCCCGGGCGGCCTCGGGAGCCGAGCCGTCCTGCTTGACGGCCTTGCTGCCCTTGCGGCGAGGGACCTTGGGCAGCCCGCCGGAGACCAGGAGCAGCAGCAGCGCGACGCCTGCGATCACGACGCCGAGCCAGGTCTTCGGCGAGAACACGAACGCGGCACCGAACTTGGTGAAGGCCGACCCGATCCGCTCGGCCAGATCGGCCAGCCCGGTCAGGTAGAACGCCATCGGCAGCACGGCCCAGGCGAGCATCCGCACCCCGGCCCGTGGGCTCTTACGGCGCCAGCGGCCCCAGGCCGCCACGAGGCCGGCCGCGGTCAGGGCGAGGCAGATAACGAGCGCCATCGGCAGTACCTCCCGTCCCCTTCATCGTCGCATACCCGGGGGGCTGCCCAGACCGCTGCGGCTAGCGGCCGCCCATCATTCCGCGGAGCATGGCCAGGTCGAGCTGGGCCAGCGAGGAGGCCACGACGCGGCCCGGCCGGGTGGGGATCGGCAGCACGCTGGGCACCGCCACCACCAGGCAGCCCGCCGCCTCCGCGGCGGCCACCCCGTTCGGCGAGTCCTCGAGCGCGATGCAGCTGGCCGGGTCGGCGCCGAGCAGCGCCGCGGCCCGCAGGTACGGCTCGGGGTCCGGCTTGGGGGCGCGGACGTCCTCGGCGCACACGGTGGCGCCGAAGGCCACGCCGATGCTGGCGATGACCGCGTCCATGATCTGCCGCTCGGAGGAGGTGACCAGCGCGCTCGGCACCCGCGCCGCGGTCACCTCGGCCAGCAGCTCACGGGCGCCGGGCAGCACGTGCACGCCGCGCTCGCGGAGCAGGTCGGTCATCCCGTCGACCATCCAGCGGGCCACCTGCTCGCGCGGGGCGGGCTCGGCCGCCCGGGCCAGCAGGTAGTCGAGGGAGGCCTCCAGCGACCCGCCGACCAGCGCGTACTGGTCCTCGGCGGTCCACTCGCCGCCCAGCCTGGCCATGACGGCGGACTCCACCTCGAACCACAGCGGCTCGGAGTCGATGAGCAGGCCGTCCATGTCGAACAGCACGGCCTGCAGCGGCGAACGGTGGACGGCGGGAGGCGAGACGGCGGCGGCGCGGGACATGCGGTGGACCTTACCGGGCAGGGGGCGGGCACTGGCGGCGGCGCCGCGGGTCAGGTGCTGAAATACTTGGCTTCCGGGTGATGCGCGATGATCGCGTCGGTGGACTGCTCCGGGGCCAGCTGGAACTCCTCGGACAGCGCGACCCCGATCCGGTCCGGCCGCAGCAGCCGCATCACCGCGGCCCGGTCCTCCAGGTCCGGGCAGGCCGGGTAGCCGAAGGAGTACCGGCAGCCCTGGTAGCCGACCTTCAGGATCGCGTCCAGGTCGGCCGGGTCGGCGCCGCTGATGCCCAGCGCGTCGCGCACCCGCGTGTGCCAGTACTCCGCCAGCGCCTCGGCCAGCTGCACGGACAGGCCGTGCAGCTCCAGGTAGTCGCGGTAGGCGTTCTTGGCGAACAGCTCGGCGGTCGCCTCGCTGATCCGCGAGCCGACGGTGACCAGCTGGAAGGCCACCACGTCGGTCTGCCCGGAGTCCCTGGGCCGGAAGAAGTCGGCCAGGCACAGCCGCCGGTCGCGGCGCTGCCGCGGGAACCGGAACCGTTCCCGCGGCTGGCCGTTCTCGTCCAGCACGACGAGCTCGTTGCCCTCGCTGTAGCACGGGAAGTAGCCGTGCACCACGGCGGCCTGCAGAAGGCCCTCGGTCTGCGCCCGCTCCAGCCACATCCGCAGCCGGGGGCGGCCCTGCACCTCGGCCAGCTCCTGGTGCGACGGGCCGGACCCGCCGCGGGCCGGCTTGAGCCCCCACTGGCCCAGGAACAGCGCCCGCTCGTCCAGGTAGGCCGCGTAGTCGGCGAGCGGGATGCCCTTGACCACCCGGGTGCCCCAGAACGGCGGCTCAGGCACCGGGACGGTGGCCGAGACGTCAGAGCGGAGCTGGTCGTCCTGGGCCTGGCCGTCGCCGTCCGGGCCGGGGCGGGTGGCCGCGCTGACCCGGCGCGGCCGCAGCGCGGGCAGCTGCGCGCCGGCCTGGCCGCGCTTGACCGCCATGAACGCGTCCATCAGCCGCAGCCCCTCGAACGCGTCGCGGGCGTACCTGACCTCGCCGTCGAACATGGCGGCCAGGTCCTGCTCCACGTAGGCGCGGGTGAGCGCGGCCCCGCCGAGCAGTACCGGCCACCGGCCGGCCTGCTTGCGGGAGTTCAGCTCGGCCAGGTTGTCGCGCATCACCACGGTGGACTTGACCAGCAGCCCGGACATCCCGATCACGTCCGCGCCGTGCTCGGTGGCGGCCTCGAGGATGGCCGAGATGGGCTGCTTGATGCCGATGTTCACGACGTCGTAGCCGTTGTTGGACAAGATGATGTCGACCAGGTTCTTGCCGATGTCGTGCACGTCGCCCTTGACCGTGGCCAGCACGATCCGGCCCTTGCCCTCGTCCCCTGACCGCTCCATGTGCGGCTCGAGGTAGTTCACCGCGGCCTTCATGACCTCGGCGGACTGGAGCACGAACGGCAGCTGCATCTGGCCCGAGCCGAACAGGTCGCCGACCGTCTTCATGCCGCCGAGCAGCACGTCGTTGACGATCTCCAGGGCCGGGCGCTGCGCCAGGCCGGCGTCGAGGTCGGCCTCCAGGCCGTTCCGCTCGCCGTCGATGATGCGCCGGGCCAGGCGCTCCCACAGCGGCAGCCGGGCGAGTTCCTGGGCGCGGCTCTCCCGCAGGGATGCCGCGGTGGCGCCCTCGAACAGCTCGAGCAGGCGGCTCAGCGGGTCGTAGCCCGGCCGCCGCCGGTCCCAGACCAGGTCCAGGGCGGCTTCGCGCTGCTCGTCGGGGATCCGGGCGATCGGCATGATCCGGGACGCGTGCACGATCGCGGAGTCCAGCCCGGCGTCCACCGCCTCGGCCAGGAACACCGAGTTCAGCACCGCGCGTGCGGCCGGGTTCAGCCCGAACGACACGTTGGAGATGCCCAGCGTGGTCTGCACGTCCGGGTAGCGGCGCTTGAGCTCCCGGATCGCGTTGATGGTCTCCAGCGCGTCGCGCCGGGTCTCCTCCTGGCCGGTGGACACCGGGAACGTCAGGCAGTCGACGATGATGTCGCCCACGTCCATGCCCCAGTTGCCGGTGAGGTCCTCGATCAGCCGGGTGGCCACCGCGAGCTTCCACTCCGCGGTGCGGGCCTGGCCCTGCTCGTCGATGGTCAGCGCGACCACCGCCGCGCCGTGCTCGCGGACCAGCGGCATCATCCGGGCGATCCGCGAGTCCGGGCCGTCGCCGTCCTCGTAGTTCACCGAGTTGACCACCGAGCGGCCGCCGAGCAGCTCCAGGCCGGCCTGGATGACCGGGGGCTCGGTGGAGTCGAGCATCAGCGGCAGGGTGACCGCGGTGGACAGGCGGCTGACCACCTCGCGCATGTCCGCGGCGCCGTCCCGGCCGACGTAGTCCACGTTCACGTCGAGCACGTGCGCGCCGTCCCTGGTCTGCGCCCGGGCGATCTCCACGCACTCGTCGTACCGGCCGGCCAGCATCGCGTCGCGGAACGCCCTGGACCCGTTGGCGTTGGTCCGCTCCCCCACCGCGAGGAACGCGGTGTCCTGCCGGAACGGCACGTGCTGGTACAGCGAGGCCAGGCCCGGCTCGGGCTGCGGGCTGCGCTCGGGCCGCGGCCGGCCGCCGCCGAGGCGCCCGGCCAGCGCGGCGACGTGCTCGGGGGTGGTGCCGCAGCAGCCGCCGGCCAGGGCCAGGCCGAACTCGTCGGCGAACACCTCGAGCGCGTCGGTGAGCTCCTCCGGGCCGACCGGGTAGTAGGCGCCGTCCGCGGTGAGCTCGGGCAGGCCGGCGTTCGGCATGCAGGTGAGCGGGATCCGCGCGTGCGCGGCCAGGTAGCGCAGGTGCTCGCTCATCTCGCTGGGCCCGGTCGCGCAGTTCAGCCCGATCAGGTCGATGCCGAGGGGCTCCAGCGCGGTCAGCGCCGCGCCGATCTCGGTGCCGAGCAGCATCGCGCCGGTGGTCTCGATCATCACCGAGGCGATCAGCACCGCGTCGGTGCCGGCCTCGCTGATGGCCCGGCGGGCGCCGATCAGCGCGGCCTTGGCCTGGAGCATGTCCTGGCAGGTCTCCACGACCAGCGCGTCCGCGCCGCCGCGCAGCAGGGCCGCCGCGTTCTGCTGGTAGGCGTCCCGCAGGCCGGCGAACGTGACGTGGCCGAGGGTGGGCAGCTTGGTGCCCGGGCCCATCGAGCCGAGAACCCAGCGCGGCCTGCTGTCCGCCGCCTCGGCGGCGTCGGCGGCCTGGCGGGCCAGCCGGGCACCGGTCTCGGACAGCTCCTCGATCCGGTCGGCGATGCCGTACTCGCCGAGGTTGCCCAGGTTGGCCCCGAACGAGTTGGTGCTGATGCAGTCGGCGCCGGCCGCCAGGTAGCCGTCGTAGATACTCCGGACCAGGTCCGGCCGGGTGACGTTGAGGATCTCGTTGCAGCCCTCGTAGCCGCCGAAGTCTTCCAGGGTGGCGTCGCTGCCCTGGAGCATGGTCCCCATGGCCCCGTCGGCAACGACGACCCGCGCAGCCAGGGCTTCTCTCAGCCCCGCCGCCCCCCGGCGCATAATGGCGGGCTGGTTACTGCCAGTCATGATGGCCTCATTATAGGGCTGCCGCCCACGGGTCCCCCAGGGCGTGACAAGCTGATCACGCGGACCACGTAGTCTGGGACGCAGCTATGAGGGCCGCCACGAGGAAGGGGCGCACGATCGAGCTCGATGGCCTTGGCAAGCTCGACTTGCCTGCCAAGCCCACCTCCCCCGCCCTGATCGCGGCGTTCGAGGGCTGGAACGACGCGGGTGAGGCGGCCAGCGGCGTGATCAATCATCTGGGTATCGCCTGGCAGGCCACCCCGATCGGCGCGGTCGACCCGGAGGAGTTCTACGACTTCCAGGTGACCAGGCCGGTGCTCGAGGTCGCCGACGGCCGGACCGACCGGCTGGTCTGGCCGACCACCCGGCTGTCCCTGGCCCAGCCCGAGGGCCTGGGCCGGGACCTGATCCTGGTGCACGGCATCGAGCCGAACATGCGCTGGCGGGCGTTCTGCGACGAGCTGGTCGGCGCCTTCACCGAGCTGGGCGTGGAGCTGGTGATCCTGCTCGGCGCGCTGCTCGCGGACTCACCGCACACCCGGCCTGTGCAGGTCACCGCGGCCGCCACGGACACCGTGCTGGCCGCGCAGCTGCACGTGGAGCCGGTCGAGTACAAGGGCCCGACCGGGATCGTGGGCGTGCTCCAGCACGCGTGCGCGGCGGCCGGGATCCCGTCGGTGTCGCTGTGGGCCGCGGTGCCGCACTACGTGGCGCAGGCCCCGAGCCCGAAGGCCACGCTGGCGCTGCTGCGCGGCGTGGAGGACGTACTGGACACCACGCTGCCGCTGGCCGACCTGCCGGAGGAGGCCCGGGCCTGGGAGCGCGGCGTGGACGAGCTGGCCGAGCAGGACACCGAGGTCGCCGAGTACGTCAAGACGCTGGAAGACGCCAAGGACGCGACCGAACTGCCGGAGGCCAGCGGGGACGCGATCGCCCGCGAGTTCGAGCGCTACCTGCGCCGCCGCGGCAACCGCGGCGGCGAGCGCAGCTAGGGACGGCGCAGCCGGCCCGAGCGAGCGGCCAGCACTGCCTCTAGACCGGCGGCCAGGGGACGGCGGGCCAGTCCTCCGGCGGGTACGGGTGCACCCGGTGCTTGAGCAGCAGCTCGAGACGGTCCCTGGTGGCCTTGATCTCCTCCTCGGTGAGCCAGGCGGCCATGGTCTCGCCGAGATCCCCCTCGTCGAAGCATTCCTGCAGCCGCCGCAGCGCGGCCACGCTGCGGCCGGGCAGGCTGCGCCCGCGCCACTGCCACAGCACGGTGCGCAGCTTGTACTCCTCGCCGAAGCAGACCCCGTGGTCGCAGCCGTACAGGTGGCCGCCGGGCGCGGGCAGCAGATGCCCGGCCTTGCGGTCGGCGTTGTTGATCACCGCGTCGAACACGGCCATCGCGCGCAGCCCCGCGTGGTCGGTCCGGCGGGCCAGGGCCAGGATGTCCACGGTCTGGTCGGCGTCGATCCACAGCTGGCACATGCCGGGGCCGAACGGCCCCTCCCGGTACACCGTGGGCGGCACGACGCCGAAGCCCGCCGACCGTGACACCTCGTAGGCGGCGACCTCGCGGCCGGCCAGCGAGCCGGTCGGGAAGTCCCACAGCGGCCGTTCCCCCGCCACCGGCTTGTACACGCAGGCGGCCACCGTGTCGCCGTGCTTGATCGTGCAGTACAGGGTGGCGTTGGAGGCGACGATCAGCCGCCCCTCGACCTCCAGGCTGCCCTCGGTGAGCAGCTTCAGCGCGCTGGCCTCCTGCGAAGACGCTGTCGCGGCGTCCTCGCCCGGTGCCGCGGGGCTGCCGTCCTGGCCGGCGGCCTGGCCCCGCGCGGCGCCGGCCGGGCGGCGGGCGGGCTGCCGGCCTGAGGGCTGCCGTCCCGAGGGCTGCCGTTCCGAGGGCTGGCTGCGCCCGCCACGTCGGCCCGCGGGCCGATCAGGCATTGCTGGCCCGGTGTCCGTTCTGCCGCGGGCAGATGTGCCCGCTCGCGTCCAGCGGCAGCCCGCACAGCGGGCAGGGCGGCCGGCCCGCGCTGACGATCTGTATCGCGCGCTGGGAGAAGGCCCGGGCCATGGACGCGGTGATGCGCACCCGCAGCACCCCGGGGCCGTCTTCGGGCACGTCGTCGGTGAGCGGCTCGACCGGCGCCTCGGTCTCCTCCTGCGCCTCGATGACCACCCGCTCCTCGTCCCGGTCCCAGGCCAGGGCGATCGCGCCGACCCGGAAGTCCTCGAGCAGCGGCACGTCGAGCGGGCCGTCGTCGGCCGGTGCCACGGGCTCCGCCGGGTCGCTGCCGCCGCGCCGCAGCACCTCGTCCAGCAGCTCGTCGAGGCGCTCGGCGAGCAGGCTGACCTGAACCTTCTCCAGCGACACGCTGGTCACCCGGCCGGCCGCGCTGGCCTGCAGGTAAAACGTCCGCTCGCCCGGCTGGCCCACCGTCCCGGCGATGAACCGCTCTGGCGGATCGTATGAGTAGACCGGCATGACTCCCTATTCTCCTGCCCCGCCGCCCACCACGGCGTCGCCCTCACCACCCGGCCGGCGCCCTGCGCCCGCCCGGCTGGCCGCGGGCTTGCGGACGAGGTCCGCCACGCTGCCGCCGGTGTCGTTCAGCCGGATCAGGAACGGCCGCAGTGGCGTGTAGCGGATCACGGAGAGCGAGCACGGATCCACCTGGATCCGCTGGCACTGGTCGAGATGCAAGCCAAGGCTATCGGTGATGATGGACTTGATGACATCGCCGTGCGAGCACAGCACGTAGGCCGCGTCCGGGCCGAGTCTGGCGTTCCAGTCGCGTACCGCGCTGACCGCGCGGTGCTGCATGTCGAGCATGGATTCGCCGTCCGGCCCGGGGAACGTGACCGCGCTGGCGTGCGCCTGCACGACCCGCCACAGCGGGTCCTTGGCCAGCGTCTTGAGCGGCTTCCCGGTCCAGTCGCCGTACTTGCACTCGGCCACCCGCTCGTCCGTGGTGACTGCGGCCGGTGAGCCGTTCCTGGCTGCGGCGATAGCCTCGGCGGTCTGCACGCAGCGATCCAGCGGGCTGGTGACGATAGCGTCCAGCGGCACCGCCGCCAGCCGCGCGCCAACCGCGGCCGCCTGGTCCCGGCCCCGGTCATCGAGCGGGATCCCCGGGGTGCGGCCGGTCAGGACCGAGCCGGTGGTAGCGGTCAGGCCGTGCCGCACCAGCAGAACCAGAGTCACCCCATGACTGTACGGGGCGGCCGGGCCTGCCCGGACGGGTGGCCGGCCGCCCCGCAGCCCGTCCTACAGGCGGATTCTCGGGTCGGCGACGGTCAGCGCGATGTCGGCCACAAAGTTGCCGACAATCACCAGGAAGGCGCCGATCAGGGTCAGCGCGAGCAGAACCTGGTAGTCGGCATGTGCCAAGCGAGTTGTAGAACAGCAGCCCGAGGCCGGGGTAGTTGAACACGGTCTCCAGAATCAGGTTGCCGGCCAGCAGGGCCGGGATGGACAGGCCGATGAGGGTGATCATCGGCAGGCACGCGTTGCGCACCAGGTGCCGGGAGAGCACCAGGCGCTCGGGCAGGCCCTTGGCCCGGGCCGCCTTGATGTAGTCCTGGGCCAGCGTGTCCATGGCCGTGGACCGCATGTACCGGGAGTACCCGGCGAGGATCAGCGCGGTGAAGCACAGGATCGGCAGGGTCATCGACCGCACGTCGAGGATGATCGCGATCATCGAGGTGTGCTGGCTGGCCTCGAAGTTGAAGATCGGGAAGTTGAGCGCCAGCACCTGGATGGCGATGATGTAGAGGAAGAAGTCCGGCATGGCGTAGGTGACGAAGGCCAGCGTCGTGGCCACGTTGTCACCGATGGTGTTGCGCCGGACGGCCTGGAAGATGCCCAGCGGGATGGCGATGACGACCGCCAGGAAGATAGCTGACGCGGACAGGTACAGGCTGCGCGACCAGCGCTCCGAGAACAGCGCGAGCACGCTCTGGTTCACCTTGTAGGAGAACCCCAGGTTCCCGTGCAGGAGATTGTTCACGTAGTGCAGGTACTGCACAAAGAACGGGTCGTCGAAGCCGTTGTCCTTGTTCCACCGTGCGATGGCCAGCGGGTCGGCCCGCTGGCCGAGCACGTCGATGGCCGGCGACGGGTAGATCGTGTGCAGCAGGAAGAACACGAAGATCGAGACCCCGATCAGGACCACGATAGACGTCCCCGCCCGGCGGAGAAGATAGCCGGTCATGAGGGACCCCTTCCCGGGCGGCGGCCCGTCCTACAGGCGGATTCTCGGGTCGGCGACGGTCAGCGCGATGTCGGCCACAAAGTTGCCGACGACCACCAGGAAGGCGCCGATCAGGGTCAGCGCGAGCAGAACCTGGTAGTCGGCCTGGTTGAGCGCGTTGAAGAACAGCAGCCCGAGGCCGGGGTAGTTGAACACGGTCTCCAGAATCAGGTTGCCGGCCAGCAGGGCCGGGATGGACAGGCCGATGAGGGTGATCATCGGCAGGCACGCGTTGCGCACCAGGTGCCGGGAGAGCACCAGGCGCTCGGGCAGGCCCTTGGCCCGGGCCGCCTTGATGTAGTCCTGGGCCAGCGTGTCCATGGCCGTGGACCGCATGTACCGGGAGTACCCGGCGAGGATCAGCGCGGTGAAGCACAGGATCGGCAGGGTCATCGACCGCACGTCGAGGATGATCGCGATCATCGAGGTGTGCTGGCTGGCCTGGAAGTTGAAGATCGGGAAGTTGAGCGCCAGCACCTGGATGGCGATGATGTAGAGGAAGAAGGGCGGCATGGCGTAGGTGACGAAGGCCAGCGTCGTGGCCACGTTGTCACCGATGGTGTTGCGCCGGACGGCCTGGAAGATGCCCAGCGGGATGGCGATGACCACCGCCAGGAAGATAGCTGTCGCGGATATGTACAGGCTGCGCGCCCAGCGCCCCTGGAACAGCGCGAGCACGCTCTGGTTCACCTTGTAGGAGTACCCCAGGTTCCCGTGCAGCGAGGTTGTTCAGGTAGTGCAGGTACTGCACGAAGAACGGGTCGTCGAAGCCGTGGTCCTTGTTCCACGCTGCGATGGCCAGCGGGTCGGCCTTCTGGCCGAGCACGTCGATGGCCGGCGACGGGTAGATCGTGTGCAGCAGGAAGAACACGAAGATCGAGACCCCGATCAGGACCACGATAGACGTCCCCGCCCGGCGGAGAAGATAGCCGGTCATGAGGTGCCCCTTCCTGGGCGGCAGTGCGTGCGCGCTGAGTTCACTGGCGGGGCATGCCGGTCTCGGCCGGCGTGGCCGCAGCGGCGGCCGGCACGGCGGCCGGCTCCTGCAGCGGGAAATGGCAGGCGGCCATGTGGCCGGGCCCGAAGGAGCGCAGCTCCGGTCTCTCCTCGGCGCACCGGTCCTGTGCGGCCGGGCAGCGGGTGCGGAACCGGCAGCCGGACGGCGGGTTGATCGGGCTGGGCAGCTCGCCCTTGATCCCGCCGCCCTTGGTGGCCCTGGCCACCGCGGGCTCGGGCACCGGGATGGTGGCCAGCAGGCCCGCGGTGTAGTGGTGCGCGGCCCGCAGGTAGATGTCCTCGCCGGAACCGATCTCCACCAGCTTGCCGAGGTACATGACGCCGATCCGGTTGGCCATGTACTTCACCACGGCCAGGTCGTGCGAGATGACGACCAGCGTCAGCCCGTGATCAGCCTGGGTCCGCTTCATCAGGTTGAGCACCTGGGCCCGGATCGATACGTCCAGCGCGCTGACCGGCTCGTCGGCGACGATCACCCGCGGGTTGAGGGTCAGCGCCCGGGCCAGGCCGATGCGCTGCCGCTGCCCGCCGGAGAACTCGTGCGGGTAGCGCTCCAGCGCGTTGCGGGGCAGGCCCACCTCGTCGAGCAGCGCCTCGACCCGCTTCTGCTGCTCCCGGCCCGAGCCGATGCGCTGGATGGACAGCGGCTCCTTGATGATCGCGCCGACCCGCATCCGCGGGTCCAGCGATGAGTACGGGTCCTGGAACATCAGCTGCAGGTCCCGGCGCTTGGTCCGCAGCTCGGAGCCGCGCAGCGCGCTGATGTTCTCGCCGTTCAGCCGGACCTCGCCGGAGTCCGGCTTCTCCAGTGCCACCACCATCCGGCCGATCGTGGTCTTGCCGCAGCCGGACTCACCCACCAGCCCGAAGGTCTCCCCGGCGGACACCGAGAAGGACACGTCCGAGACCGCGTGCACGGCCCCGATCTTGCGCTGCAGGATCGCCCCGGCGGTGACCGGGAACTCCTTGACCAGGCTGTCCACCTGGAGCAGCGGCCCGCTGACGGCGGCTTCGGCCGCGGCGGCTTCGTCCGCGGTTTCCCGGTCGGTCACGGTGATCCCGAGGGCAGCCTGCCGGGCCGCGCTGCCGTGGCTGACCGCGTTCTCCGCAGTTGCTGACGCCACCGCCAGCGGGCCGTCCACCGGGTGCCAGCAGGCGAACCGGTGGGCCGCCGTCTCGCCGGTCAGTGGCGGCTCGTTGGCCCGGCACTTGTCGGTGGCCCGGGAGCAGCGCGCTGCGTACCGGCAGCCCTCCGGCGGCCGGGTCAGGTCCGGCGGCAGGCCGGGGATGTTCAGCAGCCGCTGCCTGCTGTCCTGGCTGAGCCGCGGGATCGAGGCCAGCAGGGCCTGGGTGTAGGGGTGGTGCATGTGCTCGAACAGCGTATGGGTGTCGGTGGTCTCCACCAGCCGGCCGGCGTACATCACCTCGGTCCGGTCCGCGTGGCCGGCGATGACGCCCATGTCGTGCGTGATCAGCAGCATGGCCATGCCCAGGCGGGACTTCAGATCGTCGAGCAGGGCCAGGATCTGCGCCTGGATGGTCACGTCCAGCGCGGTGGTCGGCTCGTCCGCGACCAGGAGCTTGGGCTCGCAGGACAGCGCCATCGCGATCATCACGCGCTGCCGCAGGCCGCCGGACAGCTGGTGCGGGTAGTCCGCCAGCCGTTCCTTCGGCCGGGGCAGCCCGACCAGGCTGAGCACCTCGGCCGCCCGCTCCATGGGCTTCCTCCCTGGAGGCGCCGCGGTGCAGCCGGACCGGCTCGGCCACCTGGTAGCCGATGGTCTTGGTCGGGTCCAGCGAGGTGAGCGGGTCCTGGAAGACCATGGCGATGTCGTTGCCGCGGATCTTGCGCAGCTCGGCGTCACTCAGCCCGACCAGCTCATCTCCGTTGAGCTTGATCGAGCCGCTGACGATCGAGCCGCCGGGCGGCAGCAGGCCCATGATCGACAACCCGGTCATGGACTTGCCGCAGCCGGACTCACCCACCAGGCCGAGGGTCTCCCCGGCCTCGATCTGCAGGTCGATGTTGCCGACCGCCTGCACCACGGACCTGGTCAGCTGGATGTGCGTCGACAGGTCCTTGATCTCCAGGACGGGGGTCATCGGCGGACTCCTTGAATGGGATGACAGAGCGGCTGTCGGGGGTGGCCAGAGCTCACCGGCGGCGGAGCCGGACGTCCAGCGAGTCGCGCAGCGCGTCACCGAGCAGGTTGCACGCCATAACCACCAGCACGATGGCGATACCGACCGGGTACACCTGCCACCAGTAGCCGTTCTGCAGCTCGGTAATGCCCTTGGACAGCATGTCGCCCCAGTCGACCTGCGGGTAGTGCAGGCCGAAGCCCAGGAAGCCGAGGGTGGCCACGGCCAGGATGGCGTCCGCGACGTTGAACGTGACGTTGACGATCATGACACCCAGCGCGTTCGGCAGCAGGTGCCGGCCGATCAGCCGCCACCGCCCGGACCCCGCCGCCCGGGCGGCGGACACGAAGTCCCTGGTCTTCAGGGTCAGCACCTCACCACGGACCAGCCGGGCGGGCACCAGCCAGGTGAACGCGCCGATGATCAGGCTCAGGCTCAGGATGGTCGCGCCGTACCTGACCGCCACGATCAGGATGACGAACAGGAACGGGACGGACAGGAAGACGTCGACCACGCGCATCAGGACGGTGTCGGCCGCGCCGCCGGCCAGGCCCGCGATCGCGCCCCACAGCGCCCCGATCCCGATGCCCATGACGGCGGCGAAGAAGCCGATCTCCAGCGCGGCCTGGCCGCCCTTCATCAGCTCGCCGAGCGTGTCGATGCCCAGGTCGTCTGTGCCGAGCGGATGGCCGGCGCCGGGCGGCATGTTGGCCAGGGTCAGCTCGGTGTCGTTCAGGTTGACGTGGTAGATCAGCGGGCCGACAAAGCAGAACAGCACGAAGAACACGAGCACCGCGAGACCGGCCAGGGCCAGCCTGTTGCGGCTGAACTCGTGCGCCGCGAGCCGCCACCCGCTCTGGACCGGGCCGACCTCACCGCCTTCGGGAGCGCCGATGGCCCGCGTGGTGTCCAGCGGCGGAAGTGAGGTGGGCGTGATGTTGGACATGGATGAGCCTCCTCGCATGGGCCACTGGCGGCGGCCCCGGTTCGCCAAGCGGCCGAGCAGTTGCGCTGTGGTCAGGTTAAGCGCGCGGCTGCGGCTAGTACAGGTCGGCCCCGGCCGGGTCGTGTACCCGGGCCGTGGCGCGCCGTGCCGCGGCGGGCCTGGCCCGCCGCGGCACGGCGCGGAATCACGGTTCTGCCGTTGCTTCTACTTCTTGAAGTACATGTACTCGAGCTGGAACTGGAACTGCGTCAGCGACGCGTACGCGTTCGGGTTACCCGACATCGTCTTCTTCCACACGTAGATGTTGTCCTGCAGGGCCTGGAACAGGCCCGGCTGCTGCTGGGTCAGGTATCCCGCCTCCTGAGTCACCGCGTCGGCGTTGCTGCCGGTGGTCGAGTTCTGGATCAGCTGGTCCGCCTTCGGGTCGGAGTAGCTCCCGATGTTGAACGAGCCGGGGGTGTTGAAGATCCCGTTCATGGTCGGGTAGGTGGCAATGCTGAACCCGCCGAAGTCCATCCATCGCCCACTTGTTGATGTTCTTCTTGCCCGCGGGCGTCGGGTTCAGGTAATTGGCGATCATGAAGTTGAAGTTGCTGGTCTGCAGCTTGATGTTGATGCCGACCTTCTTCGCCTGCGAGGCCAGGTCGGTGACCTGCTGGCCGATGGTCGCCGGGCTGGTGCCGTAGATCAGGTTGAAGGCCAGCTTGGTGCCGGCCGGGATGCCAGGACCGCACTGGTTCGCGCCGGAGCCCGCGTTCTGGCACACGGCAGGTGCCGCCGGGGTTGACCGTCCAGCCGTGGTTCTTCAGCAGGCTGGTCGCGGCGTCGACGCTGAACGGATACGGGTTCGTGCTGGCGTTGGCCGGCGCGTACGGGCTCTTCGGCTCGGACGGTATCGGGCCGTAGGCCTCGGTGCCTGCGCCGTGGAAGAACGCGTTGATGATGCCCTTCTCGTCCTGCAGGTGGGCGATCGCCTGGCGGAAGTAGAGCTGCTTGATGATGTTGTTCCAGTCGCCGGTGGTGTTCTTGAAGTTGTAGACGATGTACGAGAAGCCGAAGCCAGGCACGCCGTAAGTGTTGTAGGTGCTGGCGATGGAATCCTTCTGCGGCACGTCGATCTGCGGCATGTAGCCGATGTCGACCTTGCCCGCCTTCACCGCGTTCCACTCAGCGGAGTCGGAGGTGAACGGCAGCGCGTCGAAGGGGGACACGATCTTGGCGTGCGGGCCGCCGTAGTTCGGGTTCGGCGCCATCGCGTACTCGCCGGTGGTGTTGTTGTACTTGGTCAGGTTGTACGGGCCGTCGGTGACCTTCCACAGCGGGTCCGTCGTGTACTTGGTGACCTGCTTGGACTGCGCGGCCAGGAAGTCGTAGATCTTCTTCGCGTTGGCCGGGTTGGTGAAGTCCACGATCGGGCCGTTGGCCGAGGTCTTGGACCAGGCGTAGGCCGGCATCGGGTTGATCAGTCCTAGCTCGTTGTCAAGGAACCACACTGGGTTCACGGGCTTATTGAGCGTCATCTGGACGGTGGTGGCGTTCGGCGCGGTGATGCTGGTGACCTGGTCGGGGATGCCCAGGCCGGCGATGTAGTTGCCGAAGTTGGACGGGTTCTCCTTGACGGCCGCCTTGAGCATGTCGTAGAAGAACAGCACGTCCTTGGAGCTGACCGCCTGGCCGTTCGGCCACTTGTAGTTGGTCTTCAGGGTGAGCTTGACCGTCTTGTTGCCGTTGCTCCACACCGGCGTGTTGCCGATGCTCAGCGTGGGGTCGATCTTCTGCTCGGTGCCCACCGGCGACCAGTACAGCGGCCGCCACATGAGGTTAATGAAGTCGAAGGCGGTGTAGACCGAGCTGTTGGCGGCCGGAATGACCGGGAAGATCCAGGTCGGCGCGGTGTTGGGCTGCTGCGCGATGTTGATCGTCTGGCCGGCCTTGGGCTGCGCCGCTTGCGGCCGGCACCGAGCCGAACCCGCCGGTGATGGCGGTACCAGCACTCCCGCTGCTTGCGCTGCTCCCGCTGGACCCGCCGCTGGACCCGCCGCCACAGGCGGCCAGAAGCAGGACGCTGGTGGTCGCAAGGGCCGCGAACACCGGTGCCTTTCGGGCGAATTTCATCGATTCCCCTCGCTGTCGGGGCGCGCCCGCGGACCGGTCACCCGGGTTCCCGCCGCCGCGCCGGTCAATGCGGAGTCGAGCCATGGCTCGCCGCCTTCCCTGCTCAGCTCGTGTGCAGCCGGGCTTCGGGGAGAATCACGAGAATTTCCCGCGGCCGGCCGGTTCCCGAAGCGTATGGTCAGGCCGATAGCAATCTCAGAGCAAAAATGTCACAACTTGTTATCGATGTTGCACTGCGCTGTCATATGTACCTGCGGCTAACGATCAGCCGCCGATGGCGTGCGCACCCCCGTCGACGTGCAGGATCTCGCCGGAGGTGGCCGGGAACCAGTCCGACAGCAGGGCCGCGCAGGCCCGGGCGGACGGTTCCGGATCGGACAGATCCCAGCCGAGCGGCGCTCGGTCTGCCCACATCCCTTCGAAGTTCTCGAAGCCCGGGATACTGCGCGCGGCCATGGTCTTGAGCGGCCCGGACGACACCAGGTTGACCCGGATGCCCTTCGGCCCCAGATCGCGGGCCAGATACCGGGCGCACGACTCCAGGCCGGCCTTGGCCACCCCCATCCAGTCGTAGCCCGGCCAGGCCCGGCTGGCGTCGAAGTCCATCCCGACGATCGCCCCGCCGGGGCCCATCAGCGGCAGCGCGGCCATCGCCAGCGACTTCAGCGAATAGGCGGAAACATGGACAGCGGTTGCCACATCCGGCCATTCGGTGGCCAGAAAGTTCCCCCCGAGCGCGGTGGCCGGGGCGAAGGCGACGCCGTGCACCACCCCGTCAAGCCCGTCCACGTGCTCGGCCACCCGCCCGGCCAGAGACTCCAGCTGGGCGGCGTCGGTCACGTCCAGCTCGAGCACGGGCGGCGGCTCGGGCAGCCGCCTGGCGATCCGCTCCACCAGGGTGAGCCGCCCGAACCCGGTCAGCACCAGGGTCGCGCCCTCCTGCTGGGCGATCCGCGCCACGTGGAAGGCGATCGACGACTCGGTGAGGACCCCGGTGACCAGGATCCGCTTGCCGTCCAGGATTCCCATCGCTGTTCCCTTCCCCAGGTTCGCATTGGCACTGTCTAGTGGCCCATGCCCAGGCCGCCGTCGACCGGGATGACCGCGCCGGTGATGTACCCGGCGTCCGGCGAGGCCAGGAAGGCCACCGTGGCGGCGATCTCGTCCGCGGCGGCCATCCGGCCGAGCGGGATCCCGGCCAGGATGGCCGCCTTACGGTCCTCGCCCAGCGCGGCGGTCATGTCGGTGTCCACGAAGCCCGGCGCAACCACGTTGACCGTGATGGCGCGCGGGGCCAGTTCCCTGGCCAGTGACCGGGCCAGGCCGACGAGGCCCGCTTTGGACGCTGCGTAATTCGCCTGCCCGCCCGAGCCAAGCAGCCCGACGACCGAGGAAATGAAGATCATCCGGCCGCGGCGCATCCTCATCATCGGCCGCACGGCGCGCTTGGCCACCCGGTACGTGCCCGCCAGGTTGGTGTCGACGACCTCGCTGAAGTCGTCCTCGCTCATCAGCGCGAGCAGCTGGTCGCGGGTGACACCGGCGTTGGCGACCAGCACCTCGACCGGCCCCTGCGCCTCCTCGGCGGCCTTGAACGCCGCGTCGACCGCGGCCGGGTCGCGCACGTCACAGGCCACCGCGGTCAGCCCGGGCACCGGGTCCCCGGACCGCGAGGTCACGGTGACCGCGTCGCCCGCGGCGGCCAGCCGCTGGGCGATGGCCAGGCCAATGCCCCGGTTCCCGCCTGTGACGAGGACGGATCTGGTCATCGTCGGGTCTCCCCTCGGCCAGCGTTTGCGGTGGCATTGCGTCTTTGGCGGCACAGCGGTGGCGGCCACGCCGCGTGATCGCTGCGAGCGTACCGCCCGGCGGACGCCGGGCGGCGCCGGCCGGGCGGGAAGGGCATGGGATAGGTTGCCCGGGTGGACGGCAGCCCGGCAGACCGCATGGACCAGGAGTTCCTCGCCAGCCCGCTCCGGGAGCTGGCCGCCGCGGCCCTGCAGGCGGCCCGCGACCGCGGCGCGGGGCACGCCGATTTCCGCGCCGAGCGGATCCGCGGCCAGCAGGTCCGGCTGTCCGACGGGAAGCTGGAGACCCTGGCCGACTCCGACGACATCGGCCTGGCCGTCCGCGTGGTGGTGGACGGCACCTGGGGATTCGCGGCAACGGTGGACCTCACCCCGGAAGCGGCGGCGCACGCTGCGGCCGCCGCGGTGACCGTCGCCCGGACCGCGGCACCGCTGGCTTCCGAGCGGATCGAGCTGGCCGCCGAGCCGGCCTGGGGCGAGGTGACGTGGATCTCGGACTATGAGACCGACCCGTTCGCGGTGCCCACCGCGGACAAGGTGGAGCTGCTCGCGGGGTGGAGCGCCGGGCTGCTGGCGGCCGCGGGGGTGGACCACGTCGACGCGTCGCTGAACCAGGTCAGGGAGTGCAAGTTCTACAGCGACGGGTCGACCACCGCGATCCAGCAGCGGGTCCGGGTGCACCCGCAGCTGACCGCGGTCGCGGTGGAGGCCGGCGGCCGGTTCGAGACCATGCGCACCATCGCCCCGGCGGCGGGCCGGGGTTATGAGTACCTGACCGGGACCGGCTGGGACTTCCCCGCCGAGCTGGCCGGGCTGCCGGAGCTGCTGGCCGGGAAGCTGGCCGCGCCGAGTGTCCAGGCGGGCCGCTACGACCTGGTCATCGACCCCAGCAACCTGTTCCTGACCATCCACGAGTCGGTCGGCCACGCCACCGAGCTGGACCGGGCGCTGGGCTACGAGGCGGCCTACGCGGGCACCACGTTCGCCACCGTCGACCAGCTCGGCCAGCTGCAGTACGGCTCGCCGCTGATGCACGTGACCGGCGACCGGACGGTGCCGCACGGGCTGGCCACGACCGGTTACGACGACGAGGGCGTCCGCGGGCAGTCCTGGGACCTGATCACCGGCGGCGTGCTGACCGGCTACCAGCTGGACCGGCGGATGGCCAGGATGGCCGGCCTGCCCCGGTCCAACGGCTGCGCGTACGCCGACTCGCCGGGCCACATGCCCATCCAGCGGATGGCGAACGTGTCCCTGCAGCCCGCGCCGGACGGCCCGGACGTCGCCGGGCTGATCGCCGGGGTCACCGACGGCATCTACATCGTCGGCGACAAGAGCTGGTCGATCGACATGCAGCGGTACAACTTCCAGTTCACCGGGCAGCGGTTCTACCGGATCTCCAACGGGCGGCTGGCCGGCCAGCTGCGCGACGTGGCCTACCAGGCCACCACCACGGACTTCTGGAACGCGATGGAGGCCGTCGGCGGGCCGCAGACCTATTACCTGGGCGGCGCGTTCAACTGCGGCAAGGGCCAGCCCGGCCAGGCCGCGCCGGTCAGCCACGGCTGCCCGGCGGTGCTGATGCGGGGCATCTCGGTCCTCAACACGGTGCAGGAGGGATCATGAGCCCGCTGGCCGCCCGCGACGTCGTGGAGCGGGCACTGCGGTCCGCGCGGTGCGACGAGTGCGTGGTGATCGCCGACGAGACCTCGTCCGCCAACCTGCGCTGGGCCGGGAACACGCTGACCACCAACGGCGTGGCCCGGTCCCGGCAGCTGACCGTGGTGGCCATCAGCCGCGGCCGCGGCGGGCCCACCGCCGGGGTGGTGTCCCGGGCCGGGGTGCGGGACGAGCAGATCGAGTCGGTGGTGCGCGAGGCAGAGCAGGCCGCGGCGCAGGGCTCGCCGGCCGAGGACGCCAACCCGCTCATCGCGCCGGACGCCACGGGTGCACCCCAGCCGGGCGCACCCGGCTGGGACGACCCGGTGGAGGGCACGGGGATCAGCGTGTTCGGGGCCTTCGCCCCGGCGCTCGGCGAGGCGTTCGGCCAGGCCGCGGCGGGCGGGCGGCGGCTGTACGGCTTCGCCGAGCACGTCGTGACCTCGACGTTCCTGGGCAGCTCGGCCGGGCTGCGGCTGCGGCACGACCAGCCCACCGGCAAGGTGGAGCTGCAAGCCAGGACCGCGGACCTGCGCGAGTCGGCCTGGGACGGCGCGACGACCAGGGACTTCTCCGATATCGACGTCGCGGAGATGGAGGCCGGCCTGGCCACGCGGCTGGGCTGGGCGAAGCGCCGGGTCGGCCTGCCGGCCGGCCGGTACGAGACCCTGCTGCCGCCGTCCGCGGTGGCCGACCTGTTCGTGTACCTGTACTGGTCCGCCGGGGCGAAGGACGCGATGGACGGGCGGACGGTGTTCAGCCGGCCCGGCGGCGGGACACGGCTCGGTGACCGGCTGACCGGGCTGCCGCTGGCCCTGAGCAGTGATCCCGGCCTGCTCGGCCAGGAGTGCGCGCCGTTCGTGATCGCGCACGCGTCCAGCCGGCAGTCCTCGGTGTTCGACAACGGGCTGCCGCTGCGCCCGGACCGACTGGATCAGTGATGGCCGGCTGGCCGCGCTGACCCAGACCCGGACCACCGCCCAGGCCGCCGGGCGGCCGGTGACCCCGCCGATCGGGAACCTGTCGATGACCGTGGCGGGCGCGGACGCGGAACTGCCCGACATGATCGCCAGGACCGGCCGCGGCCTGCTGCTCACCTGCCTGTGGTACATCCGCGAGGTCGACCCGCAGACGCTGCTGCTGACCGGCCTCACCAGGGACGGCGTGTACCTGGTGGAGAACGGCGAGGTAACCGCGGCGGTGAACAACTTCCGGTTCAACGAGAGCCCGGTGGCGGTGCTGGACCGGATCGCCGAGGCCGGCGACACGTATGCCACCCTGCCGCGGGAGTGGAGCGACTGGTGGACCCGGGCGCAGATGCCGCCGCTGCGGGTGGACGGTTTCAACATGTCCTCGGTGAGCCAGGCCAGCTGAGATTGCGGGCCGCTTGATACCCGCGCAACGCAACGGCGGGCTTACCTTGGAATGGTGAGACGGCGCAAGACCAGGGTTCAGCTGGTGACCCAGGCGCGGCCGCCGCTGTCCGCGGACATTGCCTTCCGGCAGCGGCGGTATCTCATCATGATGGCGATCCGCGTGGTCTGCTTCGTGATCGCCGTGGTGCTGTTCACCAACGGCGCCGGCTGGCTCACCGCGATCCCCGCGGTGGGCGCGATCGTCATCCCGTACTTCGCTGTCGTGTTCGCCAACGGCGGCCGGGAGCCCAGCAACCAGCGGGGGTTCAGGGAGTACGAGCCGCGGCTGCCCGAGCGCTTCTCGCCGCCCCCGGAGCGGCAGTACCCGGGTCACGCGGAGCGGGCGGACGGCGGCTCCGGGCCTAACCAGTCAGGCTCTGGGCCTAACCAGTCAGGCTCCGGACCTAACCGGCCAGACACTGACATGCCGGGCACAAACGGCGCGCCTTCGCCGATGGCACAAACACACCATCCGTCACCGCCGGGAAACGGCTGATCAGCAAGGATGAGCCAGTGTCCATGACGAGAGGGCTTCGTAATCCGTACTTGACGCGCTAGGGGGGGTTTCGGTGTATCCTGCTACCGGTGCTCTGGTCCCCCGCCGGAGTACCAGTGCCGGCGTTCCGGGCCCCCGTCGGAGCGCCGATGAATGCGACGCCGGGTGGTTTGCCCCCGTAGCCACCCGGCGTCGCTCATCTTTTTCAGGGAAACTTCTGCTCCCCCGCTGTGATCGGCCGTGGCGCCTTCATGCCCGGCGGCACCGCCTGGCCAGCGTCCCGGCTTTGCTAGCTTGCTGTGGCCGCCTGCAACACGCTGGCCGGATAGGGACATTCCGCACGCCAGGGCACACGTCCGGCGCGGCGGGCGGCCCGGCCGGGGTCACCGGACGGCGAGCCGGGCGGCGCAGGGGCGGGGCCGCGGCACCCGGGCCGCGGCGGTACCGGCGGGATTGCCGCCGGTGGCGGCACTGCCCGGAATGCGGGTAACCGAAGGCTGATCGGCGGGGTTTTAACCGCCCGGCGCCCGACCGGAACCGCTGCCACGGCAATTCGCGGATCTGTGCGGTTATCGGGGACTCGCGGTATGGCGCGGCCGGGAACCGGCCGTAGTCAGGTTGAGACCTCCGGGGAATGCCGCACTCGCGGCGGCCGGGCATTTTGGCAAATGCCAGTCGGCCGGGCCGGTTCGCGATCTTGACCGGCCGCCGGGAATCGGCCTCGCGGGCCCGGCCCGATTGACGGGCCGGGGAATTCCCGCGCCGGGCCGGTTTACTGGCCCTCAGCCGGCGCGCTGGCCTCCTGGTCATCCGCGGCCAGGATGCGGTACAGCGCCCGCCGGGAGTCGGTCAGGATCTTGCGCGCCTCGGTCACCTGGGCGTCCGTGCCCGCGCTGAGCACCTGGTGGGCGGCCATCGCGAGCTGGCCGATCAGGGACCGCATCTCGACGGCGCCGCCGGCCGGGTTGGCCACCGCGTCCCACGGAGCGTCCAGCTCCTCGGGATGGGTTTCGGCGTAGTGCCGGCCGTCGTCGGTGAGCTGGTACGCACGCCGCCCGCCGGCCCCTTCCTCGGCCCGGATCAGGCCCTCGTCCTCGAGCTGCTGCAGGGCCGGGTACACCGACCCCGGGCTGGGCCGCCAGACCCCGCCGCTGCGCTCGCTGATCTCCTGGATGATCTGGTAGCCGTTCATCGGGTTCTCGGCCAGCAGCGCCAGGGCGGCGGCGCGGACGTCGCCGCGCCGGGCCCGTGTGGGCCGCATGCCCAGCCACCGGGGGTCGCCGTAGCCCGCCCAGCCGCCGGACCCACGGAACCCGGGGCCGGGGCCGGGGAACGGGCCGCCGCGGCCATGGCCGCCGCGCCTGCCGCCGTGCCGGCGCCAGGGCTCGTCGTCGCCTCTCCGGCGCCAGCCTTCCTCTTCTCGTTCTCGCATTGCTTGTACTCCTTGGTTGTGGTCGTGATGACGTATGTCATACACAAGTCTCTGATCGTCTTAGACGATCTGGATATTTCAAAGATATATCGTTAACTTCGATCTGGCAAGCCCCTGGGTACAGATCAGTCATGTCTGGGCCCAGCGGGCCTGATAGATGCGGAAACTGGCCCGGCGAGCGGGAGCTGGCGGAGCAGGAGCGGGCCGCCTGGGATCACCCCGGCGGCGCGGGCGCGCTAGTCCTGCCGCACGTGCCCTTCCTCGCCTGCGGCCGCAGGGCCCTGGCCTGAGTCCTTCCGCGGCGCGGGCGCGCCGTCGGACGGCTCTGGCCAGGCTCTGGCCAGAGCGATGAGACTCGCCACGGCCGCGGCCAGCGGCTCGCCACGGCCGGCCGCCAGGCCAGCCAGGAACGCGGTCAGCGGCGCGGCGGGCCTGTCCACCCGGTGCGCGACCACCCGGGTCAGGTTCAGGATCAGCCGCTCGTCCACCGTGGCGGGGTCAAGGCCCAGCTCGGCACAGGCGGCCTCGGTCCAGCTCTGCTGCGTGCTCACGGCCTGCCTCCTCGTGCTGCCATCCTGGGGTCCATGCGGCCCCGGGCTCACTTCGCTGTCACCGCGGTCCCAGCCCGGCGGCGGCGCCCCGCCGGGCGCGGGCCCGGTCCGGGCGGGGCGACCACGATGCCGCGGCCAGCGTAGAACCTGGCGAAGTCGGTCAGGGCGATCCGGGCGGCGTGCTGGCTGGTGCCGGGCAGGCCGGACGGGTTGTTGAGGATCAGCTGGCCGCCGTCCCGGCCGGTGACCAGGACAAGGTGACCGCCGCGGTCCGGCGGGACGCGGTCCGGCCAGCGCACCCACGGATGCACCGAGGCGATCACCACGGCACCGCCGGCCAGCCGGCCGGCCAGGCCGTCTGCGGTCAGCTCCGCGGCGACCTCCGCGGCGATGCCGTAGTCGGCCCTGACCCAGTCCGCGAACGGGCGGTAGATCAGGCCGTGCACCCGGCTGGTGCCCGGGATCGGCACGAATGCCTGCCAGTCCAGGGCCCGCCCGACCAGCCGCATGGTCGGCGGCACCGGCTCACCCCGGGCGGCCAGGATCATCTTCAGGCAGGCCAGGCCGCAGGTCTTGACGGCCCAGTAGGCGTACTCGGCCGGGCTGGCCGCCCCGGAGCAGTGCCATCGCGGGTCCTGCTCGGCGGTCAGCGAGCCGTCCAGGAACGACGGCACCAGCTCGGGAGACTCCCACTGCGAGTAGAACGGGTACTCGGCCGGCCGGGTCACCGGCTCACCCAGGCGCCGCCCAGCCGCGCGGCGCGGCCGCCCGCGAGCACCACCGCGGCGGTCCCGGCGTCTGGATCCGGGCCGCTCCGCGGCGTCGTCGGGGCTTCAGGAAGATCAGAGATGCCCCAACCCTACGGGCACCGGCCCGCCGGGCCAGACCGGGTCTGCAGGACCGCCTGGCCTGGTTTCAGCACGTCAACCACCCGAGCAGCCCGGCCCTGAGCGCCGCGGGAACCTACTTCGCGTGGTCAGCGTGGCGCTGCGGAACCCTTCCGAGTCCGATCCCCTCGGCGGGCCTGCGACATCGGCCCGCTCACCAACCCGGACATCACCGGATTCACCTCGACCTTCCAGCTCACGCCAGACCACTCCGCTTCACCGGGCAGCTCGGTGACGCTGATGTTCTCCGGATGGTCACGGTCTCCCAGGCACCGGTCAGCCTGACGGTGCAGTGCATCGACGACACCGCCATCCACCCGCAGCCCGTGACCCTGAGGGCGGCTCCCACCTGGTGGGTGGCGAAGATAACGACGGGCTAGCCGCCGATCGCGGACATCGGCCGGTCCGGCTGCAGGAACCCGGGGTCATCGATGCCGTGCCCGGGCAGTTTCCCGGCGACCGCCCGCACCCAGCGGGCGGCCAGGTCCGCATCGGACGCGCCGGACCGCATCGCGTCGCGCAGGTCGCTCTCCTCGCGCGCGAACAGGCAGTTGCGGATCTGGCCGTCCGCGGTCAGCCGGACCCGGTCGCAGGCCCCGCAGAAGGGCCGCGTCACCGACGCGATCACCCCGACGGTGGCCGGGCCGCCGTCCACCGCAAAGACCTCAGCCGGCGCCGCCCCCCGCGCGGCAGCCCCCTCGGGCTCCAGCCGGAACTCCCCTGACAGCTGTTCCAGGATCTCGGCCGCGGTCACCATGCCCGTCCGCGTCCAGCCGTGCTGCGCGTCCAGCGGCATCTGCTCGATGAACCGCAGCTGGTATCCGTGGTCCAGGCAGTACCGCAGCAGCCCGGCCGCCTCGCCGTCGTTCACGCCGCGCATCAGCACCGCGTTGACCTTGACCGGCGTCAGCCCGGCCGAAGCCGCCGCGGACAGCCCGGCCAGCACGTCGGCCAGCCGGTCCCGCCGGGCCAGCCGCTTGAAGACCTCCGGGTCCAGGGTGTCCAGCGACACGTTGATCCGGTCCAGGCCAGCCTCGCGCAGCGCCACGGCGGCCCGGGCCAGCCCGATCCCGTTGGTGGTCATCGAGATCTCCGGGCGCGGCGTCAGCGCGGCCGTGGCGGCCACGATGCCGGCCAGGCCGCGCCGCAGCAGCGGCTCGCCGCCGGTGAACCTGACCTCGGTGATGCCAAGCCGCTCCACCCCGACCCGGACCAGCCGGGCAGTCTCGTCGTCGGTGAGCAGCTCCGGCTTCGGCAGCCAGTCCAGCCCCTCGGGCGGCATGCAGTAGCTGCACCGCAGGTTGCACCGGTCGGTCAGCGACACCCGCAGGTCGGTCGCCACCCGGCCGTGCGAGTCGGCCAGCACAGCCACCGACATCACCCCCTCGGGCACTCAGGTCCGTCCAGCCCCCAGACTCTCACCCTATGTCCCGATCAGTGGTGCGGCCCGGCTCATGCCTCCTGCCGCGCCTCTCCCATAGCATCAGGTCACCGCAAACGGCGCGGGGGGCCGGGCGGATCACTGCCGCGACAGGCCACGACGGGCAGGGAATCACGCGGCGCAGGTGACGCAAACACGGCACATCACCGAGGATGGGGTCATGACGGTTGGCAGCGCCATCTGGCGGGATCAGCTCACCGGCCAGGAACGGGCGACGCTGGGCCGCACCGACGGGCCGGTGGACGGTCAGCGCCCCGACATCCTGGTGGTCGGGGGCGGCATACTCGGCGTGGCCACCGCGGCCGCCTGCCACCAGGCAGGCCTGGGCTCCGTGCTGCTGATCGAGACCGGGTGGCTGGGGGCCGGCGCCACCGGCGGGGCCACCGGCCTGCTGATCCCTGAGCCGCACCAGTGGTCCGACCCGGAGCCGTTCCTCGACCTGGAGCGGGCCAGCCTGCAGCGCTGGCACGACCTCGAGGAGTCCGTGCCCGGCGGGGTCGGCCTGGTCGAGCTGGACTGGCTCGGCCTGGCCCCGCACCCCGGCGGGTTCGCCGCGCATCAGCCCCCGGCCGTCGAGTGGCTCGACCCGGATCAGGTCGAGCACCTGGTTCCCGGCCTGGCCCGGTCCATGGAGGGCGCGCTCATCAGGCACCAGGCCCGGCTCAACCCGCTGCGCGCGGTGGCCAGGCTCGCCGCGGGCCTGCCCGCGGTGGTCACCGGCGTGGCCGCCACCGGCGTGACGCTGCGCGGCGGCCGGCTGACCAAGGTGGTGACCTCGGCCGGGACGATCTCGCCCGGCACCGTGGTGTTCGCCACCGGGCTGCCGCCCGTGCTCGACGGGCTCCCGCTCGACCTGCCCGCGGACCGGGTCAAGGGGCACCTGCTGGTCACCGAGCCCGCCCCGGTTGACCTGCCGGGCATCGTGGCCCCGCTGGCCACCCCGCTGGAGGACGGCCGGCTGCTCGCCGGCGGCACGTTCGACCTGGGCGACGAGAGCCCCGCGGTGCGCCCGGACGTGATCGACTCGATCATGGCCGGCCTGGCCGCGACCCTCCCCGCTCTGCGCGACCTGAGCGTCGCCTACGCGTGGTGCTGCTTCCGGCCCCGGCACCCGGACCGGCGGCCGGTGATCGACCGGGTGCCGGGCCTGGACAACGCCTGGCTGACCTCGGGCCACTTCCGCACCGGCATCCTGAACGCGCCGGCCACCGCGGCCGTGCTGGCCCGCTGGATCGCCGCGGGCGAGCCGCCCGCCGAGCCCGCCACCTGGGCCGCGTCCCGGTTCGCCACCCGCGCCGGCGGCAATCGCTAGCGGAGCCGGTCAGGCTTCCCTGACGAGCCGCCGGTCGTCGGGCAGCCGCTGCGTGACGCCGGCCCGGTCCAGGTACTCCAGCAGCGGGATCACCACCCGCCGGGTGCTGCCCAGCGCCTTCCTGGCCTCCGCGGTGGTGAACGGCTGCGGCAGCCCGGCCAGGATCCCCGCGGCCTGCTCCGCGGCACCGGGCGCCAGCACGATCTGATCGCTGACCCGCAGCAGCAGCCCGGCCCTGGCCGCGGCGGCCACCGCCCGCGGATTCAGCCCGAGCTCAGCCAGCCGCCCGGCGTCCGGGGCCAGGAACGGCGCCGCAGCCAGGTCTGCCCGCAGGCCGCAACGCGTCCGCCACCGGCTCCGGCAGCCCGCCGGGCGCCAGCCCAGCGGCTGCGGCTCCGCGCGGGCGGGCGCCGTACCCGAAGCTGACCCGGGTCCGTCCGCACGGTCCTGATAACGGGTTACGGTTCCGGGAACGCGGGCCCCGCCGCCCCGGCAGTCCCCGCCCCGTCCGGACCGGTCGAGGCCGGCCGGATGGCCCCGTCGCGGAGGGTCAGGGGCGGGCGGACCAGGGCCTCGGCCAGGCGGCGATCAGGCAGGCCAAGCGCGGCCTGCGCGGCCCCGCGGGCAGTCCGGGCGCCAGCGGGTCGGCGCAGCGTGCGCGGCGACCGCCTCGGCCAGCTGCGCGGCCAGCTTGGCCGGCCAGGCCCGGGCTGATCACCCAGTCCCCGGCCAGCGGGGCGCGGCAGGTCGTTCATGCCCATCGCGCGCAGCGCGCCGGAACGGATCAGCCCGTTCCGTTCGAGGAGCTCGGCCGGACCGGGGCGGTCCGGCCAGGCGGCCAGCATCGCCGCGGCCGCGGCCGCCGCGCCCCGGCGGGTGAGCGGCGGCGGCGCAACGTCAAGCACGGTGGCGCCGCGCACCACGGGATGGCCCGAGGGACTGGCCGAGCCCGCGTCGCGCAACAGCAGCCGGTCGCCCACGTGCATCGGCAGCGGGTCACGCAGCGTCAGCCGGGCGATGTCGCCGCCGAGAATACGAACCCGGGCCGTGGTGCGCGCCGAGCCGAGGTGCACAGCCACCTCCCGCGCCCGCCCGCCGCCAGCACTGGCTGGCTGCCGCCCAGGCTCCCCCGGGCCCTCATCACGGAACAGCCCATTCCGTTCTGACGGTCTGCGGCCGGTGGGCGTGGCTGTCCCGCCTCCTGCATCCGGCGCCGCGATGCGCGGGGCCAGGGCGCCTGCGGCTGGCACCGTCCCGCGCGCCTGGGGCCAGTGGCCGCAGCCGAGCGGGCGATGGCTGGGCTGCCTGCGGGTGCGGACAGGCGCACGTCGGCGGCTGTTGTCAGGGTCCACTGGCCGGGGCGGATCAGGGCCATCCCGCGGCGGACCTGGCCGCGGTGCAGGCCACGCAGGTTCAGCGCGACCCGGGCCACTCCCGTGGCCGTGGCCGTCTTCTCGCCCAGCGATTCGAGCCCGCGAACCCGGACCGGTGTCATCCCGGGGGCCAGCAGCAGTTCGTCGCCGCGGGCCACGGTGCCGGCGGCAGCGTCCCGGTGACCACCGTGCCGCTGCCCGGGATGCTGAACGCCCGGTCTACCCACAGCCGGATCGCGGCCGACGGGTCCGGTGCGGGCATCCGGCCGGCCAGCGCGGCCAGTTCGGCCCGCAGCCGGGGCAGGCCCTCGCCGGTCACGGCGCTGACCGCGACCGCCGGAACCGGGCCGAGCCCGGCCGCGGCGAACTCCTCACCGGCGGCGGCCAGCGCCGGGCCGGGGCCGGCCAGATCGCACCGGGTGACGGCGAGCAGCACGTGCCGGATGCCGAGCGCGGCCAGCACCGCGAGGTGCTCGGCGGACTGGGGCATCCAGCCGCCGTCGGCGGCCACCACGAACAGCACGGCGGGCACCGGCCCGACCCCGGCCAGCATGTTGGCCGCGAACCGCTCGTGGCCCGGCACGTCCACGAACGCGATCCGTTCCCCGGACGGCAGGGTCAGCCAGGCGTAGCCCAGGTCGATGGTCAGGCCGCGGCGCTGCTCCTCGGCCCACCGGTCCGGTTCCATCCCGGTCAGCGCCCGCAGCAGCGCCGACTTGCCGTGGTCCACGTGCCCGGCGGTGGCGATGACCTGCATGGCCTGCGCTATCCCGCCGTCCTGGGGCCCACCGCGCCAGGCTCGGCTGCGGCCAGCACCGCCGCGGTCAGCACGTCATCCTCGGCCGGGTCCACGGCGCGCAGGTCGAGCAGCAGCCGGCCGCCCTCGACCCGGCCGACCACGGCGGGCACGTTACCGGCCGCCACCGCGGGCCCGGCCCGCAGCGGGACCGCGAGTTCCGCGGGCAGGCTGACCGCGGCGCTGGCCAGCGGCACGCCGGGCGCACCGCCGCCGCCGACTGCGGCCTGGGTGCGGGCCGTCCGGGCGTCAAGGCCGGCCGCGGCCAGCGCGGCGCAAACCCGGGCGGCCCGGCCCAGCAGCCCGGCCTCGCCGGCGCCGAGCGCCACCGCGACCGGCGGGGCGGTCCGGCCAGCGTCGCCTCCAGCGCGGCCAGCGCGAGCTTGCCGGTGCGCAGCGCCCGGGCCAGCGGGTGCCGGGCCAGCTGCCGGACCAGGTCGGCGCGGCCCAGCAGCAGCCCGGCCTGCGGGCCGCCGAGCAGCTTGTCGCCGCTCGCGGTGACCAGGTCCGCGCCGGCCCGCAGCCACGTGTCCGCGTCCGGCTCGTCGGGGAGCAGCGGGTGCGGGGCAAGCAGCCCGGACCCGATGTCGCCGACCACGATCGCGCCCAGGCCGGCCAGGTCGCCGACCGCGGGCTGGGCGGTGAAGCCCTCGATCCGGTAGTTGGACGGGTGGACCTTGAGCACGAAGCCGGTCCGCGGGCCGATCGCCGCGGCGTAGTCCGCGACCGTGGTCCGGTTCGTGGTGCCGACCTCGCGGATCGTCGCGCCGGTGCTCTCCAGCAGATCGGGCAGCCGGAAGCCGTCGCCGATCTCGATCAGCTCGCCGCGGCTGACGACGATCTCCCGCCCGGCCGCCAGCGCGGTGGCCGCCAGCACCAGCGCGGCCGCGTTGTTGTTCACCACGTGCACCGCCCCGGCCGCGGGCACGGCCCGGGCCAGCGCGCCCAGTGCGCCCCGGCCGCGCCGCCCGCGGACCCCGGTGGCCAGATCAAATTCCAGGTCGGTGCACCCTGCCGCGGCGGCCACGGCGTCCCTGGCCGCTCCGGACAGCGGCGCGCGGCCCAGGTTGGTGTGCAGCAGCACGCCGGTGGCGTTGATCACCGGGGCCATGCTCGCCGCCCGGGCCGGCAGCGCGGCCACCGCGGCGTCCGCGACCTGCTCCGGAGCCAGCCCGCCGTCCCTGGCCCGCTGCTGGGCGGCGCGCACCGCGGCCCGCACGGTGGCCCGGCCCAGCCGCTGCTCCGCCGCGGCCAGCCGCGGGTCCGCGAGGACCTGATCGGTCCGCGGGACCAGCCGCCGGGCGTCCATGGTGGCGACCTTACCCGGGCCCGCCGCAGCCGCAGCGGCCAGCAGCGCGCGGCCGGCCAGCGAGCGCAGCGGCCGCGGCGCTGTTTTCCTGACGAGCGATGAGGCGCGACGAAGGAGCGCCGAGGGAGCGAGGAGGGAAGGCAGCGCGCATAGCGGCCCTGCGCTCGCCAGCAAACACTGCATAAGGACGGTGATGTACGGGTAACGGCGGTATGCCAGTCTTTGGTTCTCACTTAAGGAGTGAGCGCAGATGACACCGATAGCGCGGATCCCGCGCACCAGAGGTGCCTTCAGCGGCGTGCTGCTGGTCCTGCTGGGTGCCTGGGGCGGTCTGATCGCGTTCATCGGACCGTACTTCCACTACGCCTACACCCCGGACAAGGCCTGGGTGTACACCACCGGACGGCTGTGGCTGGAGATCCTGCCCGGCGCCGCCACGGTGCTCGGCGGCCTCCTGGTGCTGGGCAGCGCCCGGCGCCACACCGCCGTGTTCGGCGCGTTCCTGGCCGCCCTGGGCGGCGCCTGGTTCGTGGTTGGCAACCTGGTGTCCACGCTGTGGAACAGCGGGACGCCGCAGGCCGGGGTCCCGGCCGGCACCGGGCTGACCCGGCTGGCCGCCGAGAACCTGGGCTTCTTCACCGGCCTCGGTGTGCTGATCGTGTTCTTCGCGGCGCTGGCCCTGGGCCGGTTCGCCGTGGTGGGCGTCCGGGAGACGGCTCTGGTCGAACGGGCCGCCGCCAATGAGGCCGCCCTGGCCGAGCACGAAGCCGCCGAACGGGACACCGGGCCGGTCGCCCGCACCCGGACCGACCTGCCGCCGGTCACCGAGCCGGAGGACTCAAGGCCTGCGCAGCCGCGGCAACCTGCTGGTCCGCCGGCGGGAGCACACCGGCACGAAATACCCGGCCACCGAGGGCCTGACCGACCGCAAGGTGCAGGCCGACCCGCGGGACGAGGAGCCGGCCACGGCCGGCACCGGCCGGTTCGCGCTGCGCAACCCGTTCCGCTCCGGTTCTGAGTCCAGCTCAGACGCCGACCGCTAACCGGTAACCTCCGCCGCCGCGAGCACCCGGCGGCCTGGCCCCCACCCGCTTGGTCGCCAGGCCGCTGGGCCACCGCGCGGCCGGCCGGGCTTGCCTCCGCCCGGCCGGCCGCCGCCGGCGGGACCGGCAGCTAGCCGGCGGAGCCTGCCAGCTAGCGCAGGGCCGCGGCGCTGTTTTCCTGACGAGCGATGAGGCGCGACGAAGGAGCGCCGAGGGAGCGAGGAGGGAAGGCAGCGCTCATAGCGGCCCGGAGCCAGCTAGCACAGCACAGCTCCCGGCCCTGGCACCGGCCGTACCTCCCGGGCCGAGTCCAGCATGTGCCCGGCCGAGCAGGTCAGGGCCAGCCGGACCGGGGCGCCGCAGTCCGCGTGCTGCAGCTCGACCAGCGGGCCGTCCGGGCCCGCCGCGTGCTTGCCGCCCCACTCCAGCAGGGCCACCAGCACCGGGAACAGGTCCATGCCCTTCCTGGTCAGCCGGTACTCGCTGCGCTGCCGCTGGCCGGGTTCCTGGTAGCCGGCCTTGCGCAGCAGGCCCGCTTCGGTCAGCGCGCTCAGCCGGTTGCTGAGGATCTGCCGCGGCAGCCCGGTCCGGCGCTGCATGTCGCCGAACCGCCGGACCCCGTTGAACGCCTCCCGCAGCACCAGGAACGACCCCCGGTCCCCCACCACCGCCAGCGCCGCCTCGATCGTGCAGTTCCGTGTCTCGTAGCCGAGCACCCAGGGTCGCTCCATGAGCGCACCCTAGGTCTAGTTGACAGACTTAGCAATGACCAGGCACGCTGGGCGGGGCGGTGCCCAAAGGCGCAGGCGGACCAGGGAGGACATCGCGTGACGGAGACCATCCAGCCGGGGCAGGCGGGCCAGCCGGGCGGCACCCGGGAGCACCGCGTCCAGTACGTGGACCCGGCTGTCGGCGCGGCCGCCGCGGAGCGGCTCAGCGGCCTGGAGTTCCTGCAGAGCCTGGTCGACGGGACCACGCCGCGGCCGCCGATCACCGCGGCGCTGGACTTCACGATGACCTCGGCCGAGCCGGGCCGGGTGGTGTTCGAGCTCACCCCCGGCGAGATCCACTACAACCTGACCGGCTCGGTGCACGGCGGCGTGTTCGCCACGCTGCTCGACTCGGCCTGCGCCTGCGCGGTGCTCAGCCTGCTGCCCGCCGGGACCGCCTCCACGTCGATGGACCTGACCGTGAAGTTCCTCCGCCCGGTGACCACCGCGACCGGGCGGCTCCGCAGCGAGGGCACGGTGACCCACCTCGGCTCCCGCACCGCGCTGGCCCAGGCGCAGCTCACCGACGAGACCGGCAAGCTCTACGCGCACGCCACGAGCAGCTGCCTGATCTTCCGGCCGCCGGCCGCGAGCTAGCCAGCGCTGTAGAGCGTGTCGATCGCGTCGGCGTACTTCTCGTGCACGATCCGGCGCTTGAGCTTCAGCGTCGGGGTCAGCTCGCCGCTCTCCGCGGTCCACTCCACCGGCAGCAGCCGCCAGCTCTTCACCTGCTGCACCCGGGCCAGCCGCTGGTTGGCCTCGGCCACCGCGGCGGTCACCTCGGCCAGCACGTCCGGGTGCGCGGCCAGCTCGGCCAGCGACCCGGCGCTGATCCCGCGGGCCGCCGCCCAGCCGGGCGCCACCTCGCTGTCCAGGGTGAGCAGCGCCACCACGTACGGCCGGCGGTCGCCGAAGGCCAGCGCCTGCCCGATCAGCGGGTGCTCGACCAGCAGGTTCTCCACTGCGGCCGGGGCCATGTTCTCCCCGCCCGCGGTGATGATGAGCTCCTTCTTGCGGTCCACCACGGACAGGAAGCCGTCCGCGTCCAGGGTGCCGATGTCGCCGGTGTGCAGCCAGCCGTCGGCGTCGATCAGCGCCGCGGTCTGCTCCGCCAGGTTCAGGTAGCCAACGGTGTTCAGCGGGCCGCGGGTCAGGATCTCCCCGTCGTCGGCCAGCCTCAGCTCCACGCCGGGCAGTGCCCGGCCAACCGTGCCGAGCCGGAACGCCTGCATGGTGTTGGCGGTGAACGCGCCGGTCGTCTCGGTCATCCCGTACACGTCGAGGATGCGCAGGCCGAGCCCGGCGAAGAAGGCACCAACCTCGGGCGGCAGCGGCGCGGCGGCGCTGAGGACGATCTCCGCCTGGCCCAGGCCGAGCAGCGAGCGCACCGGCTTGAGAAGCGCCTCCTCGGCCGCGGCGAACCGCGCGGTCAGTTCCTCGTCCGCCGCACTGCCGAACTGACTGGCCCGCACGTACTCCAGGCCGGTGGCCATCGCCGCGGCAGCCGCTTCCCGCTTGGCCTCGTCCTGCTCGAGGGACATCAGGGACCGGATCCCGGCCTGGATCTTCTCCCACACCCGCGGCACGCCGAAAAACGCGGTCGGCTGGACCTCGCCCACGGTGCCGATCAGCTGGGTCGACGCGTCGTGGCAGAAATACGTGTGGTTGGCGAACCTGACCGCCGCGTACAGGGTGAACATGCGCTCCGCGATGTGCGCCAGCGGCAGGTAGGACACCCACCGCACGTGCGGCTTGAAGTTTCCCGCGAAGACCGTGGCTTCCAGCTCGTACTCGATGCTGGCGTGGCTGATCACCACGCCCTTCGGGTTCCCCGTTGTGCCCGAGGTATACAGCAGCGTGGCCGGGCTCTCCGGGGTGATCATCGCGATGCGGCTGGCCACCGGGCCCGGGTCCGCGACCCGCTGCTCCGCGCCGGCCGCCAGGAAGTCCGCCCAGCTGACGAAACGGCGGTCCCCGTCCGGGCAGGCGGCCGCGTCCCTGACGATGACGCTGGCCAGGCCGGGCATCGCGGCCAGAGCCGGCGCCCAGCGGGCGAGCTGGTCCGCGCCGTCCAGCACCGCGATCCTGACGTCGCAGTCCTGCGCCTGGTAGCTGATCTGGTCCGGGGCCAGCGTGGCGTAGAACGTCACGGGAACGCCTCCGGCGTGCACGGTGGCGTAGTCGGCCAGCACGTGCTCGACCCGGTTGGGCAGCATCATCGCGACCCGCTCGCCGGGCTGCAGGCCCGCCGCGATCAGCCCGGCGGCCAGGTCAAGGGCCATCTCCCTGGTCTGCGCCCAGGTGATGGTCTGCCACGGGCCGCCGGTCCCGTCCCGGTCGGAGTAGGCGGGAAGCTCGCCGAAGCTGTCCGCGGTGGCGGCCAGCTCGTCGCACAGCGTCCGCCCGGCCACTTCCTGCTCCAGGGCCGCCCGCTCGGCCAGGACCGCGCTGTCCGTCATGTCTGCCCCGCCTTCCCCCGCCCCGGCACCGGCCCGGGGCTAACCCGTTTACCGCCGAATGCCATCACAGGACCTGCTGCGCCGCAAGGCTAGCCTGGGCCCGGCACCAGGGACGGCCGGGCCGACCTGCTCGCCGCGGAGGAGCCGCTGGGCATCAGGATCGGCGGCCAGGCTCTCACGCTGACCATGCGGACCCCCGGCGACGACCTCGACCTGGCCGCGGGCTTCCTGGTCAGCGAGGGCATCGTGGGGCGCGCCGACGACGTCGAGCAGATCAGGATCTGCCCGGGCGACTGCGGCCACCCGGATCACGACGGGAACGTCGCCGACGTCACCCTGCGCCCCGGGGCGGCCCGGCCCGGCCGGGCGGGCCCGCAGTTTCCTGATGACCAGCGCCTGCGGGGTCTGCGGCCGGTCCGGGATCGACGACCTGCGCAGCAGGTGTTCAGCCGGACCGGCGGGCTGCACGCCGCGGTGTCCGCGCCGTCCTCGGCCGCGGCCGAGCTGGCCGCCGGCACCGGGCTGGCCCTGATCGGCTTCCTGCGGGTGGCTCGATGAACGTCTGCACCGGCGAGCACCGGGTGGCCGCGGCGGGGGGCTAGCCGCGACCACCCGAGCCCGGGACTACGTCCCGTTCCCCGTGTCGACCAGCCCCCAGCGCCGCCGGATCACCCCGTTGACCTGGTTGAACCCCATGTCCACCAGGATGCCGATGGTCAGGATCACGATCATGATCGAGATCGCCCCGGCCATGTCCAGCTGGTCCTGGTAGGTGGACAGCAGCCGGCCCAGCGAGAACGTGCCGAGCAGGACGAGCAGCTCGCCCGCCATCAGTGAGCGCCAGGCGAACGCCCAGCCCTGCTTCATGCCGGCGATGAACGACGGCAGCGAGGCGGGCAGGATCAGGTGCCGGTACAGCGCGACCCGCTTCAGCCCGAGCACCTTCCCGGCCCGCAGCAGCAGCGGCGGCGTGTAGTCCACCCCGGCGATCAGCCCGTTCGCGATCGACGGGGCCGCGCCGAGGATGACCACGAACAGGATCGCGGCCTGGGAAATCCCGAAGAAGATGATCGCGAACGGGAACCAGGCGATCGACGGCATGGTCTGCAGCCCGGTGATGATCGAGCCGACCGCGGCCCGCAGCGGCTTGATCCGCGACACCAGCGCGCCGACCAGCGAGCCGATCACCAGCGCGGCGGAGTAGCCGATCAGCGCGCTGCGCAGGGTGATGCCGATGGCCCCCCACAGCTGGGCGTGCTGCAGGTCGTGCCACAGCACCGGCAGCGTCTGGACCGGCCCCTTCATGATCCCGTTGGTGGACGAGCCGTGCCAGTCCGCCAGGTAGACCAGCTGCCAGAGGACCAGCACGATCGCGATGGCCAGCAGCTTGGGCCAGGTCGCGGCCCAGGTCTTGGCCGCCATCCGGCCCTTGCGGCCGGGCCCGGCGGCCAGCGCCTCCTGCAGCTCCAGGTTGTCCAGGCCGGCCAGCGCCCGGCGGTCGGTCAGGTCAGCGGACATGGCGGCTCATCTCCACTCGCAGCCGGTCGGTCAGGGACGCGGCCAGCTCGCTGACCTCGGGTGAGTCCATCCGGCGGGGGCCCGTCCTGGGCACCTGGTACTCCTCGATGACCTTGCCGGGACGGCTGCTCAGCACGATCACCCGGTCGCCGAGGCGGGCCGCCTCGCGCACGTTGTGCGTGACGAACAGCACGGTCAGCGTCCGCTCGGCGCAGATCCGCTCCAGCTCGTCGTGCAGCAGGTCCCTGGTCATCGCGTCCAGCGCGCCGAACGGCTCGTCCATCAGCAGCACGTCGACGTCCTGGGCCAGCGCCCGGGCCATGGCGACGCGCTGCCGCATGCCGCCGGACAGCTCGTGCGGCCGCTTGTTCGCGAACCCGCCCAGGTGCACGGCCTCGAGCAGCTCCTGTGCGCGCGCCCGGCGCTCGGCCTTGGGCACGCCACGGGCCCGCAGCGCGAGCTCCACGTTCTTGCTGGCCGACAGCCACGGGAACAGCGCGGGCTCCTGGAACATCAGCGTGACCTGGCCGGTGGTGGCCAGGTCCCCGGAGGAGACCTGGTCAAGCCCGGCCACCAGGTTCAGCAGCGTGCTCTTGCCGCAGCCGGACGCGCCGATGATGCAGGTGAACTCGCCGGGCTTAACGGACAGCGACACCTTGTCCAGGGCCAGCACCGCACGGGTGCCCTGCCCGTACACCTTGGTCACGTCGGTCAGCCGGACCGCGGGCCCGGCAGCGGAGGTGGCCGGCTCCCGGTCGGCCACCACGGTCAGGTTCGGAACGCCGGAGAACCCCGGAGCGCGCTCCGGGGTCCCGCGGCGGCCGTTTCCGGCCAGGCTCATGAGCTGCTCACCGTCTGTTCCCCTGCTGCGGACAGCAGCTTGTTGAGCGGATCGAGGTCGTAGATGGTGCTCAGGTTGCTGATCGGGTCCAGCAGCCCGACGGCGGTCGCGTGCTGCGCGTCGGTCAGCAGCGAGGACGCGATCGGGTCGTCGGTGAACGTGATGGACTTGAACGTCTCGGCCAGGATGTCCGGCTTGAGGCTCTTGCCGGTCAGCGTGGCCAGCTGGGCGTTGGCCGCCTGCTCGGCCGCGGACTTGTTGTTGTTGAGGAAGTCGGTGGCCTCGATCTGGCGCCTTGAGGAGCCCGTTGATCACGTCCGGGTGGTCCTTCAGGTAGGACGACAGCACGACCAGCTGGGTGGTCACGAACTTGCCGCCCGGCCACAGGCTCGCTTCGTCGACCATCACGTGGCCGCCGGCGGCGACCATCTCGGCGACGTACGGCTGGGGCTCCCAGCCGCCGGCGATCTGGCCGGAGGCGAACTCGTCCACAGCCGCCGAGTTCGGGGTCACCGGGGTGATCGGCACGTCACCGCCGCCGGCCTGGGTGGTGGTCAGGTTGTGCTGCTTGAGCCAGTACCGCAGCGCCACGTCCTGGGTGTTGCCCAGCGACGGGGTGGCCAGCTTCTGGCCCTTGAGCTGGCTGGCGCTGGTGATGTCCTTCTTCACGACCAGGGCGGCGCCGCCCGACGCGGCTCCGGAGATCACCTTGATGAGCTTGCCGCCGGAGGTCTGGAAGGCCTTGATCGCCGGGTTGGGCCCGACGTAGGCCGCGTCCAGCTGGCCGGCCAGCAGCGCGGTGGCCTCCTCGGTGCCGGTGCTGAACGGGGTCAGCTTCAGCGTCACGCCGTTGCCCAGGTTCTTGGTGAAGAAGCCTTCCTTAATCGCCACCAGAGCCGAGGCGTGCGTGATGTTCTGCAGGTAGCCAAGCCGCAGCGTCACCGGGCCCGACGAACTGGACCCCCCCGACGCAGTACCGCCGCCGCCCGACGACCCGCACGCGGCCGCCAGCAGGGTGATACCGGCAGCTCCCGCTGCAACGAGCGCTCGCCGCATCGTCCACCTTCCCGATCTGATTGATATTCCCGATCTGTTTAATAGGTATATAGGGTTATACCATGCCCTGCCGAGCAGGCGCTAATCCCCGTTACCGAACTGTTGCTGTGCTTGCTGGCGAGCGCCGGGCCGCTGGAGAGGCGCTGCCTTCCCTCCTCGCTCCCTCGGCGCTCCTTCGTCGCGCCTCATCGCTCGTCAGGAAAACAGCGCCGCGGCCCTCCGCTCGCTGGCCGGCTTCGCCGGCAGCCCGCTGCTCGCTCGGGCGAGGCAGCCCGGCCCGCGCCGCAAATCCCGTATCCCTAACTCCTGACACTCGCCGTGGACTGCGGCCCGGTACCGTACCGGCAGGATGCGTAAGGAGGCACGGGTGGCTGGGCTCATCGAGGATTACGCGCTGATCGGCGACATGCAGACGGCCGCCCTGGTGGGGATCAACGGCTGCGTCGAGTGGCTGTGCCTGCCACGGTTCGACTCCCCCGCCGCCTTCGCCGCGCTGCTCGGCGACGAGCACAACGGCCACTGGCTGATCGCGCCCGTCGCCTCGCAGGTGCCCGCGGCCCGCGGCAACGCGGTGTCCCGGCGCTACCAGGGCGACACGCTGATCCTGGAGACCGAGTGGACCACGGCCAGCGGTGTGGTCAGGGTGATCGACTTCATGCCGCCGCGCGGCGGCGAGCAGCCGGTGCTGATCCGGATCGTCCGCGGGGTCAGGGGCACCGTGGAGATGGAGACCGTGCTCCGGCTGCGGTTCGGCTACGGGAAGATCATTCCCTGGGTGCGCAGGGACAAGGCCACCGGGGCGGTGACCGCGGTGGCCGGGCCGGACTCGGTGTGGCTGCGCAGCCCGGTCCGGCTGACCGGGAAGGACATGGCCCACGAGGCGACGTTCGTGGTGTCAGCCGGTGACGAGGTGCCCTTTGTGATGGCCTGGCGGCCGTCCCACCTGCCCGCCCCCGAAGCGGTCGATGCGGCCGGGGCGCTGGCCTCGACCACCGCGTTCTGGGACGGCTGGGTGAGCCGGTGCAGCTACGAGGGCGAGTACCGGGACGCGGTGATCCGGTCGCTGATCACCCTCAAGGCGCTGACCTACGCGCCCACCGGCGGCATCGTCGCCGCCCCGACCACCTCACTGCCCGAGGACATCGGCGGCGTGCGGAACTGGGACTACCGGTACTGCTGGCTCAGGGACGCCACGATCACGCTGGAGGCGCTGCTGCGCACCGGCTACACCCAGGAGGCCGTGGACTGGCGGGAGTGGCTGGGCCGGGCCATCGCCGGGGACCCCAGCGACGTGCAGATCATGTACGGGGTGGCGGGCGAGCGGCGGCTGCCCGAGTGGGAGGCGGACTGGCTGGCCGGCTACGAGGGCTCGGTGCCGGTCCGGATCGGCAACGCCGCCGTGTCCCAGCGCCAGCTGGACGTGTACGGCGAGGTCATCGACGCGCTGGCGCTCGGCGGCCAGGCGGGCATGCGGTTCGACCGGCATACCTGGGGGCTGCTCCGGCGGCTGCTGCTGTTCCTGGAGAAGCACTGGCACGAGCCGGACGAGGGCATCTGGGAGGTGCGCGGGCCGCGCCAGCACTTCGTGCACTCCAAGGTGATGGCCTGGGTGGCGTTCGACCGTGCGGTCCGGCTGACCGAGCTCGGCCAGCCGGGCCCGACAGAGCGCTGGCGCGACGCCAGGGACCGGATCCACAGCGAGGTCTGCGCGAAGGGCTACGACCCGGTCCGCGGCGCGTTCACCCAGTACTACGGCAGCACCGAGCTGGACGCCTCGGTGCTGCTCATCCCCGAGGTGGGCTTCCTGCCCGCGTCCGACCCGCGGGTGGTCTCCACCGTCCGGACGATCCAGCGCGAGCTGGTCAAGGACGGCCTGGTGCTGCGGTACAGCCTGCCGGAGAGCCCGGCCGACCCGGCGGGCGTGGTCGACGGCCTGACCGGGGCCGAGGGTGCCTTCCTGGCCTGCAGCTTCTGGCTGGTCAACGCGCTGCACATGATCGGCGAGTACGACGAGGCGGTCGAGCTGTTCACCCGGCTGCTGGCGGTGCGCAACGACGTGGGGCTGCTCAGCGAGGAGTACGACCCGCGGTACGACCGCCAGGTCGGCAACACCCCGCAGGCGTTCAGCCATATGCCGCTGATTTTGTCCGCGCTGAACCTCAGCGCGCACGCCGGTGATCACTGCCGGCGGCGGCCGGCCGGAACAAGCATGCGCACCCCTGACAGCTGCCAGACTGTCCGGTAGCCATGGCAGCCCGCCCGCACATCCTCGTGGTCAACGGCCGTAAGGTCCGTCAGCCGGTCTTCGTGATCGGCGCCCCGTACTCGGGGACGGACGCGCTGGCCCGCGCGCTGAAGCGGTCCGCCGGATTTCACATGACGATCGGCCAGCCCGCGGTGACCAGCGTGGTGCACGCGTTCGCGCGCAGCCCGTCCATCCAGCGGGGCAAGGGCGAGGCCGCGACCACCGTGCTGCGGGATGCGTTCGCCCAGGCCTGGCAGGTCACCCCGGACAGCTGCCTGGGCTGCTCGGCGGCCTGCCGCAGTGCGGGCGGGGTCACCGGCGCGGGCACCTGCATCGCCGAGCGGGACATCCTGCGCTACGGCGACGCCAGCCCGGACCTGATGTACTGCGCGGAGAGCCTGGTCGAGGCGTTCGGCGACGCCCGGATCGTGCAGATCATCAGGGACGGCCGGGACGTGGTCGCCAGCATGCTCGGCGACACCGCGCTGATCTCGGTGTTCCGGCCCAGCCTGGCCAATGTCGAGGGCGACCTGCCCAACCCGTTCTTCGGCCTGGAGACCCCGTCCGACCTGGCCTCCTGGCCGCAGCTCTCGCTGGCCGCCCGGTGCGCGCTGCACTGGCGCGGCGCGGTCCGCCAGATGGCCAGGCTGCGCACCGGGATGAGCGCCGAGCAGCTGACCACGCTGCGTTATGAGGAGGTGGTCCGCTCCCCCGCCACGGCCGGCCGCGTGGTGTCGGAGTTCATCGGCGCCCGGGTCGCGCTCGGGGCCCTGCCCCGGACCGGCCCGCGCCGGGCGGTGGAGTCCGGCAGCTGGCGGCGGCTGCTCAGCCCGGCCCAGGTCAAGGAGATCGAGCAGGTGGCCGGCACCGACCTGCGCCGGGTCGGCTACGGCACCTGAACCGCGTGCGGCAAGATGGCCGCTATGGATCTTGGCCTGCGCGACCGGGTGTACCTGATCACTGGCGGGAGCCGGGGCCTGGGGCTGGCTACCGCCCAGGCGCTGGCGGCGGACGGGGCAAAGGTGGTGCTCAGCGCCCGCGACGCTGCTGCCGTGGCGGATGCGGCCGCCGGTCTTGGCGGTCCCGGCCACGCGGTGGGGATCACCGCGGACAACGCGGACCCGGAGGCGGCCGCCCGGCTGCTGGCCGCGTCCCGGGAGGCCTTCGGCCGCCTGGACGGGGTGCTGATCAGCGTGGGCGGGCCGCCCGGCGGCGGCACTTCTGCGGTCGGGGACGACGCGTGGCGGGCCGCGTTCGAGAGCGTGTTCCTGGGCGCGGTGCGGCTGGCCCGGCTGGCCGGCGCCGAGCTGGGCGAGGGCGGCTCGATCGCGTTCGTGCTGTCCTCGTCGGTCCGGTCGCCGATCCCCGCCCTGGCCATCTCCAACGGCCTGCGGCCGGGCCTGGCCGGGGTGGCCAAGACCATGGCCGACGAACTGGGCCCGCGCGGGATCCGCGTGAACGGCCTGCTGCCCGGCCGGATTGCCACCGGCCGGGTCCGGTGGCTGGACGCGCGCAGCGGCGACCCGGACGAGGTGCGGGCCCGGCTGTCGACCGCGATCCCGCTGCAGCGCTACGGGGAGGCCGACGAGTTCGGCAAGGTCGCCGCGTTCGTGCTGTCCCCCGCGGCCAGCTACCTGACCGGGCAGATGATCACCGTCGACGGCGGCGCCCAGCGGGCCATCTAGCCCGGGGGTGCAGGGCTCGGCCTGCTGTGCGGTCAGCCGGGCCGGCGTGTGCGGTCAGCCGGCGGCCGGCGCGGGCTGCGGCTCCTGCCGGGCGAACTGGGTCCGGTACAGCTCGGCGTACAGGCCGCCGGCGGCCAGCAGGTCCTCGTGCTGGCCGCGCTCGGCCACCTGCCCGTCGCTGATGACCAGGATCTGGTCCGCCTCCCGGATCGTGGACAGCCGGTGCGCGATCACCAGCGAGGTCCGGCCGGCCAGTGCGGTGGCCAGCGCCCGCTGCACCGCCGCCTCCGACTCGGAGTCCAGGTGCGCGGTGGCCTCGTCGAGCACGACCACGGCCGGGGCCTTGAGCAGCAGCCGGGCCAGCGCGATCCGCTGCTTCTCGCCGCCGGACAGCCGGTAGCCGCGGTCGCCGACGACCGTGTCCAGGCCGTCCGGCAGCGACTCGATCAGGTCCCAGATCTGCGCCGCCCGGCAGGCCCGCTCCAGCTCCGCGTCGGTCGCGCCGGGCCGGGCGTACCGCAGGTTGGCCCGGATCGTGTCGTGGAACAGATGCGCGTCCTGGGTGACCACGCCGATCACGTCGTGCAGCGAGTCCTGGGTCACGTCGCGCAGGTCGTAACCGCCGATCCGGACCGCGCCCTCCATCGGGTCATACAGCCGGGAGACCAGGTGGGTGATCGTCGTCTTGCCCGCGCCTGACGGCCCGACCAGCGCGGTGAGCTGGCCGGACGGCGCCCGGAACGAGACGTCGCGGAGCACCTCGGAGTTCGGCCCGGCGTGCTCGGGGACCGGCAGCGCGATCGACTCCAGCGAGGCCAGCGAGACCTCGGACGCCTGCGGGTAGCGGAACGACACGTGGTCGAACTCGATGTCCGGGGCCGGGCCGGCCGCGGCGCCGTTGCTGTCTTCGGCGGCGCTGACGATGTCGTGGCCGCGGCCTGGCAGCGGCACCGCGCCGGGCTTGTCCTCGATCAGCGGCTTCAGGTCCAGGATCTCGAAGACCCGGTCGAAGCTGACCAGCGCGGTCATCACGTCGACCTGCACGTTGGACAGCGCGGTGATCGGCCCGTACATCCGTGACAGCAGGCTGGCCAGCGCGACCAGCGCGCCCAGGCTGATCGTGCCCTGGATGACCAGCGACCCGCCCAGGCCGTAGACGAGCGCGGTGGCCACCGAGGCCAGCAGGACCAGGGCGGTGAAGAAGACCCGCCCGTACATCGCGGTGACCACGCCGATGTCGCGGACCCGCGCGGCCCGGGCGGAGAACGTGCCGGCCTCCTCGGCGGGCCGGCCGAAGAGCTTGACCAGCATCGCGCCGGCCACGTTGAACCGCTCGGTCATGGTCGACCCCATGGCCGCGTCCAGCTGCATGGACTCCCTGGTCAGCCGCTGCATCCGGCGGCCGAGCGCGCGGGCGGGCAGGATGAACACCGGCAGCAGGACCAGCGCGGCCACGGTGACCACCCAGGACAGGTAGAGCATCGCGGCCAGCACCAGGATCAGCGACAGCGCGTTGGACACCACCCCGGACAGGGTCGAGGTGATCGCCTGCTGCGCGCCGATCACGTCGCTGTTCAGCCGGCTGACCAGCGAGCCGGTCTGCGCCCGGGTGAAGAACGCGATCGGCTGCCGCTGCACGTGCTGGAACACGCTGGTGCGCAGGTCGTAGATCAGGCCCTCGCCGACCCGGGCCGAGTACCAGCGCTGGCCCAGGCCGAGCGCCGCGTCGAGCAGCGCCAGCCCGGCCACCCCGGCGGCGATGCCGAGCACCACCTCGGTCTGCTTGAGCTCGATGGCGTTGACGATCCGGCCGAGCAGCAGCGGCACCGCGACCGTGATCACCGCGTCCAGCGACGGTGGCCAGCAGGAAGATGATCAGCTCACGGCGGTACGGCCGTGCGTAGCCGGCGACCCGCCGGACCGTGCCCGGCTTCAGCCGCTGCCGGGTGACCGTAGGGTCGCGGGTGAACGACCGCATGGCCTGCCAGCTGGACGGATTCATGCCCCAGCCAACCCGCGGCCGCGGCGGGTTCTTCCCGGATCCGCTCTGGGCGAACCGATGCTTACCGAGCCAGCGAGCGGCTAGCACAGCAGGCAGCGCGCGTAGCAGCCCTGCGCTCGCTGGCGAGCACAGATTAACGGCAGAAACAGCAGTAACTTCGCATATCGCTCGGCGCGGCGGGCCTTCGCGCCGGGCTTTGCTCAACGGCGGGTAAACCCGCCCGGCCGCCACCGGAATGGCGCCACGGTGGGCGCCAGTTCCTGCCCCGGGCCGGCGGCCGGGAGGCTGGATCAGCGCTTCGGCTTGCCGCGGGTGGCCCCGCCGCGGCCGCGCAGCGAAACTCCGGATTCGGTGAGGATCCGGTGCACGAAACCGTACGACCGGCCGGTCGAAGCGGCCAGGGACCGGATGCTCTCCCCGCCGTCGTACCGTTTCCTGAGGTCCGATGCCAGCTTGGTCCGGTCGGCACCAGTCACCCTGGTGCCCTTTTTCAGGGTCTCGGCCACGCGTACCTCCCGGTGAGCTGAAGTGACCGCTGCGTTACCGTATCCCGCCATGATCACGCATTAAACCGTGATCGGCTACCCACACGTCCGCAAAAGATCCCTATCTTTGAGGCGAGGATCCAGCGTCCATCCGGGGCCTGGCCAGGCCCCGGATGGACGCTCCCGAAGGTCAGGCCAGCGCCACCAGATCGGCGAGTTCCTCGCTCCAGGCGTCCTCCACCCCGTCGGGCAGCAGGACGACCCGCTCGGGAGACAGCGCCTCGACCGCTCCCTCGTCGTGCGTGACCAGCACGATCGCGCCCGCGAAGCGGCGCAGCGCGGAGAGGATCTCGGCCCGGCTGCCCGGGTCGAGGTTGTTCGTCGGCTCGTCGAGCAGCAGCACGTTGGCCCCGGACACCACCAGCAGGGCCAGGGCCAGCCGGGTCTTCTCGCCGCCGGACAGCACCCCGGCCGGCTTGGCCACGTCGTCGCCGGAGAACAGGAACGAGCCCAGGATGCTGCGGTGCTCGGCCTCGGACAGGTCCGGGGCGGCCGCGCGGAGGTTCTCCAGCACGGTCCGGGTGACGTCCAGGGTCTCGTGCTCCTGGGCGTAGTAGCCGAGCCGCAGCCCGTGCCCGGGCTGCACCTCGCCGGTGTCCGGCTGCTCGACCCCGGCCAGCAGCCGCAGCAGCGTGGTCTTGCCCGCGCCGTTCAGCCCCAGCACGACCACCCGGGCGCCGCGGTCCACGGCCACGTCCACGTCGGTGAACACCTCGAGCGAGCCGTAGGACTTGCTCAGCCCCTGGGCGGTCAGCGGGGTCCGGCCGCAGTGGGCCGGCTCGGGGAACCGGAGCCTGGCCACCCGCTCGGCCCGCCGCTCGGTGCTGACCCCGGCCAGCAGCCGCTCCGCCCGCCGCTGCATGCCCTGCGCGGCCCGGGCCTTGGTGGCCTTGGCCCGCATCTTGTCGGCCTGCGCGGACAGCGCGGCGGCCTGCCGCTCGGCGTTGGCCCGCTCCCGGCGGCGCCGCCGCGCGTCGGTCTCCCGCTGGTCCAGGTAGGCCTTCCAGCCCAGGTTGTAGATGTCCAGCACGCAGCGGTCGGCGTCCAGGTGGTAGACCTTGTTGACCACCGCCTCGAGCAGGCCGGTGTCGTGGCTGATCACCACCAGGCCGCCGCGGAACGACCGGAGGTGGTCCCGCAGCCAGCTCACCGAGTCGGCGTCCAGGTGGTTGGTCGGCTCGTCAAGCAGCAGGGTCCCGGACCCGCCGAAGAGGATCCGGGCCAGCTCGACCCGGCGCCGCTGCCCGCCGGACAGCGTGCGCAGCGGCTGGCGCAGCGCCTGGGCGGGCAGCCCGAGGCTGGCCGCCAGCGAGGACGCCTCGGCCTCGGCGGCGTACCCGCCGAGCACGGACAGCCGCTCTTCCAGGTTGCCGTACCGGCGCACGGCCGCGTCCCGGCGGGCCGGGTTGGCGTCGGCCATCTGGAGCTCGGCCTCGCGCAGCTTCCTCATCAGCTCGTCGAGGCCGCGCGCGGACAGCACCCGGTCCATGGCCAGCCCTTCCAGGTCGCCGGCCCGGGTGTCCTGCGGCAGGTAGCCGATCGACCCGGCGGACCTGATCGTGCCGCCGGCCGGCTGGCCCTCGCCGGACAGCACCTTGGCCAGCGTTGTCTTGCCCGCCCCGTTGCGCCCCACCAGGCCGATCTTGTCCCCGGCAGTGACCTGGAAGGTGGCGGATTCCAGCAGGAGGCGCGCACCCGCGCGCAGCTCGACCGCTTCCGCGGAAATCATCGGGAGTTTCCTAACTCTCTCATAACGCGACATATCGGACATTGATGTGCCGATGTCTCCCCGGCTCGGGGCACAGCGCTAAGAGGTGAGTGGATGCACGTATTCAGTGTATCCGGTCCGCCGGATCGGGCGGCAACCGCATTTTCGCCCGCTGACCTGGGCCTGGTCAGGGGCAGAGGGCACCAGCCGCTCCTGAATCCGATCGATGTTACGTCGCTTAACTTCGTAGTTAAGCGACGTAACATCGATCGCTACGGGGATGGGTCACGCGGGGCCGGTGAGGCGGATGCGGGCGGCGCGGAACTGGCGGGGCGAGGCGCGCAGCACCGTGAGACGGGGATCGGGGACCGTCAGGAAGCGGTCCACGGCCAGCGCGAAGTAGGGGCGCAGCCGGGGATCGTCGCGCAGGCCCGCGACGGCGCGCCGGTCACCGCCCAGGACCACCGCGTCGATCCGCCCGGCGAAGGGCCCGAACACCGCGGCCGCCGTGTCCGCGGCCGCGCCCAGGGCCTCGGCGGCCTGCTTCTCCCGGCGGCGGGCGAAGCGGTGCTGGGAGGTGCCGCCCGCCGCGCTGCGGCCGTGCACCAGGCGGGCCCCGACCTTCGAGGCGGCCAGCCGCGGGCCGGGCCCGGTGAACACCCCGGCCGCGTAGCCGCCGAGGCGGACCAGCAGCACCGCCACGGTCCGGTCGGCCAGCGCGTGCTCCGCGATCAGCTCGCCGGCCCGGCGGGCCAGGGCCTCCCCCGCGCCCGCCTCGAGGGCGGCGGCCAGCGGCGGGAACGGGACCTGGCAGAGCGCCACCGCGCCGTCGGTGCCGAGGAACACAATCTCGCTCCCGTCCGCGCTGATCCGGCCGCCGGGGCCGGGTTCGCCCGTGACGCCGGCGGCGGGCCCCTCCCCCGGGCCGTCCGGGCCGGCCGGGTCTCCCGTGGTGCCGGGGCCGGGGGCGACCGCCACGCCGCCGTGCCGGGCGGCGAAGCCGTCCACCCACCCCGGCAGGCGCTCAGGCGGGACCTCAACCCAGCGCCCACCTGCGGGTATGTCGTTTCCCACTACTCCCAGCCTCCGAGTCATTACTATCCGTCGAGAGGTCGGCCGGTCCCCGGGCCGGGCCGCGGCGCTGATGCTAGCGCGGTCGAGCGGGCGCTGGCCGCCGCGGTGGCCAGCGGCCCGTCAGCGCGCACGCGATCCCGTTCTGCCGCCGCTGAGGAGGCAGGCGGTCAGCCCGGCCCCAGGGCGGGCGACCAGCCATGGGTGCCGAGCAGCAGGCCGTGGTTATGGCCGGGCTCGTTCAGGCCGTAGACGTACGTGGCGGACCAGTCGAACCGGGCGGTCAGCGTGGCCAGTGAGGCCGGCTCCACCCGCTCGTACAGCTGGACCGCGAACAGCAGCAGCCGGTCACCGAGCACGCGGGTGACCGCGCCGACGGCCTCCGCCACCGGCGGCTGGGTGCGGTCCAGGTCCAGTCCGGCGCCCTCGCGGAGGGCGTCGCCCCAGGGCGGGGCCACGAACACGATCAGCAGGTCCTCGCCCGGCTGGCCGAGCGCCGCCAGGCCCTCCGCGTAGTCCTGCGGGCGCAGGTCGAGATCCAGGCCGAGGCGGGCGAGGTTCTCCGCGGACAGCCGGAACACCGCGGGATCCAGCTCGAACCCGATGCCGCGGCGGGCACGCGCCTGCCGGGTGATCCAGTACAGCGTGCTGGCTGACCCGGCGAAGAGGTCGACGGCCAGCCGGGACGTCGTCCCGGCCGCGTCCGCGAGCGCTGCGACGTCGCGGGCGATCAGGCTGGCCAGCGGGTCCCTGGTGCACTCGACCGCGGTACGGCCGAGCAGCCGGGCCCCGCGGGCGTACCACTGCACCGGCGTCAGGCCGTAGACGCAGACGTAGTCCGGGTCGCCGAAGCTGTCCTGGCCGTACTGCCGCACCTCGTCCAGGGTGAGGATCTCGTTGCGCTTCTCGCCCAGCAGGAGCGCGCGGTCGTACCGCGGCGCGTGATACATCGCCCCATCGTGACCCCGCGTCACAGTTTTGTCACCGGAGACGAGCGGAGGGTGGCGGGCCGGGGACTGGGCGTCAGCCGGCCGCGGCCCGTAGCTTTCCGGTGGCCGCCGCCGCTGGGGCGGCGGATCCACGCCTTCTGGGGGGACTTCGATGCGTACTGCCGTGCTCCGCGGCCCCGCTCTGGCCAGGACTGCCCTGGCCAGCACCATCGCGGCTGGCCTGCTCACCCTGAGCGGCCCGGCCGCCCTGGCCGCGCCCGCCGCGCACCGGGCGCCCAGCCCGGTGGTGATCAGCGAGATCTTCTACAACTCACCGGGCTCCGACAACCGCTCGAACGCGAGCCTGAACGCCGAATGGGTCAAGCTCCGAAACCGCACCGCTCACCCAGTCAGCCTGTCAGGCTGGACGCTGCGGGACACCTCGCGCCACGTCTACCACTTCGCGGTGGGCTACTCGCTGCGGGCCCACGGCACGGTCCGGGTCCACACCGGCAGCGGCCGCGACACCCAGCGGAACCTGTTCCAGGACCGCCGCGCGTACGTGTGGAACAACGACGGTGACACAGCCATCCTGCGCGGCCCAGCGGGCAACGTGCGGGACCGCTGCTCCTACTCCGACCGCAGCGAGCGGTTTGCCTCGGTCGACTGCTGAGCCCAGCCGCCAGAGCCGCCCGGGCAGGCAGAGGGGCCGGCCGGGCACGTACCCGGCCGGCCCCTCTGGCCCCGGCTTGCGCTACTGCCCGGCCTGAGCTCTGGCCGCCCGGTTGAGCGCGCTGATCACGCCGCGCAGCGAGGCGTGCACGATCGACTCGCTGACGCCCACACCCCACAGCACCCGGTCACCGGCCTCGATCTCCAGGTAGGCCGCGGCCTCGGCGTCCCGGCCCGCGGTGAGCGCGTGCTCGTGGTAGTCGAGCACCCGCACGGTGACCCCGCCCAGGCCGATGTCGATCGGCGTGAGGGCCTGGCAGAACGCGGCGATCGGGCCGTTGCCGACTCCGGACAGCACGTGCTCGGTGCCGTGGGCCCGGACCGTGGCGGTGATCCGCTCGGCCCCCTCGCTGCTCTCCGCGGCGAACTTGACGAGCTCGAACGGGCCGGCCGCGAGGTACTCGTTCTCGAAGATCCGCCACATCTGGCCGGCGTCCACCTCGCCGCCCTCACCGTCGGTGTGCCGCTGGATCACCTGGCTGAACTCGATCTGGAGCCGGCGCGGCAGGTCGAGGTGGTGGTCGGTCTTCATGATGTAGGCCACCCCGCCCTTGCCGGACTGGGAGTTGACCCGGATGACCGCCTCGTAGCTGCGGCCGACGTCCTTGGGGTCGATCGGCAGGTACGGCATCTCCCACGGCAGCTCGACGCCTGGCCGTCCCGCCTGCGCGGCCCGCCGCTCGAGGTCGTCGAAGCCCTTCTTGATCGCGTCCTGGTGCGACCCGGAGAACGAGGTGTACACCAGGTCACCGGCGTACGGGTGCCGCTCGTGCACGCCGATCCGGTTGCAGTACTCGACCGTGCGGCGGATCTCGTCGATGTCGCTGAAGTCGATCATCGGGTCGATGCCCTGGCTGTACAGGTTCAGGCCCAGGGTGACCAGGTCGACGTTGCCTGACCGCTCGCCGTTGCCGAACAGGCAGCCCTCGATCCGGTCCGCGCCGGCCAGCACGGCCAGCTCCGCGTCCGCGGTCGCGGTGCCCCGGTCGTTGTGGGTGTGCACGGACAGCGCGACGTGCTCCCGCCGGGTCAGGTTCCGGCTCATCCACTCGATCTGGTCGGCGTACACGTTCGGGGTGGACCGCTCCACCGTGCACGGCAGGTTGATCACGATCTCCCGGCCCGGGCCCGGCTGCCAGGCGTCCATCACCGCCTCGCAGATCTCCAGCGAGAAGTCGAGCTCGGTATCCATGAAGATCTCAGGCGAGTACTCGTAGCCGAAGTCGGTGTCCGGCAGGTAGGTCTCGGCGAACTTGATCACCGCGCGGGTGCCCTCGACCGCGATGGCCTTGCACTGCTGCCGGCCGTCGCCGTCGAAGCCGAACACCACGCGGCGGAACATCGGCGCGGCCGCGTTGTAGAGGTGGACGGTGGCCTGCTTGGCCCCGGCCAGCGACTGGACGGTGCGCTCGATCAGCTCCTCGCGGGCCTGGGTCAGCACCGATACCCGTACGTCGTCGGGGATGGCGCCGCTGGTGATCAGGTGCCGGACGAAGTCGAAGTCGGTCTGCCCGGAGGCCGGGAAGCCGATCTCGATCTCCTTGTAGCCCATCCTGACCAGCAGCTCGAACATGGCCTGCTTGCGGGCCGTGTTCATGGGGTCGATCAGGGCCTGGTTGCCGTCCCGGAGGTCGGTGGACAGCCAGCGCGGCGCGGCGGTGATGGTGCGCGACGGCCACCGGCGGTCCGGCAGCTCGACCGCCGGGAACGGCTTATAACGGTGGAACGGCATGCCGGACGGGCACTGCTGAAAGGAATTGCTCATGACGCGGTGCTCCAGAGGAGAGTGGACCGGAGGGGAACCAGTCGGCGCAGCGGAACAGCCCGCGGCGAGGGGCCGACCGGCCTGGTTACCGGACCTCGCCGCGGCGCAGAAGAAGCAGGCCGCGCATCATGACAACAGCCAGGTTAGCGGAAACCCGCCACGCGGCGAAAGCCGCCGCGCCCGGGCCGGGGCCGGCGCTCCGCTGCGCCCGCAAGATCAGACGTTGAAGCCGAGCGCCCGGAGCTGCTCCCGGCCGTCCTCGGTGATCTTCTCCGGGCCCCACGGCGGCAGCCAGACCCAGTTGATCCGGAAGTCGCTGACCAGGCCCTCGAGCGCCACCCGGGTCTGGTCCTCGATCACGTCGGTGAGCGGGCAGGCCGCGCTGGTCAGCGTCATGTCGATGGTGGCGACTTTGTCCTCGCCCAGGTCCACGCCGTAGATCAGGCCCAGGTCGACGACGTTCACGCCGAGCTCGGGGTCGACCACGTCGCGCAGCGCCTCGAGCAGGTCCTCGTCCTCCGGGGTCAGCTCCCGCCCGGCCATCGCCGGGTACGGGTGCGCCGCCGCCTCCTGCGACGCGGCGTCCTGCGCGGTGGTGTCGGGTGCGTACTCGGTCATGACTGCTCCTTACCGTCCGCGTCGCCACTGTCCGTGTCAACTGCGGCTAGCGCCTGGGCGGTGGCGTCCTTCCAGGCCATCCAGCCCAGCAGCGCGCACTTGATCCGCGCCGGGTACTTGGACACGCCCTCGAAGGCGATCGCGTCGCCGAGCAGGTCCTCGTCCGGCTCGGCCTGGCCCTGGGACTGCATCAGCGCCAGGAACGCCCCGTTGATCCCCATAGCCTCGCGGACCGTCTTGCCGATCACCATGTCGGCCAGCACCGACGCGCTTGCCTGGCTGATCGAGCAGCCGAGCGCGTCGTAGGAGACATCCGCCACGGCCGGCTCGCCGCCGGCGTCCTTCAGCGCCACCCGGAGGGTCACCTCGTCCCCGCACAGCGGGTTGACGTGGTGGACCTGGGCGTCAAAGGGCTCCCGGAGACCCTTGTGGTGCGGGTTCCGGTAGTGGTCCAGGATGATCTCCTGGTACAGGGATTCGATCTGCGTCACGAGCGGTTCAACACCTCCCTCGCCCTGGTCTGTTCCGTCTGGTGCCCGGCCTGGCCCCGTTCATGCCAGCACCTCACACGGTGCCGAAGAACCGCTGCGCGTGCCGGATGCCGGCGACCAGCGCGTCCACCTCGTCGCGGGTCGTGTACAGGTAGAACGAGGCCCGGGTGCTGGCCTGCACGCCCAGCCGGCGGTGCAGCGGCCAGGCGCAATGATGGCCGGCCCGGACCGCGATGCCCAATTCGTCCAGCACCTGGCTGACGTCGTGCGGGTGCACGCCGTCCACCTCGAACGAGATCGCGGTGCCCCGGTCCACCGGCTCGGCCGGGCCCAGCAGACGCAAGCCGTCGATCTCCGCCAGCGCGGGCAGCGCGTACGCGAGCAGGTCGTGCTCGTGCGCGGCGATCGCCTCCCGGCCGGTCTCGGTCAGGTAGCCGATGGCGGCGGCCAGCCCGGCGGCTTCCGCGATCGGCATCGTGCCCGCCTCGAACTTGTGCGGCGGCGGGGCGAACGTGCTGTGGTCCATCCAGACGGTCTCGATCATCTCGCCGCCGCCCAGGAACGGCGGCATGGCCTCCAGCAGCTCGCGCCGCGCCCAGAGCACCCCGATGCCGGTCGGGCCGCACATCTTGTGCCCGGTGAAGCCGAGGAAGTCGACCCCCAGGTCCTGCACGTCGACCGGCTGGTGCGGGACCGACTGGGCCGCGTCGGCCAGCACCAGCGCGCCCACCTGGTGGGCCCGCTCGGCGATCAGCTTCACCGGGTTGACGGTGCCCAGCACGTTGGACTGGTGGGCCAGCGCGACCAGCTTCGTCCGCTCGGTGATCAGCTCGTCCAGCTGGGACAGGTCGAGCCGGCCGTCGTCGGTCACCCCGAACCAGCGCAGGGTCGCGCCGGTGCGCTGGCAGAGCAGCTGCCAGGGCACGATGTTCGAGTGGTGCTCCATCTCGGTGATGACGATCTCGTCGCCGGGGCCCACCGCCAGCCGGGCCGCGTCCTGGCCCGCCGTGGCCGCATTGCTCAGCGCGTAGGCGACCAGGTTGATGCCCTCGGAGATGTTCTTGGTGAACACCACCTCGGTCGCGTCCCGGGCGCCGATGAACGACGCGACGGCCAGCCGGGCGCCCTCGTAGGCGGCGGTGGCCTCCTCGCCGAGCTGATGGCTGGCCCGGTGGATGTTCGCGTTGTGCCGCTCGTAGAACTCCGACATCGCGTCGATCACCTGGCGGGGCTTCTGCGAGGTGTTCGCGCTGTCCAGGTAGGCCAGCGGCTGCCCGCCGCGGACCTGGCGCTCCAGGATCGGGAAATCCTTCCGGATCCTGGCCACATCGAAGGTCATGAAGCAGCCCCCGCCTTGACGAACTCCTCGTAGCCGCTGGTCTCCAGCTGCTCGGCCAGCTCCGGGCCGCCCTCGCGGACGATCCGGCCGCCGACGAACACGTGCACGAAGTCCGGCTGCACGTACCGCAGGATCCGGGTGTAGTGCGTGATCAGCAGCACGCCGTGGCCCTCCTTGGCGCGGTACCGGTTCACCCCGTCGGCAACGACCTTCAGCGCGTCGATGTCCAGGCCGGAGTCGGTCTCGTCGAGGATGGCGATCTTCGGGTCGAGCAGCTCCATCTGCAGGATCTCGTGGCGCTTCTTCTCCCCGCCGGAGAAGCCCTCGTTGACGTTGCGCTGGGCGAACACCGGGTCGATGGCCAGGTCGGTCATGGCGGCGTTCAGCTCCTTCAGGAACAGCCGCAGCTTGGGGGCCTCGCCGCGGACCGCGGTCACCGCGGTGCGCAGGAAGTTCGACACCGAGACGCCGGGGATCTCCACCGGGTACTGCATGGCCAGGAACAGGCCGGCCCGGGCGCGCGCGTCCACGCTCATGCCGAGCACGTCCTCGCCGTCCAGCGTGACCGAGCCCTGGGTGACCTGGTAGCGCGGGTGGCCGGCGATGGCGTACGCCAGGGTGGACTTGCCGGACCCGTTCGGGCCCATGATGGCGTGCGTCTCCCCGGCCCGGACCGCCAGATCGACGCCACGCAGGATCTCCCGGCTCTGGCCGGCCGCGTCGGTCACGCTGGCGTGCAGGTCACGGATCTCAAGGGTGGACATCAGCTCTCCTGGTCTGCGGCAGGAAGGGATACGTAAACGTCCCCGCCGTCGATCTTCACTGGGTAAACGGGTACAGGGGTGGTCGCCGGGGGGCCCGTGGGCTGGCCGGACTTGAGGTCGAAGCAGGACCCGTGCAGCCAGCACTCGACCGTGCCGTCGTACACGTCGCCCTCGGACAGCGGGACTTCCTCGTGCGAGCACACGTCCCGCATCGCGTAGACCTCGTCGCCGTCCCGCAGGATGGCCACCGGCTCGCCGTTCAGCTCGACGCCGAGCGCGCCGTTCTCCGGCACGTCGGCGAGCGGGCAGGCGCGCAGGTAGGTCGTCAGCTCGGTCATGCCAGCTCCGCCTCCACCGCCGCAGCGATCCGCTCGCGCAGCCCGGGCACCTCAATGGTCTCGATCAGCTCGCCGAAGAACCCGCGGATGACCAGCCGGCGCGCCTCGGCGTAGGGGATGCCGCGGGCCATCAGGTAGAACAGGTGATGATCTTCCAGCCGGCCGCTGGCGCTGGCGTGGCCCGCGCCGGCCACCTCGCCGGTCAGGATCTCCAGGTTGGGCACCGAGTCGACCCGGGTGCCGTCGGACAGCACCAGATTCCGGTTGTACTCGTAGGTGTCCGTACCGGTGGCGTCGGCCCGGATCGCGACGTCGCCGATCCACACCGCGTGCGCGCCGTCGCCCTGCAGGGCGCCCTTGTACGAAACCCGGCTGCGGCAGTTGCGCTCGGAATGGTCGACGAACAACCGGTGCTCCAGGTGCTGCCCGGCGTCGGCGAAGTACAGGCCGCGCAGCTCGGCGTCGCCGCCGGGCCCGGTGTAGCTGACCGACGGGGCCAGCCGGACCACGCTGCCGCCGAGCGTGACCGCGGTATGCGTGATCCGCGCGTCCCGGCCGACCTGGGCGTGGTGATGCGACAGGTGGACTGTGTCCCCGGCCCAGTCCGCCAGGCTGACCACGGTCAGCGCGGCGCCGTCGCCGACGATCAGCTCCACGTTGTCGGCGTAGGTGGCGCTGCCGGTGTAGTCCAGTACCACGGTGGCGCTGGCCTGGGGGGCGGCCTCGATCACCAGGTGGCCGAACGCCGCACCGGCGCTTTCGTCGCCACGGACCGAGACCGTGCTCGGCCGGGAGGCGGTCACGCCGCGGCCGACGGTCAGCACGGTGGCGTGACTGACCGCGGCGAACGCCCGGGCACTGACGCGGTCCGCGGGCACCCAGTCCCTGGCCACCCGCGGGTCGGTGCGTACAACTTCCTCTGCAGTGACCTCGGGAGCGAGATCGCATTCCACGGCCACCTTGGCCGGCGGGAGCGCCGTATCGGTGTGCAGCCCGCGCAGACGGCGCAGCGGGGTGAACCGCCACTCCTCCTCACGGCCGCGCGGGACCCCGAAGTCCGCCGGGTCGAAGGAGCGGAGTTCGTGCAGCCCGGATACCGGGGCCGCGGACTCCACGGCCTCCTGAACGTTCGTCATCAGCCGACTGCCCCCTCCATCTGGAGCTCGATCAGCCGGTTCAGCTCGAGGGCGTACTCCATCGGGAGCTCACGGGCGATCGGCTCGACGAAGCCGCGGACGATGGTGGCCATCGCCTCGTCCTCGGTCATCCCGCGGCTCATCAGGTAGAACAGCTGGTCCTCGGAGATCTTCGAGACCGACGCCTCGTGCCCCATCTCCACGTCGTCCTCCCGCACGTCCACGTACGGGTACGTGTCGGACCGGCTGATCGCGTCGACCAGCAGCGCGTCGCACTTCACGGTCGACTTCGAGTGCTCGGCGCCCTCCTGCACCTGGACCAGGCCGCGGTAGGAGGTGCGGCCGCCGGCCCTGGCCACCGACTTCGACACGATCGAGGATGACGTGTTCGGCGCGCAGTGCACCATCTTGGCGCCCGCGTCCTGGTGCTGGCCGGAGCCGGCGAACGCGACCGACAGGGTCTCCCCCTTGGCGTGCTCGCCCATCAGGTAGATGGACGGGTACTTCATCGTCACCTTGGAGCCGATGTTCCCGTCGACCCACTCCATGGTCGCCCCGGCGTGCGCCACGGCCCGCTTGGTGACCAGGTTGTACACGTTGTTCGACCAGTTCTGGATCGTGGTGTAGCGGCACCGGGCGCCGGCCTTGACGATGATCTCCACGACCGCGGAGTGCAGCGAGTCCGACTTGTAGATCGGCGCCGTGCAGCCCTCGACGTAGTGCACGTAGGCGCCCTCGTCGACGATGATGAGGGTCCGCTCGAACTGGCCCATGTTCTCCGTGTTGATCCGGAAGTAGGCCTGCAGCGGGATCTCCACGTGCACGTTCTTCGGCACGTAGATGAACGAGCCGCCGCTCCACACCGCGGTGTTCAGCGAGGCGAACTTGTTGTCACCGACCGGGATCACGGTGGCGAAGTACTCCTGGAACAGGTCCGGGTGCTCGCGCAGCGCGGTGTCGGTGTCCAGGAAGAGGACGCCCTTCTCCTCCAGGTCCTCGCGGATCTTGTGGTAGACGACCTCGCTCTCGTACTGCGCCGCCACGCCCGCGATCAGCCGCTGCTTCTCCGCCTCGGGGATGCCGAGCCGGTCGTAGGTGTTCTTGATGTCGGCGGGCAGGTCGTCCCAGGACGCGGCCTGCTTCTCGGTCGACCGGACGAAGTACTTGATGTTCTCGAAGTCGATGCCGGACAGGTCGGAGCCCCAGGACGGCATCGGCTTGCGGCGGAACAGGGACAGGCCCTTCAGCCGCAGGTCGAGCATCCACTGCGGCTCGTTCTTCTTGCCCGAGATATCCCGGACGACATCCTCGGACAGGCCGCGGCGCGCGGCGGCGCCGGCCGCATCCGAGTCCGCCCAGCCGAACTTATAGCTACCGAGCCCGTCGAGCTCGGGATGAGTTGCTGTGGTCATGCGGAGGTGCCTCCGGACTGGTGAGGTGCAGCAGGCGGGGCCGCTGCGGGTCGGCCCGCAGCGGGGGCTGCGGACGCGGGGTTCTTCAGCAGGGACGGTGCGGTGATGTGCGTGGTGCAGACGCCGTCGCCGTGCGCGATCGTGGCCAGCCGCTGCACCGGGAGCCCGAGCAGGCGGCCGAAGGCCTCCGTCTCGGCCTCGCACAGCTGAGGATATTCGGCCGCGACGTGCGCCACCGGGCAATGGTGCTGACACAGCTGCTCGCCGCCGCCGGCCACCGGCGCGCCCGCCGCGGACGCGGCGTAGCCGTCCGCGGACAGCGCCTCGGCCAGCACCCGCACCCGGTCTGCGGCGGGGGCCGCGGCGACCACCGCGGCGTAGCGCCGCTCCAGCTCGCCGACCTGCCGCCGGGCGAACTCGGCCACCGCGTCCGGCCCGGCCCGCTCGGCCAGGAAGCGCAGCGCGCTGGCCGCCAGGTCGTCGTAGGCGTGCTCGAAGGCGCTGCGGCCGGCGTCGGTGAGCGCGAACACCTTTGCCGGGCGGCCCCGGCGCGGGGCCGCGCCGTGGTACGGCCGGGCCATCCGGCTCTCGATCATGCCCTCGGCGAGCAGGTTGTCCAGGTGGCGTCGGACCGCGGCCGGGGTCAGGCTCAGCCGTTCAGACAGCGCGGTCGCGGTGGCCGGGCCGTGCTCCAGGATGAGCCGGGCGATCTGGGCCCGGGTCCCCCGCTCGGAACCGGTCAGCCCCGCCGTAGCCTGGGCGGGTGCGGGCGTCGCGGGTGCGGGCAGGGCGGAGCGCCCGGCGTCGCCGGGTGCCGTGCCTGTCATCGCTCCCACGCTTTTCACAACATCATTGTGTCGTAAATCCATCCCGGCCTGCAATCCGGCCCCCTGGCGGCGGCGTTTTGGCAGCTGGCGGATCCGCGGGAGGACGAACATGACGGCTCAGGCGGGCGCGGCGGACGGCCCGGCGGACGTGGCGGAGAGCCCGGCAGGCATGACGGATGCCGCGGCGGTGGCCCGGCGGATGTGGATGCTGGCCGAGCCGGTGCACGTGATGACGTACTTCACCGCGGAGGGCCGGGCCGCGTACGAGGCGGCCGGGCTGCGCGGGTTCTGGCGCGGCTACTTCGCGGGCCGGGCCGGGGCGCTCGGGCCGGTCGGCGCGGCCCCGGTGATCGCCGCCTTCTACGGCTTCGCGCCGCCGATGGTGGAGCGGGCGCTGCCCGCGGTCTGGCAGCTGATCAGCCCGGAGGCGGCGATGGCGGCCAGGACCGCGGGGGCGGTGGCCGCGCTGCGCCGGGTGCTGGACGGCGCCGGGCTGGCCAGCGACGGCGCGGCGACCGAGGCCGTGGCCGACGAGCTCTATTCGGTGATGGCCGGGGCGGACTGCGGCGGGCGGGTGCTGGGCGCGGCCAATCTGGCGCTCCCGGTGCCGGACGAGCCGCTGGCCCGGCTCTGGCTGGCCGCCACCGTGCTGCGCGAGCACCGCGGCGACGGCCACATCGCGGCCCTGGTCGCCGCGGACCTGGACGGGCTCGAGGTGCAGGCGCTGCGCGCGGGGCTGGATATGCACCGGGAGGTCATGCAGCCGAACCGCGGCTGGACCGACGAGGAGTGGGACGCGGCGGCGGCCCGGCTGATGGACCGCGGGCTGCTCGGCGCGGACGGCCGCGCCACGCCGGACGGCGAGCAGCTGGTCCTGGACCTCGAGGCGGCCACTGACCGGGCCGCCGCCCGCCCCTGGGCGTCGGCGGACCCCCACGCCGCCGCGGACCTGGCCGGGCGGCTGGCGCCGATCTCCGCGGCCTGCCGGGCCGAGATGCCGCCCCGCACCCCCATCGGCCTGCCCTACGAAGGGCACTGAGCCGCGGCACGGGCCCGGCGGGTCAGGCCAGGAAGCCGCGGAGCAGGGCGCTCGTGCCCTCCAGGTGCTCGGCCACCGCTCGGCGGGCCCGGTCCGGGTCACCGGACAGGATCGCGGCCACGATCGCGGTGTGCTGGGCCGCGGTGTGGTCGATGTTGCGGGGCAGCACCGGGATCGCGTTGAGCAGGTCGTTGGTGCGCATGCGGGCGTCCGCGCAGGCCGCGGCGAGCAGCGGTGACCCGGTCAGCTCGGCGATGGCCAGGTGGAACAGGGTGTCCAGGCGCCGGTAGTCCTGCGGGCCCGCGGTGGCCAGCGCGGCCAGCCGGGCGGGCAGCACCTCGGCCGCGGCCGGCGGGATCGGCCCGGCCACCGCCTGGGCGAGCAGCTGGGCGGCGCCGGTCTCCACCGCCATCCGGAAGGTCAGCACGTCGTCCAGCCGGGCACCGTCCTCACGGAGCTGGCGCAGCAGCTCGGCCCGGCCCGGGGCGGGCGGGCTGGCCATCACGAACGTGCCGCCGAACCTCCCCCGGCGGGATTCCACGAACCCGGCCTGCTGCAGCGAGCGCAGCGCTTCGCGCAGGGTCAGCCGGCTGACGCCGAGCTGGGCGGCCAGGTCGCGCTCGGCCGGGAACTTCTCCCCCGGGCCGACCAGGCCCAGCCGGATGGCGGTGAGCAGCCGCTCGACGGTTTCCTCGAACGCGTTGCCGGCCCGGACGGGCCGGAGCACGGCAGCAAGCTCCAGGCCGGTGGCTACCACGGCAGGGAGCTTCCCCTGGAACCGGTGATGATGAACCGGCTCAGGGGTATTGACATTGCGCCGGAGCTGCCCATCATTGGTCTGATATTAGACCATTGCGAATCCTCGCACGGGGGGCCGGAGCTAACCCGACTTCACCGACCTCCCGTCCCCGCCCGGATTCCGCTGGCCGCCTCGTCCGGCAACAGCCGGCGCCCTGACGAAGGAGCGTGCCGTGTCAGTCAACGAGCAAGCGGCCCCCGCGCCGCTCGGCAGTGATGAAGCCACCCTGCATCAGCTCGGGTACGCCCAGGAGCTGATGCGGCGGATGTCCGGGTTCTCCAACTTCGCGGTCTCGTTCACGATCATCTCGATCCTGTCCGGCTGCCTGACCCTGTACGGGTTCGGCATGAACACCGGCGGGCCCGTGGTCATCGTCTGGGGCTGGCCGATCGTCGGGGGGATGACCCTCCTCGTCGGCCTGGCCATGGCCGAGGTCTGCTCCAGCTTCCCCACCGCGGGCGGCCTGTACTACTGGTCCGCCAAGCTGGCGCCGAAGAACGGGCCCGCCTGGTCCTGGTTCACCGGGTGGTTCAACTTCCTGGGCCAGGTCGCGGTGACCGCGGGCATCGACTTCGGCTGTGCGTTCTTCATCACCGCGTTCCTCGACCTGCAGTGGAACTTCGGCGCCTCGCCCGGCCACATCATCCTGGTCTACTTCTTCGTGCTGCTGCTGCACGGCGTGGTGAACCAGTTCGGGGTCCGGCTGGTCGCGCTGCTGAACGACATCAGCGTGTGGTGGCACATCGTGGGCGTGCTGCTCATCGTCGGCGTGCTGGCCATCAAGCCGGCCCACCACCAGTCCGCGAGTTTCGTGTTCGGGCACTTCGTCAACAACACCGGCTGGAGCAGCTCGTTCTACGTGGTCCTGCTCGGCCTGCTGCTCGCCCAGTACACGTTCACCGGCTACGACGCGTCCGCGCACATGACCGAGGAAACCCACAACGCGGCCCGCAGCGGCCCGCGCGGCATCGTGATGTCGATCGTGGTGTCGCTGATCGCCGGCTGGGTGCTGCTGATCGGCGTCACGTTCGCGATCCAGAACTACACGGCCGAGGTGGGCTCGGCCACCGCAGTGCCGCCGGCCCAGATCTTCATCGACGCGGCCGGCCTGACCACCGGCAAGCTGCTGCTGCTCATCGCGATCGGCGCGCAGCTGTTCTGCGGCATGTCCTCGGTGACCGCGAACTCGCGGATGATCTACGCGTTCTCCCGCGACGGGGCGCTGCCGTTCTCGAACTTCTGGCACCGGGTGAACAAGCGGACCAGGACCCCGACCAACGCGATCTGGCTGGCCGCGGCGGGCGCGTTCATCCTCGGCCTGCCCTACCTGTGGAACCCCACCGCGTACGCGGCGGTCACCTCGATCGCGGTCATCGGCCTGTACATCGCCTACGTGACGCCGACCTTCCTGCGGCTGCGCCAGGGCGACAACTTCCAGCGCGGCCCGTGGCACCTGGGCCGGTGGAGCAAGCTGGTCGGCACGACCGCGGTGATCTGGGTGATCTTCATCACGATCCTGTTCATGCTGCCCACGGTCAACCCGATCACCTTGAGCAACTTCAACTACACGATCGTGGCGGTGGTGGCCGTGCTCGGCTTCGCGGCGATCTACTGGGCGGTGTCCGCGCGCAAGTGGTTCACCGGCCCGCGGGTCCAGGGCACGGCTGAGGAACTGGCCGCGATCGAGCGGGAGCTGTCCGCCTGATGGCTGCCGCGAGCGGGTCCGGCCCGCGCCGCCCGGGAATGCTGACGCTGGAGCGCCTGCGCACCGGCTACGGCACCGGCGAGATCGACACCGTGGTGCTGGCCTTCACCGACATGCAGGGCCGGCTCCAGGGCAAGCGGCTGTCCGCGGAGTTCTTCCTGGCCGAGGTCACCGATCATCTCGCCGAGGGCTGCAACTACCTGCTCGCGGTGGACGTCGACATGAACACCGTGGACGGGTACGAGATGTCGTCGTGGGAAAGCGGCTACGGCGACTTCGTACTCGTCCCTGACCTGTCCACGCTGCGCTTCCTGCCCTGGCACGAGGCCACCGTCCTGGTCCTGGCCGACCTGGCCTGGCTGGACGGCAGGCCGGTGGTGGCCTCGCCACGGCAGATCCTCAAGGCGCAGACCGCCCGGCTGGCCGAGCGGGGCTGGCAGGCGATGGCCGGCACCGAGCTGGAGTTCGTGGTCTACAAGGACACCTACGAGGAGGCGGCCGCCAAGCAGTACCGCGACCTGGTCCCGGCCAACCTGTACAACGTGGACTACTCGATCATCGGCACGTCGCGGATCGAGCCGCTGCTGCGGAAGATCCGCAACGGGATGGCCGGGGCCGGGATGTACGTCGAGTCGGCCAAGGGCGAGTGCAACCTGGGCCAGCACGAGATCGCGTTCCGCTACGCCGAGGCCGTGACCACCTGCGACAACCACTCCCTCTACAAGACCGGGGCCAAGGAGATCGCCGACCAGGAGGGCATGAGCATCACGTTCATGGCCAAGCCGAACCAGCGCGAGGGCAACTCCTGCCACATCCACCTGTCGCTGCGCGATAACGACGGCCGGTCCGTGCTGGCCGGGGACGGCCCGTACGGGCTGTCCAAGGCCGGCGAGCACTTCATCGCCGGGCAGCTCGCCGCGATGCGCGAGTTCGCCCTGTGCTACGCGCCGAACATCAACTCCTACAAGCGGTACGTGCCGGGCAGCTTCGCGCCGACCTCGGTCCGCTGGGGCGTGGACAACCGGACCTGCGCGATCCGGCTGGTCGGCCACGGCCCGGGGCTGCGCGGGGAGAACCGGGTGCCGGGCGGCGACGTCAACCCGTACCTGGCCGTCGCCGCGATGATCGCCGCCGGGCTGCACGGCATCGACAACGAGCTGCCGCTGGAAGAGGCCCACCAGGGCAACGCCTACACCGACACCGGCCCGCGGGTGCCGCACACCATGCGCGACGCCCTGGACCTGTGGGAGAAGAGCGAGCTGGCCGAGGCGGCGTTCGGCGCCGAGGTCCGCGCGCACTACGCCAACTACGCCCGGGTCGAGCTGGCCGCGTTCGACGCCGCGGTCACCGACTGGGAGCTGCACCGCTCGTTCGAGCGGCTGTAGCCCGGGCGGGACGGGGACAAGTACACAGCATGCCGACCTACACCGTGATCAACCCTGCCACCGAGCAGCCGGTCCGCACCGTCCCGTCGACCTCGGCGCAGGAGACCGACGCGGCCATCGAGCGGGCCGCCGCCGCGCAGGTCTCCTGGCGGGCCACCGCGCCCGGCGAGCGGGCCGCGCTGCTGCGCGCGTTCGCCGCCGAGGTGGGCGCTCACACCGAGGAGCTGGCCGCGCTGGAGGTGGCCGGCTCCGGGCACCCGATCGGCGCGGCCCGCTGGGAGGCCGGCCAGGTCAGGGACGTGCTGGCGTACTACGCGGGCGCGCCGGAGCGGGCCTTCGGGCGGCAGATCCCGGTGGCCGGCGGGCTGGACGTGACGTTCGCCGAGCCGCTCGGCGTGGTCGGGCTGATCGTGCCGTGGAACTTCCCGATGCCGATCCTGTCCTGGGGCCTGGCCCCGGCCCTGGCCGCGGGCAACACGGTGGTGGCCAAGCCAGCCGAGATGACCCCGCTGACCGCGATCCGGATCGGCGAGCTGGCCCTCGCCGCCGGGCTGCCCGAGGGCGTGTTCCAGGTCCTGCCGGGTCCAGGCCGCGTGGTCGGCCAGCGGCTGGTCGACCACCCGCTGGTCCGCAAGATCGTGTTCACCGGGTCGACCGAGGTCGGCCAGCAGGTCATGCGCGGCTGCGCGGCCCAGATCAAGCGGCTCACGCTGGAACTCGGCGGCAAGAGCGCGAACATCGTGTTCGCCGACGCGGACCTGGAGAAGGCCGCGGCCAGCGCGCCGTCGGCGGTCTTCGACAACGCCGGGCAGGACTGCTGCGCCCGGTCCCGGATCCTGGTCCAGCGCTCGGTGCTCGACCGGTTCATGGAGCTGCTCGAGCCGGCCATCAACGCGGTCCGGGTCGGCGACCCGGCCTCCGAGGACACCGTGATGGGCCCGCTGATCTCCTCCGCGCACCGCGAGCACGTGGCCTCCTACGTGCCGGACGGGGCGCCGGTGGCGATACGCGGCACCGCGCCGGACGGGCCCGGCTGGTGGTATCCGCCGACCGTGCTGGCCCCGGTCAGCGCCACCGACCGGGCCTGGACCGAGGAGATCTTCGGCCCGGTGGTGACCGTGTCGGCGTTCGGGGACGAGGCGGAAGCCATCCGGATGGCCAACGACTCGCCGTACGGCCTGTCCGGGTCGATCTGGACCAGGGACGTCGGCCGGGCGATCCGGGTGGCCCGCGGGGTGGAGACCGGCAACCTGTCGGTGAACTCGCACTCCTCGGTCCGCTACTGGACCCCGTTCGGCGGGTTCAAGCAGTCCGGCCTCGGCCGTGAGCTTGGCCCGGACGCGCTCGACTCGTTCACCGACGTCAAGAACGTCTTCATCGCCACCGAGGAGTGAGCAGTCCGATGCAGCGGTTGCAGGATCGGGTCGCCGTGATCACCGGCGCGGGCAGCGGCATCGGGCTGGCCACGGCCCGCCGGATGGCCGCCGAGGGCGCGGTGATCGTGGCCGTGGACATCGACGAGACGGCCGGCGCCAAGGTGGCCGCGGAGACCGGCGGCACGTTCGTGGCCGCGGACGTGTCCCGCGAGGACGACGTCCAGCGGCTCTTCGACGGCGTGGTCGCGCAGCACGGCCGGGTGGACATCGCCTTCAACAACGCCGGCATCTCCCCGCCCGAGGACGACTCGATCCTGACCACCGGCCTGGACGCCTGGCGCCGGGTCCAGGAGATCAACCTGACCTCGGTCTACCTGTGCTGCAAGCACGTGCTGCCGCACATGCAGCGGGCCGGGCGCGGGTCGATCATCAACACCGCGTCGTTCGTGGCCGTGCTCGGCGCGGCCACCTCGCAGATCTCCTACACCGCGTCCAAGGGCGGCGTGCTGGCGATGAGCCGCGAGCTGGGCGTGCAGTTCGCCCGGGAGGGCATTCGGGTCAACGCGCTGTGCCCAGGACCGGTCAACACTCCCCTGCTGCGCGAGCTGTTCGCCAAGGACCCGGAACGGGCCGCGCGGCGGCTGGTGCACGTCCCGATGGGCCGGTTCGCCGAGGCCGAGGAGATCGCCGCCGCGGTCGCCTTCCTGGCCAGCGACGACGCGTCGTTCATCACCGCGTCCGCGTTCCTGGTCGACGGCGGGATCTCCGGGGCCTATGTGACACCCTTGTAAGACGTGCCGGCTGACACAGCTGGGCCCACGCTCTGAGCAAGGAATACGAGGTAACCGGGTTGAGTGAGGCAACGCTGGCGCCGCCGCCTGCCGGGGCGCCGGTCATCGGGATCAGCGCGTACTCCGAGCCGGCCCGCTGGGGCGCCTGGGACCTGGACGCGGTCGTGCTGCCGCAGGCCTACGCCGCCCAGGTGGCCGCGGCCGGCGGGCTGCCGGTGCTGCTGCCCCCGGCGGCCGGCATCGAGGCCGCGCTGGCCCGCCTCGACGGCCTGATCCTGTCCGGCGGCGGCGACCTGGACCCGGCCCGCTACGGCGCGGACCGCCATGCCGAGACCGGCAGCGTCCGGCCCGCCCGCGACGCCGCCGAGCTGGCCCTGTTCACCGCCGCCGCCGACCGCGGCCTGCCGGTGCTCGGCATCTGCCGCGGCCTGCAGGTGATCAACGCGGCCCGCGGCGGGACCCTGCACCAGCACCTGCCCGACGTGGTCGGCCACCGCGACCACGCGCCCGCGCCGGGCCAGTACGGCGCGCACCCGGTGCGGGTCGCGCCCGGCAGCGCGCTGGCCGCGGCCCTGGGCCGGACCGCGCTGGAGTCCGTGCCCAGCGCGCACCACCAGGCCATCGACCGGCTCGGCCAGGGACTGACCGCGGTCGCCTGGGCGCCCGACGGCATCATCGAGGCCGTGGACATCGACATCCCCGGCAGCCCGTTCGCGCTCGCGGTGCAGTGGCACCCCGAGGCGGGCACCGACCCCAGCCTGTTCCGGGCGCTGATCGCCGCCTCGCGCCTCACCTCTACGCTCGCCTCATGACGGATAAAGGTGTACGCGATGATGCGGAGCGGGACGAGCCGGCCAAGGCCGGCCCGGTAGCAGAGCTGGCCGACGATTTCGTCAGCTCCGAGCACGTGCTGCCCGGGCCGGGCGGCGGCCTGCGGTACACCGCCACCGCGGGCCGGGTCGTGCTGCGCGAGGAAGCGCACACCGAGGGCACCTCGGACGGTGTGAAGCCGAAGGCCGAGGTCTTCCTGGTCTCCTACGTCGCCGGCGACAGCTCGCCGGACGGCGGCCCGGCCCCGTCGCCGCGGCCGGTCACGTTCGCGTTCAACGGCGGGCCCGGGTCGGCCAGCGTGTGGCTGCACATGGGCCTGCTCGGCCCGCGCCGTGTCCTGTCGGGCGACGCCGGCGACCTGGTCCCGCCGCCGTACGGGCTGACCGACAACACCGAGTCCCTGCTGCGCCACTCCGACCTGGTCTTCGTCGACCCGGTGTCGACCGGCTTCTCCCGCGCGGTCAAGGGCGAGAAGCCCGGCGACTTCCACGGCTACGCGCCGGACATCGAGTCCGTCGGCGAGGTGATCCGGCTGTGGACCACCCGCAACAAGCGCTGGCTGTCGCCGAAATACCTGTGCGGCGAGTCCTACGGCACGATGCGCGCCGCGGGCCTGGCCCTGCACCTCCAGCGGCGGTACGGGATGTACCTGAACGGGCTGATCCTGATCTCCGCCTTCCTGGACGGCGGCTCCGTCGAGTTCGCGGCCGGCAACGACGAGCCGTATATCTGCTATCTGCCGACCTACGCCGCAATTGCCCACTACCACGGGAAGCACGGCGACCGGCCGCTGGCCGAGGTCCTGGAAGAGGCCGAGCACTATGCGGCGCGGGACTACCGGTGGGCGCTGGCGCAGGGCGCCCGGCTGACCGCCGACGAGCGGGCCGAGGCGGTGCGCCGCGTCGCCGCGCTGACCGGGCTGACCGAGGACTACGTGGACCGGGTCAACCTGCGGCCCGAGCACATCCGGTTCCTCACCGAGCTGATGCGCGACCAGCGGCGGGTTGTCGGCCGGATCGACGGCCGGTTCCTCGGCTGGGACACCGACTACGGCCGCGAGCAGTGGACCAGCGACCCGTCGATCGACGCGATCACCGGCCCGTACGCCGCGGCGCTGAACCACTACGTCCGGGCCGAGCTCGGCTACGAGAGCGACCTGCCCTACGAGACCCTGACCAGCCGCGTGCATCCCTGGTCGTTCAAGGACTTCGAGGCCGTGAACGTCCAGGTGGTCGACAAGCTGGCGGAGTCCATGCGGACCAACCCGGCGATGCGGGTGCACGTGTCCTGCGGCTATCACGACGCGGCCACCCCGTACTTCGCGGCCGAGCACGACTTCGCCCGCCTGGCCATCCCGGCCGAGCTAGGCGGCCGGGTCGAGTTCGCCTACTTCGAAGCCGGCCACATGATGTACCTCCACGAAGAAAGCCGCCAGCGCCAAGCAGAACTCCTGGCAACGCTTCGTCACGCCCAGCTAACCCACCCGCCCAGCGCCCGCCCAGCCCCGCCAGCTCCGCCAGCCCCACCCGCTCGCCGACCCGCCCGGACCCAGCTCGATCGATGTGACATCGCTATCGGCTAGAAGCTGAAGCGATGGTACATCGATCGCCTTCGGAGGGCGGACGTGTCGGTGGTGGGGGGCACGGTTGGGGCATGCCTCGACCGGTCACAGGTCTGATCTGGGTGCGCTTATCGGGCGACTCTGCAGCGGCAGGACTCGCTGATCACCCGGGGACAGGCCCTGGCCTGTGGCTTCGACCGACCAGGCCATTCATAACCGGATCAGGCCGCGGTGGGCCCTGGCAGCGGTTACTGCCTGGCACCTACCTGGCTCATACTGGCGCCCCGTCGGCTGACCAGCGGGATCTGGCTGCCTTGCTCTACGCGGGGCCGGTGAGCGTGATCACCGGGCGGGCGGCGCTGCGTGGGCTTGGCATCACCGGTGAGCAGCCGGGCATCGATCGACGTGCTGATTCCGGCGGACCACAGTCGGCAGTCGAAGGGGTTTGCGGTCTGTGCGGCGGACTATCCGGATGCCGGAGCTTTGGGTTGCTGAGGGTGAGCGGCGTTATGCCCTGGCGGCGCGGGCGGTGGGTGATGCTGCCCGGGTCGCGGGCAACCTTGCCGAGGCCAGGGCGATCGTGGCGGGGGCGGTTCAGAAGCGGCGCTGTTCTGTGGACCTGCTGATCGCGGAGTTAGCTGCGGGGCCACGGAACGGGTCGCGGTTGTTCCGGATCGCTCTGGTGAGGTTGCTGATGGGGTCCGGTCTGTGGCTGAGGGTGATTTCAGGGAGCTGATTCTCCGGGCTGGGCTGCCGCGGCCGTTGTTCAACGAGCCGGTCCGGCGGGCTGACGGGTCGGTGATCGCGGTCGTTGATGCCTGGTGGGCTGAGGCCCGGGTGGCTGGGGAGGTGGACTCGCGGGAGTGGCATCTGTCTCCTGCTGACTGGGAGCGGACCATGCGGAGGCATAACGAGCTGGCCCGGTGCGGGGTCCAGGTGCTGCACTTCAGCCCGCGGCAGATCAAGGCCGAGCCGCGGGCCGTGGTCGCGGCGATCGCCGGGGCGCTGGCGCAGCGCGGAAACCGGGCCCAGGCCGGGTAAACCGGGCGGACGGCCGGGATGGTTGGGCAGCCCCTAGACTCGCCAGCGTGAGCACCGATCCGGCCGTGGACATCGTGGGCCTGGCCAAGAGCTACGGCCGGACCGCGGCCGTGGCCGGGCTGACGCTCCGGGCGGACCGCGCCCAGGTCACCGCGATCCTGGGGCCGAACGGTGCGGGCAAGACCACCACGGTGGAGATCTGCGAGGGCTACCGGCGGGCGGACGCCGGCCAGGTGCGGGTGCTCGGCCTGGACCCGGTCCGTGACGCCCGGGCGCTGCGGCCGCGGGTGGGCGTGATGCTGCAGGCCGGCGGGATCCCGACGACCGCCAGGGCCGGGGAGTACCTGCGGGTGATGGCCCGGTTCTACGCCCAGCCGATCGACCCGGGCCTGCTCATCGACCGGCTGGGGCTGGCGGCCAGCGTGCGGACCCCGTTCAAGCGGCTGTCCGGCGGCCAGCAGCAGCGGCTGTCACTGGCCGCGGCCGTGATCGGCCGTCCCGAGCTGGTCTTCCTGGATGAGCCCACGGCCGGGCTCGACCCGCAGGCCCGGCACGCGACGTGGGACCTGATCACCGGGCTGCGGGCGTCGGGCGCCAGCGTGATCCTGACCACCCACCAGATGGACGAGGCCGAGCAGCTGGCCGACCACGTGGTGATCGTGGACCACGGCCAGGTGGTCGCCGACGGCACGCCGGCCGAGCTGACCGGCACCGCGGGCCAGCTGCGGTTCCGCGCCGAGCCGGACCTGGACACCGAGAGCCTGCTGGCCGCGTTGCCGGCGGGCAGCGCGGCCAAGGAGTCCCCGGCCGGGCACTACCTGGTCCAGGTGACCGGCCGGGTGGACCCGCAGCTGCTGGCCGCGGTGACCGCGTGGTGCGCGGACCGCGGGGTGCTGGCGCAGAGCCTGCGGATCGAGAGCCGCACGCTGGAGGACGTGTTCCTCGAGCTGACCGGGCGGGAGCTGCGGTCATGACGGCGGGAACGCACGCCGGGCAGCCGGCCTGGCCGGCCCCGGCGCCTGGCGCGGCGCCGCTGCCCCGGATGGTGGCCGCGCAGGCCGGCCTCGAGCTGCGCACGATGGCCCGCAACGGCGAGCAGCTGCTTCTCGTGGTGATCATCCCGGTGCTGCTGCTGGCCGCGTTCAGCCGGGAGCCGCTGATCAGCTTCGGCCCGGGGCGGCGGATCGACTTCCTGGCCCCGGGCATCCTGGCGCTGGCCATCATGTCCACGGCGTTCACCAGCCAGGCCATCGCGACCGGGTTCGAGCGCCGGTACGGCGTGCTCAAGCGGCTCGGCGCGACGCCGCTGGAGCGGCGCGGGCTGATCGGGGCCAAGACGCTGGCCGTGCTGGCCGTCGAGGTACTGCAGGCGATCCTGATCGTGGTGGTGAGCCTGGCCTCGGGCTGGCAGCCGCACGCGGGCGGCGGCGCGGTCCTGTGGGTGCTGCTGCTGGTGCTGGCGGGCACGGCCGCGTTCAGCGGGCTGGCCCTGCTGCTGGCCGGCACGCTGCGCGCGGAGGCCACGCTGGCCGGCGCGAACCTGCTCTACCTGGTCTTCCTGGGCCTGGGCGGGATCGTGTTCCCGCTGGCCAGGTTCCCCGCCGGGGCGCGGCCCGGGCTGCGGCTGCTGCCCGGCGGGGCGCTGTCCGACGGGCTGCGCGCGGTGCTGCAGCACGGCGCCGGCCTGCCCGTCCGTGACCTGCTGGTGCTGTGCGCCTGGGCGGTGGCCGCGATCGCCCTGGCGGTCCGCACCTTCCGCTGGGAGTAGCGAGGTGCCAGCAACGGGAGCACAAGGGGCTGACGCACGCCGCGCCACCGCATACCGCCCAGCCCAGCCGGCCAGCCCGTGGCGGCCCCGGCAGCCCGGCGGCCCCGGCAGCGACGGCCCCCTCGGCCGCGTCCCGCCCACCGTCCTCATCCTGTCCGGCGGCATCTCCGTCCAGATCGGGGCGGGCCTGGCCGCACGGCTCTTCACCCAGCTCCCCGCCGCCGCGGTCACCGGTCTGCGGCTCTGGGCGGCCGCCCTGATCATCGCTGCCATCGGAGGAAGAAGCCTCGCCCCGGTCATCCGCGGCCTGGTCCGCGACCGCTCCTGGCACGACGCGGGCATCGCCATAGCCTTCGGCCTCGTGCTCGCGACCATGAACTACTCGATCTACCAGGCGATGGCCCGCATCCCGCTGGGCATCGCGGTCACCATCGAGTTCCTCGGCCCGCTGGCCGTCGCGGTCGTCACGTCACGCCGCCTTCTCGACCTCCTCTGGGTCGCGCTGGCCGGCGCCGGCGTGCTCCTGCTCACCCGCGGCGGCACCAGCCTGGCCCACAGCGCCCACCCGGGCGACACCGGCCTCGTCGTCACCGGGACGCTGTTCGCGCTCACCGCGGCAGCCTGCTGGGCGGCGTACATCATGCTCAGCCGGTCCACCGGGCGCCGCTTCAGCGGCTCCTCCGGCCTGGTCCTGGCCATGATCATCGCTGCCATCGCGGTCACCCCCCCGGCGATCGCGGCCGGCCACGCCGCGCTGCTCCGCCCGGAATTCCTCGCCATGGGCGCGCTGATCGGCCTCCTCTCATCGGTCATCCCCTACGGCTTCGAGCTCCAGGCCCTGCGCCGGATGCCCGCGCGGGTGTTCGGCATCTTCATGAGCATGGAGCCGGCCATCGCCGCGCTAGTCGGCCTGGTCCTGCTCAGCGAGTCACTGAACGCCCGCGAATGGGTCGCGATCGTCTTCGTCACGGTCGCCAGCGCGGGCGCGGCCCGGGCCACGCCGCGCGCCGTCCCGCCGCCGCAGGTCTGACCGGCCGCACCGGCCGGCGCATCCCGCGCGGCCGGGACTAAGCTCGGCTGCGTGCTCACCGGCTCCGCTCCGGGAAGCGCCCGCCCTGGCGCCCCGCCGCCCCCGGCCCGCTCGCCCGGGCCGCTGTCCGCCGTGGCCCGCGGGGGCCGCGCGCTGGCCGGCAGCCTGATCACGCCGTCCGCGGTGGCGCTGCGCCGGTGGGCGCTGGCGGGCGTGCTCGCCTCGGTGGCGATCATCGCGACCGGCGCCGCGGTCCGGCTCAGCCAGTCCGGTCTTGGCTGCCCGGACTGGCCCGCCTGCACGGCGCACAGCATCGGCGCGGCCGGCGCCACCGGCCAGACGCTGGTGCACCGCTGGATCGAGTTCGGCAACCGGCTGGTCACCGCGGCCATCCTGATCGTCGCCGCCGGCGTGTCGGTGGCCGCGTGGCGGTTCCGGCCGGACGGGACCGGACGGCCGCGCCGGGACCTGCTGCTGCTCGCGCTGGCCCAGCCGGCCGGCATCGTGGCCGAGGCCGTCCTCGGCGGCATCGTGGTGCTCACCAAGCTCGACCCGGTGTGGGTGTCGGTGCACTTCCTGCTGTCGATGGCGCTGACCGGCCTCGCCGTCATGCTGTACGTGCGGGCTGCGGCGCTGACCCAGGATGCTCCCCCCGCCGCGCCGCCTGCCCCGGTGCGGCGGGACCTGCGGGTCCTGTCGGTGGTGCTGGCCGCGGTGACCGCGGCCATGGTGGCGGCGGGCACGGTGGTGACCGGCACCGGGCCGCTGGCCGGGGCCGGCGGGGTGGCCCGCTACCACCTGCCGCTGGCCGGGGTGACCCAGCTGCACGCGGACATCGGCTGGCTGCTGACCGGCCTGACGGTGGCGCTGGTGGCCGGGCTCCGGCTGACCGGCGCGCCGCCCCGCGCGATGCGCCCCGGATGGCTGCTGATCGGCCTGATCCTGGCTCAGGGCTCGGTCGGCTACGCGCAGTACTTCGCGGGGCTTCCGGCCGGGCTGGTCTGGGTACATGTCACCGGCGCGGTGCTGATCTGGGTGACCGCGCTGCGCCTGACGTTCGCCCTGCATGAAAGGTCACCGGCGGCCGTGTGAACAGCGCCAGGCGCAGTGCGGATTGCGGCCGATTCCGGGGATAAGGTCAGTGCGGTGCCTGCGTTATGCCGGTCGGACGGGAAGGAAGTGGATGCCGCAGTGACTGCACAGACTCCCCTCGAGTGGACCGAATCCGACGCCCGCGCGGTGGACCTGATCCGCGTCCTGGCCATGGACGCGGTGCAGAAGGCCGGCTCCGGGCATCCGGGCACCGCGATGAGCCTGGCCCCCGCTGCGTACTTGATCTTTCAGCGATTTCTACGGCATGACCCAGCGGACCCCGGCTGGCTCGGGCGGGACCGGTTCGTGCTGTCGGCTGGCCACTCCAGCCTGACCTTGTACATCCAGCTGTACCTCTCCGGGTACGGGCTGACCCTGGACGACCTCAAGGCGCTGCGCACCTGGGGCAGCCTGACCCCCGGCCACCCCGAGCACGGGCTGACCGCCGGCGTCGAGGTCACCACCGGGCCGCTGGGCCAGGGCATCGCCAACGCGGTCGGCATGGCCATGGCCCAGCGGCGCGAGCGCGGCCTGCTGGACCCGGACGCCGCCCCCGGCACCAGCCCGTTCGACCATCACATCTACGTGATCTGCTCGGACGGCGACATCGAGGAAGGCATCAGCCACGAGGCCTCCGCGCTGGCCGGGCACCAGCAGCTGGGCAGCATGGTCGTCATCTACGACGACAACAACATCTCGATCGAGGACAACACGGACATCGCCAAGTCCGAGGACGTGCTGGCCCGGTACGCGGCCTACGGCTGGCACACCCAGCAGGTGGACTGGCGCGGGCCGCAGGGCTACCAGGAGAACGTGGCGGCGCTGGCGGACGCGCTGGCCGCGGCGCGGGACCACACCGCGGCCCCGTCGATCATCGGGCTGCGCACGATCATCGGCTGGCCCGCCCCGCACAAGCAGAACACCGGCGCGGCGCACGGCTCCGCGCTGGGCGCGGACGAGGTCGCCGCGACCAAGGAGATCCTGGGCTTCGACCCGGCGGTCGCGTTCCCGGCCGAGGACGAGGCGGTGGCGCACGCCCGCAAGGTCGCCGACCGCGGCAAGCAGCTGCACGCCGCGTGGGAGGACACGCACGCCGCGTGGGCGGCCGCGAACCCGGACCGGGCGGCCCTGCTGGCCCGGCTGGCGGCCAGGGAGCTGCCCGAGGGCTGGGCGGACGCGCTGCCTGAGTTCCCGGCCAGCGAGAAGGGCGTGGCCACCAGGAAGGCGTCCGGCGAGGTGCTCAACGCGCTGGCCCCGGTGCTGCCCGAGCTGTGGGGCGGCTCCGCGGACCTGGCGGGCAGCAACGACACCACGATGAAGGGCGAGCCGTCCTTCATCCCGTCGCAGCACCAGACCGAGATGTTCCCCGGGAACCCGTTCGGCCGGACCCTGCACTTCGGCATCCGCGAGCACGCCATGGGCGCGATCCTGAACGGCATCGTGCTGCACGGGCTGACCCGCCCGTACGGCGGCACCTTCCTGACCTTCAGCGACTACATGCGGGGTGCGGTCCGGCTGGCCGCGCTGATGGGGCAGCCGGTGACGTTCGTCTGGACGCACGACTCGATCGGCCTGGGCGAGGACGGCCCCACGCACCAGCCGGTCGAGCACCTGTGGGCCCTGCGGGCCATCCCCGGCCTGGACATCGTCCGGCCCGGGGACGCGAACGAGACGTCGGTGGCCTGGCGGACGATCCTGGAGCGCACCGACCACCCGGCCGGGCTGATCCTGACCCGGCAGAACATCCCGGTCTTCGACCGGTCCCCGGGCAGCCCGGACGGCCTGGCCAGCGCCGAGGGCACGGCCCGCGGCGGGTACGTGCTGGCCGAGGCGGCCGGCGGGCCCGCCGAGGTGATCATCATCGCGACCGGCAGCGAGGTGGCCATCGCGCTGGACGCCAGGAGCCAGCTGCAGGAGGCGGGGACGCCCACCCGGGTGGTGTCCATGCCCTGCGTGGAGTGGTTCACCGAGCAGGACGCGGCCTACCAGGAGCAGGTGCTGCCGGCCGCGGTCCGGGCCCGGGTCAGCATCGAGGCCGGCGTGGCGCTCGGCTGGCGGCAGTTCGTGGGTGACGCGGGCGAGTCGGTGAGCCTCGAGCACTTCGGCGCCTCGGCCGCGTACGAGACCCTTTACCAGGAGTTCGGCCTGACCGCGGAACGGGTGGTCCAGGCCGCGCGGAGCAGCCTGGTTCGGGTGGCCGGGCCCGGGCAGTAGCGGCAGGACGATCCCACAGCCAAGCAGCGGAACCAAGGAGCGAATGGCCATGACCGACCAGCACGACGACATCCTCGGCCAGCTCGCGGCAGCCGGGGTCAGCATCTGGCTCGACGACATCAGCCGGGGGCGGCTGATCACCGGCAACCTGGCCGGGCTGGCCAGGGACAAGCACGTGACCGGCGTCACCTCCAACCCGACGATCTTCGCGCACGCGCTGGCGAAGAGCGACGACTACCAGGACCAGCTCAGGGACCTGGCGCTGCGCGGCATCGGGGTGGAGGAGGCCTCCCGGGCCATCACGACCTACGACATCCGCTGGGCCGCGGACGTCCTCCGCCCGGCCTTCGACGCGTCCGGCGGGGTGGACGGCCGGGTGTCGATCGAGGTCGACCCGCGGCTGGCCGCGGACACCGGCAAGACCGTCGCCGAGGCCCGCGCGCTGTGGTGGGCCGTGGACCGGCCGAACGCCTACATCAAGATCCCGGCCACCCCGGAGGGCGTCCCGGCGATCGCCCGGTGCCTGTCCGAGGGGATCAGCATCAACGTCACGCTGATCTTCTCGCTGGAGCGGTACGGCGAGGTCATCGACGCGTTCTTCACCGGCCTCGAGCAGGCCGGGGACCGGGACCTGGCCGGCATCACCTCGGTGGCGTCGTTCTTCGTCAGCCGGATGGACACCGAGGTGGACCGGCGGCTCGACAAGATCGGCACGCCGGAAGCGGCCGCGCTGCGCGGCCAGACCGCGATCGCCAACGCCCGGCTCGCCTACGAGCTGTACGAGCAGCGCTTCAGCTCGGACCGGTGGGCGGCGCTGGCGGCCCGCGGGGCCCGGCCGCAGAAGCCGCTGTGGGCGTCGACCAGCACCAAGGACGCGTCGTTCCGGGACACCATGTACATCGAGGAGCTGGTCGCGCCGGGCACGGTGAACACCATGCCCGAGCCCACCCTGCACGCCGTCGCCGACCACGGCCAGCTGCGCGGCGACACCATCCGCGGCACCTACGACCAGGCCAGGAAGGTCATCGCGGACATGGAGGCGCTCGGCATCAGCTACGACGACGTGATGCGCGTGCTGGAGACGGAGGCGGTCGAGAAGTTCGCCGCGTCCTGGCACGAGATGCTTGCCTCGATCAAGGGCCAGCTGGACCTCGAATCGGGACAGTGACCGGACGAACCACCCGGAGGTAACGAATGCTCAGTAACCCGCTCCGGGATTCGCGGGACCGCCGGATCCCCCGGGTGGCCGGCCCCTGTGTGCTGGTCATGTTCGGCGTGACCGGTGACCTGGCCAGCAAGAAGCTGCTGCCGGCGGTCTACGACCTGGCTAACCGCGGCCTGCTGCCGCCCGGCTTCTCGCTGGTCGGGTTCGCCCGCCGGGACTGGGTCGACGAGGACTTCGCGCAGGTCGCCTACAACGCGGTGAAGCTGCACGCGCGGACCCCGTTCCGGGACGCGGTGTGGCAGCAGATGCTGGAGGGCGTCCGGTTCGTGTCCGGCGAGTTCGCCGACGACGACGCGTTCGACCAGCTCGCGAAGACCGTGGCCGAGCTGGACCAGTCCCGCGGCACCGGCGGCAACTACGCGTTCTACCTGTCCGTGCCGCCGAAGGCGTTCCCGCTGGTGGTCCGGCAGCTGAAGCGGTCGGGACTGTCCGACCCCGGCGGCCCGGTGGCCGGGCGGCAGCCGTGGCGGCGGGTGGTGATCGAGAAGCCGTTCGGGCACGACCTGGCCAGCGCCCGGGAGCTGAACGCGATCGTGGACGCGGTGTTCCCGGCGCACGCGGTCTTCCGCATCGACCACTACCTGGGCAAGGAGACGGTCCAGAACATCCTGGCCCTGCGGTTCGCGAACACGCTCTACGAGCCGATCTGGAACCGCGGGTACGTGGACCACGTGCAGATCACGATGGCCGAGGACATCGGCATCGGCGGCCGGGCCGGGTACTACGACGGCATCGGCGCGGCCCGGGACGTGATCCAGAACCACCTGCTCCAGCTGCTCGCGCTGACCGCGATGGAGGAGCCGGTGTCGTTCGAGGCCGACTCGCTGCGCGCGGAGAAGGAGAAAGTGCTGTCCGCGGTCACGCTCCCCGACGACCTGGCGGCCGGCACGGCCCGCGGCCAGTACGCGGCGGGCTGGCAGGGCGGCGTGCCGGTCGCGCGGCTACCTGGAGGAAGACGGCATCCCCGCCGATTCCATTACTGATACGTACGCTGCCATCGAGCTGGGTGTCGATACACGACGGTGGGCCGGCGTGCCGTTCTACCTGCGCACCGGCAAGCGGCTGCCCAGCCGGATGACGGAGATCGCGCTGATGTTCCAGCGTGCGCCGCACCTGCCGTTCGCCAAGACCGACACCGAGGAGCTCGGCCACAACGCGCTCGTCATCCGGGTCCAGCCGGACGAGGGGGTGACGACCAGGTTCGGCTCCAAGGTGCCGGGCTCGTCGATGGAGGTCAGGGACGTGAACATGGACTTCGCCTACGGCGGGGCGTTCACCGAGTCCAGCCCCGAGGCCTACGAACGGCTGCTGCTCGACGTGCTGATCGGCGACCCGCCGCTGTTCCCGCGGCAGGAAGAGGTCGAGCTGTCCTGGCGGATCCTGGACCCGATCGAGGAGTTCTGGGCCACCGCGGGTCAGCCGGAGCAGTACCCGGCGGGCACTGACGGGCCTCCAGGCGGGCACACCCTGCTGGCCCGCAGCGGCCGCGCCTGGCGCCGGCTGTGACCCCCGGGACCGCGAGCCGACCCGCCGGAGCCGCGCCGACCGCAGGAAGAGACCGCGATGACCATTGACCTGACCGAGACCACGACCAGCGCGATCCGCGAGGCGCTGTCCCGGGAGCGCAAGCGGCTCGGCGGCGGGACCACCGGCATGGTGCTCAACCTGATCATCGTGACCGACGAGGGCGGCCAGTACGACGCGATGCGGGCGGCCAACGAGGCGGGCCGCCAGCACCCGTGCCGGATCCTCGGCGTGATCATCCGCCGGCCGGCCTCCGAGTCCCGGCTGGACGCGGAGATCCACACCGGCGAGGCCGGACCCAGCCAGACCGTGCTGCTGAGGATGTACGGCCCGCTCGGCCAGCACGCCGAGTCGGTGGTCAGGCCGCTGCTCGCGCCGGACACCCCGGTGCTGGTGTGGTGGCCGGGCGAGGGCCCGGCCACCCCGTCCGCCGACCCGCTGGGCGTGCTGGCGCAGCGGCGGGTCACCGACTCGGCCGAGTCGCCGTCGCCGCGGGACGCGCTGACCGTGCTGGCCCGCGGCTACCAGCAGGGCGACACCGACCTGGCCTGGACCCGGGCCACGTCGTGGCGCACGCTGCTGGCCGCGACGCTGGATCCGCCGCACGGCACGATCACCGGCGGGCACGTGGCGGCGGAGAAGGGCAACCCGACCGCGGACCTGATCGCGGCGTGGCTGTCCTGCCGCCTGGGCGTGCCGTTCAGCCGGGACGAGTCCGGCGGCCCGGGGGTCACCGAGGTCCGGTTCGCCACCTCGGAAGGCGACATCGTGCTGGCCCGGGGCGACGGGCGGCTGGCCACGCTGAGCAAGCCCGGCCAGCCGGACCGGCGGGTGGCCCTGCACCGGCGGGAGGCGCCCGAGCTGCTGGCCGAGGAGCTGCGCCGGCTGAACCCGGACGAGGTGTACGGCGAGACGCTGGCCGAGCTGGCCGCCGGGGCGGGCGCCCCGGCGGCTAACGGAGCGGACGCCGGGGCGGCCTCGTGACCGCGCCCGGGGTGCTGATCCACCGGGACGCCGACGAGCTGGCCAAGGCGGTCGCCGCCCGGCTGGTGACCAGGCTGGTCGACGTGGTCGCGAGCCGCGGCCGGGCCTCCCTGGTGCTGACCGGGGGCGGAATCGGCACCCGGGTGCTGGCCGAGCTGGCCGCCGCGCCGGCCAGGGACGCGGTCGACTGGCGGCACACCGAGATCTGGTGGGGCGACGAGCGGTTCCTGCCCGCCGGGCACCCGGACCGCAACGAGACCGGGGCGCGGGCCGCGCTGCTCGACCACGTCGACGTGAACCCGGACCTTGTGCACCCGATGCCCGGCCCGGACGGCCCGGACGGCGACAACCCGGAGGCCGCCGCGGCCCGGTACGACGGCTGGCTGCGCGCGGTCACCCCGCCGGAGGATCACGGGCTGGCCCCGGCGTTCGACATCCTGATGCTGGGCATCGGGCCCGAGGGCCACGTGGCGTCGCTGTTCCCCGGCCAGCCCGCGGTATACGAGGACGACCGGGCGGTGGTGGCGGTGCACGGCTCCCCCAAGCCGCCGCCGGTCCGGCTGACCCTCACCTTCCCGGCCATCCAGGGCGCCAGGGAGGTATGGATCATCGCCTCGGGTGACGACAAGGCCGGGGCGATCCGGCTCGCGCTGTCCGGCGCCGGCAAGGTCCAGGTCCCGGCGGCGGGCGCCCGCGGCCGGCAGCAGACCCTGTTCCTGCTCGACCGTGCCGCCGCGGCCAAGGTGCCGTCCCAGCTCAGCCGCCAGAACTAGGCCGCGCCCCGGCGGGCCCGCGGCGGCCCGCGCCCGTATTGCGGCATTCCGGCGATTAGAACACCCTTTGGCCGGGCTAAGATCGCGCCCGTGGCCTCCTTCCCGCCCACGCCGGACGGTTCCGGCCACCTGATCGCCTGCGGCGACGACTCGCTGACACTGCGGGTGGTCGAGGAGCTCACCGCCCGGTACGGCGAGCAGGTCACGGTGATCATGCCGTCCGCGCGGCGGGACCGCGGGCCGGACATCGCCCGGCTGCCCGGCGTCACCGTCATCGAGCACACCGAACTCGACGCGCACGCGTTCACCGCGGCCAATGTGCAGTCGGCCCGGGCGCTGGCCCTGCTCCGCCAGGACGACCTCGGCAACTTCCACGCCGCGCTGCGGGCCACCGAGGTCAACCCGGACCTCCGGCTGGTCCTGGCGATCTTCAACACCAGCCTGGGCGAGCGGATCAGGACCTTCTTCAGCGACTGCGCGGTGCTGTCCGGCTCGGCCATGGCCGCGCCGTCGTTCGTGGCCTCCGCGCTGGGCGAGCCGGTGCCGGCCCATGTGCGGGTGTCCGGCCGGACCCTGTACGTGGCCCGCCGCGAGGACACCGACCGCGAGCACGTGGTCTGCGGGCTGGCCGTCACGGCCGGGCTCGGGCAGCCCACCAGCCTGCTGCCCAGCGAGGATCACGAGGCCGACCTGGTGCTGGCCGTGGCCGACGGCACGCCGCGGTTCCATCTGCCGCGGCGCGCGCCGCCACCCGCTGCGGGCCGTCGGCCGCGGCGCCCGGATGCTGTTCGGCCACAAGGTGGGCGCGCTCTTCGGCCTGCTGCTCGTGGTGCTGCTGGCCGGTTTCTCGCTGCTGCTCGCGTCCGGGCGGTCGCTGGGCAACGCGCTGTACTTCACCTTCCTCGACGCCGCGGGCACGGCGGTGACCAGGGCGGACCTGCCGATCACCGAGAAGGTCGCCCAGTTCCTGCTGACCTTCGACGGGATGGCGTTCCTGCCGCTGGTGACCGCCGCCATCGTGGGCGCCCGGCTGACCGGATCGCTGCGCGGGCCCGACCGGCCGATGTCGGACCACGTCATCGTGGCCGGCCTGGGCAACGTCGGCACCCGGATCGTGGGCCAGCTGCACGACCTCGGCTACGACGTGGTCTGCGTGGACAAGCGTGAGGACGCGGCCGGCATCCCGATGGCCCGCCGGCTCGGCCTGAAGGTGGTCATCGGCGAGACCCACCGGGAGGAGACGCTCCGCGCGGCGGGCATCAGCACCTGCCAGTCGCTGGTCTCGGTGACCGACAGCGACACCGCCAACCTGGAGACCGCGCTGCACGCCCGGGGACTGAACGAGGACGTGCGGATCGTGCTGCGGCTGTACAACGACGACCTGGCTGAGCGGGTGCAGAAGACGGTCGGCAACACGGTGTCCCGCAGCGTGCCGTACCTGGCCGCGCCGGCCTTCGCCGCCGCCCTGCTCGAGCACCAGATGCTGCGCACCATGCCGGTCGGGCGGCATGTCCTGCTGCTGGCCGACGTCCAGGTCCACGCCGATGGCGACGTGGCCGGCCAGCTCGTCCGCGAGGTCCACCAGGCCGGCGAGGTGCGGGTGATCGCGCTGCGCCGCCGCGGGTCGGCCCGGGTCGACTGGTCCCCGCGGCCGGACTACCGGCTGATGCCGCAGGACCGGGTGTACATCATGGCCACCAGGAAGGGCCTGGGCCGGGTGCTGAACCGGAACCGGGCCGGCGCACCACCGGCCGCAATCGACTGAAGCCGGCGCACAATCACAGACCTGATCCCGGGGTGCCGCCCGGCCCCCGGGATCAGTCATGCCGGGCCTGGGTAGCGTATGCCCGTGCCTTCCACCCTGAGCTCGGCCCGCTTCTGGCGGTCGGTCATCGCACTGGTCCTCGCCATCGCCGCGGCGATCACCTCCGGGCTGGCCGGGGACGGCCTGAGCGGCTGGAGCACCGACGGGCCGGTTACCCAGCAGCTGGTCGCGGCGGGCGGCGCGGTGGCGTTCTGCCTGCTGGCCTTTTTCGCCACGATCGGCTTCTCACGGATCGCCAGGGACCTGCTCGAACCGCGCACCGGCGCGGCGCACGCGGCGGTGGTCCGTTACACGATCGTGCTGGCCGGAGGGCTCGCCAACGTCATCATCACGCTGGAGCTATTCAAGGTCCCGATCAGCAACCTGCTGCTGGGCACCGCGTTCACCGCGGTGCTGATCGGTATCGCGGCCCAGCAGGCGCTGGGCAACGTGTTCGCCGGCGTGATGCTGATGCTCGCCCGGCCGTTCAGCGTGGGTGACCAGGTCAGGATGCGGGCCGGCGCGCTTGGCGGCGAGATCCAGGGCACCGTGACCGACATCGGGATCACCTACGTCCGGCTGGACACCACCGAGGGCTTGCTCAGCGTGCCCAACGCCCTGGCCCTGACCGCCGTGGTGGGCCCGCTGCGGGCGGACGAATCGCAGGACCCCGTCCCGGCGGCGGACCCCGCCGCGCGCCCCGGCGGGCGCCGGGCCCGGGGCGCCCGGGCCGGTTACCGCTACCGCGGCCACAGCAGCGGCCGTCACCAGCCCGGGCGCAGGGACCGTGCCCCGCGCAGGGTCAGGGCCCCCGCCGCCCGGTCCTGGTGACGGCACCCGTCATGAGGCCAGGCCGTAACACGGCGCTCAGTGGTGACTGGCGTTGTACTTCTCGATCGCCTCGGCCGGGATACGGCCCCGGTCGCTGACCGTGATGCCGTTGCTCTTGGCCCAGCGGCGGATCTCCGCGCTGCTGCCGCCGGTGCGCAGAAGTCCGCCGCTTCGGGCGCGTCGCGCCGCGGCCCGACGCCTTGCGCGCCCGCTCCGCGAACTTGCCGAAAAGCTCGTCGAACTTCTGGCTGTGCCGAAGGCACAGATCGATCTCGTAATCCCGCCCGTCGAGGCTGAACGCGCGCATCCTGTGCTCGCCGTCGGGAATCTCTTTTTCGTCGTAGTCACAGGCGAATGTAACCGAGACCTTCTTTGCCACTTGATCTCCCCCTTCCCCCGCCGCGCGTATATCCCCACGTCGCGGCCTGTGTAACGGAGCATGCCTGCACATTTCTGCGGGCGGTGCCAGCGGCCGGCCCGGCGGGCTGGCAAGCGCGCAGGAAATGCCGGGGCGCGCTATTGCCCGCGGGCCGGTTCAGGTAAAGGCCACCCCGCGGCGGGGGGCAGAGAAACCGGGCCGGCCGTGCAATGCTCGGGGATCAGGTCAGGCAAAGGAACCCGATGAGCCAGGCGGATCGCCGTGCGGGCCGTCCGGGCCGTCCGGCGCACCGTAGGGGTGTGACTCGGGTAGCGGCCCGGTGCTGACCCCGACGGCCACCGGCGAACGGTAATCCCAGCCGGAGGGGGAAGGCCCGGCCGGATAGCCGGGGCCCGCCGGGTAATCGGGGCTGGCCTCAGGATCGCGGTGAGAGCCGGATCCGGGGCCGGCCCCGTATTCCTGGCCCGCGCCGTATTCCTGGCCGGCGCCGTATTCCTGGCCGGCACCGTAATCGTGGCCAGCCCGGTAGTCCTGCCCGGTCCCGTAGTCCTGGCCGGCCCGGTGGCTGCCAGGGCGGTGACCGTGGCTTGCGGCGGGTGGCTCCGCGGCAGCATCCAGGTAGGCCGGCCTGAGGAAGTCGCCGGTCCTGGTGTACTCCCCGGAATTGCCGTAGGGCGCCGCGGGCGGCGGGTAGGGCGGGCTGGCCGCCGGGGCGCTCGGGGCGGGCGGCGGGGCATAGCCCGACGGGCCGGGCGGATACGGATCGGCCGGGTACGGGCTGACGGGCGGGGCCGCGGCCGCCGGGGCGGCCAGGTAGCCCGCCGCTGGGTAGCCGCTGGCGTCGCCCGGGTAGCCGGCCGCTTCGCTGGCCGCGGGATAACCGGCCGCGGCGGCGGGCGGGTAACTGGCGGGAACTGGGCTGGCGGGGTACGGGCCGCTGCCGTAGGGATCGGCCGCGGGAGCCGGGGCCTGGTCCGCGTAGGGCGGCGCGGCGGCGCCGCCGGGGTAGTGCAGCGAGCCGCCGGCGGGCGGCTGGCCGGGCCCGGCCGGGCCGGGGGCCACTCCCCCGCCGGCGCGGCCGTACTGCGCCGGGGCGGCCCCGGGGCTGTCCGCGGCGGGCGGGCCCGCCTGAAGCACGGCGATCAGGCGGGGTACATCGCCCATGGGAAGGCGGAAGCTCCCGGTGCAGGTGCCGCCCTGCCAGATGCTGAGCACCGCCACGCCGGTGTCGGAATACCAGCTGATTCGCAGGCTCCTGGCCGTGCTCCGGACGTCGAAGAACACTTCACCGAGACGTGGCAGCGGAGCTGGTTCCGTCGTCGACATGGAGCCCATAGTGACGCTGATCTATCGGACTTGTCCACCGAACTGTCCCTTAACCAGGCAACGGGTGACCAGCCACTCCGTAACGGTGACCAGCGGCGCGGCCAACGGCGGCGGGCTCCGGGGCCGCCAACGGCCGGCCGTGCCGGGAGGAAAGAAGCGGTGCCTAAGAGGGAGAAGTTTCTGAAGGGTGCCTGCGCGCAGCGCGCACAGATGGCATGATGATGCCTCGGCTCGCCGTTCGAGGTGTTTCGCCGATCCTGCCTTCGCACTTCCCTTTGCGGTTCCCGCGTGTGCGGGAACACTGAGGCGATGTAACGCGTTAGATCAGCCGACGGGGCGAACGCGCGCAGTGCGAGACGGGTGGCGTGGCGCAGCGAGCCGGAGCCCTGCCTGAACCAAACGATGAACGCGAATATATAGCTCGTTGAGGAGATCCACCATGTCTGAGGTCCGTCGTCAGGCCGCCGTGATGCCCCGGCCGAACTGGGGCTGGCAAGACGACGCCGCGTGCCGCGGTAAGGAAGTGGTCCTCTTCTTTGGCCCGGACGGCGAGCGGCAGCCGGAACGGGACATCCGCGAGCGCAAGGCCAAGACGCTCTGCGCGTCCTGCCCGGTCCGCACCGAGTGTCTCAGCTACGCGGTGTCACGGCCGGAGAAGTACGGGACCTGGGGCGGGCTGAATGAGGACGAGCGGGCATCGGAGCGCAGGCGCCGGATGCGGCGGGCCAACGCAGCCTGACCGCTACCGCGCGGTTTACTGGCGCCTGGCCAGCCGGGGCTTGCCCGGGCGGCCAGGCGCTGTCGTACCTTCCGGCAATCCGGGCGCGGCGGGCGGAATAGCCTCCGCGGGCCCGCTGTTGCCGTCTTACGTGACTGACAGCACCGTCTGGTGGACTACGGCTGCTGGCGTCCCTGGTGTCGCCTTGCGCCGTGGCGGAGATGCTGCCCGCCCGAACGTGACGTATGCCGACCCGCTGCTGGTCTCGCGGCGGCACGTCGACTTCCTCCGGATCCGCACCGCGATCCGCTGTACCGGCCGCTAATTCACCTGCCTTCCTGACAGCAGGCTGAGCGGTCCGGCCTCCCGTGCCCTGCCCGGGGCTGCGGGCTGCCCGTACGCCGTTCATGCCGCCCGTGCCGCAGCTCGTCCCGGACCCGAAGGGCCCCCTCTCATGACGATCACCAGCACGTCCCCAGCGATCCCGCGGCAGGCGCCAGCGCGGGCCGGCGGCCGCAGCCGCCCGGCCCGCGGCGAAGGCCAGTGGGCGCTCGGCTACCGCGAGCCGCTGAACAAGAACGAGGAGAACAAGAAGAACGACGATGGGCTGAACGTGCGGCAGCGCATCATCGACATCTATTCCAAGCGCGGATTCGACTCGATCGACCCTGCTGACCTGCGCGGCCGGTTCCGCTGGTTCGGCCTGTACACCCAGCGCAAGCCCGGGATCAGCGGCGGGAAGACGGCCACGCTCGAGCCGGAGGAGCTGGACGACCGCTACTTCATGCTGCGGGTGCGGATCGACGGCGGGCAGCTCGACTACGACCAGCTGACCACCATCGCCGACATCTCCCGCCGGTACGCGCGCGGCACCGCCGACGTGACCGACCGGCAGAACATCCAGCTGCACTGGATCCAGATCGAGGACGTGCCCGCCATCTGGGAGGCGCTGGAGGCTGTCGGGCTGTCCACCATGGAGGCGTGCGGGGACACCCCCCGGGTGATCCTCGGCTGCCCGCTGGCGGGCATCGACGCGACCGAGATCCTCGACGCCACCCCGGAGATCCGCAGGACGCACTCCCGGTACATCGGCAATCCGGAGTTCTCGAATCTTCCGCGCAAGTTCAAGTCCGCGATCAGCGGCTGCCCGGTCCAGTGCACCCTGCACGAGATCAACGACATCGCGTTCGCCGGGGTGACCGGCCCGGACGGCACACCCGGGTACGACCTGTGGGTCGGCGGCGGGCTGTCCACCAACCCGATGATCGGCAAGCGGCTCGGCGCGTTCGTCCGGCCGGACCAGGTCGACGCGGTGTGGGCCGGGGTGACCGGGATCTTCAGGGACTACGGCTACCGGCGGCTGCGGCACCGGGCCCGGATCAAGTTCCTCATCGCGGACTGGGGCCCGGAGCGGTTCAGGGAGGTGCTGGAGCGCGACTACCTCGGCTTCCGGCTCGCCGACGGCCCGGCGCCGGAGCCGACCGCCGGCCGGAGCCGGGACCACGTCGGCATCCACCCGCAGAAGGACGGCCTCTTCTTCGTCGGCTTCGCGCCCACCGTGGGCCGGCTGAACGCCGATTCGCTGGCCCTGATCGCGAAGCTGGCCGCCCGGTACGGCAGCGGGCGGGTGCGGACCACCACCGAGCAGAAAATGGTGATCCTCGACGTGCCCGGCGAGCAGACCGCCGCGCTGGCCAGCGAGCTGGCCGCGGCCGGCCTGCCGGTGACCCCCAGCGTGTTCCGGCGGCAGACCATGGCCTGCACCGGCATCGAGTTCTGCAAGCTCGCCATCGTGGAGACCAAGCACCGTGCCGCGGACCTGATCAGCGAGCTGGAGCGGCGGCTGCCTGACTTCACCGAGCCGGTGACGATCAACGTCAACGGGTGCCCCAACTCATGCGCCAGGATCCAGACGGCCGATATCGGCCTGAAGGGGATGGTGGTTACTCTTCCGGACGGAACGCAGACAGAGGGCTACCAGATCCATCTCGGGGGCAGCCTGAACGGGGGGGACGGCACCGACTCCGGTTTCGGCAGGAAGGTCCGGGGGCTGAAGACGACCGCCGCGGATCTGCCGGACTACGTGGAACGGGTGCTCCGCCGTTTCGACTCCGGGCGCCAGCCAGGTGAGTCGTTTGCCGCCTGGGCCGCACGGGCCAGCACTGAGGAGGTCTCATGAGTCACTCGACATTTGCTGCGGAGCGTGCGGTTCCCTTTTACTGCCCGTACTGTGGCGAGGAAGATCTTGAGCCGGAGGAAACCGATGGCAGCTGGCATTGCCGCAGTTGCGTGCGCTCCTTCCGGCTACGCTACGGGAGAACCGGAGGCATCCGGTGAGGCCCGTTCAGACCCGGCCGGACCGGGTAGGTTCCTCTGATCCGAAGGAACGACAGCGCCAGGAGGATGGCATCGGTATGGAGAGGCTGGTCACGGAAGCGCAGGACGCCCTGGCCGAGGCACCCGCCGAGGACGTCATCAAGTGGGCGACGGACACCTTCGGTGACCGGATCTGCATCACCTCGTCGATGAGCGACGCGGTGGTCATCCACCTTGCCTCCCGTGTGAAGCCCGGTATCGACGTTGTCTTCCTCGACACCGGCTACCACTTCGCCGAGACCATCGGCACCAGGGACGCGGTCGAAGCGGTCTACCCGGTGAACGTGATCAACGTCACACCGTCCCGCACGGTCGCCGAGCAGGACGCCGAGCTCGGGCCGCGGCTCTACGGCCGTAACCCGGACCTGTGCTGCTACCTGCGCAAGGTCGTGCCGCTCGAGCAGGCCCTGGGCCCCTACGACGCGTGGATCACCGGCGTGCGCCGGGAGGAGACCAGCGCGCGCAGCGACACCAAGGTCGTCGAGTGGAACGAGCGGCGCCAGATGGTCAAGGTCAACCCCATCGTCGGGTGGACCCAGGACCAGGTCGACGCCTACATCACCGAGCACGGCGTGCTGGTCAACCCGCTGGTCTACGACGGCTACCCGTCCATCGGCTGTGCCACCTGCACGGCCCGGGTGGAGCCGGGCGCGGACCCGCGCAGCGGCCGGTGGACCGGCACGGGCAAGACCGAATGCGGTATCCATCTCTGACCCGTCCGGTCCGCCCGCTTGACCCGCCCTATCCGCACCGCCTGACCCGCCGGGACGCCCCCGGCGGTCCAGGCGGACGGCAGCCGCCGCTGGTCGCGGTCGCGCACGGCAGTGCCGACCCGCGCGCCGCAGCGAGCACGCAGGAGCTGATGGGGCTGGTCCGCGGGCTGGCCGGGCGGCACGAGGCCGGAGCCTGATATCCGCACGGCGTTTCTCGGGCACGCACCGCCGTCGGTCGGCCAGGTGCTCGGCGCACTGGCTGGTGCGCGCAGCCCCGGCACACGCCGCGCCGGGGACCGTGGTGGTGCTGCCGCTGCTGCTGACCGCGGCGTATCACAGCGAGGTGGACCTGCCCGCGCTGCTGGCTGAGGCCAGCGCGGCGCGGCCGGGACTGGACATCCGCTACGGCGACCCGCTCGGGCCCGACCCGCTGCTGCTGCGCGCCCTCGACCGGCGGATGGCCGAGGCCGGCGCGGCGGCCTGGCCGGCCGCGGAAACCTCGGTGGTGCTGGCCGCGGCCGGCTCGGCCCGGCCGGAGTCCAACGAGGTCATCGCCGCGCTGGCCCGGCAGTGGCAGGCCGCGCGGGGCTGGCGGGCGGTGGTTCCGGCCTTCGCGGCCGCGGCCGCCCCGTCCCCCGCCGAGGCGGTGGCCAGCCTGCGGCGGGCCGGCGCCCGGCGGGTGGTCGTGGCGACGTATCTGCTCGCGCCCGGGTTCTTCGCGGACCGGATCGCGGCGTCGTCCCTGGCGGCCGGGGCGGTCGCGGTGTCGGCGGCGCTTGGTGCCGCTCCGGAGGTGGCTGACCTGGTGCTGCGCCGCTACGCGGGGGCGCTGGGCCGTCCCGCCATGGCGGTCACTGCCGGGCGGGCCGTGCTAGCCGCTCGCTGCGGGCCGCTGGAGGGCGCTGCCTTCCCTCCTCGCTCCCTCGGCGCTCCTTCGTCGCGCCTCATCGCTCGTCAGGAAAACAGCGCCGCGGCCCTCCGCGAGCGAGTGCTGGCTGGCTCCGCCGGCCGGGGCCCGCGCCTGACAGCCGTAACCAATCCTGATAGTGCTAAGGGTGGATCTGATCGCCCTGGGAGGCACTGATGAGCCAGGACGCGCTGGTGGGCCAGGCCGGCCCGCATGTCACCCACGAGGTCAGCAACCAGGTGCCGCCGCTGGCGGATTACGACGTGGCCGATGACCCGGCGCTGCTGGCCGCGCTGGAACGCGACGGCGCGGGCTGGGCCGCCGCGGGCGTGCACGACCTCGGCCGGCGGGCCGGGTCGGCGGTCACGCAGGCGCTGGCCCGGCAGGCCAACACGAACCCGCCGGTGCTGCGCACGCACGACGCCCGCGGGCACCGGATCGACGAGGTCGAGTTCCACCCGGCCTGGCACGAGCTGATGACGGTGGCGGTCAGCCATGGCCTGCACGCCGCGCCCTGGGCGGATCCGGTGCCCGGCGCGCACCTGGCCCGGGCGGCCGGGTTCTACGTCTGGTCGCAGGCCGAGGCCGGGCACGGCTGCCCGGTCAGCATGACCTACGCCGCGATGCCCGCGCTGCGCCACGCGCCGGATCTGGCGGCCCGGTTCGGCCCGCTGCTGGCGTCCCGCCGGTACGACCCGGGGCTGGCGCTCCCGGACGGCAAGGCCGGGCTGATCGCGGGCATGGGCATGACCGAGAAGCAGGGCGGCTCGGACGTGCGCGCGAACACCACCCGCGCGGTGCCCGACGGTGCGGGCGGCTACCTGCTGACCGGGCACAAATGGTTCTGCTCGGCGCCGATGTCCGACCTGTTCCTGGTGCTGGCCCAGGCCCCGGAAGGGCTGAGCTGCTTCCTGCTGCCCCGGGTGCGGCCGGACGGGACCCGCAACAGCGTGGCGATCCAGCGGCTGAAGGACAAGCTCGGCAACCGGTCCAACGCGTCGGCCGAGGTGGAGTACGACGCGGCGCTGGCCTGGCTGGTCGGCGAGCCGGGCCGGGGCGTGCGGACGATCATCGAGATGGTCAGCGCCACCCGTCTTGACTGCGTGCTGGGCAGCGCCGCGATCATGCGCCAGGCCTGCGTCACCGCGGTGCACTACGCGGCGGGCCGCCGGACCTTCGGCGCCCCGCTGATCTCCCATCCGCTGATGACCTCGGTGCTGGCCGACCTGGCGGCGGAATCCGAGGCCGCGACGACGCTGGCGATGCGGCTGGCCAGCGCGGCCGACCAGGCCGCCCGTGGCGACGCGGAGCAGGCTGCGCTGCTGCGCATCGCGCTGCCCGCGGCCAAGTTCTGGGTGTGCAAGCGGGCCCCGACGGTGGCCGCCGAGGCGCTGGAATGCCTGGGCGGGAACGGCTACGTGGAGGAGTCTGACCTGCCGCGGCTGTACCGGGAGGCGCCGCTCAACTCGGTGTGGGAAGGCTCGGGCAACATCACCGCACTGGACGTGCTGCGCGCGCTGAGCCGTTCCCCGGCCGCCGGGGAGGCGCTGCTGGCCGAGGCGGAGCTCGCGGCCGGCGCGGACCCGCGGCTGGACGCGGCCATCGCCGCGCTGCGCGACGCGGTGCCGCCGGCCGGCGGCCGGGGCGGCGGGCGGCGCGGGGAACGGCCGCGGGCCGGCCGCCGAGTACCAGGCGCGCCGGCTGGCCGGTCTCATCGCGGTGGTGCTGCAGGCCGGGCTGCTGGCCCGGCATGCGCCGGCCGCGGTAGCCAGTGTGTTCTGCGCGTCCCGGCTCGGGCCGCAGGCTGGCGCGGCGGCCGGCGGGCTGGCCGGGCCTGCGCTGCCGTTCGGCACGCTGCCGGACGGCCTTGACCTCCCGCCCGTCCTGGACCGGTTCCTCCCCCGCCCGGCGGGCTGACCGGTCTTTGCGCGCCGGCCGCACGACATGCCGCCCTGGCCTGCGGTCCTGGGATGGGCGCCAGACCGGCGGGTAATGTCGAAGGGTGATCGTCTGGCCGGGCAGCCCGTATCCGCTCGGCGCGACCTGGGACGGCGCAGGCACCAACTTCGCGCTGTTCTCGGAGGCGGCCACCGGGGTGGAGCTGTGCCTGTTCGGCCCGGCCGGGCACGCGGAGGAAGGCGCCGAGCAGCGGATCGCGCTGACCGAGGTGGACGGCTTCGTCTGGCACTGCTACCTGCCGGGGACCGGCCCCGGCCAGCGGTACGGCTGGCGGGTGCACGGCCCCTACCAGCCCGATCAGGGCCACCGGTGCAACCCGGCCAAGCTCCTGCTCGACCCCTACGGCAAGGCCGTGGACGGCGCGGTGCGCTGGGACGAATCGCTGTTCTCCTACCAGATGACCGACCCGTCGAAGCTGAACACGGCGGACAGCGCTCCCTGGATGCCGCGCAACGTGGTGATCGACCCGTCCTTTGACTGGGGCGACGACGAGCCACCGCGGATCCCCTACCACGAGACGCTGATCTACGAGGCGCACCCGCGCGGGCTGACCATCGCGCACCCGAAGGTGCCCGACGAGCTGCGCGGCACCTACGCCGGGCTGGCTCACCCGGCGGTCATCGAGCACCTGACCCGGCTCGGGGTCACGGCCATCGAGCTGCTGCCGGTCCACCAGTTCGTGGCCGAGCGGCCGCTCGCCCAGCGCGGGCTGACCAACTACTGGGGCTACAACACGATCGGGTTCCTCGCCCCGCACAACGCCTACAGCGCGGCGGCCAGCCCCGAGGGCGTGGTCGCGGAGTTCAAGACGATGGTCGCCGCGCTGCACGAGGCGGACATCGAGGTCATCCTGGACGTGGTCTACAACCACACCGCCGAAGGTGACCACCGCGGCCCGACGCTGTCCTTCCGCGGCATCGACAACGCCGCCTACTACCGGCTGCGCGGCGACGACCCGCAGTACTACGTGGACTACACCGGATGCGGCAACAGCCTCAACGTCCGGCACCCGCACGCGCTGCAGCTGATCATGGACTCGCTGCGGTACTGGATCCTGGACATGCACGTGGACGGGTTCCGGTTCGACCTGGCCGCGGCGCTGGCCCGGGAGCTGCACGACGTGGACCGGCTGTCCACCTTCTTCGAGCTGGTCCAGCAGGATCCGGTGGTGTCGCAGGTCAAGCTCATCGCCGAGCCGTGGGACGTGGGCGAGGGCGGCTACCAGGTGGGCAAGTTCCCGCCGCTGTGGACCGAGTGGAACGGCAAGTACCGGGACACGGTCAGGGACCTGTGGCGCGGCCGGGCCGCGGCGCTGCCCGAGTTCGCCTCCCGGCTGACCGGTTCCAGCGACCTGTACGAGGTCAGCGGCCGCCGCCCGGTCGCCTCGGTGAACTTCGTCACCTGCCACGACGGCTTCACCCTGGCCGACCTGGTCAGCTACAGCCACAAGCACAACGACGCCAACGGCGAGCAGGGCCGGGACGGGTCCGACGACAACCGGTCCTGGAACTGCGGCGCGGAGGGCCCGACCGGCGACCAGGCGATCAGCGCGCTGCGGGCCCGGCAGGTGCGGAACTTCCTGGTCACGCTGTTCTGCTCGCAGGGCATCCCGATGCTCACCGCGGGCGACGAGATGGGCCGCACCCAGCAGGGCAACAACAACGCCTACTGCCAGGACAACGAGGTGTCCTGGGTGGACTGGGAGACCGGGGCGCAGCACGCGGACCTGCTGGAATTCACCTGCCGCCTGGCCGAGCTGCGGCGGCGGCACCCGGTGTTCCGCCGCCGCCGGTTCTTCAGCGGGCAGCCCGCCGATTCCGGTGCGCCCGCGCCGGGCGGCGGCGAGCAGCGCGACATCGTCTGGCTGACTCCCAGCGGGCAGGAGATGACCAGCAGCGACTGGTCGACCGGCTACGCCCGCTCCATGGCGGTGTTCCTGAACGGCTACGCGATCACCGAGCCGGGGCCGCGCGGCGAGCGGGTCACCGACGACGACTTCCTGCTGCTGGTCAACGCGCACAGCGAGCCGGTCACGTTCCGGATGCCGGGCAGCCGGTTCGCGGCCCGGTGGCAGGTGGTGATCAGCTCAGCGGGCGAGGCCGGCGGCCAGCTGGGCGAGACCAGCGCGGTCGAGGTCCCCGGGCACGCGATGCTCGTGCTGCGCGGCAGCAGGGGGGCCCGGCGCCGGCCGGCGGGCACCGGCTGACCGGCACCGGCTGACCGGGTCTGGTTGACTGCTGGGCATGGAGCTGATCTTCCCGGCCACCGCGCCGCCGCCGATCGGGCCAGTGGCCCCGGGCCGCGCTGGGGTGACCGAACTGGCCCGCTTGTACGCCTACCCGCCGCTGGCCGGCCGGCCCTGGGTACGCGCCAACATGGTGGCCAGCGCGGACGGCGCGGCCACCGTGGCGGGCAAGTCAGCCGGGCTGTCCAGCGAGGGCGACCGGCAGGTCTTCTCCATCCTGCGCAGCCTGGCCGACGTGATCATGGTCGGCGCGGGAACCGCCCGGGCGGAGAAGTACCGGCCGATGACGCCAGACGAGGCCTGGCCGGAGCTGAGAGCGGGCCGGCCGCCGACCACCCCGATCGCGGTGCTCACCCGGCGCCTGGATCTCGACCTGGACAGCCCGCTGCTCACCGAGTCCCCGGACAGCGCCCGGACGATCGTGCTGACCACCGGTGCCGCTCCGGGTCCGGCCCAGGCGGCGGTGACCAGGCACGCCGACCTGGTGGTGACCGGCGCCGAGACGATCGACCCGGCCGCCGCGGTGGCCGCGCTGGCCGACCGCGGCCTCCGGCGCATCCTGCTGGAGGGCGGCCCGCACCTGCTCGGCCAGGTGGCCGCGGCGGGCCTGCTCGACGAGCTGTGCCTGACCGTGAGCCCGCTGCTGGCGGGCGGCCAGGCCGGGCGGATCATCGGATCCGGCGTGATGGGCGGCGGGGACGTCCCGCCGGACCGGGCCGGCCTGCGGCTCGCTCACGTGATCGCGGACGGCGGCTTCCTGCTGTGCCGGTACGTCCGGCAGTAGGCCCGTGCGGCCAGATCAGGCGCCCCGGCGGAGCCGGTCCAGGGCCTCGGCCAGGATCGCGGCGCCGTCGGTGTCGTTGCGCCGCTCCTTCACGTAAGCCAGGTGGGTCTTGTACGGCTCGGCGTGCGGCGGGGCGGGCGGGTTCGCCTGGTCCTGGCCGGCCGGGAAACCGCAGCGCGGGCAGTCCCAGGTCTCCGGCACCGGGGCGTCACTGGCAAAGCTGGGCACGGTCTCGTGCTGGTTGCAGCACCAGAAGGAAACCCGGACCCGCGGCGCAGCCTCGCCACGCTCCGCCTCGCCCATCGGACCCGCGCCTACCCGGCTGCCACGGATGGCGTTGCCACTGCTCACAGCTATCCCTTGCCTTCGCTCACGACCAGCCTGACCCTGCGTGCCGGGCTACTGCATACCGGGCTACTGCCCGCCGTCTTACTTGATCAGCAAGCCAAGTGCGACGATGCACAGGAACCACAGGACCCCGGTGAAGATAGTTATCCGGTCCAGGTTCCGCTCGACCACGGACGATGAGCCCAGGGAGGACGAGACGCCGCCGCCGAAAAGGTCGGACAGGCCACCGCCCTTACCTTTGTGCAGCAGGACCAGCACGATCATCAGCAAACTGGTGATGATCAGAACAACCGATACTCCGATTTCCACTGCTGTTTCTCGTCCCTCCAGGCGCTGGCGCCAAGCTTACGCAACCACTTCACGGTACCGGCAGATCTTGGCAAATTCGCCGGCATCGAGGCTGGCCCCGCCTACCAGCGCGCCGTCGATATCAGGCTGGGCCATGATGGCCGGCATATTGTCCGCCTTCACCGACCCGCCATACAGGATACGCGCCCCGGAGGCCGCCGCGGCGCCGTGCACGCCGGTGAGCCTCTCCCGGATCCCGGCGCAGATCTCCTGCGCGTCCTGCGGGCTCGCCACCTTGCCGGTGCCGATGGCCCACACCGGCTCGTAGGCGATGACCAGCCCGGCGACCTGCTCCGCGGTCAGCCCGGCCAGCGAGCCGTCCAGCTGGGTCAGGCAGTGCCCGAGATGGCCGCCTTCCTCGCGTATCTCGAGCGGCTCACCCACGCACACGATCGGGGTCAGCCCGGCCCGGACCGCGGCCTGGGCCTTGGCGCTGACCAGCGCGTCGTCCTCGTGGTGGTACTGGCGCCGCTCGGAGTGCCCGGCCAGCGCGTAATGGCAGCCCAGCTTGGCCAGCATCGGCCCGGACACCTCGCCGGTGTAGGCGCCCTTGTCGTGCGGCGAGATGTCCTGCGCGCCGTAGCTGACCGTGAGCTTGTCCGCCTGGATCAGGGTCTGCACGCTGCGCAGCGCGGTGAACGGCGGCAGCACGGCCACCTCGACGGCGTCGAAGTCCTTGCGGCTCAGCGTGAACGCGATCTTCTGGGTGAGCGCGATCGCCTCGAGGTGGTTGTTGTGCAGCTTCCAGTTCCCGGCGACCAGCGGCTTGCGGTCCGGGCCGGCCGCCTTGGTCACGGCTGCCCCCCGGCCGCTTCCAGCGCGGCCAGCCCGGGCAGTTCCTTGCCCTCCAGGTACTCCAGGCTGGCCCCGCCGCCGGTGGAGATGTGGGAGAAGTCCGACTCGGCGAAGCCGAGCGCGCGGACCGCGGCGGCGGAGTCGCCGCCGCCGACCACGGTCAGGCCGTGGACCCGGCTGATCGCCGCGGCGACGGCCCGGGTGCCGGCCGCGAAGGCCGGGAACTCGAACACCCCGACCGGGCCGTTCCAGAACACGGTCCTGGCGTCGGCCAGATGGGCCGCGAACAGCTCACGGGTGGCCGGGCCGATGTCCACCCCTTCCCGGTCGGCCGGGAAGCTGGTGACCGGGACCACGGAGTGCTCGGCGTCCGGGGCGAAGCCGGCCGCGGCGACCAGGTCCACCGGCAGCACGATCTCCACCCCGCGCCGCTCGGCTTCCGCCATGACCTCGGTGACCTGCGGGACCTGGTCGGCCTCCAGCAGCGACTTGCCGACCTCGTGGCCCTGCGCCTTGAGGAACGTGTAGGCCATGCCGCCGCCGATGAGCAGCCGGTCCGCGGTGTCCAGCAGCGCGCCGATGACGGCCAGCTTGTCCGACGGCTTGGCCCCGCCGAGCACGACCACGTACGGCCGTTCCGGGCCGGCGGCCAGATTGCGCAGCACGGCCAGCTCGCTGAGCACCAGGTCGCCGGCCGCGTGCGGGAGCAGCGCGGGCAGGTCGTAGACGCTGGCGTGCCTGCGGTGCACCGCGCCGAAGCCGTCGCCCACGTAGCAGTCGCCGAGCGCGGCGAGCTGGCGGGCCAGGCCGGCCCGCTCGGCGTCGTCCTTGCTGGTCTCGGCGGGCTCGAAGCGGACGTTCTCCAGCAGCGCGACCTGCCCGGCGGACAGCCCGGCCACCGTTTCCGCAGCGGAGGGCCCGGCCACGTCGGCGGCCAGCGGCACGTGGCTGCCGAGCAGCTCGCCGAGCCGCTGCGCGACCGGCCGCAGTGACGGGCCGCCCGCGGCCCGCTCGGCGAACGAGGCGCCCTTGGGCCGGCCCAGGTGGGCCAGGACCGCGACCCTGGCGCCCCGGCCGGCCAGCTTGCTGATGACCGGGAGGCTGGCCCGGATCCGGCCGTCGTCGGTGATCTGGCTGCCGTCCAGCGGCACGTTCAGGTCGGCGCGCAGCAGCACCGTCCGGCCGGCGACGTCGAGGTCGTCGACGCTCCTCATGACCGGGCGGGCAGGCTGGTGCCGACCAGGGCGGCCAGGTCGGCGAGCCGGCTGGAGTAGCCCCACTCGTTGTCGTACCAGCCGATGATCTTGACCTGGTCGCCGTGCGCCATCGTCAGCGAGGAGTCGAACGTGCACGAGTACGGGCTGCCGACGATGTCGGAGGACACGATCGGGTCGGCGGTGTAGTGCAGGTAGCCCTTGAGCGGGCCCTCCGCGGCGGCCTGGAAGGCCTCGTTGACCTGCGCGATGCTGGCCTCGCGCTCGACCTGGACAACCAGGTCGGTGACCGACCCGTCGATCACCGGGACGCGCATGGACAGCCCGTCCAGCTTGCCCTTGAGCTCGGGCAGGACCAGCGAGGTGGCCTTGGCCGCGCCGGTGGTGGTGGGGATGATGTTCTGCGCGGCGGCCCGGGCCCGGCGCAGGTCCTTGTGCGGGAAGTCCTGGAGGACCTGGTCGCTGGTGTACGCATGGATCGTGGTCATCAGGCCGCGGACGATGCCGAAGCTCTCCATCATGACCTTGGCCATCGGCGCGACGCAGTTGGTGGTGCAGGAGGCGTTCGAGATGATGTGGTGCGCGGCCGGGTCGTACTGGCTGTCGTTGACGCCCATCACGATCGTGATGTCCTCGCCGCTGGCCGGCGCGGAGATGATGACCTTCCGCGCCCCGGCCTCCAGGTGCTTGCTCGCGTCGGCGGCCTTGGTGAACCGGCCGGTCGACTCGACCACCACGTCCACGCCGAGGTCGCCCCAGGGCAGCGCGGCCGGGTCGCGCTCGGCCAGCATCCGGATCGTGTGCGGGCCCGCGGTGATGACGCCGTCGCCGGCCGCGACCGGCAGGTCCAGGGTGCCGAGCACGGTGTCGTACTTCAGCAGGTGCGCGAACGTCGCCAGGTCGCCCAGGTCGTTCGCGGCGACGATCTCCACGCCCGAGCCGGCCCCGGCCTGCACGGCCCGCCAGAAGTTCCGGCCGATCCGGCCAAATCCGTTGATGCCCACCCGCACGGTCACGGCTGCGTTCTCCTCTGTATGTCGGTCATCCGGTATGAGCCCACCCGGCGCCGCGCTGCGCCGCTTGCCCGGCTCCGAACCTACCGGAAACGCCGGCCGGCCTGCGCCGCCGGACAAACGCGGTCAGGGCATGAGCATGTCGGCGGTCAGGCCCGCCTCGGTGGTGGGCACGCCCAGCTCGGTGGCCCGCCGGTCGGCCAGCGCCAGCAGCCGCCGGATCCGGCCCGCGATCGCGTCCTTGGTCAGCGGCGGGTCGGCCAGCTGGCCGAGCTCCTCCAGGCTGGCCTGACGGTGCTTGATCCGCAGCTCGCCCGCCACGATCAGGTGCGCGGGGGCCTCCTCGCCGAGGATCTCCAGGGCCCGCTCGACCCGGGCCCCGGCGGCGACCGCGGCCCGGGCGCTGCGCCGCAGGTTGGCGTCGTCGAAGTTGGCCAGCCGGTTGGCGGTGGCCCGCACCTCGCGGCGCATCCGCCGGTCCTCCCAGGCCAGCACGCTGTCGTGGGCGCCGAGGCGGGTCAGCAGGGCACTGATCGCGTCCCCGTCCTTGACCACCACCCGGTCCACCCCGCGCACCTCGCGGGCCTTGGCGCTGATCTTGAGCCGCCGGGCCGCGCCGACCATGGCCAGCGCCACCTCCGGACCCGGGCAGGTCACCTCGAGGGACATGGACCGGCCCGGCTCGGTGAGCGACCCGTGGGCCAGGAACGCGCCGCGCCAGGCCGACTCGCAGTCGCAGGTGGTGCCGGCGACGACCTGCCGCGGCAGCCCGCGCACCGGCCGGCCGTGGTTGTCCACCAGGCCGGTCTGCCGGGCCAGGCTCTCCCCGTCCTTCTCCACCCGGACCAGGTAGCGGTTGCCCTTGCGGAGGCCGCCGGGCGCCAGCACGATCAGCTCGGAGGCATGGCCGAAGACCTCGGCCAGGTCCTTGCGCAGCCGCCGGGCCGCGGCGCCGGTATCCAGCTCCGCCTCGACCACGATCCGCCCGGCGGCCAGGTGCAGCCCGCCGGCGAACCGCAGCAGCGTGGATACCTCGGCCTTGCGGCAGCACGGCTTCAGCACGCTGACCCGGCTGAGCTCATCCTTGACCAGGCTGGTCATCGCCATCGGCGTGTCACTCCCCCTCGAAGATGTGCATGAATGCGCCTGCCAGCCGGAGCGGGTCATGGCGCGGTGACCCGTCCCCCATGGCCAGGTCGGCCAGCACCAGGCGGCCGCCCAGCCGGGCCGCCGCCTTCTCAAGCTCATCAGCCGTGTCCGCCGCGGCCTGGCGGTCGGCCAGCACCACGTCGATCTGCAGCTGCGGTGCGTGATCCGCGAGAACCTCCAGGTGGGCGTGCGGGGAAAAGCCCTCCGTCTCCCCGGCCTGCGGCGCCAGGTTCAGCGCCACCAGCCGGCGGGCCGGGGTCTGGTGCAGCGCCTCGGCGAGCTGCGGGACCATCAGGTGCGGGAGCACGCTGGTGAACCAGGACCCGGGGCCGAGCACCACCCAATCCGCCGCACGCACGGCTTCTGTTGCCTCGGTGCAGGCGGGCGGGTCCGCCGGCACCAGCGAGATCGACCGTACCCGGCCCCGCGTCGTCGCGCAGGCCACCTGGCCGCGAACGGTGGTGATCTCGTCCGGCCTGCCCTCCTCTGCCCCTTCGACCTCGGCGGCGAGGTCCAGCGGCACGGCCGCCATGGGCAGCACGCGGCCGTGCGCGCCGAGCAGCCGGCCGACCCAGTCCAGGCCCTGCACGGTGTCGCCGAGCAGCTCCCACAGCGCGACGATCAGCACGTTGCCGACCGCGTGCCCGCCCAGGTCGCCGTCGCCGGTGAAGCGGTGCTGCACGACCCGGCTCCAGGTGGTGCCCCACGAATCGTCGCCGCACAGCGCGGCCAGCGCCATCCGCAGGTCACCGGGCGGCAGCACGCCGAACTCGCGCCGGAGCCGGCCGCTGGACCCGCCGTCGTCGGCGACCGTGACCACCGCGGTGAGCTGGCGGGTCACCCGGCGCAGCGCGGACAGCGAGGCGTACAGGCCGTGCCCGCCGCCGAGCGCGACCACCGGCCGGCTGACCGGCCGGCCCGGCGGCGCGGGCAGGCCCCCGGCCGGCCTGGCCGCCCCGTGCTTGCCCCACTGTGCTCCCGCATGACTGCCCTGCTGTCCTTACTCACGCCCCAGGTCCCGGTGCACGACCTGGACGGCCGGCCAGGTGCTGGCCAGCCGCGTGGCGATCTCCTCGGCCATCACCACGCTGCGGTGCTTGCCGCCGGTACAGCCCACGGCGAGCACCGCGAAGTGCTTCCCGGCCTCCCCGTACCCGTCCAGCGCTACCCCGACCGCCGCCATCCACGCGTCGAGGAACGGCGCAGCGTCCGGCTGGCCGAGCACGTAGGAGCGGACCGCCGGGTCCTGGCCGGTCAGCGGGGCCAGCTGGTCGACCCAGCGCGGGTTGGGCAGGAACCGGAAGTCGGCGACCATGTCGGCGTCCATCGGCAGCCCGTACTTGAACCCGAACGACACCACGCTGATCCGCAGCGCCACGTCGCCGGGGCTGCCGAACGTGTCCCGCAGCCGGGCCCGCAGCTCGTGCACGTTCAGCTCGGAGCTGTCCAGCACCAGGTCCGCCTCACCGCGCAGGCCGCGCAGCAGCTCCCGCTCGGCGGCGATGCCGTCCACGATCCGGCCGCCCTCCTGGAGCGGGTGCGGCCGCCGCACGCTGTCGAACCGGCGGACCAGCGTGTCCTCGCTGGCCTCGAGGAAGACCACGTACGGCCGGATGCCCCTGGCCTCCAGCTCGCCCAGGGCAGCCTTCAGGTCGCTGGAGAACGGGCGGCTGCGCACGTCCACCACGGCGGCGATGCGCGGCACCGCGCCCTTGGTCCGGCGGGCCAGGTCCACCATCGTGGGCAGCAGGTCCGGGGGCAGGTTGTCGGCCACGAACCAGTCGAGGTCCTCCAGCGACTTGGCCGCGGTGCTGCGGCCGGCCCCGGACATGCCGGTGATGATGACGATCTCCGGCGGCCCGCTGCCCTCGGTCATGGCGCCCCTTCCCCCCTGGCTCCGGCACCCGGCGCGAGCGCGCTGAGCACCGCCTGCGCCAGCCGCGGGCCGAAGCCCGGCAGGCCGGCGATCTCCTCCTCGGTAGCGCTGGCGATCTTGCGCACCGAGCCGAAGTGCCGCAGCAGGGCCGCCCGGCGGGCGGGCCCGAGTCCGGGCACGTCGTCCAGCTCGCTGGTGGTCAGGGCGGCGGAGCGCTTCTTCCGGTGGTAGGTGATCGCGAACCGGTGCGCCTCGTCCCTGACCCGCTGCAGCAGGTACAGCCCTTCGCTGGTACGGGGCAGGATAACCGGCGCGTCGTCGCCCGGCAGCCAGACTTCCTCCAGCCGTTTGGCCAGGCCGCAGGCGGCGACGTCGTCAATGCCCAGTTCGTCCAGGGCCCGCTGGGCGGCGGCGACCTGCGCCGGGCCGCCGTCGATGACGACGAGGTTGGGCGGGTAGGCGAACTTGCGCCGGGTCCCGTCCTCGGCGACGGGGCCCGCCGCGCCGGGTTCCTCGCTGTCGCCGAGCACGTCGAGCTCCCCGGTCTCCTCCCGCTCCTCCAGGTAGCGGCGGAACCGCCGGTACACGACCTCGTGCACGGAGGCCACGTCGTCGGTGCCGTCATAGCCCTTGATGCTGAACCGGCGGTACTCGGACTTGCGGGCCAGGCCGTCCTCGAACACCACCATCGACGCGACCACGTGCGTGCCCTGCAGGTTGGACACGTCGTAGCACTCGATCCGCAGCGGGGCGGCGTCCAGGCCGAGCCCGTCCTGGATCTCCTGCAGCGCCCGGCTGCGGGTGGTGAGGTCGCTGGCCCGGCGGGTCTTGTGCAGGGCCAGCGCCTCGGCGGCGTTCCTGGCCACCGTGTCCAGCAGCGTCTTCTTGTCGCCGCGCAGCGGCACCCGCAGGCGGACCGGCCCGCCGCGGCGCCCGGCCAGCCAGGTCTCCACCGCGGCCTGGTCCGGCGGGGCCGCCGGGACCAGGATCTCCCTGGGCACGACCCGGGCGCCCGCGGTCCTGGCCGCCGCGGCCGGTCCTTCCCGGCCCGGCCCGCCGCGCCGCGACCCGCCAGGACCGACCGCGTCGCGGGCCACCGCCTCCTGGGCCGCCGCGCCCTGGTCCGCGGCCGGGTCGTCGCCGTACACCTGGCCGAGGAACTGCTCGATCAGCTCCCCCGGGGTGACGTCCTGGACCTTGTCCAGCACCCAGCCGCGCTGCCCGCGGACCCGGCCGCCGCGCACGTAGAAGATCTGCACGGCCGCCTCGAGCTGGTCCTCGGCCAGTGCGATCACATCGCAGTCGGTGCCGTCGCCGAGCACCACGGCCTGCTTCTCCAGCGCCCGCTGCAGCGCCTTGATGTCGTCCCGGAGCCGGGCGGCCCGCTCGTACTCCTCGGCCGCGGCCGCTTCCCGCATCAGCCCGTCGAGGCGCTTGGTGAACCGGGCCGTCTGGCCGGACATGAAGTCGCAGAACTCCTCGGCCAGCAGCCGGTGCTCGGCCTCGCTGACCCGGCCCACGCACGGCGCGGAGCACTTGCCGATGTAGCCGAGCAGGCACGGGCGGCCGATCTGGCCGGCCCGCTTGAACACCCCGGCCGAGCAGGTCCGCACCGGGAACACCCGGAGCAGCGTGTCGACCGTGTCGCGGATCGCCCAGGCGTGCGAGTACGGGCCGAAGTACCGGGTGCCGCGGCGCTTGGCGCCGCGCATCACCATCACCCGGGGGTACTCCTCGTCGAGCGTGACCGCGAGGTAGGGGTAGCTCTTGTCGTCCCGGTAGCGGACGTTGAACCGCGGGTCGAACTCCTTGATCCAGGAGTACTCCAGCTGGAGCGCCTCGACCTCGGTGCGCACAACGGTCCAGTCCACCCCGGCGGCCGAGCGGAGCATGGTCTGGGTCCGCGGGTGCAGGCCCGCGTAGTCGGCGAAGTAGGAGTTCAGCCGGGACCGCAGGTTCTTCGCCTTGCCGACGTAGATGACCTGCCGGCGGGCATCGCGGAAGCGGTAGACCCCGGGCGACTCGGGGATCGAGCCGGGGGCCGGCCGGTAGGACGCCGGATCTGCCACGCAGCAACTCTATGCGGGCCGGCTGACGGCCGGGCCGCTTGCTTTGGCAGGCTACAGCGATGTTCGTGCTCGCGGCCGCGGCCGCCGTGGCCGCCCTCGCCTGGATGTACCTGCTGGCGCTCCACGGCGGGTTCTGGCGGACGGACCAGCGGCTGCCACCCGGCCGGGACCCGGCTGAGTGGCCGGCGGTGACCGCGGTGGTGCCGGCCCGCAACGAGGCGGCGGTGCTGCCCGCCACCCTTCCCTCCCTGCTGACGCAGGACTACCCCGGCAAGCTGACGGTGGTTCTGGTCGACGACGACTCGGCCGACGGCACCGCGCAGGTCGCGGAAAAGCTGGCCGCCGCATCCGGTCAGCCCTTCCAGGATTTGATACGGCTCGTCCCAGCGGGCCAGCGCCCGGACGGCTGGGCGGGCAAGGTGTGGGCCATGGAGTGCGGCCTGGCAACGGCCGGCCAGCCGGAATACGTGCTGTTCACCGACGCGGACATCAGTTACGCGCCGGGCACGCTGACCGCCCTGGTCCGCGCCGCGGACGGCGGCGGCTACGGCCTCGTCTCGCAGATGGCCCTGCTGCGCACCGAGACCGCCTGGGAGCGGCTGATCGTGCCCGCGTTCGTGTACTTCTTCGCCCAGCTCTACCCGTTCCGCCGGGTGAACCGGCCGCAGGCCCGGACGGCCGCCGCGGCCGGGGGCTGCATGCTGGTGCGCCGCGAGGACCTGGCCGCGGCCGGCGGCCTGGCCATGATCCGCGGCGCGCGGATCGACGACGTGGCGCTCGGCCGCGTCCTCAAGCGCGCCGGGGCGCGCTGCTGGCTGGGCCTGACCACGGACGTGCACAGCCGCCGGCCGTACCCGTCGCTGGCCGGGCTGTGGGACATGGTGGCCCGCAGCGCGTACACCCAGCTGCGCTACTCGCCGCTGCTGCTGGCCGGCACCCTGGCCGGGCTGGCCTGGCTGTACCTGCTTCCCCCGGCCGCGGCCGTCGCGGGCCTGGCCGCCGCCGCGGCCGGCGGCGGGCTCCGCGCGCGTGGATCACCGCCGCCGCGGGCCTGGCCGGCTGGGCCCTGCTGACCGCCAGCTACGTCCCCATGCAGCGCCTGTACCGGCTCCCGGCCTGGCGTGCCCTGGCGCTCCCCGTCGCCGCCGCCCTGTACGGCGCGATGACGTTCGACTCGGCCCGCCGCCACTGGTCGGGCCGCGGCGGCGAGTGGAAGGGCCGCATCATCTAGAGCCGCCAGGCCACACCGTGCGCGAGGATGTGCCATCGAAGGCACTATAGGCCGGCGATGGCACATCCTCGGGTGAGCGACTAGTCCTCGAAGGCCTCTGGCGGCGGGCAGGCGCACATCAGGTTGCGGTCGCCGTACGCCTGGTCGATGCGGCGGACCGGCGGCCAGTACTTGGACCGGCGGTCCACCCCGGCCGGGTAGGCGGCCTCCTCCCGGCCGTAGCCGTGCCCCCAGTCGTCGGCGGCCACCATCTCCGCGGTGTGCGGGGCGTTCTTCAGCGGGTTGTCGTGGGCGTCCCAGTCGCCCGCGGCGACCTTCCCGATCTCCGCCGAGATGGCGATCATCGCGTCGCAGAACCGGTCCACCTCGGCCAGGTCCTCGCTCTCGGTGGGCTCGACCATCAGCGTGCCGGCCACCGGGAAGGACATCGTCGGCGCGTGGATCCCGAAGTCGATCAGCCGCTTGGCCACGTCCTCCGCGGTGATCCCGGTCTTCGCCGCCGTCGGCCGCAGGTCCAGGATGCACTCGTGGGCGACCAGCCCGCCGCGCCCGGTGTAGAGAACCGGGAAGTGCTTGTCCAGCCGGCGGGCCACGTAGTTCGCGGCCAGGATGGCCACCTGGGTGGCACGGCGCAGCCCGGCCGGGCCCATCATCGCCACGTACGCCCACGAGATCGGCAGGATCCCCGCCGAGCCGTACGGTGCCGCGGCCACCGGGCCGACCGGGCCGCGGCCGGGCAGGAAGCCGGCCAGGTGGGCCCGGACCGCGACCGGCCCGACGCCGGGACCGCCGCCGCCGTGCGGGATGCAGAACGTCTTGTGCAGGTTCAGGTGCGACACGTCCGCGCCGAACCGGCCCGGCCGGGCCAGCCCGACCAGCGCGTTCAGGTTCGCCCCGTCCACGTACACCTGCCCGCCGGCCGCGTGCACGGCCGCGCACACCTCGCCGAGGGTCTCCTCGAACACGCCGTTGGTGGACGGGTAGGTCAGCATGATCGCGGCGACCGTGCCCTCGTGCGCGGTCAGCCTGGCCCGCAGGTCACCGAGGTCGATGGCGCCGTCCGCGCCGCACTTGACCACCGCCACCCGCAGCCCGGCGAGCACCGCGCTGGCCGCGTTGGTGCCGTGCGCCGACTCCGGGATGAGGCACACGGTCCGCTCCGGCTGCTGCCGGGACCGGTGGTAGGCGCGGATGGCCAGCAGCCCGGCCAGCTCGCCCTGCGACCCGGCGTTGGGCTGCACGGACACCGCGTCGTACCCGGTGATCTCGGCCAGCGCCTGCTCCAGGCTGGTGATCAGCTCGATGTACCCGGCGGCCTGGTCGGCCGGCGCGAACGGGTGCAGCCCGGCGAACTCCGGCCAGGTCACCGGCTCCATCTCGGCGGCCGCGTTGAGCTTCATCGTGCACGAGCCGAGCGGGATCATCGACCGGTCGAGCGCGATGTCGAAGTCGGCCAGCCGCCGCAGGTAGCGCAGCATGGCGGTCTCGCTGCGGTACACGCGGAACACCGGGTGGGTGAGGAACTCCGAGGAACGCCTCAGCCCCTCCGGCAGCACCAGCGCCGCGCCGTCCGCATCCCCGTCCGGCAGGGTGATCTCCCCCACCGGGCAGGCGCACAGCGCCGCGGCCACCTCGCGCACCTGCTCGGCCGTCGTCGTCTCGTCGCAGGCGATCTGCACCGCGTCCGGCCCGGCCAGGTGCAGGTTGTAGCCCGCGACCCGGGCCCGGCCCACCGCGGCCGCCGCCCCGCCGGGGATCGTGACCCGGACGGTGTCGAAGAACCCGCCGGACGGCACGTCAAGACCTCGCTCGCCCAGCACCGCGGCCAGGTCCGCGGCCCGCCGGTGCACCCGGGTGGCGATCGCGGTCAGCCCGTCCGGCCCGTGGTACGCGGCGTACATCGCGGCCATCACGGCCAGCAGCACCTGCGCGGTGCAGATGTTGCTTGTCGCCTTCTCCCGCCGGATGTGCTGCTCCCTGGCCTGCAGGGCGAGCCGGTAGCCGCGGTGCCCGGCGGCGTCCTGGGACACCCCGACGAGCCGCCCCGGCAGCTGCCGCTTGAGCCCCTCACGGACCGCGATGTAGCCCGCGTGCGGCCCGCCGTAGCCGAGCGGCACGCCGAACCGCTGCGTGGTGCCCACCGCCACGTCCGCGCCGAGCTCACCGGGCGGGGTGAGCAGGGTCATCGCCAGCAGGTCCGCGGCGACCGCGGCCAGCGCCCCCCGGGCCTGCGCCGCGGCGATCAGCGGGGCCAGGTCGCGGACCGCGCCGCTGGCCCCCGGGTAGGGCAGCAGCACGCCGAACAGCTCGCCGTCCGGCTGCGCCGCGATCAGCTCCGCGGTCACCTCCCCCACCACCAGCGAGATGCCCAGCGGCTCGGCCCGGGTTTCCAGCACGGACAGCACCTGCGGCAGGCAGTCCGCGTCGGCCAGGAACACCGAGCCGCGCCCGGTGACCCGCCGGGCCAGCGTCATCGCCTCGGCCGCCGCGGTGGCCTCGTCCAGCATCGAGGCGCCGGCCAGCGGCAGCCCGGTCAGGTCCGCGACCATGGTCTGGAAGTTCAGCAGCGCTTCCAGCCGGCCCTGCGAGATCTCCGGCTGGTACGGCGTGTACGCGGTGTACCAGGCCGGGTTCTCCAGCACGTTGCGGCGGATCACCGCGGGGGTCACGGTGCCGTAGTAGCCGAGCCCGATCATCGGTGTCAGCACGTGGTTGCGGGCGGCGATGCGGCGCAGCTCGGCCAGGGCGTCCGCTTCCGAGAGCGGCCCGGGCAGGTCCAGCGGCCCGCCCGCAGCCAGCCCCGGCGGCAGCGCCGCCTGGGTCAGGTCGTCCAGCGAGGCGTAGCCGACGGCGGCCAGCATCGCCTGCGTGCCGTCACCGTCGGGGCCGATGTGCCGCTGCGCGAAATCCATGAGCTCGCCTCCAGGCCGCGAAGCCGGGCGGCCGCTCGTGCAGCCGCCTCGCTCCCCCTCTGTCGCCCGCGCCCGGCACCGAACGTGCCCGCCGCGGACTCCACAGCCGCCTGGCCCGTCCGGTCCGTGGTGCCTGAGAGGTTCCGGGGAGGTTGCCCCTTCGGCGCCCCGCCACCTGCACGGGGTCTCTCCCGGACGGTTTTATCAGCTTCCCCAAGATTACCCGAGGTCACCTGGCCCGCTCCGTACTCACCGTTAAAACTAAATCTCGTCCCAGCGGAACAAGCGAACCGCCACCAGCGTGAGGACGGCGGCGATGCCCAGAAGCACCACGATCGGCAGCACCGCCGCACTGGGCCCGTCGCCCCTGGCCATCACGTCCTGCACGCCGGTGACCAGGTAGCGCAGCGGCATCACGTAGGACACCTTCTGGATCCAGGCGGGCGCGAAGGCGAGCGGCACGAACGCGCCGCCGAGGAACGCCATCGGCAGGATGATCAGGTTGGCCAGCGCGGTCGCGGCCTGCTCGGTCTTGGTGATCGACCCGGCCAGCAGCCCGATGGACAGGAACGTCAGCGCGCCGGCGATCACGATCGGGATCGCCATCCACCACCAGTGGGTCAGCTTCAGCCCGAAGTACGGCAAGGTCGCGATGAGCAGGAACACCGCCAGCTGGACCAGCGCGATCAGCAGGCTGACGGTGATCCGGGCGGCGGCGATCGCGCCGGTGCTGGCCGGGGTCAGCCGCAGCCGCCGCAGGAGCTTCTTCTGCCGCCAGCTGACCAGGGTGAGCGCCGCGCCGAAGGTGGCGCCGGAGGCGATCGCCCAGGCGAGCAGGCCGGGCGCCAGGTACTGGATCGGTTTCAGCGAGGTGTCCTCGACCTGCGCGGTGGCCAGCGTGAACGCGGGCGGCTTCCCGGTGGCCTCCTGGTTGGCGGCCTGCACCAGGGACGAGAACAGGGCCCGCACCACGCCGGAGGTGACCTGGTCGGCGATCGAGTAGTGCAGGATCAGCCGGCTGCCCTGTTGCGACACGGCCGCGTCCACGTCGCCCTGGCGGACCTTCTGCAGGGCGGATGCCTGGCTGGCCGCGCGGCTGACCTTCAGCACCGCGCGCAGCTGGGCGCTCCTGGCCGCCTGGTCGAGCAGCGGCACCCGGCCGATCTCGGCCACCTTGACCTGCGGCGTGGACGTGCCCTTGTAGATCGACCCGAGCAGCACCAGGAACAGCACGGGCAGCGCCACGGTGAAGATCAGCGAGCCGCGGTCCCGCAGGAACCCGCGGAGCATGGCCCGGGCCAGGCTGCGGTAGGCGCTCACGCGCGGTACTCCCGTCCGGTCAGCTTCAGGAACACGTCCTCCAGCGTGCCACCGCGGACCGCGAGCCCGGCCAGCGCGCCGCGCCCGGACAGCCAGGCCAGCGCCGGGCCCGGGTCACGCGCGGTGATGGCCAGCGTGACCCCGTCGTCGGTGACCTCGGTCCCGGGCAGCGCGGCCCGGGCCTCGTCCGGGCTGACCCGCCCGGAGCTGACCGTGATCCGGCTGGGGTAGTCGAGTTCCCTGATCAGCGCGGCGGGCGGGCCGGTCTGCAGGATCTTGCCGTGATCCATGATCGCGACCCGCTCGCAGAGCAGCTCGGCCTCGTCCATGTGGTGCGTGGTCAGCACCACGGTGCGGCCCTCAGCGCTGATCGCGCGCAGCGTGTCCCACAGGTTCCGGCGGGCCTGCGGGTCGAGCGCCCCGGTCGGCTCGTCCAGGAACAGGACCTCCGGATCGTGCACCAGCGCGCAGGCGATGGACAGCCGCTGCGCCTGGCCGCCGGACAGCTTCTCGGTCCTGGTGCCGGCCGACCCGGTCAGCCCGACCAGCTCGAGCATCTCGTCGGCGCGCCGGTCCCCGACCCCGTACAGCGCGGCGAACGTGCCGATCTGCTCCCGTGCGGTGAGCCGCTCGAAGAACGACGAGGCCTGCAGCTGCACGCCGATCCGGGGCAGCAAGCGCGGGTTCCGCGGCCAGGGCGGCAGGCCGAGCACGGACACCTCGCCGCCGTCGGCCTCCCGGAGGCCCTCCACGATCTCGAGCGTGGTGGTCTTGCCTGCCCCGTTCGGACCGAGGATCCCGAAGAACTCCCCGGCGGCGACCTCGAAGCTGACGCCGTCCACCGCACGCAGTGAGCCGTACACCTTCTGCAGGCCGCGGACGATGATCGTGTCCGGCACCCGGACACGCTATCACCAGGTTTACGGGGGTTTGGCTCCTCGCTCGCTGGGCCTGCGAGCGAGGACTGGCACTGCTAGCCGGTGCGGCGGGCGCGGCGCTGGGACAGCTCGTCGGCGCCGGCCGCCGGGGACGGCTCGTCGTCCGTCTCGGCGTGCTCGGCGGGCAGGTCGGCCAGCGTGCCCTCGACCTCACGCCAGATCCGGCCCAGCGCGATGCCGAACACGCCCTGGCCGCCCGCGAGCAGGTCCACGACCTCGTCCGCGGAGGTGCACTCGTACACGCTGACCCCGTCGCTCATCAGCGTGACCTGGGCCAGGTCGCTCGTGCCCTGGGCGCGCAGGTGCTCGACCGCGGCGCGGATCTGCTGCAGCGAGATGCCGGTGTCGAGCAGCCGCTTGACGACCTTGAGAACGAGGATGTCGCGGAAGCCGTAGAGCCGCTGCGAGCCGGACCCGCTCGCGGGCCGCACGGTGGGCTCGACCAGGCCGGTGCGGGCCCAGTAGTCCAGCTGCCGGTAGGTGATGCCGGCCGCGGCGCAGGCCACCGGCCCGCGGTAGCCGCCGGCCCCGGCCTGGGCGGCCTCGGGCAGCGGCGCCAAGTCGTCGCCGAACAGCAGACCCTGCTCCTGCGCCTGCCGGGTGATAACGCTGCGCGAACCAGGCTGGTTGTCACCCTTGGTTACAGCCACGCACACACCTCCGGGCCCGGGACGGCACTCCCTGGGTACACGCTCGCACCGTAGGCCGGCGCCGCCAGGGCCGTCAACGACCTGCCACGGCGCGTCGCAGCAACAGCGGCCAATCGTGACAGACAGCGCTAGCTGGCTCGGCCGGCAGTTGGGCGCGGGCCCTGCTCAGGTGGCCCGGCCGAAATCCTCTGGGGTGATCGTGTCGAGGAACTCGCGGAACTTCTCGACCTCGTCTTCCTGCTCGTCCGGTATCGCCACGCCGGCCTCGTCGAGGATCTCCTCGCTGGCGAAGATGGTCGCGCCGGTCCGCAGGGCCAGTGCGATCGAGTCCGACGGGCGGGCGCTGACCTCCTTGCCGTTGGAGAAGATCAGGTCGGCGAAGAAGATGCCGTCCCGCAGCGTGGTGATATTGACCGTGCGCAGCTGCACGCCGAAGGCCTCGAGCACGTCACGGAACAGGTCATGCGTGAGCGGCCGGGCCGGGACCATGCCGTTCTGGGCAAACGCGATCGCGGTCGCCTCCATCGGGCCGATCCAGATCGGCAAGTACCTTTCCCCCTGCGTCTCCTTCAGCAGGACGATGGGGTTGTTCGTAGGCATCTCGACTCGGACGCCGACGACCTCCATCTGCCTCACAGCGGCTCCGTCCTCGCGTGCGCCTGTCGCGCTGTCTCACCCTGGACCCTGCTTGCAGGCACTCCCTCTCTCAACGTACACCGGCCGCGGCAGGACGGACGCCCCCGGTGCCGGGCCGGCTCACGCGCTCGCCCCGCCGAACCGGCGGCCAGGGCGGCCTCCGGCGGCGGCCTGCCGCCCTCCGGCGGCGGGCCGGTTCGCCCCGTCCTGCCTGGTCCCGGCGCTGGTCACGGGCGTGGCGGGCAGGCCGGCCTCGGCCAGCGCGGCCTCGATCAGCGCCCGGTGCAATCGCACGGACAGGTCGGCGATTTCCCTGGCCACGGCGCCCGCGCTGGCCCGGGCGAGGGGGCTGCGCTGGCGCAAAGTGGGCGCGACGACCTGCTCGATGAGCGTGGTCTCGCGTTCCGCGGCGACCCGGACCCCGCGCAGATGCCGGGCCTGAACGCCGTACGCCGCCAGCGCGAGCACGGTCCTGGTGATCTCCAGGGCGTCCGGGCCGTACCGGCGCCCGTCCCGGCGGACCAGGCCGAAGTCCTCCAGCTCGGCCAGCTGGTCGTCGGTGATGCCGGCCGCCTCCAGCAGCTCCCGCCGGGTCAGCCCGGGGCGCGGGGCGTCCTGGGCCACCTGGCCCCCGGTGAAGACGGGACCGGCCGGGCGGCCGTGGTGGGGGGAACTGCGGTGGGGGCACCCGTGGTGGGGGCACCGTGGGGGGACCCGTGGTGGGGGAAACTGCGCTGGGGGGGCTCACCGGGGCCGGAGCGGCAGGCACCGGCGGGGCGGGCAGCGGCTCGGCCGGGCCGGGCAGCCGCTCCTTGATCACCCGCAGCGGCAGGTACTGGTCGCGCTGCACGGTGAGGATGTAGCGGAGCCGCTCGACGTCGTCGACGCCGAACTTGCGGTAGCCGGATGGCGCCCGGGCGGGCGCGATCAGCCCGGCCGATTCCAGGAACCTGATCTTCGAGACGCTGATGTCCGGGAACTCGCCGCGGAGCTTGGCGAGCACCTCGCCGATGCCGAGGTAGGGCCGGGCAGGCTGAGCGCTCATCCCCCGACCTGCGCGCCTCCGCCGCCGTACTCCGCCGCCGAGTGCGGGCCGAGCAGGAACATCAGCCGGAACTTGCCCACCTGGACCTCGTCCCCGCCGGTCAGCTCGGCCTCCTCGATCCGCTCCCGGTTCACGTAGGTGCCGTTCAGGCTGCCCACGTCCCGCACGGTGAACCTGCTCCCCTGCCGGTAGAACTCGGCGTGCCGCCGGGACACGGTCACGTCGTCGAGGAAGATGTCGCTTTCCGGGTGCCGCCCGGCCGTGGTCAGGTCGCTGTCCAGCAGGAACCGGCTGCCCGCGTTCGGCCCGCGGCGGACCACCAGCAGCGCGGTGTCCGGGGGCAGCGCGGCCAGCGTGGCCGGATCAGCGAGGGGGTCGTCGGAGGGTTCAGCCTCATGCTGGTCGCTGCCCAGCGCGGGGATGATGCCGGTGGTCTCGCTGCCGCGCTCGGCCCCGGCGTACGCCAGTGACGTTCCGCAGTGCGAGCAGAAGCGCGCCCCCGCGGGGTTTGCCCTGCCGCACCCGGTGCAGTAGACACTGGGCATCTCAGTACCGAGCCTCTCCTCCGGCGGCCACGCGACCGGAGCGGGTGCCACGTCGGTCTGGGTGCCTCGTCTCGCGAACTCCGCTGACGGCTTCAACGCTACCTGCGCCGCCGGCCGGGCGTCCAACCGACGCGCACGGGCCCGCCAGCCCTCTCGCTCGCTGCCGCCCGGGCGGGCCGCGGACACGCCGCCGCGACCCGGCGCCTCCGCTCGTTTAGGGGCTACCGGGGCGTTGTCGCGACGCCTTCGCCACATGAGGCCGCTCCTCCGGTGACCGCTGTTGTCAGCGGTCCGACCGATTGTGTCACGCCAGCCGGGTCAGCGACCGGCGCTGTCGACGATAGCCGCCCATTCGTCCAGAAGCGCATGGGTGCTGTCCGGATCCCAGGCCTCGGCCCACAGGTGGGTGACCGCGTCGGACGGGTCGGGCAGGGCCAGCACCCAGGAGCCGTCCGGCTCGATCACCCGCACCCCGTCGGTGGTGTCCACGTCCCGCCCGGCGGCCGCCTCCACCAGCGTCCGCATCACGCTGCCCTTGGCCGCCCAGGGGGTCGGCATGGACCGCTTGAGCAGGTGCGCGACCGGGATCCTGGCGTCGATCTGGCTGAGCGTGAGGCGGGTCCTGGCGACCAGGCCGAGCAGCCGGACGAACGCCGCGATGCCGTCGATGGTCCGGCTGAACTCCGGCACGACGAACCCGCCCCGGCCGTCCGCCGCGAAGATCACGTCGTCGCCGGCCGTGGCCTGCGCCAGCGCGGCCGGTGAGGTGGTCGTCCGCTCCACGGTGACCTTGTGGTACTTGCTGACCTGGTCGGCCACCCGGGTGGTGGTGACCGGCAGCACGACCCGGCCCTTCCGGCGCTCGGCCGCGATCAGGTCGAGCACGACGAGCAGCGCCCGGTCGTCGCTGATCATCCCGCCCTTGTCGTCGACCAGCATGATCCGCTCGCCGACCGGGTCGAACCGGACCCCGAAGTCGGCCCGGGACGAGGCCACCAGGTCGGCCAGCCGCTGCAGGCCGGCCCGGGTCTGGGCCAGCGACTGGGTCGGGGTCCGCTCGTCCAGCTGGTTGTTGACGGTCAGCACGTCCATGCCGATCTGGCCGAGCAGGACGGGCAGCACCAGCGACACGGTCCCGCCCGCGCAGTCCACCACGACCTTCATCCCGGCGTCGGCCACCCCGCTCATGTCCACGCACTGCAGCAGGTCGCGGGCGTAGGACTCGCGGACCCGGGGCGGGTAGGTCAGCTCGGCGATCTCGCCGGGGAACGCCCGCCGGTACTCCTGCCGGGAGAACACCCGCTCGATCCGGCGCCGCTGCGCCATGGACACCTCGGCGCCCTGGCTGTCCAGGAACAGGATGTCGATCGACTCCGGGTCGCCCGGGGTGGTGCGCAGCGCGATGCCCGCGCTGCACTCGCCGCGGGCGGTCTCGTACCTGGCCACCGGCAGGGGCTGGGCCTCCAGGTCGGACACGTTGATCGCGCTGGCGTTCAGCGCACTGTGCACGGCCCGCTTCAGCGCCCGGGCCGCCCGGGACACGTCCCGTGACGTGGTGACGACCGAGCCCTTCTTCAGCGTGGTGGCGTAGGCGCTGGCCAGCCGGACGCACAGCTCCGGCGTGATCTCCACGTTGACCAGCCCGGACACCCCGCGCGGTCCGAACAGGGTGCGCTGCCCGCGGGATTCCCAGATCACGCTGGCGTTGACCACCGCGCCGGCCTCGATGGTCTTGAACGGGTAGACCCTGACCCCGGCGGACAGGTACGCCTCCGGCTCGATCAGGCACTCGTCGCCGACCACGGCCCCTTCCTCGATCCGCGCCGCGGCCATCACGTCGGTGTTCTTGCCGATCACGCAGCCGCGCAGGGTGGCGCCCTGGCCCACGTAGACGTTGTTGTGCACGACCGCGCGGTGCAGGAACGCGCCTTCCTTGACGACCACGTTGTTGCCGATCACGGTGAACTCGCGGAGCTGGGCGCCGGCCTCGATCTTGGCGTACTCGCCGATGCACAGCGGCCCGGACAGGATCGCTTCCGGGTCCAGCTCGGCGCCCTCGGCCACCCACAGCCCGGGCGACACCTCGAACCCGGCGATGTCCGCCTCGACCCGGCCGGACAGCACGTCGGCCTGGGCCTTCAGGTAGCTCTCGTGCGTGCCGACGTCCTCCCAGTAGCCGTCGGCGATCCACCCGAACAGCGGCGCGCCCTGCTTGAGCAGCCGCGGGAACACGTCCGCGGACCAGTCCACGGCCTCGCCGGAGGGCACCTCGGCGAGCACCTCGGGCTCCATCACGTACACGCCGGTGTTGACCGTGTCCGAGAACACCTGGCCCCAGGTCGGCTTCTCCAGGAACCTCTGGATGCGCCCCTCGTCGTCGACGATGATGATGCCGAACTCCAGCGGGTTGGGCACCCGGGTCAGGCCCACCGTGACCAGCGCGCCGTTGCGCTTGTGGAACCGCACCATCTCGGTCAGGTTCAGGTCGGTCAGCGCGTCCCCGGAGATGACCAGGAACGGCCCGTCGCGCAGCTCGTCCTCGGCGTTCTTCACGCTGCCCGCGGTGCCGGCCGGCATCTCCTCGGTGGCGTACTGCAGGCTCATCCCCACGTCGTCGCCGTCGCCGAAGTAGTTCCGCACCAGCGAGGCCAGGAAGTGCACGGTGACCACGGTCTCGGTGAAGCCGTGCCGCTTGAGCAGCCGCAGCACGTGCTCCAGGATCGGCCGGTTGGCCACCGGCAGCAGCGGCTTGGGCTGGTTCGCGGTCATCGGGCGCAGCCGGGTGCCCTCCCCGCCGGCCATCACAACCGCCTTCACAGCTCGCCGCACTCCCTTCCCCGATGAACGAGCCCGCCCCGGCCGCGACCCCGCGGCTCAGCCCGGCGGGGCGCCGCCGCGGGCCAGCCCCGCCTGACCTGGTCGGCCGGCCCGCAGCAGCCGGGCGGTCTGCGTCAGGTAGAGCCCAGCGGCGATCCAGTACAGGGCCGTTCCCCAGATCCCCATCGACCAACCGGCGATCCGCGCGATTTCCGGCACCGTACCCGCGTGCGCACCCAGCAGGAGCAGCGGGAACGCGTACATCAGGCACAACGTGGCGGTCTTTCCCGCGAAGCTGACCTGAAGCGGTTCCCAGCCGGCCGACCGCAGCCGGAGCAGGGCCACGCCGAGCACCAGCTCGCGGGCCACCAGCAGGCCGACCAGCCACCACGGGATGATCTCCCTGATGGCCAGCGCGATCAGCGTGGCCACGATGTAGCAGCGGTCCGCGGCCGGGTCCAGCTGCGCGCCGAGCTTGCTGTACTGGTTCAGCGCCCGGGCGATCTTGCCGTCCAGCCAGTCGGTCGCGCCCGCCACGAAGAGCAGGACCACCGCCCAGGCGTCGCTGGTGAGAGTCTGCGGGCCGTACACCACCAGCCAGAAGAAGAACGGCACCCCGGCCAGCCGGGCCAGGCTCAGCGCGTTGGGCACGGTCAGCACGCGCGACGGCAGCTCCGGCGGCGCGGCCGGCTCCGTCAGCGGGGTCCCGCCGGGATGCACCGTCAGTTCCCTCCTGCCTCTCGGTCGCGCCGGGTAAGCCAGCTGGGCCGGCGCTGGTCAGCTCGCCTCCCACAGGGTGGCGATGCCCTGGCCGACGCCGATGCACATGGTGGCCGCGCCGCGGCGGGCGCCGCGGCGGCGCATCTCGTGCAGCAGCGCGGTCGTGATCCGGGCGCCGGAGCAGCCCAGCGGGTGGCCGATCGCGATCGCCCCGCCGTTCACGTTGACCGTGGCCGGGTCGAGCTTCAGCTCGGCCAGTACGGCCACCGCCTGCGCCGCGAACGCCTCGTTGACCTCGGCCAGCTCCAGGTCGGCGACCTGCCAGCCGGCCCGGTCCAGCACCTTGGTCATGGCGGGGACCGGCCCGATGCCCATGTAGTCCGGGTGCACTCCGGCCGTGGCGGTGCCCGCGTACCTGGCGATCGGCTGCGCGCCGGAGGCGGCCAGCGCGCGCTCGGACATCAGCAGCAGGCCGGCCGCGCCGTCGTTGAGCGGCGAGGAGTTGCCGCCGGTGACGGTGCCGTCCTTGCGGAAGGCGGGCCTCTTCGCGGCCAGCTCGTCCATGGTCAGACTGGCGTTGATGCCCTCGTCCGCGGTGACCTCGCCGCGCCCGGTATCGACGGCGACAATTTCCTCGGCCAGCCGGCCCGCGTTCTGGGCGGCGGCCGCCTTCTGGTGGCTGGCCAGCGCGAACTCGTCCTGCATCAGGCGGGTCACGCCGTACTTAGCGGCGACGTTCTCGGCCGTCTCGCCCAGCGTGATCGGCGGGTACAGCTCTTTCATCTGCGGGCTGACCAGCCGCCACCCCAGCCGCGTGTCGGCCACGCCAGCCTCCCTGGCCCACGGCTCGGCCGCCCGGGGCAGCACGAACGGCGCCCTGGTCATCGACTCAGACCCGCCGGCCAGGCAGATGTCCGCGTCGCCCGCGGCGATCGAGCGCGCCGCGCTGGCGATGGCGTCCAGGCCCGAGCCGCACAGCCGGTTGACGGTGGCGCCGGGCACGGTCACCGGCAGCCCGGCCAGCAGGATGGCCATCCGGCCGACGTTACGGTTGTCCTCGCCGGCCTGGTTGGCTGCGCCCCAGTACACGTCGTCGATGGCCGCCGGATCCAGCCAGGGATTCCGGCGGACCAGGGCGCTGACGATCCCGGCCGCCAGATGGTCGGGCCGGACCCCGGCCAGCGAGCCCTTGATCCGGCCGATTGGTGTCCGGCACGCATCCACCGCGAAGACCGCACTCATCGGTTCCTCCAGCCCTGGCCCAGGTCGCCCTAGGGCTGAGATTACCCGCGCCGGGTCTCGACGAAGGAGGCCAGGGAGGCCAGCGAGGCCAGCGCATCCAGGTTGAGGTCCTCGGCGGCGACGTCCACCCCGTACCGGCGGTGCACCTCGCGCAGGAGCAGCGTCCCGGTCAGCGAGTCCAGCCCGATGCCCGCGCCGAACAGCGGCAGGTCCAGATCCGCCGTGCGTAGCTCAGGCCGTCCGGCCAGCTCCGCCAGTAGCTCCCGCAGCTCACCGGCCAGTCCCGGGCCGGCCAATCCCGGCCGGCCAGCCCCGCGCCGGTCTTCCCTGCCTCCCCCTGCCGCCGGTCAGCCACCATCGCCCGCCTCATCGGCGTTGAGCACGTCGCCAGCAGCAGTTTCCCCACCAGCACCAGCAGGATCAGCTGCCTCACCTGCGTCAACAGCTCGCCGGAACACCGCCCGCCGCTGGCCCGCCTCCCCCGCGGATCCCCCGGCTGGCTCAGCTTCGCTGGCCCGGAACCCGGCCGCCGCCAGGGCCAGCCGCAAGGGCACGTTCCGTGGGGTCAGAAGGGCGGGGATGGCCAGCTCGCGGACCCCGGTCCGCGCCGCGGCCTCGATCAGCCAGGCCAGCAGCGCGTCGATGACACCGCGCCCCATCGCCCGGCACGACATGGCCAGGAGGGTCACCGTCCAGCCGTCCGGCCCGGCCTCGGTCACGCAGGTCCCCACTAGCCCGTCGTCCCCGAACCGGTCCCGCAACCGCACCGCCAGCACCCGCGCAGAGTCCCCGGCCGCGACCAGAGGGGTGAACCCAGCCGCAGCCAGCGCGCTAGCAGCCTCCCCCGCCCCCATCGGCCCCGGCGCGGGACGCAGGTCGGCGGCTTCCTCCGTCCTCCCGGGCCCCACGGGACGCGGGTCGGCGTCCTCCCCCGCCCTCGCCGGCCCCACCGCGGGACGCGGGCCAGCAACCTCCCCCGCCCCGATCAGCTCGGCGAACCCGGCCGCGGGCAGGGCACGGGCGGCCGAGTTGAACTGATGGGTGCGGGCGGACAGTTCGGCCAGCCGGTCAGTATCGGCCAGGGCCGCCGGGCCGATCGTGATCTCGGTCTGGCACCAGCGCAGGAACTCCTCCCGGCTGCCGCCGAACTCCCGCTCGGCGGCCTGCCGCCGCTGCCGGTCCAGGTACAGCTGGCTGCGCCGGGCGGCCTCGGCGGTGACCACGGCCGGGCTGAACTCCGGCCACCCCGGCGCGCTCGTCATCTCTTCCGGGGCCAGCACCATGACCTCGGGCCGCGCGAACGACACCTCGGCCCGCTCGTAGGGGTCGTCGTCCACGAACGCGATCGCGTCGGTCCCGATCCCGAGCGTGTCCGCGATCCGGCCGATCGCGTCCGACTTGGCGTCCCAGCCGCACTCCGCGGCCACGAACGCCGCCCCGGTCACCCGCGCCACATGCTCCGCGACCGCAGGCGGGTTCCGGCTGGCGATCGCGTGCAGGATCCCCCGCCCCGACAGCTCGGCCAGCACCGCCACCATCGCCGGATCGGCCCCCGGCGGCTCGCCGTCCGCCTCCAGGAACACCCCGTCCAGCAGCGTGTGGTCCACATCCCAGACCACGCACTTCACCACCCGCGCAGCGTCCCCGCCCCGCGTCGCAGGCCCACCCGGCTCGGCAGGCCCGCCCCGCGCCGGCCAGCAGCCCCGCCCCGCGTCGCAGCCCCGCCCGGCGCAGCAGCCCCGCCCGGCGCGCCAGTCGTTTCGTTCGTGCCACCAACCATTTGGTTGGTGGCACGCCACCTGGGCACCACTTCTGGTTGGTGTCACCAACTATCTGGTTGGTGTCACCAACTATCTTGTTCGTGGCACCAACTACTTGGTTGGTGCCACGAACCATCTCGCCGGGATCGCCGCTCTCCCTGGCCGCATGGTTCCCGGGCGCGGTCACGGGAGCTTCTTTTCCATCGTGAGGTGGACGGCTTCGAAGCCGAACTTGCGGTACAGCGCGCGCATGCCGATGTTCTGCGCGTGGACCTTGCCGGTGAGCTGGGTCAGGCCCGCCCGGGATGACGCCTCGAGCACGGCGGCCAGCAGCTGCTCGCCGACCGCGCTGCGGTCCGGGATGTCCGCCACCGCCAGGGAGCGGAAGTTGCCGTACTTCGCCCCGGTCAGCGAGTTGGTCCTGGGCGACAGCCAGGCCCAGCCAGCGACCTGGGCCGGATCCGCCGCCGGGACCGCGACCAGCGTGACCTCGCCGGGCTTGCCCAGCGAACCGGCCACCCGGCGGCGGTGCAGGGCCGGATCGGTGATCGCCTCCTCGGCGAACGAGATCTTCGCGATATCGATCTCGAACCCGGCGATCGCGTCAAGGTCCGCCTCGGTGGCCGCCCGGACTACATAGCTGGTCATCGCTGCTTCAGCGGCATCGGCCGGAACACCGTGCCGCCGCACTCCGGGCAGCCGTCCGCCTGCAGGCTGGCGATCTTCGGCCACCGGGCGCCGGGGCCGACCGGGTGCACGGCCCGGCAGTTCGCGCACTGGTAGGGCCGGGTGACCGCGGCCCGGTGGTCCGCGGTGTACAGCGGTCCGTCGTAAGCCCCGGTGATGAGCGGCCCGGCGCCCGCCGCCGTGCGCAGGTGGTACAGGTGGCTGGTGCCGGCCAGCACACCGGCGCCCACGTACTCGTTGAAGTTCGGCGTCAGCCCGCGCAGCACCAGGCCGAGCCCGGCGATCAGCTGCTGGGTGCGGAGCATGTCGTCGGGCCGCCGGGCGCCGAACGAGAAGAACACGTGCTGCCCGCCGCCCGGGGCCAGCGCGGCCACCGCCCGGGACAGGAACAGCTCCGCCCCGGCCACCGTGTAGGGCGGGTCGGTGCAGGCCACGTCGAAGCCCCCGACCAGGTCCGCGGGCAGCGGCTGCCGCAGGTCGTGCCGGACCAGCCGCAGATCGAGGCCACTGTCTGCCGTCTGCGCGGCAATGCAGTCCAGCACGTCCTGGTCGGTGTCCACCACGGTCAGCTGGCGCACCCGCCCGGCCAGGCTGGCCGCCTCATGCAAGCCGGTGAAGCGGGCGATGGCCACCGACACCAGGTCGTCGTCCCCCAGGAGCAGGATCCGCGTGCCCGCCAGCGCACCCGCCTCGTGCATCGCCAGGACCCGGGCGATCTTGGTGCCGACCGTGCAGTGCGTCTGGTCGAGCTCGGGCTTGGCCTCGGGCGCGGCCTGCGCCGCCGCGGTCAGCTCAGCGGTCAGCGCAGCGGTCAGCTCCGGGCTGGCCACGCCCCGGCCGCCGCACTCCGGGCACCGGGCGGTCAGCCCGGGCTGGCCGCCGCCGAAGACCTCGCGGCCCGCCTCGGTCAGCCGGACCGGCCGGGACCGGTCAACCACGCCGCGCTTGCGCAGCTCGTTGCAGATCGCGGTGACGATCGGCACGGGCAGCTCGGCCAGCTGGCTGACGGCGCGGACGGCGACCGGCTCGGTGCGGCTGATGGCCAGGATCACGTCCCTGACCCCGGCCGGGCCCTCGGCCAGCCCGGTCGCGGCGGCGACCTCAGCAAGAACAGCGTCGGCGGTGCTAGCGATGGTGATGGTCCCTGGCTCCCAGAAGATTCGGTGCGCGCGGACCCGCGTGGCCCGCCCGTGACGGCGGCCCGTCTGCGTCTCCGGCCGGCCGCAGACCGTAGGGTATCCTCCCACATCATGCCAGGCGACAGCGCTGTTAACCGGGCTGCCGACCGGGCCGCCGAGCGGTATGCGGAGCTGCGCCGGGACGAGGCCAGCACCCCCAAGAAGCTGTACGCGGTGGACGGGACCGTGCCGCCCGGCGCGCCGGTCACCGACGTGGCGCAGCTGACCGCTATCGCCGCCGCGGCGGTCCGCGCGGGCAACGGCCACGTGCTGGAGACCAGCCACGTGCAGTTCCCCAACGGCGCGGTGACCCTGGTGCTCATCCTGGCCGAGTCGCACCTGAGCCTGCACACCTGGCCGGAGGAGAGCCTGATCGCGATCGACCTGTTCAGCTGCGGCGCGATCGACGGCGATACCGTCGTGGCTCAGCTGGTGGGCGAGCTTGGCCTGACCGGGGTCCGGGCTCAGCAGATTGACAGGGGTACGGTTCGCTGACCGCGGGCCGCACCGCCTCTGCCGCGGACCCCGCTCAGACCCAGGGGCCTAGACCGGCACAGACAGCGACAAGCCGAACCGCCCTTCGGGGTCAGTCCACCACGACCGCATCGCCAGGCCCGCCGCAGCCAGCTCGGCCTCGACGCCCGCGCGGCGGAACTTGGCCGATATCTCGGTGCGCATCTCCTCGCCCTCGGCGAAGCTGACGGTCAGGCCCAGGGCGGGCACCTCGACCTCCTGGCCGTACATGGACCGGAGCCGCATCTCGATCCATTCGCGGTCCGGGTCCCACAGCGCCACGTGCTCGAACGCATCCGGGTCGAACCGGGCGCCGAGGCTGGTGTTCAGCACGGACAGGATGTTCTTGTTGAACGCGGCGGTCACCCCGGCGGCGTCGTCGTACGCCGCGACCAGCACCGCCGGGTCCTTGACCAGGTCGGTGCCGAGCAGCAGCGCGTCGCCATCGGACAGCCGGGACCGGACCGTGGCCAGGAACGCGGCCCGCTGCTCCGGCAGCAGGTTGCCGATCGTGCCGCCGAGGAACGCGACCAGCTTCGGCGAGCCGCCCGCGGGCAGGCCCAGCTGCTCCTCGAAGTCCGATACCACCGCGTGCAGCTCCAGGCCCGGGTAGCTGGCCAGCAGCCCGGGCGACGCGGCGACCAGCGCCGCCTCGCTCACGTCGACCTGGACGTAGCTGCGCAGCGAGCCGGCCGCGCGCAGGGCGTCGAGCAGCAGCCGGGTCTTGTCGGCCGATCCGGAGCCCAGCTCGGCCAGGGTCCGGGCCCGGCTCTGCGCGGCGATCTCCCCGGCCACCGCGCGCAGGATGGACCGCTCGGCCCGGGTCGGGTAGTACTCGTCCAGCAGGGTGATCTTGTCGAACAGCTCGCTGCCCCGCTCGTCGTAGAACCACTTGGGGGGCAGCACCTTCGGCGTGGCGGTGAGCCCGGCGCGCGCGTCCGCCCGCAGCGAGTCCGCGAGGAACCCGTCGGGCAGCAGGCGCTCGATCCGGATGCCGCTCATCAATATGACCTCCGTCCGTCGGCGGCGGCCGGGCTGGTCCCGGCCGCCTGCGTCAGCATTTCTTCCGGCGGGGCCGGCCAGGGGCCGAGCGGGGTGACCGACACCCCGGCGACGGTGGCCTCGAGCAGGCTGCCGTCGGGCACCTCAACCCAGCCGGGCTCGTCGTCGCCCGGTTCGGAGGCGACCAGCACCCGGCCCGGGCCGGCCCGGTAGCAGAGCGTGTCGCCGGCCGCGGTGGCAGCCACCGTCTCGCCGTCGGTGAGCAGGAAGTTGAACCGGCCCTCGAGCCGCTCCCAGGCCAGGGCGGCCAGCGTGCCGGCCAGCGCCTCGCCCAGCGCCGCCCCGGCGGTCAGGCGGGACCGCACCAGCGCCCAGATCAGCGCGGAATCCGACCGGGCCGGCAGGGCGATGAGGTCCGCGGGCGGCAGCGTCCCGGCCAGCCGGGCCACGGCGGTGGGCCAGCCCGTCAGCACCCCGTTGTGGCTGAACAGCCAGCGGCCGGCGGCGAACGGCGCGGCCGCGGCCTCGCCCGGCTCGGTGCCGGCCGTGGCGGACCGCACCGCGGCGAGCACCGCCCCGCTGCGGGTGACCCGGGCCAGGTCGGCGAACGACGGGTCGGCCCAGACCGGCCCGGCCCGCCGGTAGCGGGCCGGCTCCGGGTCGCCGGGCGCGTACCAGCCCACCCCGAAGCCGTCCACGTTCACCGTGCCGTGCCGCTGCCGCCGCGGCGCCCAGGACTGCGTGGCCAGGCCGTGCGGCGGGTCTGTGAGCAGGGACCGCAGGGTGACCGGCGGGCCGAGGTAGGCCAGATGCCGGCACATCAGGCGGCCTCCCCAGCAGACGCGTCCCGCGCCGTCCGCAGCCCTGAGAAGATCTGCCGCCGGATCGGGTAGTCCCAGTTGCGGAACGTGCTGCGGCAGACCACCGGGTCGACCGAGAACGCGCCGCCGCGCAGCACCTTGTAGTCCGGGCCGAAGAACACCTCGGAGTACTCCTTGTACGGCCAGGCGGTGAACCCCGGGTAGGGCAGGAAGTCGCTGGACGTCCATTCCCACACGTCGCCGATCAGCTGCCGGGCCCCGGACGGCGCGGCGCCCGCCGGGTAGGAGCCGGCCGGGGCCGGCTGCAGGTGCCGCTGGCCCAGGTTGGCGCGGTCCGGGGTGGGCTCGCCGTCCCCCCACGGGAACCGCCGGGACCGGCCGGTGGCCGGGTCGTACCGGGCGGCCTTCTCCCATTCGGCCTCGCGGGGCAGGCGGCGGCCGGCCCACCGGGCGTAGGCGTCCGCCTCGTACCAGCACACGTGCACGACCGGCTCGGCGGGCGGCACCGGCTCGGTGACCCCGAACCGGGTGCGCAGCCACTGGCCCGCCTCACGCCGCCAGAACTGCGGCGCGGTCAGCCCGGCCCGCTGCCGGTGCGCCCAGCCCGCCTCGGTCCAGTACTCCGGCCGGTCGTAGCCGCCGGCCGCGATGAACTCCAGCCAGGCCGCGTTGGTGACCGGCGCGGTGTCGATCCAGAACGGCGGCAGGTCGACCACGTGCGCGGGCCGTTCGTTGTCCAGCGCCCACGGCTCGGTGGAGGTGCCCATCGTGAACGGGCCGCCGGGGACCAGCACCTCGGCGGGCAGCGTCAGCACGTCCGCCGGGGCCGGGGCGGGCGGCGGCGCGGACAGCGCGGGCGCGCCCACCCGGAGCTGGTGGGTGGCCAGCATCGTCTCGTCGTGCTGCTGCTCGTGCTGCGCGATCATGCCGAACGCGAAGCCGTCCTGGAGCAGCCGCGCGCCGCGGAACTGCACCCGCTCCAGCACGTCGAACACCCGGCCGCGGACCTCGTGCGCGTAGGCACGGGCCTCGGCCGGCCGCATCAGCGGCAGCGTGGGCCGCTCGGCCCGGGGATGCTCGAACGCGTCGTACAGCGAGTCGATCTCCGGGTGCATCGGGTCCCGGCCCGCCACCTCGCGCAGCAGCCAGAGCTCTTCCTGGTTGGCCACGTGCGCCAGGTCCCAGACCAGCGGGGACATCAGCGGCGAATGCTGGCGGATCAGGTCGTCGTCGGTCACGCAGTCGGTCAGGCCCTGGGTGCGCTGGCGGGCCCGGGTGAGCAGGCCCTCGATCCGGTCCCTGAGCGGCTCGGCCTCGGTCTGGGTCAGGTCGGCGGTCATCGGAGCTCCTCAAACGTGTCGTCGAAAGGGCCGCGGCCCTCCAGCGTGTCGTCGGCGGGGCAGCGGCCCCGAAGCACGTACTCCTCGGCGAAGTCGGCCACCCTCTGGCGGATGTCAGGGGGCGCGCCGGCCCGGCCGAGCGCCGCGTCGGCGGCCTCGAAACAGTCCCTGGCCGCGCGAGCCAGCACCGGGTCGGCCAGCCCCCGCCGGGCGGCCCGCAGCCACGGCCCGGGCGGGCCGCTGCCGTTCTGGGCCCCGGGCCCGTCCCAGCCAGCCCCGTCCGCCAGACCGTCCCAGCCAGCCTCGCGCCAGGCGGGCTCGGCGGCGGCCATCGCCAGCTGGGCCGCGACCGGGTCGTCGGCCAGCGCGGACACCACCGCGGCCGGCACGATCCAGCCGTCGCCCGGCTGCGCGTCGATGAACCGGACCTCGAGGTGGCCCTGCGGCCGGACCGGGGGGAACAGCGTGGACAGGTGATAGGCGAGGTCGGCCATGGTGGGCGGGCGCTCCTCGCAGCCGCGGCCGCGCAGCCAGTCGCGGAAGGTCAGGCCGGGCGGCGCGGACCAGTCCTGGCCCTCGCCCCGCCGGACGCACATCACCTCGGCGTCCAGCGCGTACTGGGCCCAAGCCGCCCGCGGGTCCGCGGCGCCAGTCAGACCCGCGCCATCAAGCACCGCGCCAGCACGGGCCGCGCTCCCACGGCCCGGTCGGCCGGCACCACCGCGGCCCGCACCATCTGCACCGCCATGGGCCGCGCTGTCATGGTCCGGGTAGCCCACGCCATCAGCACCGCCGTGGCCCGCGCCATCGGCACCGCCGCGGCCCGCACCATCAGCACCGCCATGGCCTGTGCCATCGGCACCACCGCGGCCCGCACCATCGGCACCACCGCGGCCCGGGCCCCGCGGATTCGGCGGCCAGCCGGGCGCTGCCGCTCCCCACCGGCCCTGCCCGGTGCGCCCGCCGGGATCTGCGCCGGCCCCACCGGCCGCACCCACCGCGGGACCGACGCCAGGCCGGGCTGAATCACTGCGGCTGATGGCGCTGCCGGCACTGCTGATACTTGCGGAACTAGTGGTTCTGCTGGGGCCGCCGGGTATCCGGCCAGCCAGGCCCGGGCTTGCGCCGTTGCTGTCCGCGCCGTTACCGCCCGCGCTGTTGCCGCCTGTGCCGTTACGCCCCGCGCCGTTGCGGCCCGCGCCGTTGCGGCCCGCGCCGTTGCGGCCCGCTAGGTAGCCGGCCGACCGGGGCTCGGCGCCGGCCGGGGCGCGGGTGCGCCCCGGGTCCAGCTGGGCCCAGACGGCCTGGCGGGTGGACTTCCAGCCGGTCAGGCGGCCCGCGCGGAGCGGGGAGTTGGCGAACGCGGCCACCAGGACCGGGCCGAGGGCGTGCAGCAGCCGCCAGCGCCAGCGGAATCCCGAATAACCGTCGTCCTCGTAGCCTGCGTCGACGCAAACCTGGACGGAAGCCGTGCTGCACATCATGACCCGGCCCCACGGGCCGCCGCGGTCGAAGAACTGCTCCATCGCCGCATAACGGGGAAGGTCCAGGACGCGGGCCGGGAGGCGGTACGGGTCCACGCCCAGCCCGGCGAGCGTCAGGCCGGCCTCTCCGAGAGCCTCGCGCACGGCGGCGAGGTCGCGGCCGGCCTGGGTTACGCAGCTGCCGATGCCGGTGGCCGGGGCGGAGCTGATCTCCACCTGGCCCCCGGGCTCGATGGTCAGGCGCCCGCCGCCCGGCAGCTCACCGGCCTCGGTGAGCTCTGCCAGAGCCCGGGTCACCCGCTCGTGGCCGGCCGGCGCGGCAGCATCGCCGTGGACGCGGACAAGCCATTCGAGCTCGACCCCGACCCGTGCGGGCGGGCCGGTCTTGAAGCAGATCCCGTGAATATGTTCTTCGGCGGCGGTCTCTGACAAAGGCGGCGCGGCGGCGCGCTCCGCCCCGTCGCGGATGTCTGGCATGTGATCGTTCCCCGTCCGAGTCGGCTCGCTGTCTTGCTCCTGGCAAAAGGGCTCGTCGCTACGGCTGCAAATCAGGTCAACCGGGTTAAGTGGTCCCCCATTCCGCGAGTGCTATGCATGTCCGCTGGTGCTTCCTCTCCCAGGAGGTCCGGGATGACAAGCTACGACGCCGGTCTGACAAACGGCGGACCGCCGGGAAGCCGGGAGACCGATGTCGTGGTCCTCGGCCTCAGATCGGCTCGGTCGGCCTGACCGGGGCGCAGGCCAGGGAACGGGGCCTGGCCGTCCACGCCGGCCACGCCCGGTCCCGGAGTCCGCCCGCGGTCGGATCCACGAGGCCGGCAACGACGGCTGCATCACGCTGGCCGCGGACACCAGCCGGGGCGTGCTGGCCGGCGCCACCTCAGCCGGCCCGGCAGGCGGCGAGGTGCTCAGCATGCTCGTGCTGGCCGTGCACGCGGCCGTGCCCGTCCAGAGGCTGCGCGAGATGATCTGCGCGTACCCGGCGTTCCACCTGGCTGTCGAGTCCGCCCTGGACGACCTGGCCGGCCGGGACGGGCCGTATTCCTAAAGCCAGGGCCCGCCCTAGCGGACGGCCTGCGGCCGGATCATGATCAGCGCGGTGGCCGCCAGCAGAACCACCGCAACGATCTCGACGACCAGCACGAACGCGGCCAGGCCGCTGGTGAACGGCAGGTGGAAGCCGAACAGGGTGCCCGCCCGGACCAGGATGAAGCCGATGATCGTGCCCGCCATCAGGCCCGCCGAGGCCAGCACGACCAGCACGTGCCGGGTCAGAACCAGGGCCAGCGCGAGGATGAACGAGGCGACGATCTGGACCAGGAACAGGTTCCCGATGGTCGCGATGTTCTTGTAGATCAGGTTGTAGTAGTAGATGTGAACCGAGGCCGAGGTGACGAGCAGGGCGGCGCCGATGAGGCACAGCGCCCACACCGGGGCCGTGCCGCGGGACGTGCTCTGCCGCTCCATCATCGTCTTGATCGCGGTCATTATGGGTTACCTCACTCCTGGTGAAGGGGGTCTGCGGTCACGGTGACGGCCCGGGCGGGGCCGTCCGGCGGGACCGTGTTCGTCCAGCGGGTGAACGGCTCCACCCACTGGGTCAGGAAGACCCGGCCGAACCGGGCCCGGCCGGCGGTCTGCTCGACCGGGACCGGGCGGCCCGTCAGGCCGGTGACGACCGGCTCGGCGCCGCGGGCCGGGAACACCGCCCGGCGGGTCGCGGCGTCCCACACGGTCAGCACGGTGCCCAGGTTGATGTCCAGGCGGCCGGTGGCCGAGTGGTGGATCCGGTGGTACGCCGGGCTGATGAACAGCAGCCCGGCCCGGCCGTACGTCCACCGGACGTTGGCGTGCGGCAGCGCGCCCAGGCAGGCGTACACGGTCAGCACCGCGGCCGGGGTTGCGTCGTTGGCGATCAGCGCCAGCACCGGCAGGGATGAGACCAGGAAGCTGACGTGCACCAGCGGGTGCGCCCGGAACGTGGTCAGGATGCTGAGCTCTTCCTGCGAGTGGTGCACCGCGTGCAGCCGCCACAGCGAGTTGAGCTTGTGGTTGCCCAGGTGCGCGAGCCAGTCCATGGCGTCGATGCCGACCACCGCGGCGGCCACGATGAGCCAGTGCGGCACCGCGCTCGTCCGCGGCAGCACCATCCACGGCGCGGCGTGCAGGAGCGCGCCGGAGAAGCCGTTGCCGATCAGCGCGATGATCGGCACCACGATCAGCGCGTAGGACAGCAGGTAGATCAGGTCGAGCACGTGCCCGCGGGCCAGCACCCGGTGCCGCTCAGCGGGCCGGATCTGCTCGATCACGAACACCGCGAGCACGAACGAGATCACCGCCGGGCCGGCCAGCTCGGCCTGCTCGGCGTGGATCGCCCGCAGCGGGCCGAACTCGCTGAGTTCCTGCCAGCCGCGCCAGGCCAGCCACGCCGCGGCCACGGCGACCAGGAACGTCGGCAGGTACAGCCGGCCGCTGTACCCCGAACGGGTCTGCTGCTGTGCTGCGGTCTCCTGCGGTGCCGCCACGGCGTCCTGCGCCGGGATCACCTGCCCACCTCACGCCTCCGGTAGCCATCCGCCCCGCGGGTCTGGCCCAGGGGCCCTTACCTGACTTACACGGAGAGGAAGCGCGGGCGGTTCAGCTCAGCCCCAGACGCTCAGCCCCAGACGCTGGCGGCCACCTCGGTGATCAGCCGGAGCTTGGCGAACTGCTCCTCGATCGTCAGCGTGTTGCCCTCCACGGTGGAGGAGAACCCGCACTGCGGCGACAGGCACAGCTGGTCCAGCGGCACGAACCGGGCCGCCTCGTCGATCCGGCGGCGCAGCGCGCCGGCGTCCTCCAGCGCGCCGCGCTTGGTGGTCACCAGGCCGAGCACGACCTGCTTGCCCTTGGGCACGAAGCGCAGCGGCTCGAACCCGCCGGACCGCTCGTCGTCGTACTCCAGGAAGAACCCGTCCACCTGCAGCTCGCTGAACAGTGCCTCGGCCACGAAGTCGTAGCCGCCGGAGGCGGCCCAGGACGACCGGAAGTTGCCGCGGCACAGGTGCGTGGTCACCGCCATGCCGTCGGGGCGGCTCTGGATCGCGTCGTTGACCTGGCGGATGTAGCGCAGGTGCATGTGCTCGGCGTCCTCGCCGCGGCTGGTGAGCATGGCCCGCTGGGCCGGGTCGTTCAGGTAGGCCAGGCTGGTGTCGTCCAGCTGGAGGTAGGTGCAGCCGAGCTTGCCGATCTCCTGCACCTGCTGCGCGTAGGCGGCGGACAGGTCAGACCAGAACTGCTCCATGTCCGGGTACACGGAATGGTCGATGGCGGCCGGGCCGCCGCGGTAGTGGACCATGTTCGGGGACGGGATCGTCAGCTTGGGGGTGCTGCCGGGCGCGGCCACCGACTGCAGGTAGCGGAAGTCGTCGGCGAAGATCGTGTGGTCCAGGTGGACCCGCTCGCCGATATGCAGGGCCGCCGGGGTCCACTCGATCTGGCCGGACTCGTTCTGGAACCGGACCGCCATGTTTCCCGGCGCCTGGCTGATCCCGCCCAGCTGGTAGATGAAGTCCATGTGCCAGGACGCCCGGCGGAACTCACCGTCGGTGACCGTCTGCAGGCCGGTTTCCGCCTGCATCCGGGCGGCCCCGGCGATCGCCGCGTCCTCGGCCGCGCGCAGCTGGGCGGCGCTGATCCGGCCGGCCGCGAAATCTTCCCTGGCGGTGAGCAGGCCCGGCGGGCGGAGCAGGCTGCCGACGTGATCCGCGCGGAACGGAGGCGAGGTACGCATGTCGGCCATCGTGGCCGCGCCGGGCCGCCGGGTCAATCCCGCCTCTCAGCTTCCTCTCAGCGTTTGGGCCGGCCCGCGGGGCCTGGCTGTGCGGAGTACGTTTGTTGCGGGGCCGAACGGTTTTAGAGGGAGCGTGCATGAGCGGCGGGGTCGCCAACGTTGTCCTGTCCGGGCCCCTCATTCTTGCCGTGCCGGTGGCGGTCGCGGCCGGCGCGGTGACGTTCCTGTCGCCCTGCGTCCTGCCACTGGTCCCCGGCTACCTGTCCTACGTCACCGGCATGTCCGGCACGGCCGTCGGCCAGGGCCGGGCCCCGGCCCGCAAGACGGCCCCGGCGCTGGCCGGCGCACAGGCCGCCGGCCCAGCCGTGGGAGGCGTGGCGAGCCTGGCGGGCCAGGAGACGACTGAGCTGGCGCCGGACAGCCCTACTGCGAGGTCCACGGAATCCCGGGCGGACCCGGCTCGGCGCGGTCGTGTGGTGGCCGGGGCGATGCTGTTCGTGCTCGGGTTCTCCGTGCTGTTCGCCAGCGAGGGGGTGCTGCTCGGCGGGCTCGGCGAGAAGCTGCTCGTGCACCAGCGGGTGGTCACCCAGGTCCTCGGCGTCGTCACGATCGTGCTCGGCCTGCTGTTCGCCGGCGTCCTTGACCGGCTGACGCTGACCGGGCGGATCTTCCGCCCGTCCTGGCGGCCGCGGGCCGGGCTGGCCGGCGCCCCGCTGCTGGGCCTCATGTTCGGGCTGACCTGGACCCCGTGCATCGGCCCGACGCTGAGCGCGGTGCTCGGCCTGGCCGGCACGTCGGGCACCGCGGCGCGCGGGGCGCTGCTCGCGCTGGCCTACGGGATCGGGCTCGGCATCCCGTTCCTCATCGTGGCGTTCGCGTTCCAGCGCGGCATGCAGTTCTTCGGGTGGGCCCGGCGGCACGCCCGGCTGATCACCGGCCTGGGCGGGGCGATGCTGGTGGTGGTGGGCGTCCTGGAGGTCACCGGGACCTGGAGCGCGGCAATGTCCTGGCTCCAGGTGCACTGGTCAAGCAGCTACCAGTCACCCATCTAGCCGGGTGGCCCGCGCCAGCGAGCCGTAATACTAAAGAAACATCCGCCAAGCCGAACTTACGACAACCTGTAGTAGATTGCCCAGCATGCCGAACGGTCCCGACCCCAGCGCTGGGACCAGCGTCACCAGCGCGGGCACCAGCCAGCCCGGCCCGCCCCGCCCGCCGGGCGGCCGCCAGCTCCCCGGGCGCTGGCGCCTCGCCGCGGCCGCCGCGATCACCGCCGTGGCCGCGCTGATCGCGTACCTCGTGGTCAGCACGCAGCACCACGGCACCACCCCCGCCGCGTCCGGCGCACCCGGCAGCGCCGTCGGCCAGCCGGATGCCCTGCACAACCCCGGCGTCGACCCGGGCACGGTGATACCCGGCCGGCCCGCCCCCGGCTTCACGCTCACCGACCAGTTCGGCCAGCGCGTCTCGCTGTCCCAGTTCCGCGGCAAGGCCGTGGTGCTGACCTTCGTCGACTCCGAGTGCACCACGGTGTGCCCGCTGGGCACGGCCAGCCTGACCGGGGCGGTCAGCCTGCTCGGCCCGGCCGCCGCCCGCCGCATCCAGATTCTCGGCATCGACGCCAACCCCAACGCGACCGCGGTCTCCGACGTGCGCGCCTACTCGCAGTCGCACGCGCTGATGCACTCGTGGCACTTCCTGACCGGCTCCAAGGCGCAGCTCGAAGCGGTCTGGCGGGCGTACAACGTGTACGTCGCGGCCAGGAACAACGACATCGACCACGAGCCGGCCATCTACCTGATCGACCCGCAGGGCCGCGAGCGGGTGCTGTACCTGACCCAGATGTCCTACACCAGCGTCGGCCAGCAGGCGCAGATCATCGCCGACGGGCTGTCCACCGTGCTGCCCGGCCACCCGCAGCCGCGCCGCGTGGTCCCGCTGTCCTACATCCGCGGCGTGCCGCCGAAGACCGCGGTGACCGTGCCGGGCATCGGCGGCAGCACGCCGTCCGGCCAGGTCGCGCTCGGCCCTGGCCACCCGCACGTGCTGGTCTTCGCGGCCCGCTGGCTCGGCGAGACCACGGACCTGCGGGCCGGGCTGCGTGATCTCTCCGCCTACCAGGAGCTGGCCGCGCGCCGCGGGCTGCCGTCCCCGGTGGTCGTGGACGTGGTGCCGACCGAGTCGTCGCCCGCGGCGCTGCCCCGGCTGCTGGCCGGTCTTGGCGGCGCGCCGCTGCGCTACCCGGTGGTGGCCGACACCGCCGGGCGGCTGGCCGCCGGGTACGGCGTGCAGGACATGCCGTGGGTGGTGGTGACCGGCCCGGACGGCCGGGTCCTGGCGCACCACCTCGGCTGGCTGAGCGCCGGGAAGCTGGCCCAGCTGGTGGCCAGCGCGCAGCGGTAACTCTCCGCCGGCGGTCTGAAAACGATCGATGTTACGTCGCTTAACTACTTAGGTAGCGACGTTACGTCGATCGGATTGGGCTGGGGCCGAGCGGCTACCCGGCGGGCGGGCGGGCCGCCGCGCTGGGCTGGGCGGCGGACCGGGGCGGCAGCGCCGGGCGGCGCCGGGACGGGCGGTCCGATTTGGCGGGCGCCCGCACCGCCGGGGTGGCGTCCAGGGCCTCCAGCACCATCCGCACGCCGGTCTCCAGCTGCCGGTCGGTGCCCGCGACGTGCTCGTCCGGGGTGGGGATGACCTCGACGTCCGGGTCGACGCCGTAGTTCTCCACGTTCCAGCCGTAGCCGTCCAGCCAGGTCGCGTACCGCGGCACGCTGATCTCGGTGCCGTCGGCCAGCTCGTGGAACGGCACGTCGATGCCGATCACACCGCCCCAGGTGCGCGCCCCGACGACCGGGCCCAGGTCGAGGATCTTGATGGCCGCGGTGACGATGTCGCCGTCCGAGCCGGCGAACTCGTCGGCCAGCGCCACGATCGGGCCGCGCGGGGCGTCCTGCGGGTAGGTGCCGGGCTGCAGCCAGCGGCCCAGGTCCCAGCCGATGACCCGGCGGGCCAGCTTCTCGATGACCAGCTGCGAGGTGTGCCCGCCGCGGTTGCCGCGGACGTCCACGATCAGCGCCTCGCGGACCATCTCGCCGCGCAGGTCGCGGTGGAAGTCGGCCCAGCCCTCGCTGACCATGTCCGGGATGTGCAGGTAGCCGGCCCGGCCCTGGCTGAGCTCGTGCACCGCGCGGCGGCGGCCTGAGACCCAGTCCTGGTAGCGGAGCCGCCGGTCGTCGCGGAGGGTGGTGACCGCGACCCGGCGCCAGCTGCCGCCGTCGTGCGGGGCGATGACCAGCTCGACCGGCTTGCCCGCGGCCCCGGCCAGCAGCGGACCCGGGCCGTCGGCGCCGAGCAGCTGGCCGTCGATGGCCATGATCCGGTCCCCGGGCGTGATGCCCGCGCCCGGCGCGGCCAGCGGCGACAGCGCCCGCGGGTCGGACGACTCACCGGGCAGGATCCTGGTCACCCGCCAGCCGCCGTCCGGGTCCCGGTCCAGGTCCGCGCCCAGCATGCCGACCGGCCGCCGGCCGCCGTGGTTCCCGGACAGGGCCGGCTGGACGTAGGCGTGCGACGAGCCGAGCTCGCCCATCACCTCGTAGAGCAGGTCGCTGAAGTCGCGCGGGCCGGCGATCCGGTCGAGCAGCGGCCGGTACTGGGCCAGCGCGCCGTCCCAGTCGACGTCGCCCATGTCCGGGATCCAGAAGTCGTGCCGCAGGATCCGGCCCGCCTCCTCGTACGCGCACCGCCAGATCGCCGCCGGGTCGGCCTGGTAGCGGGCCCGGGACAGGTCGACACGGACCCGGTCGGCGGGGTTGTCCGCGTCCGCCTTCCGGTCCGCCGGGACCACGGTCAGCTTGCCGCTGTCGCCGATCAGCAGCCGGCTGCCGTCGCCGCTGACGTCGTACCAGTCGAGCTCGTCGACCAGGTCGGTGACCCGCCGCTGGGTCAGGTCGAACCGCTGCAGGGTGCGTCGCGGGCTGCTGTCGGACGAGGTGGCGCCGCCCTGGCCGAGGTTGCCGGTGACCGGGACCCTGAGCCAGACCAGGCCGCCCTTGACCGCAGACAGAGCGGTGTAGCGGGACTCCTCGACCGGGACCTGGATGACGCGGCTGGCCAGGCCGTCGGCGTCGACCTTGACCGGGGTCGCGGTCTTGCCGTCGGCGGCGTCGCCGTCCGGTGCGGGGCGGTCGCCGCTGGCCTGTCCTGCGCTGCCGGTATCTGCCTCCGCGTTTGCGCCGGTGCCTGCTTCGGCGGCGGCGCCGTCGCCCTCGGCGGTGCTGCCGGCGGCCGGGGTGGCCGGGGCGTCCGGGCTGGCCGGGTCGGCGCTGGGCTTGCTGCCGTCGTCATCGCGGCCGTTGGCCGGGCGGCCGTCGGTCAGCGGGCCGAACGGCGACGGGGTGGCCGCCGCCAGCGGGACCAGGAACGGCCGGTAGCCGTACGGGAACGACAGGTCGAAGAAGTGCGTGTCGTAGACCGGGTCGAAGTTCCGCCGGGACAGGAACGCCAGGTACAGCCCGTCCAGGGTGAACGCCGGGTCGGTGTCGATGAACCGGCCGTCGGTGATGTCGATGACGTCCGGCGTGCCCGGCCGGGTCATCCGCAGCTGGCGGAGCGGGCTGTGACCCGGGTGCGACCAGGCCAGCCAGGCCGAGTCGGTGGACCAGGCCAGGCCGTTCACCTCGCCGTTGTCCGACACGGCCACTTCGGTGAGCTCGCCGGAGGCCACGTCGAGCACCTGCAGGCGGCCGTCCCTGGCCGCGACGGCCAGGGACTTGCCGTCCGGCGAGGCGGCCATGCTCGCCACCCGGCCGACCGCGCCGGCCGCCACCCGCCGTACTCCCCCGCCACCCGCCGGGGCGCTGGCGGACCCGTCGCTGCCCTGATCGGTGCTGCCCTGACCGGTCTGCCCGGCCGTCGCTGCCCTGGCCGTCGGTGCCGCTGCTGCCGTTCTGGCTGGCCGCGGGCAGCCCGGCCAGCGGGCCGTCGGCCGCGCCGATCTCGATCGCGTCCTCGCCTTCGGCGTCGGTCACCCAGGCGACCAGGCCGGTGCCGCCCAGCACCTCCGGAAGCCGGGCGCGGACCCCGGTGGTCACCGACAGGGCACGGGCCGGGCCGTCCCTGTGGGTCAGCCAGTGGATCGTGCCGCGGACCTCGACGGCGCTGCCCCGGCCGGTGTAGTCGCAGCTCAGGCCGCCCAGGTGGGTCTCGGCCGAGATGACCCGGCGGGCCCGGCCCGGGGCCGCCGAGCCGAGGATGAGCTCGAGCCGCCGGGGCTGGCTGTCCGGGTCGAGCGAGTCCAGCAGCCACAGGTCGCCCGCGCAGTGGTAGACGATCCGCGACCCGTCGGTGCTCGCGTTGCGCGCGTAGAAGCCGTCATGGTCGGTGTGCCGGCGCAGGTCGCTGCCGTCGAACGCGCAGGAGTACACGTTTCCGGTGCCCTCGTGGTCGGACAGGAACGCCAGCCGCCCGCCGGCCACCATCGGGCTGGCCAGCTGGCTGCCCAGCGACCCGAGCACCCGGCTGAACGGACCGTCCGCGCTGAGCCCGTCGGCCGACGGGGCCACCCACAGCCGGCCCGCGGTCCCGCCGCGGTAGCGCTTCCATGCGGCCGGGTCCCGTCCCAGCCCGTGCAGCAGCGCGATCGCGCCGGGCCGCATCGCCAGGTCGTACAGCGGCCCCAGCGGCAGGCGCCGGGCCCCGGGCGCGCCGGCCGCGGCGGGCCCGCCGGCCGGGGCCCGGCCGTTGGCGTCCTGGCGGCCGTCCTGGGCGGTGGCCGGGATCGCGTAGGCCCAGCAGTTCTGGCCGAACGGCTGCCCGGTCGCCGAGACGGCCAGCACGTCGCCGTCCGGCGTCCAGCCGGTGACCCGGGTATAGGGGTCCCCCCAGTACGTGAGCCGCCGCTGGTCGCCGCCGTCGGCGGCGGCCAGGTATATCTCGGACTGGCCGTCCTTGGTGCTGTTCCAGGCGATCAGCGAGCCGTCGGACGAGATCCGGGGATGACTGGCCGGCGTCTGGTCGGCGGAGACCCGCCAGGCCCGGCCGCCCTCGACGGGGCCGAGCCAGACATCGTCTTCTGAGACGAAGGTGACGAGATCCTGATGCAGATGCGGGAAACGGAGATATCCGGCTGAGGTCACTCGATCATCCTAGGCGGTGACACTGAAGACCAGCCTGGCTACCGTCCGCGCCCGGCCTGCCCGCCCAGCACCGTCCACTCACAGGTCCAGCAGGCCCGGCGACCGGCCCGCAGGTGGTTGCTGGCGGGCGCGCGCAGCCGGGCCGGGCTGTCAGACCCCGGCGGTATGGTCCGGGCGTGGACAGCAGCGACGTGAGCCGGTGGTTCGGTGAGTACCTCGACGTGTTCGCGGCGTGCTGCCGGGGCGAGCGGGACACCGGTGCGCTGCTGGGGTACTTCGGTGTTCCGCTGCTGCTCACCACCGACGGCGGGTACTTCGCGCTGGCCAGCGAGGAGCAGGTCGTGGCGGGGCTGCAGCCGCAGGTCGGCCAGATGCGCGCGGCCGGGTACGCGCGCAGCGAGATCCTCGGCGCGGAGATCACCGTGCTGAACGCCACCTCGGCCCTGTACCAGGGGAAGATCTCGCGCCAGCGCGGCGACGGCAGCGAGATCAGCCTGCTCGTCGCGACCTACCTGGTGACCGACGGGCCGGCCGGGCGCCGCATCTCGGTGCTCGCGGTGCAGAGCTCCTGAGCTGTGCTAGCCGCTCGCTGTGCTTGCCGCTCGCTGCGGGCCGCTTGAGCGGCGCCCCGCGAGCTTCGGCCGGCTGCGCGCCGGCCTTAGCAGCAACCGTCAGCCGGCCAGGTGCTTGCCGAAGAACGCGTAGATCCGCTGCCAGGCACTCGCCGCATCGGCCGGCTGGTAGCTCATCCTGGTCAGCTTGGCCACCGCCCCGCCCACACCGGACGACGGGGACATGAACCGGTGCCCGGACCCCGGGTACACCTCCACGTCGTGCGGTATCTGCAGCACGGCCAGCGCGCGCTGCAGCCGCTCGGGATGCGACGTCCCCATGAGATCGCGGGCGCCGAAGCTGCCCACGACCGGGCACGCCCCGGCCAGCGCGGCCTCGGCGTCCTTCGGCACCTCGCCGTAGTTGATCGCGGCCACCGAGAAGCCGTCCCTGGCCGCGCAGAGCAGCGCGAACCCGCCGCCCATGCAGAAGCCGATCACCCCGGTGCGCCCGGTGCAATCCGCCCGCCCGGCCAGGAAAGACCGCGCCGCGTCCAGCGTCTCGAACGCCGGCCCGGACTGGGCCCTCAGCTGCGTGAACGCGTTGCGGACGCAGCGGATCCAGGCCTTGTGCTCGTACAGGTCAGGGGCCAGCGCCACATACCCGTGAGCCGCCATCTGATCGGCCTTGCCGCGGATGTCCGCGTTCAGCCCGAAGGCCTCGTGAATGACCACCACGCCGGGCCATGGCCCGGCTCCCTCGGCGGGTACCGCGAGATACCCGGGCACCTCCCCGTGCGGCGCACGGAAGGTGATGTCAGGCATGACGCCACGCGATCATGGAAGGCATGGCGGCATGCTGTCACACCTTGCGCCAGCGCGGAACCCAGGCCCCGTCCTCCACCGTGTAGTCCCCGAACAGGGCCGGCGCCTCGGCCCGCATGATGTCGCCGATCATGCCGAACACCAGCCGGATCTCCTCCTCGGCGCCGCGGTCGGTGCGCGCCTCGATGGTGTGCCGCAGGGTCCGGATGTTGGCCGTCCAGACCAGCCCGGTGGCCACCCCCTCGGGCGCGAACCGGCGCATGAACGAGGTCCGGTGCTTCTTCTCCGAGAACTTCACGCCGTCCTCGTCCAGCCCGAAGTGCCCGGCCATCCAGCGCTGGAACTCCTCGAGCTGGTCGAGCACGGCGGTCGCGCGCTTCATCAGCTCGTCGTCGCCCTGCGCCCACCCGGGGAACCAGAACGGGATGTCGGACAGCCGCACGAACCGCATCGATTCCTGCGATACCGCGGTACCGGGCCGGTGCCGGACCAGCTCGTGGGTGGTCACCCGGCTGACGTTGTGCAGCACGAAGCTGAAGCTGGCGTGCTCGAGCACCGAGCCGTGCGCGCTGGAGAGGATGTTCTCCAGGTACGCCTGGTGGTCGTTGCGGACCCGGCGGACGTTCGGGTTCAGCCCCGGCTCCCAGGCCCGGTAGCAGATCTTCCCGGCGAACTCGGCCAGATTTTCCGCGTCGCTGGCCAGGTCGCCACGGTCGAGACGCTCCAGCCAGCTCTCCCCGCCGACCTCCTGAAGGTAGGCCGCGACTTTGCCGTAGTCCATCTGGGGGCGGGCGACGAGGAGCACCTCAGGCTGCACGGTTCTCATGGCACGCACCCTACCGGCGGTCGCCGACAACGCACCGGGGCAACCACCGCGTGTCCCCCGTGCGTCGTGAGAACACAGAGGCGCAGGTGGCGGGGGGTGCGAGGGCCGTGAGGCAAATACCTCCCGGGCGGGACGGAAAAGCTCGCCCGGCCCGCGCGGGCCGGGATTTCGCTGTTACCCTCCGCAGCTAACCGGACGCGTCACGAACATCCCACCGAGTTCACCGGGAGAGACCCGATGCACCGCAGCCGCGTCGTCACCGTCTGGCCGGCACTGGCCACCACCGCCGCCGCCCTCGTCACCTCCGCCGCTCTGGCCCTGCCCGCGGCCGCGGGAACCAGCGCGCCGGCCCCGCGCACCGCCCGGCCCGCGGCCACCGGGAACTTCACCACCTGGCCGCAGGCCGAGACCGCCGCCGGGTTCCCGCTGCGCCGCCCGACCCGGCTGCACGGCCTGCACCGGGCCGGCCCTGTCACCGTCCGCCGGTGCGAGACGCGCGGCCAGCACCACAAGCGCGTCGCCAGCGCCGTCTACGGCACCCCGTTCTCCGCCTTGCTCAGCATCAGCGAGAACAACTCCGGCGCCCCGTGCGCGCCGGTCAGCGGACTCTTCCTGCGCAACGTCAGGATCCACGGCGTGACCGGCAAGCTCTACGGCGCCTGCCTGGTCAGCTGCGCGCAGGCCGGCGTGCTCGACCTGATCTGGATCCGCCACGGCACGGAATACGAGGCGAAGTCGATCAGCGAGCCGAAGCACGTGCTGATCAACTTCGCCCGCCACCTGCATCAGGTGCGCTGACCCCCGGCCCGCGCCGCCGGGCGGGGCACCCTGGCCCGCTCCGCCCGGCGGTGCTCCTGGCCCAGCCGCTCGTGGCCCAGCCGCTCCTGGCACAGCCGCAGCACGTTGGCCACCACCTGGTGCCCGGCCCGGCCGGACGCGGTCAGGATCGACTCGGGGTGGAACTGGACGCCCCACCGTCCCGCCTCACTGTCCTCGATCGCCATCACCACGCCGTCCGGCGTGACCGCGGTGACCGTGAACCCCTTGACCTGCTCGGGCCGCGCGTGCAGGGAGTGATACCGGCCCGCGGTGAACTCCGCGGGCAGGCCGGCCAGCAGCGCCCCGCCGCTCACCTGGACCGTGCCCGGCTTGCCGTGCGCGGGCTCGGCCAGCAGGCCGAGCTCGCCGCCCGCGTGCTCGACCATGGCCTGCAGCCCCAGGCACACCCCGAACACCGGCAGGCCCCGCGCGTCCAGCTCGGCCAGCAGCTGCTCGCAGCCGAAGTCAGACGGGCGCCCAGGGCCCGGCGACAGCACGACCAGGTCCGGCCGGAACTCGTCCAGCCGGGCGGCCGGGAACCCGGCCCGCAGCGTGGTCACCGCCGCGCCGTGCTCACGGAAGTAGCCGGCCAGCGTGTGCACGAACGAGTCCTGGTGGTCGACGAGCAGCACGCTCAGCCCGGCCCCCGGCAGCTCCGCCGCCCCGCCCGCCACGCCCGCACCAGCGCTGCCCGCCGCGCCCGCGCCGCCCGCCGAAGCCCCGCCCTGCGACTCCCGCAGGATCTCCAGCAGCGCCCGCGCCTTCAGGTGGGTCTCCGCCTCCTCGGCGTCCGGGTCCGAGTCGAACAGCAGCGTCGCCCCGGCCCGCACCGCGGCCACCCCGTCAACGATGTGCGCCGTGCGCAGCGTCAGCCCGGTCGACATCGCGCCGTCGAACCCGATCATCCCGGCCGCGCCGCCGTACCAGCGCCGCGGGCTGGTCTCGTTGTCCTCGATGAACTGCATGGCCCACGTTTTCGGCGCACCGGTCACGGTCACCGCCCACATGTGCGTGAGGAACGCGTCCAGCGCGTCGAACCCGGGCCGCAGCCGGCCCTCCACGTGGTCCACGGTGTGGATCAGCCGGCTGTACATCTCGATCTGCCGCCGCCCGATCACCTGGATGCTGCCCGGCTCGCAGATCCGCGACTTGTCGTTGCGGTCCACGTCGGTGCACATGGTCAGCTCGGACTCGTCCTTGGCCGAGTTGAGCAGCGTGCGGATGTTGGCCGCGTCCTCCAGCGGCCCGGACCCGCGCGCGATCGTGCCGGAGATCGGGCAGGTCTCCACCCGGTTGCCGGTGACCCGGACGTACATCTCCGGTGACGCGGCGACCAGGTACTCCCCCTCCCCCAGGTTCAGGAAGAACTCGTACGGCGCCGGGTTGCGCTGCCGCAGCCGCTGGTAGAACACGGCCGGGGACGAGCACCGCGCGTGGAACACGTGCCCGGGCACGACCTCGAACAGGTCACCCTGGGCGAACCGCTCCCGGGCCCGCCCGACCAGCGCCGCATACTCACCAGGCACCGGATCGCCAGGAAGTTCACTTTCCCGGATTACGGTTGGCTCGCCGCGGGCCGCCCCGCCCGGGCTGGGCGCCGTCTCCCTGGGCAGCCCGGCCGTGCTCCGCCCGGCCACGCTGAACTCGTAGCTGTAGCACAGCGCCGACTCCCGCTTGCGGTCCACCACGTGCACCCGGTCGGGCAGGTGCAGCACGAGGTCGCGCAGCTGGCCGTCGCGCGGGATGCGCAGCCGGACCGGCTCGAACTGGAAGGCCAGGTCGTAGCCGAACGCCCCGTACAGCCCCAGGTTGGCATCGGGGCCGGCGAACGCCGCGATGATCTCCCGCAGCGCGGAGAACACGGTCGGCTGCCGGCTCCGTTCTTCCTCAGTGAAGGATCCCCCCGCCGCCGGAACGAATACGGTCACCGCGGGCAGGTCATCATTGCCCTCCCCGCTGGACGGGTTGTCCGCCGTGACGCCCACCCGGCGCAGCGCCGCGTCGATCACGCCGAAGATCACGGCGCCGCGCTCGTTCAGCGCCCGGGCGGTGATCAGCCGGCCGCGGGCCGCCACCTCGACGCACGGGTCCACGTACGCCACTTCCCAGCGGCTGTACCGGCCCGGGTACTCCATGCCGGAGCTGAGCACCCCGCCCCGGCGCTGCTCGACCTGCTGGGCCAGCCCGGCCATCAGTGCCGGGTCGAACTCGGTGACGGTGCAGCTGACGTCCACCCCGCCCGGGGTGGTGAAGCTGGATGCCTCGTGCATGGGCCTCTCGAATCGTCAGGCCCGGTGCCCAGCGGGCACGAAAAAGGCGGCCGCCGGGTTCCGGGCGGTCGCCTTCAGGATGTGCTGAACCCTGGCTCCGCCTATGTGCGGCGCCACCAGCCGGTGGAACGGGTCAGCTGCATGCGGGGATCCTAGCAGGTCAGAAGGGCACCGGGAGGCCAGCCCCGCGTTCCGCGGCGAGCCGGGCCACGTGCACCGCCGCGGCCAGGTCCTCCACGGCCAGGCCGAGCGACTTGAACACGGTGATCTCCTCCGCGCTCGTCCGCCCGGCGGCCTGGCCGGTCAGCACCTCGCCGAGCTCGGCCCGCAGGTGGTCCGCCGTGATCGCGCCCTCGGCGAGCGGCAGCAGGAAGTCGCCCGCCTCGTTGCTGGCCGACTCGCGGCTGTCGGCGAACAGCGCGGCCCCGGCCACCGTGGCCGTGTCCAGCTCCCTGGTCCGCGGCGAGTAGGCGCCCACGGCGTTGATATGGCAGCCGGGAGCGAGCCATTCGCGCCGCACGACCGGCTCGGCCGCGCTGGTCGCCGTGACCACGATTCCCGCCCCCGCCACCGCCTCCCGGGCCGACGCGCAGGCGTGCACCGGCACGCCCGCGTGACCGGGCAGCGCGGCCGCGAACGCAGCAGCCCGTTCCGGGGTCCGGCCCGCGACCCGGATCCCGGTCAGCGACCGGGTCTCGGCCAGGGCCCGCAGGTGCGACCGGGCCTGCACGCCGGTGCCGATGATGGCCAGCTCGGTGGCGTCCGGCCGGGCCAGCGCCCGGGTGGCCACCGCGGAGGCGGCCGCGGTGCGGATCTCGGTGACCGCCGACGCGTTCATGATCGCGACCGGCTCGCCGGTCTCCTCGCTGGACAGCAGCACGACGCCCTGGTGGGCGTCCTTGCCCACCGCAGGGTTGCCGGGGAACACGCAGATCGCCTTCAGCGCGTAGCCGGTTTCCCGGCCCGGCCAGATCACCGGCATCAGCGCCATCAGCCCGGGCTCGCCCTCGGGCCGGACGAACATCCGGAGCGGCTGGTGCACCTCGCCCCGGGCCCTGGCCGCCAGCGCCGCCGCCACGACCTCCGTGCAGTCCGGGTAGCTGAGCAGATCATGAACATCCGCGGCGGAGAGCACCAGCAAGGTCATCCCCGCAGCGTAGCGATCATGCCCAGCCCCGGTTCCAGAAGGCCACGCGTCCAGGTCCGCCCGGCCATTCCCGCCCCATCACGATGCGATCGACGTCCGTTGCCCGGATAGGGCCCGGGACGGGCGAGCGGCGCCGCCCCGGGATCCGGGGCGGGCCCTGGCGGCTGCGGGTCAGCGGTCGGGCTGGGGCGGCCGGGCCGGCCTTGCTGGCGCGGGTCGGGACCGGGGCCGGCGCGGGCGCCGGGGGGACCGGGCCCGTGTGCGGGGCGATGGCCATCGGCTCGACCGGGCCGTGCGTGGGCACCGGCCGGCCGGCGATCCGGTACACCTCCGCGCCGTCCACGGTTTCCTTCTCCAGCAGAAGCTGGACGATCCGGCCCAGTTCGGCGCGGTGCGCGCGGATCAGCCCGACCGCGGTCTGCTCGGCCTCGCGGAGCAGCCGGGCCACCTCGGCGTCGATGATGGCCTGGGTGGCCTCGGCGAACGGGCGGCTGGACAGCGCGCTCCCGCCGCCGCCGAGGAACACCGAGCCGCCCTCCGGGTAGCCGACCGGGCCCAGCGCGGGCGACAGGCCGAACTCGCGGATCATCCGGGTGGCCAGGTCGGTGGCCGAGGCCAGGTCGTTGGACGCGCCCGTGGACCCCTGGCCGAGCTCGACCAGCTCCGCGGCCCGGCCGCCGAGCCGGACGGCGAGCGAGTCGGTCAGGTAGTCCTCGCCGTACAGGTGCCGCTCGACCAGCGGCAGCTGCTCGGTCACGCCGAGAGCCTGGCCGGCCGGCAGGATCGTCACCTTGGCCACCGGGTCGGCGTGCTCGGACAGCACGGCGACCAGCGCGTGGCCGGCCTCGTGAATGGCGACCGCGTTCTTCTCCTCGGGCAGCAGCACGTTGGAGCCCTCGCGGCGGCCGAGCAGGATCCGGTCCCTGGCCGCGGCGAAGTCCTCGGCGGTGATGATCTCGCGGTTGTCCCTGACCGCGACGATCGCCGCCTCGTTGGCCAGGTTGGCCAGGTCCGCGCCGGAGAAGCCGGGCGTGCCGCGGGCCACCACGTTCAGGTCCACGTCGCCGGCCAGCTTCTTGCCGCGCACGTGCACGGCCAGGATCGCGGCCCGCTCGGTGAGCGTGGGCAGCGGGATCGTCACCTGCCGGTCGAACCGGCCGGGCCGGAGCAGCGCGGGGTCGAGGATCTCGGGCCGGTTGGTGGCGGCGAGCACCACGATGCCCTGGGCCATGTCGAACCCGTCCATCTCGGACAGGAGCTGGTTCAGGGTCTGCTCGCGCTCGTCGTTGGCGACCGCGCCGGACCCGCCGCGGCGCTGGCCGATGGCGTCGATCTCGTCCACGAAGATGATGGCCGGGGCCCGCTTGCGGGCCTCGGAGAACAGGTCCCTGACCCGGGCCGCGCCGACGCCGACGAACAGCTCGACGAAACTGGACCCGCTGACCGAGAAGAACGGCACCCCGGCCTCGCCGGCCACGGCCCGGGCCAGAAGGGTCTTGCCGGTGCCGGGCGGCCCGACCATCAGCACGCCGCGCGGCGCGATGGCGCCGGCCTTGGTGTAGCGGTCCGGGTTGCGCAGGAAGTCGACCACCTCGGTGATCTCGCTCTTCGCGCCCTCGTAGCCGGCCACGTCGGCGAACTTCGTGCTCGGCTTGTCCGCGTCGAACACCTTGGCCTGCGACCGGCCGATGCCCAGCACGCCCTGCAGCGGGCTGCCCGCGCCCCGGGACATCCGCCGGAACAGGTAGAACACGAACACCAGCGGCAGCAGGATGATCAGCCAGGAGAACAGCGCGCCCCAGGCCGAGCCCCTGGACTCGTCCGCGGAAATGCTCTTCACCCCGTCGCTGTGCAGCTGGTCGCTGAACGCGGTGGTCGGCGACCCGGGGATGACGGTGGTGTACTCCTTGCCGTTGGTCAGCGTGCCCGTGGCCGTGGTGTTGGCCCCGTTGGTACTGCTGGCGAAGGTGATGTCCTTCACCTTGTGGTCGCTGGCCTGAGTGATGAACTCCGAGTAGCTGAGCGTGACCTGCTGCGCGGAGTGCACGGCGGGCAGGAACAGGTAAAGCAGCAGCGCCACGAAGAGGGCTCCGGGCCACAGCCAGTGCCGCCACGCGGGCGGGGGCGGCGGGGCGCTCGGGACCGGCTTGTCACCCGGTGGCGGGGCAGCGGGACGCTTGGTCATGGCTCATTCATACTCGGCAACCGGAAATAGTGGTAGCCGCCGCGCCTCCGTGGGGCCAGTTCGCGGCCAATCCGCAGGAAACGTTCAGCCAGCCTCCAGCCAGCAACCCGGATGCGGACTCAAACCGCAGGCCAGGTGGCTGGCCCCGGGCCGCCGCGGGTGCAGCAGGCCAGCGCCGGCGGGCGTCATTGCAGTCACACTGCATCACGTCATTGCAGTCACACTGCATCGACGTGTATCGATGCAGTGTCACTGCAGCAGGTCCGGCTTCGGCGTCCGTTGACACGCCTCGCGGGCAGCCGGGAGACTGGCCTCAGGTGCGCCCGCAGAACGATTGTTCGCATGGCGCACAGCCTGCCGGGCTGGTCCGGCGGGCCCTGGCGGTCACCCCGGCGCGGCCGCCCCGATCCGTTGCGAAGGAGCGAGCGTGGCTCTGCTAGACGAGTCCGCCTGGCGCGGCAAGGTGTTCCTCGGCGGCTGGACCGCGGGCGGCGGCGGCGAGGTCGCCGTCATCGAGCCCGCCACCGGCGAGGAGATCGGCCGGTCCGGCCGGGCGGACGCCGAGGATGTCGCGGCGGCGGCCCGGCTGGCCGCGACGGCGCAGCCGGCCTGGGCGGCGACCCCGCACACGGCGCGGGCCGCGATCCTGCGCAAGGCGGCCGATCTGTGGACCGCGCACGCGGCCGAGATCGAGCAGTGGGTGATCAGGGAGACCGGCAAGATCCCGCCCGCGGCGCAGTTCGAGACGCACGTGGCCACCGGGGAGATCTACGAGGCGGCCACCCTGCCGACCCGCCCGTACGGCGAGCTGATCCCCAGCGAGCAGCCCCGGCTGAGCTGGGCCGAGCGCCGCCCGGTCGGCGTGGTCGGCGTGATCGCGCCGTTCAACTTCCCGCAGATCCTGGCCATCCGCTCGGTCGCGCCCGCGCTCGCGCTGGGCAACGCGGTGATCCTCAAGCCCGACCCGCGCACCGCGGTGGCCGGCGGCGTGGTGCTGGCCCGGGTCTTCGAGGAGGCCGGCCTGCCCGAGGGCCTGCTGCACGTGCTGCCCGGCGGGGCGGACACCGGCGAGGCGCTGATCACCGACCCGCTGGTCCGGGTGATCTCGTTCACCGGCTCCACCGCGGCCGGCCGCCGGGTCGGCGAGCTGGCCGGCAAGCACCTCAAGCGGGTGCACCTGGAGCTCGGCGGCAACTCCGCGCTGGTCGTGCTGGAGGACGCCGACCTCGCCAGGGCCGCCTCGGCCGGCGCCTGGGGGTCGTTCCTGCACCAGGGCCAGATCTGCATGACCACCGGGCGCCACCTGGTGCAGGACTCGGTCTACGACGACTACGTGGCCGCGCTCGCCGAGAAGGCCAGCCACCTGCCGGTCGGCAACCCGGCCACCGAGCAGGTCGCGCTTGGCCCGATCATCGACGAGCGGCAGCGGGACAAGGTGCACCAGCTGGTCACCGCGACCGTCGACGCGGGCGCCCGGCTGGCCGCGGGCGGCACGTACGACCGGCTGTTCTACCAGCCGACCGTGCTGGCCGACGTGGCCCCGCAGATGCCGGCCTACGCCCAGGAAGTGTTCGGCCCGGTGGCCCCGGTGCTGCGGTTCTCCTCCGCGGACGAGGCCGCCAAGCTGGCCGCGGACAGCGAGTACGGGCTGTCCCTGTCGATCCTGACCAGGGACGTGATGCGCGGCCTCGAGCTGGCCAACCAGATCCCCAGCGGGATCGTGCACATCAACGAGCAGACCGTGGACGACGAGCCGAACATCCCGTTCGGCGGCGTGCTCGCGTCGGGCACCGGCGCCCGGTTCGGCGGCTCGGCCAACCTGGACGCGTTCACCGACACCCGGTGGGTCACGGTCCGCGGCGATATCGCGCCGTACCCGTTCTAGCCTGGCCGAACAGTCAGCTAGCCAGCACGGGGCCAGCCAGCACAGGGCCAGCCAGCACGGGACGCGGAAGGGACCAGATGAGCGGTATCCAGCCGGGCCGGGCCCAGGTCGGGATCGTCGGGGCCGGCCCGGCCGGGCTGCTGCTGTCGCACCTGCTGGCGCTGCGCGGGGTGGACTCGGTGCTGGTGGAGAACCGCAGCCGGGCCTACTGCGAGGCCCGGCAGCGGGCCGGCGTGCTGGAGGCCGGCAGCGTGGACATCCTGCGCGAGGCCGGCCTGGCGGCCCGGCTGGACCGCGAGGGCCTCGAGCACGGCGGCATCTACCTGCAGTTCGCCGGCGAGCGGCGGCACGTCGACTTCCGTGCGCTCTGCGGCCGGACGGTCACCGTGTACGCGCAGACCGAGGTGGTCAAGGACCTGATCGCGGCCCGGCTGGCGGCCGGCGCGCGGATCGAGTTCGAGGTCAGCGACACCGAGGTGGCGGAGGTGACCACGGACCGCCCGGTGCTGCGGTACACCGCCAGCGACGGCACCCGGCACGAGGTGACCTGCGACGCGATCGCCGGCTGCGACGGGTTCCACGGCATCAGCCGGGACGTGGTCGCGGCCGGCGGGCACACCGTGTGGGAGACCGCCTACCCGTACGCCTGGCTGGGCATCCTGGCCGAGGTGCCGCCGTCCACCGACGAGCTGATCTACAGCCATCACCCGGACGGGTTCGCCCTGCACAGCCTGCGCTCCCCGGCCATCAGCAGGCTGTACCTGCAGGTCGCACCGGACGAGGACATCGCGCAGTGGCCGGACGAGCGGATCTGGGCGCAGCTGCAGCGCCGGTTCGCGCTGCCCGGCTGGAAGCTGACCGAGGGCCCGGTGCTGGAGAAGAGCATCACCCCGATGCGCAGCTTCGTCAGCGCCCCGATGCGGCGGGGCCGGCTGTTCCTGGCCGGCGACGCCGCGCACATCGTGCCGCCGACCGGCGCCAAGGGCCTGAACCTGGCCCTGTCCGACGTGGCCCTGCTGGCCGGCGCGCTGACCGCGCTGCTGCGCGACGGTGACGCCCGGCTGGCCGACGAGTACTCGGACGCCTGCCTGGCCCGGGTGTGGCGGGCCACCCACTTCTCCTGGTGGATGACCACGATGCTGCACGCCACGCCCGGCGCCGGCCCGATGGAGGAGCAGCTGCAGCTGGCCCAGCTGCGCTACGTGACCACGTCCCTGGCCGCCGCCCGGTCGCTGGCCGAGAACTACACCGGCTTCCGCCCGGCCACCGACGGCATGAGCTAGCCGGCCGGGGCGGGCACCGGGACCGGGGCGGGCCGCGGCCGGGCCGTGATCGTGACCGCGGCGACCACGGCGGCACCCAGGAAGAACGCGGCGACCAGGATCGTCGTGTGGTGGAACAGGGTTACCGGGCCCAGGCCGGTGCCGGCCAGGATCGCGATGATCCCGGCCACGCCGAGCACCGTACCGATCTGCCGCGCCATGTTCAGGATCCCGCTGCCGGTGCCGAACCGGTCCGGCGGCAGGGCCATGCTGCCCGCGCCGATCAGGGACGGGATGGCCAGCCCGACGCCGGCCCCGCCCAGCAGCTGGACCGGCAGCATGCGGGTCACGTAGTGCGGCTCGACGGTCAGCAGCGCGTACCAGAGCACCTGCGCGGCCGCGTTGACCAGGGCGCCGGCCACCGCGACGCGGCCGGGGCCACCCAGCTTCGCGGCCAGCCACGGCGACACCAGCCGGGCGAACGGCAGCACCATCAGCGGGCCGGGCGCGATCGCCAGGCCGGCCCGGACCGCCGAGTAGTGCCACACCCCGGTCAGGAACTCCACCCAGGTCAGCACGAACGCGCCGAACCCGGCGTAGTACAGGATCGACGCGGCGAACGTGCCGCTGAACATCCGGGACCGCAGCAGGCCGAGCTCGATCACCGGCGCGTGGTGCCGGTGCGACCGGATCACCAGGACCGTGCCGCTGGCCACCGCGGCGGCCAGCAGGCCCAGGAAGCTGGCCGACCCCCAGCCCCAGCCGGGCACCTTGACCAGCGCCAGCGCGATCAGGCCGACGGACAGCGCGAGCAGCGCGGCGCCGGCCAGGTCCGGGCGGCCGCGGCTGTGCTCGTCACGGCTCTCCGGGACCACCCGGGCGGCCAGCACGATCGCGGCCACCCCGACGGGCACGTTGATCCAGAACACCCACCGCCAGCTCAGCTGGACCAGGCTGCCGCCGATCACCGGGCCGAGCGCGGCGCCCAGCGCGGCCAGCGCCGACCACGTGCCGATGGCCTTGGCCCGGCCGGCCAGCGGCACCGCGGCGAGCAGCAGGGACAGTGACGCGGGCACCATGATGCCGGCCCCGGCCGCCTGCACCACCCGGGCCGCGATCAGCACGCCCACCCCGGGCGCCAGCCCGCACAGCACCGAGCCGGCGGTGAACAGCGCCAGGCCGGCCGTCATTGCCCGGCGCCGCCCGATCCGGTCGGCCCACCGCCCGGCCGGCACCAGCACCGCGGCGAACACGATCGTGTAGCCGTTCAGCACCCAGGACAGCGCGCTGAGCGTCGTGCCCTGGTACTCCCGGCCGATGTACGGGAAGGCCAGGTTGACGATGAACAGGTCGAGGCTGGACATGAACACCGCGATGGCCAGCACCCCGACGATCAGCGCGGTCCGCCGGGCCCCGGGAGCGGCCGGATCGGCTGGAGCTACCAGCACGGGGCCCGCGCCCGGGGTGGCCCCGTGCTTGATGACGCTGGACGGGACCGCGGCGGGCCGTGCTGTGGTCACGGGGTTCCTCCAGAAGTAAGTCTGAAATCTGGACGCAGCCTAGCAGCCTGCTGGCTAGTCCGTCCAGATTTACGACTGACCGCGTATAGTGAGCCCATGACCACCGCTGCCGCCCGGCCCCGGGAGTGCTCGATCGCCCGCACCCTGGACGTGGTCGGGGAAAAGTGGGCCCTGCTGGCGATCCGCGAGGTGTTCCTGGGCAACCACCGGTTCGACGAGATGATCCGGCGGACCGGCGCCCCGCGGGACACGCTGGCCGCCCGGCTGCGCACCCTGGTCACCGCGGGCGTCCTGGAGCGGCGGCAGTACTGCGAGCACCCGGCCCGGTTCGAGTACCACCTGACCGAGGCAGGCCGCGAGCTGCACCCGGTGATCCTGATGCTGATGCGCTGGGGCGACCGCTACCTGGCCGGCGAGGACGGCCCGCCGCTGATCCTCGAGCACTCCTGCGGCCACCGCCTGGAAGCCGAGGTCATCTGCGCCGCCTGCCAGCAGCCCATCAAGGCCGGCACGACCCAGCGCTACAAGCCCGTCTGAGCCCGGCCAGCTCGCCCCGGCGGCGAAGCCGGCGTCTGAGCCGGCCAGCGAGCGCAGGGCCGCGGCGCCGGTTTCCCGGCGAGCGATGAGGCGCGGCGAAGGCGCGCCGAGGGAGCGAGGCGGGAAGCGCGCCAAGCGCCGAGCTGCCAGCCAGCACAGCGCGCCGAGGGAGCGAGGACGGTAGGCAGCGCTCATACCGGTTCCCGGCGAGCGAGCAGCGCTAGCGACGAGGCGCGCCGAGGGAGCGACGAGGGAAGGCAGCGCTCATAGCGGCCCGCAGTGAGCGGCTAGCACAGCAGGCAGCGCGCATAGCGGCCCTGCGCTCGCCAGCCAGCACAGCTAGCGGACGTCAAGGCCGGTGACGGCGCGGCCGATGATCAGGCGCTGGATCTCCGAGGTGCCCTCGAAGATCGTGAAGATCTTGGCGTCCCGGTGCCAGCGCTCGACCGGGAAGTCGCGGGTGTAGCCGTTGCCGCCGAGGATCTGGATGGCCTGCTCGGTGACCCGGACCGCGGTCTCCCCCGCGACCAGCTTGCTCATCGAGCCCTCGGCCTGGGTGAACGGGTGGCCCTGCCGGGCCATCCAGGCGGCCCGCCAGGTCAGCAGCCGGGCCGCGTCCACCGCGGCGGCCATGTCCGCGAGCATGAACGCGACCGCCTGGTGCTGCCCGACCGGCTTGCCGAACTGCACCCGGGTGCCGGCGTAGTCGCGGGCGAACTCCAGCGCGGCCCGGGCCACGCCGACGGCCATCGCCGCGACCGTCGGCCGGGACCGCTCGAAGGTCCGCATCGCGCCCTGCTCGCCGGCCCGGCCGCCGCTGGCCACCCGGGCCAGCCGCTCGTCCAGCCGGTCCTTGCCGCCGACCAGGCAGCGGCCGGGCACCCGGACGCCGTCGAGCACCACCTCGGCGGTGTGCGAGGCGCGGATCCCGTGCTTGCGGAACTTCTGGCCCTGGGACAGCCCGGCGGTGCCGGGCGGCACGATGAACGAGGCCTGGCCGCGGCTGCCCAGCGCCGGGTCCACCGAGGCCACGACGACGTGCACGTCGGCGATGCCGCCGTTGGTGACCCAGGTCTTGGTGCCGGTCAGCTCCCACTCGTCATCGGCCTCGTGGTAGACCGCGCGGGTGCGGATCGCGCTGACGTCGCTGCCCGCCTCCGTCTCGGACGAGCAGAACGCGCCGAGCTTGAGGTCGCCCGGGCTGCCGTACATCTGCGGCAGCCATTCGCCGATCTGCTCGGCGGTGCCGCCGCCGGCTACCGCGGTGGCCGCCAGGCCGGTCCCGGTCAGCGCCAGCCCGATGCCCGCGTCGCCCCAGAACAGCTCCTCGAAGACCACGGGCAGGCCCAGGCCGGAGGGCTCGAAGCTCTGCTCGGCGACGAAGTCCAGCGAGTACAGGCCGATCTTGGCGGCCTCCTCGATGACCGGCCACGGGGTTTCCTCGCGCTCGTCCCACTCCGCGGCCGCGGGCCTGATCACCTGCCCGGCGAAGGTGTGCACCCAGTCCCGCACCTCGGTCAGCTCCGGGCTGAGATCGAGACTGAACGGCGCGGCGGGCTCGCTGCTCATGGGGCTCCTCAGGACCTAGGTTACTCAAGAGTAACCCAGGTTCCGGGGCCCGCCCCGCGCCCACCGTAATCCGTATTCGGCTTTTTGCCCTGTTGCCTAGTCGGCCTCGTGCTGCTCCAGGAACGTGTAGATGTCCGCCTCGTCGACGCCCGGGAAGCTGCCCCGGGGCAGGGCCGACAGGATGTGCGAGTGGGCTCGCGCGGACGGCCAGGCGAGCCCCTCCCAGCGGGCCGCGAGCCGGGCCGGCGGGCGCTGGCAGCACTCCCCGTCCGGGCAGGCCGAGGTCACCCGTCTCGTGGTCGCCCGGCCGCGGAACCAGCGGGAATGCTCGAACGGGACGCCGAGCGTGATCGCGAAGCCGCGTTCTGGGCCCGGGTCGACCACGGCCACGCACCAGTAGGTGCCCGACGGCGTGTCGGAGTACTGGCACAGCGGGCTGAACCGGTCCGCCGCGGCGAACACCTGCCGCCCGGACCATTCCCGGCACATCCGCTGGCCCTCGATCGCGCCGGCCACGTCGGCCGGGAAGACCACCCCGTCGTTCTCGTACGCCTTGTAGATGATGCCGCCCTCGTCGTTCTTCACGAAGTGGCAGGGCAGGCCGAGGTGGTGGGTGGCCAGGTTCGTGAACCGGTGCGCGGCCATCTCGTAGGACACCGCGAACACGTCGCGCAGGTCCTCCACGGACAGGTCGCGGGCGTCCTTGGCGGCGGCCAGGAACCGGGCCGCGGGCTGCTCGGGCATCAGCACCGCGGCCGCGAAGTAGTTCGCCTCCACCCGCTGGCGCAGGAAGTCCGCGAAGTCCTGCGGCGCGGAGTGGCCGAGCACGAAGTGGCCCAGGGTCTGCAGCAGCACCGTGCGCGGCGAGTGCGTGCCCATGGACTCCTGCTTGAGGTAGATCCGCCGGTTCCGCAGGTCGGTCACGGACCGCGCGGAGCGCGGCAGGTCGTGCACGTACCGGACGGCGAACCCGTGGTGGCTGACCACGGAGAGCAGCAGGCCCTGGGACAGCGGGCCGCCCTGGTAGCCGACCCCGTCCAGGGCCTCCGCGGCGGCCCGCTCGATCGGCGCGAAGTAGTTGCCGCGCTCGCGCATCATGGCCCGCAGGTCCGCGTTGGCCTCCCTGGCCTCCTCCGGCGTGGCCGTCGGCTTGACCCGCTGCCTGCGCAGTTCGGTGTGCAGGGCGACGATGTGCTCGAGCACGTCGGTGGGCACCCGGGCGCCGACCCGCAGCGGGGGCAGGCCGAGATCGCCGAACGCCGGGGCCTGCTGGGCCTGGGCCAGCGCGATCTCCAGCTGGGCCCGGCGGCTGGGCGGCTGCTGCCGCAGCAGTTCCGCAGCGGGCACCGACAGCGCCTGGGCCAGGGCCTCGATCAGGGACAGCTTGGGCTCGCGGCGGCCGTTCTCCAGCAGGGACAGCACGCTCGGGGCCCGGCCCACCTTGGCGCCGAGCTCGGCCAGGGTGAGGCCGCGGGCCTTGCGGGCGTGCCGGAGGCGCTGGCCGAACAGGGCAAGATCGGGCCCGCTGTGGTTCCCGCCGGCACCGCCGGCTCGATCAGCACCGTCGGTCAAGGACTGCTGATCTTTCTCCAGGAAAGCTTTCACATGTTTACCTTAAGCGAATTTTTGCAACTCTTCGCGGGCAGATGAGTGGTTTTCTCGCCGGGCGGCGGTAAAGCTGAGGTCAAACCCGGGGACGATGAGATGGCGGGAGACATCCATGAGCAACGATCGCCTCGAGGGGGCACTGAACCGGATCACCAGCCCGAACGGCCCGAACGGCTCGCGCAAGGCCGCCGGGACCAGCAGCCAGGACGCCGCGGCGCTGGCCGCGCAGTGGTCGGCCGACCCGCGCTGGGCCGGCGTGCAGCGGAGTTACCCGGCCGACGACGTGATCAGGCTGCGCGGATCGGTCCAGGAAGAGCACACGCTGGCCCGGATCGGCGCGGAGCGGCTGTGGTCACTGCTGCACTCCGAGCCGTACGTGAACACGCTCGGCGCGCTGACCGGCAACCAGGCCGTGCAGCAGGTGCGGGCCGGGCTCAAGGCCATCTACCTGTCCGGCTGGCAGGTCGCGGCGGACGCCAACCTGGCCGGCCAGACCTACCCGGACCAGAGCCTGTACCCGGTGAACTCGGTGCCGCAGGTGGTCCGGCGGATCAACAACGCGCTCATGCGCGCCGACCAGATCGCCTGGGCCGAGGCAGCTGAAACGGGGCTGGCCGGCGACCACCGGTACTGGCTGGCGCCGATCGTGGCCGACGCGGAGGCCGGGTTCGGCGGCGTGCTGAACGCGTTCGAGCTGATGAAGTCGATGATCGCGGCGGGCGCGGCGGGCGTGCACTGGGAGGACCAGCTGGCCTCCGAGAAGAAGTGCGGCCACCTGGGCGGCAAGGTGCTGATCCCGACCAGCCAGCACGTCAGGACGCTCAACGCGGCGCGGCTGGCGGCCGACATCTGCGGCACCAGGACGCTGATCGTGGCCCGCACCGACGCGGAGTCGGCCACGCTGCTGACCAGCGACGTGGACGAGCGGGACCGCGAGTTCCTGACCGGCGAGCGGACCGCTGAGGGCTTCTTCAAGGTCCGCGGCGGGCTGGCGCCGTGCGTGGCCCGCGGGCTGGCCTACGCCCCGTACTCCGACCTGCTGTGGATGGAGACCGCCACCCCCGACCTGGCGCTGGCCCGCGAGTTCGCCGAGGCGATCAAGGCGCAGTACCCGGATCAGCTGCTGGCCTACAACTGCTCGCCGTCGTTCAACTGGCGGGCGCACCTGGATGCGGACACGATCGCGAAGTTCCAGCGGGAGCTGGGCGCGATGGGGTACAAGTTCCAGTTCATCACGCTGGCCGGCTTCCACTCGCTGAACCAGGCCATGTTCGACCTGGCCAGCGGGTACGCCGAGGAGGGCATGCCGGCCTACGTGCGGCTGCAGGACGCCGAGTTCGCCGCCGAGAAGCACGGCTACACCGCCACCCGGCACCAGCGCGAGGTCGGCACCGGCTACTTCGACCTGGTGACCTCGGCGATCACGCCGGACGCCGCCACGGTCGCGCTGCACGGCTCGACCGAGAGCGAGCAGTTCGCCAGCCTGGTTTCAGCCAGCACTGCCTGAGCCTGCGGTCCCTGAAGCCCGGCGGGCCCCGTGGTTACGGACCCACCCACCCCCCCGCGTGACCGCGGGGTCCCGCCGTTCAGCGTGATCTATCCGAGGAGGCCGGTGGCGGTGATGTCGGATTCTGTGCTGTCCTCTTCCTCCTCGTAGGCCGCCGGGGCGTAGCTGCGCCAGCGGGACGGGATGAACAGGGTCAGCACCGCGATCAGCCCGATCAGGCCGAGCAGCCCGGAGGTCAGGATGACCGCGAAGCCGGCCGCTTCCGTCGACGACCGCAGCGGGACGTGCCCGATGGCCTGCCGCGGGTTCCACACCCACCAGGCCGTGTAGCCGAGAGCCGCCAGCCCGGCCAGCCCGGCGGCCAGCGGCGATACCCGCGGTATCACGATCAGCAGGCCGATCAGCAGGGCCGTGCCGCCGACCGCGGCCAGCGCCTCGGCGCCGTGCATGCTGGCGAGCTTCTCGCCGCTGCCGTTGATCGCCGCCAGCCTGGCCACGCCCCAGCCGACGCCGAAGAACAGCGCCGCACCGGCGATCACGCCAAGTACAAATCCCAGCAAGTGCCGCATTCTCGCCACTACCTTCCGGCTGGACTGCCGTTCGGAAGACCTCTGGCCCCTTGGCACCCTCACCCGGGCCCGCATTGCGTCGCATCGCCGCGCGGCCCCGGCAGGCGTTCCGCTCCGCCAGCCGGCACTCTACCCGCCCCGGTTCGCCCGGTGTTGCTCCTGCGCGCCGCGCCGCCCGGGCGAACCTGGCAGGATCAGCCGGGACATGCCGGGCGCGGTGCTTGGTCTCACCTGCCGCACCCGTCAGACTCGGGCGTGGGGGCAGGTGCAGGTTGCGCCCCTGCGCGGCCCGGGCAGCGCGGAAGGGACAACGATGCAGGAACTGCGCCTCGTCGCAGTCAGCGAGGACGGGAGCTACGCCGTCCTCGCGGTGCCGGGACGAGGCGGCCGGTTCTCGCTGCCGATCGATGACCGGCTAAGGACGGTGGCACGAGGCCAGTTCTCCCGGCTCGCTCAGTACGACATCGAAGTGGAGAGTCCGTTGCGACCCAAGGAGATCCAGGACCGGATCCGAGCCGGCGAGACGGCGGACGAGATCGCCGACGCGGCGGGGATACCCATCGAGCGCGTCCGCCGGTTCGAGGGCCCGGTGCTGGCCGAGCGGGCGTACCGGGCCCAGGAGGCCCAGCGGGCCACCGTGCGCGGGCCGGGTGACGCGGGCCCCGGGCCGCGGCTCGGGGAGATCGTCAGCGAGCGGCTCATCCAGGCCGGGACGAACCCCGACGACGCGCAGTGGGACTCCCGCAAGCGCCCGGACGGCAACTGGCAAGTGCAGCTGATGTTCATCACCGGGAACCGGCCGCAGATGGCCGAGTGGGTCTTCGACCCGCGGCGGCGGCACGCCAGCCCGGCCGACGACAACGCCGCCCGGCTCTGCCTGTCCGGTGCCGACCTGCCCGCCGGGCGGCTGGGCACGCCCGAGCCCGCGACCGCCACGGTCACCCCGATCGGGTCGCGGTTCGCCGCCCACCCGGGCGAGTCGCGCCGGGACGAGAGCCGGCCCGGAGCCCGGGCGGTGCCCGCGGCGGGTGGTCCGGCCGCCGCACCGCAGGCCCCGGTCCCGGCTCCGGCCGCTGCGCCGTCCGGGCCGGCGGCGCCCGAGCAGCAGCCTGCTGCGGCGCGGGAAGCCCAGGAGGTCCCGCCGCAGGCCGAGCCCGCTGCGGCCCAGGCCCAGGGTCAGCGCCCGGCCCGGAAGGCCGCGGGCGGCCGGTCCCGCCGGGCGTCGGTGCCGTCCTGGGACGAGATCATGCTGGGCACGTCCCGCCAGCCGGACTGAGCGACGGCCGAGTATGCGCACCGGGCCCGCGCAGGACCGCTGGGCGGTTAGGATCACCCGTCGGGACGGTCGGCTGACGGCAGGGAGAGATGCGCTTGCGCCGGTGGAAGCGGGCGATTCCCGGGGTGCGCGCTGTGGCCGTGACCACGGCCGCGGTGCTGCTGGCCGGGTGCAGCCTGCTGACCGGGCCCAAGCAGCTGCGGCAGAATGCGCCGCAGGTGATGACCGTTACCAGTCCGCTGTTTGGGCGGGGTGCAATCCCAGCGCAATACACCTGCCATGGCCACGGCGGCAGCCCGGCCATTTACTGGTCCGGCGCGCCGGCCGGGACCCGGTCGCTGGCCCTGGTTGTGGACGATGCGGACGCCCCGATCACGCCCTACATTTACTGGATCGTGTTCGATATCCGGCCCACCACGACCGACATTCAGACGGGCCGCCAGCTGCCCCCCGGAGCGCGCCAGGCGAATAATAGCCGCGGCTTCGCAGGATATGACGCACCCTGTCCGATTCACGGTAGCCACAGCTACCGATTCACGATTTACGCATTGAGCACGGAGCTGCACCTTGGCAACGGGGCCAGCGTAAAAGCGGCGTGGACCGCGATTGCGCGGAACGCTATTGCCAGAGGGCGGCTGACTGCGACAGCAGGGGACTAAACGGACAGGATTTTCGCATAGCGTAGTGGTAGAGTAGCGGAAAGTAATGCAAAGGTGGTAAAAACTTCCCGAATCCCGGGACAGCAGCCAGATGGTTCGGCACAATCGCATTTGAGTGATCAGCCCGGGTAACACTGAGGGCGCCAGCGCTACTAGGTAGGCCCGCGTCTATGGCCGCGCGGGGCTTTCGCTGCGCCACCCACGAGGTCATGCTTGCTGGATGGTGCGATGACTCCGCTCGTGATCGGCTTGCCAGCCGTTGTAGCGGTCATTGTGCTGGCTGTGGTCATCGGGCTGCACCTGATAAAGAAGAACGAGCGCGCCCGCCTGGGCGATCCGCCCCCCAGCAAGGACCGGCCCGCCAAGGCCGGCCGCGGCCAGGCCGACGACCGGAACGGCGGCGGCGGGAACGAGCCCTGGCGCGAGCCCGCCCGGCCCCGGCGTCCGGCCAAGGTCCCGGCGGCCCCTGCCCCTTCCGCTGCCCCGGCGCCTCCCCCCGGCTGGCGAGCGGCGGCCCGCGAGAGTTCCCGCCCCGGTGCCGGCCCCGGCTCCTTCCCGGGACCAGGTGCCCGCCGCGGTGGCGGCGGTCGCGGCCGCGCCCCGGCCGCCCGCCCCGGAGCAGCGGGCGCTGGCCGAGCAGCACCGCTCCCCGCCCGCCGGCGAGCGCCGCCCGGCGGACGGTCCCCCGGCCGAACCCGGTGACCGGCCCCGCCCGGACGCGAGCCAGGATGGCCCCCCTCCCCTGGCCGTCGCGGAGAACCCGGAGAACCCGGAGCAGCGGCGCGCACCCCCAGCTGATGCCGGGCCTGAGCATGGCCCCCCGGCAGGTGCCGGCCCCGGGCCCCGCCCGGACCGGCCCGTCCGTCCCCCCCACGGACCCCACGATCTCGACCAGGAAGTGGTGCGGTTGAAGCCTCGGCTGAGCAAGTCCCAGGGCAAGGCCAAGCGGTCCGGCGACGACGAGGACTGGCCAAGCACCGACTGGGACGACCTGTCCGACGCCGACTACTGGAAAGAAGTCGCGTCCGACAAGCCACTGGTCACCCGGACGCCGGAAGGCCGTCCGGACGTCGAGGACCCGGCCCGTGGCCCGGCATCCAGCCGGCGCCCCGCCCGGCCGGCCCCGGAGCCGCAGACCATGGCCCAGCAGCGGTCCCCGCGGCCGGGCCCCGAGGCGCAGACGGTCATCCAGCAGCGGCCCGATCTCCGGCATCTGGCCGCGGCTGCCGCCGGGCCGGGTGCCCAGGAGCCGCCGCACGGCGATCGCGACCCGCACCACCGCGGCGCCGAGCCCCGCAGGCCCGCCGCTGACGGCCGCCGCGGCCCGGACCAGCGACCGATGGGCGCTCCGCCCCGCGAGCCCGCACCGCTGCCGGCGCGCAGCCTGCCGCAGCGCGCCGCCGCCGGCGGATACGCCCCCGAGTTCCTCGGTGCCCCGCCCGCGCCGCCTGCGCCCCCCGCGATGCCCGGCCCGGCCCGGCCCGCGGCCGCGCCCATGCCGCAGGCCCGCCCGGTGCCCCCGCCGGTCCCGCAGAGCCGGCCGCTCCCGCAGCCGCTCGACGAGGACCCGCTGACCAGCCCGTCGTTCCCGCGGATCACCGAGGACAGCCGGTCGTTCCGCGCCTCGCGGGCGCGCGCCGCCGCCCCGGTATCCGACTCGGGTGCGTACAGTTCCGACTCGGGTGCCTACAGCACCGTCCAGTTCCCCGGGTACGGCGCGCCCGCCGGGCAGCACCCCAGCGGCCCGGTCGGTTACGCCGCCGCCAGCGTGCCGCCCGCCCCGGCGGCCGTGGCGGCCTACCCGCCGCCCAGCGCGGCCCCGGCCGGATACCCCGGCGGCGGCCCGGTCACGGGCAACGGCGCCTACCCGTCCACGGGCTACAGTGGCGGGCACGGCCGTCACGACGATGGTTCCGGTCTGCACGTCGGCCCGGACAGCCATCTGGGCCCGAACGGCCGCATTTCCCCGAACGGTCACACTGCGACTACCGGCCATGCCGCGAACGGGCATCCCGTTGCGAACGGCCACTCCGGGCCGCACAGCTACGGCGGCAACGGGCATTCCGGCGCCTACTCCGTCCCGAACGGTTCGGTCCCGAACGGTTATGGCAGCGCCAGCGTCCCCAGCAGCCACTCCGGCGCCCACGCCCGCCCGGACGGGCTCGGCACCGCGGGCGTCCCCGGCGGCGGGGCCGGGTACGCGGACGGCTATAGCAGCCACAGCGGCGGCTACCCCATCCCGGCCGGGCCCGGTACGGCCGGCGGCCGTGGCGGCAACGGGCACGGCCACGGTGGCGCGGCCAGCAGCGGCAACGGCTACGGTCACCATGACGGGCACAGCGGCGGGTACAGCCGCGAGGAGCCCGGTATTGCCCCACCGCCGCCCGTACCCAGCTTCCCGTCCTCCTCCGCCCCGGCCGGCAACCCGTACGGCAGCTACGTGAACGAGGACACCGGCAGCTATATCAGCACCGACCTGCCGGGCTACACGCCCAGCCTGGCCAGCGGCTACCTGCCCACCCCCGCCCCCAGCAGCGGCCGGCACCGGCCGGTGCCCGCCCCGCCCGCGCCGACCCCGCCCGCCGGAGGCGCCTACGGGAACGGCTACTCCATTCCGCCCGGCCAGCTGCCGGCCGGTTACACCGGCAAGCACAAGGGCCAGGGCGGCCAGGGCCTGCCGGGCTACGACCGGCTGGGCCCGCTGCCCGGCTACCCGGCGGACGGGCCTGCGGGCCTGCCCGGCCCCCAGGGCTACTGGCCGCCCGACCCGTACCAGGAGCGCGGCTGGGACGGCCACGACGGCCGTTAGCGCCTTCGGCCCGCACCAGGCAGTTTCGGCGGCCAGTCGTGGCGGTACTCCCCGGCTGGCCGTCCTGGTGCTAGCTTGACAAGAAGGCACCGCGAGAACTGACAATGTGCCGACCAACGCAAGGCAGGGAACATGCTGGACGGCACTCGTGATCACGCGCGGACGTACCATCTGCACCGGCTCGCCACGGCCCTGGATACCGAGGGCTTTCACGCCACGGTGAAGAGCACGTACCCGGCGGCCCTGCACGTTTTCATTCCGGGCGCGACCATGCTGGCCGAGAGCATTCACTGCACCGCGGGCACCGATCAGGGCGGCCGGCTGCGCTGGTACTACCGCTGGTCCTGGGGCGAGCTGCTGGCCGACACCGACGACCCGGATGGCGCGGCGGCCAAGGTAGCCGAGGTTCTCGCGGCCCGCTGACCGGTGACCGGGGACAGGAGCCAGCCGTGACCGACGACCACTGGCACGCGCCGCTGGCCCGGATCCGCGGCTCCGAGCTGACCACCGCCACCGGCCAGACCGCCGGCATGATGCGCTGGGCCGCTATCTCCGGCACGGCCTGCGGTTCGGCCCGGCTCTGGATGGGCCAGACGCACGTGGCCCCGGGGGCCAGTTCCGGCGACCATCACCACGGCGACTCCGAGACCGCGATCTACGTGGTCTCCGGCCATCCCGTCTTCGTGTTCGCCGAGGGGCGCGAAGAGGTCCGGCTGGAGACCGGACCCGGGGACTACATCTTCGTACCCCCGTACACCCCGCACCGCGAGGAGAACCCCGGCGGCGAGGAGGCGGTCGTGGTGATCGCCCGCAGCAGCCAGGAAGCGATCGTGGTCAACCTCCCCAGCCTCTGGCCCGCCGCGGGCCGGTAAGGCCGCGGGAACAATCCCCGGCCTGGCCCCGTTTAATTCGTTTACAGATGGCCCGGCGCGGATCTACCCTGGATTTGTACCGGGCAGAGGAATCAAGGACCGCAAGAACCAGGAAAGGTGCTTTCCGTGCGAGCCCAGCTCAGCCAGCCTAAGCAGAACCGGCTTAATGCCGCGTCCTGCCGGTTCAGGCTGGGCCAGCTCATGCCGGGTCCCTTCCCGGCGGCCCAGCCGACACCGCGCCCGCTGACCCTGGGCCAGCCAGCACCGGGCCAGCCAGCACCGGGCCAGCTCCGGCTGGGTCCGGCGGCCGGGCAGGCGCCCGTGTAGCAGCCCAGGCTGATGCACCGGCGCCGCCCCAGGATGAATTCCTGCGGGCGGTTTCCTTTTGCCTGGCCGGCGGCTGTTAATCAGTGACGGGATTACCCGGCCGGCTGTGTTCCATCGCCAATGATTGTCTTTCAGCATTTCCTCGTTCCTGGCGCATTGCCGCGCCCCTGCTCTTTCTCAACTGCATAGCGGGAACATCGTCAATGGCGGCCCGGCGAGCCGCCGGTCGCATGACGTCCCGGGCTGGCCCGGGGCGCCCGGGGATGACAGCTAAGGAGCGGGCGCGCCCTGCAAGCGCCGCCGTAGCGGGTTCGATTCCCGCCGTCTCCACTCCGGGGTGTCGCGTAGTGGAAGCGTGCCTGGTTTGGGGCCAGGCGGCGGGAGTTCGATTCTCCCCACCCCGACCAGCTGCCCTGGCAGCACGCGCCGCTAGCTCAACGGCTAGAGCAGCCGGCTCTTAACCGGCAGGTTCGGGGTTCGAATCCCTGGCGGCGCACCCGTTCCGCTGGTCCAGCGACGAGAGGCTGCCGTACTAGCCGAGGCTGGCCGCCAGGTCCTGATACGCCGGGACGAGCTCGGCCCACCGCGCCCCGGGCCCGCCGGGCGCACGCCCGGCGAGGTAGGCGGCGAGATCTTCGGCGTGGATCTGCCAGCCGGTCCCGTAGAAGGCGATCTTGTCCAGGGGCATGCCCCTGACCTCGATGACCAGGATGGTCTGGTCGCCGTCGGCGGTCAGCGTGGCCTCAACGGCCTCGTCGTACGGGGGGACCCCTTGCCACGCAGGTAGGACTCGTCCGTCTCCCGGTTCGTCACCAGCAGCCGCTGGGCTGTTTTTTGCACTCTTTCTGGCCCTGGCGGCACACGCCTCTCGGACCGGTGTCCGGCCGTCCTTCGTAACGACGGCTTGCTCGGCTCAGCACCGAGGAGAGGCTCTGGCCCGTCCCCTCCCGGGCGGGGGCGGGCCGCCCGCCAGTACGCCCTGGCCGGCCCCACGGCGACGTAGCTGAGATGGTCCAAGCATCCCGCTCATAACGGGAGGTACGCAGGTTCGAGTCCTGCCGTCGCTACCACCGGTCCGGCGCAGCTCAGCAGGCAGAGCGCCCGGCCGTTAACCGGGGGGCTGAAAGATTCCGCCCCCGGCCGCAGGAGCCAGCTCGCCCGCTTCAGAACACAGCTACCTCGGCCCCTTCGGGCAGATGATCATGGTAGTAGCGGGCGCTGGGCAGGCTGAGATGGACACAGCCGTGCGAGGACGTGGTGAGGCTGCCCGCGTGGAACGCGATCCCGCCGGGAGCGAAGAACACGGCGTACGGGATGGGGATCCCGAAGCTGGTGCTGACGTAATGCGGCCCGGCCTTCCACGCCACGTGGAAGATGCCGCGCGGCGTGGGGTCGGCGGGCCCGCCCGGCTCCATGCGCACCGGGCCGTAGGTGATCTGGCCGCGTGACTGCAGCCAGGTGAGGTGGTCCCGCAGGTCGGCGCAGGCCAGCGCGGCGGGCGGGCACGACTGGCGGGCCTGGGAGCTCAGCATCAGATCGCTGCCGCCCCGTTCTGGTGACCACAGGGCCGGGGCCGGGCTGGGCACCAGCCGGCGGGCGGCGGTGCTGCTGCCGGGGACGGGCCAGGTGGGCGGCGCTGCGGTGTGCGCTGGCACTATGGTGCCCGTCAGCACGGTGCCCGCCCACGCCGCGGGCGTCGGCACCATGGTGCGCGCCAGCGCGATTCGTGCCGCCGACGGGGTCCCGGTCCCGGCGGAGGCCAGGAGCCAGCAGGTCGCCGCGATGACTCCTAAGCCGGGGACCGCCAGGGCGGTGACCCAGGTCAGGGCGCGACCGCGGCCGCGACGGGCAGCCGCGTTCTGATGCCGGCCGGAGGGCCTGGCGGGCATGGAGGTTCCCTTCCGGCTGGTTTCCGGCGGCATGATGCACCGCCGGCCCAGCTCGTCGCGGTTGCTTCCCTACCCCTACCGACGAGCGCACTGCCCAGCTGCGTTGCCCTGAAACCCGCCCAGCTTGCGACGGCCATTCCTGCCCGGCTGAGCCGGCCCGGGCGGCACCGATGAGTTTGCGGCGCTGCCCGGGTCGGTATCTGCAGGCCGTGAACGTCAGGAGTGAGGAGTTCCGATGACTGCTTCCGCGCTACCGCCCGTCGTCGACGCCGGAACGTGGCAGCGTGAGCTGGATGCGCTGCGGACCCGGGAGAAGGCCGCGACCCGCGAGCTGGACGCGATCGCCGCGCAGCGCCGGCGGCTGCCGATGGTCAAGATGCCGGACTACACGCTGGAGGGCGAGGACGGCCCGGTCCGGCTGGCCGATATCTTCCGCGGCAAATCGCAGCTGATCGTCTACAACCACATGTGGTTCCCGGACGAGGAGTGGCAGTGCGGCGGCTGCACCGGCTACACCTCGCAGTTCACCCGGCTGGAGTTCCTCGACGCCTGGGACGCCCGGTTCGTCATCGTGACCCAGGGCCCGATCGAGGAGGCGCTGGCCTACAAGCGCCGGGTCGGGAACAAGATGACCTGGTACTCCACCGCCAGCAGCCCGTTCGGCGCCGACGTCGGCGCACCGCCCGGCGGCGGGTTCGCGGTCAACGTGTTCCTGCGCGACGGTGACACCGTGTACCGCACGTGGCACACCAGCGGCCGGGGCACCGAGCAGCTCAGCCACAGCTTCGCGCTGATCGACCTGCTTCCCTACGGGCGCCAGGAGGAGTGGCAGGACGTACCCGACGGCTGGCCGCAGTCACCGACCTACAGCCGGTGGGCCAGCTCCCAGGACGTCGCCTCCCGCTACGGGCCCGGCGCGTAAGCACGGTCGCCCAGGGCACGGGAGCTGCGCCCGCGCATCGCGGGCCGTGGCATCCTCCTGGCATGCGCGAACAGGACCCGGCCCGGCTGCGGGACCGGCTGCTGGCCACGGACGGGCCCGGGTGAAGGTCGCGGTCCTGGCCGACACGCACGCGCCGCGGCGGTGGAAGCACTGCCCGCCGCCGGTCGCCCCGTACCTGCACGCCGCGGACCTGATCCTGCACGCCGGGGACGTCTGCACGGCCAGCGTGCTGGACGAGCTCTCCGGCTACGCCCCGGTGCGCGCGGTCCGCGGCAACAACGACGGCCCGGACGTCGCCGCCTGGGGCGCACCGGACACCCTGGAACTGGACCTCGCCGGGCTCGCGGTCGCGATGATCCACGACAGCGGCCCGGCCAAGGGCCGGCCCGCACGGCTGCGCAGGCGCTTTCCCGCCGCCCAGCTCGTCGTGTTCGGCCACTCCCATATCCCGCTGGACCAGTCCGCCGAGGGCATCCGCATCTTCAACCCCGGATCACCCACCGACCGCCGCCGCCAGCCGCACCCGACCATCGGCCTGCTGCACATCGGCGACGGCCACCTGATCAGCGCCCGGATCATCCCCGTGGACGCCTGACCCGGCCGGGCGGCCCGGCGGGCGCCGGCCGCCAGCCCGCGAGTCAGGCCGGCTGCCCGGACTGCAGCTCCTGGACCACCCGCAGCGCGTCGCCGATGTGCTGGTCGATGTTCGTCATCGAGCTGAACACGTGCCGGACGACGCCCGCGCGGTCGATGACGTAGGTCACCCGGCCGGGCAGCAGCCCCAGCACGGGCTGGACCCCGTAGAGCTTGCGTACCTGCCCGCCCTGATCGCTGAGCAGGGTGAACGGCAGCTGGTGCCGGTCCGCGAACGCGGTGTGCCTGGCCACCGAGTCCGAGCTGATCCCGATCACCTCGGCGCCGGCGTCGGTGAAGACCTCGTGGCTGTCGCGGAACGCGCACGCCTCGGCGGTGCAGCCGGGGGTGTTGTCCTTGGGGTAGAAGTACAGGACGACAACCCGTTCCCCGAGCCGGTCGTGCAGCCGGACGGGTTCGCCCGACTGGGACGGGAGGGTGAAGTCGGGAGCCTTGTCGCCAGCCTTGATACGCTGCGCCATCGTGACCGTGTCTCCTGTGCGGCCGAACCGGCCCCCCTCGTGGCCGCCGGAGTCACGCTCAGGGTGGCTCCCGCCGCCAGCATTCAACATCCTAGGTGCAATAACCCCCGGCCCTCAGCCCGGGCTCATCACCCCCGTGGCCGGCCCGTCCCGGTGTGCGTGCCCCTACGTGCCCGCTGAGGGCTGGTAGGCCCCCGCCGTCCGCTGCGCCCGCCGCGAAGCGGCGTACACCGGCCGGTTGGTGATCAGCACGTCCACCGTCCGGCTGGCCAGGAACTGGTCGATCAGCCCGTCGCCGTCGACGGTCCAGACCATGACCCCGATGCCGTGCCGGCGGCACGCCGCGGCCACCCCGGCCCGGGCCAGCTGGTGGTGCGCCGCGATCCAGTCCGCGCCGCAGGCCCGGATCCGGCGCAGCGGCCACACCTCGCTGGCCCGCACCGCGGCCCACCGGTGCGCCGGCCACCCCGGCGTCTCGCGGCCCAGCGACAGCGCGGCGGGCACGTCCGGGTAGGCCTGCTTGATCGCCGCCACCGAGACGTCCTCCAGCGTGGTGGCCACGAACTGGCCGGGCCCGAAGCTCGCCAGGGCCAGCTCGATGACCTCCTTCTCGTAGCCGGTCTCCTTCAGGTCCAGGTGGCCGAGCAGCTTCCCGCCGAGCAGCCGCATGACCTCCGCGACACCCGGCACCTGATACCCGGCCCGCTCGCACAGCTCCGCCCAGGACAGCGCGGCCACCGGCGGCCCGCCCCGGCCTGCGTGCTCGTCGTGGTAGCACACCAGCACGTTGTCCCGGGTCTTCCTGATATCCAGTTCCGCATATTCGGCGCCGCTGGAAAGCGCGTGCTGATATGCCTCATAACTGCCGGGCCTGGCCGCCTCTCCCCCGCCCATGTGCGCGGATATCAGCACCATTGCCCCTCCCGTCGGACTTTATCCCGGCGCCGCCTGCTGTCCCGGTTATTTTTGGCGCGATGTATTTTCCTGCCTGGCCAGCCGCTCTCTCCCCGCGCAAGTACAGCAACTGGGGTTCCGATCGGAGGTCCGGAGATGACTATTTCCCAGGCCAGCCTGGCGAGCAGCGGTATCGATCCACTGCGCGCAATTTTTGGCCAGTACGCCACCGGCGCCGGGATAGTCACCGCCATTCCCCCGGACGGCAGCCCGGCCGGTATGACCATTAATTCGCTGACGTCCGTTTCGCTCGGCCCGCCACTCGTGCCGTGGTGCCTGCAGCGCAGCCCGGCCCGGTTCAGCGTATTCGCCGGGGCCGGGTACTTCGGCGTCCGGCCCTGCACCGTCCGCGCCCGTCAGGTGACCGACTGCCCCTGGCCCGAGTCCGGCCAGGACACGGCGCGCCTCAATCGGGAACCCTTGATCGCTGATTAACGACCAGGGCGGGGCGCCGTCCAGCGGCTCTTCCCCGGGGCAGCGGTCCCCGGCCCGGCCACTCCCACCGGTACCGGGGCCCTGCCTGCCTCACACAGGAGGCGCTGCGGGCCCGTCCGGCCGCGATCCCCGGAAGAACGGCCGAGCTCGCCCCTCCTCGGGCTCGGGCGTTCTGCAGCGGATGCGCGGAACCAGATGAGCGGGCAGCTGTGCTGATCTCCTGTTCCCTGGGTTGCGCGTCCCCCCGGGCGCGCAACACTGTGAGCGAACACATTCATGGTTGCGGGCCGGAACCCCTGGCGCATCAGGGGTTTCCCGCCGCCTTCTAAGGGTTATCCCGGTAGCCGCAATCCCACTGAGCCGGCAAACTGGACGATGGGCCAGACCCGGTGCCGCCTCCGCCAGTGGCTCTGCTTGCTGATGGCTCTGCTTGCTAGTGGAACGGCGTGGCCTTGCTGAAGTCGCCGGCGAACGTGCGGGCCACCGAGCGGAGCACGGCCGGGCCGGTCAGGATCAGCCCGAGTTCCCGGTTGAGGCGCAGCGAGTTGGTGGTGAAGTTCTCCGAGCCGACGTACATCTGGGCCCGGGACGTGCCCTCGTCCACCTCGATCACCTTGGCGTGGATGTAGAAGCCGTGCGATGAGCTGAAGTAAGTGACCTTCGCCCCGGCGTCGGTGAGCTCGGTGAACTGCCGGTCGTAGTGGCCGTACTGGTTCTCCCCGCAGACCTGCACGCTGACCCCGCGCTTGGCCGCGTCGGCCAGCGCGGTGACGATTGTCGAGTCGCTCAGCTCCTCGTCGTACACCCGGATGCTGTGCTTCGCGCCGTTGATCAGGGCGAGCATCCGGTCCTTGGCGTTGGTCGGGGACCAGAGCAGGTCGGCGCCGGTGGGCGGGTCGATGTCCCGGTGCCCGAAGTCGGCGGTGAACACCTTCTCGATCGCGCTCACGTCCGCCGCCCTGGTGTCCCGGACCAGGAAGTCCCTGGTGTCCGCGTAGTACTGGCTGGTCAGGTTGGCCGACATGATCAGCGCGGTGGAGCCGTCCACGACCAGCGTCTTCTGGTGCGTGTACCGGTACTTGTCCGAGGACCAGACCACCTTCACGCCGTGCGCTGTCAGGTAATCGGCCGCGTCGCTGTTCTTGTTCTTCTCGCGCTCGTCCAGCACGACGCGGACGCGCACGCCGCGGTGCGCGGCGTCGCCGAGCGCGTGCTCCGCGTCGGTGTCGTCCAGCTCGAAGATGACCAGGTCGACGGTCTTCTTCGCGTGGCCGATCAGCTGGTAGACGACCGAGAACCCGGCCTGCGGCTCGGTGTAGAAGTCGCCCGCGACGGTGGCCCCGGCCGGCGGGTTCGGCGCGGCCCCGTGCCGGGCGGGATGGTGCTTCGAAGGGTGGTGCTTCGCCGCGTGGTGGTGCCTGGCCTTGTGATGGTGGTGCTCGTTGGTGACGGTGACACCCAGCGACTTGCAGCCGGCCAGGGCGAGCGCGGCCGCCGCGACGGCGGCCACAGCACGGGGGCGAAACACGGCACGTTCCTCCTCGGCAACGGCCCGGCGCGAGGGGTGGCCGGCCCGGTCAGCACATCAAATACCCCCCTACCGGAAACCACTCCTGCGCCGCGCCGGCCACGCATGCTGACCTCGGGCTGCGCCCGTTTATCCGGCGTTTGCTGACCCATCCGCCCCGGTCCCGGCTCAGCAGCCGGCGGTCATGTTCTGCAGGCCGACGACGCGCAGGAGGCGCAGGGCCCCGGCGGCCGGGCTGCCCGGCGGGGCGGTGTAGAGGATCACCCACTGGCCGCGGTCCGGGTCGTGCAGCGCCTCGCAGTCCAGCTCCAGCCAGCCGACCGCCGGGTGGCGCAGCCGCTTGCGGGAGGACCTCGTCACCCGCAGGTCCTGCCCGTCCCACAGGCCGGCGAACTCGGGGCTGGCCGCGCGCAGCCGCCGGACCAGCCGCTGCACGCCGGGGTCGTCCGGGTAACGGGCCGCGGCCGCCCGCAGGTCCGCGGCCAGGGCCCGGGCGAACACCACGGCCCCGGCCGGGTCGTGCCGGGCGCGTGCGGCCGGGTCGGTGAAGAACCGCCAGGCGATGTTCCGCTCCGCGGCGGGCAGCCGGGAGAAGTCGGTCAGCAGCGCCGCGGCCATCGGGTTCCAGGCCAGCACGTCGTACTTGGCGTCGCAGACCAGCGCCGGCGTGTCGTCCAGCCGGCCGAGCAGCGCGAGGATGCCGGGCCGCACGTCGCGGGCCGGGCCGGAGGGCGGGCCGGGCGTCTCGCCGGCCACGTAGTGCAGGTAGGCCAGCTCGTCGCCGGACAGCCGCAGGGCCCGGCCGATCGCGCCGAGCATCTGCCGGGACGGCCGCGGCCCGCGGCCCTGCTCCAGCCGGGTGTAGTAGTCCACCGACATGCCGGCCAGCTGCGCCACCTCCTGGCGGCGCAGACCCGGGGTGCGCCGCCGCGGCCCGGCCGGCAGCCCGGCGTCCGCCGGGGACACCGCGGCCCGCCGCCGCCGCAGGAAGGCGGCCAGCTCGGCGCGGTCGACGCTGGTCACCTTCCCAGCATGCCCGCCGGCGGCGGGACCCGCATCCTCTCAGCCTGGCCCTGCCGGTCCCAGGCTCAGGCGGTCTCTCCCCCGGCGGCCGCCCGGGTGGCAGCGTCGGCGACATGAGCACTCCCACCGATCTCACCACCACGGGCACCAAGATCATCCTGATCACCGGCGCGAACAAGGGCGTGGGCCTGGCCACCGCGGAGGTCCTGGCCCGGGCCGGGCACACCGTGCTGCTCGGCGCCCGGGACCCGGGCCGCGGCGAGGCGGCCGCGGCCGCGCTGGCCGCGCAGGGTCTCACCACCCGCTTCGTCCGGCTGGACGTGACCGACCCGGCCACGATCGCCGCCGCGGCCAGGCTGATCGAAGCGGACTACGGCCGCCTGGACGTCCTGATCAACAACGCGGGCATCTCCCGGGACCGGCCGCACCAGCCCGGCGACGTGCCGGTCGAGGCAATCCGCGAGGTCTACGAGACCAACGTGATCGGCGTGATCGGCGTGACCAACACGATGCTGCCGCTGCTGCGCCGGTCGGCGGCCGGCTACATCGGCAACGTGTCCAGCGGCCTGGGCACGATCGCCTTGCTCACCGACCACGACTCCGACTGGGCCCGGTACGCGAACCTGCTCGGCTACAACTCGTCCAAGGCCGCGCTGAACGCGGTCACCCTGATCTACGCCCGCAGCCTGGCCGCCGACGGCATCCGGGTGAACGCGCTGTCCCCCGGGTTCGTGGCCACCGACCTGAACCGGCACACCGGCCACCTGCCGGCCGCGCAGGGGGGCGCGAACATCGCCGAGCAGATCCTCCGCGACGGCACCGCCACCGGCCAGTTCCTCAGCGAGACCGGCGGCACCCACCCGTGGTAGCCGTCACGCGGCGGCGAGGGCGAAGGCCAGCAGGGCGTTGGCCGAGTAGTCCGCGGCGGGCTCCACCGACGGCCAGCTGACCACGTTGTCCTCGTACCGGGCGTGCGCGGAGTCGAACGGCCGGAAGTGGCCGGCCGAGCAGGCCCGCATGCCGCTGACCGTGCCCAGGCCGTAGAAGTTGCCCGGGGCGCTGGGCCCGTCGCTGGTCGCGCCGAGCTGCAGCGCACCCTGGCCGGTCAGCGACCCGGACAGGTTCGCGATCTCGCTCTGCATGCAGTGCGGGAACGTGCTGCCCGCGCCGACGGTGAACGAGGTGCCCCAGGCGTTGGCGCCGAGCGCGAAGTTCAGCTGCTGCTGGGCCAGCCCCTGGAACCGGGCCGGCCCGCCGTACTTGCGGTACAGCGCGTTGGTGATGAACAGCCCGAACGCGTGCGGCGTGGCGTCACTGTTGCCCAGGTCGCTGCCCAGGCCGAACGGCTCCGTCCGCGCCCAGCGCTGGCCCATCCGCAGCTGCACGGCCATGTCGCCGAGCAGCCGGGCGGGCGCGATCACCGGGGGCCCGCCGGCCTGCCGCATCGCCTGCAGCAGCTCCGCCTCGCCCAGCGCGCCGTTGTCATACAGGTTGAGCGTGTCGCCGTCGGAATGCTTCTGGTTAACGTACGCATGTGCCCACCGGCCCGCCGTGGCCAGGTCGGCCCGCAGCTGCGCGCGGGGCACCCCGATCGCCTCGTCGGCCAGCGCGATCTCGGCGGCGCCCCACAGCATGGCACTGCGCCATTCGGTGCCCGGGTAGAAATCGTGCGGGTACGCGGTCAGCAGCTGGCCTACGTGCTTCGTCTTGGCCATCGCGTAGACGCCGCGGGCCAGCCCGAGCAGGTGCCGCGCCCGGGGCCGGGCGCCCGGTGCGGCCAGCTGGGCGCCGAGCGCGAAGTCGGCCGCGAACCGGCCGGCGAACGGCGGGCTGAACTTGTGGCCGGGCGCGGCGGCCGCGAACACCGGCCGGTACTTCACGAACCGGGCCGTCGGCCCGGGGTTGCCGCCGGGGCTGACGTCGAGCTTGTCCTCGGCCTGCGGCAGGAACCAGAAGTTGTAGTCGCCCTGGATCGTGTTGCTGGCGTTGCCGGTGCCGACGCCGACCTGCATGTAAAGCACCTTGCGGTCCGGGCGCCACAGCCGCTGCAGCCAGCTCAGCCCGAAGTGCGCCTCGCCGCCCAGGCCCGGGTAGCGGCCGGGGAAGTCCCTGGCGGCCAGCAGCAGCAGCCCGTCGGCGTAGCTGGCGGTGTAGGCGAACTTCTCGTACCCGCCGCCCGCGTCGAACCAGCCGCCGGCCACGTTCACCGGGCCGCCCCTCTCAGACATCTTGGCGCTCCCCCAAAAAGAGACCGTCTAGCCCATCCGCGCGCTGACCACCCGTGTCCTTACGTGTCCGCGGTCGCTGCACGCGCATCGCCAGCGACGTTCTATGGCCGATTGCATCACTATTCGCGCCAGAAATCGTTGAACCGTGTCGGCGCCAGCTCAGTGTACCTGACCGTGTGCTGGATTGACCGGTGGCCAAGCCAATCCTGAATAGCCCGGTGTCGTGTCCTGCGTTCGCCAGTGCGTAGCCGCAGCCGCGGCGCAGCATGTGGGCGTGCAGCGGAAAAGCGAAGGCAGCGCGCTCGCCAATGCGTTTGAACTGTCCTCAGCACGGCTACGCTCCAGGAGCGCGATAGGTCACCGATTTTCCAAGGCCACGGTCGATTTCACTCGCAGTGAGAAGCTCGATAACTTTTATTTCTGAAAACATGCCAGTTGCTTCTATCAATCCAACAACCGCAGCGCAGCTGCCAGCATCAGGGAATTCTCCAATATTGATACCGCTGTATTCGCCTCCCGGAGCTGCCCAGTAAATCAACTCCAATTTGCCACCAGCACTCTCAATTGTCAGTTTTAGAGCAGCTTCCCGTGCTGCTGCCTTCTCCTTCATCAATCCTTTCCTACCCTCTGCGTTATACTTGAAGAGCGATAGATACCTTGGCATGTGATGTCCTCCCCGTTTGAAGGAACCAACAATCAAAAGAAGGAGCGCGCCGTAATTCTACGCCAACTCCTCCAACAACGCCTTCGCCTCCTTCAGATCGAGCGTGTCGAAGCCTTCCGTGAACCACCCGTACACCGGAGCGAGCAGTTCGCGCGCTTGCTGCACCTTGCCCTGGTCGCGCCAGAGGCGCGCGAGGCTCATTGCGGCGCGGAGTTCCCAGGATTTTGCTTGTTGCTGACGAGCAACGGCGAGGGCGCGCTCGAAATACTTTTCAGCCTTCAACGCATCGGCCTCCGACTTGCGCGCGATTTCCCCAGCGATGCGATTTACGTCCGCTTCCCACCAGGTTTCGTTGCTTTTTTCGATTGCAGTTATCGCCTTGTGAACATTGCGCCACGCTTCGTCGAATTGGCTGAGTTCAGCGTGGGCTTTAGCCAAATACGCTCGATACCAAGGCGTCCCCATAGTTGCTCCGGTAGAAGACCATGTCGCTATTCCGGCAGTGAGCGTTTCGATCGCCTTATTTTGTATCGCCTCCGAACTTCCGGTTAGTGCAAATACGCAACCCTTGTTCATCATTCCACCCCCCTTCCAGAGCATAGCGCGCTTTTCTTCGGCAAGAGGGATAAGCTCTTTCGGCGAGGCTCTGCACTTCTGTGTAATTCCCTCGCAATAAATAAATCTAAGCCGCGTGAAAAAAGGCGTACATCAAAGTCGTAGCTTGATCGATTTCGCGCGCATCAGCGAGCGCCTGCTCCGTATCTGCAAGAGCGGCTTTCGGATAGCCAAGCATCCAGAGAGCCATCGCCCGATAGGACAAGATTGCCACCCGGACATCTTGGCCAAATCTCAGCGCAAGCGGGCGATGTTCGGTGGTTTTATAAAGTGCGACCGCCCGATCGTGGTGCGCTCGCCCTTGCGCGATGTCCCCTGTACATGCCAAGGAAGTGCCCACAAGCCGATGTCCGACGATGAGCGGCTCGGTCGCCCCTTGCTTCTCGGCGTGCGCCAGAAACTCGGCTGCAAGCTCCCGCATCACGCCGCCGTTGAATGCCACATAATTCGCGACCCAGAAGCCGTAGAGCACCGAAAACAAAAGCAGGCGATTGCCGCCCCGATTTGTGCGACCTCCTTGGCAGGGCCGAGCCGATCGAGCCGCGCCATCAGCGATGCGTGTAAGCTCGCTGGCACCGCCAGAGACGGAGAAGGAACTGCCGCAATCGTGCGCTCGGCATCGCCCTCGCTCTCCGCCTCCAACGCCGCCTTCGTTATTTCTTCGGCGAACAAGGGAATGCCATCTGTGCGCTCGATAATGTCCTGCCTGATGCTCGCCGGCAGGAGCTTGTTGCCGGTGAGGCGGTCGATCATTGCGGCGATTTCGCGTTCTCCTAGGCGGTTGAGGGTGAGCGCGGTTACATGCGGCCGTCCGATCCACGGTGGCTCAAATTCTGGCCGGTAGGTGACAATCAACAACACGCCGAAGGGTCCTTATTCGGTCCACCGCTCGACCGACCGCTTCCAGGCTCGTGGGGTCGATCCAATGTGCATCCTCGAAGATCATCAGCACTGGATTGGTGCTCGACAGCGCCTCCAGTTGCGCAGTAAGCGCTTCTAGCGTTTTCTGGCGACGTTGCTGCGGACCTAGTTCTAGCTTGGGATAGCGTCCATCGTTCGGTAGCGACAGCATTTCAGCAAACAGTGCCGCGTCCTGACGGGACGTAAAACTCTGGGCAAGGACGGCATCGAGTTTGTCGAGCTTTGCTTGCGCGGTGTCGTCGTGAGCAAATCCAGCGGCGCGCTCCATTTGGCTGATGATCGGATAGAGCGCGCTGTCGGTATGCTGCGGCGAGCAGAAGTACCGTAAGCGAGTGTGCGGTTCACTGGCGAGGCGTTCGAGGAGCGCTGCCGTGAGCCGCGACTTGCCAATGCCTGCCTCGCCAGACAGCAACACGACCTGGCCTTCGCCGGTCTTTGCCTTTGACCATCGTCGCAGCAGCAAGTCGAGTTCTTCTTCCCGCCCAACGAGGTCCGTCAGTCCGGTCGCGTGCATTGCCTCGAAGCGGCCTTCCGCCGAACTCGCCCGCAGCACCGCCCAGGCCCGCGCGGGTCCGGCGATGCCCTTGAGGTCCTGTGCTCCAAGGTCCTCAAGCTCGAACAGATTGCCCACGAGCTTGCGCGTGCTTTCAGCAATCACGACGCTGTTCGGCTCTGCAACGCCCTGCAAGCGCGCTGCAAGGTTCGGCGTCTCGCCAACGATGGCTTGCTCCTGAGAAGCGCCCGAGCCGATCAGATCGCCGACGACCACAAGTCCCGTTGCGATGCCGACACGCGTCTGCAGGGCTGCGTGGGTCTTCAGATCGCTTACCGCAGCGACCAACTCCAGCCCCGCGCGCACTGCTCGCTCTGCGTCGTCCTCGTGGGCATGGGGGTAGCCGAAGTAGATCAGGACGCCGTCGCCCATGTACTTCGCGACGAAGCCGCCGAAGCGCCGCACGGTCTCCGCGACGCACTTCTGATAGGCCGAAATGACCTCGCGCAGGTCTTCAGGGTCCATGCGCGCCGATAGCGCCGTTGAGCCGACCAAGGTCAGAGAACATCACCGTCACTTGGCGGCGCTCGGCGCGGTCTTCGGGAGATGCGCTCGGGGCACTCGACGTGGTCGTCAGCGTCAGCGGAAGGCGGCTTGCCGCTCGCATCGCTCGCAGAGCGGCGATGGCATCGAGCAGCTTGCGGCGGTGCCCGAGCGCAGCGACGCCAAGCTCCTTCAGGTCCTCAGCCGTCAGGCTCGGAAGAACCGTCTCGTCTATCTCGTTCTCGCGGAATGCCGCCTCGTACTTTCCGAGGCCCAGGCTCCGCAGCCAGACCACAACGTCCATGACGGTGCCCACAATCGGGAGTGGCGCACATCATGTTCTGGTCCATAAAAGGTGTCCAGGACAGATTGGATGATCGGTGTCTCAAAGGTTCACAGAGACCGCTGCGGTCATATCGCCAATGGCAGTGTTTATCGGGTGATTGTGAAAATACCGGAGTGGCCTCGAAATCCTGATCTGCCCGCGCCGGAAGGCCCCATTTTTATCCGTCTGCGCGCCTGTGGATCATTCCAAAGAAACACGCTTCGCATTGTTATTTGCCAGCCACGGTCGCGCCGGGGGCGTAGGCTACTCGCCATCACCGGCAGCGGTCCCCCAGGCGCCGGTGACTGAGAGACTACTCGCGCTCCCGCCTAAGCGTTTGTGCGTGCCGGCGTTACGTGCTTGCGGCCGTTTTGTTGCGCGCCGTAATCACCTAACTCCGTGGACGGAGGATTATTACTGAGCGCGCTTTCCCAGCGCGTCCTGGGGGAAGCGCTGTCAGGGCGAAACTCTGTCGTTATTAGCTTAATCGTCGTTCGTAGCACGGTGCCATTTAGGCGTAGCGGACCAAACCCGCCTTAGCGCATAACCGGTCACGGGCATGAATCCCGGTATGGCACTTTCGTGTCAGCGCGGGTATATCGTGCTACGCGCGTAAAGGATTTATGGAACGATGTCTGATTTTTAGAGACATGTGAGCCAACGGCTGCGCGATGCATCCCGAAACTCGATATGCTTCCAGCGGCGGTGTCAACATCGCATACCAAGTTTTGGGCACGGGGCCGCATGACCTCGTGTTCGTCTTAGGGTGGGTATCGAATATCGAAGGTGTTTGGGAGGAAGCGGCGTTCGCCCGCTTTCTGACCGGACTTTCCTCTTTCTCGCGGCTCATCCTATTCGACAAGCGCGGCACCGGACTGTCCGATCGGGTCACCGAAATGCCCAGCCTCGAGGTACGGATGGATGATGTCCGAGCCGTCATGGACACCGCGGGCTCGGAACGTGCAGCCCTCTTTGGACTCTCGGAAGGTGGCCCGATGTGTGCGCTGTTCAGTGCCACCTACCCGAATCGGACCTCGGCGCTAATCATGGTCGGCAGCTACGCGCGGCGTACTCGAGCACCGGACTATCCTTGGGGACCGACAAAAGAACAGTATGACGCCTGGGTTGATCAAATGGGGCACGATTGGGGTGGGCCGTTCGGACTCGATGCTCGTGCTCCTTCCATGGCCCATGATGGGCGCTTCCGGGAGTGGTGGGCGCGCTATCTGCGGATCAGCGCCAGTCCGACGGCTGCGGTCACGCTCTCGCGGATGAATGGCGAAATCGATGTTCGGCACGTTATGCCTACTATTCGCGTCCCGACCTTGATCCTACATTGTGTGGGCGACCGCGCTATCGACATTGGCGGGGCCAGGTATACGGCGCGGCAGATACCTCAGGCGAGGCTGATCGAGCTTCCGGGTTCCGATCATCTTCCCTGGCTCACCAACGCAGACGTTGTTCTCGGCGAGATTGAGGAATTTCTCACCGGTAGCCGCCACGCTCCCGAGCCGGACCGAGTGTTGGCTACCGTTCTTTTCACCGACATTGTCGATTCGACCAAGCGCGCCGCCGAAATGGGTGACCAGTCATGGCGCCGTGTGCTCGACGAGCACGATCGAACGGCGCGTCAGATGGTGGAAAAATATCGAGGTAATTTAGTGAAAACGACAGGGGATGGGATACTCGCCACGTTCGACGGTCCGGGTCGCGCGATACGGTGTGCGCTCGATTTCGAGGCAGCGGCCTTGCAAATCGGATTGTCCCTGCGGGCCGGCCTTCACACCGGGGAAGTCGAAAGGAGGGACGGAGACATTGGCGGAATTGCGGTTCATGCTGCGGCGCGCGTGATGGCGCTCTCCAGCCCTGGAGAAGTTCTCGTATCACGAGTAGTAACGGACCTGGTAGCGGGCGCGGGGCTGAAATTCTCCGAGCGGGGTTCGTGTGAGCTCAAGGGTCTCCCGGGCCGTTGGGACCTATTCGTCGCAACCAGCTAAACGCAGTGGTTCAAGCGGCGACTGGTGTTCCAATAAGTTCGCGAAGCCACCGAACTCTGCCTGTCTGTGCGACGCACTTCTGGTAGGCTAAAATGACCTCTCGCAAATCCTCTGGGTCCATGCGCGCCGACAGTGCCGTTGAGCCCACCAAATCCGAGAACATCACCGTAACTTGGCGCCGGTCGGCAGTATCTTGGGGCGTGGGCTCGGTTGCGCTGGCCGAAGCTCGATCGTTTTTCGCGGGCGGGACTAACGGGCCTAGCTTTGTAATCGCGTTGCGGATGCGCAGCCGGTGCCCGGCGCTCGATACGCCGATGTCCTTCAGCACCTGATCGTCGAGCTGCACGAGCAGATCGACCTCAATATCGTTGGCCTCGAACGCCTCGGCGTATTGGGGGAGGCCAATCGCTTCCAACCACTCGCGCACTTTGCTCATGACGTTAACTCATCCAGCAGCGCCTTCGCCTCTTTCAGATCGCGCGTGTCGAACCCCTCAGTGAACCACCCGTAAACCGGAGCCAACAGTTCGCGCGCTTGCTGCACCTTGCCCTGGTCGCGCCAGAGGCGTGCAAGGCTCATCGCGGCGCGCAGCTCAAGTAGTCGAGCACTTTGCTCTCGTGCTGCGTTGAGGGCTTGAGCCAAGTACTCTTCAACCTCATTGCCCCGACCCGCGTGGAGAAGGAGTTCGCCCTTGAGCCTAGGTAATTCGGGCGCAAGCCAGAAGTCGCCGCCGTGATCTGACGCCTCGGCAAGGAGAAGCAGTCCATCCTCAAGTTCTCCAGCGATCAGATGTGCTTCCGCCGCCCGGGCTAGCCGGCACGGAACGTGATATTTAGAGCCGGTCGCTCGCCACGCCACAAGGCCTTCCCGCATCGCCGCGAGACCTTCCTCATTGTTTCCCTGTATGACGCCGGCCCAGCCGCGCAACATGGTCGCGTTCGCGACTGTAACGGCGGACCCATGCTTTCCGAGTAGCTGTAGGACACCGTTTACAAACTCTTCCACCTTCTGCGGCTCGCGACGCATTTGCTGCAACTCCGCCGCCTTCCAAAGCGCGTGAATAAGTGTCGGACGATGGTCAAGGTCACGCGCAAGCGCAAGTCCTTCCTGCATTTGCTGGACCGCTCGGTCCGGATAGCCCATCACTGAAGCAATGAGGGCATCAATCATGTAACCGCAGACCCCCGGATCGTGGGCCCCATATTGCAGTGCATGCTCGCCATGTGCGTCACGTCGATAAAGTGCCAGTCCGCGTGCGACATGGTTGCGTGCCTCGGCAAGGTGGCCGATCACCATGAAAGTTGGCCATGCCGCGTGGTGAGCCTGCAGCGTTAGCGCGGAGTCGCCGTCCGAGTTTGCCATTTCGAACAGCTCATCCACTAATCGCTTGGCGCTCTCGAAATCGCCAGCCGTGAAAGCGACCAGCCACGCTCCCCAGACTGTCGGAAAAAGATCGGCTACGCGTCGCGCAGCGAGAGCTAGCTCGCGAGCCCGCGCGTAAACGCTTCCGATCTCAGGCGCCACCGACGTTCTCGTTGTCATCAATGCGGGCCCAAATGCGATCAGCAGCTGCAATTCTTGCTCGGCGTGGGCGGTTCTGTCCGGCAGCGCTTCGAGCAGTTCCCTGGCGTTCCGAAAATGTGCGACTGCTTCTTGATTGGCCGACCGCTTGGCTGCGCGATCTCCCGCCCGCTGCCAATAACTGATGGCCTGATGGGCCATTCCGGCCTGAGTATAATGTCGAGCTAGAACTTCAGGCTGGGTTTCGCAGACCTCCGAGAAATGTTGCTCAAGAACACTTGCTATGTGTGAATGCAGTTCTTGTCGCCTTGAACGCAGTAGCGTGCTGTAAGCTGCGTCCTGAACCAAAGCGTGCTTGAACAGATAACTCGCATGTGATGCGACGCCCCGCCTGAGCAGCAAACCGGATTGAACGAGACGATCCAGCTGCACCTCCGGCCCACTTACCACCGCAGTCAGCAGCCTATGTGAAAATTCTCGACCGATTGCCGCGCCGATTTGCGCCACCTCTTTGGCGGGACCAAGCCGGTCGAGCCGCGCCATTAGTAAGGCGTGCAAGGTCGCAGGGATTACCGCCGCAGAGGACGGAATGGCCGCAGCCGCGCGCTCGGTCGCGCCTTCGTTTTCCACTTCCAGCACAGCCTTGGTGATTTCCTCCACAAACAGGGGAATCCCATCTGTCCGCTCGATGATGTCCTGCCGAATGCTCGCCGGGAGAAATCTGTTGCCGACGACGCCGTCGATCATGGCGTCGATGTCGCGCTTTGGCAGCCGATTGAGAGTCAGGGCGGTTACATGCGACTGTCCGATCCAAGGCGGGACAAATTCAGGCCGGAAGGTAACGAGCAGCAATGCGCGCAGGGTCGCAATACGGTCCACAAAACGACCAAATACTTCCAGGCTCGTCGGGTCTGACCAGTGCGCATCCTCGAAGATCATCAGAACCGGATCTTCCAACGAAAGCGCTTCTATATGAGAAACCAGCGCTTGTAGGGTTCGCTGGCGGCGCTGCTCCGGGGTTTGCTCAGTAGCGGGATAGCGTCCATCATTCGACAGCGACAGCATGTCGGCGAATTGACCTACGTCCTGGTTTGAGGTTGATGTCTGCGCGAGTACCGCATCGAGCTTGTCTAGCTTTCTCTGTGCGCTATCGTCGTGCGCGAGACCTGCCGCTCGTTGCATCTGGCCGATGATCGGATAGAGCGCGCTGGCGGTGTGCTGGGGCGAGCAGAAATAGCGCAGGCGTGCGTGGGGCTCGTCGATAAGCTTATCCAGAAGTGTAGCCGTGAGCCGCGACTTGCCGATACCCGCCTCACCGGAAAGCAACACTACCTGCCCTTCACCGGTCTTCGCCTTCGACCAGCGCCGCAGCAGAAGATCGAACTCCTCTTCCCGCCCGACAAGCTCGGTAAGGCCGGTCGCGTGTAGAGCCTCGAAGCGGCTTTCGACTGAAGCGGGTCGCAAGACAGTCCAAGCACTCACTTGCACCGCCTATGCCCTTCAGGTCTTGTGCGCCGAGGTCTTGAAGATCGAAGAGATTGCCGAGGAGCTTTCGCGTGCTTTCAGCGATGACCACGGTGTTCGGCTCAGCGATACTTTGCAGGCGGGCCGCGACGTTCGGTGTCTCGCCGACAATGCCGCGCTCCTGCGCCTCTCCCGATCCGACCAGATCGCCGACCACGACCAACGCCAGTGGCAATGCCGACGCGGGTTTGCAGTGGAGAACCGGACTTCAACCCGCCCACCGCTTGGACCAACTCCAGCCCCGCCCGTACCGCCCGCTCGGCGTCATCCTCGTGGGCTTGCGGATACCCGAAGTACATTAGGACGCCGTCACCCATGTACTTCGCCACGAACCCGCCGAAGCGGCTGCACGGTCTCGGCGACACACTTCTGGTAAGCGGAAATGACCTCGCGCAGGTCTTCCGGGTCCATGCGCGCCGAGAGTGCGGTCGAGCCGACCAAGTCGGAGAA
>CAVYPM010000027.1:0-282778 GCA_963770375.1 uncultured Actinomycetes bacterium | reverse complement strand
ACCATCAAGCGCCTGCTTGCCCGGTACGGCTACCCGCCCGACGCACAGCCCACCGCCACCGAGCTCGTCCTGCGCCAGATGGAAACCTTCGCTGAAGAGTGGTCACCGGACCGAGCGCGGCTCCGCCGTCGAAGGGCCAAAGGCGAGGACGGCTTGCAATTCGGGCCGGCGCGCCGTGGCCAGGTTCGCGAGGAACTCTGGTGCGTCCTCGAACGGGATCATCGCCGTCACCAGGTGCTTCCGGATAGCCGCGCCGTCCGCGCGCAGAAGGTTGATCGTCTCGGCGGAGAGCCGGTCACGGTCCCAGCTGTGCGACAGGCCCCGCGGCACCCGGCCGATCTGGGCGCACCGCACCCCCAGGCCGTTGTGGTGGAATTCCGCGCCGAGCAGCAGTTCGGCCGCCGCGCCCTGGTAGAACGCCAGATCGACCACCGTCGCCTGCGGGCGAGCCAGCCGCAACGCCAGGTGCAGCGCCGCGGCCTGGCCGCGGCACTGGAACACCACGTCGGCCCCCCGGTCGCCGATGGCGTGCCGCCACCGGGTCTTCAGGGTGGCGGCCACGTCCTCCGGCCCCTGTGGGTCAAGCGACTCCAGCCCCAGAGCCTCGGCCGCCGCCCGGCGTTCGGGGGTCGGGTCGAGCACCACGACGGACGCGGCGCCGTGCTGACGGGCCAGCAACGCGGTGAGCAGAGCCACCACCCCGGCACCGATCACTGCGACCCGCCGGCCGTGCACTCCGTCCCCGAGCGAGCGCACATCGGACCCGCACAGGTCCGCGGCTGCGTGCAGCAGACCGTTGGCGCAGATCGGTCCCATGTGCGCGACGTAGATGCCGAGCAGCGGATCGAGGTCCGCCGGTATCGGTATCACGCGGTCCGTGACCGGGTCGCCGACGTACCCGGTGCGGTGCCCGTAGGCCATGGCGACGGTGGCACCCTCCCGGATCACTGGGGTGTGCGACTCGGCGACCGTGCCCACCTCCATGTATCCCAGCCGCGTGACCGGGTAGCCGGCGTCCGGCTCGCCCGGCACGAAGAGGCCGAGGTCCCTGTCCCAGCGCTGCGCCAGGAAGGGGTTCGTGCCCTTGATGTAGCTCAATTCGGTGCCGGCGGAGATACCGCTGAACAAAGTGGTCACCCGGAAAGCACCCGCCGGCACCGGCCCGCGCGGCTCCTCCCGCACCGCGACCCGACCGGGGCCCTCTACCACGACGTTGCGCTCGGTCCCCTGGCCGGCAGCCTGCGCGCCGTCCGTAGCGACTCGGGTCTCAGTCATCGGCGTCCCCTGGCCACCGGCGTGTCCTCTGCAGCGGGTCCGGACGCCTCCGGCCCGTCCGCCGGCCGCGTGGGTCGGCCCGTGGCCGCCGACGAGGCTAGCGCGCACGCCAGCCGGTGTGTCCGCAACGCTTCCGCATACGGCACCCGCACATCGTCCCCGATGCCGCGCACTGCGTCGACGAAGGCCCGGTCCACCGCGACCCGGGCCGCAGCGGGATCCGCGGCCACGACTTCCTCGACCGGATCGGCGCCATCCGCCCGAATCGCCAGCCCGCTCTCGCTCACCGACAGCCACAGTCCATCAGCGACCACCTCCAGGCCGGCGCGTTGCTTCCAGCCGAGCACGCAGGTGGTGCTCAGGGTGCCCAGAGCACCACTACGGAAACGCAGCGTGGCGGTGGTCACACCGTCGACGTCGGCGCCCGGCACCTCGGGCGGCCGCCCGTCTCCCATCGCGAACACCTCGTCCACCTCACCGGCGAACAGCCGGGCGAGGTCCAGGACGTGCGCGGCCTGCTCCACCACCGGTCCGCCGGACCGCTCCCGGACCGGCCACCAGCCGACGGGGGGGACCGTGTCCAGCCAGGTGCCGCCGATGAGGCGCACTGGCCGGCTGTCGAGCAGCCGCCGGGCACGTTCCACCACGTCCAGGTAGCGCCAGTGGTGTCCCACGGCGGTCAGCAAGCCTGCGGCGGCGACCAGGGCCCCCACCTGCTCGGCGGTCTCAGCTGTCGTGGCCAGCGGCTTCTCTACGAAGAGCGGTATCCCCGCGGACAGCACGGCGGTCTCGGCCACGCCGTGCGCGAACGGCGGCACACAGACATACGCCGCGTCGAGCCCGGCGGCCAGCAGTTCGCCAACATCCGCGAACGTGTGGCAGCCGGTGTCGCCGGCCAGCGCCGCCGCCGTCTCTGGGACGACATCGGTGATCCCGGTGAGGTGAACATCCGGGAAGCTCCTGAGCACCCGCGCATGCCGACGGCCCACATTCCCGGCGCCGATCAGTCCGATCCGGCAGACGTCCATGCGTCCCGCTCCCCTCGCTTTGCGCTCTGATTGAGGCCCTGCAGCCCGGGTAGCCCCGGCCACCACCTGAACCCCTTCGCCGAAATCATCGGATAGGCGACGATTCCCGCCGGAAGGATGAATATGCGTCAGACAGGGATGTCGCCGGCCGTCGAGGCATGGTCGACATACCGGACGATCAGCGCGCCGGGCTGGTCGCCATACCGGCTGCTGCGGGCCAAGGGTGAGACCGCAGTGAGCGTCGTCATTCCGGCTCGGAACGAGGAGGCCACGGTCGGGGCGATCGTCACGGCGATCCGGAGCGCCTTCGTCCGGTCGATCCCCCTGGTGGATGAGGTGATCGTGGTCGATTCGCGGTCCGCCGACGGCACCGCCACCGTGGCCCGCGCGGCCGGCGCGTTCGTGGTGTCCCAGGAGGAGATGACCCGGGGCCTGCCGCCGATGCACGGCAAGGGCGATGCGTTGTGGGCCGGGCTGGCCTCGGCGTCGGGTGACATTGTCGCGTTCGTCGACGCCGACGTCGATCCGTTCGACCCGCGGTTCGTCAGCGGACTGCTGTCGCCCCTGCTGACCGACCCGTCTATCTCCTTCGTGAAGGGCTTCTACCACCGTCCCCTGACGTTCAGCGGGCACTCCGAGCCCGACGGGGGCGGGCGCGTCACCGAGCTGGTCGCCCGGCCCCTGCTCAACCTCTTCTGGCCGGGTCTCGCCGGCTTCGTGCAACCGCTGGCAGGGGAGTTCGCCGCACGGCGGGAGGTGCTGGAGCGGGTGCCGTTCGTGTCCGGCTACGGCGTGGAGATCGCCATGCTGGTGGACCTGCTTGAGCTTGTCGGCTTGGACGCCTTGGCGCAGGTCGATCTGGGGGAGCGCGCGCACCGCAACCAGAGCACCGAGGCGCTCGGCCGGATGGCCGCGCAGATTCAGCTCACCGCCTGGTCGCGGCTGGTGCGGCAGGCCCGGGCCGACGGCACCATCCCGCTGCCGAGCACGCTTGTCCAGTTCCGGCGAGAGGGTGAGCAGCCGCTGCCCAACCTGGAGCGCGAGATTGTCGTCTCCGACATCGCCATCGACGAGCGGCCGCCACTGATCACCGTTGACCTCCCGCGTCCGGCGCCTCGGATGGCCGCCGGATGACGCGCACCGTGCTCATGAACGCTGGCCCGTGGCTGCCGGTGCCGCCCGACGGGTACGGCGGCATTGAGAATGTGCTCGCCGCTCTCGTGCCGAAACTGCGCAGGCTGGGGATCCGCGTGCTGCTGGCCACGGTGGCCAGCAGCGCCCAGCCCGCGGACGGGCGCCTGACGCCGTTCCTGGACGGCCAGTTCGAGGTTCTGCAGCGCCCGTACAACCAGGTGTCCGGGGTGGCCCACGCCCACCTGCAGGCCGTCGTGCGAGCGCTGCGCGACCGGGACGACATCGACCTGGTGCACGACCATGTCGAGGTAGTGGGACTGGCGGTGCTGTCGGCGGCGGCGCTGGCACCCACCGCCCCACCGGTGCTGCACACCCTGCACTGGGACCTGCGCAAGCATGCCGACTTTTACGCCGGTCTCGACGCCGGACCCCGGGTCCGGGTGAACGGCGTGTCGGCGTCGCAGCTGCTCCGGGCACCGCGGGCCCTGCGCCGGCACTCGGTGGGGCACGTGCACCTCGCAACGCCGCTGGCCGAAGGCGCCGGCCAGCGGCCACCGGCGGACAAAGCCGGCCACGCCGTCGTGATAGGCCGCATCACTCCAGGCAAGGGTCAGCACCTAGCCGCCCGCCTCGCGCACAAGGGCGGTTTCGACCTGGTCATCGCCGGCCCGGTTGGCCCTTACCGGCATCAGGCGGAGCTGGCCGCGGCGGGCGGCGCGGCGGCCGCCAACCCGGATGTCCGCTACTGGGAGGACGAGGTGCGCCCGCTAGTGGACGGCATCCGGGTGCGCTGGATCGGCACCGTCACAAGCCGGGAGCGGAACAAGCTGGTGGCGTCCGCACGGGTCTCCCTGTTTCCGCTGCAGTGGGAGGAGCCCGGCGGGACGGCGGTGGTCGAGACGCTGGCGCTGGGCACCCCGGCGGTCGGGCTGTCCCGCGGCTGCCTGCCGGAACTCGTGGAGCACGGGCGCACCGGGTGGCTGGCGAAGTCGCCGGACGATCTCGAGGCTCTAGTCCACGCGGCCGGGCGGATCGACCCGCGGGAATGCCGCGACCAGGCCGCCCGCAGGTTCACCCCCGCCGTGATGGCAGCGCGATACGCCGAGCTGTACGAGCAGGTGATCGCTGCGGGCGGCAGCGCGGTCGGCCGCCCCGATCCAGGCGGAGCAGCCGATCCGCCAGATGGCGAAGGGGCCCTGCCCGCCGCATGCCCGTAAGCAGGATGGTGATGGTCGGGGCAGCCTCGGTTCAGGAGACCCGGCTGGATTGTTTCGTGGTGACGGTGAGGTCCAGCTGTGCGGGCAGCGAGGGGCTGCCGACCGCGGAGCGGGCGTGGGCGAGGGCGCTGGCCTCGATGCGCTGCCGCAGTGCGGCGAGGTCGGCAGTTTCCTCCAGGACCGCGGTGACGACGAGTTTGGGGTCCGCAGGGTCACCGAGGAGACGGGCCCGGGCGGAGCTGACCCCCCGGTAGCTCTCGACCTCTTCGGCCACCGCCTCGGTCAGGGCCCGGGCGGCCAGGGTGGTACGGCCCGCGGAACCGCCCGGGGTGATCGGCAGGTCACCGGCGCGGTCGGTGGAGACCAGCAGCGCGAGTAGCCAGCGCAATGCGAGCAGCGCGAGGATGGCTGCGGCCGCTGCAGCGGATGGCCAGAGCCAGTCCCCCTGGGTGCCGATGAAGTGCCCGGTCGGGTTGGCGATCAGGGAGCTGTGCCGGGTGGCGGTCCCGAACGCTCCGATGGATGCGGCGCCGGCCGCGGCGCCGGCGGTGATCAGCAGCAAGGCCAGCAGGAGCAGCAGGATGCGGTTGGTGCGGTCGGCGTGCATCAGCGGCTCCTGGGGCGCACTCGCACCGAGACCGAGGGGTTACGGCGGAGCTTCAATGTGGTCAGGCGCTGGCGGACGGCGGCCAGGATCGGGTCGCGCAGGCTCTGGGCGGCGGCTTTGTCCTGCGCTGCGGTGGTGGCCGCAACGGTGATCTTGCGGCGTTTCACCTTCACGGAGGCCCCCCGGACACCGTCGACGCTGGTGGCGGCGGACCGGATGGCGGCGGCCAGGCCGCGGCGGGTGTAGGCGGTGTCAATGCCGGCCGCTCCCGCCTGGTCGGGGTCCGCGGCCAGGCGTGACACCCGGGCTGGCTTCAGCTCGGCGATCAGGAGCACCAGCCCGGCCAGGATCAGCACCGCGCAGGTCACGCGAATGCTGCCCGCGTTCCAGGTGGTGCGCCTGGCCCAGTCATAGGCTGGTTGCCAGTCCACGACCGCCGGGCGGTTGCTGGCCCGGTCGGCGATGACTTCGATGATCAGCAGTACGCCAGCGGTGATCACCGCCAGGCTCAGCAGGGCCGCCAGGACGCGATTGGCATATCTCATCTGTCGGTTCCCTGCTGTCAGTGCACCCGGGCGGGCCCGGGGAGGCGGGTGACCAGGTCGGTGACCGAGATGGATACCTCCGCTACGGTCAGGCCGGTGAGCCCGCTGACACGCGAGCAGACGCGCTCCCGAACGGCGCTGGTGACCTCGGGCACCGACGCGGGCCAGCGCACGCTGATCGACAGATCCAGGGTCACGACCGAGCCATCGACGTCAGCCGAGGCTTTCGGCAGCCCGGTCAGGCTCGTCGTGCGTGCCCCCACAACGGCGGCGCCGGTCACTGAACGGCCCATGACCCGGGGCGCTGCCGCGCCAGCATCGGGGATCTCTGTTGCAGCGCGGGCGGCCATCTTCGCCACCACCCGGTCGTTGATCGTTATGAGGCCCAGTTCGGTGCGCCCAGCCCGGGAGCCGGGTAGCGCCAGGCCGGCGGCCGGGCTGGCGGCCTGGATGGCGGTCATCGGCCTTCGCGCCGGCGCGACAGGTAGGGGCCCAGATCCAGGTCGCCTTCCAGTACCTTCGCGACGACGAAGCCGATCGCGCCGAACAGGGCCACGATGAGCATCTGCCCGAAGCTGCCGAATGCCAGGGCAAGGCCGAGCGCGAGTCCGGTCACGACGCCAAGGGTGGTACGTGTCATTCCATCTCACCTTCGCAAATCAACGAGGATCCCTACATGACGCGCGGTGGCGGCCGGCGCCAGCCAATCCGGTGCATCAGCGCCGTCAGCAGGCGCACCGGCCACGGCGTGTCCGCGACCACCACCACCCGCGCTGGCGGCCGGCCGGCCACGAGCTGATCAAGCTCTGCTAGGCCCGCGGCGAACACAGCGGTGTCACCACCGAGGTCGGGGTGGTGGGCGCGGATGAACTCGCGCCGGACACGTCGCCGGGACTGGCTGTCCTCCATGGGGTCCCCTCCTCGCCATGGGCGTCAGCCGGTGCCCGGGCACCGGATTCGGCCAGGTCAGCGACGACGACGTCCACCCGCCGCGGCGCGACCAGGCTCGTGACAGCGGCCCGTATCTGGCCTGCCAGCTCGCTGACCGGAATGCCCCACCGGGCGCGTACGGAGATCACTACATGATCCCGGGCCACCCGCACCCCGGCCACCTGCCGGCCCGGCAGGTAAGACACCACGCCGCCCCAGGCACCCGAGCAAAGATCATCGACGGCCGCGCAGCTGCGGGCCGCCGCGGCAACGGCGTCGAGGTCGACGCCGTCGACCACCCCCGCCGCCATCTGGCCTTCTGCCGGGAACACGGGCTCGGTCATGACACGCGCGAAGGCGCATCCCCATCCTCGTCGCCGCTGCCTGCCAGGTAGAGGTCATCCACTGTGACATTGACTTCCACCACGTCCAGGCCGGTCATCCGTTCCACCGCCTGCTTGACGTTGCGCTGGATGCTCCGGCCCAGGTCAGCAATGCTGACGCCGTACTCCACGACGATGTCCAGGTCGATGGCGGCCTGGGTCTCCCCGACCTCCACGCCCACGCCCTGGGCGACGTTAGGGCCTGAGCTGCCAGGGATACGCTCACGGACTGCGCCGAACGCGCGGCTGGTCGAAGCACCCATGGCGTGCACGCCGCTAATCTCACGGCACGCAATCCCGGCGATCTTCTGCACCACCCCCTGGGCCACGCTGATCTTGCCATCATCCGTCGACAAGGGGTCGGTGGTGCCTGGGCTGGATTCCCTGATCCTGGTGGCCGGCTTGGACGGCGCTGCGGGGGTGGCGGGCTTGGACGGCGCTGCGGGGGTTGGCTGGGTCATCAGGACGCAGCCTCTCTTTCTGGGTTCGGGAATGGCGGAAGATGCCGGCCGCGCGGGCGCCGGTGCCCGCGCCTGACCGGCCCTGTAGGGGGTTAGACACACTTCGGCGGGAAACGTCGCAGATTATTTGCCGGTCCCGGGGCATGGGAGGCCATCAGCCCAGAGGTGCGGCACGGGAGCGGCGGTGGCAGCAGAGATCGACGACGCCTACCTCGTCCAGCGTGCCAGGGAAGGCTACGTCGATGCCTACGCCGAACTCGTGGACCGGCACGGCCAGCTGGCTTACCGTGTCGCGTTGCGGCTGCTCGGCAACCATCACGACGCCGAGGACGTAGCCCAGGAAGCACTTGTTATCGCATGGCAGCAGCTACCCGGGTTCAAGGCGGATTCCCGCTTCTCCACCTGGCTCTACCAGATTGTCACCCGCAAGTCGCTCAACCGGATCACCCGGACACTGGCCACCCAGTCGCTCGACCTGCTCGGCGATATCGCGGCCACCGACGACGAGCCCGCCCGGCAGACCGAACGGGATCTGACCGCCGCGGCCGTCGCAGCCGCCGTCGCGGCCCTGCCGCCGCCGCAGCGCATAGCGATCGTCTTGCGCCACTTCGAGGGACTGTCCAACGCTGAGATCGCCCGCGTCACCGAAAGCACCATCCCAGCCGTCCGTAGCCATCTGTTCCGCGGAAGGCGCACACTAAGTCAGACGCTAGGGCAATGGAGATGAGCGGGGATGACCGATTCGGGCCAGCCGGTCCACGACGTCCGTCAGCTGCTCAGCGGAACCCGCCACCTTGCGTGCGGCGCCGACATTGACGAGCTGCTCGAGCAAGCCGCCGACGGGCACGCAGGCCAGCTCACTGACCATCAGCGCCGCTGTTCTTCACTGTCAGGCTGCGCTGCAGGAATTCAGCCGCGTATGGGCACCTGTGCGCAGCCTTGCCGCCGAGCGTGTTGCCGTTCCTGCGGCCCTGAAAACCGCCGTGGCCAGCCAAATCCGCAAACTCATCGCCGACGTCTGGTACACGCTCCAGCGCAGCGACGGCGGAGCCATCCGCATCGCCGGCCGCGTGGTAGCCGCCATCGCGCGCGAAGCAGCCCGCAATGTACCCGGAGTCCGGGTCGCCTTCGGCCGCAGCGCCAGCAGCACAGCCGCAACCTCAGCCGAAAGAACGACTCTCCGCCGTCCCCAGGCGGCAGCCGGAGTTCTCGGCCGCACCGCCGTGGTTGACCTCGCAATCGCCGCTCATTACGGCAGCCGGCTCGACGCAATCGCCTACCAAGTCCAGCAGCGAGCCATCGCCGAACTGCGTGCCAAAGCCGGGCTCCAGAACGTGACCGTCAACGTCACCGTCGACGACGTCATCACCTAGACCGTGACGTTCGCGGCCACGCCGCATGGTGAATGAGGATCACGCCTGCCTGTGCATGCCGCCGCGAGCTGCCACCAGTCACCCTGGTGTGCCCCGTCTCAGGTGACAACTGAGTGACAAATGATCTTCGATGCTCTGCCGCTCGGCTGGGCTAGCTAGGCCTCTGACCTGTGGATCTGGGTGGAGCTGAGGGGATTTGAACCCCTGACCCCTCGATGCGAACTGAGCACGCAGGCCTGCGAACGTGGGGCGTATGGTTGTTCCCGCAGCTCAGAGCCGGTGACGCTAGTGCGATCACAGCGTCCGGCCGCGTCTGCCAGTGTCTCGCTGCTCTCAAGCACCAATGGGATAGGTAGCTTGAGGTGTACTAAGGATCTTGGACAGTGACTCTCGACTGAGAGGATCTGTTCCGTGCCCGGGCATCGCCGCAAGTTCAGCCCGCAGTTCCGGGCTGAGGCGGTGCAGATGGTGCTCTCGACCGGTAAGCCGATCGCTGAGGTGGAGCGGATCTGGGGATTCATGACGGGACCCTGGGCAACTGGGTGACCGCGTGGCGGCGGGAGCATCCCGAGCCGGATCAGCCGTTGTCACCAGCAGAGCGTGCGCGGGTGAAGGAGCTTGAGGACGAGGTTGCCCGGCTGCGGATGGAGAATGAGTTCCTGAAAAGCAGCGGCCTTCTTCGCCCGGACGCACCCGTAGCAGCGCGGTGCGCGGTGATCGAGGCGGAGAAGGCCACCTACCCGGTCTTGTGGATGTGCACGCTGCTGCGCGTGCCCCGCTCGTCCTTCTATGTTTGGCGCCACCGGGCTGAGAGCGCGGCGGCGGCCCGGATCTGATCGCCCGGGACTTCACCGCCCCGGGGCCGGGCCAGAAGCTGGTGGGTGACATCACCTGCCTGCGGACGGGTGCGGGGTGGCTCTACCTGGCCACCGTCATCGACCTGGCCACCCGCATGGTAAGCGGCTGGCAGCTGGCGGATCACATGCGCACCAGCCTGGTCACCGGCGCCCTGGACATGGCCATCGGCGGCGGCCACGCCCCGCCCGGCGCGATCTTCCACAGCGACCGGGGAACTCAGTACCGCTCGGCGGACTTCGCCCGGTTCTGCCAGGCCAGCGGCATCGCCACCAGCACCGGCCGGACCGGGGTGTGCTGGGATAACGCCGCCGCCGAGAGCTTCTTCGGCGCCCTGAAAAACGAGATGTACTACCGGCAGGCCTTCCCCGACTGCGCCGCCCGGTCCGCCGTCGCCGACTACATCGAGGTCTTCTACAACCGAAGAAGGCTGCACTCCACCCTGGGCTACCGCACCCCGCCGAAGCCCTCACCGGCTACCGGACCGCAGCAGCCACTGCATGATCAACCCCGAGGAACTGTCCAAGATCGTTGACACACCTCACCGTTGCCCAGGTGGAGCTGCGCGTCGGCAGTGCGGCAACGTGAAGGCATGCTGCGCGCAACGGCTCGCTCAATGGGCTGAAGTGCCTGGTGCGCCTCCTGGTAGGGGCGACGTCGGGTCCCACGCGACGTCGCTGCGCGATCGGCTCACAACGTCTCCGCGGCTCCGGCGGACCAGTGTGAACCGGTTGAAAAATCTGCCAGCGTGATGAGTAAGGCCCTGATCTGCGGGTAACGGGCTGGGTTCGCGAGGGGCAGCCAGAACACTGGAGGGGCCATGGGCAACGCAAAGCCAGCGCAGCGCCTGTCACGCGCAACCCGAACGGGTCTGAGGGATCTCCCCAGCAATGCAGCCTGGCTGTTGTCGAAAGCTCTGGGACCCGCTGTGTCCGCTGGGGAAGGCGCGTCCAAGGCCATGTCCTCGGTTGGCGAGAGCATGTCCGGAACTGCCTCCTCAGCGGCGGGGGCGGCCGGAGCCGCTTCTTCGGGCGTCCGACGGAAGGCGAAGGCTGCCCGGCAGTCAGTTATGGAAGCGGTGCCCGGCATCGGCCACGACCCGGTCGCCTCGCTAATGCAGCAGGCCGATGCTGCGGCGGAGCAGGCGCGGGACGAGGAAGCACGGGCACTGGCGCTGGCGCAACAGGCCAAGGACAGCGCAGGCGAAGCGGCACGCGCGGCACGCGAGTCAGATCAGTTCGTGCAGGAGGTTCGCGAGGAAGCCGAGCGGAAGACCGCTGACCGCGTGGAAGAGGCGCAAGAGCGCTTCGATAATGCACGCCAGGAGGCAGAGGCCGAAGCACGAGTCACTGTTGAAAAGGCCGAAGCACAGGCCGCGGCCCTCACCCGCGAGAGGCAGCAAAATGCCGAGCAGGCCCAGGCGCGGGCACGCGAGGCGATCCAGGAGGCTAACAAGGCGCTGGCCCGGGCCAGAGACCTGGCGGGCGAGGCGGCGAAGGCAGCGGAGGACGTCGCCGCGCGGGCTAGCCGTGAGGCCGATCGCCTGGCCAAGCAGGCGCAGGAGCGGATGACCACGATAAAGCGACAGGCTACTCAGGCCGAAAAGGCGAAGCACGCGGCCGAGACCGCCGTGGCACGTCCGCAGGGGACTCCGCCGGGCGTGACGTTGCACGACAGCCAGTTCCTCGACGCGCTGACCAAGGACCAACTGCTCCGCGTCATGGAAGACCTTGAGCTTGAGAGCCAGTCGGCGACAAGCAAACAGGAGCTGATCGAGGTCATCATTCGCAATGGTGGAGTGCCTGCGAGCGCGCTCTCGAAGGAGGAACTGCTCCGGATCGCGCGGAGCACCGGCTCCGAGGTGGGCACCTCAATGACCAAGGCCGAGCTCATCACTGCGATCGATGCGTCCTTAGTTTCTGTAGCCGGGCAGTAACCGGAAAAGGGAGGCGCAATGCGTCTATTCACTCGTAAGAGCAAGTGGGACCGTTTTATGGACGTCGCGGCAGCGACCCTTGCAAGTGTCGGCGTCCGTCGGCTGACCAAGATAACGCTGGGGGTCGCGGGCGGGGCCGTGGCTGCCACGGCCGCCAGTGCCGCGGTTTCCTCCGCCCGCCGTCAGGATGAGAAATGAAACTCCTGACCGTGGCTATCTTCGGAATCGGATATGTGCTGGGCGCCAAAGCGGGTCGTGAACGTTACGAGCAGATCTGCAGGCTGGCGCATAACGCGTCGGAAAGCTTCGACTCCTCTGCCGCCCGGCACCGGCTTGAGGCTCTGGCCGCCCAGCTTGATGGCTACTCTTCCAAAAAACAGTCCCAGCGCACACACCAAGCGTAGGCGCTCGTGCCCGGATCAGGCCGCCCGATCTCCTCTTCGCCAGGTATCGCGGACCGGTGGAAGGCTCCGGCCCGGTCTTTCCGGTTGCGGAGACGCCCCGGGCCGAACTCGCAGCAGGGCGACATAGTCATCCGCGCGCTAGTGCGCGCCAGATTGCTCGGAATGCAGCTGCTGACGCTAGAAGCGTGCGTCGTGGTAGGAACTGACAACGGAAATTGGCCAGCCAATTCCTCGCTTATTCTTTCACCTCATGACCCGGCCGGGCGGGACCTTCGGTCACTGAGACCTGACCTCGCGCCCTCCGGGTCCGGGACGATGTACGCGCGCGCGATCGAGCTGCTGGAGCAAGGCACGGACACGCTTGAGCGGAGTCGCCGACCCCGCTGAGACCCAGCCTCGCTGACCCCGGTAGCTCGCCGCCGCTGCGCACAGCGCCACCGCCTACTGGGACCAGGCCGCCGCACTGGCCGGGCGCGGCCGGGCCGGGTTCGGCCTGCACCTCAAGCGACGCCACCCGCTGCCGCCCCGCTACCGCGCAGGGCTGCTGGCCGCGATCACGGTCGCTGGCGTGTTGCCCTACGCCGAAGAGTTCTGGGGCTGCTGGCGGTCCCATCCCACCACGCGCCCTCTGCCCAAACCCGCCTTCCCCGCCGCAGAAACCCTCCAGATCAGTCCCGAAGGCGACGGCATCAGATCGTCGCGGTAGCCAGGGGACCGGGATGCCCGGCCGGGCTGGCGGGCATTGGTCCCTAACGGTCCGTGTCCTGGCCGCGTGACCGCAGGTGCGGCCATCCGCCGAGATGGGCCACGGTTCGCCCGGCTGCTGCAGCTGAATGACCATAGTGTCGGCTTTCCTGATTGCCGGTTCGGCCAAGGCAACGTCACCGGGGCTGACCAGCACCTGCGCGGGGAGGCTTTCGACGTACCGCCAGCCGTCCGGGCCGACCGCACTGACGATGAGCCCGCTTTCCGCACCTGGCCGCCGGGCTACCCAGGTGGTGTCGATGCCGTCCGCGGCCGCGTGGCCCAGTAGCCACTCTCCCGCTGGATCGTCCCCGACCGCGCTCAGTAGCGACACCCGCAGGCCCAGCTGCACGAGGCCCAGCGCCTGGTTGGCCCCCTTACCGCCGAGCATCTCCAGCCGCTGCGTGGCGGGCGCGGCTGAGCCGGCCGCTGGGATGCTGTCCACCTGCAGGACGATGTCGCGCGCTATCTGGCCGACGACCATTACCTGGTGCTCAGCGGGCATAGGTTGTCGTTCCGGTTGTGGGATGACCGGTCAGGCCGGCCGGGCCTGGCTGAACTGGGTCACCAGTGCGTCGCAGAACGCGGGCAGGTCGTCGGGCTTGCGGCTGGTGATCAGCACGTTCGGGCCCGCGGTGCAGACCCGGACCTGGGCGTCGACCCAGGTGCCCCCGGCGTTGCGGATGTCGGTCTGCAGGCTGGGCCAGGAGGTCAGCGTCCGGTCGCGGACCAGGCCGGCCTCGACCAGCGTCCATGGCGCGTGGCAGATGACTGCGGCGGGCCGCCCGGCGGCGGACATGATCGCGACGAATTGCACCGCTTCTGGCACGGTGCGCAGGAAGTCGGCGTTGGCCACCCCGCCGGGCAGCACCATGGCGTCGTAGCCCGCCGGGTCGGCGTCCGCGATCGTGGCGGTGACGTCGAAGGTGCCCGCGCGGTCCAGGTGGTTGAAGGCCTGCACCTTGCCCGGCTCGGGGGCGAGCAGTTCCGGCGTGCCGCCCGCATCCAGCACGGCCTGCCAGGGGCTGGTCAGCTCGGCCTGCTCGACGCCTTCCATAGCAGTCAGGAACGCCACCCGGCGGTCGGTCAGCTCGTTCGGCATGAACGTCTCCCCTCTGGGATGCACACGGTTCTGCGGGGTTCGTCTGTTTCCGTCTGTGTTCGTCGTCATCGTGGTATGCGCACCTGGCCCCGTCGGCTCATAGCCGCCAGCGAGCCGTAGGTCACCGCGCCGAAGGCCAGGTGAGGCACGGCGTCACTGGCCCAGGCCGCGGCGTCCCAGCCCGACGGGTCAGATACGCTTAGCCAGGTCATAGCCCCGTCGGTCGCGGCCATCGCCGCCCCGCCGAGCAGGATGGCGCCAAGGACCGGGCCGAGCCGGAGCACCGCGAACCGCAGTTCGCCCGCAAGCGCACCGATCACCACCCCGGTGGCCAGTCCGCTGAGTGCGCCTAGCCCTTGCAGGCGGTTCTGACGTTCTTCGGCTTGACCGGGGATTTCCACCCCGGCGCGCTGCGAGAGCTTCTCGGCTACCTGCTCGGGCGTGCTGCTCGACGGCCGTGCCCGCAGCACCATGTCCACGTAGGTCGCAGCGTTCAGCGCCGTCGCCCCCGCCGCGCCTGCGGCGGCTCCCTGCATCAGTCGCTTCAGCATGTGCCCCTGGCTTCCCACCGCTGACGAGCCGAAACTGCTCAGATGCTTGCCGAAGCGGTCCGGGAAGCCTGGCTCACCGGTCCCTGACCGTGTCCTGGCGCACCTGGCGGTGCCGGTGGCCGGTGGCCCGCAGCTCCTCATCGGGGGCGTGCTCCAGGGCCAGCAGGGAGTTGTCCGTCTCCGACATGGTGAGCAGGATCTCGTCCAGCTTGCGCTGCGTAGCCCGCTGATAGCGGGCCTGGGTGTGCTGGATGACGAAGACGATCGCGAGGGTCACCGCGGCTACCACGGACTGGAAGACGATCTCCCACTGCGAAGGGAAGCCCGCGGCCACGCTGATGGCGACCCAGATCACCGCCGCGCCGATGACGAGCACCGCGGTCAGCGGGCGGGAGGCGTACCGGTCAGCCTTAGACAGCCACCGGCTGATCAGCGACCGGGAAGGCTCCTCAGGAGGACCCAGGCCGACCTCGTCCGGGTCGCTGGCCTGGCCCTTTTCGCCGCCGTTCACTGGCCGGGGTGATCGATCACACAGAACTCGTTGCCGTCCGGGTCGCGCAGGACGATGAAGTCCGCGCCGGCTGGGTAGGGCCAGCCCTCGACGCGGGCCGCGCCGAGTTTGACCAGCCTCTCGACGTGCCGGTCCTGCTCGCCTGGGTACAGGTCCAGGTGCACCCGCGCCGGCTTATCCGGCAGGGAGTCACTGATCTGGAGGGACACCGGCAGCCCCTGCCCGGCGGGATGGACCAGCATCATGAACTGCGGATCCCACCGCCGCTCGCGCGGCCGGTAACCCAGGACGGCCGTCCAGAACTCCACTGCCCGGCCCATGTCCTGGACGTTGATGACCACGGTCCCCAGGTGCAGGTCACCCGTTGCTTCAAGGTCAGTCATAGCCCCGGGACCTACCCCCGCCGAAGGCGCAAACACAACCCACGGCCGATCAGCTGTGGTTCACGCGGCAGTGCCCGGTGCCCGGACTAAGGGTGATCACGCTGGGTAGCACCGGCTGCCTGCACAGCACTGGTTGTGCTGGACCGGCGGCGAGGAGGTCCATGCCCAGAGCGCAGATCAAGGACGAGAAGACCTATCGGGAGCTCCGGAAGCAGGGCGAGAGCAGGAGAAGTCGGCGCGGATCGCGGACGCCTCGGCGGGACAGGGCCGGCGCAAGGTGGCGGCCAGGGGAGGCCGTAGCGGGGCCTATCAGGACTGGCCCAAGGCGGACCTTCTCCAGCGGGCGCGCGAGATCGGAATCAAGGGCCGGTCGAGCATGACCAAGGCCCAGCTTATTTCCGCCCTGCGGAACCACTGACGGCCGATGGCGGCGGCCGGTTATCCCATCACGATGGCCGGGGACCTGCCGGTGGTGACTGCACCGGAAGAGACCACCGAATCGGATGCGGACCAGCTCCGCATCGCCTTGCTGCAGGCGGCTGGCCGTGGCCCGGGGACGATGGTGCTGGACCTGACCAGAACCCGGCGGTGCGCGCCGGCGGCGGTACGTATGCTGGCCCGCGCGCAGCTGTGGGCCCTGTCGGACCATGGTGAGCTGCGCCTGGCCGGGCTGAGCACGAGCGTGCGTGCCGACCTGGCCGGGCTTGGCCCCGGCCAGCGAGTCCCCTGCTGCGCGAGCGTCGCCCAGGCGCTGGGGCTCACCACCCGCCGAGCCCCGGGCCGCACGCTGGCGGGCGCGGCGGCCCCGGGGCGCACGCGGCGCAGGGCCGCATAGCTCGCCGGCAGCCAGCCCTTAGCGAGGCCAGCCGGTTTAGCGCTGGGGACGGCGGGCACCGGGCCGGCATGGTGCTGATCGACCGTCTCGAACATGCCACCGGTCTCGACCCGCTCGTGGCACGGCAGCATGTTCCGCATCGAGGACGGGTCGGTAGCGCGCGGCCCGGCCACCGCACCTCAGCCGGCCTTCCAGGTCCGTGAGGTCGGCGGCGCTCTCCAGATCATGCTGCCGGGGGCCGGCTGATCGGCTGGCCCTGACGGCTACCGGAACGCCGCGCTTCTCATGGCTGCTATCTATGTTGGGACCTCGGGCTGGAGCTACAGCCACTGGGAGCCCGAGCTGTATCCGCCTGGTCTGCCACCCGGCGATCGGCTGGCTCGTTATGCCGCGGAGTTCAGTACCGCCGAGCTGAACAGCAGCTTCTACCGCTGGCCGCGTCCGGCCGCATTCCGTGGCTGGCAGCAGAGGCTGGCGCCGGGCTTCCAGCTGTCGGTCAAGGCTCCCCGCGGGCTGACCCATGGCCGGAAGCTGCACGAGCCCGAGGACTGGATCAGCCGGATCCGCGGGGGCTGGCACGAGCTGGACGGCAAGCGCGCGGTCCTGCTCGTCCAGCTCGGCCCGGGCCAGGAGCGCGACGACGCCCGGCTGGACTGGTTTCTGCGGGCTGTCCCTGGCTGGATCAGGGTCGCGGTGGAGTTCCGGCACCCGAGCTGGCATTGCGAGACGGTGTTCGCTCTGCTCGAGTCCTGCGGCGCCGCCTACTGCGTGATGAGCGGGGCAGGGCTGCCGTGCGTGCTGAGGGTGACAGCCGGCTTCGCCTACGTTCGCCTGCACGGCCCTGACCCCGGCCACCTGTACGCCGGCTCCTACAGCGAGGCGGACCTCAGGTGGTGGGCCACCCGCATCACCGAGTGGGCTACTGCGGGCCACCAGGTCTACGCCTACTTCAATAACGATGGCGCAGCTCACGCCGTCCGCAATGCGCGGACCCTGAAAGCCCTTCTCGGCCAGTAAGGCAGGAGGGCGCTCGACGTCCTCAGGAGATCTGGCTCGCCAGTTCGCGGATGGGGATCTCGTAGGCTTCGGCGAAGGTGGGGAAGGGATGGACGACGTCCGTAAGGACGGCGAGAGGGATCTCGGCGCGGATGGCCAGGGCGGCTTCGCTGATCCAGTTGTCGGCGCCCGGTCCCAGCGCTGAGGCCCCGATCAGAACGCCTTTTGCCCGGTCGGCGATGAGGATCAGCCGGCCTGCTGCGGCGCTGTCGGTCGAGGCCCGGGCGGTGTCGGCTAGGTCAGTCTGGGCGGTTAGTACGTCCAGGCCCTTGTCCCTGGCCTGGTCTTCGGTTAGTCCCGCGCTGGCCAGTGCGGGTTCGGTGTAGATGACCCGGGGGATGGCGCGGTAGTCGGCGGTGGCGTGGCCGCCGAGCAGGTTGGCGGTCAGCACCCTGGCCTGGTAGTTGGCGCCGTGTGTGTAGGGAACGAGCCCGGTCACGTCCCCGGCGGCCCAGACCCGCGTCTGCTGCTCGACCTGGCAGCGCTGATCGACGGGGACGGATCCGTCGTCGCCAAGGGCGATCCCCAGGCGCTCCAGTCCGGCGCCGTCAGTGGCGGGCCTGCGTCCCGCGGCCAGGATTACCCGCTCGACGGTGACGGCGTCGCTCGTTTCCAGGGCTAGATGCACCTGGCGGTCCGCGGTCTGCCGTGCGGCGGCTGCCGTGGCGCCGGTGCGCACGATGATGCCGGCCGTGGTGAGCATTCCGGCCAGGTCCTTAGCGACGGCGGGGTCTTCGCCAGGTACTAGCTGATCTGCGGGCTCTATCAGGGTTACCTGCGTGCCGAATCCCGCGTAGATCTGGGCGAGTTCGCAGCCGACCGCGCTGCCGCCCAGGACGGCGGCCGAGCGCGGGTAATCGGCCGACGACAGGGCCAGGTCGCTGGTCCAGGCCAGGTCGCCCAGGCGGTCCAGCCCGGCGACCGGCGGGACGACTGGCACCGATCCGGTGGCGATCACCAGATCCTGGTATCCGATCTCCCGGTCCCCGACCTGGATTGTGCCGGGTCCGGTCACCCGGCCGGTCCCGCGGATGAGGGTGACGCCGTGCCCGGTGAGTTCACCGGCCGCGCTGGTGTCGTCCCGGTGGTGGGACAGTTCGTCGCGGCGCCGCACCGCCCGGCCGAAGGCCGCCGCATCCGGGCCCAGGGACGGTGACGGTGCCGCGCCGCCGCCGAGGCTGGCCAGGTTCCGCGCCTGCTGCCGGGCGTGCGCGCTGGACAGCATGGCCTTGCTGGGGATGCAGGCGACGTAGGGGCATTCACCGCCCACCCGCAGCTGCTCGATGACGGCGACCGACCGGCCCGCAGCCACGGCTTCGTCAGCGACCCAGCTCCCTGCGGAGCCAGCTCCGAGCACCACTACATCAAAGGCCGTCATCCGGTGAACCTACCCGGCCGGCGCCGGCCTATCAGGCCTGGCTGGGCTGTTGCTTGATGAAGCTGATCTGCCCGTTGGTTTCCAGGATGGCCCAGCGGACGTCGTCCACTGATGCGATGTCGTTGAGCCGGGCCTGCTCGGCCAGGTCGTCCAGGGACAGCCGCTCCCGGTCCATGTTGCGCTTGATCAGCTGGCCGTTCTCGACCAGCACGATCGGCTCGCCCTGCAGAACCGGCCGGATCCGCTTGAACCGGTAGCTCAGGTAGGAAACCAGGACCTGCAAAGCGCCGATGGTGCAGATAACGATGAAATCCCCGGTGACGGACATGTCGTTCTGCGTCACCCCGGCCTGGACCAGGTCGCCGATGACCACCAGCAGGATCAGGTCGAAGGGCTGCAGGCTCGACATCTCCCGGCGGCCCAGCACCCGCGTGAACGCGAACACCAGCACAAAGATGATGACCGCGCGGACAACGAGATCCATGGTCTTAGGGGAATACCGTTACGGTACGGTGCACGATCATCAGCTGGGTCCCTCCGTCATAGAGCGCCACGTCCTGGGCATGCCTGCCGACATTGGTCGGATTGACCTGCCAGGCAAGCCACACGTGAAAAGCCGTGCCAGCGGGCAGCTTGCCGAAATCAAGGATCTGCCAGTTCCCCCGGGCCTGCTGGCTGCCGGGAGTGGGCTCCAGCTCGTTGAGGGTCATGGCCTGAAACCAGCCGTTGCTCAGGTACAGCTGTGCGTCCTGCAGCGGCGCGTGCGGCGTGATGGTTATCCCAGTGGTGAAGATCAGCCCGCCCCGCACGTGAGCCGGGGAATTGATAGCCAGCTGGACGGCTGCGCCGTCCGTCGTCTGGGTCGAGGCATGCTGGCCGAAGACATTGCCCAGCGCCAGAACAGGGAAGGCGGTGATGAAGCACAGCGCAACTCGCCGCCACCAGACATGGCGGCTGCGCCCCGTCAGGTCGTAATGCCGCGCCCGGTCGATACCCACCGGTGTCTGCACATCGGCTCCTCGCTGCTGCGCACACTCTGGCGGCGCCACGGTACAGCGGCTGGCTGGACCGAGCCGCGGGACTCGCTGGCCGTCGGTGTCCTAGACCGGGTCAGTTCCTGGGCCGCGCGCGGCGATGACGTCTGCCGCGGCCTGGACGCGGAGCTCCTCCAGGAGACCGGACTGGCGCTGGGCCCGGGCGATGAGCTCGTCGAGCTGGCCCGGGTCCAGCCGGGGATCCTGGCCGGCCAGGACCCGCAGCGTGCGCCACCCGGCCGCCTTGCCCTCCACGCCCAGCCGGAGCATCTCCAGCTCTTCCAGGCTGCTCAGCGGCGACCGGGAGGTCAGGCGCCCGTTGAACTTCAGGCGGCCGGCTTTCTCGCCAATCCAGGCTGCATACACCTTGTAGTGGCGGACGGGGATACCGAGCGTGACTATGATCTGCAGCAGAGTGGCCCGGTCCTGGGCGACCTCGGCCGCGAAACGCCGCAGGTCCCCGGAAGCGGCCGTGCCCCCGGCCCCGCCCGCGGCCCGCCGCGCCAGCTGCGTGCCGCACGTCGCGCCCGCCAGGTGATCGTTGAGGTAGATACCGAGCAGGTCCGGGCTGCCTGCCATGGCTGATGGCCGATTAGGGGAGGACGGCATCGGCTGCCTTCTTCAGCGCGCTGGGCTGGGAAGGGGTCCGGGGTGCCTTCTTCCTGGCCTGCTCGAGCTTGGCCCCGATCTCCTGGAGCTGCTTGCGGCCCAGTCCGGCCCGCACCTTCGGGAACCAGTCGTCCTCTTCTTCCTCGATGTGATGGGTGACGTTCTCGATGAGCACCGTGGTCTTGGCGTCGAAGCGCTCCGCGTCGGGCGCCATCGCGGACAGCTCCATGCACAGGACGTCGGCGACGTGATGCTCTTCGTAGGACTCCAGCACGTCGTCCTCGAGATCGGGAAGCAGGGCGCGGACCTCCGGGTACATCACTTCGTTCTCGATGTAGGTATGCACGGTGAGCAGGCTGATGATCTGCTCGACGAGCCTGCCCTTCTTCTTGACCGCCTTGTCACCAGCGCCCTGGAACTCCCGGAACAGGCGGCGGATTTCCTTATGGTCGTCTTTCAGCAGGACGATCGCGTCTGATGTCATCGTGCCCCCTCCGGGTCGTTGGTGCCTTCCGCGCTGCTCACTTCCCCCTGGGCTGCGCCCAAACAACGCGGGGGTCCGCGCCGGGACTCAGCGCGGCAGCCGGGCGAGGGCGAGGTAGAAGTTGTCGACCTTGCGATCGCGTCGATGAACAGGTCGAAGCCGGTGGACTTGGCGACGTACGCCGATGGCCAGCGGGAACGCGAACACCGCCCGGGCGCCGAGCTTGCCTGCCTCCGCCGTGAGCACGGCCCACTGGCGACCCGGCTCCTCGTCGTCGATGTCGTCAGCCAGGGGCGGCGTGGCCGAGGCCAGCACGTCGTGGCCCGGTCCCTGGCCCAGCGTCAGCTGGAGCTCGGCGAGCTGCTCGCTGACGGGGCTATTCATGCGCATGACGAAATCCGGCCCCTGGCCGCTCGCAGCTGTTACCCACGCCCCCGTCCCCTGCACGCACGAGACCGCAACCGCGCACATGCCGGCTACCGACACCCGGCGCCCTTGCCCGGCGGCATGCGTGGCGATCAGGCCCCACAGCGTCTCCCGCCGGCTTGTGGTCATCTGTGCGCCCAGCTGACGCCAGCGGCTCCCCGTCGCCTGATGCCGGGCACTGCGATTACCCAGTACACGGCAGCGCCGCCGGCCCGTCGCCACCCAGCGCCTGCCCACGCCTGATCACCGCAGGTACGGGACCTCAGCTCAACGCTCATCATCGGGCACCCTTCCCGGCAGAGCTGCCAGGCAGGGACTCGGCCTAACGGCTACGGATCGGCCTGAACTATCACCCTGCGCCCTCCCCGCTTCGCAACAGAACGGGTCATCTGCCCGCGCTGCCGACACGACTGCCAGCGCCCCTAATCGCTCAGGGCGGTTGCAGGGCCCAGTGGATGGCACTCTTGCTGAACACAGACGGTGATCTGACGTGGTCCTGACGCCCAGGTCCGGTGCCATGCTCCTGACACGTGGCATGGATCTTGCCGTGTTGCTCAGTGCCCGGCTGGCGCGGGCTTGTCTGCTGAGCGGCTGGCCCGCTCGGCGGCTGCGGTGATGTTGCGGAGCATCCCGCCGAAGACCACGCCGTGGAACGGCGATATGGATCTCCAGTATGCGTGTCCGGCGAGTCCGCGTGGCTGGAAGATAGCCCGCTGACTGTAGGTGGTCATGCCGTCATGGTCTCGGCTGACCGCCATTTCGAGCCAGGCCAGGCCGGGCAGTTTCATCTCCGCGCGCAGCCGCAGCAGCGATCCCGGCGTGATGGCCTCTACCCGCCAGAAATCCAGCGCGTCGCCGATGAGCAGGTGCCGCGGATCACGCCGGCCGCGGCGCAGCCCGACGCCGCCGGCGAGCCGGTCGAGCAGCCCGCGTACGGCCCATGCGGCCGGGAAGGAATACCATCCCGTCTCACCTCCGATGCCTTCGATGACCCGCCACAGTGCCGCCGGCGAAGCGCGGACGGCACTGATGCGCGCGTCCACATAGAGCGAGCCGCCCGCCCACGACGGGTCGCTGAGAAGCGGGTCGCTGGGAGCGCCGGGCGTCGCGGCCGATGACCAGCGGGTGGAGACCGCGCCCTCGCGGGTGTGCTGCAGGGCCAGCGCAATGGCACGGTCGAGAGGCACAAGGCCCCCTGGGGGATCCGGGACATACGCGGCGATGTCGTGCTCGGAACATACGACCTCGTTCCTGAGCGATTCGACCAGCGGCATCGCCAAGCCGGCCGGCACCGGCGTCACCAGCCCGACCCACAGCGACGACAGCCGCGGCGTGAGCAGCGGTACGGGAATCAGGACCCGCGGCCGCAACCCGGCCACGCCGGAATACCGGCGCATCATCTCCGCATACGTCAGCACGTCCGGACCGCCGATGTCGAAGCGGCGGTTGATGTCAGGAGGCAGCGCCGCGCAGCCGACGAGATAACGCAGCACATCATGGACGGCGATTGGCTGAATGCGGGTTGCCACCCATTTCGGGGTGACCATCACCGGCAGCCGTTCGGTGAGATAGCGCAGCATCTCGAACGACGCTGACCCGCTGCCGATGATCACGGCAGCTTGCAGCGCGACCACCGGCACATCACCACCTAGCAGGATGTCCCCCACCTCCGCCCGCGAGCGCAGATGCGGTGATAGGCCGCCGCCATCACCGGAAACGATGCCCCCCAGATACACGATGCGCTTGACCCCCGCGGACACGGCGGCGTCGGCGAAGATGCCCGCCGCGTCGCGGTCCCGCTGCGCAAACGACGCACCTGTGCCCAGCGAGTGGATGAGGTAATAGACCACATCGACACCCTCGAGAGCGCACCGCACCCTGGTCCCCTCCAGTGCGTCGGCCGCCGCGACCTCGACACTGCCGGACCAGGGCCGGTCGGTGAGCTTCCCCGGGTCACGAGCCATGCACCGGACGGCGTACCCCGCAGCGAGCAGTTCAGGGACCAGCCGCCCGCCGATGTACCCAGAGGCCCCGGTGACCAGGCAACGCAACGGTGATGGCCCGGGCCGGCCTGGCGCCGAGGGGGATGATCCGGTCATCTGGCGGTTCCTGTCCGGTCTCCGCGTCTGGCCCCGCGCGAGGCGCGCCCAGACACCGCGGTCAGGGCCGAATCGGCACGGTGGAGCAGTTTCGCCGTACGAGCGGATGGATCATGCCGTTCAGCGGCGATGGCGACGCCATGGACGAGCAACCGGGCCAGCGGCAGTGCGATGGCCAGCAGCAGCCAGGTCCGCAGCCGGGCAGATAGAAAAACCCACATGCTCAGCGTCCCTTCCTCTACTTCCCGCCTGAAGGCCGGGCCCTGGCTTCGCGGCGCTGATGTGCAGGACTTCTGCCGTTTGAGCTGTGCATCAGTGGTGTCGCCCGTAGCCAGGCCGGCGCACAGCCGGGCATGTCTCAATGTCTTCGCGGCGCTACCCGCGGCGCGGCGCGCTAATCACCACGCCGGCGAGGCTGGTCCCCGCGCGCTGCAGGGGGATGATCATGACATCGTGCAGTTCCTGGCTGCTGGGCAGGATGATGATCAGGACTTCTGCCTCCGCCGCCACCTCGTCAGGTGTGCACTCAGGGCCAAATCGCCGCGTTCCGCGCCGTCAGGCCGGCAACTGCTGAGGGCCTGGCGCTGGGGGTTTGCTGGCAGGGCTGGCGGCGATTGCAGGGCCGTGCTGGCTGCCCATGGTAAGGAGAAGGCCTACGGTTCGATTCCGTAAGGGCTCCCAGAACCCCAGGTCAGAGGCCCTGACTAGCCGGTGCGCGAAAGCGTAAAGATCGTTTGACCGTCATTCGACCGTCGCGGAGAACGTCCGCTGGCCGCACCAGCCGCACTTGGCGGTCGGCAGCGTCCGTCAGCAGCACAGGACGGCATCGTGGAAGATCCTCAGGCCCGGGAAGTCAAGTGCGCACCGCGCTTGCTTTGGGCGCAGGAGGTCGCGGGTTCGATTCCCGCCACCTCCACCATCCCGACACCGCCATCCCGACTGTCAACAACCTCCGTCAGTTTTAGACATCACCGTGGAAGGGCTGCCGGTGCCGTGGTAGGAGCCGGGGGTGGCGTGTTGTCGCCGGCCACGTCGTGGCCGGTTCGGCCGGTGCCGGGCACGGCCGGCTGCCCGCGAGGCCGGAGCCGCCGCCCGTGAGACCCTTACCGCGGCCATTCGACGTTCTCGGCCTCGGTGACCGGGTCGCCGGTCAGCAGCCGGGCTCCCACGGCGTCCGCGAGTTCCGCCGTGGCGCCGGCTCCTGCGAGGGCGAGCGGGGTGTGCTGGGCGAGCGTGGTGAGCTGCGGGGCGAGGGGCTCGAGGTTCTCCGGCAGGGTGGCGGCGAGGACGACAAGGTCCGGTCGCCTCATGGCGACCGTCCGGGTTAGCTCGTCGACGGGGGTGATCATGCCGAGGTAGTCGATCCTCCACCCGCTGCGGTTGAGCATGATGCCGAAGATCATCAGGGCCGGGCCGGCTGCGCGAGTCAGCGCCGGGCTTGTCTGGTCCTCTGCAGCGCCATCAAGATCGACAAGAGTCCAGCCTAATAAGGAAGCCGTGACCACCGGCAATTCCCGCGACCCGGCCAGCCACGGGGAGACTTGCGCCCGGTGCCCGCGGCCAGGCCACCGCCGGACTGGACGACCCTGAGCGTGAGGGCGTGCAGCGGGCCGTCGCAGTGATGAATGCGCTCTACGGCGCCCCTGCCCGGGTGCGGGTGCTCGCCGCCGATCTGGTCGCGCACTGGGAAAGCCGCTCGGAGCAGATGCGGAAGTTCATCGGCGGCCCGGGCAAGGCCATCATCGTCTGCGCCACCCGGCAGATCTGCGCAGACCTGCACGAGCAAATTATCGGCCTAAAGCCGGACTGGCATCACGACATCGACAAGGGCAAGATCAAGGTCGTCTACACGGGCGGGCCGGACGATCCGGCGCCGATCCGCAAGCACGTCCGGCGGCCGTCACAGAACAAGCTGATCCAGCACCGAGCCAAGGACATCGAGGACGAGCTGGAACTGGTCATCGTCCAGTTCATGTGGCTCACCGGGTTCGACTCGCCGCCACTGCACACCCTCTACCTGGACCGGCCGATGCGCGGGGCAGCGCTGATGCAGGCGCTGGCCCGGGTCAATCGCACCTACCGTGACAAGCAGGATGGCTTGCTGGTCGGGTACGCTCCCCTGACCGAGAACCTGTACGCCGCGCTCGCCGAGTACACGGCCGACGATCAGCGCACCAAGCCGCTCGGCCGCGACCTGGACGAGGCCATAGCCCGGGTCCGCGATCTGCTTGACACCATCGGCAACGTGATCCTCGCGGGCTATGACTGGCGGGCGGTCAGGTCGGCCAGGTCGTACCTCAACGCGGTGGCCGGAACGGTCAACTATCTGCGCGACCCGGCAACGCCCGGCAATCAGCCCGCGGAAGGCGAGCCCACGCTCGCTGACCGCTTCCGGTCAGCGGCCGCGAAACTGGCCCGGTTCTACGCCCTGTGCTCCAGCCACAAGGAGATGCGCGACCACCGGGACGAGATCGCGTTCTTCGAGGAGATCCGGGTGTGGATGGCCAAGGCCGACGCCGATGACCAGCGAGCCCGGGGCCTGCCCGTCCCGGCGGACGCGGAGATGTACCTCCGCCAGCTCACCGCTGGGGCGGTCGAGGCGGGAGACATCACCGACCTGTACGAGGCAGCCAGGATCCCGCGCCCGGACCTCTCGCACCTGGACGCCGCCTTCATCGAGCGGATGCAGCAAAACCGCAACCCGCACCTGGCCATTGAGGCGCTACGGCGGCTCATCGAGCAGGAGATGCGCAGGGTCACCCGGCACAACGTCGTCCGCCAGCAGAGCTTCTCCGACCGCCTGGTCGCCCTGATGGCCCGCTACACCAACCAGAGCCTCTCCGCCGGGCAGGTGATCGCCGAGCTCGTGGCGATGGCCAGGGAAGTATCCGCCGATGCGAACGCGGCCAGCAGTTCACTCCCGCCCTGACTAGCGACGAACTCGCGTTTTACGACGCGGTCGCGCAGAATGAGTCAGCCGTCACCGAGATGGGGTCTGGCGTACTCGCCGACATCGCCCGCGACCTGGTCAGGTCCCTGCGCCGCGACGTCACCACCGACTGGGTCTCCCGTGATGACGTCCGCGCCAAGCTCCGCTCCACCATCAAGCGCCTGCTTGCCCGGTACGGCTACCGCCCGACGCGCAGCCCACCGCCACCGAGCTCGTGCTGCGCCAGATGGAAACCTTCGCCGAAGAGTGGTCACCGAACCTCAACTGGTAGCTGGGTCACGGATATGAGGGTCCTGCCCACCCATGCCACCGGGAGCCGCCATGTGTCACCGCTGCGTGTCCCGTCCCAGTGACATCTGAGTGACAAATGATCTTCGATGCTCTATCACCGGGTCGAGCTAGGGCTCTGACCTGCGGTTCTGGGTGGAGCTGAGGGGATTTGAACCCCTGACCCCCTCGATGCGAACTCTCGGCGGCGCGGTCGTTGATGGTCGTTGGGGCAGGTCACCCGTTCGACGGAAGCTTCTCGGAGGCGTTCACGGCCGACTGCGTTGCTGTACTCCTGTGCTGTATGACGCCCGGCATGGCGGTCAGCTCTGGCGGCAGATACCGGCTTCCGCGATCCGGCCCGCCGCCGCTGCCGCTGTCCGCCCTTGGTCGGGATAATGACTGATCCATGTCGCGCGTCGGCACGAGAGTTTTCCCGAAGTATGCCGCGCGGGCGCTTGCGTCGGCGGTCAGGCCGTCGGGCCCGCGGGCCTCGATGAGGGCGAACCCGCCGAGTGTCGGGTCGGCCTCGGCCGCTGCCTTGTTCCCTTCGCGCAGCCGATCGGCCGCCTCGCTTGCGTCCATGTCGATGATGGTGCGCCACAGGTCGTATTGCCTCAGGACTGCGAAATAGCGCGTGCGCCGCTCCGCATATTCCTCGATTGCCGCTGGCCAGTCATCATCGCGGAGCAGCAGATCGCTCAGCTCGCGCACGTCACGGAACAGCTGGGCGGTGCCCAGGCCCACAGTGGGATCGACCGAGCCCGCGGCGTCGCCGATCAGCACGACGCCCTGGCCCGCGATCTGGGTCGCCCACGTGTCGGCGTTGGAGAAAAAACCAATCGGCCCCTCCTGCCGGACGGCGTCGAGGGCGCCCTCGGGCATGTACTTGGCCGCGACAGCGATCAGCGCGTCAAACGAGCGGTCGGCCCCGCTCGCGCGCAGCTGCTCATACGCCATGGTCAGATACAGCCGGGTCGTCTCGGCGCCCTGGGCGAACCAGTTCACCCACACGCCCGGGATCCCCGCGAGGTTGTCGGTGTCACGGTCGTCGGTGCGGACACCCGACACTGCGACCCCGCCGAACCGGTGGTGCTCGGGATCGGCCGCGCTATCCCCGCCAGTCCATCGTCTGGTCTTGCCCATCTTGCCATCGGCCCCCACGACCAGCCTCGCCCGCACCTGCTCCACGCGGCCATCGTGGGTTACCGTGACCGTCGCCCTGCCGCCGCCAGCAAAGCCGGTCACCTTCACCGGCCGGCGCACCGCCGCGCCCATGGACTCCGCCCAGCAAAACGCAGCTTCCTGCAGCCGGGGATGGGAGAACCCAGCCTCGTTCAATCCGTCCAGGGAAGTCGCCGCCCACCAATCGGTCTGCACCGGCTCTCGCGCCTGGTAGACCCTCACCCCGGCCAGCTCGACCGCGCCCGCCTGCTCGAACACCGCTCCCACCCCCAGGCGAGACGCCTCCGCCACCCCCCACGGGTACGTGCCCTCCCCACGAATACGATCCCGGAAGCGCGGCTCCTTCTCGGCAACCAGCACCTGCACGCCAGACCGCGCCAAAACACCGGCCAGAATCGAACCCGCGATGCCACCCCCGACGACGACAACATCGAAACCGCTCCGCACAGCCATAGCCACCCACCCCGCGCTCCTGGGCTCCCTGAAACCGCGAGACCCCATGGTCATGCAGATCTTGCCCTGGGCCCGGCTTCCCCTTGCCCCATGAAACCGCCGGACCCAGACCCTGTCCAGGTGAAGGCCGCTGCAAGGAGCCGTCAGGCCGCGCCGCGGCGACTGCGAGGTGAACCATGTGCGCATCAAGTCGGCAATGGTCATGCAGCAGGTCCGCTCGGCGATTACCTGCGCCCAATCGGTATGGGTTGGGTGCGCCCGTCGACCTGCATGCCTTGGGCTTGCCAGAGGCGGTTGAGTTCGCGTTGCAACAAAACGCACAACACAGGCCATACAGGTGCCAGCCACGCAATGTGACGGGTGACCGGCCGTTCGAGTCCGATTGACGCCTGTGCTTCCGATATGTACCGCGGAGCGCGGAAGAGCACGACCAGCGCGGGCACACCGAGAAGGACGATACCTGGACCTGCCGCGAGCGCCTGAGCCGCGGGATGCATGCCGCGCAAATGCTTGACGTTGTACGCACGGCCCTGGTCGCGAAGATCTCTGGAGGTTGACCGCCATAGCCACCCAACGATCAGGAATAGGAACAACGCCCATACACTCAGCGCGCCGATCAGTAGTGGCGACCGGCATCGCACCGGCTCGGAACGCCATGGGACGGTCACCTCGTCGGCGAAAAGCCAGGCCGAGCGGGGAAGGCCCTTGCGCGCTCGCCGTGCCGCCGCCAGCCACGCCAACCGGATCGTGACGGGCGGGATGATGAAGAGCAGCAGGATAGGCACGTCAGTTAGGAGGTACGGGTGAATGGTTGGGTCGAGGAGAACGGTGATAACCAGAGCAAAAATCGCCAGTGATACAACGAGTCGATACCAACGAGTGATACAACGAGATCCAGCGGCGGCTCGCGGGGCACACGGGCACCCAGCATCGCAAAGGTCTCCCGCTCCAGGCTGTAGACACCCGTGGACCGCGACACACTCCATGAGGCTGGCGTGCTGCCCCGCATGCTGTCTGCGTTTGGGTACAAGTTGAGCAGCAGCCGCTTGAGGCGGAACGCGCTCGCTACCGGCCGCATGATCAGGTACAAGGACACCAATATCAGCAGGGCTGCGCCAAGCGAGCACGACCGGTGAATCCTGGAACACGTTATCAACCGCAGAGCCGATCGAACTTGACGTTAGTTGGAACCCGCTTAGCATTTTGTCAAACAGCTGTTCGGCTGCAAATGCCGGCGAATTGGGATCCACGTGACCCGTGACAACGTGCGACAGCAATGTATCCAGCAAACGCGCCACGACGAGCGCGGCGGCCACAAGTCACACCGATCCGAAGCGCCTTTGATCGCGAGGGAAGCGATACCCGGAATTCGGCGACGGCACCAAGAGCATCAGCTTCGCCCGCCCCCGCGATCCCAAGCGCCGACCGGCGATGGAACATTTTCTCAGCGCCTGACAGCACGCGATCGATATGCCACAACGTCAGCGAACGAAGCATCCACGAAACCCGGGGAAGACGAATCGGGGCGCCCGGCCGCGACCACCAGTGCCAGCCCGTGGCAACCCTCGGCATCGCTGGCAGGCCATCAAGAACATCAAGCGTGTCGGTGTAAGCAACAAGCAGCCGCCGAACGGTCGCGGTGGCATCCGTTGTGCCCTTGAGCAACGGCTCACCTAGCACCCCTGGGACACCGGACCGCTGATCTTCCTCCGTAGCTCCCCCGCCTTACTGTTGATACACCCTATTTCCATCGAAACATGCTTTCAAGGTTTCGACAAGACGCACGTTGACACGAGGCAGTCAGCAAGGCAGCCCCCGTTCTGGCGTTCTGGCCGGGATCGGAGGCTATCACTCCCATGTAAGGTAGATTCCCGGCTCCGGCTGCGTCGCTTACCTGGGTCTTCGCCAATCTCCGGTCCGCTCCAGTCCGCTGAACACGGATGTCGTTGCGGTCAGCCTTGGCGGTCAGCCTCCGGTGGCTCAGTCATACGATCGGTTGCCTGGAAGCTTGTTCTGTGAGCGGCGGCCACCTGTTTCTTCCTGGTCAGAGCCGGTTGACGTGCATCGATGCGAGGTTCGCCGCGCGCGCTCCGGGCCTGGCCTTTGGGCTGGCCCTCGCCGTCAGGGCCGCCGGGTCGCTAGAGGCTCCGCGCGCAAGGGTGGGTCCAGGCGGCAGAATCGATGAGCCTGGCTCTGTTCGGGCGCTGGCGTAGGGCCGTGGCTCCCAGCGTGGCTCCCAAAACGAAAAGAAAGCCCGCTGCCGGGCGGGCAACGGGCCTTGGAGCTGGGCGCGCTCGGAGGGACTCGAACCCCCAACCTTCTGATCCGTAGATTGTTTCAGGCATGTCCCCCACCGGCTCATATGCCCGTTGACCTGGTGGAGTGCTGCTCACCGATACGCAGTAGGTGGCAACGTTGAGCGCCGTTGTGCGGCCAAATCCGGCCAGCGTAGCCGGATGGCCAACTCACACCCGGAAGCCATCGACTGTCAAGCGCCTCTTGACACCGGGCGCCGCGACCTCTTCCTTATCAGGTCGTCTTAGCCGAGAGCCGGTCCTGGGCTCGTCCACGTCAGGCAGCATTTGCCTGTCCCTTGAGTGACCGCCAGTGCCCCGCTCGTCCTATTGGTTCTGGCACGCTGGTGGCACGGCCTCTCGCGGCGGCCTCTTCGTCCCGAACTGTCGGCGCTCCGCGCAGGACCCCGGTGCGATCACTCACGCCCGCGCGGTTTGTGCACCGAAGCTGTTAGCGCGCAAAGCACTGCGATTCCGAGCCAGGTGCCAACCAGCCATAGCTGCCCGTCCGCACGGACGGACGCGCTACCGCGCAGGATGACAATGATCCAGGTCAGCGGTATCCCCGTGACGGCGGTGCCAACTGCTAGCCCGGTCAGTAGAGCGCGCCGCCTGGATAGCGCCGATACCTCCGCCGGGCGGCGGCGGGCGCCCGGCGCGCTGGCCAGATGTGCATCGATCCGGGCGCCTATCTCCCGGTCTACCTTCTCAAGGAACGATTCCACCACGGCGTCGCTGTACTCAGGGCCGAGCTCATGATGCACCTCGGCCGCAGCGCGGAATTCGTCTGGGGACAGCGGCGAGGTAGTCATGGTGGCAGCGTAACTCTCCAGACCTTCAGAGTTGCTAGCGCTGCCACTCGGTTTGGATATGTCGCAGCTGCGCACTCTTCCCCGTCCTCCCGATAGCTGCCAGGGTCTTGCCGGGGAAGATCAGTGTCCAGGGTGGCGCTTGCGCCATCGCGTCAGCGACGCGCCCTTGGGCGCGCCCTTGACGGTGATCTTTGCGCGGCGAGAGGATGCCCGGCGCGGAGGACGGCCCGGTCAGATATCGCAGCTGCGGGCATCGAGGCCAGCGTTACGGCCTTCGCCACTGGCCTGCGAGTGCGGGCCAGCTGACCGGCGCGCGGCGCCGCGCCCGTAGGGCTCCCGCCCGAAGGGGCGCGGCAGGCCGCCGCCCCACGGTCGATGGGTGGCCTCCGCTCTCCTGCTCTGGCCTGGCTGGCGTTCGGGTCCGTCGGTCGCGTATTCCCCCGATGGCATCGCGCTCACCGCGCTCGATCCGACCCTTCGGGCCGGGCGACTGGCGCGCCGAAGGCGTGCCCTTGAAGCTGTGGAGAAAGTTGTAACAGGGCAGAAGAGCTATGCGGTTCCTCGGCACGGTTCCTGGGCCCGTTGTCCTCCGTCGACTGACGTGCGACTAGTCGTCCGCCAACTGATCTGCGACATCCGAGCGTAGATCGCGGCAGAAGCGATAACCGGGGTGACGCCCATACTTGGATCATGACCAACCAGAGCGATGACCTTCCCGTGCTGGTCATCGACGGAGCAAACTTCTCCGACTTCGACGGCTTTGCCCGAGAGGTCTCGCGGCTGCTCTGCCACTACACGTGGCGGGGGAATCTGGATGCCTTCAACGACTTGCTCCGAGGGGGTTTCGGGACGCCCGAGCACCGATGGGTGCTGAGGTGGCTTAACTCTGAGTCGTCTCGGGCCGCGCTCGGCTACGAGGCGACAGCCCTTCGGCTGGAGGGGCTTCTCCTCACCTGCCATCCGTCACAGCGTTCGATCATCCAGGCCAGGATCAGCCGCGCGCGCCGCGGCGAGGGTCCGACCCTGTTCGATGAGATCGTCGGCATCATCCGCGTCCACGGCCCAGGTGGCAACGAGTCCGAAGACGGCGTTCTCCTGGAGCTGATCTAGTCGCCAGGCGAGTCCCACGGCTGACTGACCCGGACCTTGCCGGGACCGCGACGGCACCTGCTCATTGGCCAGATCCATGAATCCGGCTCTGACGGCCTGCTGGCCTGATTCCCTGGCACGTATCGCACTTCAACTGACGGAGATCTGTCGCACATCAATCGTCCGATCACAGGTTCCTGGGCCCGTTGTTCCTGGGCCCGTGCAATAGGGGCGGATCATAGGGCGGCATCTCACGGCGCAACGCTGTAAACCCAGCCCTTGGCCAGCGCCAATGGACGGCCCAGCCCGGCGGGAGCCGTGTGATAGTTGAGGGCATGGACCCTGATGGCAAGTGGGAACGACCCAAACCACCAGGCCGGCAGTTCCCAGCCGATACCGATCCGGCTGGCGTCATCCCCGGCCACGCACGTGTCGACCTCGTCTTCGAGCGTTCCCGCCTACTCAGTGGGTCAGTAGGCGGGCAGCCTGTGCGCCTGAACCTGAACGTGCCCGCCCACGACGGCGTGGCAGCTGGCACCATCGCAGGGATACCGGTATCGGCTACCTGGAAGAACGGAGACAACTACCGCATCTATCCGGACGTGCCCTCGGACCTCACAGGGTCGTTCGCAGGGCAGCCGGTGGAACTCCACGCCACCTTTCACCTTGAGCCCGGCTACTTCTTCGACCATGGCACGATCACCGGCCACGTCGGAGCCCTGGCTCTCGATGCCACTGTCGAGACCGCTTCAGGCGGCCTCGGGAGCACCTCAACAGTCGCTGTTGACGGGACGCTGGGCAGCACCGAATACACGATCTACGCCGCCATCGACGGACCACTCACCGCGCGAAGATCCGCGGATCCGTGGCGGGCACCTCGATCCGCATCGACGCGGCACGGACGCGCCAGCCAGACGGCCAGCAGACCCGCCTCACCGGTAGCTACGAAGGGCCCCCGGTTTTGCTCGCGCTAGTCGCAGGAGCGCTCCTGCACTTCATCTAACAGCGGCCTGCGGGCCGTAAACATCTCTAGGGCGTGTCAAGGATCAAGTGGGGCTAGGCACAGAAGAGCTTGCGGATCTGGGCTCGGCGGCACGCTCTGGCTGGCGTTTGCGGCGGGTGAGCGCTACCCCGACTAGCACCAGTGCGATTCCGCCCAGGACCAGGAGGTAATGGTCTCTCCCAGGATGAGAACGCCTAGGACTATGGCGATGACGGGCAGCAGGTAGGTCACGGTCGAGGCGATGGTGGCGCCTTCGCTGCTGATGATCTGGTAGTTCAGCACGTAGGCGGCCCCGGTCCCGATCACACCCAGGACTGCCAGCCCAGTCACGCTGGCCAGGCTCGGTCGCGGAACCGTCGCTCCATTAAAAGGCAGGACGAGAGCCAGTATTACGGCGGCGGCAGCGAGCTGGCAGGCCGACAGGGTGATCGGGCTGATGCCGCGCCGGACCAGGTACTTGTCCATGTAGATGTAGCTGACCGCGTAGCTGGCTGAGGCGGCCAGGCACTCCAGTCCTCCCGCCGAGGCGATGTCGGATGCGGACCGCCAGGGCGAGAAGATCAGCAGCGTCCCCGCGAAGCCGACGATCAGCCCGGCCGCCTGCCACGGGCTGATGCTCTTTGATGGCGCACGGCCAGGGCCAGGACCATGGTCCACAGCGGTGTGGTCGCGTTGATGATCCCGGCCGTCGATGAGCTGATGGACTGCTCGGCGACGGCAAACAGCAGGTAGGGCAGCGCGTTGGCGAACAGCGCGGCTACCACGATGTGAGCCCACACCCGGCCCGAGCGCGGTAGGGCCTCGTGACGGGCGGCCACCACCGGGAACAGCACGGCTGAGCCAAGGGCCAGTCGGCCAAGAGTGACCTCGACGGGTGAGAACCCGCGGATGGCCAGCTTGATCCACAGGAACGCTGATCCCCAGATCAGCGCCAGCAGGCCTAGGCGGGCCAGCGCCGCGTGTTTCACGGCGGGTCGCTATTCGACAGGCACGTCGTACAGCAGACCGGTCATGTCGCCGCGCATGACGAACCGGGTCAGCTCGTAGGGCTCGCCGTCCTGATCGATACTGGTGTGCCAGACATCGAGCACCGGCACGCCGGGCCGCAGCCGCATGGCGGCGGTCTCGTCGGGCCGGGGCATGCGGGTGCTGACCTCCTCCCTGATGCGCGTCATGGTGTGGCCGCGCTCTTCGAGCACGCCGTGGATGCCGAACTGGTGCGGCACCACACCTTCTAGCAGTCCGCTGCCTTTGGCGATGTCCCACGGCACGTAGGTTGTCACCCGGTTGACCGGGTCGTCATCGGCCCAGAAGATGTTCTCCCGCCGCAGCACCGACTTAGCCCGGGCGGAGACTCCCAGTCGCTCGGCCACGCCGGGCGGTGGCTGGACCCGGTCGATGCTCAGTACCTCGAACCGGCCCGCCTTGCCCTGCTTGGCGGTCTCCAGCAGGAACGGTGACAGGCCGGTCTCGCGGTGCCGGGGTGAGTACCGGTCGTTGCCCAGCCGGATCAGCGGGGCCTGGGTCCGGACGAAGCTGCCCCGGCCGTGATCGGTGATCACTAGCCCGGCGTCACTGAGAATCCGCACGGCCTCGCGGGCTGTGTTCCGCGCGGTGCCGTGGGCGCTGGCAAGTTCTCGCTCGGATGGCAGCAATGCTCCCGGCTGAAGTTCCCCCGACTCGATCTGGTCGCGGATCGCCTCTGCGATCTTCCTGCTTGGTGGCTGGCGCTCTGCGCGCTGTTCCTGGCTCATTGGCCCCTTGTTCCCCTCTGTTATCGGCCTCCGCGCTCCGGCGGGCTGTGGCCGCTCGCCAGCGTACACGACTGGCTCAAGCCAGTTCTTCCAGGGGTCTTGACGGATACTGGCTTAAGCCAGTACAACGGAAGAAATCGTTACTGGCTTAAGCCAGTTAGAGAGAGGGAGCATCCCATGCGACTTCTGATCGACACGAGCGGCATCCAGTTCCGGGTGGCCGGGGCGGCTAAGCCGCGCCCGGACTTCAAGGACAAGTCCCGGCAGGCGGCGACGCCGGACGGGCGGCTGATCTGGACGCTGCGGCTGGACGCGATCGACAACGACCGTGAGACCAAGGAAACCATCTGGGTCGAGGTGGCCGGAGACGAGCCCAAGGTGCCCTTCGATGGCTTTGCCGTGGTCCGCGGCCTGGTGTTCGCACCGTGGGTCGGCCGTGACAGCAAGATCCGCCGGTCCTTCCGCGCGGATGCCGTCGAGCCGGTGCCGTCCGGCAAGGCCGTGCACGCGGCCTGACCTGGTTCCGCCAGAGCGGAACCATCCCTGCTTCACGATCAGAGAAAAGGAGCCCGTCATGACCGATACCGCCATCACCATCCCCGACTACGTCCAGGTCCAGGACCCTGCACAGCCCAAGCGGCTGGGAGAGCTGCTCAAGCTCGCGGTCAAGCTGCTGGCTGACCTGCCTGCGCCACGGTATGTCTGCGTGTCGCGGTCCTGCCAGGAGATCACCCTGGGGTTCGGCAGTAAGCCGGAGGACCTGGAGGCGCTGACCCGCTGGGGCAGCCGCTACGGCGGGCCGATCATCGGCACGCACATGACCGACAGCGACGGCCGCGACATGGTGCGCTGCTCGCTGATCATTCCTTCCCCGGCGTGGTGTGAGCGTCGAGGCCACCGCCTACATCAGGCCCGAACAGGCCACCAGCTGACACCAGCCTTGCCGGGCCTGGGGGACGGCCATCCCCCTGGCCACGGCCAGCCAGAAGACCCCTGCCTCATCACCAGAACAGGAGACCCGCCGTGGTCCACTTCACCGACCCTGACCCGGGTCAGCTTGCTGCGGCAGCCCTGCCGCCCCTGCCCATTGGGGCCATCGTGGTCGGCACCGCCGACCTGATGAACCAGGCCACCGGCCTGCCCCAGCCCGGCTACATCGCCATCTCCTCCGACCAGCGCATCTGCCTGCAATTCACCGGCGACCGGCCCGGCGCCCGGGCCGTCAGCAAATGGGCCATGCGGTTCGGCGGCGTGCTGACCAGTGAGCACTGCCAGGACCAGGGCAGCTGCTACCAGCTGTGCGAGCTGCGCTTTGACTACTACGGCGTCCGCGTCGCCGCCTACGCCCTGATCCCGGCCGCACCCGGCCACCCCCACCCGTGACATCAGTTCAAGGAGACACCTGCCATGCCAGCCAACGTCGAGTCCATGTTCTCCGTCCGCCAGATGCCCTGGCACCGCGAAGGCACCGTCCTGGCCGACTACCCCGGCTCCTGGGACCAGGCCCGCCAGCTCGCCGGGCTGGACTGGGACCCCATCACCACCGAGGTCTACGCCGTCGACCGGCATCACCGCCGACGGCGGCCCCCGGTATGAGCCCGTCCCGGGCTGGAAGTCCATCGCCCGCTCCGACACCGGGGCCATCCTGTCGCTGAACCGCGACACCTACACCGTCATCAACCACACCCAGATGGGCGAGATCGTCGAGGCCGTCCTGGCCCAGCCCAACGTCAAGTGGGAAACCGCAGGCGTGCTGGACGGCGGCCGGTCGGTGTGGTGCCTGGCCCTGCTCGATGAGCCCATCACCCTGCCCGGCGATGACAGCCCGACCCTGCCGTATCTGGCCATCACCAACCGCCACGACGGCACCGGCGCGTGCGCGCTGCGCGCCACCGCCGTGCGGATCGTCTGCGCCAACACCTTCCGCGCCGCCGAACTCGAAGGCGAGCGCACCGGCACCACCTTCGCCTTCATCCACAAGGCCTCCTGGCGGACCCGCATCGAGGACGCCCGCCGCGCCGTGACCGGCGCCCAGGCCGAGATGCGCCGCTACACCGAACTCGCCAGCGAGCTGCTGGCCATCCCCATCACTCCCGGCCAGCGGGAGCTGTTCATCACCCAGTTCATCCCCAAGCCCCCCGAAGGGCTGATCACCGACCGGGTCGCCCGCAACGTCGAGGAGGCCCGCGCCGCGCTGCGGCTGCTGTTCGGCTCCACCACCAACGAGCAGATCGCCGGGACGGCCTACGGGCTGGTTCAGGCGGCGGGGGAGTACCTCGACCACGTGCGTACTGCGCGGTCGTGGGAGACCCGGCTCAACCGGACCCTGATCCGGCCCGAGCCGCTCAAGCACCGGGCCCTGTCCCTGGCCCGCGAAGTCATCAACGCCTGACAGCAAAGTGCCGGGCCTGGGGGACGGCCATCCCCCGGCCCGGCCAGCCAGAACGCCCCTACCTCATCACAAGAACAGGAGACCTTGGCATGCCCCACGCTACCAGCGTTACGCCCGGCCGGGTGTTCCTCGACTGGCGGCGCGCCCGCATCGGCCCGCTGGCACCCTGCGTCATCTGCGGCGAGCCCGCGCTGTGCCGGTCACCGGCTCAGAACCAGCCCTGCCACACGGGCTGCGCCGAAACCTGGATCACCACCCGCGCCACCAGCGCGGCCGACCTTGCCCGGCTCATCCGCGCCCACACCCCGCCCGGCGGTGGCCGGTGAACGGCTTCCGGGTCATCGAGCACCAGCGGGTCTGCCCCGACTGCGCCAGCAACGACGTCAGCGCCCATGAGCTGACCAATGCCGATGGCACCACCGAAACGGCCCTGATCTGCGGTGACTGCGGCGCGGCCTGGCCGCTGGCCTGCATCACCGAACAGCTCGAACCCGCACCCGTGAACCCGGCACCCGGCCGCACCTGGTGCTGCGCATCGACGCCTGGGGGCCCGGCACCGAAGCGGCCCGCCGCTGGTACTGGTGCCCGGCCTGTGACACCTACCTGCACGGCGACGAGCTGGCCACAGCGCCCGTGCTGCATTTCACCCCCGGCCCGGACCGGCGCATCACCCGCGCCGACCTGACCCCCCACCCTGACAAGGCGGTAACCACCATGCCTGCAACCACCTACCGCAACCAGCGCAACAACCCCTACGCCCTTGATGGCCTGTTCGTCGCGTTCCACCGCTCGGCGGCGGGCACCGCCTGGCGGTGGCGCACCGAACTGGCCATCGCCTCCGTGCTCGGCGCCGCCCTGTGGCGGCTGGCCCTGCTCGTCACCATCACCTGGGCAGGCGTGCTGCTCGGCGCCCTGCTCGCGGTCCTGCTGGCCGTACCGGTTACGCGGCGGTTCATCACCCGCCGGTTCTGGTGCGTCCTGGGCCGCCACCGCCTCCAGCGGCTCTGCTACGAAGCCCGCCTGCACACCCGTGCGGGCCGGCTGCCGCTGATCCTGTGGACCCGTCCCACCCGGGTCGGGGAACGGTCCTGGGTGCTGTGCCGCGCCGGTATCTGCGCCGAGGACTTCGAGGCCCACATCGGCGAGCTGCGCGCCGCCTGCTACGCCCGCGAAGCCCGCGTCACCCGCAACGTGCGCTGGTCCCAGCTGGTGACCATCGACATCATCCGCCGCGACACCCTCGCCGCCACCGTCACCGTGCCCTCACCGCTCCAGGCCCTCGGGCCAGACCGCGACACAGAAGGCCGGAACCTGCCGCCCAAGGCGGCCCGCCACCTGGCCGCGCTCGACGGCGGCCGCACCACCTGATCACCGCCCGGCCAGGTCCCCAGCTCCGTGCCGGGGCCTGGCCGAGGCCAGAACCCTTGAAAGGAGGTCACCATGACCACCACCATCACCGGCCCGGCTCCTGCCATGGTGCAGGCAGCGGTGCCGGTGTTCCCGCTGTCGATGTTCGGCCCGGTCCACCTGGGTCTGGACGAGACCGGCGAGCAGGTCTGCGTGGACCTGGCCGAGCGCAACATGCTGCTCGGCGGCGAACCCGGCGGCGGCAAGTCCAACGCCCTGAACCTGATCACCGCCCACGGCGCCCTGTCCGGCGACTGCAAGCTGGTCCTGATCGACGGCAAGCAGGTCGAACTGGGCCCCTGGCGGCACTGCGCCGACCACTTCATCGGCCCGTCCATGACCGCCGCCCTCGACTGCCTGCGCACCTTGCAGCAGATCATGAACGACCGCTACGACCACCTGCTGGCCGCCGGCCTGCGCAAGATCACCCGCGGACGACGGTGACATCTACCTGGTCGTCATCGACGAGTACGCCTACTTCTCCGCCACCGTGGGCGACAAGAAGCAGCAAGGCGAGTTCGCTGCCCTGACCCGCGACCTGGTCGCCCGCGGCCGCGCCGCCGGGGTGATCGTCATCCTGGCCACCCAGCGGCCCTCGCACCAGGTCATCGACCCGTCCCTGCGGGACCTGTTCGGCTACCGGTGGGCCTTCCGCTGCACCACCGACTCCTCCTCCGACACCGTCCTCGGCCACGGCTGGGCCGGGGAAGGCTACTCAGCCGCCACCATCGACCCCCTCGCACGCGGGGTGTCCTGGCTGCTGTCCGAGACCGGCGTGCCCCGCCGGGTCAAAGCCGCCTACCTCTCCGACGCCGACATCAAGCACCTGGCCAGCTACGCCGCACAACTGCGCCGCCACGGGACCGGTGCATGACGGCTTCCGGGACCGTCGCGGTCCCGTCCCTCCCCGGCCCGGCTGCCTGCTGGTCCGGGGACGGGCGGAATCACCGGCGGCCCCGGCGCTGACCCTGACCTGGGCCGAGCTGCACCGAGGAGATCAGCCAGGCCGAGCGCACCGGCCTGTGCCGCCACCCGGTCCGGCTCAAAGGCCGCATCGACGCCATCGACCTGGCCACCGGCGAACTGCGGCCGGTCTACGACACCGCTACCGAACCCGGCGGGGCGCTGCTGACCGCGTGCGGCAACCGCCGCGAAACCGTCTGCCCGCCGTGCTCGGGCGTCTACAAGCGCGACGCCCGCCAGCTCGTGCGCGCCGGGCTGACCGGCGGCAAGGGCATCCCCGAACCGGTCGCCGGCGCACCCGTGCGTGTTCGCCACCTTCACCGCCCCGTCCTTCGGCCCGGTCCACGCCCGGCGGATGCGCGGCCAGACCGTCCTGCCCTGCCGACCCCGCCGCGACGCAGCCCAGCGGGCCTGCCCGCACGGCCGCGACATCTCCTGCCCCATCCGCCACCACCCCGACGACCCCCGGCTAGGACGGCCGCTGTGCGGCGACTGCTACGACTACACCGCCGCGGTGCTGTTCAACGCCTGCGCCGCCGATCTGTGGCGCCGGTTCATCACCTACCTGCCCCGCAGACTCGCCGCCCTGGCCGGGCTGTCCCAGCGGCGGCTGCGGGCGCTGGTGCGGGTCCGCTACGTCAAGGTCGCCGAGTACCAGGCCCGCGGCGTGGTCCACTTCCACGCCATCATCCGCCTGGACGCACCCCCGCCCGCGGCCGCGACGACGCCTACAGCCCGCCGCCCCCGGCCTTCACCGCGGACCTGCTGTGCGACGCGATCCGCCAGGCCGCCGCAGCGGTGGCCATCACCGCTGACCCCGGCGGCGGGCAGCTCCCGGTCCGGCTGAGCTTCGGCACCCAGACCGATGCCCGGCCCATCCGCCACGACCCGGTCCTGCCCGGCACCGGGAGCAAGCTCTCGGTCCAGGCCGTGGCCAACTACATCGCCAAGTACGCCACCAAAGCCCTCGACGCCCCGGCATCCCCGCCCGGCCCCTGCGCACCCTGGCTGACCTCGCAGGGCGTGCGCTGCTCCCGCCACTACCAGCGCATGATCACCTGCTGCCTGGCAGCTCGGCTGCGGCCAGTACCCCGGCCACCGCCCGGTTCCGGCAGTGGGCCCACATGCTCGGCTACGGCGGCCACTTCCTGACCAAATCCCGCCGCTACTCCGTCACCTTCGGCCAGCTCCGCACCGCCCGCACCGCCCACCGCCGGCGCCATGCGCCACCCCGACGGTGAACGCGACCCCTGGGACCGGCCCCTCGACGAAACCACCGTCCTGATCCTGCGCACCTGGGCCTACGACGGACCCGGCGACACCCTCGCCAGCGGCACCCAGCTGGCCCTCGGCTCCGCCGTCCGCGCCCGCGAGCACCGGCGAGTTGGCCGCAAAGAAACCGCCATGGCCATTTAGGCCAGAAAGGAGGAGTTCAACGTGAGCATGGCCATCACCCGCAAGTGGTACTCGACCGCCGAGGTCGCGGAAATGCTCGGCTACGGGCTGACCAAGACCAAGTTCCTGGTCCTGTCCGGGCAGATCCGGTCAGTGAAAGACGGGGCCTACCGGCGCATCCTCCCCGAATGGGTGGACGACTACATCCGCCGTCGCGTCGAAGAGCAGGACAGGGTGAGCAAGCGCCGGCAACGGGGAAGCCTCGATCTTTCCCTATCGCAATGGCTACGCCGCCTACGCCTGGGTGACTACCCCCGATGGTGAGCGCAAGCGTAAATGGGTCTACGGCAAGACCCATGACGAGGTACATGAGAAGTGGATCAAGCTCCAGGGCCGAGCCAGGCAAGGCCCGATGCCGACAACTACGCCAACGCTGGCCAGCTACCTGGCCTACTGGCTGCGCGAGGTCGTCGAACCGAACCTCGCGCCGAAGACCGACTGAGAGATACCTGCTGCTCACCCGGCTTTACCTGATCCCGGGTTTTGGCGAAAAGCGAATCGACCGGCTCCAGGTCCGCGATATCCGCACCTGGCTCAACCGGCTTCGCACCACCTGCCAGTGCTGCGCCCAGCACAAAGGACGCCGCTCGCCCAGAGAAGCGCCGTCGTTGCTGTGCCATCGGTGCCTGCTGTCACCAGGTGCTTTCCGAGCGAACGATCAAAGACATCCGCGATGTGCTCCGCGCTGCCCTCGCCAATGCCGTCGCCGAGGAGCTGCTTCCCCGCAACGTCGTCGCTGTTGTCCGGCTGCCCAGTCCCCGTAAGCCACAACGCCAATGGTGGTCGGTCGAGGAAGCCCGCGCGTTCCTGGAATCCGCCCGCCGCGACCAAGACCCGCTCTACGCGGCCTACGTCCTAATTCTCGTGCTTGGCCTGCGCCGTGGCGAAGCACTCGGGCTCACCTGGCCCGATGTCGAGTTCGACGCCGCCGAGGTTCACATCCGCTGGCAGCTCCAGCGAGCGGGCCACCAGCTCCGCCACCGGGCGACCAAGACGCCCGGCTCGGCTGCCGTCCTTCCGTTGCCCGACATCTGCATGACTGCACTCAAACTGCGCGCCGAGCGCCAGGCCGCCGACAAGAGCCTGGCCTCAGGCGCCTGGCAGGATCCAGAGCTGGTCTTCACCAGTGCCTACGGCACTCCCTATGAGCCGCGCAACTTCAATCGCCAGTTCGCCGTCCGGTGCCGGAAGGCAGGAGTCCGCTACATCAGGGTGCACGACACTCGCCGTACGTGCGCCTCGCTGCTGGTCGCGCTCGACGTGCATCCGAGGGTCGCCATGCAGATCCTGCGGCATAGCCAGATCGCGATGACGATGGAGGTTTACAGCGAGGTGCCGACCGCCCAGACCAGGAGCGCTCTCAAGCGGCTGGGCAGGCAGCTCGATGGCTAGGGTTGCTGTACTTCGGTGCTGTACGGGCATCAAAAAGACCGGTCCCATATTCGAAACCGGCCTCTGACCTGGGTGGAGCTGAGGGGATTTGAACCCCTGACCCCCTCGATGCGAACGAGGTGCGCTACCGGACTGCGCTACAGCCCCAAGAACGGGAGCCAGCGTAGCAAACATCCAGGGCCACACGTGCCGCCCTGGCTGGCGGGGCCCCGCGGAGGCTAGTCGCCGACGGCGCGGATGGCGGCGTCGGCGTACTGGTCGTAGAGCTGGTCGCCGACCCGCTTGGAGATGTCGATGACCTCGGCCTCGTGCTGGGCCGCCGCGGCGGCCTGGCGGGCCTGCTCGCGGGCGCGCTGCCGGTCCGCCCGGGCCTGCCTGGCCAGCTCCGCCGCGTGTGCCGCGGCGCGCTTGGCGGCCAGCTCCGCGTCGCACTTGGCGGCCTCGCGGAGGACCAGCAGGAACAGGCCCAGCACGCCCAGCGGCGGCACGATCACCCAGCCGGGCACCGCGCCCTGCGAGGCCAGCCCAGCAGTCACCAGCAGCAGCGTGACCAGCAGCGTGAGCGACCGGCGGCGGGCGCGCAGGGCCGCGGCCCTGGTCACCAGCGGCCGCGCGGGGCCGGCCTCGCCAGCCCCGCCGTCACCAGACCGGGATCCGGCCGCGCGCCAGCCCGCCTGCTCGGTCCACAGCGGCCGGCGCAGGAACGACCGGGGGATCGAGATCTCCTCGGTGTCCACGTGGTCAGGGAAGTCGTACTCGACGCCCTCGTCGTCGCGGCCCGGCGGCACCGCCGGGCTGTCCGGTTACCGCGGTCTCGCACGGCGCCGCGTAGTAGACCGGCGCCTCGCCGAGGCCGGCGCCGCCCACGGCGACCACCTCAGAGTCAGCGCCGGCGTCCGCGTCCGCATCCTCGCCGGCCAGGTCCGCAGACGTCGGTCACCGTCTCGTCAGCCACCGTGGACGACGACCTCTGCTGGGAGCGGCGGAGCAGGCGGGGCACCAGGACCCCGGCCCAGATGGCAACGATGGCCAGGTAGAGGATCGCTGTGCTCACGCCGCGTCCCGGCGGCTAGGCACGCGCACGCCGCAGCGCCCGGCCGCCCTGGCCAGGCACCGTCGCCCAGCAGCAGACGGTGGCGTGCTCACGTGACGCACGGTAAAGCCACTGGTGGATCATGGCGAGTATCAGGCCCGGTGTGTCGCCAGATAGCGGTTATCGCACTGGGCCGACCCGGCCTAAATCAGCGCGTTAGTGCGCCTGCATCCGGTGTGCGGCCAGCGCGGCCCGCCATTGCGGCAGCAGGCCGGCGCCAACGTCCTCCACGGTCAGCGCGAAACACAAATGGTCCCGCCACGCTCCGTCGATATGCAGGCTCTTTCGGCGCAGCCCTTCCTCGCGGAAGCCGAGTTTCTCCACCACCCGGCGGCTGGGCCGGTTCTCCGGCCGGATCGTGGCCTCGATCCGGTGCAGCCCGACCACGAAGAAGCAGTGGTCCACGGCCATGGCCAGCGCGGTCGGCAGGATATTGCGGCCCGCGTACGCCTCGTCGATCCAGTACCCGACCTGCGCGGACCGGGCCGAGCCCCAGATCACGCTGCCCACCGTGAGCTGCCCGGCGAAATTCCCGCCGGACGTTACCACCCACGGCAGGGTCAGGCCCTGCCGGGCTTCGCGCCGCATAGTGCGTGCCATTGCCGCATACGGGCCGAGACTGGTCTGGTAGAGCGGGGTTTCCGGGTTTGTCGGTTCCCACGGCTGAAGCCAGGCCGCGTTCCTGATTCGCGTGTCCCGCCACACGGACGCGTCTTTTACCCGGACGGGGCGGAGCCCGACCGGCGCGTCCAGGAGGTCTGGCTCGGTCAGCGTGGCCGGCCATCCCCGCATGCGTCCCACCCCCCCATCATCGCGCCGACGCCAGGTGGAGCGCTAATCGGTTCCCTGATGACGCCCGGATGAATTTGCCGGCCGCGGGTGATCACCGCCGCGGGCCTGGTCCACCGCGTGCGCCAGCACCGGGCCCAGCACCGCCATGCCGTCCCTTACCCCGCCGGACGAGCCCGGCAGGTTGACGATCAGCGTGGTCCCGGCCAGCCCGGCCACGCCGCGGGACAGCACCGCGGACGCCACGCCCGCCGCCGCCCCGGCCGACCTGATCGCCTCGGCCAGCCCGGGGATCTCCCGGTCGATGACCTCCCTGGTCATCTCCGGGGTCTGGTCCATCGGCGTCAGCCCGGTGCCGCCGGTCGTCACGACCACGTCGAACTCGCCGGTCAGCGCGCCGCGCAGGGCGGCCAGCACCGGCTCGCCGTCGGGCACCACCAGCGGCCCGGACACGGTGTCGCAGCCCGCCGCGCGCAGCAGGTCGACCAGCACCGGGCCGGACCGGTCCTCGTACACCCCGGCCGCGGCCCGGTTCGACACCGTGATCGCCAGTGCTCTGATCATGACTGTGCTCTGATCATGACTGTGCCCGGATCATGACCGCACCCAGGTCCCGGACTTGCCGCCGGACTTCGCCTCCACCTGCGCGGACTCGATGCACGCCGCGCGGTCGATGGCCTTGACCATGTCGATCAGCGCCAGCCCGGCCACGGTCACCGCGGTCAGCGCCTCCATCTCGACCCCGGTCCGGTCCGCGGTCCTGGCCCGCGCCGTGATCGTCACGCCGTCGTCCGCCACAGAGAGGTCGACGGTCACCGAGTGCAGCGCGATCGGGTGGCACAGCGGGATCAGGTCCGGCGTCCGCTTGGCGCCCATGATCCCGGCGATCCTGGCCACCGCGAGCGCGTCGCCCTTGGGCACCGTGTTGTCCCGCAGCGCGGCCACGGCCGCGGCCGACAGCCGGACCCGCGCGGACGCTGCGGCCTCACGCACGGTGACGTCCTTCACCGACACGTCGACCATCTGCGCCTGGCCGCCGTCGTCGAGGTGAGTCAGCCGTTCAGACATGCAAGAACAGTACGTCCGCGAGCTCACCGGCGGTCATCGCGGTGATCTCCTCCGGCACGATGATCAGCGCGTCCGCCTTGGCCAGCGTCGCGAGCTGGTGTGACGCCTGGCCGGTCAGCGGGCTGACCGAGGTCCGGTCCGCGGACAGCACGCCGCGCAGGAACGACCGCTTGCCCCCGGGCGAGCGCACCGGGCCGGCCAAAGCGATTCGCGTCGGCGCCAGGCGGGCCGCCGGCCCGCCCTGCAGGGCGTTCAGGGCCGCACGCCCGAAGAGGAGATACGAAATGTAGGCGCTCACCGGGTTTCCCGGGAGGGTCAGGATCGGCGTCCGCCCACCGCCGAGAAGCCCGAAACCCTGCGGCATCCCCGGCTGCATGGCGACCTTGCGGAACCGCACCTCACCGAACTCCAGCAGCGCCGCCTTGACCACGTCGTGCTCGCCGCCCATGCTCACGCCGCCGCTGGTGATCAGCAGGTCAGCGTGGCCGAGCTCGGCCTCGATCATGGCCAGGACCTTGGCCTTGTCGTCCGGCACGGCGGCCCGGCAGGCGTCGGCGCCGGCCGCCCGGGCGGCCGCGGCCAGCATGATGCTGTTGGACTCCCAGATCTGGCCGCGGGCCAGGGGAGTGCCGGGCTCGGCCAGCTCGTTGCCGGTCGAGATGACCGCCACCCGGGGCCGCGGCCGGGCCGGCACCGTGGCGTGCCCGGCCGCCGCCAGCAGGCCGAGCTCGACTGGCCCGATCCTGGTCCCGGCGGTCAGCAGCAGGTCGCCCGGCCTGACGTCGCCGCCGGTCAGCCGGACCGCCGCACCCGGCTCGACGGGCGCGCGGAACGTCACCTGGCCGTCTCCGCCGCTGGTCAGCTCCACCTGGACCACCGCGTCGGCCCCGGCTGGCAGCGGCGCGCCGGTCATGATCCGGAGGCAGCGGCCCGGCTCCAGCCGGTGCTCGCGGGTGTCGCCGGCCGGGACCTCCCCGGCCACCGGCAGCGTGACCGGCCGATCCGCACTCGCCCCGGCCAGGTCCGCGGCCACCACGGCGAACCCGTCCATCGCCGAGTTGTCGAACGGCGGCAGCGCGTACGCCGCGGTGATGTCCGCGGCGGCCGTGGCGCCCTCCGCGTCGGCCAGGCTCAGCTCGCGCGGCGCGAGCGGCGTGATCGCCGCGCTGATCTCGGCCAGGTACTCATCGACGCTCTGCAGGTCGCCGGCTGGCGGGTGCGAGTGCATGGCGCCCGTCACAGGGTGCCGAGGTAGCTGCGCAGCCAGGGCACGAACTCGCCGGCCAGGTCCGGCCGCTCGCAGCCGAACTGGACCAGCGTGCGCAGGTAGTCGACCTTGTTCCCGGTGTCGAACCGGCGGCCGCGGAACAGCACGCCGTGCACGCCACCGCCGTCGTGGCCGGGGCCGCGGTCCGCGAGCACCCGCAGGGCGTCGGTGAGCTGGATCTCCCCGCCGCGGCCGGGCTCGGTCTGGCGCAGCACGCCGAACACCGCCGGGTCGCACACGTACCGGCCGATGATGATCCAGTTGGACGGGGACTGGTCCGGGGACGGCTTCTCCACCATGTCGGTGATCTCGACGACGTCCTCCTCGCTGGTCGGCTTCATCGCGACCACGCCGTAGGAGGACACCTGGTCGGGCTCGACCTCCATCAGCGCGACCACGCTGCCGCCGCGCTGCTGCCGGACCTCGAGCATCCGCCGCAGCAGCGGGTCGCCCGGGTCGATCAGGTCGTCGCCGAGCAGCACCGCGAACGGCTCCTGGCCGACGTGCTCGGCGGCGCACAGCACGGCGTGGCCGAGGCCCTTCGGGGCGTCCTGCCGGACGTAGTGCATCGACGCCATCTCGGTCGACGCGCGGACCAGGGCCAGCCCGTCCTTGTCGCCCTTGGCCGTCAGCGCCTCTTCCAGCTCGTGCGCCCGGTCGAAGTGGTCCTCGATCGACGGCTTGCCGCGCCGGGTGACCATCAGCACGTCGGTCAGGCCCGCGCTGGCCGCTTCCTGCACGATCATCTCGATCACCGGGGTGTCGATGACGGGCAGCATTTCCTTCGGCGTGGCCTTGGTGGCCGGCAGGAACCGGGTGCCCAGTCCCGCGGCCGGTATAACGGCCTTGGTGAGGGCCCCGGAGAGGCTCTCAGTGCGGGCCGCCCCGGGGGCGGCCGTGGTCAGGTCGGAGCTGTCGGCCATGCTGAGAACCCTAGCTATCGGCGTTGGGGAGGTCGTGCACGGCATGCTGCCCGGTGCGGACGGGGCGAAACCCGGCCCCGGCGATCCTGCGCTGGCCGCAGACAGGCTGGCCGCGGCCAAGGCTGAGCTGCGGCGGCGGCTGGTGGCCGGACGGCGGGCGATGACCGAGGCGGACCGGGCCGCGGCCGGGCGCCGGCTCCGCGACGCCGTGCTCGGCCTGCCGGAGATCCAGATGGCCGGCACGATCGCCGCGTACTGCTCACTTGGCAGCGAGCCCGATACCCGCGGGCTGCTGTTCGCGCTGTGGAAGCGCGGCAGCTACGTGCTGCTGCCGGTGCTGCTGCCCGACGGCGACCTGGACTGGGCGTCCTACGAGGGGCCGGACTCGCTGACGGCCGGCCCGCGCGGTCTGCTGGAGCCGGGGCCCGCCGAACCGCGCCGCGGGCCCGGCGCGATCGCCCGCGCCGACCTGGTCCTCGTGCCCGCGCTGGCGGCCGACCGGCGCGGGAACCGGCTGGGCAAGGGCGGCGGCTCGTATGACCGGGCGCTGGCCCGGGTCGGCGGGCTGGTGCCCACCGTGGCCCTGCTGTTTGACGGGGAGCTGCTTGACGAGGTCCCGGCTGGCCCGCATGACGTGCGGGTACGGCTCGCCGCACAGCCGCAGGAAGGAATCTTCAGACTGGCCTAGAGGTTGCTACCATTTGGCAGTCAGACGCGGCGAGTGCTAAGCGCCCACAAGGAGGGACCGTGCCGACCTATCAGTATTCCTGCACTGAATGCGGGGAGCGGATTGAGGCGGTGCAGAAGTTCACCGACGAGCCGCTGCAGGTCTGCAGCGCGTGCGGCGGCAAGCTGCGCAAGGTGTTCTCCCCGGTGGGCATCGTGTTCAAGGGCTCCGGCTTCTACCGGAACGACTCCCGGTCCGGCAGCAAGGACAAGGCGCTGAACGGCTCGGGCTCCTCCTCTGACGCTAAGAAGGACGGTGGCTCGGCGGACTCCGGGTCGTCCGACAGCAAGAAGGCCGAGAAGGCCGACGCGGGGTCCTCGTCCTCGTCATCCTCGTCGTCCTCGAACGGCTCGTCGTCGTCCGCGTCGTCCGGGTCATCGTCCAGCTCCGGTTCGAAGGTCGCCTGACCCGCGTGGCCGGCCAGGCCGAGATCGGGGTCATCGGCGGATCGGGCTTCTACACGTTCCTCGACGACGCGACCGAGGTAGTTGCCGAGACCCCGTTCGGCCCGCCCAGCGACCCGATCGTGGTCGGCGAGGTCGCCGGGCGCAAGGTCGCGTTCGTCCCCCGGCACGGCCGTGACCACCGGTTTCCCCCGCACCGCATCCCGTACCGGGCCAACTCTGTGGGCGCTGCGCGCACTCGGCGTCCGGCAGGTGCTGGCGCCCAGCGCGGTCGGGTCGCTGACCTCGTCGTACGGCCCGGGCACGCTGGCCGTGCCGGACCAGGTCGTGGACCGGACCCGCAGCCGCCCGTCAACCTTCTACGACCAGGGCGCGGTGCACGTGCCGTTCGCGGACCCCTACTGCCCGTCCGGCCGGTCCGCGGTGATCTCCGCGGCGCGCTCGTCGGGCTGGATACCGGCCGACTCGGGGACGCTGGTCGTGATCGAGGGGCCGCGGTTCTCCAGCCGGGCCGAGTCGCAGTGGTTCGCCGCCCAGGGCTGGACGCTGATCGGGATGACCGGCCTGCCCGAGGCGGCCCTGGCCCGTGAGCTGGCGCTGTGCTACACGACGATCGCGCTGGTGACCGACACCGACGCGGGCGTCGAAGAGGGTGAAGGCGTCACGCACGCCGAGGTGTTCCGGGTGTTCGGCGAGAACGTGGACCGGCTCCGCGGCGTGGTCGCCGCGGCGATCGAGCGTCTCCCGGCCGAGCGGAACTGCCCGTGCCCGGCATCACTCGACGGTATCGAGCTGCCTCTCAGCCTTCCGTAATCCTAAAATTTGAGAGGTCTGGTCGGCGCGTCAGTCAAGGTCGCCGTGCTCGATGCGGGCCAGCCTTCGCTGCCGGACGAGCGCGTCAAACTCGTGCTCCACGGTGATGCGGCCGGGTGCGAGCGCCCCGAAGACGCCGGTCACGTCGCGCATGCTGACCACGCCGAGCAGCCGGCCATCCGCCATGACCGGAAGGTGCCGGATCCAGCGCACGGCCATCTCCCTGGCCGCCTGCTGCAAGGGCATGTGCGGCGGCACGGTGAACACGTCGGCGGTCATGACCTCGTCCACCGTGGTGCGGTCCGGGTCGGCCCCGAGCGCGACGGCGCGGAGGATGTCGCGTTCGGTGATGATGCCGGTGAGGTGTCCTTGGTCGGTGACCAGCAGCGATCCGGTTTGCTGGCGCCACATGCGTTCCGCCGCCGCCCGCAGGCTGTCGGTGGCCGACTCGGTCACGGTCGGCTCCGTCATCACATCGCGAACCTGCACGCCGCCGCTCCCTTACCTCCGGCCGACCGTCCCACCCTATGCTGGCCGCCGGCGGCCGCTAAGCTGGAACCGTTCCACGCCGCGTCAGCCCCGGTAGCTCAGTGGATAGAGCAACTGCCTCCTAAGCAGTAGGTCGCGCGTTCGACTCGCGCCCGGGGCGCTCCTCCTCCGTTGCAGCTCAGAGGGTATGTCGCTGCATACGCTGATGATCTTCACGATGCGTTCCGCCGCTTTCGTGCCCGTCGCGTGCCCGATGGGGCAGGCCTGCGGCGCCTTAGTTCGCCCGCGCTGATCTTGCTCATAGCCTCGGCGATCGCTCGCTGGCGCTCGTCACTGGCATGGAGGTACGTCAGCGCCGCGCGGGTGGTGGAGTGGCCCATGCGCTCCATCAACTCCCGCAGCCCCGCGCCCGCACCTGCCGCCAACATGTTCCCGGTATGGCGCAGGTCGTGAAAGTGAATCAACGGCAGCTCAGCAGACCGGAGCGCCGGGAGCCAGACCCGTTGCCGGAAGTTAGGGTGCCGCAGAGGCGCGCCCTCCGGGCTAGTAAAGATCAGCTGGTCATCATCTGCGTCCATGCGCTCGACGTGCTCACGGACGATCGGCATGATCACTGCCGGTATAACGACCACGCGTTTGCCCGCATCGGACTTGGGCGGCGCAAACCCGAATCCGCCGCCGGGCAGCTCGGCCAGCTGCCGAGAGACACGGACTGTATGCGCGGCCAGGTCTACGTCGGTGCGGCGAAGCGCCGCGAGTTCGCCCCACCGCAGGCTGCCGAACACAGCAAGCAGCAGCAGAGCCCGATAGCGAGGATCGATCGCGGAGGCCAGATCGAAGACCTGGCGGGCACTGAGCACCGGGCGTTCCTGTGATTTCTCGACGGATGCGCCTTTGATCCGGCACGGGTTCCGGCGTATCAGCCCGTCATCGGCCGCCGTGTTGAGCACCGCTTTGAGCAGGCGGTACGCCTTAGCGGCCGTGACCGCGCTCACGCCTGCATCAAGGCGGCGGCGCCAGCGCCGCCGCGCCCGGTTCCGCCCGCGGCGGGCTCTGGCCTTGGGAGGCCCGCCCGCCGCAGCGGCCCGGGCAGACTGACACCGATTCCCAGATCCAAACGGCTCATCGCGGTGGTGATCGGGAGGGAGGTGCAGGCGTCGACGTTCATCCTGCCGGGTTGAACAGCTTCCAGTGCCCCTCAGAGATGACCTCGACGCTGCCGCCGGTCACCTTGATGGCGGTTTGATCGTCGATGGCGTACGCCGGGCCCTTTATCCCGGCGGCCCACCGTTCCGCCTCGGCCATGGTCTTGTCCGGACGGTCCGGGCTGTCGAGGTGCGGGAAGATGGAGAAATCGACAACTCCCAGCATGCTGTCATCACCGTCATGCGGCTTCCAGTCGACGAAGTCCTCCCCGATGCGGGGGGTCAGCACCATGCTCCCGGCACTGAGCCCGACGTAGACCGTGTCACGCAGCGACGGGAGGAGGCCGGCCAGTCCGGACTCCCGCATCCAGTGGCACAAATACAGCGCGTCGCCGCCGTTCACCAGCAGAACGTCCGCCTCCCGGACCCAGGAGACCCAGCGGTCCTTGTCGATGCTGGGAAGGGAGGTCAGCTCCAGAGCGCCTACCGACTTCCACCCCAACTCGGTCATGGGTTCAGAGGACCGCCCGCTGATGAAACGCCATGGCAGGACCGGATCCCCGTAAGGCCCCCCGTACCCTGCGGTGGGGATGCATAGGGCGCTGGCCTCGGCGATCGGTTTGCCCAGGAGATCGACCAGCGCCGCCAGGATGCTTGCGTTCCTGACACCGGAATCGGTAAGGAGAAGCTTCATCGCGACACCGTAGCCCGGCAACCACGTCCCTGTCTTCGTACAGCGGCAGGCGATCCGGTGACAAGGCCAGGTTGACACCGGGTCGGTGATCCAGCATGACCGGGGGGAGTGGTGAGGGACGGCGGGCACGCTCGCTAGTCGTGCCAGGACCCTGGGGGATTCACCCGGGCAGTGATCGTATTCCGCCGTCCGCTGCGGTCAAGCAGCTGCTAACCGCATGATCCTTTGGCCCGCCCCCTCCACACGAGCACACCCCGCTCGTGCGGAGACCTCTGCCAGTCCAAAGCATCAAGCAGCCGCAACTTGACCTCCACTCCCGGCTCCACAACCTCGGCACCTATCCGGTGAAGGCCCCAAGCCGTGCCTAAAGACTCTTGATGCCGGAGGTTACGAGGGCCGGTGACGGCTGACGACGTCGTGCGCTGTGCCAAAGGTGTGATGAGGCGGCCAGCAGCGCGCCCATGAGGTCCGGGCATGGTGTGCTGCCGTACCGTGAATGCGTGTACGACCACGATCCCTCCGAGGTGGAAGTGCTTGGGTGGGACGAATTCATCGCCCGCCAATGGGAGTCGATCTTCGCCGGTTACCGGTCATGGGTCGGCCTGCGGCGGATGGGCCGCCGCTGGAGTGATCTCATCGAGGCGGGGCTGGGCTGCTCGCAGGAGATCGCTGACCGGCTGGTCAAAGGCGGCCTCATCGACGGCCAGGATCGGGGCTTGCAGGAGGGGACCGACGCGCAGTTCGTTGTGTCGGGGATGATCGGCGTGCTGACGGACTTTCGGGTCGGCTTGGCCGGGATGGAGGAGCTGGGGCCGGAAGTCCTGAGCGGGCTTCTCGCTCAGCATGCCCGGTTGCTCGGATTCATCCGGGCTTGCGTGTTCGGTCGCGATGACGGCGAGGCGCTGGGACCGTGATGGCACCCGGCAGCCGTCACCAGCCCTCGTAACCTCCGGCATGAAAAAGGGCAAGGCCAGCGCCCTGACGCTCCTATTTTCGTCAAGCCTCGGCTGCGGGCAGCGGGCTGGGTTCTGGACCTAGCAGAAATCGAGATGTATCTTGATTGCGCGGGCGATGCCCAGATCGCCCGGCCGCTCGGCGAGGCGGTCACCAGAGCGCTGCGCCAGCGGGGACTCTTACCGCAGCGATGGCTGCGGAGGAAGCAAGGCGGCCATGGTTGAAGGCGAAGACGACCGGCTTGAGTCCGCCAGGATGCTAGCTGAAGGCGGTAGCCGAGCGGCAGTGGAGGCCTTCCGCAGTATCGCGGTTGACGGCAGTGTCGGTGAGGATGTGCGCCTGGAGGCGGCGCGGGCGCTGGCCGAGGTCGATGAGCGTTCGGCAGCGGAGGCCTGCTGCAGCATCGCGGCCGACGACAGTGTCGGTGAGGATGTGCGTCTGGAGGCGGCCATGCTGACCCACGGCGACCGGCGGTGGGCAGTGGAGGCCTTCCGCAGTATCGCGGTTGACGACAGTGTCGGTGAGGATGTGCGCCTGGAGGCGGCCAGGGGGCTGGCCGAGGTTAGCTAGCGAACCATGCTCTAGATCGAACGCCACGAAACGAACGCCGCGCCCTGACGCTCCTATTTTCTGTCAAGCGTGGCAGGCCGCGGCCAGGAGCGAGTCCGTGACCTGAGCCAGGCCACGTTAGTGCGCACTTGAGTGCCGGGAATGCGTTGCGGCACAGTATCGAGTGCCTTGCCGTGCACCCATCGTGCTCTTACCGTTGGTGACGGCAGGATGCGACCAGCCAGGCCTGGCAAGCAGCAGGTCGGCCACGGCAGGGACGGGTGGGATCGGTTGGCCATCTTCCGGGCGTATGCCAAGGTGCTGGGGCCCGACGACCCGGCGATGCGGATCTACGAAGCAGGTTTGCGGGCATGCCCTGGTCAGCCGGGACTAGTGCTTGCTGACGTGCTGCGGCAGACGGGCGGCGTCTACCAGACGACGACCGCATTGATGCCGCAGCTCCGCGACGACATCCGCGAGGTCGCGGAACTGACGTCGGACCCGGAACTGCTCGCGATCGCGGATCTGACCGAGGTGCCCGTGTCCCTGGATCATCTGCGCGGCCTCGACCCGCAGACGCGCATCATCATCACAACAGAGCTCTGTTATGAGGCAGATGAGGGCACCCGGGTTAGCAGGGCCAGGGAGCACCGGCCGGCCCTGGCCACGATCATGCCTGACGGCACGGTCATCGCCGGAGACGCATTCCCGGCACCACCCGCGGCGACATCGTGACGAGGCAGGCTTCCACCGAAAGATGGCCTGCTAGCAGCGGATAGGCCTCGCGGGCGATGTATCGCTTGAGGCAGCGCAGGATCTCGGTCTTGGTTTTGCCTTCGGCGGTGCGGCGGGCGACGTAGTCCTTGGTGGGCTGGTGGCAGTGCATGCGGACCAGGGCGATCCGCCACAGTGCGCTGTTGGCCTGCCGGTCGCCGCCGCGGTGCAGGCGGTGGCGGTCGGTGTGGCCCGAGGAGACCGGGATGGGGCTGCGCCGCACAGCCGGGCGAAGGAGCGTTCGGTGCGCAGCCGGGCAGGGTTGTCTCCGGCGGTGACCAGGCCCTGGCCTTGCCGAGGCCCCGCCCGACACGCCCGCGCCGTCCAGCCGCAGATCAGTGACCTTCCGGGCCCATGGCGGCTCGCTACACTCCGTCCATGAAGGCAGCGGTCCAGACCAGGTACGGCCCGCCCGAGGTGGTTCTGGTCTCAGAAGTGGACAAGCCGACTGCCAGGGACAATGAGGTGCTCGTCAAGGTTCACGCGACGACCGTGAATCGGACAGACTGCGCCTGCCGGGCTGCTAAGCCCTTCTTCATGAGATTGTTCACCGGGCTAATCAGGCCCCGGGAGACGGTCCTGGGGAATGAGTTTGCGGGAGTGATCGAGGCGGTTGGCGGCGGCGTCACGTCATTCGTAGTCGGGGACAAGGTGTTCGGATACAACGAGGGGCCATTCGGTGCTCATGCCGAGTACATGTCGATTCCCGAGGACGGCTCGCTCGCGACCATGCCGGCGAACATGACCTTCCAGGAGGCCGCTCCCAGTACCGAGGGTTCGCACTATGCCCTCTCGCACATCAAGGCAGCAAAGGTCCAAAGCGGGCAGGACGTCCTGGTCTATGGCGCGACCGGGGCTATTGGCTCAGCGGCGGTCCAGCTGTTGAAGAGTCTCGGTGCCAACGTGACCGGGGTCTGCGACACGGACCGCATGGAGCTGGTCAAGGGCTTGGGCGCCGACAGAGTCGTCGACTATACGGCCGGGGATTTCACCAGGGACGAGCAGAAATACGATGTGGTCCTCGACTCGGTTGGCAAGAGCTCCTTCAGCCAGTGCAAACGGCTCCTGAAACCGGGCGGAATCTATATCTCGTCGGAGTTGGGCCCTCTGGCCCAGAACCCGTTCCTGGCGCTCATCGCCCCGCTGCATGGCGGCAAGAAGGTGATGTTCCCCATTCCGAAGCATGACCAGTTGATGGTGCGGTATTTCAGGAAACTGATCGAGTCGGGAGAATTCAAGCCGGTCATCGACAGAACGTATCCGCTGGACCAGATCGTCGAGGCCTACAGGTACGTCGAGACAGGGCAGAAAACCGGCAATGTCGTCATCAGCATCGCCGGGTAGCACCCCCATGCCCTCGTCCCCGGAGGGCCAGACCCTGGCCGGTAGCAGGAGCGCGGAGCGCGCCGTGCCGGACGGTAGGTCACCCGTGTAAGAAAGCTCGCCTTGCGGATGAATTGACGAGTGGCCACATCCGGCGGGCGGGCGCGACGTGCCCACGGGAGCTCAACGCGACCGGCTAGCAGCCCGCCTTTGCGCAAGCAGCGCACGACGGGCTGCCGCCCGAGCGCTACCCCGGGCACCGCCCATCACCGGCTGGCCACCGTCACGCCACCGAACGCGCCCGCGCTGCCTATGGCACCTGTCGAGCACGGGCGCAGCGGGCGTAATGGATCACAGGACGTCACCGTGTTAGCCGAGGGCGGTGCCGAACAGGTGCCCGATGCCGTATGTGAAGGCCAGGCCGAGCGCTCCGCCGATGACTAGCCGAAGGACGGCTCGGCGGATGTTGCTGCCGCCCAGGCGGGCGCTGAGGGCTCCGGCCAGGCCAAGAGTGACCAGGACGACGGCAAAAGTGACCGGTACCCGTAGCGCGGCCGGAGGCAGCAGGATGGCCAGCAGCGGCAACAGCGCGCCGGATGTGAACGATAGCGCCGATGCGGCGGCAGCCTGGACCGGGCTGGGGATGTCAGCGGGGTCGATGTGCAGCTCGGCGTCGAGATGGGCGGCCAGGGCGCCATGGCTGGTCAGCTCGGCAGCGACGGTGCGGGCGGTGGCCGCGGACAGGCCCTTGGCTTCGTACAGGGCGGTCAGCTCGGTCAGTTCGGCCTCCGGGCTGGCGGCGAGTTCACCTTTCTCCTGCTTGATCTGCGCGCGCTCGCTGTCGCGCTGGCTGGAGACCGACACATACTCACCCAGCGCCATCGACACAGCCCCGGCGACCAGCCCGGCCAGCCCAGCGGTGAAGATAGGGCCGCGGGCAGAGGTGGCTCCCGCCACCCCGATGACGATGCCTGCCACCGACACGATCCCGTCGTTTGCCCCCAGCACCCCGGCCCGCAGCCAGTTCAACCGCCCCGCGGTGCCACCAGAGTGCGGCTCCCCTGGGTGCGTCGCCCGGCCGCTCTCGGCCGCCTCAACCTGAGCAGCGGTGGGCGTGACTTCGTCAGCGCTCATGCCTCTAGTGGTACTGGAGCGTCACCCGGCACGCTAGGTGCCGTTGCACATTGCAGAAGATGCACGAGCGTGGTGGCCACAGCAGCAACGCGAGCAGCAGCGCCACATACTGAGCCGGACGGCTGGCAACGAGCCCGGATACGTGAACCCTGGTCAGGCCTAAGACTGGGACCTACTCAGACGGGCTGGCGCTAGGTGCACTGGTCGCGTTCTATGGCATCAACGGGCGTCGGGGATGGCTGGACGGCACCATCTGCCTGCCTGGTGCAGCGCCTGTCAGGCGCATCTGGAAGATCGTTTCGGCAGCAACTGCCTGTAGCTGTTCCGCTCGCTGGCGACGTGCTCTTCGCTGGTGTGCGCAGCGCTGGGGCCGGTGTGCCTCCTAGCAGTAGATCGCGCGTTCGACTCGCGCCCGGGGCGCCACCTGCGAAAACATCCCCCGGGCTCGGGTGCGCAGCGCTCGCGCACTTACTGCTTGTGCCTGGCGGACCTGCCGGATCGCTGGCGTTAGTCGCCCAGCCACTGGAGGCGGACGACGAGCACTAGGTCATCTGGCGGATACACCAGGAATGTGACCAGGCCCTCGTGATGCTGGCCGAAATGTAACGTACGGAGCGGCGCGGGTGGATCAGAAGCCTCGCCAGCGTGGCGCTGATACTCCATTGGGTCGACCAGAATGGCTGCATTCATAAAGGCAGTCAGATCCGCCCGGCCAACAGGACTGAGATCCGAGAACTGCTGCCGAGCAAGACCGTCAAAATCCCATCGGTACATGCTTAGAGACCGTATTTGGCGCGAATCTCTTCCCAGCTGGTCCGCTCTGCGGCTGGTGGGGGGCCTTCCCTCTGGTAGCGCTCGACACGGGCCAGGAACTCCCGCTGTGCGTCCGGATCACGCCATGCGTCCGCCTCGAACCACCAGCGCCGCACGGTCTCCACCAGGGGAGTGAGGTCACCCCGATCGCGTGCCTGCTCATAGGCCAGATCGAGGGCGGCGTCGTAACGTTGCAGGACTTCGGCATCGGCGTTGGCGGCCAGCACGGTGCGGATGGCCGAGGGCGTGCAGGCAGGGCGGTCCATGATCCTGGAGCGCCTGGCGTCCGATGCGGTCATCGCTTCTCCCGGTGGGCCGGAGTCAGAACCAGCATAGGCATGCAGGCTGACAGTCGGCCGTGGAGCGGAGACGTTCCTGAAGATCGTTTAGGCAGCAACTGCCTGGCGCGGTTTCGCTTGCTGGTGACGTGCATTCGCTGGTGTGCGCAGCGCTGGGGCCGGTGTGCCTCCTAATACTCCAGCAGTAGATCGTGATCTTCCTGTTTAGGTGGGTGGCGTCTGCCCGGGTGCGCGTGCGCCGAAGTGGCTAGCCTGACGGGACATCGTGGAAGAACACGTGCTCAGGGTCACCCTCGTCCAGGCCGGTGAGCACGCCGCTGAGAGTCCACCCTTCGCGGCGCAGTAGTTCCCTCATCGGCGTGTTCGACTCGTTCGTGGAGACGAACACCCTCGATGTCGAGGCGTTCTGGAGTGCGGCCCGCATCAGGGCGCGCCCCACTCCCTGCCGCCGCCAGTGAGGTGCGACCAGTAACAGGTCAATGAAGTCGCGCTGGTAGAAGTGGCCTGGCTTGAGGGCAAGAAAGCCCACGATCTGGCCGCGCCCCACGGCCACCAGGCTGGCTTGTTCCTGGATGAGAGCCCGGATCTCCCCGGGACTGTGGGGGCTGTGTGGATCGATGGCCGCTATCGCGCCGGCGTCTTCCGCCTGCGCTGCGCGCAGTTCAGCCATGCGTGCAGTATCGATCACCAGCAGACGGGCCGGGACAGCGCGCCGGTCGCTTCCCCGCCCGGGCCACGCGAATCCTGTGCCTGGCGGTCGCGGCCGTCATGGGTCGCGGGCGGCTTGCCGCCGGTAGTGGCAGGCCTGCGCGGTGTACTGGTGGCGTCGGCGCCAGCCAGACCAGCGGGTCCAATGGCCCTGGCCGCGGGCGGGCAGGGGCAGCAGAGCCTCAGCGAGGTGGGCGATCTCGTTGCGGGTGAGCGGGATCATGCCAGGTGGCGGGGGCTGGGCGTGCTCGGCGGCTGCGGCGACGGTGAGCAGGGCCAGCGCGAGCATGGCCAGCGTGACCCACCGGTACCAGGAGGTCCAGCGCCGGACCTGGTGCTCATCCAGCCCAGCCAGGCCCTTGCTGGCGGCGAAGTTCTCTTCCGCGCTCCAGCGGATCCCGGCGATCTTGACCAGGGTGGCCAGCGGCGCCCAGCGGGGGGCGTAGCAGCGGTAGAAGGCCAACTCGCGGGTGTTCCGGTTGCGGCGGATCAGCAGCCAGTGGCATCCGGGGCGGCCGGGCTCGATGGCGATCCAGGCCCAGTCATACCAGCGCTGTCCCTTGGCGCCCGCCCCGGCCGACAGCCGTTGCCAGGCCCGCGGCGGCATCTTCGCTGCCAGCGCGTCCGCCCGCAGGGAACCGGCCGCGGTGGCCACGCGGTGGCTCTTGGCCACGGCCAGCACATAGCCGAATTGCCTTTTCTACAGGCCGGCCCGTCGCCGAGGTCGGCGCCGTAGACCTTCATGCCCGCCAGCGCGGCGGGTGCCCGGCATCAGGCCGGCCAGGTCGGTGACTTCGCCGTGCAGCGCGGGCTTCGTCGCGAACATGGTTCATGCAGTACCACCAGGCGGCGCGGCGACGCTCATGCCTGATACCAGGCTGCGGAAGGTAGAGTTCCAGCGTCGAAGATCGTCGAGCAGGCCCGCGCGGGGCGGCATAGGTGAGATAGACCGCGACCTGGGCGTTCTCGACCCGGCCCGCGGTGCCGGTGTACTGGCGGGCCACACCGGCCGTGGCGGTGCCCTTCTTGACGTCCCCGGTCTCATCCACCACCAGCACCGCGCCCGGGTCGCCGAGGTGCTCGATCACATAGCCGCGCACGTCGTCGCGGATGCCATCGGCGTCCCAGGACGCCCGCGACAGCAGGTGCTGCATCCCGCCCGGCGTTGCCTCACCGGCGTGCTCGGCGATGGTCCAGCAGTTCTTGCGCGGCAAGGCGGCCAGCAACCCAACGATGAACGCCCGCGCCCGCCGCCGCGGCTCCACCCTCCAGAAATGGGCCCCAATCCGGAGCAACAGCTCATCAAGCATCCCCGCCCAGCGGCCGGGGTCTACGCTGTGGCCAGCGGCCGCCCGCCAGGTTGTCATGTGTCGTCACAAACCATGATCATCAAGCGGTGGCCGTCCCACGTCCAGCCGCCCCACGCTGCAGATCACGATCTACTGCTGGAGTACTAAGCAGTAGGTCGCGCGTTCGACTCGCGCCCGGGGCGCCCCCTGTCAGAGCCCGTCAGCCCAGGTCATGCCGTTGCCGCTGGCCGGGCGGCGATCCGGTCAACTTGCCTCCTCCCGGCGCCGTGCCACATCCGTGCCAGAACGCCTGCACGATGACCTGGTTGCCTTGGCTTTGTCCAGCTCGGCCTGGGCCAGGTTGAAGTTTGGGTGTCTGGCCGATGCAGGCTCGCATGCTGGCCGTACTCAAACGCAACATCGAACGAGCGGCCCGGGCACGAACGCAAGCACTCCCTTCCGGACAGGCCGTCTAGCCTGGACATCGCCAGGGCGCACCAGCTCGCGCCGAGGCCTGGCAGCAAGTCGTCCGCGCCCTGACACGGAACCGGCCTGTTGATCACCCTGGGGCTTGTAAGGCAACGCTGGACGGCGATATCACGGCGGCGCTCTCCAGAAGTTCCCGAAACTCGGCGGCGAAGCGGGCGGCGGGCGCGCCGTCCACCACGTTGTGGTCGATCGCCATAGTCAGGTCCAGGACGTCGCGGACCGTGACCTGGCCGTCGATGACGCGCGGGCGCTGGCTCATCCCGCCGACGATGACCTCCAGGGACATCAAGGACAGGGGCGTGATGCCGAAGCCTCCGCCGCCTGCGAACATGCCCACAGCCGTCACAGCGACGGTACCGATGCGCTGCCGGGCAGCGACCGATCTGGCCATCACGGCATACATGGCCGGGATCACGCCCGGGATCCTGGTCGCGGCCGGTCCGGCTCGCTCCAGCCACCTGCCGCTGCTGCTGGCCGATGGGTCGCGCTTGACGCGGCGCAGCTCGGCGGTGAGGTCGGGCACCCCGCGGATGTCAGCGTCGCGCAGGAGATGGGGAATGGCGAACGGCCCTTGCGGCGTGGAGATCTCCACCATCGTGCCCACATCAACGTGCCGGTGGGTCACCAGCTGCCCTCGCCAGTTTCGGTAAGCATGGACGGCCGGGTGGGCGGCGGCGGCGCGGGCCACGCTGGCCACCACGAAGGCGGTCAGCGACCAGGGCGGATCGTGCCCGGCCAGCAGCCGGTTCGCTGTGGTTATGTCCACATCGACCAGCCCGTACATCGGCATCTTGCTTCGGCCAGCGCGCATGGCCGCAGTGACCAGCCGCCGGTTGGAAGGAAAGGGCCGCACCTCCACCCGGCGCGGACGTTCAACCGCCACCACTAGAGTCTGACACCGCCAGGTCACTAGCGCTCGACCACTGGCCCGCGAAAGGAGCGCCCAGGGGTTCGAGTCCCCTTAGCTCCACGCTTGGTCGGGGGTGACCTTTGCTGGCGTGATAGAAGACCCAAAATGGGAGAGAACAGAGCGAGAGCCCGGCACCGGCGAAGGCTGCGGTGGCGGCGTACCCGGCAATGTTGGCCATTTTCCCGAAGGCGAGGGCGGCGACCCCGGCACAGCGGAAAGCGCGCCATCGTTGCCGTAGGCCTCGTCGCTGGCGACCCAGGCCGCGGGCGCCCCGGCCGCCACCGTGCCGGTGATCATGCTCCAGGGTCGGTGCGGGCTGCGGGCGAACGCCACGTCCGCCAACTCGGCGTACGCTGCGCACCGCCGCCTCACCGGCCCAGCCCTCGAGGTGGCCCCGGCGGTCGATCAGCGCTCGGCCACGCGCCGAGGCGTAGCTGAGGAACACGCCGAGCTGGGAGTTCTCGATCCGCCCGGCGGTGCCGCTGTACTGGCGCTGCACCCCCACCGATCCGGTGCCCTTCTTTAAGAACCCCGTCTCATCACAGACCAGCACCCCGTCGGGCTGGCCCAGCTGCCCGGCCACGAAGGCCCGCACATCATCACGGACCGCATCAGCGTCCCAGGCCGCGGTGCGCAGCAACCGCTGCATCGCCTGCGGATCAGCATGCCCGGCCTGCTCGGCCAGTCACCAGCAGGTCTTCCGCTCCGCCGGCGACAGCAGCCCCAGCACGAACTCCCGGGCGGTGCGGCGTGGCTCTACCCGCGCGAACCGGCCCGCGACCATGCACATCAGCTCATCGAACAACACCCGCCAGCTGGCGGGGTCTACGCTGTGGCCAGCGGCCACCGCAACATCATCGGGCGCCGACACAACCCCGCATGATCACGCGGTGGCCGTCCGCTTACCCCAGTAACGCCAAAGATCACGAAATGATCCTTACTGGCCGGTCGGCTTGGGCCAGCGGTTGAGCGAGTTCGCTTGGCTTCGCCAGACTGGGCCGGTGACTTCCGGCATCGTCCAGTCAGCCAGCCGACGGCGCCGGGATCTGGATCATCTGCGGCAACTCATGCGCTGGCAAGACAACGACAGCCCGCCTTCTTGCGCAACGGCTCCGGCTCGCGGCGCACGTCGACGGCGATGAGATGCAGCGGCTGATCGTGTCTGGCTGCCGGTGGGCGGTCCCCAGCGACAGCGACCCCGGCACCGGGCGGCTGACCGGCGAGGCGGGCGTCCAGTATGCGCTGCGCATCCGCAACGCGCGCCTGGTCGCCGCCGCGTTCGCAGATGCCGGAATCACGGCCATCGTCACCGACACGATCATCGGTGAAGGGCTCGAGTCGCTCACCGAGGTGCTGGGCGGCCGGGCGGTCAACTTCATCGTGCTTCGCCCGCCTGTGGCTGTGCTGCGGCAGCGCGGGATTGACCGGCTGCCCGAAGAAGCCGCGTATCTGGCGGGCCGCTACGGCGACTCAGATCATCCCGAGGCCACGGAGTTCGCCGGACGCCTCCAAGCTGCCGCTGACGGCCTGCTGGTCAACGAGTTTGAGGAGATCATCGAGCTGGGCCTCGATCGCCTGCCGCATGTTGGGCTGTGCATTGATCCCAGTGACCTTGATCCGGAAAGTGTGGTCGATCTTCTGCTGGACCGCCGGGCTGAAGCTGTCTGGAGGGTAGACGCCGGATCGAACCGGGATCAGCAGCAGCGCCTGACCGAACGCGGCCCACCCAAACGCACAACTGCGGTCGGCCCATAACGAAGTGACGCTGCCGTACTAGTTAGGAACGTCGTACCTGAGTCGCAGCAGACACCCTGGCGCTATCGTCGCCATAGGTCAACGAGAGCGAATAGTCCGTATTGTGCTTCAGATCGTAAAACTCGTGCAACGGGATGCTGATCCGCAACTCAGCCCCCGGCTCGAGCTCGACTGGCAATCCGACCTCATGGTCGGCGAGAGTGTAGATGTCTGCTGGCGCGACCACGGACCCATCCTTGGTGCGCAAGATCATTTCGAGGAAATGAAAGGAGCGCAGCACGGCCACCCGATACGCTTCGCGGGAGAATTCCCAGCGTTCCGTTGGCCGGTAATTGCCGGGGTTGTGAATGCGAGTGGCCGTATCGCCGTTGTTCACGATACGCAGATCGGCCCAAACGCCGCTCTCACAGCGGATATCAATCGTGGCCTTCATGGCATGGGATTGGTGAGGTCCGTGGCACTTGTTGAGCAGTCCGGACTGGAGACGGGATTCGAACGCGCCATCGGCCCGCCAGCAGCGGTGCGGTGGAAGGCGCCCCCTTTGTCGAAACCCTGTTTGCGGTAGGATCTCGCGGCCTTCTCAGGAGTATTGCCCATCGCAGTCCACAATGCGGCGGTCGCATCGGCAGCGCTTGCGCCTTCTGAACTCGGTGCCTTTGTCCTTTGCGTCCTGCAGCTTCTTATCCCATTTTCCTATGGCGTCGTCGAACGCAACCTTGTGATCGGTGGCATGGTGATCCTCATGCCTGCGATTGGCCTTGTACACTGAATCGTCAGATGGCTTTCCGTGGCTGGTGAACGTCGAATTGCCGGCACCCGAACAGGCAGCCAACCCGGTTACCGCTCCGGCCTGCATTTTCGTTACGACCGTGGTCCATGGACCGGGGCTCAGTACGGTTTCGTCGGCGCTACCTTCCTGAGCCGGCACGGTGTCGACTTTCGCCACCCAATTGGTCGCCGGGCCGCCCGTGCTGGGCACTGGCAGGCTTGTCACGTCCGGAATCTTGATCGCACCATCCGAGTCTGCAGTGGTTGCGAGCTTCGTGCCATTCAGGAGGTGCCAGGTGTTGGGGGAATCGCCGCCGAACGGGATTTCGGCCGGGTTCAAGGTTTCGTGGGACGGTAGCACCCTTCCATGTGGCCGAGCGCTGAATCATCCTTTGGGTCAGACCAGCCACTTCAGTCGGACCAGATTCCTTGTCTTCGAATTCTTCGGGATTGTCGACGAGCCCGACCTCCCCCTGGTGAATTGCGTCAGGGTGCCGCTGAATGCGTGAGTGGCCTTGCTGTACCGTATGCATCAGTTCGTGAGCCAGCAGACGCCTGCCGCGATCGCTGTCAGGCGCGTATCGACCGGACGCGAACGCGATGTGCGGGCCGACGGTGTAGGCGAGCGCCTCGATGCTCTGCACCGACTCGGCCGCACGGTCGCCGACATGCACACGCACTTGCGAGAAATCCCGGCCGAACCGAGGTTCGAAAAAGGCGCGGGCCGACGCGTCGAGAGGTTCGCCAGCTGATCGCAGCACCTCGTTCACCATGGGAGACGCCTCGGTGTTTGAGGACTCGCGGGAGTGATGCCGCTTGGCCTGGAGCGTTTCGCTCGGTTCCGCTTCCTCGCACGCGGCGCATTGAGACTGAAGCGTTGCACCCCCGTCGGCTCGTACCGGAGCAGGCATGCGCATTACCTGGTCGGCGATGCGGTCCGCCTCGTGCTCCAGCGGATCGTTGACCTCCCCGATGACGAGCTTCGGCTGCATGATGCTTGGCACCGAGAGCGCCGAAAGCGTGGCCTGATTGCCGATCGCGCGTTGGAGCAAGAGCGCCTGCTCGGCCAGACTGTGGCGCTGCGCGGTCAGGGTTGAGCGCGGGCGCACGAGGCTACTCGAATCCGCGGTCGTCGTCGCCTGTGGCTTGGCGGTCTTGGGAGCAAAACATGGTGCGTCCCCTAGGGCGATCAGCCGCTCTAATACTAGCCCGATCTGCCGGGCTAGCTAGCATCTCGATCTACCTCTAAGTCAGTCTGCAGGCCCTCGTTGCTCGAGCAGACGTAACGGCTCGTTTCGTCCAGAACGACGCCGCCGCAGTCCTCGGTTGTCCACAAACACAACGTCGAGGGGCAGCCAATGCGGAGTACCCGGGCACCCAGCGCCAACATTCATCACGTACCACTCGTCCCGTGCATCGAGCCATCCGCTCGTCTCTGAATCGTGCGGGCCTACGTGCCGCGGAGTTGCAACCTCGCTGCTGGGACAGGCGGCGGCGCGAGGGTAAACATGTGGAAGGAACCTGTCCGATATAAGCGTGAAAGGTAACCATGTCCGTACGGCCGTTCGACGATAAGTTCATAAAGGAGCTGGAGGCCATCCTCCGGTCGACAGCAGAATGTGAGCACTTCGACTCCGCCGGTAACTCTACGGGTATAACTACGGAACCTTTCACGGGCAAATGGGTGCTTCGTACGATTGAGTTCAGCCCTGGTGCAGGGAAGACGCGCGTGCTCTGTCAGTTCACGGCCCGTAATGGTGATCATGATTGGCGGCGCTGAAGATCCTTCGGCAGCGAGCTCTCAGCCGCGCTCATCGCGGAGCGGCGGCCGTATGTGCGGCGAGCCAACCGAGCAGGGGGCGCAGTCGCTCGCAGATGCGGTAAACCGGCTCGGCGCCACGAACGGCGCTGGTCTCTAGCGCGCGGGCGGCAGTGAGTGAGCGGTGCTTGAGCAGGCTGGCCCGGGGGTGATCGGCCGGGTAGCCGCGCGGGATTCGCTGCATCACGTCGCCGCCGATCTCGTGCCCGTCCACGTCCAGCGCTCGCACAAGATCCGCCAGCACGCGCCCACTCCCCTCCTCTGCCGCCGCCGCCCGGAACAGCGCGATCTGCTCCGGCCGGCATACCACCAGGCGGCCGTGACCTGCAGGCCGTCGAGACTGAAGCGGAACGCGATGTCGACGTGGCGGGCTACCCGCACCACGGCGCACTGGTTCTGCCACCAGTACGCGGTGCTGGCGTAGCGCCAAACGGAGAAGTCCTCATACCAGGGGTCCGCGTCGGCCAGGTCGTTGAGCAGGTCGATCATCGGCTGCCGCACGTGCTGTTCGCGGTCACGCCGCACCCGTTCCCGCGTCGCCCGCGACGGCTCGCCGTCCAGTTCCAGCAGTACCGTGCTGGCCTGTTCCGGCCAGCCATGGAACCGCGTCCGCATGCCCGGCATGCTAGCCACCGGCACCGACATGACCGGTGGGCTTCCGGGCCTCGACCGAGCCCGCTGCGCACCGGACCGGCCGGTCAACCAGCCGCGCATAAGCCACCGACCAGGTAACTTTACTCAAGTATTGCGGGCACATGACCCGTTCATTGCCTGCGAAGCCTTCGGGGTGTAGCGTCCAAACACGGCTCAGCATGGGCGCGCGACCGTGCCTATCCGACTCCGGGGGGAGATCGCGATGGCCGAGGCAGAGGCTCCGGACTCGGCGGGATTCGCCGAGCAGATGATCCACATGATGAATGAGGCCATGCTGGCCCTGATGGTCAGCGTCGGCCACCGCACCAGGCTATTCGACGCCATGGCCGTGATGCCTGCGGCGACGAGCGCCGAGATCGCATCTGAGGCGGCGCTGGACGAGCGGTACGTCCGGGAGTGGCTGGCGGTGATGACCACGGGGAGAATCGTCGAGCATGATGGCGTGACGGGCACTTTTTCGCTGCCCGCCGGCCATGCCCTCTTCCTCACCCGGGCAGCCGGCCCGGACAATCTGGCGATACAGGCGCAGTACGTGGGCCTGCTGGCGCTGGCAGAAGATCAGATCGTGGACTGCTTCCGCCATGGCGGCGGAGTTCCGTACTCGGCGTTCCCCAAGTTCCACGCTCTGATGGCTGAGGACAGTGGCGCTGTTCACGACGCGACCCTGGTCGATGTGACGTTGCCGCTGGTTCCTGGGCTGGTTGACCAGCTCGGGCAAGGTATCGACGTCGCGGACGTCGGATGCGGTTCTGGTCATGCCGTCAACTTGATGGCCGAGGCGTTCCCGCTCTCGCGGTTCGCCGGGTTCGATCTTTCCGACGCTGGGCTCGCCGCGGCTATGGCGGAGGCCGAGAGCAAAGGCCTCACCAATGTGCGGTTCGAGAAACGTGATGCCGCCCGTCTTGGGGAGATGGACCGGTTCGACCTGATCACGACGTTCGACGCGGTGCACGACCAGGCCCGGCCGGACCTGGTGCTCGCCGGGATCGCCCAGGCGCTGCGCCCCGGCGGGGTCTACCTGTGCGCCGAAATCTCCGCTTCCAGCAAGCTTTCGGAAAACCTGGATCACCCAGTCGGACCGTGGGGCTACACCATCTCATGCATGCACTGCATGACCGTCTCCCTCGCCGACGGCGGGATGGGCCTCGGCGCGATGTGGGGGGAGCAAAAGGCCCAGGAAATGCTCAGCGACGCGGGTTTCACCTCAATCGAGGCCGCACATGTAGATGGCGACATCTTCAATACATATTTCATTGCCACCAAGAAATGAGCCGACCCAAGCGGCCCACCGCCCAGTTCGACTCGCGCCCCGGGGCGCTCCCGTTCCGCCGTAGGTGAAGCTCGGCAATGCTGGTGGTGGTGGGTGCGCGGGGCTATGCCTCAGAGCGGGGTGAGGACGCAGAACTCGTTGCCTTCCGGGTCGGCGAGGACCGTCCACGGGACGTCGCCCTGGCCCACGTCGGCGGGCGTCGCGCCGAGATCCTGTAGCCGGGCCACCTCCGCCGCTAGATCGTCACCCGGATAAGGCCGGAGGTCGAGATGGACGCGGTTCTTCACGGTCTTCACGCCGGGCGTTGCGGAGGAATTCGAGATACGGCCCGACACCCTTGGCGGAGCGCAGCACCGCATGATCGCCGGTCACCTCGTGCAGGGTCCAGTCCATCGCCTCGTCCCAGAACCGGGCCATGGCCCGCGGATCCGAGCATTCGACCACTACTACGGCAATCGGCCCGGTGTCCAGGTAGACCGGCCGGGGCTCGAGCACGCAGAACTCGTTGCCTTCCGGGTCGGCGAGGACCGTCCACGGGACGTCGCCCTGGCCCACGTCGGCGGGTGTCGCGCCAGATCTCTCAGGCGCGCGACCAGGTCCGCCTGATGGGCCGCAGAGGTGGTGGCGAGGTCGATGTGCACGCGGTTCTGCACCGTTTTGGGTTCCGGGACAGCAAGGATGTCGACGCACAGGGCGATGGGGTCGGGATAGTCGAAGCCCTCGGGTTCGACGTTGGTCGCACCGGGTTCGTCGCCGACGACCTTCCAGCCAAGCGCCTCCGCCCAGAACCGGCCGAGCGCGGAGTTATCCCGGGCATTTATCGCAATCTGAACAAGCCGAGTCGCCATACCGCCGATCCTAAGCATGTCTGCACGCCGTACGGCCGCCGCCCGGCGGACCGGCGGACTGGCCAGACGCGCGGCACAAGACGACCCCTCAGCAGCGGCGCCACTGCCCTGCGGCCAGGCCGGGCCAAGGACGGTTGGTAAAGACTTCCTAAATTCACCGCCTCGGCTGCTCCGTGTGCCGCGCCCAGGCTGACACTGTTTATCTGGCTTATCGCATGGTGGGGCGCGAGGGGGAGCGATGCGGATACAGCCCGGTCGGATAGTGGTGGCACCCCTGATCACGCTGGTCCTCGCCAGCACTCTGCTGGCTGGCCCGGCGGTTACCGCGGGCGCGTCGGCGGCAGGCCCGGGTCCGCTGCCCGTCCTGTACAACCTGGGCGGCGGCACCGGATCTGTCTGGAACAAGCCGCAGGTCAGGCCCAGGAAGTTCTTCATCTTCGCGGACGGCAGCGCAGCTGTGATCGGTATGCGCTGGGCCCGGTGGACCCGCACCCGGGCGGTGACCAGGCAGGCCGTCTACTACGACCGCACCGGGCCGTGCTGCACCGGAACCGACCAGCACCGCCACAAGGTCACTGTGACGCTGTCCAGGGTCCGCCAGCGTGGCGGCCCGCGGCGGGGACCGTATTTCGTCCGGATGGTCATCACCGGTCACCATTTCCCTACCCAGACCCTCACCTACAAGGTGTTCCGGGGCGGCGGAACGGTCTTCGGCAGCTGGCTGTCGCATAGCTCGGCATCGGTCACCCGCCCCGGATCGGTGGCCAGGCGGACCGTGGTGCACGACAGCCTCGGCTGGAGCCAGAACCTGATCAAGCCGTCGTTCCTCGGGGCCATGTTCAGCAACGTCCCGCCCCGGGCCATCGACGGCAACTTCATCCTGAACAAGCTGCACTGGTCAGCCTGGGCCCGGACCTCGGCGCACGCCACCGGGCGGATCGGCTGGGCCCAGCCCGGGCAAGGCGGCAACGGCATCAACCGGCAGGCACCGGTCAGGGTACGGCTGTACGCCGTCGCCACTCATCACGGCCGGCGGTACTTCTCCCGGCTGGCCTTCAGCTTTACCTGGCGCCACCATGCGTACGCCGGCAAGGTGCGGTTCGCCGACCCGTGCGGCAACACCGCTGGCTGCTGGATTGCCCCCGGCATGCCCGTCGCCTAGGACTGCCCAGCCGGATGTGCTCCTCAGAGCGGGGTGAGGACGCAGAACTCGTTGCCTTCCGGGTCGGCGAGGACCGTCCACGGGACGTCGCCCTGGCCCACGTCGGCGGGCGTCGCGCCGAGAGCCCGCAGCCGGGCAACCTCCGCCGCCGGATCGTCACCGGGGTAAGGCCGGAGGTCGAGATGGATGCGGTTCTTCACGGTCTTCACGCCGGGCGCGCGGAGGAACTCGAGATACGGCCCGACACCCTTGGCGGAGCGCAGCACCGCGTGATCGCCGGTCACCTCGTGCAGGGTCCAGTCCATCGCCCCGTCCCAGAACCGGGCCATGGCCCGCGGATCCGAGCAGTCGACCACTACTACGGCGATCGGCCCGGTGTCCAGGTAGACCGGCCGGGGCTCCAGCACGCAGAACTCGTTGCCTTCCGGGTCGGCGAGGACCGTCCACGGCACGTCGCCCTGGCCCACGTCGGCGGGCGTCGCGCCGAGATCTCTGAGGCGCGCGACCAGGTCCGCCTGATGGGCCGCAGAGGTGGTGGCGAGGTCGATGTGCACGCGGTTCTTCACCGTCTTGGGTTCCGGGACAGCAAGGATGTCGACGCACAGGGCGATGGGGTCGGGATAGGCGAAGCCCACGGGCTCGACGTTGGTCTCGCCGGGTTCCTCGCCGGAGACGCCCCAGCCGAGCGCCTCCGCCCAGAACCGGCCGAGCTGCGGAGTTATCCCGGGCGTTGATCGCAATCTGAACAAGCCGTGTCGCCATGCCGCCGATCCTAGACCTGTCGCCAGCCGTCGAGGTCCTGCAACGCCTGCAAGCACAGGTGGTAGCGCTTCGGCGTGTCCGAGGTCGGCCACCCCGCCCCCGGGAGCCAGCCACCCGGGTGAAGAGAATGCGGATGCTCCCGTCGCTGATCCACGTAGTCGTCCTGGCTGACACGACCTCCAGCCACCGCTGTAGAACTCAGCCTGCACAGACGGGTCGGGCACTCCAGGTCCAGCACAACGAGGTTCGCGAAGCCCGCCATCGGATTCCCTTCCGCGCCACGCACATCGGCCCGTCACACTGGTCAGGTCATGAACGTCCCGGCCGGGAACTCACCCCAGAAGACATCGAGCTGATCGAGTTCGCCCGCGAGACCGTCGACGCCAACAGCGGCGGAGGCGGGATCCACACGATGGGCGCGGCCGTCCGCAGCGCTGACGGCAGGCTGTACGGCGGCATCAACATCTACCACTTCACCGGCGGACCCTGCGCGGAGCTCGTCGCCCTCGGCCATGCTCGCGCATCGGTGCCCGCCCGAACGACCACCAGCTGTCGGGAACTGCGGCGGCCCGGTCGGGCCCTGCGGGTGCGACCGTCAGGTCCTCTTCGACTACCACCCCAGAATCCGCGTCATCTTGCCCACTCCTGAAGGCATCCGAAGCGTCGAGATCAGGCACCTCATGCCGCTCGGCGCCGTCTGGAGCGCCGAAACGGAACCCAGGCATTTGACCCGGCCATCTTCGAGGATTCCCCAGACAGTTAGCGTGCCCGGCTGGCCGGCCGGTAGATGTGCAGCGCCGTGCTGCCGAAAACCCTTGCCTCCGCCAGCTCGAGCCGCAGCGCCGCAGGCAGATCGGCAAACATCGGCAGCCCGCTCCCCAGCGCCACGGGGCTGATCACGAGAACGTACTCATCGACGAGCCCAGCCCGCGACAGCGCCTGAGCGAAACCCGCGCCGCCCCAGGCGATGATCTCGCCGCCGGGCTGGGCGCGGAGCGCCGCGATCTCCTCCGCGAGATCGCCGCGTGCGATCGAGGACTCCGGCCACGTCGCCTCGGCGAGCGTCCTGGAGAACACGACCTTGGGGATCTCGTTCATCGGGGCGGCGTAGTCGTCGGTGGAGGTCGGCCAGAACCCCGCCATCTCCTCGTAGGTCACCCGGCCCATGATGTGCGTCCCGGCCCGGCGGATCCGGTCGAGCTTCCACTGGCTCAGCTCGGCAGGCTCCGGGACCGCGCCCGCGTGCCCGTGCGGTCCCGCTACGTACCCGTCAACGGAGGTGCTCATCATGAGAACCACGTTTCGCATGCCAGACGCTCCTTACTGGTGTGTGCTTTCTGACCGCATCGCCCAGCGAAACTCACCGCCGGGAGCTGGCAATGAACGACTGGGCGACGAGCTCAAAGGTGACCCCGCCGCCCACCGAAGCCGGTCCAGCCGTAGGCGCCGTAGGCGAGCGTCAGGATGCCGAAGATGCCAAGAGGCCGCTGATACCGATGCGGAGGTTGGCTATGACCCGGAGGGCGTCTGCACCCACGCCCGAGAGCTGTCGAATCGGTGTTGACTGTCGTTTGCGTTCATCGGGATGCTCCTGTCGCAGTGTGGCCACCCGATCCGTCTATCAAAGTGATATCACTTTGATAGATGCTGAAAACCGGACCCATCCCGCCGCCCGGATACCCTCGGGATCATGCAGCTCCACGTCGGATGCGCGATGTGGAATCACGCGCCCTGGCAGGGCCGTTACCTGCCCTCCCCGCTAGCCCCACGAGAGCGCCTCCGCGCCTACGCGACCTGGTGCAACGCCGTCGAGGGCAACACCACCTTCTACGCCACCCCCGCCCTCGATACCGTCCGCTCGTGGGCCGCCCAGACCAGCCCGGACTTCCGGTTCATCCTCAAGCTGCCGAAACCGCTCACTCACGAGAGCCGCCTCACCGACACCGGCGGGACGCTCCGCGCGTTCCTGGCCGCGATCGAGCCCCTCGGGACCCGCGCTCACACGCTCTGGATCCAGCTGCCGCCCTCGTTCAGCCCCGGCGATCTCGGCGCGCTGGCCAGCTTCCTCCGCCTGCTCCCGCGCGGCTACCGCTACGCGGTCGAGGTCCGGCACCGCGCGTTCTTCCAGAACCCGCACGCCGCGCAGCAACTGGAGCGCGCACTCGCGCCGGCCGCCGCCGAATGGGTGACCTTCGACACCACGGTCCTGTTCGCCAGCCCGCCGGCCACCGCGGCCGAGCGCGAGGCCTGGGAGCGCAAGCCACGCCTGCCCCGCCGTCCGCAGGCACTTACCTCGCATCCCATCGTTCGCTATATCGGCCGGGATGATGCAGTACGCACAGTTGAGGGGTGGGCCCCGTGGCTCGACACGGTGGCCGGCTGGCTGCAGGAAGGCCGCTCCCCGACGATCTTCATCCACACGCCGGACAACGTCAGCGCGCTCGAGCTGGCCCGCCGGTTCCACGACGACGTCCGGGCCCGGCTGCCCGGCGTCGAGCCGCTCCCCGAGCCGCTGCCGGCTGGCCCGCCAACGCTCTTCTAGGAGTCCGCGCCTTCGGATCCTCGGAGAGGGCGGGCTCCGGATCGCGGTCAGGTTCCGGGCCGGGGCCCGGATCGGGATCAGGGTGAGGGTCGGCCGCATCCCGGATCGCGAGCCGCTCGGCGAAGATCACCTTGAGGGCGGCCGCGACCGGGATGGCCATCAGGGCCCCGATCAGGCCCAGGATGGTCGCGCCGATCAGGCCGGCCAGCAGCACCGCGGCGGCGCTCAGGCTGACCGCCTTCTTCTGGACCCGCGGCGCGATCAGGTAGTTCTCGACCTGCTGGTAGCCCACGAAGAAGAGGATCACCACCACCGTCTCCGGCCAGATGTTCGAGGTGAGCAGCGACACCCCGACGCAGACGATAGCGCCGAGCGTCGCGCCGATCATCGGGATCAGGTCGAACACGCCCACCGCGAAGCCCACCGGCACGGCGAACGGCAACCCCAGCGCGGTGAAGGTGACGAACGTCGCGAGCCCGGCGAAGAGGGAGATCGCCAGGTTGCCGATCATGTAGTCGCCGACCTTGTCCACCATCACATCGGTGATCTTGGCCACCTCCGCGCGGTGCGCCTTCGGGAACAGCCGTGCGACCGACTGCCGCAGCCGGGGGAGGTCGGCCATGAAGTAGATGGTCAGGACCACCACGGTCAGCGTGGAGAACAGCGCGCCGAACAGGCGGCGGGTGACGGTGATCGCCCCGGTGCTGACCTTCCCGGGGAGGCTGGCCAGCAGGTCCTCGATCTTGGTGGTCAGGTGATACCGGTCGCTGATCCTGCGGAAGCTCGGGGATCGTTCCTGGAGGGTCTTCACGTAGCCGGGAAAGTCGTGGATCAGCACCTGGAACTGGTGGACCATCGACGGGATGACCGAAACCAGGAAGCCCGCCACGATGCCGGTCGTGATCAGGAGGATCACCACGACGGCCCAGCCGCGCCGCACACCCCAGCGGTTCAGCCGGCGGACGGCCGGGTCCAGGCTGACCGCTATGAACAGCGCGATCAGGACCTCGATCAGGATCCCGCGGGTGTTGTAGACGGAGATCGCGACGAGGGCCACGGCGAGCACGCCGAGAGCTGACGTAGACGCCCCAGCGGAACATCGTCCTCGGTGACGTGGCGGCCCCGGCCCGGCGGCGTCCCCGGCGGGCGCGGCGTCGGGCGGCGGCGCAGCGCTCGGTTCGCGGGTGCCGTCGGCTACCGCGGTGAGCTGCTGTGCGCCCGGGTCATCCTGATCCACGATCATGTTCCCCGGCTGTCGAGTCGGGCTTCTGACCATTCCGCCGCTGGGGCCCGGTCGGCCAGCCCCGCGCCACTCAACGGCTGACGGTCAACGATACGCACCGCTGTCGTGCTGCGCGAGGATCGCTTGCTCCTGCTCGCCGGTGAAACCGTGGCCGAGCGGCGGCTCGCCGCGCTGGCGGTCCCACTCCAGGACGTCGGCCACCGTGACCTCCAGCGGGGTGGCCGGCAGGCCCGCCGCCCGGGCCCTGGCCGCGCTGCGCTGCTGCGTGGCCCAGTCCGTCCGGATCAGCGGGAAGAACGGCGGCGCCAGCCCGGCGGGCACGGGCACGATCTCCACGTCGGTCCCGGCCACCTGGGCGCAGGTCCCGATCAGGCCGCCCAGCGTGACCGGCGTCGCCGGGCCGACCGCGTGGAAGGCGCCGCCCCGGCCGTCCTGGAGCAACCGCACGACCAGGCGGGCCAGGTCCCGTGAGTCAATGATCTGGACCGGCTGCTCCGGGTCGCCCGGCAGCACAACCCGGCCGCCCCGCGCCGCGCGCCGGGCCCAGTACGTGAGCCCCGGCTGCCAGTCGTGCGGCCCGGCGACCTTCCCCGGGCGGACGATCGTGGCCCGGTCGCCGTACCGGGCCACCACGTCGTCTTCGCAGGCCACCTTGAGCGGGCCGTAGGTGTCCTGGCCCAGTTCCTCGGTGTCGCGGACCGGCGGACGGCGCGGGGTGTCCTCGGTGGAGCCCGGCTCGAGCCCCTCGTGCCGGTAGACCGCGTGGCTGGAGATGAACAGGTACCGTCCGGCCCGGTCGCCCAGGGCATCCATCGCCTGGCCGACGTGGCGCGGCACGTAGCCGCTGGTGTCCACGACCGCGTCCCAGCGGCCCGGGCCCAGCGCCGCATAGTCGCCGGTGTCCCGGTCGCCGGTCAGCCGGGCCACGCCAGGGAACAGATCGGTCCCGGTCCTGCCGCGGCCGAACAAGGTCACCTCGGCCCCGGTCCGCAGAGCATCCTCAACGATCGCGCGGCCCACGAACGACGTACCGCCCAGCACCAGAATCCGCACAGCCCGGAACCCTACCGCCCGAGTGCATGGGCTCTATTCACCTAGCCATTGGATCCGGACAACGAGTACCAGATCATCCGGGGGATAGATCAGTAAGGTGACGAGTCCTTCGTGGTGCTGGCCGAAATGGAGCGAGCGCAGCGGTGCGGACGGGTCAGCGGGCTCGTCTGACCGACGCTGGTACTGGACTGGATCGACTATCACTACTGCGTCCAAGAAGGCCGTCAAGGCCATCTGCGCGGCCCGGCCTAAGTTGGCAAATTCCTGTTCCGCAGGTCCGTCCAGTTCCCATCGGAACATGCTTTAGACGCCGTACCGGGTGCGGATCTCCTGCCTTGTCACACGTTCCGGTGGCGGCGGAGGCCCATGCTGCCGATGGTGCTCGACCCGGGACAGGAACTTCCGCTGAGCGTCCGGATCACGCCAGGCATCGGCCTCGAACCACCAGCGACGTACGGTCTCGACCAAGGGCGTGAGGTCGCCTCGCTCGCGTGCCTGCTCGTAGGCAACATCCAGGTCAGCCTCGTACCGCTGGAGGACTTCGGCATCAGCGTTGGCGGCCAGCACAGTCCGGATAGCCGAAGGCGTGCACGCGGGGCGGTCCATGATCCGGGGGTGCCTAGCATCTGATGCCGTCATCACCTCTCCCAGCGGATCGAAGTCTGAGCCCAGCATAGGCATGCCAGCCGACAATCCACTCTGGTGCTCAAGAACGAGCCCGGCATCTCCCGTCACCCAAACGTCAGCCCAGCACCGTTAGCAGGCAACTGGTCTGGAGGTCCAGCGTCCCGGCCCGCGTCGACGGTGACCTCATGCGTCGCCTGGTGCGGTGGCACGCGTCCCATCATCGCCGGGACCGGGCCAGGCGGGACAGGACCGGGCGGGGGAGCCCCGCGGAGGCGGCAGTGGCGGCGACGCCGCCGATGACAATGCCGATGATCGGGGCGAGCAGCAGGAACGCGAAGAGCGTCTGGCCCGCCTGGCCGACGCTGATCTCGTGTTTGTACTCCGCCCGCAGCGCCACCGGGATAGTGGCGTCGTCCCGGGCGCAGGTCGGGCACGCGCCCTGCGTAACGGTTCCTGCGAGAGCGGCACGCGGTGCGGGAACAGCACGATCGCGACCGAGGTGAGAAACGCCAGGATCAGCGCCGCCGCGGCGGTGGCGGTCAGCCGGCCGGGCGCGGGCGGGTGTCGGCCACGACCGCGGCGATCGTGCTGTGGCCGATGGCGGTGAGCACCGGGTTGCCTACTGACCAGGCGGCGGCCCGCAGGCCGAGCAGCAGCGCCCAGCCGCGGGCCCGGGACCAGGTCGCGTCGTCGGCGGCGAGCACCTGGCGGAAGATGCGGCGGCCGGCGGGCAGGTCCAGGCAGGTCCAGGCGGCCATCAGGTCGCAGGCGGGATCGCCGAGGCCGACCAGGCCGAAGTCGATGACGGCGGCCATCTCGCCGTGGCTGACCAGGAGGTTGGCCGCGTGCAGGTCGCCGTGCAGCCAGACCGGCTGGCCGGTCCAGGGCGGGGCGGCCAGGGACTCCTGCCAGACGGCCAGAGCCCGGGCGGTGTCGAGCCGGCCTCGCAGGGCGTCGGCCGCGGCTCTGATCACGTCATCGTGGGCGGCCAGCGGGCCGCTGCGAAGGTCGCTGGGCGGTGCGCCGGCCGGGTCCAGCGCGCGCAGGGCGGCCACGAAGCGGGCCAGGGTGACCGCCGCCCGTTCGGGGTCGGCGACCGGGGCCAGGGCGGCGATCTCGCCTGGCAGCCAGGAGCACACCATCCAGGGCCACGGATAGCCCTCACCGGGCTCGCCCTTCCCGGCCGGCACCGGGACGGCCAGCGGCAGCCGTGGCCCTACGACCGGCAGCCACCGGTACTCGTGTTCCAGGTGGTCGGCGCCGAATTGGCGGCGCGGCAGCCGGACCGCGAGATCCGTCCCGAGGCGGAAGATCGCGTTGTCGAAGCCCGCTGCCCCGGCCGGTTCCACCGGCAGGCCCGCCCACTGCGGGAACTGGGCCGCAACAAGCCGCCGGACCAGCGGAACGTCGATCCGCACCTCATCGGCAGGCCGTGACGCCGACTCCACGCTAGGGCCTCCAGGGAACCAGGGAAGGGGCTGACCGGTAACGGCGCTGGGCCAGATTGCCCAGACAGCCAGGGCCCGGGATCAGTGGCCGAGCAGGGGCTCGAGGGCTGTGGTCAGCCATTGCTCGTAGGCGGCGGCGGGCCAGCCGCGGTCACCGGTGAGATCAGCGTAGACGCCGGGGCCGGACAGGACGAAGACCACGTCAACCGTGCGCTCGTCGGCCACGGCGGACGGGGCGGCCAGGCGGACCAGGTCGCGGCAGTCGGCGAGCCGGGCCTCGCGGGCGGAGCGCCAGAGGTTCTGCACGGCCTGATCGGCCGGGGCGGCCTGGGCGAGGACCAGGAACAGGGCGCCGGCCCGCTGGTACACCGCCCGGCTGCCCGCGGCGAACGCGGCCGCCGCCGGCCGCCGTAACGCCGGGCGCGAAGGCCGGGGCGAACGAGCGGCGCTGGCGGAGCGGGACGTCGGGCTCGTCGCCGGCCCCCGGACTAGTTCAGCTCGATATCCGGCGCATCTGAGAACTTTAGAGCAGCTGCTCCTTGTACCTGGGGTATGTGCTCTCGAACCAGTCGATTCCGACCTGGGTCAGCACCCGGTAGTCCCCGTCGCTCCGGAGGCATCCGTTGCCCGTAGAAGCCACCCGAACTCTCGAACTGGCGTCCGGCCAGGCACTCCCACCTCTGCAGTCATCCACACAGCCCGCACCTCGCACAACCGTGCACGCTGCGACCCGGCTCGTCGTGACTTCACGGCCACTCACCTGCATCGACGCCGTGGGGTGGGCCCCGGCATACCAACCCGACCCGGCTCAATTAGTGCGCACCAGGATCGCAGTGGAGGGAACCCGCCCTGGGGCGGCACGCCCGCTCGCAGGGCTGGTAGAACGGGGTGCGTGACCGAGGCGGCGATTGCAGCCATTGAGGGCTTTCAGGCTGGCTACGTGACCATTGCGGGCCTGCCTACCTGGCATGAAGTGGGAGGCGAGGGGCCGGCGGTTGTCCTTCTGCACGGGGGGTTCTCCGGGGCGGCCTCGTGGGGGGCACAGGCACCGGCGCTTGCTTCAGCGGGTTTCCGGGTGCATGTGCCAGAGCGGCGCGGGCACGCGCACACCCCCGACGTTGACGGGCCGCTGACCTATGAGGTCATGGCCGCTGACACCGTCGCCTACCTGGAGGCCGAGGTGGGAGGGCGCGCTCATCTCGTCGGCTGGAGTGACGGGGCGGTCGTGGCGCTACTCGTGGCGCTGCGGCGGCCGGATCTGGTCGGGCGCATGGTGCTCGTCGGCCAGTACTACAACTCGTCCGGGCGGGTGCCGGGCAGCGACCTTGACCGGTTGCTACGCAGTGCGGAAGCGAAGGAATTCCTCCGGCAGGCTTATGACCCGGTATCACCGGATGGGCCTGAGCATTTCGAGGTTGTCTACGCCAAGACGATGACGATGATCGACCATGAACCGGAGATCGACCTGGCGGCGCTGGCCAGTGTCTCTGCCCCGGCACTTGTGATGCAAGGGGATCAGGACGAAGTCACCCTCGAGCACGGGGCCGCGGTTGCCGCCGCTCTGGGAGATGGCAGGCTCGCGGTGCTTCCGGGCACGCATGGCCTGCCAATCGAACTGCCCGGCCTCGTCAGCACGCTCCTCATCTCGTTCCTGAGAGGAGCCCTGCCGGCCCCCGCGTTGATGCAGCCGAGCGAGTAGCCAGCCGCTAAGCGCACTGGCGACTCAAGGGGCGAGTCGCCGCCTACGTACATGCGATGCCGCTTGACCGATGAATTGCGGTAGCCATACGTTCTCTCTACCTAACTGGTGGCGCTTCCCGGCTGAGAACATCCCGGGAAGGAGGTCATGATGCCCGGACTGGTGATCATTCTCGTCCCGGTCGCCCTCGTGCTTATCTATGCGATCGACGTCAAGCCGTCGGGGTACGCGGTTCCCGCAAGCGGGGACGACGACCTCCCAGGGGGCTCTAGCGGCGGCTTCGGCGGCATGCTGTGACCAGGCGGTCGCGGCGCCGGGACCAGGATGGGCCAGTGGTGCCCCCAGCGGTAGGGCCGCTGGGCGTGCCCGCCGACCCCACTGGCCAGGGGCCGGGTGAGGGGCTCCAAGCTGCTATCCGCCGGTGGCGGGCGCAGCGGCGGCTCCGGCGCACCGAATTGCGGGAGACCGAGGTCATAGCCCGGGAGAACTTGCGGGACTTTAAGAGATCCACTGGTGAGGAGGGTGGCGCGTCAGGGGGCATGTTCTAGGCCAGCGCGGCACGGGCAAGGACTCCTCCGGAGTTGCGGTAGTCCACTCCTAGTGCGCACGTGGCCGGGCCCTGGGCTCTGACCAGCCTCAGGGAAGGGTGGCACGTTCCCAGATGCTCGCCAGCGTGTCCACGAGTTCATCCAGCTCGGTATCGGTGGCGTCGGATGGCAGCGCGAGCAGGCTGTGCACGTTCATGGTGACCAGCGGCCGTACTGTCGCGCGCAAGCGCTGCGGATCCGGGTCGGCGGCGACGGGACTGATCGCCCGCACGGCGGTGTCGATGACGGGTTCTGTCAGGTCGCGGCGGGCCGCGGCCAGCTCGGGATCGCCGGCCGACGCCCAGAAAAGAGCACGCAAGATCGTGCCATGCTCGCGATACATTCCCGCGGCGGCCCGCAGCGCGGCACGCCCCGCAGCGACGGGGTCGGCCGCGCCGGTCCAGTGCGCGAGGGCCGCGTCGGCCCCGGCGCGCAGCGGCCGGACCAGCGCAATGATGAGCTCGGAGCGGTCGCGGAAATACACGTAGAACGACTTCCGCGACAAGGTCGTCCGCTCCATGATCGCCATGACGGTGACCTCGTGCAGCGGTCTTTCCGCGATCAGCCGTCGTGCGGCGTCGAGAATCTCCTGGCGAGCGTCCTCTGGGGCGCGGCGCCGGCGCCGCGCCGGGCCAGCACTTGAACTCCTTACTGCCATCGTGGCAGCATAGCCCCGAGCGTTAATGCCAGTAGTGGCAGTAAGGATGAAGGAGGAGTCTGCGTGCGCTTCACGAACTGGACTGGGGTGGCCGGGATCCTGCGCTGGTACGCCGTGGCCGTCGGGGGATTCCTGTTCATCCGGGCGATTTCGACGCTGGCGGGCGGCGCCAGCTTCGCGGTGCCAGGGACCGGATGGCGGTCTCTGTTCCAGCTCGTCGCGGTGGCGATCCTGGTAGTCGGCCTCGTCAGGCCGAACGCCATGAGGGCCGCCGTCGCGGCCGTCACCGTGATCTACCTGCTGGCGACGGTGTCCGAGCTGGTGAACGGCACCATCCTGCTCGGCGCGATCCCTGTCGATATGCGGGACAGGATCGTCCATCCGCTCATCGCTATCCTCGGGGCCGCCGCCCTGTACCTGCCCATGGCGGTCGAGAGCGCCCGCCTGCGCGCCCGGAAACTCCCAGGTCGTCCCTAAGGGACTGCCAGAACAGGCATCGTCAGCGGGTGACGGCCGCGGCGGAGAGCAGCGTGGCGGCGGCGAGAGAAGCCCAGAGGGCGGCCGGGCCGTGGGCCGCGAGGGCGGTGATGATGGCGGGGGAGATGGCCAGGCCGAAACCGGTGGACAGCTGGAACCGGGCCAGGGCACGGCCGATCGAGTGTTCCGGGGCGGAGGCCGCCACCAGGGCCGTCGAGCTGCCGGCGTAGATGATCTCGCCGAGAGTGCAGAGCACCGACACGCCGACGACGGCGGGAACGGCCGTCAGCGGCGGCGCGCGGCCGACACGCTGGCCGCCGCCGAGCGGGTGTCGTTCGCCGCCTCACCTCGGGGCGGCGCGGCCGCTACGTGCACTACGCGGTGGACCTTCAGGCGCTGACGGCGGTGGGGACGGACCTGATGGCGGCCGTGCTGCGCTGAGGGGAGCGACCGTCCCGTCTCCTGATCTACGAGAAGCGATTTAGTTAGTTAACTAACTTGACTATGCGCTCGCATCAAGACAATAGTGAGTCAGGTAACTAACTCAATCTCTCTCGGAGGATCTGAGGTATGTCTTCAGTCCAAGGGCAGGTCGTGCCGGAAACCGACGCACGGCTAGCCCTGCGGTCGAGGCTCGGCGCGAGCATCCTGGTGCTGCTGTGCGGCGTGCAGTTCCTCGACATCGCCGACTCGGCGATCGTTAATGTCGCCCTGCCGTCCATCCAGCACAGCCTGGACTTCTCGCAGCAGAACCTGCAGTGGGTGGCGAGCGGCTACATCCTCACCTACGGGGGTTTCCTGCTGCTCGGAGGGCGACTGGCCGACCTGCTCGGGCGCCGCCGCATGCTGATCACCGGCCTGGCGGTCTTCGCCGTCTCATCGCTGACCGCCGGCCTCGCGAACGAGGCCGGGCTCCTGGTCGCGGCCCGGCTCGTGCAGGGCACCGGCGCCGCGCTCATGGCCCCGGCCGCGCTGTCGGAGCTGACGGCCAGCTTCCGCGAGGGCCGCGACCGCAACACGGCGCTCGGTGCCTGGGGGGCGGTCAGCGGGATGGCCGCGGCGGCCGGCGTATTCCTTGGCGGAGTGATCTCCCAGGGACCAGGCTGGCGGTGGATCTTCTTCGTGAACCCGCCGGTCTGCGTCGCGGTGGCCGCCGGAGCGCTCGCGCTGCTCCCGAAGAACCGCGGGAGCATGGCCAGCGGAACGGCCTTCGACTCGCAAGGGGCGGTGCTCGTGACCGGGGGAATGCTGCTGCTGGTCTACGGCCTCGTGCGGGCGCCGGTCGTCGGCTGGGGATCGGCGCAGACCATCCTCGTCCTGGCGGCATCCGCCGTCTTGATGATCGGGTTCGTGCTCAATGAGCTCCGCAGCCGCAACCCGCTGGTTCCCTTCGCCGTTCTCCGGGTCAAGGGGCTGGTGGCGGCCGATCTGACCCAGCTGATCGCCTTTACCGGGTTCTTCTCCATGTTCTTCTACGCCACGCTCTACATGCAGGAGGTCCTGCACTACTCTCCCCTCAAGGCGGGAGCCGCCTACCTCCCGATCACTGCCGGGTTCGCCGTGGCGGGTGGTGTGGCCTCGCAGCTGGTCACGCGCACCGGCACCCGGCCCGTGGTGGTGGCCGGCTGCCTGATCGCCGGGGCCGGCATCTACCTCGTGTCGAGAGTGCCGCTGCACGGGTCGTACGTGAGCGATCTGCTTCCCGGGTTCATCGTGATGGCGCTCGGGGCGGGGTCGGTGTTCGTATCGGTCACCGCGGCGGCCAACGCCGGCGTGCCATCCGACAAGGCGGGTCTCGCGGCAGGCCTGCTGAACTCGTCACAGCAGGTCGGCAGCGCGCTCGGCCTCGCGATCCTGTCCGCCGTGGCGATCAGCCGCACCAACGGCCTGATAGCGGCTCATGCCCCGCACCTCGTGGCCGCAGACGCCGGCTACCACCGCGCCCTGCTGGTCGGCAGCATCCTGATGGCTGGCGCGGCGGTGCTCGCCCTTCGGATCGGCAACACCCGGCAGGCGGTCCCGCTGGTCATGGTCAACGCAGAGTTACACCGGGGCGGTTATCCTGGCAAGTGAGATGACTAACTCAGCTTCGGAAGCCCCGGCCGCCGTCGCGCGGCGGCCGGGGAAACGCGAGCGGCTGGTCGCGGCCGCCATGCAGCTCCTGTACCAGCAGGGCGCGGAGCGGACCACGCTCGCGGACATCGCAAAGGCCGCGGACGTTCCCCCCGGGAACGTCTACTACTACTTCAAGACCAAGGACGACGTCATAGCGGCGGCCATCGACGCCCACGCCCAGCAGGTCAAGACGACCCTCGGGGCCATCGACGCGCGTCACCAGTCTCCGAAGAGCCGGCTGAAAAGCCTGGTGCGGGAGTTCGCCGCCCAGAGCGAGATCATTGCCCAGTACGGCTGCCCGCTCGGCAGTCTGTGCTCCGAGCTGGACAAGCGCGCCGGGGAGCCGGGTCTCGACGTGGCTCAGCTGATGCGCCTGCCGGTCGACTGGGCCGAGCAGCAGTTCCGGTCACTGGGCCGCCGCGACGCGCACGACCTGGCCCTCGACCTGATCGCCGCCTACGAGGGAAGCGCGCTGCTCGCCAGCACCATGCGTGACCCCAGCGTCCTGTCCAGCGCGGCACGCCGCCTGAGCCGCTGGATCGACACACTCTGACCACACTGCCGTCGCGGATCTGGGCGAGGTCAGCCGTGGGGATGGGCAGTTCAGGTGCTCCAGGCCCTGTCAGTCCCTGCCCGGCTTGACGTACCCGAAGAAAGCCCGGCGCTTGATGAGCTCGGCGACTTCGGTGGGGACCATGGTTTCCCACGAGTCGTCGTTGGCGGCTATCCTCCGCAGCACGTCGCGGCTGAAGATTGACAGGTACTCGGGCCGGTAGTTGTCGAGGTGGACGAAGCTGCCCCGTCCGGCGAGGTAGTCATACAGCGGCTGCAGCTCTGGCTGGACCTTGATGTCGTTGACGGTCTTCAGCGCGTCATCGGGCGTGGGCTGGACCGGGTACACATACAGTTTCAGTTCGTTTTTGAACAGCCGCCCGAAGCTCTCCAGGATCCCGCCGGGAAGCTGGGCGTGGTTTTTCTCGTCGAACAGGTCGATCAGGCTGGGCACGCCCATGACGATGCCGACCCGCTCGGCGGTCCGCTCGGCGATGTAGGCGGCCAGGCGGTAGTAGTCGAAGTAATCGCTGATCAGCACAGTCATGCCGCACGCGGCGAGCAGCTCTGCCCGCGCGAGGAAGTCCCGCCGGTCCACATCGGTGGCTCCGCCGGCGAGCAGATTCCGCATCGTGATCTCGGTCAGTGTCAGCACCGGCTTGCCCGCGACGGCCGGATCGGCTTCGAACAGGGTCCTGGCCGTCTCGAGCATGTCGAGGTTCACGTGCGTGGGCGGCCGGAAGCTGCCCCGCTCGACCAGGATCGCCTTCTTGCGCAGTACCTCGCTCGGCTGCAGTACCTCGCGGTCGGGGCCGAACATCGCCACGCCGCTGAGCCCGAGCTGGACGAGTTTGAGCGCCATCAGCCGGTTGTCCACGCCGCGGAACTCGATGCCGCGGAACTGGATCATGTCAATCTCGATGCGGCCGGTGGTGAGCCGGTCCAGCAGGCTCTCGATGAGCTTGTCCGGTTCGTGGTGCTGGAAGAACGCCCCGTACAGCAGGTTCACCCCGACGATCCCCAGTGCCTCCTGCTGCGCGAACGCCTCGACATCGAGCATCCGCACGTGCATGACGATCTGGCTCGGCTCGTCATGCGGCTGGGCCTGGAACTTCACACCCATCCAGCCGTGGCACTCATTGCCGCCCTGGTAGCTGCGGGCCACCACGGTATCGGCAAACGCAAAGAAGCAGTTGTCGTCGCCGCGCTCCTCGCTGAGCCGGTCGACATTGAGCTGGAATTCCTTGTCGAGCATGCCCTGGAGCCGCCCGGCGGACACGTACCTGTCTGCCTTGCCGTACACCGCGTCGCTGACGGCCATGTCGTAGGCGGAGATCGACTTCGCGACGGTGCCGGCCGCGCCGCCCACCCGGAAGAACCAGCGCACCACTTCCTGGCCGGCGCCGATCTCCGCGACCGTCCCGTACCAGCGCTGATCGAGATTGATGCGCAGCGCCTTCTGATGCGTGTCAGATTCCTGAGCGCCGGCGATGAGCCCGGTCATCCATCCCCCTGCCTGCTCACCCGCGTAGCGCTGCCGTCTGCTGCCTGGCCACAGTGCCAGCGGCTGGCACAGCCATCCAGCGGTGGGATCGCACTAATTCTGTCGCGTCCCGTGCCCGCCGCGCTAGCACAACAATCCAGCGGTCCCAGAAGCGCCAGCGGGCCGGCCGGGCAGGCGCCGGTCGTGTCCGAGGGCTGTGCCATCCTGGCCGGGTGAACGCGGACGACCTCAGGGCGCTGCGCCGGGCCCGCGATCTGATGGACCGGGAGTACGCCCAGCCGCTCAACGTGCCGGCCCTGGCCCGGGCCGCGCTGATGTCGGTCTCGCACTTCTCCCGGCAGTTCCACGCCGCGTACGGCGAGACGCCGTACAGCTACCTGATGACCCGCCGGATCGAGCGGGCCAAGGCGCTGCTGCGGCGCGGCGACCTGTCGGTCACCGAGGTCTGCCACCGGGTCGGATGCACCTCCCTGGGGTCGTTCAGCGCCCGCTTCACCGAGATCGTGGGGGAGAGCCCGAGCGCCTACCGGGCCCGTAATCACGATGCCGCCGCTATGGTCCCGGCCTGCATGGCCATGCGCATGACCAGGGTGAGCCGGATAAGCAGAATCGGAGAAGCGCGGGCCAGCGCCCCGGCCTAGGGTCGGGGATATGAACCTGACCGTCTCGCACACCTTCATCACCGTCAGCGACCAGGACCAGGCCCTGCAGTTCTACCGCGACGTCATCGGCCTCAAGGTCGTCAACGACGTCGCGTTCGACGGCCTCCGCTGGCTCTCGCTCACCCCGCCCGCGCAGCCGGGGGTCGAGATCGTCCTCCAGGTCCCTGAGCAGTACCCGGACATCTCCCCAGCTGACCGGGACGCGATGGCCGCGCTCGTGGCCAAGGGTCTCCTGGCCGGCGTGATCTTCGCGACCGACGACTGCGACGCCACCTTCGAGCAGCTCCGCGCGGCCGGCGCCGAAGTTCTCCAGGAACCGATCGATCAGCCCTACGGCGTGCGGGACTGCGCGTTCCGCGACCCGGCAGGCAACATGCTCCGGTTCTCCCAGCCGCGCAGCTAGGGCCACGCTGCTCCGACCTCGCATCCAGGACTGCGCCGCGGTTACGCGGAGGCGGCTTCGCCACCGTTCGTGCTACCTTCCGGCGCTGTGACCACTTCATCTCTGCAGGTCGTGCGCGCCGCGCCGGGGCTTGTCTGGCGGGCGCTGGACGACGGCCAGGCGGTGGCCACCATCCGGGCGCACATGACGCCCGACAGCCGGTGGCACGTCGGGTTCGAGACCTTCCGTGCGGACGCCTGCCGGCCACTGCTCGACGCGGTGGCCGGCAACACGGGCAGCGACCTTCTCATGACCGTGCGCGAGTCCGATCCCGACGCGCTCGCCCGGTTCACCCGGGCCGGGTTCGAGGTTTCCAGGCGCGAGCACTTCTACATGATCCCCACCGACCCGGCTATCACCGGCCTGACCCAGACCGAGGCACCCGAGGGCACGATCATCATCTCCGCGGCCCGCGCCGACGAAGAGGAACTCCGCCTCCTCGACGACACGCTTCGCCAGGACGTCCCCGGCGCCGACGGCTGGAAGTGGGACCCGGGTGACTTCGCCGAGGAGACCTACGACTCCGGCGGGTTCAACCCGGACACCTACCTGGTCGCCGCCGACGTCGCCAGCGGCGACTACGTCGGCCTGGTCCGGGTCTGGGACAACCCGCGTGCGCCGCGGCTCGGCCTGATCGGGGTGGTCCCCAGCCACCGGCGGCGGGGCCTCGCCCGGGTCCTGCTGGCCCGCGCCTTCCGGGTGCTGCACGAGGACGGCAAGCGCGAGGTGAGCGCCGAGGCGGACGAGACGAACACCGCCTCGGTCGCGTTGCTGACCAGCCTGGGCGCCCGCCGGGCGGCCGGCATCATCGAGCTGGTCTGGCGGCGGCCCGGTACCTAGCCCGGCCCCGTGCTAGCCAGAGCCCCGTGCTAGCCAGACCCCGCGATCGCGCCGTCCCAGAACTCCTGCACGGGCGGGTAGATCAGCTCGTGGTCCCGGGACAGCGACGCCTTGACGAACCGGCTCCGCTCGTCGGCGAGCACCTCGATCTGGCCGGCCTCGACCGCGTCGAAGGCCTGCTCCGCCACCGCCTGCGGGCTGACCTTGGGCACGTCGAGCCCCGCCGCCATATCCGTATCGATAAATGCGGCGTGAACCGCGACAACCAGGGTCCCCTGGTGGTGAAGCTCCACCCGCAGCCCGTTGGTCAGGGACCAGGCTGCGGCCTTGGACGCGCCGTACGACGCGGTGAACGGGTTGGTGTAGAAGCTCGCCACCGACAGCATGTTGACGATCGCGCCGCCGCCGCTACCCGCCAGCACCGGCGCGAAGGCCCGGCACATGCTCAGCGTGCCGAAGTAGTTGACCGCCATCTCCTGCCGCGCGGCGTCCGGGTCCGGCGGGCCGATGAACGTGCTGGCCTTCATCACCCCGGCGTTGTTGACCAGCAGGGTGACGTCCGCGCACGTGCGCCGCGGCCGCGGCGACCTGGCCGGCGTCGGTGATGTCGAGCGCCACCGGGACAACGCCGGGCTCGGTGACCGCGGCCGGGTTCCTGGCTCCCCCGTAGACCTTCGCCGCGCCCCGGCGGACCAGCTCGCGGGCGTATACCTGGCCGAGTCCGCGGTTGGCCCCGGTGACCAGCGCCACCGATCCGCTGATCTGCACGGGCATCCTCCGGGGTCGGCCAAGCGGGTGCGGCGGATCAATTATGGACGTGCTCGGCGCGCGGCCGGCTCGTACCCCGGCGGCGGCCCGATGGCCGACCCCTCGGGGCCGAACGCCGCGACGTAACCCGGGTGCACCTCCGCCCACCGCTCGCCCGCCGCGAACGGCACCGGCTGCCCGGCCAGCGCACAGGCCAGCCGGTCCAGGCACTCGTGCCAGCCGGCCGCGGTCCGCGCCGCGGTGCCCCGCTCGGTCAGGATGTCCAGCAGCGTCAGCGTGCAGCCGCCGCCGGTCTCGGCCAGCTCGAACCGCAGCACGTCGGTGCCCCACCGGAACTCCAGCAGCTCCGGCGGCTCGCACCGGAGTACCTCGCCGGTGAACTCCGGCCCGCGGCCCTGCGGATCGGCGAACACCAGTTCCGCGCCCGGCGCCCACTCCCCGGTGATCCGCTGCGGGAACCAGGCCGCCAGGTGCTCGGCCTCGGTCACCGCGCGCCACACCCGGTCCCGCGGGTGCGCGTACGCCCGGGTGAACCGCAGCTGCCACTGCCCGTCCGCCTGCTCCAGCCGGCCGTCTGCCGGCGCATCGCTGCTCATCAGCCTCATCCCGTCTCGCCCGTGGTTGGGTCACCCGCGGCCGTCTCGTCGGCGGCTGCCTCGTGCGCAGCCATCTTGTCCAGGTGCCGGCCCAGGTCGTCCAGGCTGCCGCCCCAGGCCAGCCGGTAGCGCGCCAGCCAGGCGTCCAGCTCGCGCAGCGGCGCCGGGGTCAGCCGGTACAGCCGCCGCTGCTCGTCGACCCGGACCTCGACCAGCCCGGCCGCCCGCAGCACCTTCAGGTGCTTGGACACCGACGGCTGGCTGACGCCCAGCGCGGCGACCAGTTCGCCCACGGACTGCTCCCGGTCCAGGACCAGATCCAGGATCTGCCGCCGGCGTGGCTCGGCCAGCACCGCAAATACTTCCGTCACCCAGGTAATATGCCTCTACAGGTATATGACTGTCAAGGAATACGGAGGTAGCGGCGCTGGCCGGGCACACCGGGCTAGCCGAGCGAACCGTTATCGGCTAGCCGCGCGAACCGTGATCAGTGCAGCAGGCGCAGCGTGTTGACCGCGTCGTCGACGAAGTACAGGCCGCGGCCATGCGGAGCGACCGCCAGGCCGAACAGGGCCCCGCTTCCTGGCGGCGACCCCGACCGGTCGAGGAACCGGTGGAAGATCTGGTGCCCGGCCGGGGTGATCTCGATGATCCGGCCGTCACCGCCGTTGACCGTCAGGATGTTGCCGTTGGGCGCGATGGCCAGCCCGAGCGGCCCGTTGAGTGCGCCGCCCGAGGACACCAGGGTGCCGGTGCCCGCGCTGGTGGCCCTGGTCAGCGCGGCCGGGATCCGCCGGACCGACGACGTCCCGGTGTCCGCCACGTACAGCCCGCCGCCGTGGCCAAGCCCGAGACCGGTCGGCGCGACCACGAACGCGGCCGGGTCGGTCCGCTCGGAAAAGCCCGAGCCAACCGTGGTGACGCTCAGCAGCGCGGGCGGCCCGCCCCGGCGGAACCCGAGGTGCAGCCGCAGCACCGTGCCCCGGTGCACCGTCTTGCCGCCGGCCGCCACCGTGCCGTTGAGCACGCTGGTGACGAACAGCCAGGACTGGCCGTGGCTGCGGGCCGCGGTCATGTCCCACGGCCCGTTGATCCCGTGACCGCTGAACGTCTCGCTCACCTGGCCGTTCGCGTTCAGCACGATCAGGCACCCCGCCTTGGCGGTCGCGGCCATCCCGTCCGCGGACGGCAGGTCACCGACGACCACCCAGTTCCGCACCACGGCCAGCGCCGTGGTCAGGCCGACGCCGCCGCAGGCGCGGGGCAGCATCCGCGGGGTAATCCGGGCGAAGACCTGGACCATTCCGCCGGGCGAGACCTGCACGATTGTCCGTCCGGTGCCCTGCAGATTCTTCTTGTTGTTGAAGTTGCTCACCAGCACGCTGCCCGCGTGCAGGCGGCCCCGGCTCTGCCGGACAACCGCGACACCGTAAGGATTGACGTCCCCGTTTCCTGGCACTGTCGACGCCACCGTGGTCCGGTGATGGAACCGGGCCAGGAACGAGGAACCCGCGGCCGGCCGGATACCGGCGGATGCCGTGGTGGCCAGGCCCGTGGTGGCCAGTGCTGTGGTGGCTAGTGCTGTGGTGGCCAGGCCCGCGATCAGGCCTGCCCCGGCGGCGGCGGCCACCACCCGACTGATCATCTGATTAACCCGCATGTGAAAGCTCCTTTCCCCAGGACAGAAGCGTCAGTTGCGGAGCGCTCCCGGCTGCCCCCCGGGGCGCCGCGGCGGGCCCGGGCGCCGGGTCCGCCGACCACAGGCACGGCCGGGTCAGGCCGGGGGTTCAGCGCCGGAAATAGAATTGACCGGATATTGACCGGGGCTTTTAACGGCGGCCCGCGCCCCCGGAACCGTATATCGGGAAATTTGGCATTATCGGGCCAGTTAGTTCCCATCGGAACCGGGCCGCGCTGAGCGGGAATCCGCCGCGGACTGGCCCACGTCCGCAGGGCGGGCCTGGCCCAGGGCCGGCCGCGGGCCGGACGGTAGCGTGATCGGCATGACGACCCCGCCGAAGACCGCCAGGTTCCGTGAACTGCACCGGCCCGGTGACCCGCTGATCATGCCCAACCCGTGGGACCTCGGCTCGGCCCGCGCCATGGCCAGCCTCGGCTTCGCCGCCCTGGCCACCACGAGCAGCGGGTTCGCCGCCACGCTCGGCCGCAACGACATGGGCGTGAGCAGGGCGGAAGCGCTCGCGCACGCGGCCGCGATGGTGTCCGCCGTGGACGTGCCGGTGTCCGCGGACCTGGAGAACGGGTTCGGCCGCGATCCCGCCGCGGTCACCGAGACCGTGACCGGGGCGGTGGCCGCGGGCCTGGCCGGCTGCTCGATCGAGGACAACGACCCGGAGACCCCCAACACGGTCTACGACATCGGCCTGGCCACCGAGCGGATCGCCGCGGCCGTCGAGGCGGCCCGCGGCCAGCTCGTGCTGACCGCCCGGGCGGAGAACTTCATCCGCGGCCGTCCCGACCGCCAGGACACCGTCGCCCGGCTGCGGCGCTACGCCGAAGCCGGCGCCGACGTGGTCATGGTGCCCGGGCTGACCAGCGCGGACGACATCAAGGCGGTGGTCGGCGCGACGGACCGGCCGGTCAACATCATCCTCAGCCCGCGCGGCCCGGACGTGCCCGGGCTGGCCGCGCTCGGCGTCAGCCGCATCTCCGTGGGCGGGTCGTTCACCTGGCTCTGCTACGGGGCCCTGGCCGGCGCGGCTCAGCAGCTGCGGACCGGTGCCGGGCCCTACCCGTTCTGGGAACTGGTCCAGGCCGGCCGGCAGCTCGTCAGCCAGGCGTTCACCGACTAGCCGATCCAGGGACTCGCGTAGATCTGCGTGCCCTGGCGGCCGATCGCCCGGCTGACCCCGTCCAGGCCGGTGATGACCCGGACGATCCGGATCGGGCCGGGCGCGGGGTGCACGTTGCCCAGCGCCCAGTCGCCGTCGAAGATCTTCGGGGTGAACCGCGGCGGGTTCGCGCGGAACTGCACGAACCGCCCGGCGCAATCCTGATCGAGGATCAGCTCGGCGACCCGGAACGGCTCGCCCCGGTCGTGGCGCGACGTGAGGTCCGCGACCGGGTCAGCCGCCAGGTCAGGGTCTGATCCGGCGGAGGGGGCCGCCTCGTCTGGGTGCAGCACACGGTCACTCTACGGCGCGGCCGGCCAACGCCAGCGGAGCAGCAGATGACCGGGCGCTAGTCTGCCGGTGACGGCCAGCCAGACCCGGGCCAGCCGGCCGGGCCAGCCGGACCAGGGAGGCGCATGTTCCGCGCGGTGAGCCTGTTCTGCGGCTGCGGCGGCATGGACCTGGGGTTCGCCGGGGCCGGCTTCGCGGTCGTGCGGGCGATCGACCTGGACCCGGCGGCGGCCGCGGTGCACGCGGCCAACTTCGGCGCGCCGGCCGTGCTCGGCGACGTCACCGGGACCGACTTCGCCGCCTGGCGGCGCGAGCTCGGGCCGGTCGACGTGGTGCTCGGCGGCTTCCCCTGCCAGGGCTTCTCCAAGGCGGGCCCGAAGCGGGCCGACGACCCGCGCAACGGCCTGTACCGCGCCATGCTCGGCGCGGTCCGCGAACTGCGGCCGGCCTGCTTCGTGGCGGAGAACGTGGAGGGCCTGGCGCAGAACTTCGGCGGCCGGTACCTGGAGCAGATCTCCGGCGACTTCGGCCGGCTCGGCTACCAGGTCGCGGTGGCGCTGATCGACGCGATCGGCTACGGGGTGCCGCAGCACCGGCGGCGGATCTTCTTCGTCGGGACCGCCGCCGGGATGGCGCCGGCTGGCTGGCCGCAGCCGTCCTGCGCGGTCCGGGTCCGCAACGGGGAGACCGGCCGGCCCCGGTCGATGCCGTCCGCGCTGCACGGCCTGCTCGGCCCGGACGGCGGGCCGGCCGGACGGCGGAGCGGGGCCGGACGGCGGGGCCGGGCTGGCCGAGCCGGCGGCGGTCAGCGCGGCCATCGGCGACCTGCGCTCGCTGGACGTGCCCGTGCCCGGCCACGAGGTGCTCACCGGCTGGCCGGCCCGGTACGAGGCGATCATCAAGGCGATCGGCCCGGGCCAGAAGCTGTGCAACGTCCGGCACGGCCCGGAATCGGTCAGGACCTGGGACATCCCGCAGGCGTTCGGGCCGGTCACCGCGGCCGAGCGGGACATCCTGGAGGCCATCGCCCGGAACCGGCGGCACCGGAAGTACGGCACGATCCCGAACGGCAACCCCCTGCCGGTCCCGGTCATCGAGGAGCTCACCGGCCAGCGCGACCTGGGCCCGGTGCTGGACGGCCTGTGCCAGCGGGGCTTCGCCAAGGCGCTGACCGGCGGTTACGACCTGCGCGGCGGGCTGTTCTGCTCCGGGCAGTTCCGCCGCCCGGCCTGGGACGCCCCGGCGCCGACGGTGCTGACCGGCTTCGGCAACCCGCGGTACTTCCTGCACCCGCTGGAGGACCGGCCGTTCTCGCTCCGCGAAGCGGCCCGGCTGCAGGGCTTCCCCGACACGTTCGTCCTCCGCCCGCCGGGCGTGCCGCTGCCGGACGCGTTCCGGCTGGTCGGCAACGCCGTGCCGCCGCCGCTGGCCCGCGCCCTGGCCGGCCAGGTCGCCGCCGCGCTGGCCGCGCGCTAGGCCCGCCGCTGGGCTGTCTGCGGATTAGGCCCAGGCCCGTGCGGACCGCGTGGCCCAGTAGTCCGGCGGCGGTTCCGCCAGGCCCAGCTCCGTCACGCGGGCCACCACCTCGCCGGGCACGGCCAGCGCGGCCAGGTTGCCCGCCAGCTGGGCCGGGGTGACCACGCCGGACAGCACGACCGTGGCCCACGGCTGGGCCAGCGCGGCGGCGATGGCCAGCGCGTCGGTGCTGGTGCCGGCCTGCGCCGCGGCCCGGGCCAGCGCCGCGGGCGGCCCGCCGGGCCCGGTGCCGGGGGCCAGCCGCCCGTTGGCCATGCCTTCCTTGACCAGGATCGCCCAGCCCGCCCCGGCCGCCTCCGCGGCGGCCGCCGCGACCGAGGTCTCCAGCAGGTTCCAGGTCACCTGGGCGGCACTGAACACCGGCCGGCCGCCGGCCTGCGCGTCCAGCGCCCGGCGCAGTGTCACCGCCTGGGCCGGGCCGCTGGTGGACAGGCCGACCCGCACGCCCGTGTCGCGCAGCGCACCCAGCGCGTCCAGCAGCGCGGCGTCGCCGAGCAGCGGCGAGTCCTCGGTCAGCGAGTGCACCTGGTAGAGCGCGAGCCGCGGGCCGAGCAGCGCCCTGGTCTCGGCCAGCTGCGCGGTGAACATGGCCAGCGAGTGCTCTTTGACCTCGTGCTTCGCCGCGTCCAGCCGCCAGTCCCCGGTGTACCGGTAGCCCCACTTCGACCCGCAGACCGCGTCCGGGTGGCCGCGGGCGTCCAGCCACCCGCCCAGGAACTCCTCGGCCCGGCCGTAGGACCGGGCCGCGTCGAAGTACCGCACCCCCGCGGCGTACGCGGCGTCCAGCACCGCGAAGGACCTTTTCCGCAGCGCGTCCACGCTGCGGTCGGGCAGGTCCTCCGCCCGGCCCGAGGTGATGTAGGCCGGGCGGCCGAGCGCGGCCAGGCCCAGCCCGATCCGGGACACGGCCGGGCCGCCGGGCCCCAGCGTGGTCATGGGCATGGCGCCGGCCAGGGCCGGCCCGCCGGTCACGGGCCCGGTGGTCAAGGTCGCAGCGAGACGATGTCGGGCGCGCCGAGGCGGGCCGCGTCCGCCGTGGTGTCGTCCAGCTTGGTCTGCGAGTCGCGCTCGGCCTGGACCCGGGTCCGGTAGTACTCGATCTCCCTGACCGTCTGCTCCTCGTCCCAGTCCAGCTCCTTCGCCATCGCCCTGGCCACCGGGTCGGCCGCGGCGGCGCCGCGGTCCCAGGCCTCGATGGAGATCCGGGTGCGCCGGGCCAGCACGTCCTCCAGGTGCCGGGCGCCCTCGTGGGTCACCGCGTACAGGGCCTCCACCCGCAGGTAGTCATCGGCGCCGGGGAGCGGCTCGGCCAGCGTCGGGTCCGCGCGCAGCATGGCCAGAAGGTCGTGCACGTTGGAGCCGTACCGGTTCAGCATGTGCTCGACCCGGGCCACGTGCACCCCGGCGCTGACCGCCAGCGCCCGGCGCTGGTTCCACAGCGCGCGGTAGCCCTCGGCGCCGGTCAGCGGGATCTGGTCGGTGCACGAGTCGGGCACCCGCGCGTCCATGCTGCGGGCCGCCTCGTCCACCGCGTCCGCGGCCATCACCCGGTACGTCGTGTACTTGCCGCCCGCCACCACGACCAGCCCGGGCACCGGGTGCCCCACCACGTGCTCGCGGGACAGCTTGGACGTCGATTCGGACTCGCCGGTGAGCAGCGGCCGCAGCCCGGCGTACACCCCTTCCACGTCCTCGCGGGTCAGCGGTGAGGTGAGCACCGAGTTCACGTGCTCGAGCAGGTAGTCGATGTCGCTGGAGCTGGCCGAGGGATGCGACTTGTCCAGGGACCAGTCGGTGTCGGTGGTGCCGATGATCCAGTGCCGTCCCCACGGGATGACGAACAGCACGCTCTTCTCGGTGCGCAGGATGATCCCGGTGGTGGACTGCAGCCGGTCCCGCGGCACCACCAGGTGGATGCCCTTGGAGGCGCGCACGTGGAACTGGCCGCGGGTGTCGGCCAGCGCCTGGGTGTCGTCGGTCCACACCCCGGTCGCGTTGATCAGCTGCTTGGCCCGGACCTCGAAGTTCTCCCCGGTCTCCACGTCGACCAGGGACGCGCCGGTGACCCGCTCGCCCTGCCGCAGGAACCCGGTGACCTGCACCCGGTTGGCCGCCAGCGCGCCGAACCCGGCCGCGGTGCGGACCACGGTCATCGTGTGCCGGGCGTCGTCGACCTGAGCGTCCCAGTACTGGATCGCGCCGGTGAACGAGCTTTTCCGCAGGCACGGCGCCTCGTGCAGGGCCCGGCGCCGGGTCAGGTGCCGGTGGCGCTTGAGCCCGTGCGCGGTGCCCGAGGTGTAGGCCATCGTGTCGTACAGCAGCACGCCGGCCCCGACGTAGGCGCGCTCCCAGACCCGGTGGGTCAGCGGGTACAGGAACGGCACCGGCCGGATCAGGTGCGGGGCGATCCGGTCGAGCAGCAGCCCGCGTTCCGTCAGCGCCTCGCGGACCAGCCCGAAGTCGAGCATTTCCAGGTAGCGCAGGCCGCCGTGGATGAGCTTGCTCGACCGGCTGGAGGTGCCGCTGGCCCAGTCCCTGGCCTCCACGATGGCCGTGGTCAGGCCACGGGTGACGGCGTCGAGCGCGCTGCCCGCGCCTACCACGCCGCCGCCGACGACCAGGATGTCGAGTTCGGTCTCCGCCATCTTCCTGATGGCCTCGGCCCGGCTGGCCGGGGACATTGCCGTCACGGGGTTAGTCGACCTCCACCCACTTCAGCGTGCGCTCGACCGCCTTCTTCCAGCCAGCGTATCCGTCCGCCCGCTGCTGATCATTCCACCGGGGGGCCCATCGTTTCGATTCGTTCCAGTTGGCCGTCAGCTCATCGGTGGTCGACCAGAAACCGGTGGCCAGGCCGGCCGCGTAGGCGGCGCCCAGCGCGGTTGTTTCGGCCACCACCGGCCGGCTCACCGGCACGCCCAGGATGTCCGCCTGGAGCTGCATGCACAGGTCGTTAGCGGTGACCCCGCCGTCGACCTTGAGCACGTCCAGCTTGACCCCGGAGTCCTGCTCCATCGCGTCGCTGACGTCCTTGCTCTGGTAGCAGATGGCCTCCAGGGTGGCCCGGGCCAGGTGCGCGTTGGTGTTGTAGCGGGACAGGCCGACGATCGCGCCGCGGGCGTCGCTGCGCCAGTACGGCGCAAAGAGCCCGGAGAAGGCGGGCACGAAGTACACGCCGCCGTTGCCGTCGACCTGACGGGCCAGCGTCTCGATCTCGGCCGCGCCGGAGATGATGCCCAGCTGGTCGCGCAGCCACTGCACGGCCGACCCCGTTACGGCGATCGACCCCTCGAGCGCGTACACCGGTGAATTGTCGCCGAACTGGTAGCACACGGTCGTGAGCAGGCCGTTGCTGCTCCGCACGGGCTCGGTCCCGGTGTTCAGCAGCATGAAGTTGCCGGTCCCGTACGTGTTCTTGGCCTCGCCGGGCGCGAAGCAGACCTGGCCCACGGTGGCCGCCTGCTGGTCGCCGAGGTCCCCGGTGAGCGGCACCCCGGCCACCCCGGCCGGCCCGGTCACCTCGCCGTACCCGCCCGGCGCGGACGACGGCCGGATCTGCGGCAGCATGGCCCGCGGGATGCCGAAGAAGCCGAGCAGCTCGTCGTCCCAGTCGAGGGTCTCCAGGTTCATCAGCATCGTGCGGCTGGCGTTGGTCGGGTCGGTGCTGTGCTGCCCGCCGCGGACCCCGCCGGTCAGGTTCCAGATCAGCCAGCAGTCGGTGTTGCCGAAGATCGCGTCGCCGTTCTCCGCGTCCGCGCGCAGCCCGTCGACGTTCTCCAGCATCCACTGGATCTTGCCGCCGGAGAAGTAGGTGGCCGGGGGCAGGCCCGCCACGGCGCGGATGACCTGGCCGCGGTCGTCCCGGTCGAGCGCGGCGGCGATCCGGTCGGTGCGGGTGTCCTGCCAGACGATCGCGTTGCCGTACGGGCGCCCGGTCCTGCGGTTCCACACCACGGTGGTCTCGCGCTGGTTGGTGATGCCCAGCGCGGCCAGGTCGGACGGGCCCAGGCTGGCCCGGTTCAGCGCGGTCGAGATGACCGACTGGCAGCGGTCCCAGATCTCCACCGGGTTGTGCTCGACCCAGCCGGCCCGCGGCAGGATCTGCTCGTGCTCGAGCTGGTGCCTGGCGACCTCGTTCCCGGAGTGGTCGAAGATCATGAACCGGGAGCTGGTGGTGCCCTGGTCAACGGCGCCGACGAAGTCCGGCATGGTGCTCCTCCTCCTCCTCCTCCTGCCGTACTGATCCTTCCAGGCACCGGAGCAGGCCGCGGGTCAGGTTCTCACCGGCCCCACCGCAGTGCCGCGGTGTGCACCGGCGCGTCCCACAACTGCGTCAGCTCGTCGTCCAGCCGGAGCAGCGTGACCGATATCCCCTGCATCTCCAGGCTGGTGATGTAGTTGCCGACCAGCGAGCGGGTGACCTCGATGCCCCGCTCGGCCAGCCAGGCGATGGCTTCGCCGAAGGCCAGGTACAGCTCGATCAGCGGGGTGCCGCCCATGCCGTTGACCAGGAGGAAGGTCGTGTCCCCGGCGGAGAACGGCAGGTCCCCGGTCACCGCGCCGAGCAGTTCGGCCACGATCTCGCGGGCCGGCCTCAGCTTCTCCCGGCGGCGGCCGGGCTCGCCGTGAATGCCGATGCCCATCTCCATCTCGTCCTCGGCGAGAGCGAAGCTCGGCTCGCCGGAGTACGGCACGGTGCACGGGGTCAGCGCCATGCCCATGGACCGGACGTTGGCGATCACCCGCTGCGCCACCGTGGTGACCCCGGCCAGGTCATCGCCGCGGGCCGCGGCCGCGCCGGCGATCTTCTCCAGCGGCACCGTGCCGCCCACTCCGCGACGGCCCGCGGTGAACGTCGAGTCCTCCGCCGCCACGTCGTCGTTGATCACCACCGGGGACACGCCGATCCCCTCGACCTCGGCCAGCTCCGCGGCGACCTCGAAGTTCAGCACGTCACCGGTGTAGTTCTTGACGATGTGCAGCACGCCCGCGCCGCCGCTGGCGGCCAGGGTGGCAGCCAGCACCGCGTCCGGCGTGGGGGAGGTGAAAACCGCGCCGGGCACCGCGGCGTCCAGCATGCCGGGACCGACGTACCCGCCGTGCAGCGGCTCATGCCCGGATCCGCCGCCGGACACGACCGCCACCTTGCCCGCGGCCGGCGCGTCGGCCCGGACGATGAACGCCGGGTCGTCGTGCACCGTCACCAGGTCCGCGTGGGCCGCGGCAAAGCCGCGGAGCGACTCCGCCTGGACGTCGGCCGGATCGTTGATGATCTTCTTCATGCTCGCTCCAGGCACTCGTCGGCGGGCGCTAGCCGGTTCCCTTCCTACCGCGCACTACGGCCTCGGCACACCGTGCACAGAGGGTGATCCGTAGACTTGAAATTGGCCCCGGAGGGCGGGGCCGCGGCAGTGGGGCTTGCCGCCCTCCGCACGGTGCGGGGGCATTTGCGGATCAGCGCCGACAGTCCCTGCCAGAACCGTCCTGACGATTACTGGCGGGTGAGTACGTGCGCGAGCGTGAAAACACGGCTGAGCTCCGGCAGCCGATCGACCCGGAGGCCAGTGATCCGGCCGCGGAGCGGCCCGGCCGCCGGGGACAGGCCCGGATCCTGGCGGTGATCGCGGCGGGCGGCGCGGCCGGTGCCCTGGCCAGGTACGGCCTGTCGGCCGCGTTCCCGGCCGTGGCCGGCGGGGCCGACTGGGCCACGCTCGGCATCAACGCCGCCGGCTGCGCGGTGATCGGGGTGCTGATGGCCATCCTGAGCGGGATCAGGTCCGCCCACCCGCTGATCCGGCCGTTCGCGGTGACCGGCGTCCTCGGCGGGTTCACCACGTTCTCCACCGCGATCGTGGACGTGCAGCGGTCGCTGGACGCGGGTGCGCCGGGCACCGCGCTCGCCTACCTGTTCGGGACCCTGGCGCTGGCCCTGGCCGCATCGGCCGCCGGGCTGTCCGCGGGCGGCTGGCTGATCCGCCGGGTCCGGCCCGCGCCGCCCGTCCAGGTGGACGTCCACGGACATCTGCTGGACGTCCAGGAACGACCCGGCGCCGGCGGACGCCGGGACGCCGGGTGACCGCGCTGCTGGTGGTGCTGGGCGCGGTCGCCGGCGCGCCGCTGCGCTACCTTGCGGACAACGCGATCGGGGCGCGCTGCCGCCCGGGCTTCCCCTGGGGGATCATCCTGGTCAACGTGGCGGGCTGCGGGCTGCTCGGCTTCCTGGCCGGCTGGCCTGCCGCGCCGGGCCTGATGGCGGTGGCCGGCACCGGCTTCTGCGGCACGCTCACCACGTACTCCACGTTCAGCTACGAGACCGTGCGGCTGGCCAGGAGCGGGGCGCGCCGGGCCGCCCTGGCCAACATGGCGGTCAGCCTGGCCGGCGGGCTCGCCGCCGCGTACGCCGGGCTGGCCCTGGCGCACGCGGTCGGCTAGCTGTGCAAGCTCACGGGCTGGCTAGCTGGGCTGGCTGGCGGGGGCAAGCCGGGACCGGGGGAACAGCAGCCCGTCCAGCTGGTCGAACTGGCGGTCGAGCAGCCGGGCGTTGGCCAGGTTCCGGTAAGCGATGACCCGGCGCAGTTCCGGCGCCCGCGACTCGAGCTCGATGAACTGCTTGATCAGCAGATCGAGGTCGAGTGAGTTGGCCGACTGGCAGAACTCACCCAGCCCCATCTCCTCCATCAGGACCAGGTTCTTCCGCGCGTACCCCAGCGAGATCGTCGGCTTGCCCAGCCGCAGTGAGCACATCACGTTGTGATACCGGGTGGCGATCACGCAGCTGACCGGCGCCATGGACCGGGCCAGCTCAGAGAACGTGGTCGGCGGCTCCGCCAGCAGGCGGCCGGGCTCCAGGTCCGGCCGCGCCCGGCGGACCCGGCCGGTGATCTCGGCCAGCGCCTCGTCGTCCGTCTTGTCCCCGACGAAGATCCGGACGCTGCGGCCCTGGTCCAGCAGCCACAGGATGAACCTGGTGAACGTGGTTACGTAGGCGCCGTAGATCTCGTCCGCCCGGTCCCGGTCGTCGTTGGTCCCGCGGTAGGTCATCACGCCCACGCCCACCGTCCGCGGGATCGCCGGGATCCGGGCTGACCGGCAGGCCGAAGACCAGGTCCGGGTAGACCTGGTCGGCCGACACGTTCACGCCCCGCGCCGTCATCGCCTCCCGGGACTGGGCGTCCCGGTAGGACCGGTAGTACGCCAGCCGGGCGGCGGTGTTGAAGAAGAACCGGGTCGGGCGCTGGCTGATGTTGTTCGCGCCGACGCTGACCAGCGCGACCTTGGTGCCGGTCAGCCGCCCGCCCGCGCACAGCAGGAACATCGCGTACGGCACTCCCCAGGCGCGCAGCGGGAGGCTCGCCTCCAGCACGCCCATGCCCGGGACGATCACCGCGTCGTGCCTGCGCACCCAGCGGACCGTCCGGCCCGCGTCCACGAGCTTGCCCAGCACCCGGGCCGCGGCGGACGGCACCCCGTCGAGGCGGCCCTCGAACTGCTTGGCCCACTGCAGCGGGACGGCAGCCAGCCCGTATCGGGCGGTGAGCTGATCGGGGCCCATGCACATGGCGTCCACGACCGCCGCCGGGTGGCGGGCCCGCAGGTAGCCGAGGATGGACTCCATCGACGCATCGTTGCCGATGTTGCCCGAGCCGAGCAGGCCGAACAGGCCCACTCTGGGCGCCGCCGGAGACCGGCTCCCCCGCGCGGAGCTGGTACGGCGGGTCAAGACATGCTCCCCTTCCGGCCGGCCACCAGCTCGTCGACGTTGATGCTGGCGTCCACCTCGCCCGCCTCCTGGGCCTGCCCGGGGTGCCGGGACCGGGCCCGGCTGGCGGCCCACTCCCACAGATACCGGTAGCACTCGCGCTTCTCCGCCCCGGAGATCGGCGCCTGGCGGATCGACCGCAGGTAGGCCCAGATGTACTCGCCGTACAGCCGCACCGCGGGGTTGCGCAGCTTGTCCGCCCGGCGGGGGTCCATGTTCGCGCACCGGGACCGCATGCCCGGGTTGGCCCGCTCGGCCCGCTCGGGGTGGTCGCGCCGGAAGTACAGCCAGTCGGGCACCTGGTAGAACGGGCCCTGCAGGGTCAGCTCGGAAATGATCGTCCGGTCCGCGTGGTGGTAGCTGTCCTTCCTGGCGATCCGGCGCAGCACCGCGGTCCGCATGATGCCGCCGTCGTCGTCCCCGCCGTCGTCAAACAGCGTGCTGCGGAAACGCTCCGGCGCCCGCGGCGACGAGGTGGACAGCGGGTACTCCCCGGCCCGGAACACCGTTCCTGAGCCGTCGATCATGGCCGTATACGAATGGGCCAGCACCACCTCGGGGTACTTGTCCAGCGCGTTCACGCACGCGCCGAGCAGGTCCCTGGCGTACAGGTCATCGCCGGCCGCCCACTTGAACAGCTCGCCCCTGGCCTGGTCGACCGTGTAGTTGTGATTCGGGGCCAGGCCGATATTGCGGGGCTGCCGGAAATACCGGATTCGGGAATCCCGCTTCGCGTACTGCTGGCAGATATCGGCCGTGCTGTCCGTGGAGGCATTGTCCGAGACAATAAGCTCGAAATCAGTAAAGTTCTGGCCCAGCAGGGCCTCAAACGTCTCCGCAAGATATGTCTGGCTGTTATAGATGGGAAGCCCAACGCTCAGCCTGGGCACTGCGTTCAACCCTCGTCCCCCTTCATCCGCCCGCCGCGGCTAGGCGCCGCGGGCCGGTTCTGCTTGCTCCCGGTCTCGGGTCTTCAGCGCGGTTGGCCCCGGTCGGCGCGGACCGCTCATTCCGGGCCGGTTCCGGTCGGTTTCGCATGCCGCGGCCCGCCGGGCTCGTGGGAGAAAAACCGGTACCGGGCGGCCGCCGTGCCCGATTCCCGCAACCCGAGATGCAGCTGCCACCACCACACCACCGCACCGAACATCGTGGCTGCTGCCGTACCCCGCATGGTCCCCAGCGTCCCGCCGAAATAGGCCCCGGCCAGACCGCCGCCCACGAACGCCACCGAGGCGAAGATCTGCGCCCGCAGGCTGCGCCGGGCCGCGCCCAGCGCGTGCAGGCCCGCGGTCGCCCCGCAGGACAGCGTCGACCCGACCACCTGGATGGTGACCGGGATGATCAGCGCGTAGGCGGGGTGCCAGAGCGGGCCGACCAGCTTGAAGCCCAGCCCCGTGGGCAGCACCAGGAGCAGCAGGCCGCCCCAGGCCAGGGCGGCCAGGGACAGCACGATGCTGACCAGCCCGCAGAACTTCCGCAGGTGCCGGGGGTGCTTCTGGAGCACCCGGGCGGCCTCGGGGACCACCACCAGCGAGATGCCCATGAAGATGACCAGGAACGGTCCCATCAGCATGCTCGCGACCTGCACGTAGCCGACCGCGGCGAGGCCCAGGATCAGCCCGATCCCGTAGACGCGCAGCTGCGAGGCCCCGCTGATCAGGGTGTTCTCGGCCAGGTACCGGAAGCCCAGGTCCTGGATGTGGTGCAGCCACTCCCTGACCTTGGTCAGCCGGGGGATGATCCTGGCCTGCACCGAGCCGATGCAGGCGGCCACCGTGGCCGACGCGCCCCACACCAGCACGAACCAGAAGACCTGCTGGTGATGCGTCACCCGCAGCGCCAGCAGGGCCGGGGCCAGCGTGAGAGCCCAGATCAGGTCGTTGAGGAAGGCCCGGCTGCCGCGCCCGATGGCGAAGAACGCGAACCGCCAGCTGTCCTGCAGCATGAGGCCGGGCAGCGTGATACCCAGGGCCAGGAAGGCCCGCTGCGGGGTGCCGTGCAGCAAAGCGGCCACGCCGACCGCGAGCAGCCCGGTGATCAGGCCTACGCCCAGCGCCGTTCCGGTGCAGGCGGACACTGCCTTGCGCCAGGCCGGGATCTCCGCTCCGCTGTAGCGGACCAGCAGTGGGTCGGTAGCTAGCCCGCGGGACGCGTTGAGCACGAACCCGTAGGTGACGTAGGCCAGGCTGAACGCGCCGAAATCGGTCGCCCCCAGCGACTTGGCCACGTAAATGCTGACCGCGAAGTTCGTCAGGCTGGAGACCGCCTGGTCGGCCAGCCCCCAGCCGAGCCGGAGGCTGGCCTGTCGCGGCAGCCGGGACAGCAGGCTGGCCCGGGACCGCTTGAGCACCTGCGCCCTCCCGGGACTGTCGGTGTCAGCTACCAAATTATCGTGCCAGGAGCGTTCTGCGGAGGGATGATCCGGCCGCCGCGCGGTCGTGCTGCGCGCGCCAGACCTCGCCTGGCCGGCCGCCTGGTGCGCGGATTCCGCTGCCATCTGGCAACTACGCTCAGGCCGGCCCGGTTGCCCCGGGGCCGGCCATCAGCGCGCCCCGGGAGCGGTCAGGGCACCAGGCGGGGGGAAGGGGTCTGCCGAGGACCGGCGCATCATCTCGTCGAGAAGGCCGGCCGACAGCAGCTCGTTGATCCGGCGCAGCCGGACGAACCGGGAGGACTGGAAGTCGTCGTAGGTCAGGCCGCGCTCGGCGTAGGCCGCCGCCAGCTCGCTGACCCCGGCGCTCACCCGCCAGGTCAGCTTCAGGCCGGGGAAGGTGTCGGTCAGCTTGGCGAAGTCGACGCGGTAGTTGCGCAGGTCAGGGCCGGCGCCGTCGGCGAAGGTCAGCTTCGAGTCCGGCACCGCGTCCCTGACCAGCTCGGCCACGTCGCGGACCTGCACGTTGTCTTCCATCCGGCCGACGTTGAAGGCCTGGTCGTGGATGAGCTCCCGCGGGGCCTCCAGCATCGCCTGGAACGCGCGGCTGATGTCCTCGATGTGCACCAGCGGCCGCCACGGTGAGCCGTCGCTCTCCAGCCGGACCGCCCCGGTGGTCATCGCCACCGCGGTCAGGTTGTTGACCACGATGTCCAGACGGAGCCGCGGGGAGAAACCGTAGGCGGTGGCGTTGCGCAGGTACACCGGGCTGAAATTGTCGCTGGCCAGCGCGGACAGCCGGCGCTCGGCCTGGACCTTGGACTCGCCGTAGGGCGTGACCGGGACCAGTTCGGCGTCCTCGGCGACCCCGGCCGAGCCGGCCGCGCCGTACAGGCTGCACGAGGACGCGAACAGGAAGCGGTCGATGCCCGCGTCCCTGGTCGCCCTGGCCAGCGTCAGCGTGCCGTCCAGGTTCACCGAGTAGGTGGTCTCCGGGTTGAGGAAACCCGAGCGGGTCGTTGGACAGCGCGGCCAGGCAGATCACCGCGTCGTAGCCGGCCAGGTCGGCGGTCGTGACGTCGCGCATGTCACGGGGCGCCTGGCGGTCGCCGAGGGCGGGCTGCCCCAGGTCGCAGCCTTCGTAGAGACCCAGGTCCAGCCCGTCGGCCTGGTGCCCGGCGGCACGCAGGAACGGCACCAGCACGGCGCCGATATAGCCGCGGTCTCCCGCAACGAGGACCCTCACACGCATCTCCCTGGATGTGCGGACCAAAGCTCTTACAGGACCGGCCACGGCCGGGTCGTGATACGTCCCCGGGCTGCCTGATTCGCGGCGGCCCGGTTTGCCGGGCATCTGGTGGTTACTGTCCGGCGCAACCTACCTTACTCTAAGTGATGTTACGGTTTTCAGGGTCATACGGGTGCGTTTCCGGTATCACTGCGGCCACTCCGTATCTCATATGCACGCAGCTCTTTGCACGCCCAACTTGAGGTGACCTCCACATGAAGGTTGCAGTAGTCGGCCTGGGCTATGTCGGCACGGTGACCGCCGCCTGCCTGGCCTCGCACGGCCACGACGTCTGGGGAATCGACGTCGACGAGGCCAAGGTCAGTGATATCCGGGCCGGCCGCAGCCCGGTCGCCGAGCCAGGACTCGACGACCTGGTCGCCGCCGTGGTCGCAGGCGGGACGCTGCACGCGACGACGTCCGCCGCGGACGCACTGGCCGGGGCCGACCTGTCGCTGGTCTGCGTAGGCACCCCGTCGACCCCGCGCGGCGGCACCGACCTGTCCTTCATCCGGCGCGCGGTGGACGAGATCGCCGCGGCGGTGCGGCTCGCGCCGCCCGCGTCGGGGCGGCACAGCCTGGTGATCCGCAGCACGGTCCCGCCCGGCACGGTGGAGGACCTGGTGGCCCCGGCGCTGCAGGCGGCCCTGGCCGGGACCGGTATCGAGGCCGGCGCCGCGATGTGCCCGGAGTTCCTGCGCGAGGGCACCGGCCTGGCCGACTTCTACGACCCGCCGTTCATCGTGGTCGGGGCCGCAGACCCGGCCGTGGCCGACGCGGTGACCAGCCTGTTCAGCTTCCTCGGCCGGCCCGTCCAGGTGACCGCAGTCCGGGTGGCCGAGTCGCTCAAGTACGCCTGCAACGCCTTCCACGCCACCAAGGTGTCCTTCACCAACGAGCTGGCCCGGCTGTTCCGGCTGCTCGGCGTGGACGCCCGCGACGTCATGTCGCTGTTCTGCGAGGACCAGGTGCTCAACATCTCCCCGGCCTACCTGCGCCCGGGGTTCGCCTTCGGCGGTTCCTGCCTGCCCAAGGACCTGCGGTCGCTGCTGCACCTGGCCCGGCTGAACAGCGTGGACATGCCGCTGCTGGCCGGCACCATGGTGACCAACGAACTGGTGATCAGCGAGGTGGTGGACCGGGTGGTGGCGGCCGGCCAGAACGAGGTCGCGCTGCTCGGGCTCAGCTTCAAGATGGACACCGACGACCTGCGGGAAAGCCCCAATGTGGAGCTGGCCGAGCGGCTGATCGGCAAGGGCTTCAGCGTCCGGATCTACGACCCGGTGGTCAACCCGGCCCGGCTGGTCGGGGCCAACCGCCGCACGGTCGAGTCCAAGCTGCCGCACCTGGGCCGGCTGCTCGCCCACGAGCCGGCCGACGCGCTGCGCGGCAGCGGCCTGGCCGTCGTGTCGTCGCAGCGACCAGGCCGTGCTGGCCGCGCTGCTGGCCACCCCGCCGCCCCGGCTGATCGACCTGAGCGGGCGGCTCGGCCCGGCGGTCGAGGCGCTGCCCGGCTACCAGGGGATCAGCTGGTGACCCGCGTCCTGATCATCGTGCAGAACCTGCCGGTGCCGTTCGACCGGCGGGTCTGGCTGGAGAGCCAGGCGCTGCGCGACGCCGGATACCAGGTGACGGTGATCTGCCCGAAGGGCGACGGCGACCCGCCGCACGAGGTCATCGACGGGATCGAGATCTACAAGTACCGGCCGTACGCGCCCGGGGGCAGCAAGGCCGGCTTCATCCTCGAGTACGTCTACTCGTTCCTGGCCACCGCCCGGCTGGTCCGCAGGGCCAGGCGGGCCGGCGGCAGGTTCGCGGTGATGCAGGCCTGCAACCCGCCGGACATCTTCTGGCCGATCGGGCTGGCGCTGCGCGCCCGGGACCGGACCAGGTTCGTGTTCGACCACCACGACCTGTGCCCCGAGCTGTACGAGTCCCGGTTCCCCGGCGGCCCCCGGCTGCCCTACCGGGGGCTGCGCGCGCTCGAGCGGCGGACGCACCGCACCGCGGACTGGGTGATCTCCACCAACGGCTCCTACCGGGACATCGCGGTGCGCCGCAGCGGGGTCCAGGACGGCCGCGTGACGATCGTACGGACCGGCCCGGACCCGGACCGGCTGCGGCGCGGCCCGGCGCACCCGGAACTGCGCCGCGGGCGCCGCTTCCTGGCCGCCTACATCGGCGTGATGGGCCCGCAGGACGGGGTGGACTACGTGGTCCGGGCCGCCGACATCGTGGTGCACCAGATGGGCCGCACGGATATCGCGTTCACCCTGATCGGCTCCGGCGACTGCTTCGACGAGCTGGTCGCGCTGCGGGACGAGCTCGGCCTGGCCGGGCACGTGGAGTTCACCGGGCGGGCCCCGGACGAGGAGGTCGGGCGGATCCTGTCCACCGCCGACATCGGGCTGTCCCCGGACCCGAAGAACCCGCTGAACGACGTATCCACGATGAACAAATCGATGGAGTACATGGCGTTCGAGCTGCCGGTGGTCGCCTTCGACCTGCTGGAGACCCGGGTGTCGGCCGGGGACGCCGCGGTGTACGTCGAGCCCAACGTGATCCAGCGGTACGCGGAGGCGATCACCGAGCTGATCGACGACGAGCCGCGGCGGGCCCAGATGGGCAAGACTGGCCGGCTGCGCGTCGAGCAGGAGCTGGCCTGGAGCCATCAGCAGGACGCCTACCTGGGGGTCTACCGGGAGCTGACGTCGGGCGGCGCCGAATCGCACCGGAACGGGGCCTGACATGTGCGGGATCGCGGGCTGCTACCAGCAGCCGGACGGCCAGAAGCTGACCGACATCATGAACGACCGGATCGCGCACCGCGGCCCGGACGCGACCCGGATCTACAACTACGAGGACGACCGGGTCTCGGTCCAGCTCGGCCACCGGCGGCTGTCCATCATCGACCTGTCCGAGGCCGCCAATCAGCCGATCAGCAAGGCCGGGCTGACCATCATCTACAACGGCGAGCTGTACAACTACAAGGCCCTGCGGGCCGACCTCGCCGCCCGCGGCGTCAGCTTCCGCACCCATTCGGACACCGAGGTGGTGCTCGAGGCCTGGCGGCTGTGGGGGCCGGACGCGCTGCCGAAGTTCCGCGGCATGTTCGCGTTCGCGCTGCTCGACGAGCGCAGCGGCGAGCTGATCCTGGCCCGCGACCCGTTCGGCATCAAGCCGCTGTACTACCTGCCCCGCGGCCGCGGGCGCAGTGTTCGCTTCGGAGCTCAAGGCCCTGGTCGCCGCGGCCGGCGCGGAACTGCGGATCGAGCCCGGCGCGCTGGTCGCCTCGATGCTCTACTACTGGCTGCCCGAGCAGCGGTGCGCCATCGACGGCGTGCGCAAGCTGCCCGGCGGAAGCTGGGCCCGGCTGCGGCCGGACGGCAGCTGCCAGGTCGAGTCGTACTGGCGGATCGCCGAGGTGGCCGCGGAGGCCGCCGCCGGGCCGCAGGCCGACCTGCGTCAGGTCATCGAGGAGTCGGTCACCGCCCACATGGTGGCCGACGTGCCGGTGTCCAGCTTCCTGTCCGGCGGCCTGGACTCCAGCATCATCACCGTGCTGGCCAACCAGGCCGAGCCGGGGATCGAGGCGTACACGATCACCTTCCGGCCCGAGGACCAGCGGCTCGAGGCCATGCCCGACGACGCGGTCTACGCCCGCAAGGTCGCCGCGCAGTACGGCATCAGCCTGAACGAGATCGAGATCTCGCCGGACATCGTGGACCTGCTGCCCCGCATGGTGGACGCGCTGGACGAGCCGATCGGCGACCCGGCGGCCATCAACACGCTGCTGATGTGCCAGGCCGCCAGGGAGCGCGGGATCAAGGTGATCCTCTCCGGGATGGGCGCCGACGAGCTGTTCGGCGGCTACCGCAAGCACCTGGCCTGCCTGATGGCCAGCCGGTACGGCCGGCTGCCGGGCCCGGCGCGGGCGGCCGTGCGCGGCACGGTGCGCCACCTGCCGGTCACCGTGGGCGGCCGCGGGCTGCGCTACGCCCGGTGGGCCAAGCGCTTCCTGACCTTCGCCGAGCTGCCCGAGGAGCCGCGGTTCCGGCGCAGCTACACCCTGTACGACCCGCCCGAGCTGGCCGCGCTGCTCAGCCCGGACCTGGCCGGGTACGTGGCCGACGTGGTGGCCGAGCACCGCGAGATCTACAACGACAACACGCTGACCGACGAGATCAACCGGATGTGCCTGGCCGACACCCGGCTGTTCCTGCCCGGGCTCAACCTGGCCTACTCCGACCGGTCCAGCATGGCCGCCTCGGTCGAGGTGCGGACCCCGTTCGTGGACCCGGTGGTGGCCAGGGCCGCCTTCTCGATCCCGGGCCGCCAGAAGATCGTCGGGCGGCAGGCCAAGGTGGCGCTGAAGCAGGCCGCGGAGAACTGGCTGCCCAAGGAGATCGTGCACCGGCCCAAGGCCTCGTTCAGCGCGCCGCTGCGCGCCTGGGTCCGGAACGACCTGCCGGACGTCATCCGCGACGTGCTGGTCAGCGGGGAGCTGGTGGACACCGGCTTCCTCCGGGCCGGCGCGCTGCGCCAGCTCATCGCCGATGACCAGGCCGGCCGCCAGGACAAGCTCGAAGCAGATCTGGCAGCTGCTCTCGCTGGAGCTGTGGTACCGCAACGCACAAGCCAACGGCGTGTCGGCGTAACCCGGACGACCGTCAGCACGCTGAACAAACACCAACCAGAGGACGGCATGAAGCAGATCGCACAGAACTACAAGTCCGGGGAGCTGACCGTCCTGGACGTGCCCGCCCCCGGGTGCCGGCCCGGCGGCGTTCTGGTGCGGTCACTGTTCTCGCTGATCTCCACCGGCACCGAGATGATGAAGGTCACCGAGGCCAAGATGTCCATGGTCGGCAAGGCCCGGGCCCGGCCGGACCAGGTCAGGAAGGTCCTCGACTCGGTGGCCCAGCAGGGCGCCGCTCAGCACCTACAAGAAGGTGATGAACCGGCTCGACTCCTACACCCCGCTCGGCTACTCGCTGTGCGGCGTGGTCGACCGAGGTCGGCCGTGGCGCCGAGGAGTTCAGCGTCGGCCAGCTGGTCGCCGCGGCCGGCAACGAGTACGCGCTGCACGCCGAGTACAACTGGGTCCCGGTCAACCTCTGCGTGCCGGTGCCCGACGGGGTCGCGCCCGAGCACGCGGCCTTCGCCACCGTCGGCGCCATCGCCATGCAGGGCGTCCGCCAGGCCGAGGCGCAGCTGGGCGAGACCGCGTGCGTGATCGGCCTCGGCCTGGTCGGCCAGCTGGTGGTCCGGCTGCTGGTCGCCGCCGGGGTCAAGGTCGTCGGCCTGGACGTGCGTCGCCGGACCGGTGCCGCGCTGGCCGAGAAGGCGGGCGCGGTCGCCTGCCGCCGCGCCCGACCGAGGAGGGCCTCGGCCGCCGTCGCGCAGGCGCTGGCCGAGCTCACCGGCGGCGCGGGCGCCGACCACGTGCTGCTGGCCGCGGGCGGCGCGTCCAACGGCCCGGTCGAGGTCGCGGCCCGGCTGGCCCGGGACCGGGCCCGGATCGTCGACATCGGCAAGACCCGGCTGGACCTGCCCTGGAACGCCTACTACGACAAGGAGCTCGACGTCCGGTTCTCCCGCTCGTACGGGCCCGGGCGCTACGACGACCGGTACGAGCTCGAGGGCATCGACTACCCGGCCGGCTACGTGCGCTGGACCGAGCGGCGCAACCTGGCCTGCTTCCTCGACCTGATCGCGCGCAAGGCCAGCTCGACGTCGGCCTCGCTGGTCTCCGGCATCTTCCCGCTGACCAAGGCCGACGACAGGTCTACGCCGACCTGGCGTCCGGCGCGCTGGCCGCGGCGGTCGGGGTGCTGCTCGAGTACCCGCACCGGACGGGGCCGCGAGCCGCCGCGCGGCCAGCCAGCTGGTGCCCGGCGGCCGCCCGGCCGGGCCCCGGCCGGCGGACGGCGGGCCAGCTGGCGCGTCGGGTTCATCGGCGCGGGCAACTACGCGACCTCCATGCTGCTGCCGCACCTGGCCAAGCTGGACACGCGTCCGGCTGGCGCACGTGGCCACCAACCGCGTCGCTGTCGGCGGTCAACGCCCAGCGCGGTTCGGCTTCGACCGCCTCGACCGCCGCGGACGCCGTGCTGAGCGACGAGTCGCTCGACGCGATCTTCATCGTGACCCGGCACCACACGCACGCCGAGCTGGTCTGCCGGGCGCTGGAGACCGGCAAGGCGGTGTTCGTCGAGAAGCCGCTCGCGCTCGACCCGCGACGAGCTCGCAGCGCATCCTGGACACGGTGGTCGAGCACCGGCAACGACCGCCTGATGGTCGGCTTCAACCGGCGGTTCGCGCCGCTGCTCACCGAGCTGCAAGTCCGGCTTCGGCGCGCCGGCCGGCTCGGTCGACCCGCTACCTGGTCAACGCGGGCGCGCTGGAGGCCGGCAGCTGGTACGCCAACGCGGAGCTCGAGGGCTCCCGGTTCACCGGCGAGGGCGGCCACTTCATCGACACGCTCAGCTGGTGGGCGGGCAGCGAGCCGGAGTCGGTCTACGCCGTGCCCGGCGCCGGCCGACGGCGACGTGCAGGCCACGATGCGGTTCGCCGGCGGGTCGACCGGCACGATCAGCCTACGTCACCGGCGGCAACCCGCGCTTCCCCAAGGAGACCCTGGACGCCGCGGGCGGCGGGCGGAGCGCCCGGCTGGACAACTTCCAGCGCGCCACGGTCTGGTCCGGGCGCAAGACGCACCTCGTCGCGCGCCCGCGGCGGCATCGACAAGGGCCAGCGCCGCGCAGGTCGAGGCCTTCGTCACCGCCGTGCGGACCGGCGCGCCGATGCCGATCCCGCTGGACTCGCTGGCCGCCACCACCCTGGCCACCATCGCCGTCGGCGAGAGCCTGGCCAGTGGCCGTCAGGAGCCGGTGTGAGCTCACCGGTGGCCGCCAAGCTGGCCTGGTACGCCGCGCCGGGCTGGCGCGGATGTCGCCCGCCGAGATGGCGTGGCGGGCCCGCGACCAGGCTCGTCCGGCGGCCTGGCAGCGCCGGCAGGTCAGGCCGGGCAGCCGACCCGCCGCGCTGCCGCCCGGCGAGCGCGCGGTTCACCGCCGTGCTGCCGCCGGGCACCGACGGCGCTGGTGCCCGGGCCGGCCCGGGACGCGGTGCTGGCCGGCCGCCGAGGCGCTGCTGGCCGGCGAGTGGGACGTGCTCGGCGTGGCGCGGACCGACCTGGCCGCGCCGGACTGGTTCCATGACCCGGTCACCGGCCGGCGCTCCGCCCCGGACCGGCTACTGCTTCCGGATCAACACCGCGATCGACGGAGCAGACCGGCAACATCAAGCAGGTCTGGGAGCTCTCCCGGCAGCAGCACCTGACCGTGCTGGCCGCCGCCTGGTACCTGAGCCGCGACGAGGCGCTACGCCGAGCCGGGTGGCCGCCCAGCTGCGGTCCTGGTGGCAGCAGAACCCGTTCCTGTCCGGCGTGCACTGGACCAGCGGCATCGAGCTCGGGCGTGCGGCTGATCAGCCTGGGTCTGGATCCGGCGGCTGCTCGACGACTGGCCGGGGGCCGGGCCGACCTGTTCGAGGGCAACCCGCTGGCGGTCGGCCCAGATCCACTGGCACCAGCAGTGCCTGGCCGCCTTCCGCAGCCGCGGTTCCTCGGCCAACAACCACGTCATCGCCGAGGCGGCCGGGCAGCTCGCGGCCAGCTGCGCGTTCCCCTGGTTCCCCGAGACGCCGCGCTGGCGGCGGGACTGCCGCCGCGCTGCTGGCGGCGCGAGCTGGCGCACAACACCTTCGGCTCGCGGCCTGAACCGCGAGCTGGCCACCGACTACCACGGCTTCGTCGCTCGAGCTCGGCCTGCTGGCCGCGGCCGAGGCGCGAGGCCGCCGGCGCCCCGCTCGGCCAGGAGACCACGGCAGCTGCTGTGCGCATGGTCGACGCGCCGCGGCGCTGCTCGACGAGCGGCTGCGGCCGCCCCGGCAGGGCGACGGCGACGACGGGCGCGGCGCTGCTGCTCGACGGCCCCGGTGCCGAACCGCTGGGCCTCGCTGCTGGCCACTCGGTGACGCGCTGTTCGGCCGGCTCGGCTGGTGGCCGGCACGTGCCGCCGGACGTCGACCAGCACGCTGATCGGGCGCTGGCCGCCGCCCGGCCGGCCCCGGCGCCGGCGCGGCCCGCGCAGCGGCCCTGGCACTTCGCCGACGCCGGCCTGACCGCTGCTGCGCACCGAGGCCGGCCAGGCGCCGGAGATCTGGTGCCGCTGCGACGGCGGCCCGCACGGCTTCCTCTGCATCGCCGCGCACGCCCACGCCGACGCCCTGTCGGTCGAGGTCCGGTACGGCGGGGTGGACGTGCTCGCCGACCCCGGCACCTACTGCTACCACGGCGACCCGGCCTGGCGGTCCTACTTCCGGTCCACGCTCGGCCACAACACCCGTGCAGCTGGACGGGGCGAACCAGTCCCGCGAGGGCGGCCCGTTCCTGTGGCTGCGGCACGCGGCCACCCAGGTGACCGAGGTTCGCGACGACGGCGACACGGTCTGCTGGGCCGCCGAGCACGACGGCTACCTGGCCCTGGACCCGCCGGCCCGGCACCACCGCCAGGTGCGGCTGGACCGGGCCGCCCGCCGGCTGGAGATCACCGACGAGGTCACCGGCGGCCACCCGCTGGCGCTGGCCTTCCACCTCGGCCCCGACGTCGAGGCCGAGCTCGACGGCGCCACCGCCGCGCTGCGCTGGCCGTCGGCGCGCGCGCCGCGGGCCGCGCCCGGCTGGAACTGCCCGCCGGCCTGGAGTGGAGCCTGCACCGCGGGTCCACCGAGCCCATCCTCGGCTGGTACTCGCCGGGCCTGGGGCGCCGGGTCCCGGCCGTCACGCTGATCGGCCGCGGCGTGGCCGCGCCCGGCACGCGTTTTCCGGACGCAGTTGATCTTCGCGGCGGCCGATTCGGCAGATACGGTTTGTGAGCAATCGGGCGTATCATTGCGTGCCTCCGATGCCCTGGTTGGAGAGCTGTCGAGCACCCACGAGGGGGCCGGATGAACCAGCAGGCGCTTGATTTGAGACGATTCCTGCGGACAATCTGGCTCCGCAAGGCAATCGTGCTCATTGCGGTTCTCGCCGGAATAGCCGCCGGCACGGCTTTCGGCTTGCTGCGCCCGCCGGTGCTGACCGCCCGCACGCTGGTGCTGCTGCCGCCCGCCGCCACCCGCTATACCGAGACCCAGGTCTACATCGCGGACAGCGAGCCGGTGCTGACCAACGCGCTGCGCAGCATCGAACCGCCGCTGACCCTGGCCCAGCTGCGCTCCCGGGTGACCTCCACCAGCCTCTCCTCGAACCTGATCGCGATCAGCGCCAAGGCGCACACCGCCACCGAGGCCGAGGACATCGCGAACGCGGTGGCGGCCAGCTACGTCACCTACATCAGCTCGCCCAGCCTGCCCGGCGGCCAGGTGCTCGGCAAGATGCTCGAGAACGTCGCCCACCGCCACCGGCACCAGCCGCCCGGTGCACCTGATCACCTTCGGGCTGCTCGGCGGCCTGCTCGGCCTGGTCATCGGCGCCATCATCGCGCTGGCCAGGGGGCGCGGCGACACCCGGCTCCGGTCCCGGGACGAGATCGCCGACGCTATCGGGGTCCCGGTGCTGGCCTCCCTGCCGGTCGGCCACCCCTCTGACACCGCCGGCTGGGCCGTGCTGCTCAGCGCCTACCAGCCCGGCGTGGTGCACGCCTGGGGGATGCGCAAGGCCCTGCACCACCTGGGCCTGACCGACTTCCGCGGCGGGACCGCCGCCTCGCTGGCGGTTATCTCGCTGTCCAGCGACCCCGGCGCGATCGCCCTCGGGCCGCAGCTGGCGATCTACGCCGCCACCCTGGGTATCCCCACCGAGCTGGTCATCGGCCCCCAGCAGGACGCCAACGCCACCGCCAGCCTGCGCGCCGCGTGCGCGGTGCCGACCGCGCTGCCGCCCGAGTCGGCCGGCGAGCTGAAGATCGTGGTCGAGGATCAGCCGTGCGCCGACCGGCAGCCGGAAGCCGCGCTGAGCATCGTGGTCATCGTGGTCGACAGCCGGGCGCCCCGGATGCCGGAGACGATGCGCACCACGGTCAGCGTGGTCGGCGCGTCGGCCGGCGCGGTAACCGCCGAGCAACTGGCCCGGGTCGCCGCCGACGCGGCGGGTGACGGCCGCGAGATCGCCGGGATCATCGTGGCCGACCCGGACCCGGCCGACCACACCACCGGGCGCATGCCGCAGGCGGCCCCGGCCGCGCACCGGCGGCCGCCGACCCGGCTGACCGGTACCGCAACGGAGACGGGGCGATGACCGTACCTGGCGCCAGCGGCAACATCCCGGAGCGGGACTGGGGCCTGTCTGGCTTCGACGGCGACCAGGAGGTCCCGGCCGCCGACTTCGCCGCCGGGCTGACCCGGCTGCCCTACCTCAGCGCGGCGCTGCGGCGCCGGGCCCGCCTGTGGATCACCACCGCCGTGATCGGCCTGCTGCTCGGGGCCGCGTTCAGCGTGCTGAAGCCCGCGCCCTTCCAGGCCTCGACCTCGGTGATGCTGACCCATCCACTGGGCGACGACCCGGTCGAGGCCATGCAGACCGACGTGGCGCTGGCCGAGCAGCCGGGCCGTGGCCGGCCTGGTGGTCCACCGGCTCGGGCTGACCGAGAACGCCACCTCGTTCCTGGGCAGCTACACGGTCGTGCCGCTGACCGACCGGATCCTGCAGATCACCGTGAAGGCGCCGACCTCGGGCGACGCGGTACGCCGCGCGGAGTCGGTGGCCTTCCAGTTCCTGGCCTTCCGGGCCGGCCAGCTGCAGACCCAGCAGGAGCAGGTCGCCGCGGACCTGCGGGCCAAGATTGCCGCGGACCGGCAGCACATAGCCCAGCTGCAGGCGCGGATCACCAAGCTGCAGGCGGCCGGCGGGGACATCACCGCCCTGCAGGCCAAGCTCGATCAGGCGTCCAATACGCTGACCGGTCTCGAGAAGGCGGCCACCGACTACAACGACAGCGCGCCGCTGGCCACCTCGGCGATCATCGCGGGCAGCAAGGTCCTCGATTCCGCCTCGCCCATCGCGCACTCCCGGTTCAAGGGACCGGTGCTGTACGCGGTGGCTGGCATGATCGGCGGCCTGCTCGTCGGCCTGGTCATCGTGGTGATCATGGCCCTGGTGTCGGACCGGCTGCGCCGCAGGGACGACGTGGCCCGGGCGCTCGGCGCGCCGGTAGGGCTGAGCGTCGGCCCGCTCCGGGCGGGCGGCCGGCTGCGCCGCAAGGGCCTGGCCGCGGCTCAGGGCCCGGACTTCCAGCGGGTGGTGAGCTATCTCCAGGGCGCCGCCGGGACGGCCCCCGGCGCGCGAGGACGGACGGCGCGGACAGCCCGGCGCTGGCGGTGATCGGCGTGGACAACGAGCCGGTCGCCGCGCTGGCCGCCACGGCGCTGGCCGTGTCGTGCGCGCGGGAGGGCCGCAAGGTCCTGCTCGCCGACCTGTGCCCGGGCCGCCCGGCGGCCCGCCTGCTCGGCGCCAGGAACCCGGGCGTGCACGAGGTGGCCGTGGACGGGGTCACGCTGACCGTGGTGATCCCGGCCCGCGACGACATCGCGCCGGCCGGGCCGCGCCCGGGCGACCAGCGCGAGCACGCCGACGAGGCGCTGGCCTCCGCCTGGGACCGGGCCGACCTGCTGGTGACGGTAGCCACACTCGATCCCGCGGTGGGCGCGCACTTCCTGGCCGGCTGGGCCGCGCAGGCCGTGCCGGTGATCACCACCGGGGAGTCGTCGTCGACGCGGGTCTACGCGGTCGGTGAGATGATCAGGTCGGCCGGCGTCGCGCTGATTCCCGCCGTGCTGACCGGGGCCGACCGGACCGACGAGAGCCTGGGCTACGGCCCGGACGGGACGCCGGGCGGCGCCGGGCGCGGCGCCGCGGGGCCATGACCGCACCGGCGGTCGACCGCCCGGCCGTCGCGTTCCGCCCGGCGGGCGGCCTGCCGCTGATCGCGGCCAGCGAGGACAGCCAGCGCTGGGTCAAAGCACGGGTAGGGCTGGCGGTGGGACTGCTGGTCCTCAACGTGGTGACCTTCTACCCGAAGACCTGGAGCGGCCAGTCGCTGCTCCTCCCGATCCCGTCCACCGTGGGCAAGCTGCTGACCCAGGGCGCCCTGCCGGTCGCGCTGCTGCTCGCGCTGAGCGTGAACCGCCGGATGGTGATCCGCCCCAGCGTGTTCCTCTGCCTGGTCAGCCTGTTCTTCATCGAAGCGCTGATGACCTGCCTGCAAGCTCAGTTCATGTTCGGCGCGATGTTCCGCACTGGCCGGCTCATGCTGTTCATCATCACGCTGTGGATACTGACCCCCTGGTGGATCCGCCGGGACCTGCTGCTGATCCGGTGCTACCTCGCGGCCACCTCGGTGGTGATCGGCACGGTGCTGCTGGGGCTGGTCCTCTCCCCGGGCACCGCGCTGGCCCAGGGCCGGCTGGCCGGGGCGCTGTGGCCGATCCCCCCGCCGCAGGTCGCCCACTTCGCCGCGGTGACCGCCGGCCTGTTCGCGGTGCTGTGGTCGTGCGGCTACGTGCGCGGCCGGATCGCCGGGGTGGCGGTGGTGGTGGCCGGCGGGACGCTGCTGCTGACGCACACCAGGACGGCGCTGATCGCGATGCTGGCCGGGCTGCTGGTGGCCGGGCTCAGCCTGTTCGTGGCCCGGGCCCGGGTGCGGAAGCTGTTCGTGACGGCCAGCGTCGCGCTATCGGTCGGCGCGATCACGCTGTCCGGGGTGGTCTCCACCTGGCTGACCCGCGGGGAGAGCTCCAGCCAGCTGGGTGAGCTGACCGGGCGGACCAACGTGTGGAACCAGGTCGTGGCCATCCCGCGGAACAAGTTCGAGGTCTTCTTCGGCTTCGGGCTGTCGAACAAGTCCTTCCAGGGCCTGCCGATCGACAGCAACTGGCTGGCCACCTACTTCGATCAGGGGCTGTTCGGCTGCCTCGTGTGCGCCAGCCTGCTGATCTTCCTGTTCATCGCGGCGTCGTTCGTGCCCCGCGGGGCGCCGCGGGCCATCGCCCTGTTCCTGGCCACCTACACTCTGGTCGCCTCGCTGACCGAGACCGGCTTCAGCGACGCCTCGTCCTACCTGCTCGAGCTCACCCTGGCGGCGGCCATGGTGGCCGCGGCCGGGGCGGGCCGGCTGACGGCCAGGACCGCGGCATGAGGGTCCTGCAGGTCCACAACCGCTACCGGTCGGCCGCCCCCAGCGGCGAGAACCGGGTGGCCGACCGGGAGCGCACGGCGCTGGCGGCGCTGGGCCACGAGATCACCACGTTCGGCCCGTCCAGCGACGAGATCGAGGGCTGGTCCCGGCTCCAGCAGGCCGCGCTGCCGGCCCGGGTGGTGTGGAGCCGGGCCGCCCGCCGCGACCTGGGCCGGGAACTGGCCGCCAGGAAACCGGACGTGGTCCACCTGCACAACACGTTCCCGCTGCTCAGCCCGTCGGTGCTGTACGCCTGCCGGGACGCCGGGGTGCCGGTCGTGGCCACGCTGCACAACTACAAGCTGGCCTGCGCGAGCGGCGACTTCTTCCGTAACGGCACGGTGTGCCACGACTGCGCCGGCCACCTGCCCGGCCGGGCCGTGCTGCACGGCTGCTACCGCGGCTCCCGGGCGGCCACCGCGCCGGTCGCGCTGAGCATCGCGGCTCACCGCGGCGCCTGGCGGTCGATGGTGTCCGCCTACGTGTTCATCTCAGCGGCCCAGCGCGACCTGCTGAGCGATCTCGGCCTGCCGCCGCGCCGGGTCTTCGTCCGGCACAACATGATCCCGCAGCGGGACGGCCCGGACCGGCCGCACGGCCCGGTGGTGGTCTACGCCGGGCGGCTGGACGAAGCCAAGGGGCTCCGGATGCTGATGGCCGGCTGGGACAGCTACCTGGCCCGGCCGGGCAGCGGCTCGCTTCGCCTGGCCATCGTCGGGACCGGGCCGCTGGAGCCGGAGATCGCCCGGTGGGCCGCGACCCGGCCGTCGGTCGAGCTGACCGGCCAGGTCAGCGGCGACCAGTGCGCCGAGATCATGGCCGGGGCCCGGGCCGTGGTCGTGCCCTCGGCCTGGGAGGAAACCTTCGGGCTGGTCGTGGTCGAGGCCATGGCGGCGGGCGTGCCGCCGATCGCGGCGGGCCACGGCTCGCTGCCCGAGCTGATCACCCACGGCGCCGACGGAGTGCTGTTCGCACCCGGCGACCCGGCCGCGCTCGGCGCCGCCCTGGCCGACGCCGACGCCAGCCCCGGCCAGTACGAGAAGTACGGCGCAGCCGCCAGGGAGACCTACCAGCGGCACTTCGACCCCGCCGCCAGCATCGCCCGGCTGGTGGAAATCTACCGATTCGCGATAGACAATCCCGCGAGATAGCCGGCCCGGGTGCGTTTACCTACTGGTCCGCTAGTGTTCAAAACCCATTATCCCGGCTGCCGGAAGCTGTCCTTTATGCCGGTATCGTGCCCGCTGGCGCCAGGGACCAGGTGTAATCAGCACGGCAATTGCCGAAACCACGGCACGGCCAGGTCGTGCAATCCGGCGGCGCGGCGGTATACTGGGCGCAGGGGGTCGACGGAGGGGGTGAGCCATGATCGTTTTTCCTGGCTCAAGCGGGCAGGGGGCACCGGGCATCCGCGCAGGTCACGAAGTCAGGTATTACAAAAAAGACTTCTGGAGTAAAGAGAATCTAAAGTTCTCGCGCCCCCACTTCCGGTTGCGGAAGTCGTCACATATTGTGCGCGGCATCGCCGGGAATCGCGGGAACTCGATCTGCTCGATGTGGGCTGCGGGCCCGCGACACTAATGTATTTCCTGCCACCGAACGTGCATTATTACGGCATCGATATCGCTATCCAGGACCCGGCGCCTAACCTGCGCGAGGCAGATCTCCTGCAGGAGCCTGTCGAGTTTGGCGACCGCAAGTTCGATATCGCCCTGGCCCAGGGCCTCTTCGAGTACATGGGCGAGCACCAGGACGAGAAGCTGGCCGAGATCCGTCAGGTGCTGAAGGGCCACGGCCGGTTCATCACCAGTTACGTAAACTTCGGGCACCGCAACAAGTCGGTCTACTGGCCGTACAGTAATATCCAGCCGATGGCCGACTTCCGCCGGAGCCTGTCGCGCCAGTTCCGGATCGACCGGTCGTTCCCGACGTCTCACAACTGGGGGCACAGTGAGCCCAACCGGTGGTTTATGCAGGCCGCGCAGATGCACCTGAACCTCAACATCCCGGTTATCAGCCCGGTGCTGGCCGTCGAGTACTTCTTCGTCTGCTCTCTCCCGGGTTCGGTTACCGCGCGGCATCGCTGGTAACCGGCCGGTGGCAGCCCGTTCCGCGCGGGCCCGGATCTGGGCCGCCGCCGTCGCCATCTGCGCCGTGGGAGTGGCCAGCTTCGTCACGCTGGCTCTGCTATCCGCGACGAAGCAGCCGGCTGCAGCGCACCGATACGTCCCGGGCCAGCCTGCTGCCCACGCCGCCCGTCCGCATCTGCGGCAATGCGGCCCTGCTCGGCGGCGGCCCGGCGTCACCACCGCCCGGCGCAATCCGCGTCCGGCCCGGCAACAACGCGCGGGTCAACTGGGGCCGGCCCGGCGCAACCTACTGGTTCGCGCCCGGCGTGCACACGCTGGGCGCCGGCGACTACAGGCAGATCCAGCCCGGCCGCGGTGCGGTTTTCGTCGGCGCGCCCGGCGCCATCCTGGACGGCGCCCACCGGAACTTCTACGCCTTCGGCGGCCTCGCACCCGACGTCCGGATCAGCTACCTGGAGATCAGGAACTTCGGCGTCCGCGGCGGCAACCGGGACGAGGGCGTGGTCAACAAGGACTCGGCGCCGGGCTGGACGATCGACCACTCGTTCCTGACCCACAACGCGGGCGCTGCCCTCATGCTCGGCTCCCGCTCCCAGCTCACCGACAACTGCCTGAAGGACAACCAGCAGTACGGGTTCAACGCCTACTCGCCGCATGGCATCCAGCAGATCGTGCTGGACCACAACGAGATCGCCGGCAACAACACCTACAACTGGGAGGCGCACGTCCCGGAGTGCGGGTGCACCGGGGGCGGCAAGTTCTGGCAGGTCAACGGCGCGGTGATCAAGGACAACTGGATTCACGGCAACCACGGCGTGGGCCTGTGGGTCGACACCAACGACAGCGGCTTCAGCATCACCGGCAACTACTTCGACGGCAACGACAGCTGGGGGCTGATCTACGAGATCAGTTACAACGCCCGGATCACCGGGAACACCTTCGCCCGCAACGGCCTGGTGTCCGGGCCGCGCTCCCGGGGCTTCCCCACCGGGGCCATCTACCTGTCGGAGTCGGGCGCCGACCCGCGGGTGGGCGGCCCGTTCAGCCGGGTCTTCCAGGTCACCGGCAACAAGTTCCTCAACAACTGGGGCGGCGTGATCCTCTGGGAGAACTCCAACCGGTTCTGCGGATCCCCGGCGAACACCAGCACAAGCGCCTGCACCCTGGTGGCCCCCGGGACCGCCACCGTGCAGTCCTGCCGGAGCGGCGAGATCAGCCAGGCCCCGCTGTACGGCGACTGCCGGTGGAAGACCCAGAACGTCGAGGTGAGCCACAACCTGTTCAGCTTCAGCCCAGCCGCGATCGGGCCGGACTGTACCCAGAAACGGCTGTGCGGCTTCCAGGGCATCTTCTCCGAGTACGGTTCCTTCCCGGCGTGGAGCCCGTACAAGGGCACCGCGGTGGAGACCCATATCGCGGAGGAGCAGCACAACCGGTTCGCGGCCAACACCTACGAGGGCCCCTGGCGGTTCATGATCCGCCAGCTGGGCAACATTGTCCCCTGGCCGGTCTGGCGGGAGATGCCCTACGACCAGGACAACGACAGCACGCTGGCCCCGGGGACGGCACCCTAGCCCGCAGCCGGCCCCCTGACCCGCCGGGCCAGCGCGAGCGGCCGGGCCGGCGCGGGCGGCAGATCGCCCAGGCTCTCATCCTTGCCGTCGGCGCCGGCCAGCACTGCCGGAGCCGGCGCCAGGCCGGCCAGCCTGATCAACTCGCCGGTGGCGTGGATCCAGCTGGCCCGCGACTGACCCGCGATGATCACCGGCACGATGCTGGGGGCCCAGGTCGAGATGTACTCGCCGCCCAGCGCCGGATCCAGCGGGGCCAGCGTGACCAGCAGGTCCGCGCTGGCCCAGGCGCCCGCCAGCAGCTCGTCCGCGGGCGTGGGTTCGTCCGGCAGCAGCCGCAGCGGGCCGCCCGGCTCTACGTCACCCTCGGCGGCTACCACGACGGTCAGCGACGCGCCGTCTGTGGTCACCTCGTACACGCCGGGCCGGTCCGCGCCGGCCAGCCGCGCCGCGGGTGCCCCTGGGTACAGGTCCGCCAGCACCACCCGGGTGCCCTGGCGGGCCCGGGACAGCGCCAGCGCGGCCACCGCCAGGGCTGCGATCCGTTCACTGTCCACCGGGATCACGGCCACCGCGCGGCCGTCGCCGTCCGCCGGCCGCGCCGCTGCCCGGTCCAGGTAGGACACCAGCCGCTGCAGTTCGGGGCCAGGGCGGCCGGCCAGCGCGGCACGGGCCCGCCGCCGCCCGGCCCGGACCCGGCCCAGGCTGAGGCCCACCGGCGCGCCCAGCGCCCGGGCCACGTCGTCCCGGCGGCGCAGCCCGTCGGAGGACAGCGCCAGCACGAAGACCAGCCCGATCCCGCCGGCCAGGCCCACGATCAGGCCGCTCAGCGCGTAAACCACCAGATACCTGAACCGGGAGTGCTGGACGATCGCGGCGGGGTCGAGCACCTTGGTGCCGGTGATCTCCCCGACCGTCTTCACCGGGTAGTCCTGGATCTCAACCTCCAGGCCGAGGACCAGGTTGAACTGAGTCTTCTGCAGCAGCTCAAGCTTTTTGGTGGACAGGTGCTGTTTCCGCGCCTGGACCAGGTTGTCGTTGGTGGTCTCCAGATCGCGCTGCACCGCCGCCAGGTGCAGCCGCAGCCCGGCCAGAATCAGGCGCTGTTCCTGCTTCAGCTGGCTGACCCGGAAGGTGAGGAACTGGAAGGCCAGCGCCTGCGCCTGGCGGACCGCCGCGTCGGCCGAGCGGGCCCGCACGGTGATCTGCAGGACCTGGTTGGTTACCACGTCCACGTTGTAGGTAGTCATGAAGTGCGCAGCGCTGACCGGCAGCTGCAGCCGGGCCCGCACCCGGTCGGCGACCACCTTGCTCTGCGCCATGGCCTGGTCGGTCTGCATCGCCGCGACCGGGTCCTCACCGGGCGCGTGCGTGATCATCAGCCGGGTCGTGGCCTGGTAGACCGGCGGCGCCACCGCGAACAAGGCGACCCCGAGCAGCAGCCCGCCCAGCGCGATGCCCAGCCACAGCCGCAGCCGCCGGCGCAGCGCGGACAGCAGGAACGGCACGCTGGTCAGCCCGGCGGCGAAGTCGGGGGCCGCCGGCTCGGTCGTGTTCCTGTCGTTAAGCATGAAGTCTCCGTCACGGTATACACAGGAGGCTCCGCGGCGGCGCGGTGATACCCCATTGTGCCCGCCGGGCCGGGATGTATCAGCCGTCACCGCGGGCGGGTCCTGTGGTGGGCGGTCAGCCGTGCGCCCGCTGGCCGCTCACCCCCGAGCCGGAGAGTGAATCCGTGAAGATCGTGCCCGTGCCCCGCATCGCCGGCGCGCTGCTGTTCGAGCCGGTGCCCCGTCGTGACGAGCGGGGCTTCTTCTGCCGTACCGCCGACGCCGACGTGCTGCGCGAGGCGGGCCTGGATCCCGCCGCGTTCGTGCAGGACAGCGTGTCCCGGTCGGCCCGCGGCGTGGTCCGCGGTCTGCACCTGCGCAGCGGCGACGGCGAGGCGAAGCTGGTGCGCTGCTCATCCGGGGCGATCTTCGACGTGATTGCCGACCTCCGGCCGGGCTCGCCTACCTACCGGAACACCCAGAGCTTCCGGCTGGACGGCGACACGCAGGTCACGCTGTACGTGCCGGCCGGCTGCGCGCACGGGTTCCAGGCCCTGACCGACCCGGCGGACACGAGCTACCGGATCGACCGAAGGCATGACCCCGCCGAGGACGTCACGATCGCCTTCGACGATCCGGAGCTCGCTATCGAGTGGCCGCTGCCGGTCACCGCGATGTCACCGCGGGACCGGCAGGCCCCGCGCCTCGCGGCGCTCGGCGCCTTCCCGGCCGGCCGCTAAGCGCCCGGGCGCGCCCTAGCAGGGCCATCCGCGGACGCCGCCGCCTGCTGGGCCTCATCCTCGCCGAAGACCAGCATGGCCCCGGGCGGCGGGGCGCCGAAGATCGACGTGACGGTCTCCTCGGCGAACTGGCTGTCGTCCGCGACGTTGCGGAAGTCCCGGATCGAGGTTCCGGTGCAGCGCGCGTCCACCAGCGGCGCGCCCCGCCCGGCCAGCAGGTCGGAAGCGTCTACCGTGCGGAAATCGATGCTGTACCGGGCCAGCCCCGAGGTGTTCGGGATCGAGGTGTGCAGCTGCGCCCCGGAGAACAGCAGGATGGCGCCGGGGGAGGGCAGCACCACCAGCTCGCTGGCGGGCTGGTGGCCATGCGCGCCGGGCCGGGCCTGCCGCTCCTTGGTGACCTGGGCCGCGGTGGTCAGCCGACGGGAATTGATCTCGTAGTAATCGAAGGCTTCCGAGTCGTTGGGCACGGACATCGCGAAGCAGTTCAGGTCGAACGCCATCGAATTGTCCGGGCGCGCCGGGTAAACCGGCATCCACCAGTTGAGCTGCTGCGGCGGGGCGCTGTACCACGCGTCGCGGTGCCAGGGAAAGGCAAACGCCACACCGGTGGTGAGATGACCGACCGGGAATGATGTACGTGGCCTCGGCACATCATAGTGCGTCTGCTGATCGGGCAGCCCAGCCTCGGCGATAATCGCGCGGGTCAGCTTCTTAGCGGCATCAGAGTGGATAAAGGCGGGCTTCCAGGCCCCCAGCATCCGGGCCATCTCGGCAGGCTCGAAGTGCTCGTGTGCGTGTTCCGGGTCGTGCGGCCGGAATAGCTCACTGAGCTGCTGGCGGGTGTGCTCGACAAGGTCGCTGACAGCTTGCAGGCGAGTGAGGACAACAAGATCCCCCGCGTACAGAATTTCCCGGAGACCCCCAGCGGAGGTATCCGGATCGATGAAGACGGTCATGGCCGTTTCACCCTCCGATCCCTAGGCATTCCTGGCGTATACCGCGAGCGGGGTGCGGCTGCCGGCAATCCTACTGAGATCGGAAGAACGGGGAACGATATTTAATATTACTTTATTGTCACTGGCTTATTCCGCCAAGAAGCGTAAATTTGGAGCAGTGGAATGACTCTGCGTAATTGGCCCGGCACTCCATGCCGCGGAGCCGGGCCAGGCCGAGAAAAACCTCGTCGTCCCACCAGTCGCGGGACCGCTGTGACGGAAAGCTCTTGTGCAGCAGTTCCACCTTCCGCCGGGCGATATCCGGGGTCAGCGGGAGATACACCGACGGGCGGCTCAGATCGCCGTCCCATTTCGGGATCTCATAGGCCAGGTACAGCTGATCGCGGAACACGGTCGGCACGATCTCCGCGATCGTCCGGTGGTCCTGGTGCGCGTCCTGGCTCCCCGGCGCCAGCACGATGTCCGGGGAGCAGGCTTGGGCGGTCTGCTCCAGCACCTCCTTGACCTCGGCCCAGATCGCGGGGAACCGGCCCTCGCGGCAGTTCGCGCAGGTCGACGGTGAGGCTGGCGCCGGGCAGGAACGCGGCCGCAGCCCGGCGCGCCTCGAGCTGCCGCTCCGCGGTGCCGGTCAGCACCAGGTAGCGGACCTCGAGCCCGGGCTGGCTCTCCGCCAGCGTCAGCAGGGTCCCGCCCGCGCCGATCTCAATGTCGTCCGGGTGCGCGCCGATGGCCAGCACGGACAGCGGCCGGCCCGGCGGGGGAGCGAACTGCAGGGGAAGCACGCCAGGTCACCGCGGGGCGGCGGCGCCCGGGCGGGGCCCTGACCGCTCCGGGTCCCACACCATCCACGGGCAGTGGCCTTGCTGGTACATCTCCTCCAGCCGGACCCGCTCCTTGACCGTGTCGGCGGGGGAGAAGTAGCCCTTGTAGGGGTAGGCGAGCACCTTGCGCTGCGGGATCAGCCGGGGGATGGCGTCCTCGACCAGGTCCTCGCCCGGGTTCAGGTGGTCGAAGATCTCCGGCCGGAGCATGAAGTAGCCGCCGTTCTCCCACTGCTTCAGGTCCTGCATCGGCGTCACCTGGGTGATCAGGCCGTCGTCGCCGATGTCCACGACGTGATGCGAGGACTGCAGCGGCACGGCGATCAGCCCGGCAGTGGCCGAGCTGTGCTCGAACCGGCTGACCATGTCCGGCAGCGGGGCGTCGGTGAGCACGTCCGCGTAGTTGGCCAGGAACATCTCCTCGTCCTCGACGAAGCGGCGCACCCGGCGCAGCCGCTCGCCGATCGGGGAGTTCAGCCCGGTGTCGACGAAGGTGATCCGCCAGTCGGAGATGTCCGTGCTGAACAGCCGCACCTCGCGGGCGCCCTGCTCAAGCGTGAAGTCGTTGGACCTGGTCTCGTCGTAGTTCAGGAAGAAGTCCTTGACCGCGGACGCGCCGTAGCCCAGGCACAGCACGAAATCGGAATGGCCGTAATGCGCGTAGTAGCGCATGACATGCCACAGCAGCGGCCGCTCACCGACCATCGCCAGCGGCTTGGGACCGCTGTTGACGCCGTCCCGCATCCGCATGCCGAGCCCGCCGCAGAAGAGCACGACTTTCATTGCCAGCCTCCCCGTTCAGATCGTTTCCAGGGCCGGGATCGGGACGACCAGCTGGCCGCCCCACTCGCGCACGTAGCTGAGCTGCTGCGCTGATCTCCTCCCGCAGGTTCCACGGCAGGATGAGGACGTAGTCGGGCCTGGTCTCCGCGAGCCGCTCGGGCGGGTGGATCGGGATGTGCGTACCCGGCAGGAACTGGCCCTGCTTGACCGGGCTCCGGTCAACGGTGTACGTCGAGCAGGTCGGACCGGATGCCGCAGTGGTTCAGCAGCGTGTTGCCCTTGCCCGGGGCGCCGTAACCGGCCACGGTCTTGCCCTCGGCGCCGCGGCGATCAGGAACGACAGCAGGTCGCTCTTGATCTTCATGACCGTCGCCTGGCGAAGCCGTCGTGGCCCGCCACCGTGTGCAGGCCCGCGGCCTCCTCCGCGTCGAGTACCGCCTTGACCTGCGGCGACGGCTCACCGGCCGCGCTCGGCCGGCCGGGCGTGCACCCGCAGCGAGCCGCCGTGGGTGCTGAGCTCGTCGACGTCGACCACCGTCAGCCCGGCCGTGGCCAGCGCCCGGGACGCAGGTCAGCAGCGACAGGTACGGTAGTGCTCGTGGTAGATCGTGTCGTACTGGCGCCGCTCCATCAGCCGGAGCAGGTGCGGGAACTCCAGCGTGACCAGGCCCGCTGTCCTTGACCAGCGCGCGCAGCCCGGCGGCGAACCCGCGGATGTCGGGCACGTGCGCGAACACGTTGTTCGCCGGCGACCAGGTCGGCGTGGCCGTAGCGGGCGGCGATGGCCTGGCCGGTCTCCGGGCCGAGGAACTCGACCTCGATCCGGAATGCCGCGTGGCCCGGGCGGCCTCGGCCACGTTCGCGGCGGGCTCGACGCCGAGCACGCCGATTCCGGCGGCCAGGAAATGCTGGAGCAGGTAGCCGTCGTTGCTCGCGACCTCGGTCACCAGGCTGGCCTGGGTCAGGCCGAGCCGCTCGGTCATCGTGTCGGCGTACCGCTTGGCGTGCGCCACCCAGGAGTCGGAGTACGAGGAGAAGTAGGCGTAGTCGGAGAAGATGTGCTCCCCGGACACGTACGCGGGCAGCTGCACGAGCAGGCACGACTCGCACAGCAGCACGTGCAGCGGATAGAAGGTCTCCGGATCGTCCAGCTGCGCCGCCGGCGATGTAGCTCTCGCACAGCGGGGACATGCCCAGATCGACGAATGTCCGGCTGAGGCGGCTGCCGCAGAGACGGCACTGAATGCGCCACACGGATGAACCCCCTCGGCCCGCTACCAGCGGTGTGGGATCGCGGGTCAGGCCCGGATCGGGACGCGGATGCCGGCCCGGCGGTCCCGGCTGAGAATCAGTGAGCGTCGGCGCCCGGTAGTGATACAGGTGGTAGAACAGCCAACGGGCCGGATCGCGATCGGGGACGAGGGGAGGGCAGCTGTGACTGAGCCGTGCTGCCGCGCCTGCCGTAGCCGGTCGGGTGACCTGGTGCTCGACCTGGGCGAACAGCCGGCCTGCGACTACTTCCCGGCCGCGGCCGACGCCGGGCCCCGACCCTGCGTACCCGCTGCAGATGTGGCTGTGCGCGGCGCTGCGGCCTGGCTCAGCTGGTGGCCGACCCGACGGTGCCGGAGGAGCCGCGCGGCGCCGAGCCCGCCGCGCTGACCGAGCAGGCGGCGGACGCGACGTGCGCCGGGTGGCCGCGGCCGGGCTGCTGCCCGCCGGAGGGCGGGTGGCCGAGTACGGCAGTCCGCACGGCGGATCCTGGCTGGGGCTCCTGGCCGGGCGCGGGCTCACCCCCGTGGCCGGCGACGAACCGGCCGACGTGGTCCTGGACTGCTTCGGCCTGATGCACGCTGCGGACCAGGCCGCCGCGCTGACCGGACGGGTGGCCAGAGTCGCGGCCGGGCGGGGTGCTGCTGCTCCAGTACCACTCGCTGGAGGCGATCGTGCGATGCGGGCAGTGGAACGCGCTGCGGCACGGGCACTACGCCTACTACTCCACCACCGCGCTGGCGCCATGCTGGCCGCGGCGGGCTGCACCGCGCAGGCGGCCTGGACCGTTCCCGCTGTACGGCGGCACGGTGCTGCTGGCCGCCCGGCGGGACGCGGACGGGGCCAGCGGGCCGGGCGGAGGCGCTGGCCCGGACGAGGCGGTGCGGGCGCTGCTCGATCAGGACGCCAGGCCGGGGGTACGGGACCCGGCCGTGCTGGCCGGACTGGGGCGCAGTGCGCCGCGCGGGCCGAGGGGCTGCGCGACTGGCTGGCCGCCGAGCATTCAGCCGGGCGCCGGGTGCTCGGCTACGGCGCAGCGTCCCGTGCCGTCGCGCTGCTCTGCCGGGCCGGCGCGGACCGGCGGCTGCTGCCCGCGGTGGCCGACGCATCGCCGGGCAAGCAGGGCCGCCGGATGCCCGGCACGGATATCCCGGTCATCAGCCCGGACCGGCTCGCCGCGGATCCGCCGGACTCCGTGCTGCTGTTCCTCGATGACCTGCTGCCCGAGGTCCGGACCGCCTACCCGCAGGTCGAGACCGCGGGCGGGCGCTGGGTCACGGCCGACGGACTGGCCACCGCCGGCCGGTACCCGTACCGGCCGAAGGCCGGTGCTGAAGGGGCGTCAGGAGGCCTGCGAGCAGCACCCGGAGCCGCTCCAGGCAGCGGCCCCGGGTCGGGCCGATGCTGCCGACCGGCAGGCCCAGCTGGTCGGAGATCTCCGCATAGGACGCGGGCGGGTCGTTCATCAGCAGCTGGAGCAGCCGCTGCCAGCGCCACGGCAGATGCGACAGCGCCTCCCTGACGGCCGCGGCGCGCTCGTCGGCCAGCAGCCGCTCGTCGATCTCCGGGCCGTGCGATTCGCCCTCGGCCAGATCGTCGTCGTCGTGCATGAGCACGATCCGCTTCCTGGCGGCCAGGCTGCCGCAGGCACTCGTGCCGGGCGGTAGCGGCCAGCCAGGAGCCCACCCGGGCTGGGTGGTCGAGCCGGTTGATGTGCTCGAGCAGGCGCAGCCACGTGGTCTGGAACACGTCCGCGGCATCGCTCTCGACCAGCTTGAAATCCCTGGTCATCGACCAGATCAGCCGGGCGTACTGGTCGAACAGCCGCTCCCAGGCCAGCTGGTCCCCGTCCGCCGCGCGCCCGACGACCTCGGCTACGTCCCAGGTAGGCGTGCGGTCGGTCTTGGCTCGCACTGCGGCCCGCCCGGGGGCCTCGGTCCCCCGCTTTCGCCGCCCGGGCCGGGCGGCAGCTGCAGCCGCGGCCGCTGATCTCGCTTCCAGGCCATCCCCCCGACGGCGCAGGTCCGCGCCATGGCTGATCGCGCCCACCTGTATCTCCCCCATCCCCGGACTGACGGTCACGCTGTGTTCTTCCCGGAACACTGCCGCAGCAACACATACAGTACCGACTCATGCATGCACTACCAACAGGACGCATAGCCCGGCATCCTGGTTGACGCGAAGCGGATTTTCGGTCACATATGCGCCGGACCGGAAATTACCCCACCGCGGCTTAAGGCCGTATGTGTTTTTGTCAGCCTGAGTTCGCGTAACCACTTCGTAAACTTTGGCTCCGCGAAGCTCCAGGGCCCAGCCCGGCCAGGGGAGACCGCGCAGCCGCGCCGGGCCGGGCGGCGCCGCCCCGGCCGCGAGGCCAGCAGCTGTGCTCACCGGCCCCTCTGGAGCCCCGAGAGCCCCGGCTGCCGCAGATCAGGAAGCCGAACCTGGTTCAGCGTCGTGGCCGCAGCCGGTCCTGACGCTGCTGGATACAGCCGGTTTACGGCCCGCTGGCGCGAACCCGTGCGCACCGGCGCAGCGTCCCCGGCGAAGATCACGAGGACCCGGTCGCGCGGCGGCCACACTTTACCGGCTATTGCCGGTCAGGTCTGACCAAGCGTCAGAAAAGGGAAGAATCGGCTAACGGAACGGTAATACCGGGTGCCAGATAATGGCCGGCAGCGGCCCCCGCCGTCCGCCCGTTCAGCATTTTCCGCGGCCCGTTGCCGGATCACCCGGGGCCGGCCGGCGGGGTCACCGCCGGCCGGGCCCGGTTACTACGCGTGCCGGAAGGCGCGGGCCAGCGCGGCGAAGTCCGGCGTGCCCAGGCCGGTCGCCGGGTTCCACACGCGGCCCGGGGAGCCGGTGTAGAACAGGTTGGTGTTCCCCGGGCTGGCCTGCGACAGCGGGTGCAGCGGGGAGCCAGGCCCGGCCGCGAACCGGTAGATCAGCGGGTTCCAGAAGCCGACCCGGTGGCCGACGGCCTCGTTGATGACCGCCGCGGCCCCGTTGAGCTGCGGCGCCACGAAGCTGGTGCCGCCCCAGCCGGTCTCCAGCGGGCTGCCCTGGAAGCCGGTGAAGTACTCCTCGAAGCCGGTTTCCGGGTCGGCGTTGGTGGACAGGTCGGGCACGCCCCGGCCGAGCCGCGAGGTGCCGGACACCGCCGCGGGGTGCGGGTGGAAGATCCACCGCGACGGCAGCAGCGCCGGGCCGAACAGCTTGGGCGCGGCCGGCTCCAGCCACTCCTCACCGCGGAACTTGGTAATCCCGGGGATGGCCGTCTGGTAGCCGGGCATCGGCTCGTCCTGGCTGTACCCGCCGCCCCCGCCGAGGGCGTTGGCGAAGGCGAACGACGCCTCGGAGTGCCCGTTCAGCGCCTTCCAGTGCGGCCACAGCCAGTCCCAGCTCCAGGCCCGCTCGCGCGGGATCCGGGCCGAGTCCGTCTTGGACAGCGGGATCCGGCCGGGCAGCGTGGTGCCGCCCGCTGAGGTGGTCCAGGCGCTGTCGCCCGGGTTGTCCACGTTCAGGTCGGTGCTGCCCAGCTCGTCGGAGTCGTCGAAGGCGCCCGCGTCGCCCTGGGCCACGAAGTTGCTCTGGCCCTGCGCGTCGAGTTCCAGGAAGGCCAGATCGGTCGCGGCCTGGAAGGCCGGGGTCTCCTGGTGCGCGCCGATCGCGGTGTCGATGACGTCCTCGGCCTCGCCCCAGCTGGTCGACACGGTGTCGGCCACGTTCTCGCTGGCCGCCTGGAAGTAGGCGTCGGTAAAGCCCGCGTCGGAGTTCGGCGCCTGGTAGACCACGACCTTCGCGCCGGGCGCCAGCGCGCCGGACTGCTCCACGTCCAGCGTGGTCTCGCCGGACCCGTTCGCGTCGCTCACCGGCCCGGACCCGCCGTCCACGTTGACCAGCCGGATCCGGCCCGGCGCGGAGGCGAGGTGCAGCGTGTGGTGCCAGAAGAATTCCGCGTCCGACGGGCGCAGGCTGGCCAGGGTGATGATGCCGATGGTCTGGCCGCGGCCGGTGAAGCCCTGGCGGTACAGCGGCGCCAGGTTGTAGCGGCGGGCCACGGCGGCCGGGGTCAGGTCACCCTTCTGGGTGGCCGCCGGCTGCGCCCCGGTCGCCAGGGCCGGCCGGTGGACCGCGTTGCTGGTGCCGGGCGGGTAGGTGGTCAGGCCGAACACGGCCAGCACGAAGCGGGCCAGGCTGACCGGCAGCAGCGGGGCGCTCCGCGGCGAATGCACGGTCATGGCCGGCCGCCCGGGCGCCCCGTGCTGGCCCTTGGTGGCGGGCAGCCGGAAGCTGTCCTGCTGGATAGTCAGCGCGTCGTTGAACTGGCCCACGGTTCCGGTGGCCCGCACGTCGAGCCCGTCCCGGTAGGCGTCGGTGTGGATACCGAACTGGGACAGGTAGCGGCGCAGCGCCGCGACGTTCGCGGGCGTCTGCCCGTACGACGCCGCGAACTGCGACGCGGTCAGCGGCCCGCCGGGCATGCTGGCGGCCACCTGCGCCTCGAGCCCGGCCAGGTTACGGGGCCGCAGGACGAACGAGACCCGCTCCGGCTTGTCGTCGGGGGTCTGGCCGGCCGGGTGCGCGCCGTGCAGTATGGCCCGGGTCAGGCCCTGGGCGACCGGCACCTTGCCGGCCGCCGGCCGCGCCGCGGAGCTCGCCGGGCCGGCTGCGGCCAGGCTCAGGAGCGCCAGCGATCCGGCCGTGCCGGCCGCCAGGACCGCGCCACGGCGCGAACCCAGGAGTGGGATGGGCTTCACAGAAACTTCCTCCTGAACCTGCCGATGACGGGACGCGGCCCGGCCGCGGGCACCCGATGATCACGTTCGCGGCCCTCACTGCACGCTAAGCGCGCCTTCAGGCTGCGCAAAGGCATGTTCCGCGGCAAATGGATAACGTTCGGCCCGGCCCGGCCGGACCAGCGCAGCCGGACCAGCGCAGCCGGACCAGCCCGCCCGCCGCGCTCAGCCGAACCGGCGGGCCAGCCGGCCGAACGTGCCCGGCGCCGCGCCGTGCAGCCAGGCCGGGAACCGCAGCCACCCCGGCACGTACACCACCCGGCGGTCCGCGGTGACCGCGGCGGTGATCGCCGTGGCGACCCGCTCGGCGGGCAGCGGCCGGGGGCGCTGCCGGTCGTAGGGCCGCCCCCGGCGCTCGAAGAACGGGGTGTCGATGACGCCGGGCACGATCACCGAGATCCCCACCCCGGTGCCGGCCAGCTCGTGCGCCAGGCTTTCCGCGAAGCAGGCCAGGCCGGCCTTGGCGGCGGAGTACACGGCCTCACCGCGGACCGCGGTGGCACCCGCGATCGACGACACGAAGACCACGTGACCGCGGCCGCGGGCGGCCATCGCGGGCACCAGCAGCCGGGCCAGCTGCACCGGCGCGGTCAGGTTCAGCTCGATCAGCTCCCGGTCGCGCCCCTCCGGCATCTCGCCGATCGGCCCGGCCCAGCCCCGCCCGGCGTTGCTGATCAGCAGGTCGAGCCCGCCCGGCCCGGCGGCCTCCACGGCCGCGGCGGCCAGCGCAGCGGGCCCGTCCGCCGTGGCCAGGTCCGCCACCAGCGCGGCACCGCCGGTCTGCCTGGCAACGTCGGAGAGCCGGCCCGCGTCCCGGCCCGCGACCAGCGGCCGGGACCCGGCCGCGGCCAGGGCCCGCGCAGTGGCCGCGCCGATGCCGGATGATCCGCCGGTGACGAGCGCCACCGTCCCTTCGAGCCGCATGGCGCCACACTCTGCCCGGCACGGGCCTGGCCCCGCAACACGGGCCCGTCCGCGAGCCGTCAGACCTGCGCGGCCGCCGTGGTCCAGGCCCGGACGATGTCACGCATCGACAGCAGCCCGGTCACATCGCTGCCCTCGACGACCAGCAGGTGCCGGAAGCCGCCGGAGACCATGGCCTGGGCGGCCTGCTCGAGCGTCCAGTCCGGCGAGGCCACCACCAGGTTGTCGGTCCGGTGGTCGGCGACCAGCTCGGTGTCCGGGTTCTGGCCCGCGCCGACCGCGTCCAGGATGTCGCGCTCGGTCAGGATCCCGGTGCCGGAGTGCTCGGGGTCGATCACCACCGCGGCGCCGACCCGGCGGGCCGACATCAGGCGGGACGCTTCGCGCAGGGTGTGTGCCGGGCCAACGGTCAGTACCACGGTGGTCATGCCGTCGCGTACCTTCATCGCCTCACCCTTGCCGCTTGTGAACTTGTGATTGCTTTGGTTCAGCATCAGCGATGACGGCGCGGAGGGCAACCCTTATGGATTACGGCAGCGGGGGCGCGGGCCGGTTCGGCCCGGTTGGGCCGGGTCCGTGCCGGGCCTTCAGGCCGGGGTCAGGCGGCGGAGCACCTCGCCGTGCAGCAGGCCGTTGGTGGACACCGCGCTGCCGCCGTCCGGCGTGGCCTTGCCGTCCAGGTCGGTGAACACCCCGCCGGCCTCCTCCACGATGATCTGCAGCGCGGCCAGGTCCCACAGCGAGACCTCGGGCTCCGCGGCGATGTCCACCGCGCCCTCGGCGACCAGGACGTGCGACCAGAAGTCGCCGAACGCGCGGGTCCGCCAGACCGCGCTGGCCAGGCCGAGAAAATGATCCTGCCGGGCGCCCCAGCCGCCCAGGCCGGAGTACGAGAGTGAGGCGTCGGCCAGGTCCGAGACCCCGGACACCTGGCACCGGGCCGCCTTGGTCAGGCCGCGCCCGCTCCACGCGCCGCCGCCGAGCGCGGCCCACCAGCGGCGGGCCAGGGCCGGCGCGGACACCACCCCGACCACCACCTCGGTGCCTTCCATCAGCGCGATCAGCGTGGCCCACACCGGCACGCCGCGCACGTAGTTCTTGGTGCCGTCGATGGGGTCGATCACCCAGCACCGGGTGGAGCCCTCGCTGCCGCCGGCCCGGCCGAACTCCTCGCCGAGCATGGCGTCCCGCGGCCGGGCCCGGCGCAGCACGCCGCGCAGCGATTCCTCGGCCGCGTGGTCCGCGTCGCTGACCGGGGTCAGGTCCGGCTTGGTGTCGACCCGGAGGTCGGTGGCCCGGAAGCGCCGCATGGTGATGTCGTCCGCCGCGTCCGCGAGCACGTGCGCGAAACGCAGGTCATCGTCATACCCCGGCATGCCGCGAACCGTATCGCGCCGGCCCGTCCCGGGGCCATGACCAGTTTTTCCCGGATCCGCCCGGGTTCCGCGCCGGTCACCTTCGGCCTGGTAAAGCCGGGGTAAAGCACGCTGCGTGACGACCGGCTTGGGAGGGATTGCCGGGATTCAGCCCGATCCAGTGGGAGGATCTGGCACCCTCGGGGTTGGCCACGCAAGTCCCAGAAGAAGAGGCCAGCCATATCTCATCCAAGGGAGTGGACAATTTTGAAGATCAGCCGGCTGCTTGTTGCCGTCGCGTCGACCGCGCTTGTCGCGGCCACGGCGGGCGCCACGGCCAGCGCCAGCGCGACTAGTTCAGCTGCAGGCGCCCCGGCCGCTGCCCCGGCCCATAACTACAGACCCGCGTCCTGCGCAGCCCCGCCCAAGCCCGGGTACGCCGCGTGTGACCTCCTTATCCGCACGGACGTACCGGCCTGGAAGTCGGTTTCCGCGGTGACCGCCGCCATCGCGCGGAAGGCCGCCGCGAACTCGGTGAACCCGGCCGACGTAACCCCGTACGGCCCGGGCGACCTGCGGTCCGCCTACAAGCTCGGCCGGGCATCGCAGCTCCGCGGCAAGGGCCGGACGATCGCGATCATTGACGCGCACGACGACCCGAACGCCGAAGCGGACCTGAATGTGTACCGCACGCACTTCCACATCAGGCCGTGCACGACCGCCAACCACTGCTTCACGAAGATGAACCAGAAGGGCCAGACCAACCCCGCGCTGATGCCGACCCCGGACAAGGGCTGGGCCGAGGAGATCAGCCTGGACCTGGACATGGTCTCGGCGATCTGCCCGAACTGCAAGATCCTTCTGGTCGAGGCCAACAACGCGTCGCTGAACTCGCTCGGGCACGCGGTGCGGACCGCGTTCCGGCACGGCGCGAAGTTCATCTCGAACAGCTACGGCGGGCAGGAAGACCCCTCCGAGCTCGTCGCCGACCGGCTGTACTACAAGCACCCCGGCGTGGCCATCACCGCCTCGGCCGGCGATGACGGGTTCGGCGTGCAGTACCCGGCGGCCAGCCGGTTCGTCACCGCGGTCGGCGGCACCCACCTGGCCCGTTCGTCGAACAAGCGCGGCTGGTCCGAGAGGGCCTGGGGCCCGCCGGATCCTGCTCAGGGCATACGGCGCCACCGGCTCGGGCTGCTCGAAGTTCGAGCCCAAGCCGGCCTGGCAGCACGACCCGGCCTGCCACCGCCGCACGGTGGCGGACGTGTCGGCGGTCGCCGACCCGAACCCCGGCGTGTTCATCTTCGACACGTTCCAGGACGGCGGGGTCCTGGTCATCGGCGGCACCTCGGTGTCCGCGCCGATCATCGCCGCGACCTACGCGCTGGCCGGCCGCCCGGCACCGGGCACCTTCCCGGCGCAGTACCCGTACCGGCACCGCGCCCAGCTGCACGACGTGACCGGGGGCCGGAACGGCACGTGCGCCCGGATCCCGCTGTGCCACGCGGTCCCGGGCTACGACGGCCCGACCGGCTTGGGCACCCCGAACGGCTGGGGAGCGTTCGCCCGGTAGCCGCAGGCCTCTGGGGACTTGCTCGTGGCTAGTTCTACCGGCTGGGCGCCGCCGCGTGACCGTACGCGGCGGCGCCCAGTTTTATTGCGATGACCAGGCCCGCCGCCGCGACGCCGGCGCGCAGCAGGGGCGCCGGCATCCGGCGGACCACGGCCGGGCCCACCGCCCCGCCAGCCAGGAAACCGGCCGCCAGGGGCGGCACCACGGCCCAGTCCACCGGCCCGAACCAGGCGAAGGCCACCGCCGCGGCGGCGTTGGCCAGGCCGTTGAGCACGTTCTTGGCCGCGTTGGCCCGCGGCAGCGGCCCGGCCTGGGTGGCGGCCAGGAGGGCCAGCATCAGGATCCCGCCGGCCGCGCCGAAGTACCCGATGTAGCAGGCCACGGCGGCCACGGCGACGCCCAGCGCCCAGCCCGGCACCGCCTCCCCGGCGGCCGGGGCTCCGGCGGCCGGGGCTTCGGCGGCAGGGTCAGGGGTGCGGGCGGCGGGCCGCGGTATCAGCAGGATCACCGAACCCGCCGCGATCAGCACCGGGGCCGCGTAGCCGAACCAGGACGCCGGGGTGAGCAGCAGCACGGCCGCCCCCACTGCCCCGCCCGCCACGCAGGCGGGGCCGAGCCGGAGCAGCCGGGCCCGCTGCCCGGCCAGCTCGGGCCGGGACCCGGCCGCCGCGCCTACGCCGGTGAACAGCAGCGCCACGGTGTTGGTCACGTTGGCGGCCAGCGGCGGCAGGCCGATCGCCAGCAGCACCGGGTAGGACACCAGCGAGGCCACGCTGGCGACCGTGCTGACCAGCCCGGCCAGGGTCCCCGCGGCGACCAGGCCGGCCACCTCCAGTGGGCTCACGCCCCCGCCAGGCAAGGTCCAGCCAGGCCCGGTTCAGCCAAGCTCGCTGTCCTCCCGGCTCGCCAGCAGCCGGCGCAGCGAATCCAGCCGGGCCGCCAGCGCGCCGCTGCTGTCGTGCTCCGCCACCCACTCGTCCAGGCCGCAGCCGTCCTCGAGGTGGGTGCACCCTCTCGGGCAGGCCGCGACGCCCGCGGCCAGGTCGGGGAAGGCCTCGATGACCCGGTCGGCGGAGATGTGGCCCAGGCCGAACCCGCGCAGCCCCGGGGTGTCGATGAGCCAGCCGCCGCCGGGCAGCCGGAACGCGACGGCCGACGATGAGGTGTGGCGGCCCCGGCCGGTCACCGGGCTGACCGTGCCCACCGCCCGCTCGGCCGCCGGGATCAGGGTGTTCACCAGCGTCGACTTGCCCACCCCCGAGTGCCCGACGAGAACGCTGAGCAGCCCGGCCAGCTCGCCGGCCAGCGGGCCGGGTGTGACCTCGCCGCCCGGGCCGCGGCCGGTCACCACGTGCCGCAGCCCGAGCGGCTGGTAGGCGGCCAGGATCTCGTCCGGCGGGGCCAGGTCGGATTTGGTCAGGCAGAGCAGCGGGTCCAGGCCCGCGTCGTAGGCCGCGACCAGGAACCGGTCGATGAGCCGGGTCCTGGGCGGCGGATCGGCCAGCGCGCAGACGATCACCAGCTGTTCGGCGTTGGCCACGATGACCCGTTCCACCGGGTCGGTGTCGTCCGCCGAGCGGCGCAGCACGGTCTGCCGGGGGAGGACCCTGACCACCCGGGCCAGCGCGTCCGGCGCGCCGGAGGTGTCCCCGGTCAGCCGCACCTGGTCGCCGACCACCACCCGGCGGTGCCCGAGTTCGCGGGCGGCCACCGCGGTGACCGCGCGGTCCCCGACGTAGCACCGGTACCGGCCCCGGTCGACCGCGGCGACGAATCCCTCGTCTGCGCTTTCGTGGGCGGGCCGCCGCCGGGTCCGGGGCCGTGACCCGCGGCCGGGCCGGACCCGCACGTCATCCTCGTCCAGGCCCGCATAACCGCTCCGCCGGGTCAGGGCGGGTCCCCCGCCGCCGGGCCGGCTCCCCTGGTCATGAAGCGAGCGTACTGGCGCAGGGCACGCCCAACCGCATCCTGGAGGTTTGACCGCCGCCTTTGCCGGTTATGACTGCTTCAATCCTGAGCTCCCCGCTCGTTTTGTCGTCTCGCACTGATATGGGTGAAGCATGTGTGGCCGGTATGCCTCTGCGCGCAGGCGCATTGAGCTCCTCGAGGAGTTCGGTGTGCAGGCCGACGAGGACGGCGAGGAGCTGCGCCCGGATTACAACGTCGCCCCGACCAAGAAGATCTACGCGGTCATGACCCGCCGCCCCCCGGGCCTGGCGGGCGCCGGCGAGGGCGGCAGCACCGAGAGCAGCAGCACCCGGGGCAACGGCTCCGGCGGCAAGGGCGAGGGGGCGGCCAGCGACCTGGCCCCGGTCCGGCAGCTGCGCACGGTGCGCTGGGGCCTGGTGCCGTCCTGGGCCAAGGACCCGGCCATCGGCAGCCGGATGATCAACGCCAGGGCCGAGACCGTGGCCAGCAAGCCCGCGTACCGCCGGGCGTTCACCAAGCGGCGCTGCCTGCTCCCGGCGGACGGCTACTACGAGTGGTACAGGCCCGGCGAGGACGCCAAGGCGGCCAAGCAGCCGTACTTCATCCACCGGGCGGACGGCGCCCCGCTGGCCTTCGCGGGCCTGTACGAGTTCTGGCGCGACCAGGCGCACCCCGACGACCACCCGGACGCCTGGCTGGTCACCGCGACCATCATCACCACCAGCGCCCCGGACGAGCTGGGCGTCATCCACGAGCGGATGCCGATGGTGATCCCGCCCGGCCAGTGGGCCGAGTGGCTGGACCCCGACCTTCAGGACCAGGCCCAGCTGGCGCACCTGCTGGCCCCGGCGGTCAGCAGCGGGCTGGTCACCACCCGGGTCTCCACCAAGGTCAACTCGGTCCGCAACAACGGACCCGAGCTCATCGAGCCGGCCCGCGACGACGCGGCCAGCGGCTCCGCCGGGGAGCCGCCTGCCCGCGAGGGCGGGCCGGGGGAGAGCCCGGCCACCACCCTGTTCTGAGCCCGCTGGGGCGTCCCTGGCTGCGGCCGGGGACTCAGTGTGCTGCATCGTCCCTCGGAAAGGAGGCGGGATCAGGTGGATGCCGTCATCGCACGCAAGCGGCTGGAGGAGCTGCGGGATTCCCTCGACCGGTCCATCTCGGTCCTGGGCGGCTCGAACTCACGGAACGGCCTGGCCGCGGAGTACCCACCGGACCCGGCCGACGCGGGTGCGCACCTGTCGGAAACCGAGCGGGCCGACGCCATGCTGGACGCCGCACGCCGTCAGCGGTCTCAGGTAATGGTCGCCCTCAGCCGGATCGAGCAGGGCACGTACGGGGTGTGTGCCGACTGCGCCGGGCCGGTTCCCGAGGGGCGGCTGGAGGCCAAGCCGGACGCGGCCCGCTGCGTGCCCTGCCAGGCCAAGCACGACCGGCGCCGCCGCTGAGCCATGCAGTGACACTGCAACGAGACCGGCCATCGAGGTGCAGTGGCACTGCAACGAGACCGGCCATCGGAGTGCAGTGGCACTGCAACGCGGCCGGCCATCGGCGTGCAGTGACACTGCAACTCGCTGGCTGACCGCCGGGGCGCCCGGGGACCGCCCTGGTCAGCCGGGGTCACCCCGGGCCGGAGCAAACCAGCGGGCCCGCGGAATGCCAGGCCAGCCCGCTGTGTTGCAGCGCACATGTCCCTCGCGGCGTACCCGACTCTGACCCTGGCCCAGGATCCGGGCGCACTCCCGGCCCTGGCCAGCGCGGTCTCCCCCCAGCCGGCCCCGGCGCAGCGGCCCGGTTTCACTTCCTCCCCCGGTCTGTCTTCCCCGCCCGGCTTCCCTTCTCCGCCCAGTGGCGGGAAACTGGCTGTCTGCCGGCCCGCCGGGACTGGCAAGATATCCTCCGGCCAAGACGGCTGGCGCCGCACAGGCCCGGCCGCTGCGGCGGAGGAGGTGAGTCCGGTCCCCGAGACAATGGCTGAGCGCGACGCGCGCTTCGAGCGTGATGTCCTGCCGTTCCTGGATCAGCTGTACGCCGCCGCGATGCGGATGACGCGGAACGCGGCGGACGCCGAGGATCTGGTCCAGGAGACGTTCGCCAAGGCGTACGCCTCGTTCCATCAGTTCCAGCCGGGCACCAACCTGAAGGCCTGGCTGTTCCGGATCCTGACCAACACCTTCATCAACACGTACCGCAAGCGGCAGCGTGAGCCGCAGCGGGCGGGTACCGAGGAGATCGAGGACTGGCAGCTGGCCCGGGCCGCCTCGCACACCTCGTCCGGGCTGAAGTCGGCGGAGGCCGAGGCGCTCGAGAGGCTGCCCGACTCCGACGTCAAGCAGGCCCTGCAGGCGCTGCCCGAGGAATTCATGATCGCGGTCTACCTGGCCGACGTGGAGGGGTTCGCGTATAAGGAAATCGCCGACATCATGGGCACCCCCATAGGTACCGTGATGTCACGCCTGCACCGCGGCCGTCGTCAGCTGCGTGAGCTGCTGCAGGACTACGCGGCCGAGCGGGGCCTGGTCCGGGCCGCCTCGGCCGGCGGCGGGCCGTCCGCCGGGAACCTCGAGGAGGACGCGAGATGAGCTGCGGTCTGCCTCACGAAGTCCCGTGCAGCGAGATCCTCGACCGGGTGTACAGCTACCTCGACCACGAGCTGCCCGAGGAGGGCATCGCGCGGGTCAGGGAGCACCTGGACGAGTGCGCGCCGTGCCTGCGGGAGTTCGGCCTGGAGGAAGCGGTCAAGAAGCTCGTGCACAAGAGCTGCGGGTCAGAGACGGCCCCGGCCGATCTCCGGCACAAGGTGCTGACCAGGATCGAAGCGGTCCGGGTCGAGCTGGAAGTGACTCAGTTCCGGGCGGACTGACCCGGGGCAGGGCGGCGGCCGGCTCCGGCCGCCGGGGCACGTGGCTCACCCTTGTGCGCCCGTTAACGTGAACGTGCCGTATCCCTTAAATCCCGTTTTGACACTATGCAGGCTGCGGCTGGTCGACGGCGGACCAGCCGGGTGCAGCCAGCGCATGTAGCCTGCCCGCGTGCTCGAATCAGTGCTGGTCGCGAACCGGGGCGAGATCGCCCGGCGGATCATCGCCACGCTGCGGCGGCTCGGCATCCGGTCGGTGGCGGTGTACTCCGAGGCCGACGCCGGGCTGCCGTACGTCCGCGAAGCCGACGAGGCGGTGCTGATCGGGCCCGCCCCGCCGGCCCGCAGCTACCTGGACGCCGGCGCGATCCTGGCGGCCGCGCGGCGCACCGGGGCCCGCGCGGTGCACCCCGGGTACGGGTTCCTGGCCGAGAACGCGTCGTTCGCCTCGCAGGTCGCCGCGGCCGGCCTGATCTGGGTCGGGCCGCCGCCGGCCGCGATCGAGGCGGCCGGGGACAAGATCGCGGCCAGGAACCTGATGGCCGCGGCCGGGGTGCCGGTGGCCGCCGGGTCGTCCTCGCCCGTGGCTGACGAGGCGGCCGCCGAGGCCGAGGCGGCCAGGATCGGCTACCCGGTGATGATCAAGGCCGCGGCGGGCGGCGGCGGGATCGGCATGAGCGTGGCCCGCGACCCGGCCGCGCTGCGGGCCGGGTTCGGGACCGCGCGGTCCCGGGCCGAGCGGTTCTTCGCCAGCCCGGCGATCCTGCTCGAGCGGTACATCGAGCGGGCCCGGCACGTCGAGGTGCAGATCCTCGGCGACCGCGACGGCCGCGTCCTGGCCGTGGGAGACCGGGATTGCTCGGCCCAGCGGCGGCACCAGAAGGTGGCCGAGGAAGCGCCCGCCCCAGGGCTGGACCCCGGCCTGCGGGCCGCGCTGGCCGCGGCCGCAACAAGGGCCGGGGAGGCGGTCGGCTACCGCGGCGCCGGCACCGTGGAGTGCCTGGTCGACGTGGAGGCCGGCGACTTCGTCTTCCTGGAGATGAACACCCGGCTCCAGGTCGAGCATCCGGTGACCGAGCTGGTCACCGGGCTTGACCTGGTTGAGCAGCAGCTGCGGATCGCGGCCGGGCTGGACCTGGACCCGGCGACGGCGGGCCTGGCGGCGCTGGGCCAGGCCGGGTTCACCCCGCACGGGCACGCGATCGAGCTGCGGGTGTACGCCGAGGACCCGCGCCGGTTCCTGCCCAGCCCGGGGCTGATCACCGCCTGGTCCGAGCCGTCCGGGCCGGGTGTGCGGGTCGACGCGGGCTACGAGGCCGGCAACGAGGTGACCCTGTTCTACGACCCGCTGCTGGCCAAGCTGTGCGCCTGGGGCCCGGACCGGGCGGCCGCGCTGGACCGGGCCCGCGCCGCGGTGGACGCCTTCGTCATCACCGGGCCGAAGACCAACCTGCCGTTCCTGGCTGAGCTGCTGGACGACGACGGTTTCCGCCGGGGTTCCTACGACACGTCCGTGATCGGCCGGCTGCGATCATGACGTGGGGGACAAAGAGCCGACCTGCGAGGAGGGCGCGTGACCGAGATCCGCGCGGAGATGGTGGCGAACGTCTGGAAGGTCGTCGCGGCCGAGGGCGACGAGCTGGCGGACGGCGACACGCTGGTCATCCTGGAGTCGATGAAGATGGAGATCCCGGTGCTGGCCGAGGGCAGCGGGAAGCTGACCCGGCTGGCCGTGGCCGAGGGCGACGTCATCCAGGAAGGTGACCTGATCGCGGTCATCGGCTAAAGCATGAACCAGATTCGGCCGGGATGCGTCTAAAAGGGCATGCGGGAACCAGGCCAGATGACAGCCCAGCTCAGATCGGTAGGCGGGCGGCCCAGGCCAGGGCTGCACCGGCACCAGTGGGAGCTGGTCGACCAGATCGGGTGCGTCTGCACCTACCAGTGCCCGTGCGGCAAGTCCAAGACCCGGATCAGGGACTCAGGGCGCCCAGCCGCTGCCTGACCAGCCGGCTGCCTGACCTCCGCCAGGGCCTGCTCAGACCCCCGTGGTGGAGCGCGGGTAGGCGATGCCCGGGTCGGTAGCGATGTTCACCAGGTAGGGGACCCCCGAGCCGAACGCCCGGCGCAGCGCCGGGCCGATGCCGTCCGGCCGGGTCACCAGCTCCCCGGCCCCGCCCAGAGCGGCGACCACCTGGTCGTACCGGCACTGCGGCTGCAGGTCGGCGGCCACGTCGTAGCCGTACAGGGCCTGCATCGGGTGCTTCTCCAGTCCCCAGGCGCCGTTGTTGCCGCAGATCATCACCACCGGCAGCCGGTGCCGGACCAGCGTGTCGGCGTCCATCAGCGAGAAGCCGGCCGCGCCGTCGCCGAGCAGCAGCACGACCTGGCCGGCCGGGCGGGCGATCCGGGCCGCGATCGCGTAGCCCAGGCCGGTGCCCAGGCAGCCGTACGGGCCCGGGTCCAGCCAGCCGCCGGGCCGCCGCGGCTCGAGGTACTTGCCCGCGTAGGAGACGAAGTCGCCGCCGTCGCCGATCACCACCGCGTCGTCGTCCAGCACGCGGGCCAGCTCGCCGTAGATGCGCATGGGGTGGATGGGGTCCGCCTCGCTGGCCATCAGCGGGCCGTCCGCGGCCAGCGCCGCGTCCCTGGCCGCGCGGAGCCGGTCCAGCCAGTCCGGCGCCCAGGCCGCTTCGATGCGCCCGGCCCGGCCGGCCAGCCCGGTGAAGAACGCGGCCAGGTCGCCGGCCGCGCTGGCGGCCAGCGGGACGTGCGTGGCCAGCTGCGAGGCGGCGTCGGCCACGTGCACGACCAGGGCGCGCGGCGCGCCGTCCCGGCCACCGAACTCCCCGTACCCGAGCCGGAAGTCCAGCGGCGTGCCCACCACGATCACCAGGTCCGCCTCGCCGAACGCGGCCGACCGGGCCCTGGTCATCAGCAGCTCATGCCCGGCCGGCAGGATCCCGCGCGCCTGCCCGTTGGCCACCACGGGCAGCCGGAGCTCCTCCGCGGCCGCCCGGGCCTGCTCGTCGGCTCCGCCGAGCCAGACGTCCGAGCCCAGGACCAGCACCGGGCGGCGGGCCGCCGCCAGCAGTCCCCCAATTGATCCGCACAGCGTCGTCCAGCGTCTCCTCGTCCGGGCCTGCGGGGCCCGGGTCCGGCGCGGCGGCTGAGGCGCCGGCCTGGCCGTCCGGCCCGGCCGGGCCGAACAGCGCTTCCAGCGCGGCGTCGAGGAACACCGGCCCCCGGTGCGGGGCGGCGGCCAGCCGGAAGGCCTCGTCCACCGAGGCGCCCACCCCGCTGGCGGCATGCTCGGTCCACGCCCGCTTGGTGACCGGGGCGAGCAACTGCGGATGGTCGATCTCCTGCAGGCTGCCCGCGCCCCACCGGTAGTCCGGCGCCCGGCCCGCCAGGATCACCACCGCCGACCCGTTGAAGTGGGCGGTGGTCACCGCGCTGATCCCGTTGGTCACCCCGGGCCCGGCGGTGAGCACGGCCAGCCCGGGCTCCCGGGTCAGCCGCGCGGTCGCCTCGGCGGCGAACACGGCGGTCTGCTCGTGCCGGACGTCCAGGATCCGCATCGGCGGCTCGGCGTGCACGGCGCCGTCGTACAGCGGGAACACGTGCCCGCCGCTCAGCGTGAACATCGTCTGCACGCCATGCCGCCGCGCCGCCGCCACCGCCTGAGCCCCGCCATGCTCCGCCATGGCCGCGACGCTATCAGCCGGGCTGTCCCATGATCCGCCAGGCTTTTGGGGCCTGCAGCACCCAATACGCCTGGCGGATCATGAAGCGGCATCAGGGGCCTGGGCGGCGGAGCCGGGTGACCAGCTTGTAGCGGTCGCCCCGGTACCAGGACTGGGCCCACTCGACCGGGGAGCCGTCGGCGTCGAAGCTGTGGCGGCTGGTCAGCAGCAGCGGGAAGCCGACGTCCACGCCGAGGAGGCTGGCGTCCTGCGGGCCGGCCAGCACGGTCTCGATGGTTTCCTGGGCCTCGGCCAGCTCGGTGCCGTACCGGTCGGCCAGGGTGCCGTAGAGCGACGGGTTGCGGCGCAGGTGGCGGCGGAGCCCGGGGAAGCGGCGGGCGGCCAGGTAGGTGGAGTCGATCGACATCGGCTCGCCGTCGGCCAGGCGCAGCCGCCGGATGTGCAGCACCCGGCCGCCCGCCCGGATCCCGAGCCGCCCGGCCAGCTCCCCGGCCGCGGCCACGTACCTGGTGTCCAGGATGACCGACTGCGGATCAAGCCCCTGGGCCCGCATGTCCTCGGTGTAGCTGGTCAGCTCCAGCACCCGGGCCACCTTGGGCTTGGCCACGAACGTGCCCCGGCCCTGGATGCGCAGCAGGCGGCCCTCGACCGCCAGCTCGGCCAGGGCCTGGCGGATCGTGGTCCGGGAGGTGCCGTACCGCGCGGCCAGCTCACGCTCGGGGGCCAGCGCGGTGCCCGGGGCCAGGGCCCGGGTCAGCTCCAGCAGCTGCCGCTTCACCCCGTAGTACTTCGGCAGCCGGGCCGGCGGGGGAGCCGCGGGGACCGCACGGCCGGCCGCACTGTCATCGCGCACCTCCTGGAACCCTGTCACACCCCGATCCTTACTCGCCCGGCGGCGATCGGCTGCTTACTTGCCGATCACCAGTACCCGGAAGCCAGCCATGATCACGGAGGATTTTCCACCGCCCGCGGTGCGAAACCCTCCGTGATCATGAAGGACACGCCCCGCTGCCGTCGTCGGCTTGAATGCGATGATGGCCAGGTGCCTACGTTGACGGATCTGGCCCGCCAGCATGCGGACCTGAGCGAGGGGGGCCTGGACTGGCTGCATGCGCTGGTGTCGGACTGGCAGCTGCTGGCCGACCTCTCGTTTGCGGACCTCGTGCTGTGGGCGCCGCGGCGGGGCGGCCAGGGCTGGGTTGCGCTGGCCCAGATGCGCCCCACCACTGGGCCGACCGCGTTCCCCGACGACGTCGTCGGCACCGTTCTCCCGGCGGGCAAGCGGCCGTTCCTTGACGTCGCCTACGCCGAGCGCAGGATCTGCCGCGAAGGCGACCCGGAGTGGATGCACGGCGTCCCGGTCCGGCACGAGACGATCCCGGTCCCGCACGGCGGCCGGGTCATCGCAGTGGTCGAAAGATCCACGAACCTGAGCTCGGCCCGCACCCCCAGCCGGATGGAGCTGACCTACGTCGGCGCCGCGGACGACCTGGCCCAGATGGTCGCGTCCGGCATGTTCCCGCGGCCGGGGGAGGCGCCCGCCCTGGTCCGGTCGCCCCGGGTCGGCGACGGCCTGCTGCGGCTCGGCCGGTCCGGCAAGGTCATCTACGCCAGCCCGAACGCGCTGTCGGCCTACCGCCGGCTCGGGCTGACCGCGGACCTGGTCGGCGCCGAGCTTGGCCCGCTGACCGCCCGGCTGTGCTCGGGGAACCAGCCGCGCGACGACTCGCTGATGGTGACCGCGAGCGGCCGGGCGGCCAGGGAAGCCGAGATCGAGGGCAACGGCTCGGTCGTCCAGCTCCGCGCGATCCCGCTCGTGGTCGCCGGATCCCGGGCCGGCGCGCTGGTTCTCCTCCGCGACGTGACCGAGCTAAGGCACCGCGAGCGCGAGCTGATCACCAAGGACGCCACGATCCGGGAGATCCACCACCGGGTGAAGAACAACCTCCAGACGGTCGCCGCGCTCCTCCGCCTTCAGGCCCGGCGCATGCAGGAGCCCGGGGCCCGGATCGCGCTGGAGGAGGCCGTGCGCCGGGTCGGGTCGATCGCGCTGGTGCACGAGACGCTGTCCCAGGCACCGGAGGAGATCGTCGAATTCGACGAGGTGGCCGGCCGGGTCGTGATGATGTCCCGCGAGGTCTCGTCCGCCGAGGGCAGCGTGATACCGGTGCTGACCGGCAGCTTCGGGAAGCTGTCCGGTGCGGTGGCGACGCCGCTCGCGCTGGTGCTCACCGAGCTGCTGCAGAACGCCCTGCAGCACGGGCTGTCCAGGATCCCCGGCCGGTTCGGCCCCGGCCGCCTGGAGGTCAGCGCCCGGCGGCGGCCCGGCCAGCTGACCGTGACCGTGGCCGACAACGGCGCCGGGCTGCCGCCGGACTTCGACCTGGAATCCTCGGCCAGCCTCGGCCTGCAGATCGTGCGCACGCTGGTGGTAGCCGAGCTTGGCGGCCGGCTGGAGATCACGCCCCGCCCCGGTGGCGGCACGATCGTCGTGGTGGACCTGCCGATGGATCCGGCCGCCGGCGCTCAGCCCGCCGACGAGCAGGACAGCCTGGGCCTCAGCCAGCCGTTCGTGAACTACGGCTGAGCCACGCAGCATCCAGCCCGGCCAGGCGCCAGCGCCGTCCAGCCTGGGACGCCGCCTGTGTCAGACGTGCTGTGTCAGACGTGCGCGCGGGCGCGGATGCGGGCGGTCCGGCGCTTGAGCGCCCGCCGCTCGTCCTCGCTCAGGCCGCCCCACACACCGGCGTCCTGGCCGCTCTCCAGGGCCCACGCGAGGCACGGCTCCAGCGCCGGGCAACGCTTGCAGACCTGCTTGGCCTCGTCGATCTGATCCAGGGCCGGTCCAGTGCTCCCGATCGGGAAGAACAGCTCCGGATCCTCGTCGCGGCAGGCGGCATGGTGACGCCAGTCCATGAGGTCCACTCCTCTGCGAGGGCGGAGCCGTGGCCAGTGGCCCGTCGCCTCTAATATCGCGCTTGTGAAGAATTTCACGAGCTAGGCCGTAAACCCGGGCCAGGTTTCCCCGGCCCAAGCTCAATCATCAATTGTCTCGCGGGACCTTCGTCCCGTTCGGCTCTCAGGGCCACTCGCCCCTGAACCGTGTTCGGTGAACCCGGCCCGCAGGCTGGGGCGCGTGGCTGGTGCTGCTCCCCCGGGAGCACTACAAGCCTCTCAAGCCCCCCCGACCCACCGCAAGGGTCTGAGGCAAAGGTTCGCCCGGATTTCGATGTCAGATGAGTCACATTTTGCGGCCGCGCCGCGGCGGCTTTGCGGCCGGGCCCTAAGCGCTTAGCCGCGGACGCGTCACCGCTCCCCGCCCGGCGGGCCAGAGCCGCCGCCCGCCGGGCCCGTCCGCCCGGCCCAGCACCGGTTTGACCAGCGCCGCCGTGGCCAGCCGGGCCCCGTAACCCGCTATCCATATCCGCGTACCCGCGTGTTTTAGAAAATGACCCGGATCGCTTCGGGAATGGACTCAAACAGCACCGATTCGTGTTCTCCCATGTACTCCCCGTCCACCTGGAAAGCCACTGGCCGATCGGCGGTGACCCGCACCCCGGACTCGTCGTGCAGGCTGATCAGATGGCGGCCGCGCAGCGGCCGGTCGGACCGGGACAGCATCTGGCCGACCGCCCGGATCGCGCCCGGCGTGCGCAGCGAGCGGAGCGCGATGACGTCAAGACCGGTGTCGAAGCTGGCCTGCCGGCTGGTGTGCACCGGCCGCTGCCCGACGTAGGTCCACGGCGCGGTGTTGGACACGATGACCAGGAACACCGGGCCTTCCGGGGGCTGGCCGTCGCGGTGCAGCGTCATCGCCGCGTTCCGCCGGTCGGTGACCTGGTAGAACTGGCGCACCGCGGTGCGCATGTAGAGCCCGGGCGTGGCCGCCGGCCCAGCGCCCGCTGCGCCTCGACCGCCCGGACCACCTCCGCGTCCAGGCCGAGCCCCGCGTTGAAGGCGAAGTACCGGCCCAGGGCCAGCCCGAGCCCGATGCGCCGCTGCTGGCCGGACGCCAGCGAGCGGATCACCTGCCCTATCGCGTCCACCGGGTCCGGGGGCAGCCCCAGCGCCCGGGTGAACACGTTCGCGCTGCCGCCCGGCAGCGGGGCGAACGCCGGCAGCAGATCCGCCGTGGCGAGCCCGGCGGACCGCCCGGCGGCCATGATCCCGTTGATCGCCTCGTTGGCCGTGCCGTCCCCGCCCAGCGTGAGCACCAGGCCGTAGCCGTCGGCCAGGGCCGCCCCGGCCACCTTGGTGGCGTGGCCCCGGTACCGTGTTTCGGTAACCGACAGGTCCACTGCGGAGGACAGGGCCCGGGCGATAACATCCCGCCGCAGTCCCGTCGTCGAAGTGGCGCGTGGGTTGACGATCAGGAGGGCCCGCACCCGCCCAGGGTAGCGACCGTGAACAGGAGCGCCGGAAATGGCTCAGGCCCCGCAGGCCCCCCAGGCACCACTGACGGTGCGGCTCGCCGGGGCGGTGCAGGCGGGGGATGCGGTGCTGCTCCTCGCGGCCACCGTGCTGGCCGCGGTGGACACCGCCGCGGGCAAGTCCTACCAGGCCGCCAGCGGCATCGCGCTGACCGCGATCGGCCTGGCCACGGTGGGCCTGCTGCTGCTGGTCGCCCTCGGCCTGGCCCGGGCCCGGCCGTGGGCCAGGACCCCGGCCCTGCTGACCCAGCTGTTCACCGGCATCGTCGGGATCTACCTGGTGGCCGGCGGCCGGCTCGAATGGGGGATCCCGGCCCTGGTCCTGCCCGCGGCCGGGTTCGCCGCGCTGTTCGCACCGGCCAGCCTGCGGGCGCTGACCCGCGGCCGCCCGGCCGACCGCGACTGACCCGCCGGCCGGGCCCGGCCCCAGCCGGCCGCAACCGCCGCAACCGGCCCGCGGCTACTCCTCCGAGGTCAGGCCCTCGCGCAGCTGCGCCAGCGTCCTGGCCAGCAGCCGCGACACGTGCATCTGCGAGATCCCCAGCTCGGTCGCGATCTGCGACTGGGTCATGTTGCCGAAGAACCGCAGCAGCAGGATGCGCTTCTCGCGGGGCTGAAGCCGCTCCAGCAGCGGCTTGAGCGACTCCCGGTACTCCACACCCTCCAGGGCATCGTCCAGCATGCCCAGCGACTCAGCGACCGCCGGCGCATCCTCGTCCCCGGAGTCCGGGGCGTCCAGCGACACGGTGGAGTAGGCGTTCGCCGACTCCAGCCCCTCCAGGACCTCTTCCTCGGTCATCTGGAGGTGGGCGGCCAGCTCGGCGATCGTGGGCGCGCGGCCCTCCTTCTGGGCCAGCTCGCCGATCGCCTTGGTCAGCGCCAGCTTGAGCTCCTGGAGCCGCCGCGGCACCCGGACCGCCCAGCCCTTGTCCCTGAAGTGCCGCTTGATCTCGCCGACGATCGTCGGCGTGGCGTAGGTGGAGAATTCCACCCCGCGGGCCAGGTCGAACCGGTCGATGGACTTGATCAGCCCGATCGTGGCGACCTGGGTCAGGTCGTCCAGCCACTCGCCCCGGTTGCGGAACCGCCGGGCCAGGTACTCCACCAGCGGCAGGTGGATCTCGACCAGCTCGCCGCGGATCCGCAGCCGCTCCTCGTCGCCCTCGGGCAGCCCGGACAGCCGCTCGAACAGGTCCCTGGCGTGGCTGCGCTCCCGGACCGGCTGCGGCCGGGACGGTGCGGCCTGCTGCCGGGGCGCACCCCGGCCCTCCCGCTCGTCGTCGTCATCGCCGTCGCCGTGGTCATCGCCGTCGTGGTCGCCGTCGCCGTGGTCGTCGTCGCCGTCGTGGTCGGCCTCGGCCGGCCTGGGCTCCGGCGGACCGGATCCGGCCAGGCCGAAGTCCGCGCCGAACCCGTCGGAGGAGAAGTCCGCGCCGCCGAACCCGTCGGCCAGTCCGGCCGCGCCGTACCCGGCGTCGTCCTGGAAGTCGAAAACCGCGGCCGCGGCCGCGTCGTCACGTTCGCCGCGGTCGCCGGCCGGGCCGGCCGTCATCTCGAATTCCTCTGTCAACCGAGCTTCCCCCGTCACACCGACCCCGACAGCTCGCGGCTCTTCTGGAGCACGATGGCGAGCCTGCTGCCCGGCCCGACCCGGGCCTCGACGCTGCCGGCCAGCGCCGACAGAACGGTCCAGGCGAAGGAGTCGCTGGCCGGGGGACGGGCGGCCTGGCTCAGCACCGACACGGCGATCGTCATCTGGTCCCGGCCCAGGGTGAACGTGCAGTCCAGGCTGGTGCCGGGGACGGCCTGGCTGAGCAGCATGGCGCACGCCTCGTCGACCGCGATGCGCAGGTCCTCGATCTCGTCGAGGGTGAAGTCCAGCCGGGCCGCCAGGCCCGCGGTCGCGGTCCGCAGCACGGACAGGTAGGCGCCCTCGGCGGGCATGCACACGGTGACCTGGTCCCTGGCCTCGGCCGGGCTGGCCTGGCCGTCGGCCGCCGGCACACCCGCCGCAGCCGCAGGCTCCGGCGCGGACGCGGCCGGCGCGGGCCGCCCCGCCCGCCCGGCGGCACCCGGCTGACCCGCAGAACCGTGGCTGCCGCGGGCCGCCGTGCCGGCCGCGGATCTCGTCGCCGCCGCAGCTGTCTCGTCTGTCACTTGTGCCCCTTCTGCCGGGCGAGCCGCGCCGGTCGGTGATACCGGGCGCCGGCTCCTGCCTGCAACCTACCGCGAGCGCGTGCCTGCAACTTACCGTCAGCACGCCGCGCGTCCAGCACGCCGCGCTGATCACCGGCCGCCGCCCAGGCCGGCCGGCGGCCCGCCCGCACCCATAGGACGCACAAGGGCCGCGCGGGGTGCCCCGCGCGGCCCGGTGACCTCACCTCAGCGCATCAGCCCTGCTTGGTCTCCCAGAAGATCTTCGAGATCTCGTCGATCTTCGCCAGCAGCTTGTCCGCGGTGGCCACGTCGGTGCTGCCCTTGGTCCCGCCGGCCCCGGCCAGCTTGGTCGCCTCGTTGAACAGCTCGTGCAGCTGCGGGTACTTCGCGAAGTGCGGCGGCTTGAAGTAGTCGGTCCACAGCACCCACAGGTGGTGCTTGACGAGGTCCGAGCGCTCTTCCTTGATCTGGATGGCGCGGACCCTGAAGGCCGGGTCGTCGTTGCCCTGGTACTTCTCGGCGATCGCGCGGACGGACTCGGCCTCGATCCGGGCCTGAGCCGGGTCGTAGACCCCGCAGGGCAGGTCACAGTGCGCGTATACGGTGGCCCGGGGCGACAGGAGACGTGCGAGCAGCCTCATGGATCTCCTTCTCTCATGTCAGATCATGGTGTATCAGCATCCGACAGTACCCCCTGCGGGGGCCGCGAATCCGGGAGGGCGGGACCGTGACCGGCAGGGCTGTCCCGCGGCGCTGGCCGCTGTGGCGGGTCGCGGTCGCCGAGCGGTCGATGGAGCCCGCGCTGCGGCCGGGTGACTGGCTGCTGGTCTGGCGCGGATCGCGGGCCGGGCGGCCCGTGCGCGTGCGGCCCGGGCAGCTGGTGATCGCCCGGCATCCCGGCAGGCCGGACCTGCTTCTCGTCAAGCGAGCGGCCTGGCGGGAGCACGGCGGCTGGTGGCTGGAGTCCGACAACCCCGGGGCCGGCGCCGTGGACAGCCGTGAGTTCGGAGCGGTTGACGCGGCCCTGATCGAGGGCCGCGTGATCACGCGCTACTGGCCGATGCGCGGACGGTAGACGCCAGCTGGCCCCGCCCCCGGCCGGGGACGGGGCCAGCTCATTGATTCTGCGGGCCGAGCTGCCGCGTCAGTGGTGGGGCACCTCCGGCTCCTCACCGTGCGCCGCCTGCCGCTCGACGAGGTTGAGCATCTCTTCCCTGGGCAGCTTGGTGGCCATGGCCCAGTAGTAGATGATCAGGCCGAACACGGCGACGATCAGCATGTCCCACCAGAACGGGATGTTGCCGGTGTTGACTGGCGGCGCGACGGCGCCGCCGTCGTACTGGCCCTGCCAGGAGATGATGCCCATGCCGAGCAGCCACACCGGCAGCCATACCGCCGACTTCCAGTCCAGCGGCGGCCGCTGCTTGTCGGTCGCCATCGAGATGCCGATCAGTATGTACCCGATCACCAGCACGACGCCGAGCTTCCAGACCACCAGGAACCCCGACCAGTAGATGAGCAGGCAGGCGACGACGAACGCGGCCGGGTTGAGGAACCCGGCGGCCGGCATCCGGTAGGGCCGGTTCGCCTCCGGCACCTGCCGGCGGAAGGCGCCCACGGACAGCGGGGCGCCGGCGTACATGAGCACGCTCGCGCCGACGATGATGCCGACCAGCGAGCGCCAGCTCGGGAAGGGCAGCAGGAAGAGCAGCCCGAACAGGAACGCGAAGATCAGCCCGACCCACGGGACGCCGTTACTGTTGACCTTGCCGAAGATCTGCGGGTAGTACCGGTTCCTGGCCAGGCCGTAGCTGACCCGCGAGGTTCCGGTCGTGTAGATCAGGCCGGTGCCGGACGGGGAGACGAACGCGTCGATCCGCAAGATGTGCGCCAGCCACGCGAGCCCGCCCAGGGCCGCGACGGCGGCGAACGGCCCCGCGAGGATCTCTGGGTTAGTGATGTGCTGGAGCCCGTTCCCGATCGCGCTCTGGGGCAGCGCACCAATGAACGCGATCTGCAGCAGGACGTAGATCACGGTGCCGATCAGGATCGAGACGATGATCGCCCGCGGCAGGTTGCGGCCGGGGTTCTTGATCTCGCCGGCGAGCTGGTCGGCCTGCTCGAAGCCCGAGTAGGCGAAGATGATGCCCGACAGCGGCAGTGCCGCGGTCAGGCCCCTGATGCCGCCGGGGAACAGGCCAATTCCCGCGGCGGTGAAGTTGCCCGGCTTGAACTTGAACAGCAGCACGATGATGGCCAGGACCGGGACCGCGACCTTCCACCACGTGATGGCGTTGTTGACCCGGGCGAAGATGCGCATGGCGAGGAAGTTGACCGCGGTGAACACCGCCATCAGCACGACGTCACCACGAAGCCGGCCCCGGTGATCTTGTCCGTGCTCTGCGTTGAAGAGGCCCGGCCAGTAGTAGGAGGCGTAGGTGACGAACGCGTAGCACTCGATCGGCGCGATCGTGACCGCCTGCACGTACGAGAAGAAGCCGAACCCGATGCCGGCCACGCTGCCGAACGCGAAGTGCGGGAACCTGGCCGTCCCGCCGGAGACCGGGTACATCGCGCCGAGCTCGGCGTGGGAGAGGGCCAGGACGATGACTATGACTGCGGCGACGATCCAGGCCAGCCAGGCACCCCCACCGATCAGCAGCACCGCAGTCAGCGGAGCGAACAGCCAGCCGGAGCCGATGATCGACGTCTCGGATGCCCAGGTGGCCCCGATCAGGCCCAACTCCCGTTTAAGGCCGACATCTGCCGGTCTGGTGACCTCGACAGTTGACTCAGCTGCCATGATCGAACCTTCTTTCCGGTCCGTGTGCGTGGGCGCCTAGCCCGTGAGTAGGGCTCATGCTAATGATCGGCCCAGGAGTTGAGAAGCAGCCGGCTGGCGTCATTTCGGTAACACGGGCACGGTGCGGGCCGCCGTCATCACGAACCGGTCACTGTCCGGCCCTGTAATGAGCCCGTTATTGCCACGCGGACCGCGCAGTAATTTGGCTGAGACCGCCCACGGAGGCTTTCCGGGCGCGTTAGGGCACGCTTTGCCGCCGGTAGACGGCCTAACGCCCGGGCCCGGCTGACTAGCCGGCCGCGGTGCCCGCGGAACCGCCGGCGCCGGTCCGCCGGCGGAACCGGAATGCGGTGACATTGGCGCGGTTCCCGCATTGCTCGGAGCAGTAGCGGCGGGACCCATTGGGGCTGGTGTCAACGAAAACCCCGGTGCAGCAGGCCAGCCCGCAGCGGCCGAGCCGGTCGGGGCCGAACTGGGTCAGCACGGTGGCCAGCCCCATCACCGCGCCGGTGGTGAACCGGTCGGACACCGAGCCGCTGCCGGACAGCGACAGCTGGTACGGCCGGCGGTCCCGGCGGGCCGGGCCCTGCGCGGGCACGATGACCGGGTGCACCGGGTGGCTGATCAGCAGGGCGTTGAGCCGCTCCACCCCGGCGGCCGGATCGCCCTGGGTGCAGGCGGAGAACACCGCGGTCAGCTCATCGCGCAGGTGACGGAGGGCGTCGAGATCCACCCGGGTGACCGGGCCACGCAAATCAGAACGGTCCGCGAGCAGCGCGCGGACCGCCTCTGGCTCGCTGAGCATGTCCTGGTGCCCGCCGCTGCCGGCCGAGTTGACCAAGCGCACCGCTAGCTCAGCGTAGGAGGTGAGACCCACCCAGATCCTTCACCTACGGAGAAAATTGGGCCGTTGCCCGCAGGCAGTATTCCACAGCCTGCCCCGCTGTGGGCAGGGTTCACCCGCAACCGGACGGCGGCGGCCGGCCCGGCTCGTGATATGGGAGGCCGGGGGGAGAGAAGCGTGCGCTGGAGCATAGCGGTTCAGGGGCGGCCCGGCGACCCGACTGCCGGCAGCCGGCAATCCAGCCCGGGGTCAGCGCTTCTTCATCAATGAACCTTGATCAACGAACGTTGATCAAGGAACGTTGATCTAGTGCGGCTGGCAGGGCCCTCGGCTCGGGCCGACGGGGCCCGGGTAGGGTCCCAGCCATGTTCGCTGTCACCGCGGCCCGCATCGACGCCGAGAACCCGCTCGCCGGGCTGGAGCTGGGCGACCGGCCAGAACCGGTTCCGCCGGACGGCTGGACCACGGTCACCGTCCGCGCTGCCGCGCTCAACCACCACGACGTGTGGACGCTGCGCGGGGTGGGCATCCCGGCGGACCGGCTGCCGATCGTGCTCGGCTGCGACGCGGCCGGGACCGACCCGGACGGCAACGAGGTCGTGGTCCACTCGGTGATCGGCGACCCGGCCGCGGCCGGCGGCGACGAGACCCTCGACCCGCGCCGGTCGCTGCTCTCGGAGAAGCACGACGGCACGTTCGCCGAGCAGGTCGTGGTGCCGCGGCGGAACCTGGTGCCCAAGCCCGCCGGGCTGTCCTTCGCGGAGGCGGCCTGCCTGCCGACCGCCTACCTGACCGCGTACCGGATGCTGTTCGGCCGGGTCCGGCTCGAGCCCGGCTCGACCGTGCTGGTCCAGGGCGCCGGCGGCGGGGTGGCCACCGCGCTGATCCTGCTCGGCCGGGCCGCGGGCTTCCGGGTGTGGGCCACCAGCCGCAGCGAGGCCAAGCAGGAGCGGGCCGTCCAGCTGGGCGCGGACCAGGCCTTCCCGTCCGGCGCGCGGCTGCCGGAGCGGGTGGACGCGGTTATGGAGACGGTCGGCGAGGCGACCTGGGCGCATTCGCTGCGCTCGCTCAGGCCCGGCGGGACCATCGTGATCTCCGGGGCGACCAGCGGGTCCGCGCCGCCCGCCGACCTGTCCCGGGTGTTCTTCCTGCAGCTTTCTGTGGTCGGGACCACGATGGGCAGCCGGGATCAGCTGGCCCGGCTGGTGCAGTTCTGCGCGCAGACCGGGGTGCGCCCGCTGATCGACCGCGCGCTGCCGCTGGCCAGCGCGGCCGACGGCTTCGCCGCGATGATCAGCGGCGAGCTGTTCGGCAAGGTGGTCTTCACCCTGTAGGCGGATCGTCCGTGCCGTCGGGTTTGCCGGTGCCGCCGGGTTTGCCCGTGCCGGGGTCGTGACCCTGGTCGGGCGTGGTGAACACCTCGTCCCTGATCCGGGTCATGGTGTCCTCCAGGATCGCGCGCAGCTCGGACAGCTTGTCGGTGCCCAGCGCCTCGGTGTGCCAGGCCGCGGAGCGCAGCTGGCTGGCGAAGTTGATGGCCAGCCGCTCCAGGTCGCGCAGCATCCGGGCGTCAGGCCGCCCGGGCCGCCCGGGGCCGCCGCCCCATCCGCCGGCTCCGCCGCCCGGGCCCCGCCAGCTGGCCCAGCCCGCCCGGCTGGCCCAGCCGGTCCAGTCCGGCCAGGCCGGGCCGTCGCGGCGGTCCCGCGCGCCCCGGAAGGGCACGGGCTCGGATTCGGGCTCGGGCTCCGGCTCGGCGGGCTCGCCGAGCAGTTCCCTGCGGGCCCGGCGGGCGCTGTCCTTGACCTCCTCGCGGGCCCGGCGGGCCTGCTCCCTGGCCGCCTCGCGGTCCGCGTCGCGGGCCCCGCCATCCCGGCCCTCGCGGGCCGTCCAGGTCAGCTCCTCACGCAGGTTGCGCACGGTGTCCCTGACGTCCTCCGACACCTCGCGGGCGATGTCCCGCACGGAGTCGGTGATCTCCTGCTCCAGGTCGGCCAGGTCGTCCAGCTTGCTCTCGATCTCGGCCCGGCCCTTGTCGGTGATCCGGTAGATCTTCCGGCCGCCGACCGTGTCGTGGGTGACCAGGCCCTCTTCTTCCAGCCGGGCCAGCCGGGGGTAGATCGTGCCCGGCGACGGCGCGTACACGCCCATGAACCGGTCCTGGAGCAGCCGGATGACCTCGTAGCCGTGCCTGGGCGCCTCGTCCAGCAGCTTGAGCAGGTACAGCCGGAGCTTGCCGTGCCGGAAGACGGGGCTCATCGTGCGCCTCCCGCCGGGCCAGGGCCGCCCCGTTGCAGCAGGCTGACCGGCGCGGACAGGGTGCTCACCGAGATCCGGGCGCCGCCGGAGCCCAGCGTGCCGGCCACGCTGCCGGGCCCCGACGCCGTCAGTGCGTCGAACCCGGACCGGACCCGGCCGGATCCGGACCGCAGGTCCACGTCCGCGCTGGCGCTGGCCGGCAGCCGGATCGCGACCTCGCCGGACACCGTGTTCACCCGCAGGCTGCCGCCGGAATCCAGGTCCACGTCGGCGGTGACCTTGCCCGCCGCGGTGCGCGCGTCCAGGGTCTGCAGCGTGCCGCCGGCCAGGGTCAGGCCACCGGACACCGCGTTGAAGGTCAGGCTGCCGTCCAGGCCGCGGGTCTCCACGTCCCCGGACACGGTCTTGGCGTCCACCGGGCCGCGCACCCCGTCCAGGATCAGCCCGCCGTTGACGCTGCGCACGGACACGCTGGCGGTGATCCCGGACACCATCGCGCTCGCGTTCACCACGCCCAGCTGCACCGGGCAGCCGGCCGGGACGGTGATCGTCACGTCCACGGTATGCCGCTGCGGGCGCAGCCAGCCCAGGACGCCGTCCCAGGTCAGGTCCTCGTAGGTGACGGTCAGGATGCCGGCCTCGTGGCTGACCAGCAGCGGCTGGCCGGACAGGCTCTCCACGTCCACGCTCGGCGGCCCGGCCGAAGCCAGCACCGCGACGCTGCCCGACACGACCCGTACCCGCAGGGCCGCAGCACCGTCGAACTCGAGCAGCTTCGGGGCGTCGATGACCCAGCGCGGCACGTGTCCCTCCCTCCCCGGGCTGACGATATCCCTTAACCCGGCGGTTAAGATGTATCGCGTCCAGCGTACCTGGCGATCCCTCCAGACGCGACACTGTCGCGTCTGGGTGCCCCGGCGCAAGCCCGGCCCGGTGCTGGGTTTTGCGCCGGGGCCGGGCTGACGCGAGGCTAGTCCTCGTCCAGGTCCAGCCCGGTCAGCTCGTCGTCGTCCAGCCGGGCCAGCCAGCTCGCCAGCCGGTCCACCGGCGCCTCGGCCTCCGGCGTCAGGTCCACGAACTCGCGCATCCGCTCGGCCAGCCAGCCCAGCGTGACCTCGTCCGTGCCGCGCCGGCCGGCCAGCTCCTCGATGCCCCGGTCGGTGTCGTACACCGCTACCGGCCCCCGCCCGGCTCGCCGTCGCCCGCGTCCGGGCCGCGTCGCCGAGCGCCGCGGCGATCAGCGCCGCGTGCTGGACGGCGTGCTTCTTGGCCGAGCCGCCGGCCGGCGCCGAGCTGGCCGGGAGCGAGTTCAGCTGGATCGGCCGGCCGAGCAGGTCGGGCAGCCGCAGCGCCATGTACGGCCAGCCGCCCATGTTGGCCGGCTCCTCCTGGACCCAGCGCAGCTCGGCGCCGGCCGGGTAGCGGGACAGCTCGGCCTCGAGCTCCTCGGCGGGCAGCGGGTACAGCCGCTCAAGCCGGACCACCGCAACATCGGTGCGGCCGGACTTAGCCCGCCGCTCGGCCAGGTCGTAGTAGACCTTGCCGGAGCACAGCAGGATCCGCCGGACCGCGCCCTCGTCGATGCCCGGGCCCTCGCCGAGCACCGGCCGGAACACCCCGGTGGTGAACGCGGACACCGGCGAGGTGGCCGTCTTAAGCCGCAGCATCGACTTCGGGGTGAACACGATCAGCGGCTTGATCCGCGGCGTCAGCGCCTGCCAGCGCAGCAGGTGGAAGTAGTTGGCCGGGGTGGTCGGCAGGGCCACGGTCATGTTGTCCTGCGCGCACAGGCCGAGGAACCGCTCGATCCGGGCCGAGGAGTGGTCCGGGCCCTGGCCCTCGTAGCCGTGCGGCAGCAGCATCACGACCCGGGACCGCTGGCCCCACTTCTGCTCGCCGGAGCTGATGAACTCGTCCACGATCGTCTGGGCGCCGTTGATGAAGTCGCCGAACTGGGCCTCCCAGAGGACCAGCGCGTCCGGCCTGGCCACCGAGTAGCCGTACTCGAAGCCCACCGCGGCGAACTCAGACAGCGGCGAGTCGTATACGTGGAACCGGCTGGACGGCCCGTTGAAGGCCCGCAGCGGGGTGTGCTCGGCGCCGGTGTGCCGGTCCACGATCACCGCGTGCCGCTGGCCGAACGTGCCGCGGCGGCTGTCCTGGCCGGACAGCCGGACCGACGTGCCGTCGATCAGCACCGAGCCGAACGCGATCAGCTCACCGGTCGCCCAGTCGATCGCGTCCTGGGCGACCATCGTGGCCCGGCGCTGGATCTGCGGCAGCAGCCGCGGGTGCGGGGCGAACCCGGCCGGGAAGTTCTGCTGGGTGTCGATGATGAGCTTGATGTTCTCCTCGGTCGTCGCGGTGGCGACGTCCTCGTGCCCGGCGGGCTCGCGCGCCTCGGGGGCGAGCGCCGGCCGGACCAGCGAGCCGGGCTGGGCCGGCTGGCCGGCCGCGTCCCTGGTCTCGGTGAAGACCCGCTCCAGCTCCAGCTGATAGTCGCGGAGCGCCTGCTCGGCCTCGTCCATCGTGATGTCGCCGCGGCCGATCAGCGCCTCGGTGTACAGCTTGCGGGTGGACCGCTTGGCGTCGATGAGGTCGTACATCAGCGGCTGGGTGAACGAGGGGTTGTCCGCCTCGTTGTGGCCGCGCCGCCGGTAGCAGACCATGTCGATGACGACGTCCTTCTTGAACGTCTGCCGGTAGGCGAAGGCCAGCCGGCCGACCCGGACCACGGCTTCTGGGTCGTCGCCGTTGACGTGGAAGATCGGCGCCTGGATCATCCGGGCCACGTCGGTGGAGTACACGCTGGACCGCGACGACTCGGGCGCGGTGGTGAAGCCGACCTGGTTGTTCACGATGATGTGCACGGTGCCGCCGGTGCGGTAGCCGCGCAGCTGGGACAGCTCCAGGGTCTCCGCGACCACGCCCTGCCCGGCGAACGCGGCGTCGCCGTGGATCAGCACGGCCAGCACGGTGAAGCCGGCCTCGCCGGTGTCGATGATGTCCTGCTTGGCCCGGACCACGCCCTCGGCCACCGGGTCGACCGCCTCCAGGTGGCTCGGGTTGGCCACCAGCGAGGTCCTGATCGTCTGGCCCTGGCCGCCGTTGTAGGTTCCTTCGGCGCCCAGGTGGTACTTGACATCCCCGGAGCCGTGCGTGGAGGCCGGGTCCAGATTGCCCTCGAACTCGGCGAAGATCTGCGCGTAGGACTTGCCGACGATGTTGGCCAGCACGTTCAGCCGGCCGCGGTGCGCCATGCCGAGCACGGCCTCGTCCATCTGCTCCCGCGCGGCCTCGGTCAGCACCGCGTCCAGCAGCGGGATCAGCGACTCGGCGCCCTCCAGCGAGAACCGCCGCTGGCCGACGAACTTGGTCTGCAGGAACTGCTCGAAGGCCTCGGCCACGTTCAGCCGGGACAGGATCCGGATCTGGTCGTCGTGCGCGGCGCGGCCGTGCGGCCGCTCCACCCGCTCCTGCAGCCAGGCCCGCTCCTGCGGGTTCTGCATGTGCATGTACTCGATGCCGACCGTGCGGCAGTAGGAGTCGCGCAGCACGCCGAGGATCTCCCGCAGCTTCATCCGCGGCGAGCCGCCGAAGCCGCCGGTGGCGAACTCCCGGTCCAGGTCCCACAGGGTCAGCCCGTGCTCCCTGATGTCCAGGTCCGGGTGCCGCCGCTGGCGGTACTCCAGCGGGTCGGTGTCGGCCATCAGGTGGCCGCGGACCCGGTAGGCGTGGATCAGCTCGTGCACCCGGGCGGCCTTGCTCAGGTCGTCCTCGTGGCCGGCCGGGATGTCCTGGACCCAGCGGATCGGCTCGTACGGGATGCGCAGCGCGCCGAACACGCTGTCGTAGAACGCGTCCTCGCCGAGCAGCAGCCGGTGGATCAGCCGCAGGAAGTCGCCGGACTGCGCGCCCTGGATGATCCGGTGGTCGTAGGTGGAGGTCAGCGTGATGGTCTTGCCGATCGCCAGCCGGGCCATGGTCTCCGCGGACGCGCCCTGGTAGGCGGCCGGGTACTCCATCGCGCCGACGCCGACGATCGTGCCCTGGCCGGGCATCAGCCGCGGCACCGAGTGCTCGGTGCCGATCGTGCCCGGGTTCGTCAGGCTGATCGTGGTGCCCGCGAAGTCGTCCACGGTCAGCTTGCCGGACCGGGCCTTGCGGACCACGTCCTCGTAAGCCATCCAGAACTGGCGGAAGTCCATCGCCTCGGCGGCCTTGATGTTCGGCACCAGCAGCTGGCGGGTCCCGTCGGCCTTGCGGGTGTCGATGGCCAGGCCCAGGTTGACGTGCTCGGGCTGGACCAGCACCGGCTTGCCGTCGGCCTCGGCGTAGGAGTAGTTCATCTCCGGGGCCGACGCCAGCGCGCGGACCACCGCGTAGCCGATCAGGTGAGTGAACGACACCTTGCCGCCGCGGCCGCGGCTGAGGTGGTTGTTGATCACGATGCGGTTGTCGATCAGCAGCTTGGCCGGCATCGCGCGGACGCTGGTCGCGGTAGGCACGGACAGGCTGGCCGTCATGTTCTGCGCGGTCCGCGCGGCCGTGCCGCGCAGCCTGGCCTCGTGGGCGCCGGGCGGCGGGGCGACCGTGCCGGGCGGCGGGGCGACCGTGCCGGGCGCCGCGGCGGCCGGCGGTGCGGCCGGGCCCGCGGGGCGCGCCGGCGCGGCGGGTGGCGGTGCGGTCCCGTCCGCGGACGGGACCGGGGCCGGCGTGGCTGGCGCCGCGGGCGCCTTCTGGGCGGGCCCGGGGTCGGCGGGGGAGGGCTGGTAGTCGGCGAAGAAATTCCACCAGGCCCTATCGACGGACCCAGGGTCGCTCTGATACCTCTGGTACAGCTCATCGACCAGCCACTGATTGGGCCCGAAATCGGTGCCCGCCTGATCGTGACCGCGCTGCGGCGGGGGCCGGCGGTCCGCGGCCGCCCGCTCGTCGTCGCCCTGGCCGGCCGAAGCCTGCGCAGCGTGCCCGTTTGCCTGCAACGTGAGATCCGCGGGCGTGCGCGGAGACTCAGAAGACACGGCGTAATCGCCCTCTTCCGATGTTTGATGAGCTGTCAGTTCCGCCCCTTAGGCTACCTGGCGGCGGGCCCGGCCTCAGCCTTACCCGGCAGCGGCTTCAGCCCGAAAGACGGTCCCTGCCGTGCGGCTCCAGCCAGCTGACAAAAGGCCCTTTGGGCACGATCCTGGACGGGTTGATCCAGGTCTGTGACTGGTAGTAATGCCGCTTGATCTGGCCGAAGTCCGTGGTTTCCCCGAAACCCGGCCGCTGGAACAGATCCCGGGCGTACCCCCACAGCGACTGATAATCGACCAGGCGGCGCAAATTGCACTTGAAATGGAGGTAGTAAACCGCGTCGAACCGGGCCAGCGTGGGGTACAGCCGGATGTCGGCCTCGGTGGGCTGGCCGCCGAGCAGGAACCGGCGCCGGGACAGCCGCTCCTCCAGCGCGGCCAGCGTGGTGAACAGCGCGTCGAAGGCCTCCTCGTACTGCGCCTGGGTGGCGGCCAGCCCGGCCTTGTACACGCCGTTGTTGACCGTGCTGAACACCAGGGCGCTGACCGCCTCGATCTCCCGGCGCTGGGCCGGCGGGTACAGGTCCGGCGAGCCCGGCCGGTGGAAGCCGGCGAACGCGGTCTCCAGCATCACGGTGATCTGTGCCGCGTCGTTGCTGACGATCTGGCCGGTTCTGGTGTCCCACAGGAGGGGCAGCGTGCACCAGCCGCCGTAGCCCGGGTCGGTGGCGTGGTACAGCTCGGCCACGAAGGAGGCCCCGGTGACATGGTCCCGGCCGCCGTCGGCGGCCGGGAAGCGCCAGCCGTGCTCGCTGGTGACCGGATCGGCCAGGGTCAGCCCGATCACCTGCTCCAGGCCAAGCAGGCGCCGGACGATCACGGCGCGCTGCGACCACGGGCAGGCCAGCGAGGCGTACAGCTGGTAGCGCCCGGGCTCGGCCGGATAGCGCGTGGACCCATCGGCGCTGACCCGGCCGGTGAAGGCACTCTGCTGGCGGACATACCCCCCGGTGTAATTGGCGGCCAGCGACGGGGGCGTGAGCGGCATCACCCTCCCCTTCCCGGCCCCGCAGGCCGACAAAACCATGTGTTACCAAAACCTGGCGACTATCCGCAAGGTGTGATAAGCCCAGCGTAAAGCGCATCTCGGCGGTATTTCCGGCACATCCGGGCCGGCGTGTTCGCGCCGCGGGGGACGTTTCCGGCCCGGTGTGCTGTATTCCTGCACTGTGGCCTATGTGACCCGGGAAGCACCAGTGCCACCGGTCCCTACTCGGTCCGTGAGGTGCGGGAACGGATGGAGTCCGGCCGGGCGGCCAGTGCCCCCGCGGCGCTATCAGAGCTTCCTGACCTCGCCGAAGACGTCGTCGCGCCGGTTGGCGAGGCTCGGCAGCACGGCGCGGACCCGGGCGGTCAGCGCCGGGTCGACCGGGGCGGCGGCGACGCCGGGGCCGGGCCCGAGGTCCATCCGGACGGTGCCCATGGGGTCGACCAGCATGCTGCGGCCGACGCCGGTGGGCACGCCGGGGTCCGGGTCGGCCGGGTCGGGCACCTGCCCGGCGGCGGCCACCCAGATCGTGTTCTCGATCGCCCGGGCGCGGACCAGCGTGACCCAGTGCTCTTCCTTGAACAGCCCCGGCGCCCACGCGGCGGGCAGCACGAGAAGGTCCGCGCCGCCCGCGGCCAGGGCCCGGGACAGCTCGGGGAACCGGACGTCGTAGCAGGTCAGCAGGCCGACCCGGAGCCCGGCCAGGGGCACGATGACGGGCTCGCCGCCGGGCGCGACCAGTTCGGACTCACGCTGGCCGAGCGCGTCGTACAGGTGGATCTTGCGGTAGGCGGCGACCGGCTCGCCGTTCGCGTCGCAGGCGAACGCGGTGTTGTAGACCCGGCCGTCAGGCGCGGGCTCGAACACGCCCGCGACCAGGGCCACCCCGGTGCCCGCGGCCGCGTGCTGGAGGCCGTGGCAGAACGGGCCGTCCAGCGGCTCGGCCGCGGCGCGCAGGTCCCGGCCGAACCTGATCATCGTGGCCTCGGGGAACACCGCGAGCTCGGCCCCGGCTGCGGCGGCCTCCTTGAGCGCGTCCCTGACCCGGCCCAGGTTGACTTCTTTGTCCGAGTTGATCGGCAGCTGACACAGTGCGACCTGCATGCCCGCAGCCTAACCCGGCACCGCTAGGGTCGCGAGCATGCGAGCTGAGCTGCCGCCGGGCATCCGCGCCGCGGCCGAGGCGGCCAAGGGGTTCATGCCGCCCGCCGAGGGCGAGGCGCTGTTCGAGACCGCCGCGGCCTACGCCGGGGCCGGGCCGATCGCGGAGATCGGCACCTACTGCGGCAAGTCCACGATCTACCTGGCCGCCGCGGCCCGGGCGGCCGGGCAGCAGGTGATCACCGTGGACCACCACCACGGTTCTGAGGAGAACCAGCCGGGCTGGGAGTACCACGACACGTCGCTGGTCGACCCGGCCACCGGGCGGCTGGACACGCTGCCGCACTTCCGCGCGACGCTGGCCGCGTCCGGGCTGGAGGACCAGGTCATCGCCATCGTCGGGCCGTCCGCGGCGGTATCCGCGCTGTGGCGGGCACCGCTCGGCATGCTGTTCATCGACGGCGGCCACACCCAGGCCGCGGCCGACGCCGACTACGCCGGCTGGGTCCCGTGGCTGGCCGTGGGCGGGGCGCTGGCCATCCACGACGTGTTCCCCAACCCGGCCGACGGCGGCCGCCCGCCGTTCGTGATCTACCAGCGGGCGCTGGCCTCGGGCGCGTTCACCGAGGTCCGCCACGTCGGGTCGCTACGGGTGCTCGAGCGGACGCTGGCCAGCCGCGCGCTGTGGGCCGCCTAGAGGCGCTGCCTGCCGTCCTCGCTCCGGACGGGCCGCGGCGCTGTTTTCCGGAACGAGCGACGCGGCGCGACGAGGAGCGCCAGCAGCGCGGCGGCCAGGCAGGCCTCGCCAGCGGCCCGCAGCGAGCGGCTAGCAGCCGCGGGGCCACCTCGCGGAACAGGCCGGATCCGCCGGTGGTGCCGGACAGCGCGTCGGCGGCCAGGATCATCGCCGCCGCGGTCCACGCGCTGCGCTCGGCCGGGTAGTGCGCGCCGTTGGCGAACTGCCAGCCGGTCCAGTACGACCCGTCCTGATACCGCAGGTGCTGCACGTCGGCCAGCAGGGCCAGGGCCCGGTCGGTGTTCCCGGTCGCGTCCAGCGCCATCGCCAGCTCGGCGGTTTCCGCGCCGGTCACCCACGGCTCGTCGGACACGCACCGCACGCCCAGGCCGGGCATCACGAACGTGGCCCAGCCCTCCGCCAGCCGCTGGTCCGCGGCCGCCCCGCGGACCGGCCCGGCCAGCACCGGGTAGTACCAGTCCATCGAGAACCGGCTCTTGTCCGCGAACGCGCCCGGCTCCCCGGCCACCACCCGGCCGAGCAGGTCCGCGGCCAGCTCCCAGTCCGGCTGCGGCTCGCCCAGGTACTCCGCCAGCGCGATCGCGCAGCGCAGCCCCTGGTAGGCGCTGGCCGACCCGGTCAGCAGCGCATAGCTGGCCGCGGTGCCGTCGGCGGTCCGCTGCCAGGCCAGCTCGCCGCGGGCGGTCTGCAGGCCGAGCACGAACCCGGCCGCCCGCCGCACCACCGGCCACATCGCCGCGGCGAACGCGTCGTCGCCGGTGACCAGCAGCTCGTGCCACACCCCGACGGCCGGGTAGGCGGCCTGGTTGCTCTCGCCGGCCGGGTCGGTCACCATCCCGGCCACGGTGGCCTTGGGCCAGGACCCGTCGGGCCGCTGCGCCGCGGCCAGCCACCGGTAGGCGGCCCGCGCCTCGGCGCGCAGCCCGCACACCGACAGCGCCATCGCGCACTCGGTGTGGTTCCACGCGTCGATGTGCCCGTCCGGCCAGCCGATGGCCCCGTCCCGCTGCTGGACCGCGGCGATGCTGGCGCCGGTGGCCACGATCTGCTCGGCGGTCAGGATGCCGCCGATGGCGGGCCGGGCGTCACCCGCTGGCATGCGCCTCCTCCGGCTTGGCGGCGTAGACCACCAGGCTCTTGCCGATCAGCGGGTTCAGCGCGCGGTCCGCCCACTGGGTCAGGGCCGGCCGCTGCATCAGGTCCCAGACCAGCATCCGGTGGTAGGCACGGGCCAGCGGGTGATCGTCGTTGCGGACGCCGACCGCGCACTTGAGCCACCAGTACGGCGAGTGCAGCGCGTGCGCGTGGTGGTGGCCGCCGGGCGCGAGCCCGGCCTGGGCCAGCTTGGCGGTCAGCTCCTTGCGGGTGAAGATCCGCACGTGCCCGCCGGGCACGTTGTGGTAGTCGGCGGACAGCGCCCAGCAGACCCGCTCCGGCAGCCACGCGGGCACGGTCACCGCGGCCAGCCCGCCGGGCCGCAGCACCCGGGCGATCTCGGCGATCGCCGCCTGGTCGGCGGGGATGTGCTCGAGTACCTCGGCCGCGATCACCACGTCCACGCTGGCGTCCGGCAGCGGCATCGCGGTCGCGTCGCCGGCCAGCGCCCGGGCCTGCCCGCCCGGGGGCACCTCGCCGGCCTCCCGCATGGCCGCGAACATCGCCGCCACCGAGTTCAGCTCGCCCTCGTCCGCGTCCAGGGCCAGCACGCTGGCGCCGCGGCGGAGCGCCTCGAACGCGTGCCGTCCCGCGCCGCAGCCCAGGTCAAGGACCCGCACGCCCGGCTGGAGCCCCAGGCGGGCGAAATCCACCGTCAGCAGGGCCGGGCTCCTTCACTGCGCACCGCGATCGCCTGGCGGTACTGCGCGACGGTCGCCGCCGCCACGGCCGGCCAGGCGAACCGCTGCGCGACCCGGTCCAGCGCGGCGGCGGACAGCCGGTCCCGCTCGGCCGGGGTGTCGTGCAGCCGGCGCAGCGCCGCCGCCAGCTCCTGCTCGTCGCCCGGCGCGACCAGCAGGGCGGCGTCCCCGGTCACCTCGGGCAGCGCACCGGTGCGGCTGGCCACCAGCGGGGTGCCGGACGCCATATGCTCCACCGCGGGCAGCGAGAACCCCTCGTACAGCGACGGCACCACCGCGATCTCCGCGCTGGCCGCCAGCTCGGCCAGCTCGGTGTCGCTGATGCCGGTGACGAAGCGGACCTTCTCCCCCAGGGCCAGTTCGGCGACCAGCTTCTCGGTCGGCCCGCCCGGCGCCGGGCGGCCCACCACGATCAGGTGCACGTCCCGCTCGGTGACCAGCTTGCTGACCGCGCGCAGCAGTGTGCCGACGCCCTTGACCGGCGAGTCGGCGCTGGCCACGGCCAGGATCCGGCCCGGCACCCGGGGCGCTTCCCGGGGGTGGAACAGCCGGGTGTCCACGCCCAGCGGGACGACCTGCACCCGGTCCGCGGGGACCCTGAAGTCCCGCAGGATGTCGTCGGCCGAGGACTGCGAGCCGGTCATGATCGGGCCGCACCGCCGGGCCACCCGGCCCTGCATCCGGACGAACCCGTACCAGCGCCGCTTGGACAGCCGGGACAGGCCCCTGGCCGCTTCCAGCTCGATCCGCCGGTCCACGCTGATCGGGTGGTGGATGCTGGTCACCACGGGCAGCCCGAGCCGCCCCAGGCCGAGCATGCCGTAGGCCAGCACCTGGTTGTCGTGCACCACGTCGAAGTCGCCGCGGCGGGCCCGCAGCGCGCGCAGCGCCCGCAGGCTGAACGTCATCGGCTCGGGGAAGGCCGCGGTCCACATCATCGCGACCTCGAGCACGTCGATCCAGTCCCGGTACTCGCGCAGCCCCGGGGTGCGGAACGGGTCCGGCTCCCGGTACAGGTCCAGGCTGGGCAGCTCGCGCAGCTCCGGTCCTGGCTCCAGGTCCGGGTACGGCTGGCCGGAGAACACCTCGACGTGATGGCCGAGCGCGGTCAGCTCGCGGGACAGGTGGCGGACGTAAATCCCCTGGCCACCACAGTGCGGCTTGCTCCGGTAGGACAGCAGGGCCACCCGGAGGGGGCCGTCCGCGCCGATCACCAGGCTGCCTCCTCCTCCGGCCGCTCCGGCCGCAGCCGGGGGCGGGCCGCCGAGCGGCCCGATGGCGCGAACCTTACCAGGCAGTAGTTTGCGGAGCGGCGGCCTGCCGGCCGGCCTGGCCATCCCCCCGCGATGCGCCGTAAGCTGCCCCGATGTGGGCGGAATCGCCCGGCTGGCCGGTTCCGCCGGCCCGTGAGCGCAGGAGGGCCAGCTGACCAGGCGCGCACTGATTCTCGGTATCACCGGCCAGGACGGCTCGTACCTGGCGGAGCACCTGGACGCCGAAGGCTACGAGGTGTGGGGCCTGGTCCGCGGCCAGGCCAACTCCCGGCTGCACCGGCTCCGCCAGGTGGTGCCCGGCGTCAACGTGGTCCGCGGCGACCTGCTGGATCAGGGCAGCCTGATCTCCGCGGTCGAGCGGGTCCAGCCCGACGAGGTGTACAACCTGGCCGCGATCTCCTACGTGCCGATGTCCTGGCAGCAGGCCGAGCTGACCGGCGAGGTGACCGGGCTCGGCGTGCTGCGGGTGCTGGAGGCGATCCGGGTGTGCAGCGGGATCAGCGCGTCCCGCACCCCGGGCGGCGGCCAGATCCGGTTCTACCAGGCGTCGTCGTCGGAGATGTTCGGCAAGGTCCGCGAGTCCCCGCAGACCGAGCAGACCCCGTTCCACCCGCGCAGCCCGTACGGCGTGGCCAAGGCCTACGGCCACTTCCTGACCCAGAACTACCGGGAGTCCTACGGGATGTTCGCGGTGTCAGGGATCCTGTTCAACCACGAGTCCCCGCGCCGCGGCGAGGAGTTCGTCAGCCGGAAGATGTCGCTCGGCGCGGCCAGGATCAAGCTCGGCCAGGAGCACAAGCTGCGGCTGGGCAACCTGGCCGCGCGCCGCGACTGGGGCTTCGCCGGTGACTACGTCCGGGCCATGCACCTGATGCTGGGTCAGGAGGAGCCCGCGGACTTCGTGATCGGCACCGGCGTCACGCACAGCGTGGAGGACCTGGCCGCGTACGCGTTCGGGGTGGCCGGCCTGGACTGGCACGACCACGTGGTGTGCGACACCGCGTTCATCCGGCCGGCCGAGGTGGACCAGCTGTGCGCGGACGCCTCCCGGGCCCGCGAGGTGCTGGGCTGGGAGCCGAAGATCGGCTTCGAGGAGCTGGTCGCCATGATGGTCGACGCCGACCTGGCCCTGCTGTCCACCCCGGGCGCGGCCCGCGGCGAGCCGATCCGCGACGAATCCTGGTAGCCGGCCGCGGGTCTGGCGAGCCCGCGGGTCTGGCTGAGCCCGCGGGTCTGGCTAGCTCAGTGCACGCCGGCGCCGACCATGGTGCCGATGCCGTAGGTCAGCGCGGTCGCCGCGGCGGCCAGGAGGAACTGGCGGAGCGCGCCGCGGAGCATCGGACGGTCGGTGATCCTGGCCACCAGCCCGCCGCCGGCCAGCGCGGCGACCGCCCCCAGGCCCAGCGACGCGGCCAGCGAGCCGAGCCCGGCCAGGTAGGGCAGCAGCGGGATCAGCGCGCCGACCGCGAAGGTCAGCAGCGACGCGCCCGCGGCCACGTACGGCGAGGGCAGGTCCTCGTGGTCCACGCCGAGTTCCTCGCGCACGTGCACCCGAAGGGCATCCGGGTGCGCGGAGATCTGCCTGGCCACCTGGTCGGCCAGGGCCGGGTCCACGCCGCGCCGGACGAACGTGGCGGCCAGCTCGCTGCGCTCGGTCTCGGGGTGGTGCTCGAGCTCGTACCGCTCCTTGCTGACCTCGGCCTGAACCAGCTCGTTCTGCGAGGACACCGACACGTACTCGCCCGCGGCCATGGAGAACGCGCCCGCCGCCAGCCCGGCCAGCCCGGTCAGGACGATCAGGTGCCCGGACGCGCCGCCGCCGCCCACCCCGGCGATCAGCGACAGGTTGGTCACCAGGCCGTCCATCGCGCCGAACACGGCCGGCCGCAGCCAGCCGCCGGACACGTCCCGGTGCTGGTGCTCGTCCGCGGCGCCCTGCGCCACGGCGGGGGTCGTCATGAATGTGCCTTCCGCAGCCCGGGAAACTGACCTTCGTATTCTACTTTCTGTCTTTACCCGGACGGTGTTTTCCCAGGCTGCAGCGCTAAGCTCAGTCAATAAAGCGAACGGGTACAGGCCAGGCTTACCTAAATAGAAGCAAGCCTTACCTAACGGGATCAGGGCCGCGGGAATTTACTGTTACCGGCCAGCGCGGCGGCCAGCCGCTCGATGTCCGCGCCGAACGGGCGGTCCCCGGTGACCGGCGGGACCAGGCCGGCCAGCCAGGCCGCCACCGGCCCGGCCCCGGGCGGCGCGGGCCGGCCGGCCGCGGCGGCCAGCGCGCTGGCGTGCCCGGCGGTCAGCAGCTCGCACGCGGTCACCACCCGGGCGCCGTGCACCGCCTGGCGCAGGTTCTCCGCGGCCTCCCAGCCGAACGACTGCACGTCCTCCTGGCCGCCCGAGGTCTCGATCAGGCCCACCGGCGTGGCCAGCGCCAGCCGGCGCATCGCGTGCACCTCGCCGGTGGCCCGCTTGTGCACGGTCACCAGCCCGGCGTCCGGTCCGGGCGTGACCGCCAGCTGGGCGGCCAGCCCGGTCACCGCGGGGTCGAGCAGCCGGGCGATCCGGGCCGCGGCCACCTCGGCCGCGTGCACCAGGGCCACCGTGAGCTGGTCGCAGTGCGCGGCCAGGTCGAGCCCGTGGAAGCCGGCCGTGCCGGTGAACCGGCCGCCGAGGAAGGCCGGCGAGTCGGTTACCCCGGCCAGCGCCCGCTGCGCCGCGGCGGCCAGCGCGGCCGCCGACCGGCTGGCGTGCGCCAGGACCAGGCCGGTGACACGGAACGACACCGGCGGCTGCAGCGCGGCCGGCCCGGCCTGCTCGCCCGCTACCGCCCGGAGCCGGGCCAGCACGCCGGCCAGCACGTCGTCGCCGCGGGCGGTGGCGGCGGACCAGGGGTCACGGGACGCCCGGGCGGCGGCCGCACCCAGCGCCGCGGCACCGGTCATCGCGTCCAGCAGCCCGGCCGCGTCCGCGGCCCGGCGAAGGGCCAGCGCGGTCGCGCCGGGATGCCCGGCGATGAGCGCGATGCCCTCCTTGGGCCCCAGCGGGAACTCGCCGAGACCGGCCGCGGCCAGCCCGCCGGCCGCGTCCCTGATGCCGCCAGGAAGGCCCGCCAGCAGCGAGCCGATGCCCACCAGCGGGCCGAACGCGTGCGCCAGCGGGATGATCTCCCCGGCGCTGCCCACGCCGCCGCGCGGCACCGCGGGCACCAGGCCGGCGTTCAGCACGTCCGCCAGCCGCTGGCACAGCGCCGCGGACACCCCGGCGTCGCCGTTCAGGAACGTCCGCAGCCGGACCGCGAAGATCGCCCGCACGTCGCCGTACGGCAGCCAGGGCGGCCCGCCCACGGCCCGGGCCAGCATCAGGTTCCGCTGGTGCGCGCGCTGCTGGCCGTCGGTCAGGGCCACCCCGGACAGCGCGCCCATGCCGGTGTTCACCCCGTACACCGGGCCGCCATCGGCCAGCGCCGCGCGGGCCCGCTCGCACTGGCGCTGCACGTCGTCCAGCAGCGACGGGGCCAGGGCCACCGGCCGGCCGTCCGCGATCGACCCGATCAGGCCGGGGCCGAGCTCGTCCGGGCGGGTTACGAGGGCTGGCCCGGTCCAGGCGGGCCCCGTGCTGGCTGGTTCGGTCACCGGTAGCGCAGCACGGTGCCGGCCCCGGCCTCCTGCGCCCGGCGCAGGATCAGCCGTCCCACCGCGACGTCGAGCAGGGACAGGCCGCGGTGCCAGAACAGGATCCTTTCGTCTGGGGATTCACGACCTGGCCGCTGGCCGGTGACCACCTGGCCCAGCTCGGCGTGCAGCGTGTCAGCGGACAGCTCACCGCTGTCCACCTGGGCGCGCAGCGCGCCGAACCGGCCGGACTGCGCCTCCCGCCAGTCGTCCACCACGACCTTGTCGATCACCCGGAGCAGGTCCCTGTGCACCGCGCTGACCGTGCCGTAGGGCACCACCAGCGCGCCGGGGCGGACCAGGCCGGGGTGCAGCAGCGGGGCCGGCTCGGTCAGCCGGGTCGCCTCCACCAGGATGTCCGCGCCGTCGAACGCCTCTTCCACCGAGCCGGTCACCCGCACCGGGGTGGCGGTGACCGCCCGCAGCTGGTCCGCGAACGCCTCCCTGGACTCCGGGCGCGCGCTGGTCACCCGGATCTCGTCCAGGCGGAACAGAGCGTCGAGAAGCGTGACGTTCCAGAACGCGGTGCCGCGGGACCCGGCGTGGCCGAGCACCCGGGCGTCGGGCCTGGCCAGGAACCGGGCCCCGACCGCGGTCATCGCGCCGGTCCGGCACGCGGTGATCAGCGTCGCGTCCAGCACCGCCCGCGGTGTCCCGGTCTCCGGGTCGTACAGCGTGAGCAGGCCCATTTCGCTGGGCAGGCCGCGCTGCCAGTTCCGGTGGAAGTCGCCGACGACCTTGATGCCGCTGACCGCGCCGGGCCCGCTCAGGTGCCCGCGGAGCACGTTGAAGTGCCCGGCGCCGCCGTTGTCGGGGACCAGGTGCACCCGCGGCTCGAACACGACCGCGCCCTCGCCGTGCGCCCGGACCGCGTCCTGCACCGCGGCGACGATATCCGCCGTGGCGACGCCAAGGCCGTCAATGTCCGGGCCGGACAGGAACCGGAGCGTCAGCTCCGGCCCCGCCCGGCCCGTGGTCTGGTCGCCCAGCTCTTTGTCGCTCAGCTCTTCGTCGCGTTGGTCAGGAAGATGTGGCCGACGGCCGTGGGGTAGGCGCCGTTCACGTTCTTCGCGGTGGCGGTCAGGTAGTTGTAGAAGTAGCCGTAGATGATCGGCGTCTCGTTCAGCAGCAGGGTCTGGATCTGGCCCGCGACCTGCCGCTGGCTGGACAGGTCAAGGGCGGCCGTGTACTGGGCCACCAGCTTGTCGTACTGGGCGTTGCTGAAGTGCGCCGCGTTCCACGAGCCGGTGCCCTTCTTGGCGTTGATGGTCTGCAGCGGTGCGCCGAGGAACACGTTCGGCACGCCGCGGTGGCCGTAGTCGACCAGGCTCATGGTCGCGTCCAGCCAGTCCGAGTTGCCGAAGGTGAACTTGCCGTAGTAGGTCGGCGACGCCTCCATCTTGACCTTGAGGTTGACCCCGATGGCCTTGGCCGACTGGGCCACGATCTGCGCGTAGTTGGCGATCTCCTGCACGTCGTTGCCGGTCAGCTGCATGGAGAAGCCGTTCGGCAAGCCGGCCGCGGACAGCAGCGACTTGGCCTCGGCGATGTTCTGCGTGCGCTGCGCGATGGACGTGTTGGTGGACGGGAACACCGGCGCGAACGGGCTGTCGTTGCCCAGGTCGGCGAGGCCCTTGAACAGCGCGGTGACGATCTGCGGCCGGTTCAGGCGACAGCGCGATGGCCCGGCGCACCCGGGCGTCCTTGAACGGTGCCTTGTCGTTGCGCATGGACAGCTCGCGGTGCGCGCTGGACTTGAGCTTGATGATGTTGTAGCTGCCGTTCAGCAGCTGCTCGCCGCCGGACACCGAGAACTGGCCGACGACGTCGATCTGCCCGCCGGTCAGGGCCAGGATCTGCGGGGTCTGGCTGGTCGTAGAAGGTGAACTCGGTGGCCGCGGGCAGCGCTTTGCGGCCCCAGTACGACGCGTTGCGGGTGAACGAGGCGCCCTGCTTGGCGGTGTAGCTCTTCAGCACGAACGGGCCGGTGCCGATGAACGAGCTCTCCCACTTACCCGGGTCGTAGTTGTTCGGCAGGATGATCATGGTGTAGTTGTCGGACGAGGTCAGGTACGGGAAGTTCCCGTTCGGCCCTTCCAGGTGGAACTCGACCGTGAAGTCGTCCTTCTTCACCACCCCGTCCGGGGTCAGCACCCCGCCGAGCGCGGACAGCGCGGAGCTTGCGCCCTTCGGGTCGGTCTGCAGCTTGTAGGTGTACACCACGTCGTCGGCGGTCAGCGGGGCGCCGTTGTGGAACTTCACGCCCTGCCGGATCTTGAAGGTCCACACGTCCGCCTTGGCGTTGGACTTCCAGCTCTCCGCCAGCGCCGGCTGGAGCTTCAGGTGCTGGTCGGAGAACGTCAGGTACTCACCGGTCTGGCCGAGCATGTCCAGGCCGCCCTGGTCGGCGATGGTGATCGGGTTGATCGCCCCGGCCGGGGTGATGATGCCGGCCTTGATCGTGGCGCCCGCCTTCCCGGCCGGCGCGCTGCTGCTGGACCCGGTGGCCGGGCTGGAGCCGCCGGGGATGCTCGACCCGCAGGCGGAGACGATCGCGCCGAGAACCGGCAGCGATATGCCCACCACGGTGCCGCGGCGTATGAAATCCCGCCGGGACAGCCGCCCGGCGGCGAATTCGTCGATGATGTGGTTCCCGACTGCCCCCTGGCCCTCCCGCAGGCGGTCGAGCCGGCGATGATCAGCGTTCACCTTGGTCCTCCTGTGACCTGTGCCGGACGGCAAATCCGCCGCCCGGCCCGAATCGGAAAAACCTATTCCCCCAGCCGGCCCGGTGTCACGGCGCCTGCCCGGTGCCTTGCAGCGTTCTCAGTTCGTCGATCGGGATGTGGCAGCGCATGAGGTGCCCGGGGGCCACCTCGGCCAGCGGCGGCTCGGTGCTCTCGCAGATCCCGCTGGCCAGCTTCCGCGGGCAGCGGGTGTGGAACACGCAGCCGCTGGGCGGGTCCGCCGCGGACGGGATCTCGCCGGACAGCCGGATCCGCTCCCGGTGCTGCCCGTCGATGCTCGGCACCGCCGACAGCAGGGCCTCGGTGTAGGGGTGGTGCGGCCCGGAGAACACGTCCTCGCGCCGGGCCGAGTTCCTGCACCCGGCCCAGGTACAGGACCGCGATCCGGTCCGACAGGTAGCGGACCAGGCCCAGGTCGTGCGAGATGAACAGGTACGTGACGTGTTCCTTGGCCTGCAGGTCGACGAGCAGGTTCAGGATGGCGGCCTGCACCGAGACGTCCAGCGCGGAGGTCGGCTCGTCGCAGACCACGATCCGCGGCCCGCTGGCGAACGCCCGGGCGATGGCCACCCGCTGCTTCAGCCCGCCGGACAGCTGCGAGGGCCGCATCGGCAGGTGCCGTTCCTCCAGCCGGACCGAGCGGGTCAGGTCGAGCAGCCGCTCCTGCAGGTGCGCGCCGGACAGCCCGGCCAGCCGGGCCAGCGGGCGGCCGATCAGCCGCCGCACCGTGTGCCGCCGGTTCAGCGCCGAGTCCGGGTTCTGGAACACGATCTGCAGCGCCTTGAGCTGCTCGGTGGGCCGCTGCGCGGCGATCGGGCCCAGCTGCTGGCCGTCGAACTCGGCGACCGACCCCGGGTCCGGGGCGATCAGCCCGAGCAGCGCCCGGGCCAGCGTGGTCTTGCCGCTGCCGGACTCGCCGACCAGGCCGAGGGTTTCCCCGCGGCGCAGGTCCAGGTCCACGCCGACCAGCGCGTGGACCGCCTCGGACCGGGACCGGAAGGTCTTGCCCAGGCCGCGCACGGACAGCACCGGCTCGGTGTCGCCGGCCGGTCCTGGCAGGGCCACGGTCTCCGGGGTGGTGCGCGGCATCTCCGGTGCCTGCTCGTGGAAGAAGCACCGGGAGGTGCGGCCGGGACCGGTATCGAACGCGGGCGGCGGAGCCTCGTGGCACTGCTGCTCGGCGATCGGGCAGCGCGGCGCGAACACGCAGCCGGGCAGGGTGTGCCCGGGCCCGGGCAGGAACCCGGGGATCGTGTCCAGCCGGCCGGCGTCCTTGCGCTGGCCGCGGCGCGGGATGCAGCGCAGCAGGCCGACCGTGTACGGGTGCCGCGGCGAGTCGAAGACCTGCTGCGCCGGGCCCTGCTCGACCAGCTCGCCGGCGTACAGCACGCCGACCCGGTCGCACATCTTCGCGATCACGGCCAGGTTGTGGCTGATGAACAGCACCGAGGTGGCGAACTCGTCGCGCAGCCCGGCGACCAGGTCCAGCACCTCGGCCTCGACCGTGGCGTCCAGCGCGGTGGTCGGCTCGTCCAGGATCAGCAGCGACGGCTCGGCGGCCAGCGCCATCGCGATCACCGCCCGCTGGGCCATGCCGCCGGACAGCTCGTGCGGGTAGCGGCCCATGACCCGGCCGGGGTCGGAGATCTGCACCTTGCGCAGCATCGCCTCGGCCCGTTCCATGGCGGTATTCCGGTCCTGGCCGGCGACCTCGAAGACCTCGGCGACCTGGCGGCCGACCCGGATGGACGGGTTCAGCGCCTTGCCCGGCTCCTGGTACACCATCGACACCGTGGTGGCCCGCAGCTCGCGCAGCTCGCCCCGGCTCAGGCCGAGCACGTCCCGGCCGTTGATGGCCATCGAGCCGGCGCTGACCCGGCCGTTGCGCGGCAGGTAGCGGGTCAGCGCCAGGGCCGCCGTGGACTTGCCGGACCCGGATTCGCCGACCAGCCCGTAGGACTCCTGGCGGCCGATGGTGAACGACACGTCCTTCAGCGCCCGCCGGTCCTGGCCCCGGACGGTGTACGTGACGTCGAGGTGCTCGACCTCCACCGCGGCCGGCGCCGCGGCGGACGGCCCGGCGGCGGCCGTTTCGCTGGTGTGCCGTCATGACGACAGCACCTGCTCGATCGAGTCGGTGACCAGGTTGATCGCGACCACCAGGGAGGCGATGGCCAGGGCCGGGAACAGCGTCATCCACCAGTACCCGGCGCCCAGCGTGACGTAGTTCTTGGAGATGTCCGAGCCCCAGTCCGGGGTCGGCGGCTGGATCCCGAAGCCCAGGAAGGACAGCGAGGCCACGGCGAAGATCGAGTACCCCAGCCGGACGGTGAACTCGACCAGGATGGCCGGCGCCACGTTCGGCAGGATCTCGGTGAACATGATGTACCAGGGTTTCTCGCCCAGCAGCCGGGCCGAGGACAGGTAGTCGAGCTGGCTCTCCACCTGCACCGCGGACCGCACCGTGCGGGCGATCAGCGGGGTGAAGATGAAGCCGATGACCAGGATCAGGGTCAGCGGCGACGGGCCGAGCGCGACGACGAACAGGAACGCCACGATCACCACCGGCAGCGCCAGCACCGCCTCGATGACCCGGCCGACCACGGCGTCGACGGCCCCGCCCAGGTAGCCCATGATCAGCCCGAGCATCGTGCCCAGCACGGTGCCGAGCAGCGTGGCCGCGGGGCAGACGATCAGGATGTACCGGGCCCCGACGATGACACGGGACAGCACGTCCCGGCCGATCTGGTCGGTGCCGAACCAGTGCGCGCCGGACGGGCCGTGGTTCACCGCCAGCAGCTGCTGGGCGTAGGGGCTGTGCGGGGCGATCACGGTGCCGAAGATCGCGCACACCACCCAGAACAGCAGGATGAACATGCCCACCAGGAAGGTCGGCCGGCGCAGCAGCAGCCGCCACGGCGCGGCCGAGGCGGACCGGCGGGTGTGCGCGACGGCGACCGCGGCGGCGGGCGGCGGCGCCGCGACGTCCGTCATGCGCCTGCCCCGGTCCGCAGCCGCGGGTTGAGCGCCGTGGACAGCAGGTCCGCGAAGAGCGTGGCCACCATGTACACCACCCCGATAGTCAGGATCCCGGCTTCCAGCATGGGGAAGTCCTTCGCGTTCGCCGCCCGGTAGATCAGGTTCCCGATGCCCTGGTAGTTGAACAGGATCTCGACAATCACCAGGCCGCCGATCAGGTAGCCGGTCTGGGTGGCGATCACGGTGATCGTGGGCAGCAGCGAGTTGCGCAGCACGTGCCGCCGGATCACGGTCCAGCGGGGCAGGCCCTTCAGCGTCGCGGTGCGGGCGTAGTCCGACTCCAGCGCCTCGATCGTGCCCGCCCTGGCCATCCGCGCGATGTAGCCGAACAGGATCAGGATCAGCGGGATGGCCGGCAGGATCAGGTGGTAGAGCTGCTCGGTCACGGACGCGCCCGCGCCCGCCGAGGCGGTCACCGGCAGCGCCTTCAGGTACACCCCGAAGATGACGATGACCACGATGCCGGACACGAACTCGGGCACGGTCGTGGCGGACAGGCCGGCCACCGAGATGACCCGGTCCGCCGCCCGGCCCACGTTGAGCGCGGCGATGACCCCGCCGGCGATGCCGAGCGGCACCACGACCACGAACGCCAGCGCGGCCAGCTTGACCGAGTTGAACAGCGCGGCCTGGATGAACGGCCAGACCGGGGCGCGGAACTGGTAGGACTCCCCGAAGTCGCCGTGCAGCAGCCCGCTGATCCACGACCAGTACTGGGTGACCAGCGGCCGGTCCACGCCCAGCTGGTGGTCCAGGGCGCGCACCGCGCTGGGACTGGCCAGGGGGCCGAGGATGGCCCGGGCCGGGTCGCCGGGCAGCACCTGGCCGGCGAAGAACACGATCAGGCTCAGCAGGAACAGGGTGATGAGTGCCAGCCCGAGCCGGCGGACAAGGTACATCGTCATTGCGGTGCCCTCCCCGTTGCCGGTGTTCCGACCATACCGCTAGGGATGGCCCCTCCACGCGAGCTGCTAGTTTCCCGCTAACCGTCCGTTAATGCACGCACCGATGCAGATTCGCGACCATGTAAGGCCTGGGCCGGGTCGTCTGGCCAGGCCCGCCGCGGCAGGGCAAGATGGCCTGGCCGGCCCTGTTCCGGCCGGGCCGGGTGGCTCGTTCCGGCAGCACAGGAGGGGTGCGCGTGAAGATCACCGCGATCCGGCTCGACCGGCTGCGGCGGCCTCTGGACCCGCCGTTCCTGGCCGCCTGGGATCCGGTGCCGCGCCGCTGGTTCGACGCCACGCTGGTCCGGGTGGACACCGACGAGGGCCTGACCGGGTACGGCTCGGGCGACACGATGGACGGCTTCGAGCCGTACGCGGACCTGTTCGTCGGCCAGGACCCCCGGCAGATCGCCAGGCACGTCCGGGTCCTGGAGACCATCAGCTTCCACGCGGGCCGGTACTGGCCGCTGGAGGCCGCGCTGTGGGACATCATCGGCCAGGCCGCGGGGCAGCCGGTGGCCGCGCTGTTCGGCGGGGCGGCCGCCCGGATTCCCGCGTACGCGTCGTTCGGCGAGGCCCGCGCCCCGCAGGCGCGGGCCGAGGCGGCGCTGGCCGCGCAGGAGGCCGGGTTCCGCGCCGTCAAGCTGCGGATCGACCGCCGGGACCCGGCCGCCGGGCTGGCCGCGGTCGCCGCGGTCCGCGCGGCCGCCGGGGACAGCCTGGAGATCATGGCTCGACCTGAACCAGTGGTGGCGGATGGCCGGGGACGTCTCGGCCAGCCTGGACCAGCCCGCGGTGCGGCTGCTCGCCGCCGGGCTGGCCGATCTCGGCGTGTGCTGGCTGGAGGAGCCGCTGCCCGGCGGCGACTGGGCGGGCATGCGGGCACTGCGCGAGCAGGCCGGGATCCGGGTGGCCGGCGGGGAGATGGCCAGGTCCCCGGCGGAGCTGCTGGACGCGCTGGCGGCCGGCGCGCTGGACGTGGTGCAGCCCGACGTGGTCCTGTCGGTCGGCCTGTCCCGGGCCCGCACCGTCGCCGAGGTGGCCCTGCTGCAGGGCCGCTGGTTCACCCCGCACACCTGGACCAACGGGCTCGGCCTGCTGGCCAACCTGCACGTGGCCGCGGGCGTGGGCGGCGGGCCGTGGCTGGAGTACCCGTGGGATCCGCCGGGCTGGACCGCGGAACGCCGCGACTTCTTCCTGGCCGAGCCGGTGCGCCCGGACGCGGACGGCTGCCTGGCCGTCCCGGATGAGCCAGGGCTCGGCGCCCGGATCGACGAGGCGGCCGTGGCCCGCTGGGCGGCCCCGTGAAAAGGGGCACGGTGAGCTGGCGGCCCGGCCAGGTCCGGTCGGTGCTTGACGGAACCGAGCTCGACCTGGCCGCGTGGCCCGTGGCCTGGTTCGGGGCCGGGGTGGTGCGCAGGCTGCCCGAGGCGGTGGCCGGCACGGGGGCGCCGCTCGCGGTCGTCGTCACCGACGCCGGGCTGGCCGCCACGGGCCTGCCGGACCGTATCTCGGGCTTGCTGTCTGCGGCCGGCCTGCCGGCCACGGTGTTCGACGGGGTACACGCGAACCCGACAACCGGCGATCTGGCGGCGGGGGCGGATGCCGTCCGCGCCGCGGCCGGCCTGGAGGGACCTGGCGGCGCGGAGCCCTTCGGCCCGCCCGAGCGGCCGGTGGCCTGCCTGGTGGCCGTGGGCGGCGGGTCGCCGATCGACGCGGCCAAGGGCATCGCGGTGGCCGCGGTCAACCCGCAGCGCGGCCGGGACCTGGACTACCGCAGTGAGTTCGCGGCCGCGCCGCTCCCCATCGTGGCGGTGCCGACCACGGCGGGCACCGGCGCGGAGACCAACGCGTTCGGCGTGGTCACCGACACCGGCGCGGCCCGCAAGTTCTACGTGGGATCCGCGGCGACCCGGCCCGCGGTGGCCCTGCTCGACCCGGAGCTGACGACCGGGCTGCCGCCGCGGCCGACCGCGGCGACCGGCCTGGACGCTCTGACCCACGCCGTGGAGTCGTACCTGTCCCTCCGGCCGAACCCGGTGTCCGACGGCCTGGCCCTGCAGGTCGCCGCGATGGTCGGGAACTACCTGCCCCGGGCCGTAGCGGACGGCGCGGACCGGGAGGCCCGGGCTCAGCTGCTGCTCGCCGCGCACCTGGCGGGCACCGGCATGGCCCGCACCGGGCTTGGCCTGTGCCACGCGATCGGCCACGCGATCGGCGGCCGGTTCAACGTCCCGCACGGCGAGGCGCTGAGCCTGGTGCTGCCCGGCGTGCTCCGCTTCAACACGGCGGTACGGAAGGACCGGATCGCGGATCTGGCGTTCCCGCTCGGGGCCGGGCGCACCGGCCGGTCCGCGGCGTGGAACGCGGCCGCCGCCATCGAGGCGGTGGCGGCCCTGATCGCCACGCTCGGCCTGGGCCTGCTGCCGGCCGGGACCGCGCTGACCGAGGCCGACTTCCCGCAGCTGGCTGCGGATGCCCTGGACGACGAAGTGCTGGCGAATACGCCGCGCCAGCCGGCCGCCGCCGATATCACGTCACTGCTGGCCGACGCCTGCCAGCCGAGGGAATGAGGATCCGGCCATGACCAACCCACGCCCCGCCGCTGGCCCGCGCCCGGTCCGTGCCCCCCGCGGCACTGCTCTGTCGTGCAAAGGGTGGCCGCAGGAGGCCGCGCTGCGGATGCTGATGAACAACCTGGACCCCGAGGTCGCCGAGCACCCGGACCAGCTCATCGTGTACGGCGGGTCCGGCCGGGCGGCGCGCAGCTGGGACGCGTTCGACGGGATCGTTGCGTCGCTGCGCGACCTGGGCGGCGACGAGACCCTGCTGGTCCAGTCGGGCAAGCCGGTCGGCATCATGCGCACGCACGAGTGGGCGCCGCGGGTGCTGATCGCCAACTCGCTGCTGGTCCCGCAGTGGGCCACCTGGGAGGAGTTCCGGCGCCTCGAGTCGCTCGGGCTGACCATGTTCGGCCAGATGACGGCCGGCTCGTGGATCTACATCGGCACCCAGGGCATCCTGCAGGGCACCTACGAGACGTTCGCCGCGGTCGCGGCCAAGCGGTTCGGCGGCAGCCTGGCCGGCACGATCACGCTGACCGCCGGTCTTGGCGGGATGGGCGGTGCCCAGCCGCTCGCGGTGACGATGAACGGCGGCGTGGCGATCTGCATCGACTGCGACCCGTCCCGGATCGACCGCCGGATCGAGCACGGCTACCTGGACGAGCGGGCGGAGGACACGGCCGACGCGGTGCGCCGGGCGGTGGCCGCCAGGGACGCCGGGCGGCCGCTGTCGGTCGGGCTGCTCGGCAACGCCGCCGACATCCTGCCCGAGCTGCTGGCGGCTGGCGCCCCTATTGATGTGGTCACCGACCAGACCTCGGCGCACGACCCGCTGACCTACCTGCCGCGCGGGGTGGCGTTCGAGGACATGGCCGCGCTGCGGGCCGAGGACCCGGCCGGGTTCACCCGGCGGGCCCGCGAGTCGATGGCTGTTCATGTCGAGGCGATGGTCGGGTTCGCCGACGCGGGCGCCGAGGTGTTCGACTACGGCAACTCGATCCGCGGCGAGGCCGAGGTGGCCGGGTACACCCGGGCGTTCGCGTTCCCCGGCTTCGTGCCGGCGTATATCCGGCCGCTGTTCTGCGAGGGCAGGGGCCCGTTCCGGTGGGCTGCGCTGTCCGGCGACCCGGCCGATATCGCGGCCACCGACGACGCGATTCTCGGCCTTTTCCCGCAGAACGAGGGGCTGACCCGGTGGATCCGGATGGCCAGGGAGAAGGTGCACTTCCAGGGCCTGCCCGCGCGGATCTGCTGGCTGGGCTACGGCGAGCGGCACCTGGCCGGGCTGCGCTTCAACGAGCTGGTCCAGCGCGGGGACGTTTCCGCGCCCATCGTCATCGGCCGCGACCATCTCGACTGCGGCTCGGTGGCCTCGCCGTACCGGGAGACCGAGGCGATGGCCGACGGGTCCGACGCGATCGGCGACTGGCCGGTGCTCAACGCCCTGGTCAACACGTGCTCGGGGGCGTCCTGGGTGAGCGTCCACCACGGCGGCGGGGTGGGCATCGGCCGGTCCCTGCACGCCGGCCAGGTGTCCGTGGCCGACGGCACGGCGCTGGCCGCGCGAGAAGCTGGAGCGGGTGCTGACCAACGACCCCGGGATGGGGGTGATCCGGCACGTGGACGCGGGCTACCCGGACGCCGCCCGGGTCGCGGCGGAGCGAGGCGTTCGCGTCCCCATGGCCGACGCGGCCGGCCAGAATTAACAAACGTTAACCCTCCGCGCGGCCCGTGCCGTTCATGCCCCATGCGACAATTTTGCCGGGAATGTCGGGACAGGAGGGGTGCATGAGCGAGGCCGGGCGGGTGCCCGACGGTGTCGACGTCACCCGGCCGAGTCCAGCCCGGCTCTACGACTACTACCTCGGCGGCACCAGCAACTTCGAGGTCGACCGGATCGCCGCGGACAAGCTGCGCGAGATCATGCCGGAGCTGTCCGACATGGCCTGGTCGAACCGGGGCTTCCACCAGCGGGCCGCGGAGTTCATCGCTGCCCAGGGCATCCGCCAGTTCATCGACATCGGCTCCGGCCTGCCCGCGACGGGTAACACCCACGAGGTCGTGCTCAAGGTCGCGCCCGACGCCCGGGTCGTCTACGTGGACCACGACCCGATGGTCGCGGCGATGGCCGAGGGGCTGATCGCGGACCCGGAGTCGGCCCGGCTGATCGAGGCCGATGTCCGTGAGCCAGACGTCCTGCTCGGTCATCCGGTGCTGACCGGGATGATCGACTTCAGCCAGCCGGTGGGCCTGCTGATGACCGCGGTCATGCACTTCGTCTCCGACGCCAGCAAGCCCAAGGCCCTTGTCGGCAGGTACGTGAAGGCGCTGGCCCCGGGCAGCTACCTGGCGCTGTCCCAGGGCACCTCGGACAACCTGCCGCCGAAGATGGTGCAGGCGGCCAAGGAGATGTACAAGCGGTCGACCGAGCGGCTGTACCCGCGGCCCAAGGCCGTGATCGAGTCCTTCTTCGAAGGCCTGGAACTGGTGGAACCGTACCCAGGCGCCGGTCCCAACCTCTGCTTCGTCGGCATGTGGGGCGCGCGAGGACCCGCAAGCCGCCGACACCGACGGCTCCCGCATCATGTACTGCGGCGTAGCCCGCCGCCCGTAAGTGCAGGACCACAGCCCGCGCGACCTCCGCTGCGGCAGCAGAACGCACCGGCCCCCACCGCAAAACCGTCTGGGCGGAGCTAGATCGTTAACCCTTTGTGAACGGCGGCATCGCTTTGGGAGATCGGATAGGCCGTGGCTCAGCGTAACTGTGGTGGAAGTGACGCTGCTTATCTTCCAGGCGAAGCAACGGCACTTCGATCACATTGGGAGGACGGATCTATGGACGAGGATGGGGTGCATGGGATTCGCGGAGCTGTGGGAGGCGCTGCTGCCGGTCGGGCGGCAGCCGGGTGGGGGTTACCGGCGGTACTCGTGGACCGGTGCGGACCAGGAGTGCCGGTCCTGGTTCCTGGCCGCGGCGGGGGAGCGGGGGCTGCGGGCGGAGACCGACCGGAACGGGAACCTGTGGGCCTGGTGGGAGCCGCCGGGAACGGAAGGGCAGCCGGCCGTGGTGACCGGCAGCCACCTGGACTCGGTGCCGGACGGCGGGGCGTTCGACGGGCCGCTCGGCGTGGTGTCCGGGTTCGCGGCCCTCGACGCAGCTGCGCGCCGCGGCGTGACGCCGGCCCGGCCGGTCGCGGTGGCCGCGTTCACCGAGGAGGAGGGCGCCCGGTTCGGCATAGCCTGCCTGGGCTCCCGGCTGGCCACCGGGGCGATCACCGGCGAGGCGGCGGGTGCGCTGACCGACGCCCAGGGGGTCACGCTTGCTCAGGCCATGAGCGCCGCCGGGGCGGACCCGGCCGGGCTCGGGCGTGACGACGAGCGACTGGACCGGATCGGCAGCTACGTCGAGCTGCACGTCGAGCAGGGCAGCGCGCTGGGCGGGCTGGGCGCAGCGGTCGGCATTGGCGAGGCGATCTGGGCGCACGGCCGGTGGCGGCTGGAGTTCACCGGCCGGCCCGACCACGCGGGCACGACCCGGCTCGGTGACCGGCACGACCCGATGCTGCCGTTCGCGGCCACCGTCCTGGCCGCGCGCCGGGCTGCGGCCAGCGCCGGCGGGGTGGCCACGATCGGCAAGATCATCGCCGAACCGGGCGCGGTCAACGCGATCAGCGCCCGTGTGTCCGGCTGGCTGGACGCCCGCGCCGCGGACGAGCCGACGATGGACGCGATCGTCGCCGAGGTCACCACGGCGGCGCAGGCCGAGGCCGCCCGCCAGCACGTGACCGTGGCGGTCACCAGAGAGTCGTTCAGCCCCCGGGTGGACTTCGACGCGGCGCTGCGCGGCCGGGTAAGCGATGCGCTGGGCCGGGCCGGGATCACCGCCCCGGTGCTGCCTACCGGGGCCGGGCACGACGCCGGGTTCCTCGCCGCCCGGCTGCCCACCGCGATGCTGTTCGTCCGCAACCCGACCGGCGTCTCGCATTCGCCGGCCGAGTACGCCGACCCGAACGACTGCGCCGCCGGGGTGACCGCGCTGGCCGCCGTGCTCACCGCGCTGGCCAGCTCATGACGGGCGGCCCGCGGCGCTGGTACGCCGAGCTGGCCTGGCTGCCGTCGCACGGGCTGATGCCGGACGTGCTGATCGAGGCCACGGGGGACCGGTTCACCGAGGTCAGGCCGGGGGTTACCGCGGCCGAGGCGGACGGAGCGCCGCGGCTGGCCGGGCTGACCCTGCCCGGCCTCGCCAACGGCCACTCGCACGCGTTCCACCGGGCGCTGCGCGGCAGCACGCAGGCGGGCCGGGGCACGTTCTGGACCTGGCGGGAGCAGATGTACGCGACCGCCGCGCGGCTGGACCCGGACTCCTACCTGGCCCTGGCCCGCGCGGTCTACGCCGAGATGGCGCTGGCCGGCATCACCTGCGTGGGCGAGTTCCACTACCTGCACCACGGCACCGGCGGCCGCCGGTACGCCGACCCGAACGAGATGAGCAAGGCGCTGCTGGAGGCCGCCCGCCAGGCCGGGATACGGATCACCCTGCTGGACACCTGCTACCTGTCCGGCGGGCTGGACGCCAGCGGCGCGCCGGTGCCGCTGGCCGGGCCGCAGCTGCGGTTCTCCGACGGCGACGGGCACGGCTGGGCCGAGCGGGTCGCCGCGCTGGGCGCCGGGGAGCACGGCGAGCTCGGCCCGGGCGCCCGGCTCGGCGCCGCGGTCCACTCGGTCCGCGCCGTGCCGCCGGATCAGCTGCCGCCGGTGCTGGCCTGGGCCCAGCCGCACGGGGCGCCGGTGCACGCGCACCTGTCCGAGCAGCCCGCCGAGAACGAGGCCTGCCTGGCCGCCTACGGCGACACCCCGGCCGGGGTGCTGTCCCGGGCCGGGATTCTCGGCCCGCGCGCCACGATGGTCCACGCCACCCACCTGACCGGCCGGGACATCGAGCTGATCGGCGGCAGCCGGGCGTTCGCCTGCTTCTGCCCGACCACCGAGGCGGACCTGGCCGACGGGATCGGGCCGGCCCGGGCGCTGGCCTCCGCCGGAGCCCGGCTGACCGTGGGCAGCGACAGCCAGGCGGTGATCGACCTGTTCACCGAGGCCCGGCGGGTCGAGCTGGACCAGCGGCTGGCCACCGGGCAGCGCGGCCACTTCACCGCCGCCGACCTGGCCGGGATGGCGACCGCGGCCGGGCACGCCAGCCTGGGCTGGCCGGACGCGGGCGAGCTGGTCGCCGGGGCGCTGGCCGACCTGGTCACCGTGGACCTGGGCGGCCCGCGGCTGGCCGGCACCACGGCCGCGACCGCGCTGGAGAGCGTGCTGTTCGCGGCCACCGCGGCGGACGTGACCGGGGTCGTGATCGGCGGCCGGGACGTGGTGTCCGGCGGCCGGCACCTGCTCGCCGGGGACGTGCCCGGCGCGCTGGACGCCGCGCTGGCCGCGCTGCGCTGACTCTGGGGCGGGGCGCGGGCCTGCGCTTACGCGCCCGTGTGGGAGCATTCGCAAGGTGAGTGTGCTGATCACCAACATCGGCGAGCTGGTCACGAATGCGCCGAACGGCATCGGGCCCGGGCCGTTCACCTCGGCGTCCGGTGCGGCGCTGGTGATGGAGGCCGGCGTGGTGGCCTGGACCGGCAGCTCGGCCCGGCCGCCCGCGGCGGACCTGCGGGTGGACGCGGGCGGCCGGGCGGTGCTGCCCGGCTTCGTGGATTCGCACGCCCACCTGGTGTTCGCCGGGGAGCGCAGCGCCGAGTTCGCCGCCCGGATGGCCGGGCAGCCCTACCAGGCCGGCGGGATCCGGTCCACGGTGGCCGCCACCCGGGCGGCCAGCGACGAGGCGCTCGGCGCCAACCTGCGGTCGCTGACCGCGGAGCTGGCCCTGCAGGGCACCACGACGTTCGAGTGCAAGTCCGGGTACGGGCTGACGGTGGCCGACGAGGCCCGCAGCGTGGCCCTGGCCGCGGCGTTCACCCGCGAGGTGACGTACCTGGGCGCGCACGTGGTGCCCGCCGAGTACGCGAACGACACGGCCGGGTACGTGGACCTGGTCTGCGGCCCGATGCTGGCCGCCTGCGCGCCGCACAGCCGGTGGGTGGACGTGTTCTGCGAGAAAGGTGCGTTCGGGCGGGACGAGGCCGCCGCGGTGCTGAAGGCCGGGAAGGCCGCCGGGCTGATCCCGCGGGTGCACGCCAACCAGCTCGGCCCCGGGCCCGGCGCCAAGCTGGCCGCCGAGTTCGGCGCGGCCTCGGCCGACCACCTGACGTTCCTCGACGCCAGCGACATCGACGCGCTGGCCGGCGCGGGCACGGTGGCCACGCTGCTGCCCGCGGTGGAGTTCGCCACCCGGCAGCCCTACCCGGACGCGGCCGCGCTGATGAAGGCCGGGGTCACGGTGGCCATCGCCACCGACTGCAACCCGGGCTCGTGCTTCACCTCCAGCATGCCGTTCTGCATCGCGCTGGCGGTGCGGGAGCTGAAGATGACCACCGACCAGGCGGTCTGGGCGGCCACCGCGGGCGGTGCCCGGGCGCTGCGCCGTCACGACGTCGGGCACCTGGGCGCCGGGGCGCGGGCCGACGTGGTCATGCTCGACGCGCCGTCGCACTCTTACCTGGCCTACCGGCCCGGGGTGCCGCTGATCTCCGCCGTCTGGCAGGACGGCCAGCTGGTGGCCGGCGCCCTCCCGTAGGGCATCTCCGTAGCCGCGCCAGCAGTGCCGGAAAGGTAGGTTCAGGCCTACCCTGAGTGGGGGCTCCGGCCCATAGTGGCGGCTGGTCCGTGGCGACACGATGGACCGGACGGCCTCGCAGCGGGCAGGCCTGGCCCAGGGAGCCCAGATGGCAGAGTGGATATTCCTGCTGGCGTACTGCATCGGCTGCGCCGTGATCGCCGTGCGCCGCCAGCACGTGCAGAGCCGTCCGGGCCCGGGCGGTCAGGCCCGGGGGCCCGGCTGGGGCATGCTGCTCCTGCCGCTGGCCCTGCTGCTGCGGGTGACCATTGGCGGCGGCGCGCTGACCCTGCTCATCGTGCTCGCATCCGGCGCGCTGGTGGCACTCGTGCCGCAGGCCGCCCGCCGGGTGTTCCCGTACGCGCTGATCGGCCTCGGCCTGGCCGGGCTCAAGGCGGTCCTGTTCTCCGGCGCCGGCGGGTACAGCACGGCGTACTACAACGGCTTCGTCGTCGGCGGGCCCTGGCGGGACCACGTGCTGCTGCCCGAGGCGCTGGTGTTCCTCGCGGTGGGTTCGTACCTGGCCATCCGGTGGGGCCGCGGGACTCCGCGGCTCACCCTGCTGGTGGCCGGCCGCCCCGCCTGGGGCCGCGGCCGGCCGGGCGGCGGCAGCAGCGCGCCGCGCCCGCCGTGGAACCTGCTGCTGATCCCGGTGGCCGGCCTGCTGGCCGAACTGGCCGGGCCGGTCTGGGTATTCGGCTTCAACGCCCCCGGGGAGCTGGTCGTGCTGGCCGTGCTTGGGCTGGTGGGCCTGGCCGTGATTCTCCTGCTCCCGTCGGTGGCCGCCGATCTGGCGGTCGGCGGCCTGCTTGCGCTCGGCGTCTACGGGGTGGCGGCCGCGCTGCTGTGGCCGCAGATCTTCCCGCGCTACCACAACCTGCTGTACGGCGCGGTGTACGTGACCAGCAGGCCGCTGGCCGTGCTGGCCGGCCTGCAGGGGCTGGCCATGATCGCGCTCGCGCTGTGGCTGGCGCCCCGGGCCCTGGACAAGCGCACGATGGCCCTGCTGTGGCCGCAGCGGGCCAGCGAGGCCGAGCTGGCGGGCCGGGTCGAGCAGCTCACCCAGACCCGCGCCGAGGCGGTCGACAGCGCCGCCGCCGAGCTGCGCCGGGTGGAGCGGGACCTGCACGACGGCGCCCAGGCCCGGCTGGTCGCGGTGGGCATGAACCTGCGGGCCGCGCAGAAGCTGATCACCAGCAGCCCGGAGGCGGCCAGCCAGCTGCTGGCCGAGGCGATCGACTCGTCCTCGCGGGCGCTGACCGAGCTGCGCAACCTGGTCCGCGGAATCTACCCGCCGGTGCTGGCCGACCGCGGCCTGCCGGACGCGATCCGGGCGCTGGCCCTGGACACCCCGCTGCACACGGTCACCGACATCGAGCTGCCCGGACGGCCGGACCTGCCGGTCGAGTCGGCCTGCTACTTCGCGGTGGCCGAGGCGCTGGCCAACGCGGTCAAGCACGCCGGGGCACGGCACGTGCAGATCCACGCCCGGCACGACGGTGCGCTGCTGCGCATCGAGGTCACCGACGACGGGGCGGGCGGCGCGGACCCGGCCCGCGGCACCGGGCTGCGCGGGCTGGAGCGGCGGCTCGCTACATTCGACGGGATCCTCGCCGTTAACAGCCCGCCGGGCGGGCCCACCCTGGTCGTCATCGAGGTGCCGTGCGCGTTGTCATCGCCGAAGACCTCTTCCTCCTGAGGGAGGGCCTGTCCCGGCTGCTCACCGCCCACGGCTGCGAGATCACCGCGGCCGTGGACAACGGCGACGACCTGCTCCGGGCGCTGCTCGACCAGCGCCCGGACGTGGCCGTGGTGGACGTCCGGCTGCCCCCCACCTTCACCGACGAGGGGCTGCGCACGGCGCTGGAGGCCCGCCGCCAGATCCCCGGCCTGCCGGTGCTGGTGCTGTCCCAGTACGTCGAGCAGCTGTACGCCCGCGAGCTGGTCGCCGACCAGTCCGGCGGGGTCGGCTACCTGCTCAAGGACCGGGTGTTCAGCGACGATCAGTTCATCGAGGCGCTGCGCCGGGTGGCCCGCGGCGGCACCGTGCTGGACCGGGAGGTGATCAGCAAGCTGCTCGGCCGCCGGGCCAAGGACGCGCCGCTCGGCGCGCTGTCCCCGCGGGAGCGCGAGGTGCTCGCGCTGATGGCCGAGGGCCGGTCCAACATGGCGATCGCGCAGGCCCTGTTCGTCACCGAGAAGGCGGTCAGCAAGCACAGCACGTCGATCTTCGCCAAGCTCGGCCTGGCCCCGTCCGACGACGACAACCGCCGCGTCCTCGCCGTGCTGACCTACCTCAACTCATGACCGGCGCCAGGCCCGGGTAGCGGCCGCGGAAGCGGACCAGCGGCTGGCCCGCCTCGGCCACGTAGGCCACGCCGGCCACCTCGCCGATGACCAGCAGGTGATCGCCGGCCTCGATCCGCCGGGTGACCGCGCAGTCCAGTCCGGCCAGCCCGCCCGCGGCGATCAGCGCGCCGGACCGCGGGCCGCGCGGCAACGACTCACCCGTGCCCTCCAGCAGCCGCCGGGCGCCCGGCCGTCCCGCGGCCGCGAACCGGCCCGCCACCGCCCGCTGCCCGGCGGCCAGCACAGTCACCGCGAACCCGTCCACCCGGCGGAGCAGCTCCGCCGGGTACGTACCGCCTTGCAGCGCGACGCTGACCAGCGGCGGGTCGGCGGACACCGGGCACAGCGTGCTGACCGTGACGCCCACGTCGTCCCGGCCGTCGGCGACGGTCACCAGCGCGACGGCCGCGGCGACCGCCCGCAGCGCGTCCGCCAGATCACCAGGGGCGGGCGGGCGGAGGCTGGTCATTCAACTGACCAGTCCCCGGGCAGGATCAGCGGGCCGGCCGCGGACAGGCCCACGGCGGCCGCCTGGCGCCACACCGGGCCCCAGCTCTCCGCGAGCAGGCCCGCGGTCAGCCGGGGAGCCGCCGCGGCGGCCGCCTCGCTGGAGGTCGCCGGGCGCAGCCGGTCGATCGGCCGGTTCCGCGGGTAGCCGCGGACCGGGGCGTCATCCGGCAGCCCGGCCCGGGCCCGGGCCAGCGAGGTCGCCAGGTCCAGCCCGCCCAGCTCGTCGACCAGGCCGTGAGCCAGCGCGTCCGCGCCGGTCCACACCCGGCCGCGGGCCAGCTCGTGCACTCGCTCGGCAGTCATCCCGCGGCCACGCGCGACCTTGCCGGTGAAGTCCGCGTAGATATGGTCAAGCCAGCGGTTGATCAGCGCCCACTCGTCCTCGCTGTACGGGTGCGTGGTGCCGAACATGGCCGCGTGCTCGCCGGCGGTGACCGTGTCGGTGGAGACCCCGTAGCGGCCGAGCAGCTCGCCGACCACCGGCTTGCCGGACAGCACGCCGATCGAGCCGGTCAGCGTGCCCGGCTGGGCCACGATCACGTCCGCGGCCATCGAGATGAAGTAGCCGCCGGAGGCGGCCACGTCGCCCATGGAGACCACGACCGGCTTGCCCGCGCCGCGGGCCCGCACGACCTCGCGCCAGATCGTGTCGGAGGCCACGTAGGAGCCGCCGGGGCTGTTCACCCGGAGCACGATCGCCCGGGCGTGGTCGTCGGAGATCGCCGCACGCAGCGCGGCGGCGACCGTGTCCGAGCCCATCCGGCCGCCGCCGGGCAGCGGGCTGCGCCCACTGCGGCCGCGCTGGATCGGGCCGGTGGCGTAGATCAGCGCCAGGCCGGGCGGCTGGCGCAGCGCGGACGGCAGGTTGCGGGCCCGCTCGGCGACCTGCTTGGCCCGGCCGTAGCGGCCCAGGAAGAGCATCGTGGCCTCGGGGCCGGCCTGCTTGCGGACCTCGGCGTACACCTCGTCGCGGTAGCCGAGCGCGTCGACCAGGCCCGCCTCCAGCGCCTCGGCGGCCAGGAACGGCCCCCGGTCGACCAGCGCCCTGGCCTCCTCGCCGGTGATCCGGCAGCGGGCCGCGATCGCGCTGGTGATCTGCTCCAGCACGGAGACCGACATCCGGTCGGTGGCCTCGCGGGCCGGGCCGGTGAAGCCGTGCTCGGTGAACTGGTCCGCGGCGCTCTTGTACTCGTGCCGCTTGCCGACCTGGAACTCGACGCCGAGCCGGTCCAGCGCGCCGCGGAAGAACCGGCGCTCCACCGCGATGCCGGTCAGGCCCACGTCCCCGGACGGCTGCAGCCACACCGTGCCGAACGCGGTCGCCAGGTAATAAGGCACGTTCCCGGCGGAGAACTCGCCGAACGTCTCGGCCCACGCCACGGTCTGCTTGCCGGCCTCGCGCAGCGCGGTCACCGCCGCGCGCAGTTCCTGGACCACGGCCAGGCCGATCGGGCGGCCGCCGACCTTGGCCACCAGCGCGGTCACCCGCGGGTCCGCGGCGGCCCGGCGCAGCGCGTCGAGCACGTCGGCGAGCACCGGGCGGCGCCGGGCCAGCACCGCGGAGACCGGGTCGGCCGGGCGTTCCTCGGCGATCCCCTCGGTGAGGTCGAGTTCCAGAATGAGTGGCGCCGTGCGGCGCTGGCGGAGCTTGGCCACCTGGCCGGGAAGCGAGTCCAGCATGAGCCCCAGCTTAGGCCTCGCCGGCCGGGCCCGCGGACCGGCCGCCGGGCCACGGGCCCGGCGTGGGCTAAGGTCGCCTCGATGGCCAGACACGACGGTGATGGCTGGGCCCGCTGCGATCTTGGCCACACCCACTGGGGGATCTTCGGTGCGGCCGGCCTGCTGGCCTGGCTGCCGGGCCGCGACGGGGACCCAGCCCAGGTGCTGCTGCACCGCCGCGGCTGGACCGTGCACTACCCGCGGACCTGGGGACCGCCCGGCGGGGCCAGGGACAGCCACGAGAGCGAGGTCCACGCCGCGCTGCGGGAGGCGGCCGAGGAGATCGCCGTGCCGGCGGCGCATGTCCGGCCCACCGGGATCCACCTCGACGACCACGGCGGGTGGGCCTACCGGACGGTCCTGGCGGAGGCCGATGAGCCGTTCGGGGTCCGCAACGCCAACCGGGAGAGCATCGCGGCGGGCTGGATCCCGGCACCGGACGTGGCCGGGCTGGTGCTGCACCCCGGGTTCGCCGCGGCCTGGCCGCGGCTGTCCGCCGTGCTGGAACCGGTCACGGTGATCGTGGACACCGCCAACGTGATGGGATCGCGGGCGGACGGCTGGTGGCGGGACCGGGCGGGCGCGGCGGCCCGGCTGCACGGCGAGGTCGCCGCGCTGGCCGCCCGCGGCGTGCCCGGGGAGGGAGACGGGGACCTGGAGCGGCGGTTCCCCGGGTACCTGATGGTGCTGGAGGGCGCCGCCCGGGCCGCGCTGGGCCGGCGGCCGGCCGGGCTGGCCCAGGATGGCAACAGCCCGCCGCCGGCCGGGGCGGTCGCGGTGGCCGCCGCGGGCGGCTCGGGGGACGACCTGATCGCCCGGCTGGCCGCGGACCTGCCAGGGCGTCGCCTGGTAATCACTGCGGACCGGGAACTGCGCGGCCGGGCGCAGGCCGCGGGCGCGGCGGTGACCGGGCCGCGCTGGCTGCTGGGCCAGCTGGCCGCCGGGTAGCGTCGGGATCATGGCAGGCGGGCGGGAACCGGACCGCGGCGGGCCGTTCCCGCTGGGTGCCGCGGTGACCGTGGCGGACCTGGACGGGGACCCGCACCCGCTGCTGCACCGGCTGCGCGCGGCCGAGCCGGTGTCCTGGCTGCCGGCCGTGGGCGGCTGGCTGGTCACCCGGCACGACCTGGCCCTGGCGGTGATGCGGGACAGCCGCGGGTTCACCGTGGACGACCCGCGGTTCTCCACCGCCCAGGTGGTCGGGCCGTCCATGCTCTCGCTGGACGGCGGCCCGCACCGGAGGCACCGGGACCCGTTCTCGGCGGCGTTCCGCGGGGCGGCGGCCCGGGATCGGCTGGAGTCACTCGCCACGCAAACTGCGTACTCCTTAGTGAACGAACTGAAGTCGGCGGGGCAGTCGCGCTACGGCGGGGCGGCGGAGCTGCGGCGGGGGCTGGCCGGGCCGCTCGCGGTGGCGGTGGTGACCGGGCTGCTCGGCCTGCCGGACACCGACCCGGCGGAGGTCCTGACCTGGTACGACGCGATCGTCACCGCGGTCACCGCGCTGTCCGCGGGCCCCGGCCCCGGTCCGCCGGTCCCGGGGCGATCGATGTCCCGTCGATCGCGATAGATACCGATCGACGGGACATCGATCTGGTGCAGGCCGGGCGGGCGGCGTTCGCGGAGCTGAGGGAACGGGTTACGGCTGCGGTCCGCGCGCCGGGCGGCAGGTCGCTGCTCGCCGCGGCGGCGGCGGAGGGCGGGCTGACGCCGGACGAGGTGGCGTCGGACGCGGCCGTGCTGATGTTCGGCGGCATCGAGACCACCGAGGGCATGATCAGCAACGCGGTGCTGCACCTGCTGAGCCACCCGGCGGCGCTGGCCGCGACGGCGGCGGACCGGTCCCTGCTGCCCGCCGCGGTGGCCGAGTCGCTGCGGCTGGAGCCGGCCGCGGCCGTGGTCGACCGGTACGCCACCGCGGACGCCGAGCTGGCCGGCGCCCGGATCCGCCGCGGCGACCTGGTCCGCGTGTCGATCGCCGGCGGCCAACCGGGACCCCGCGGTGTTCGATCGCCCGGACGAGTTCGAGCCCGGCCGGCCTGGCGCGCAGTACAACCTGGGCTTCGCCCGCGGGCCGCACTTCTGCCCGGGCGCGCAGCTCGCGTCGGCGGAGACCGCGGCCGCGGTCGGCGCGCTGCTCGACCTGCTGCCCGGGCTGCGCCTCGACCCCGACCGCCCGGCCGCACCGCGCGGCCTGGTGTTCCGCAAGCCGCCGGAGCTGCACGTCCGCTGGGACGCTCCGGCTGGCCTGGCCGGCTGAGGCTCAGGCGACCTGGATGGAGCGCTTGGCCAGGCCCAGCCAGTAGCCGGTGATCGTGGTCACCGGGGCGGGCCCGTCGCCCGCGCCCAGCGTGACGAACAGCGGCGCGAAATGCTCGGTGGTCGGGTGCGCGTACCTGGCGCCAGGGGCCCGGCCGAAATCGGCCAGCGCGTCCACGTCGCCCGCGTCCAGCCGCTCGGCGGCCCACAGGTCGAACTCCGTGGACCAGCCCGGCGGCGGCGCGTCGAACCGGAAATCGCGCAGGAACGGCAGCCCGTGGGTGAGGAACCCGCTGCCCACGATCAGCACGCCCTCGTCCCGCAGCGGGCGGAGCCGTGCGCCGATGGCCAGCAGCCGCTCCGGGTCCAGGGTGGGCAGCGAGATCTGCAGCACCGGGATGTCCGCGTCCGGGTACATCACGGTCAGCGGCACGTACGCGCCGTGGTCCAGGCCGCGGTCCGGCATGTCCACGGTCGGCTCGGCGTGGCCGAGCAGGTCGCGGACCCGCTGGGCCAGCGCGGGCGCGCCCGGCGCCGGGTACTGCGCGTGGTAGTACCTCTCGGCGAACCCGCCGAAGTCGTAGATCAGCGGCACGCCGTCCCTGGTCGCGCCGATGGTCAGCGGCGCGGACTCCCAGTGCGCGGAGACCATCAGCACGGCGGTGGGCCGCGGCATGGCCTGCGCCCAGGCGGCCAGCTGGATCACCCACAGCGGGTCGTCGACCAGCGGCGGCGCGCCGTGCCCCAGGTAGATCGCGGGCATCCGGCCCGGCACCGCGGCCAGCGCGGCCCGCGCGGCGACTTCTTGTGCCGCGCCGGCCGGCACCGGCTCGTGCTGCGGCTCGCTGGCCTTCAGTTCCTCGTCCACCACAGCACCTGCTTCCCGGTCAGCCCGCGCCGTCCTCGCCTTCATCATCGCCGAACTCCGGCCCCGGCACCGGCAGGTTCTCCGGCGCCAGCCAGAGCACGGCCAGCGGCGGAATGGTGATCCGGGCCGAGTTGGGCCGGCCGTGCCACGGCTCGGCCACGGCCTGGACCGCGCCCAGGTTGCCCACGCCGCTGCCGCCGTAGACCTGCGCGTCGGTGTTGACCACCTCGCGCCACCGCCCGGCCAGCGGCAGGCCGATCCGGTAGTTCAGGTGCGGGTGCCCGGCGAAGTTCGCCACGCAGGCCAGGACCCGGCCGCTGCCGTCCGCGGCCAGCCGCAGGAACGAGACCACGTTGCCGGCGGAGTCGTTCGCGTCGATCCAGCTGAACCCGTCCGCGGTGAAGTCGCCCGACCACAGCGCCGGGTCGTCGCGGTAGGCCGCGTTCAGGTCGGCGACCAGCCGCTGCATCCCGGCGTGCCGCTCGCCGCGCAGCGCCGCCCAGTCAAGGCCGGCCTCCTGCGACCACTCGCTGGCCTGGCCCCACTCCGACCCCATGAACAGCAGCTGCTTGCCCGGGTGGGCCCACATGTAGGCGAGCAGCGCGCGCAGCCCGGCGAACTTCTTCCAGTCGTCGCCGGGCATCTTGGCCAGCAGCGAGCCCTTGCCGTGCACCACCTCGTCGTGCGACAGCGGCAGCACGAAGTTCTCGCTGTAGGCGTACATCATCGAGAACGTCAGCTCGTTGTGGTGGTAGCCGCGGAACAGCGGGTCGCGCTGCAGGTAGCTGAGCGTGTCGTGCATCCAGCCGAGGTTCCATTTCAGCCCGAAGCCGAGCCCGCCCAGGTGCACCGGCCGGGTCACGCCCGGCCACGCGGTGGACTCCTCGGCGATCATCAGGATGCCGGGGACCCGCTTGTAGCAGGTCGCGTTGGCCTCGTGCAGCAGCGCGACCGCATCCAGGTTCTCCCGGCCGCCCTGCGCGTTCGGCAGCCATTCGCCGTCTTTGCGGGAGTAGTCCAGGTAGAGCATCGAGGCCACCGCGTCGACCCGCAGGCCGTCCACGTGGAACTCCTCCAGCCAGTAGACCGCGTTGGCGACCAGGAAGTTCCGCACCTCGGCGCGGCCGTAGTCGAAGATCAGCGTGCCCCAGTCCGGGTGCTCGCCGCGGCGCGGATCCGGGTGCTCGTACAGCGGCGTGCCGTCGAACCGGGCCAGCGCCCAGCTGTCGCGCGGGAAATGCGCGGGCACCCAGTCCAGGATCACCCCGACGCCCGCCTGGTGCAGCCGGTCGACCAGGTAGCGGAACTCGTCCGGGGTGCCGAACCGTGCGGTCGGCGCGTAGTACGAGGTCACCTGGTAGCCCCAGGAGCCGCCGAACGGGTGCTCGGCGACCGGCAGGAACTCCACGTGGCTGAAGCCCAGCTCGGTCACGTAGGCGGTCAGCTGGTCGGCCAGCTCGGTGTAGGACAGGCCGGGCCGCCACGAGCCCAGGTGCACCTCGTACACGCTCATCGGCTCGCGCAGCGGGTCGGCCTCGGCCCGGCGGGCCAGCCAGGCCTCGTCCTGCCACTCGTAGCTGCTCTCGAACACCACCGAGTCGGTCGCGGGCGGGCGGCCGGCCAGGGCCGCCATCGGGTCGGCCTTCCGGTGCCAGGACCCGTCCGGGCCGCAGATGTCGAACTTGTACCTGGTGCCCGCCTGCACGCCCGGCACGAACAGCTCCCACACCCCGGCGGAGCCCAGGGACCGCATCGGGTGCGCGTGCCCGTCCCAGAAGTTGAAGTCGCCGATGACCCGGACGCCGCGGGCGCTGGGCGCCCACACGGCGAAGGCCGTGCCGGTGACCTCGCCGAAGCTGCGGACGTGCGCGCCGAGCACCCGCCACAGCTCCTCGTGCCGGCCCTCGCGGATCAGGTGCAGGTCCATCTCGCCCAGCGTGGGCAGGTGCCGGTACGGGTCGTCGGTCACGTACTCGGCGTCCGGGCCGCCGTCGCCGTTCGGGTAGGTCACCGACAGCCGGTAGTCCGGCACGTCCTTGTCGTCCGGCAGGTCGGCCGCGAAGATGCCCTGGTGCACGTGCCCGGCCGGGAACCGGCGGCCGTCCGGCAGCAGCACGATCACCGAGGTGGCCAGCGGGCGCAGCGCGCGGACGGTCATCCCGCCGCCCGGCGCGGGGTGCGCGCCGAGCACCGAGTGCGGGTCGTGGTGGGTGCCGGACACGATCCGGTCCAGCTCGGCGGTGCTGACTCCGGTCATCTGGTCGTCCCCAGGGGTCATTTTCTTACAGCCCCGCGATCGCGTCCAGCGGGATGTCCTGCCAGGAGGGCCGGTGCCTGGCCTCGTACATCACCTCGTACACCGCCTTGTCCAGCATCAGCGCGCGCAGCAGGATGGCCTGGTCGCGGGGGTCGGACCCGTGCTCCTCGGCGTACCCCTCGCAGAACGCGGCCGAGTTCCTCGCCACCCACTCCAGCGCGGTCCCGGACAGCCGTGCCGCGTCGGGGTGGCCGACCAGCAGGTGCCGGGCCGCATAGTCGAAGGACCGTAGCAGGCCGGCCACGTCGCGCAGGGCGGGCGCCAGGTCGCGGCGGCGGTCCAGCGGGACCAGCGGCTCGCCCTCGAAATCCAGCAGCACCCAGCCACTCTGGGAGCGCAGCACCTGGCCGAGGTGGTAGTCGCCGTGGACCCGCTGCACGGTCACCGGGCCGGTGATCTCGGCCAGCGCGGCGTACGCGGTCGCGACCTTGTCCGCGAAGGTGGCCAGGGCGCTTACTTCGGCGCTGGCCTCCTTGAGCTTGAGGGTCATCTGGCCGGCCAGACCGGCCAGCTCTTCCGGGTTCAGCGTCTGGGTGCCGAACGCCTGGGCCAGGTCGGCGTGCACCCGGGCGGTGGCCGCGCCCAGCCGGTGCGCCTCGCCGGCGAAGTCGCCGCCGGCCTCGGCGGCTGCGCTTTCGCCGCCGGCGGAGGCGCCGGCCCGGTCGGTGGCGCGCGCGTACAGGTCGCGCAGGCTGGTCAGGGCGAGCTGCCAGCCGTCGCAGGCGCCGCGCTGGAACTCGGACAGGACGGCGAGCAGCACCGGCTCACCGTCCAGCCGGGAGCTGACCGAGCCGAGCGGCCGGGCGATGTCGGACGAGCCCAGCCGGGCCAGCGCGCTGGTGATCTCCAGGTCCGGGTTGGGGCCCGCGAACAGCCGGCGGAACACCTTGAGGATCGCCGAGTCGCCGAACACCAGGCTGGTGTTGCTCTGCTCGACCGACAGCACCAGGCTGCGCGCGGTCAGGTCGATGGCCACGTCCGGTTCCCGGGCGAAGGCCAGCGGCCCGTCGGCCCGCTCCCCGGCGATGGCGCGCAGCAGCACGGTGGTGAGCTCGCTGTCGTGCAGCCCGTCGTAGACCATCTTGCCGCGCTGGTCGGTGCCGATGAGCGCGTGCGCCAGTCCGGCCGGCACCTGGCGGCGGAACCCGGCCAGCACCTGGTAACGGGCGGGCGGGGCGCGGGCCGGCGCGCCTGAGCGCACCGACACGATCAGGTGCCGCAGCTCCGGATCGCCCGCCGCGAGCAGGGTGTCCGCGATGACCGTGACGTCACCGCCGATCCGGTCGCCGGGGAACCACCGCTGGGCGGGCATCCAGGTCGCGAGGGCATGCTCCAGCAAGTTCATAGCTACTGGACTATGTCCCTCCCGCCACCGTTCTAACGCGGTACCGGCCGAAAATCGGCCAGAAGGGACGCCTCTTTACCGCTCCTGGACCGGCGGCAGCTGGAACCAGTAGAAACCATGACCCGGCAGGGTGAGCAGGTAGGTCAGGTCGCCGATCGGCGGGAACCTGACCCCGCCCATGCACTCGATCGGCGTGATCCCCTTGAACCGGCGCAGGTCGAGCTCGACCGGCTGGGGGAACCTCGAGAGGTTGTTCACGCACAGGATCCGGTCGGCCGCTTCCTGGCTGTTGCCCGGGTCGGGGTGCTCCCGGACGAAGGCCAGCACGCTCGGGTTGGACGAGCTCAGCTCCTCGTACCGGCCCAGCCCGAAGACCGGGTGCCGCTTGCGGATCTCGATCATCCGCTTGGTCCAGAACAGCAGCGAGCCGTTGTTGTGCTCCTGGGCCTCGACGTTGATGGCCTGGTAGCCGTACATCGGGTCCATGATCAGCGGCAGGTACAGGCGGGCCGGGTCGCAGCGGGAGAACCCGGCGTTGCGGTCCGGGGTCCACTGCATCGGGGTGCGCACCCCGTCGCGGTCACCGAGCCAGATGTTGTCGCCCATGCCGATCTCGTCGCCGTAGTAGATGACCGGCGAGCCGGGCAGGGACAGCAGCAGCGCGGTGAACAGCTCGAGCTGGTTGCGGTCGTTGTCGAGCAGCGGGGCCAGCCGGCGGCGGATGCCGATGTTGGCCTTCATCCGCGGGTCACGGGCGTACTCGGAGTACATGTAGTCCCGCTCGTCGTCGGTGACCATCTCCAGCGTCAGCTCGTCGTGGTTGCGCAGGAAGATGCCCCACTGGCAGCCGGACGGGATCTCCGGGGTCTGGGCCATGATCTCCGAGATCGGGTAGCGCTGCTCCCGCCGCACGGCCATGAAGATGCGCGGCATCAGCGGGAAGTGGAACGCCATGTGGCACTCGTCGCCGCCCAGGGCGCTGTCGCCGAAGTACTCGACCACGTCGGTGGGCCACTGGTTGGCCTCGGCCAGCAGCACCCGGTCCGGGTAGAGCCGGTCGACCTCGGACCGGATCCGGCGCAGGTACTCGTGGGTCTCCTTGAGGTTCTCGCAGTTGGTGCCCTCGCGCTCGTACAGGTAGGGCACCGCATCCAGCCGGAACCCGTCGATGCCCAGGTCCAGCCAGAACCGCAGCACCTCCAGGATCGCGTCCTGGACCTTCGGGTTGTCGTAGTTCAGGTCGGGCTGGTGGGAGAAGAACCGGTGCCAGTAGTACTGGCCGCGGACCTGGTCGAAGGTCCAGTTGGACTGCTCGGTGTCGACGAAGATGATCCGGGCGTCGGGGTAGCCGTCGTCGTCGTCGGACCAGACGTAGAAGTCGCCGTACGGGCCGTCCGGGTCGCTGCGGGAGGCCTGGAACCACGGGTGCGCGTCGCTGGTGTGGTTGATGACCAGGTCCGCGATGACCCGGATGCCGCGCTTGTGCGCCTCGTCCACCAGCTCGACGAAATCGCCGACGTTGCCGAACTCGGGCAGGACCGTGGTGAAGTCGGAGATGTCGTAGCCGCCGTCCCGCAGCGGCGAGGCGTAGATGGGCAGCAGCCACAGGCAGTCGATGCCGAGCCACTGCAGGTAGTCCAGCCGGGACATCAGCCCGCGCAGGTCCCCGGTGCCGTCGTTGTTCGAGTCGTGGAAGCCGCGGACCAGCACCTCGTAGAACACCGCGCGCTTGAACCAGTCGGGGTCGCGGGGCTGGCCGAAGCTGAACGGGTCGGGCACCGGGGTGGCCGCCGGGCCCGCGAAGCCGGTCAGCGGCGGCGGGGTGGGCATGGGCGGCGTGGGCTTATCCGGTGCTGTGGCCACTTCGTGCTCCTGCGGTCGGCCGGGCGGATGCCGGTATCACGAACGGACAGTGAAGATATGTGCGGGCACCATCGACGGGTCGAGCCGCACGTAGCTGGCCTGCCGCCACCAGTACGACTCGCCGGAAAGCTCGTCGGTGACCAGGAACTCAGCGTTGTGATCGAGGCCGAGCGCCGGCATATCCAGCCAGACGGTGGCCTCTCGTGGCTCGCGCCAGTCGAGATTGACGACGACGAGCACGATATCCCGTCCGCCCCCGGCCGCGTCGGCACCATCCGCGACCTTGGAAAAACACAGCAGATCCGGCTGGTCAGCATGGTGAAACCGCAGGTTGCGGAGCTCCTGAAGGGCCGGATGCGCTCGCCGGATGCGGTTCAGCCGGGCCAGGAACGGGGCCAGCGTGGCCCCGGCCGCCTGCGCCCCGGCCCAGTCCCGCGGCCGGTACTGGTACTTCTCCGAGTGCAGGTACTCCTCACTGCCCGGCGCGGCTGGCTCGTTCTCGCACAGCTCGTAGCCGGAGTACACGCCCCAGGTGGGGGACAGCATGGCGGCCAGCACCGCGCGCACCGCGAACGCGGCCGGTCCGGCGTGCTGCAGGTAGTGGCCCAGGATGTCCGGGGTGTTGACGAAGAAGTTCGGCCGCATGTAGGCGGCCGCGGGCCCGGACAGCTCGCGCAGGTAGCCGGTCAGCTCACCGGCCGTGTTCCGCCAGGTGAAGTAGGTGTAGGACTGGTGGAACCCGATCATCGCCAGGGCGTGCATCATGGCCGGCCGGGTGAACGCCTCGGCCAGGAACAGCACGTCCGGGTCGGTCCTGCCGATGTCCGCGAGCAGCCGCTCCCAGAACCGCAGCGGCTTGGTGTGCGGGTTGTCGACGCGGAAGATCCGCACCCCGTGGTCCATCCACAGCCGCACGGTGCGCAGCACCTCGGCGTAGATGCCCTCGGGGTCGTTGTCGAAGTTGACCGGGTAGATGTCCTGGTAGCGCTTGGGCGGGTTCTCCGCGTAGGCGATGCTGCCGTCGGCCCTGGTCGTGAACCACTCGGGGTGCTTGATCACCCACGGGTGGTCGGGGGAGGCCTGCAGCGCCAGGTCGAGCGCCACCTCCAGGCCCAGCTCCCCGGCCCGCGCGACGAACGCGTCGAAGTCCGCCATCGTGCCCAGGTCCGGGTGCAGGGAGTCGTGCCCGCCGTCCGGCGAGCCGATCGCCCACGGCGAGCCCGGGTCGCCGGGCCCGGCGGTCAGCGTGTTGTTCGGGCCCTTGCGGGCGGTCGTCCCGATCGGGTGCACCGGCGGCAGGTACACCACGTCGAAGCCCATCGCCGCGATGGCGTCCAGGCGGCCCGCCGCGGACTTCAGCGTGCCGGACCGCGGCCCGTCCTGGCCGGCCAGCTCGGCGCCCTCGGACCGGGGGAAGAACTCGTACCACGACCCGAACAGGGCCCGGCGCCGGTGCACGACCACCGGGTACCACCGGGTCCTGGTGATCAGCGTGCGCAGCGGCCAGCCGGCCATGATCGCCAGCACCTCCGGGCTGCTGGCCGCGGTCAGCCGGGACATCGGCGACCGGTCGCCGTCGCGCAGCGCGGCCGCCACGGCGGCCAGCAGGTCCCGCTCGCGCCGGGGGGTCTTCGCCGCCTTGGCCGCCCGGTCGAACAGCAGCGCGCCCTCGGCCAGCATCAGGTCCGCGTCCTGGCCCAGCGGGATCTTGATGGCCGCGTCATGCTGCCACCCGGCCATCGGGTCGCCCCACGCCTCGACCCGGAACTGCCACCTCCCCTCGGCCGGGATCGTGACGTCGGCGCCGTGCCGGTCGGTGCCCGGGGCGAGCTCGCGCATCGTGGCCAGCGGCAGCTGGCTGCCGTCCGGCGCGCGCAGCACCACGCCGGCCCCGAGCCGCTCGTGGCCTTCGCGGAACACCGTGGCGCTGACCTCGAAGGTCTCGCCTGCTACCGACTTCGCCGGCCGTCGCCCCTGGTCAGGGGCGGGCTGCACGTCGAGGATGGGAATGCGGCCTATCACGCTGCAACGCTACCCATTCTGGCGGCGGCCATCCGCACCCGGTTGCCAAGCTTCTCCGTACCTTCGCTTACCTGGTTAGCAACCTTCGGCCGCACACATTAAGGTCGGGCCGGTGAGAGCTATCCGGCGGTTCATCATCCACCCGGTCCTCCCCGAGCAGCTTGCCCCGCTGCGTGAGCTGATGCTCAATTTGCGCTGGTCATGGCATACCGAGACGCGTGACCTTTTTGCTGCCATTGACCCCGCGGCGTGGCAGCGGGCGGGCGGCGACCCGGTCGCCCTGCTCGCCCAGGTGCCGCCCGAGCGGCTGGCCGCGCTGGCCGCCGACCGGCGGTTCCTGCGCCGCCTCGGCGACGCCGCCGACGAGCTCCGCGACTACCTGTCCGGGCCGCGCTGGTACCAGGCCAGCCCGGAGCTGCCGGACCCGCCGGCCGGGGTCGCGTACTTCTCTCCCGAGTTCGGCGTGACCGCGGCGCTGCCGCAGTACTCCGGCGGGCTCGGCATCCTGGCCGGGGACCACCTCAAGGCCAGCAGCGACCTGGGCGTGCCGCTGATCGGCGTCGGCCTGCTGTACCGGCACGGGTACTTCACCCAGTCGCTGTCCGCGCCCGGCTGGCAGGCCGAGCGCTACCCGGCCGGGGACCCCAACGGCCTGCCGCTGGCCCTGCTGCGGGATGGCCCCGACGGCACCGGCGAGCCGGTCCGGATCACCGTCGGCCTGGCCGGCGGCGCCCCGCTCGCGGCCCAGATCTGGCTGGCCCAGGTGGGCCGGGTGCCGCTGCTGCTGCTCGACTCCTACATCGAGGAGAACGAGCCGGCCCTGCGTGAGGTGACCGACCGGCTGTACGGCGGCGGCAGCGACCACCGGCTGCACCAGGAACTGCTGCTCGGCATCGGCGGGGTCCGGGCGGTGCGGCGGTTCTGCGAGCTCACCGGGCGGCCGCAGCCCGAGGTGTTCCACACCAACGAGGGCCACGCCGGGTTCCTCGGCCTGGAGCGGATCCGCGAGCTGACCATGTCCGGGCTGTCGTTCGCCGAGGCGCTCACCGCCTGCCGGGCGGGCACCGTGTTCACCACCCACACGCCGGTGTCGGCCGGCATCGACCGGTTCGCCCGGGAGCTGATCGAGCGGCAGTTCGGCGGGTCCAACGAGGACCCGGCACTGCCGTGCGACCAGGTCCTGGCGCTCGGCGCGGAGACCTACCCGGGCGGTGACCCGAACATCTTCAACATGGCCGTGATGGGCATGCGGCTGGCCCAGCGGGTGAACGGGGTCAGCAAGCTGCACGGCTCGGTCAGCCGGGGCATGTTCACCGGGCTGTGGCCGGGCTTCGACCAGGCCGAGGTGCCGATCGGCTCGGTCACCAACGGGGTTCACGCTCCGACCTGGGTGGCCACCGAGATCCTCGACCTGGCCGCCGCGGGTGCGCAGGCCGGGGCCGGGGACGGTGCGGCGGCCGGCGCGGGCGGCCAGGACGGCCTGCCCGAGGACGGCCCGGCCTGGGCCCACATCGCCGCGGCCGGGCCGGCCGCGATCTTCCAGATCCGCCGCCAGCTGCGGGCCCGGCTGGTGGCCGAGGCCCGGCGCCGGCTGCGCGCCTCCTGGCTCCAGCGCGGGGCCTCGGACGCCGAGCTGACCTGGATCGACGAGGCGCTGGACGAGAACGTGCTGACGATCGGGTTCGCCCGCCGGGTGCCGTCCTACAAGCGGCTGACGCTGATGCTGTGCAACCAGGAGCGGCTGACCGAGCTTCTGCTCGACCCGGAGCGGCCGGTGCAGATCGTCATCGCCGGCAAGGCCCACCCCGCCGACGACGGCGGCAAGCTGCTGATCCAGCAGATGGTCAAGTTCACCGACGATCCCCGGGTCCGGCACCGGATCGTGTTCCTGCCGGACTACGACATGGCCCTGGCGCACGCCCTGGTGCAGGGCTGCGACGTGTGGCTGAACAACCCGCTGCGGCCGCTGGAGGCGTGCGGCACCTCGGGCATGAAGTCGGCGCTGAACGGCGGCCTGAACCTGTCGATCAGGGACGGCTGGTGGGACGAGTGGTACGACGGCGCGAACGGCTGGGCCATCCCGTCCGCGGACGGCGTGAGCGAGTCCGGCCGCCGCGACGAGGTCGAGGCCGCCGCGCTGTACGACCTGATCAGCCAGTCGGTCGCGCCGCTGTTCTACGACAACGCCGGCGGCCAGCCGCCCGCCCGCTGGCTGGAGATGGTCGCGCACACGCTGCGCACGCTGGGGCCCAAGGCCCAGGCCACCCGGATGGTCAGGGAGTACACGACCGAGCTGTACCAGCCGGCCGCGGTGGCCTCCCGGGCGCTGGCCGGCCCGCCCGTGCTGGGCACCACGGCGCCGGACGGCGGGCGGCTGGAGTACGGCCCGGCCCGCGAGCTGGCCGCCTGGCAGGACCGGGTCCGCAAGGCCTGGCAGGGCATCGCGATCGAGCACGTGGAGGCGGCCGAGGGCGAGCAGATGCCGGGCGCCCGGCTGTCGGTCAGCGCGGTGGTCGCGCTCGGCGAGCTGACCCCGGACGACGTGACCGTGCAGGTGGTGTACGGCCGGGTGGGGGACGAGGACGAGCTGGCCGAACCGGCGCACGCCGCGCTGGCCCTGGAGAGCCCGCCGGACGGCCAGTCGGCCGCCCGCTACGCCGGCGAGGTCGAGCTGGGCGGCCCTGGGCCGTTCGGCTACACCGTCCGGGTGCTGCCCGCGCACCCGCTGCTGGCCACTCCGGCCGAGCTTGGCCTGGTTACGTTCCCGGATGCGCCGGCCGGCCTGACTAATGGTGATCTGCGCTGAATCCGTGATCTTCTGTTCGTGCTCACCCCTTTATTACCTTTCGGTGAGTCCTTGATCACCCCGGCCTGATTCGCAGGTCATAGCGCTGCGCACTTAGTGCGACATAGCGTCTTGGCCGTGTTACGGGGCGCCGGTAAACCGGCTGAGTTATCGTTGCGTCAGCTTTACAGGACAAGGCGGGCGGGCACGGGAAAATTCTCCCCGAGCCAAGCCAGAACGCCTGCATAGCCAGGGGGGCATGACATCCTGTGATAGACCGCTCTCGGAAAGTTACGGCTGCGCTTGGCTACTTTCCGCAACTGGCCCGTTACCCCCACGTGTGAAAGGACGCTGTTCGTGAGAGCCAAGATCGAGCCGGAGAACCGCTTGCTGACCCCGGCCGAGGTAGCGGCCTTGCTGCGGGTGGACCCCAAGACCGTGACCCGGTGGGCCCGTGGCGGCAAGCTGTCGTCGATCCGGACCCCCGGCGGGCACCGCCGCTACAGCGAGAGTGAAGTCCGCGGCTTCCTCAACGGGTGGCAGCCGATGTCCATGCCGCACGCCTCCGGCGAGTAAGACTGTCAGCGCGCAGCAGCGGCCGCTGCGCGCCTGACTGCCGCTCTCCCGCGGCAGGGTGCCAGCTGGCGCCCGCCAGGGGGCCCTGTCCTGCGTAGGATCCCCGTGTCCTGCATAGGATCGGCCCGGTAAGGGAGGTGCGGATGGGCGAGTTCGTCCAGGTGGAAATCGAAGCTGCCGTCGCAGTGGTCCGGCTCAGCCGGCCGAAGATGAACGCGCTGAACGCCCAGGTGCAGACCGAGATCGCCGAAGCCGCTTCGCGGCTGGCCACGGACCACCAGGTCCGTGCGGTGATCCTGTACGGCGGCGAGAAGGTGTTCGCGGCGGGCGCCGACATCAAGGAGATGGCGGACGCCGGTTACGCGGAGATGGCAGTCAATACGCAGCGGCTCCAGAACGCGTTCACCGCGATCGCGCAGCTGCCGCAGCCGGTGATAGCGGCCATCACCGGTTACGCCCTCGGTGGCGGCCTGGAACTGGCCCTGTGTGCCGACTTCCGGATTCTCGGTGAGAGCGCCAAGGTTGGCCAGCCCGAGATCCAGCTGGGGGTCATCCCCGGCGGCGGGGGCACTCAGCGTTTGCCCCGCCTCATCGGCCCCTCCAGGGCCAAGGACCTGATCTTCACCGGCCGGTTCGTGGGCGCCCAGGAGGCGCTGGCCATCGGGCTCGCGGACCGGGTGGTGCCGGACGCTGACGTGCTCACCGCGGCCAGGGAAATGGCCAGCCGTTTTGTGAGCGGGCCCGCGCTGGCCCTGCGCGCCGCCAAGCAAGCCATCGACCAGGGTCTCGACGTGGACCTTGCTTCCGGACTGCAGCTCGAGCGGCTGCAGTTCGCTGCTCTCTTTGCTACTGAGGACCAGAAGGCGGGCATGCACAGCTTCGTGGAGAACGGGCCGGGCAAGGCCTCGTTTACCGGGCAATGACCGTCGCCGAGCCGGGCGACGGCAGCCCGTCGCTGGAGATGGTCGCCGCCGCGCTCCGCGCTGATTCCGCGGACGTGGCCATCTACGCCCAGGTTCTGACCAGCTCGCTGGGCGAGTCCCTGCCGCCGGGCTGCGTCACCGTGGACCGCCAGCGCAGCATGTCCGACCGGATGAAGGGCCGGCCGGGGGAGGTCCAGAAGATCACCGTGCGGCTGGGCGACCGGGTCATGACGCTGGGCGTCGAACGCGGTCAGCCGGCCGCCGAGATCTGCCGCGAGGTCCGCGGCGTGGTCCTGTCCCGCCAGCCGGTTCCCGTCGGCCAGTGGGCCCAGGAGCTGGCCAAGGCGCTGGTCGAGCACGCCGAGCAGAACGCGGCCACGGCCAGCGCCCTGCGCCGGCTGATCACCGGCGGCTGACGGCGTCGGCAGAGTATCCCGCTGACCAGGCCCGTCCCGGGAGACTCCGGCCCGGTCCGCGCTGCGGGCCGCCCTAGCCGGCGGAGCCAGCTCTGGCTCGTGGCGGGCCGCGGCGCTGTTTTCCTGACGAGCGATGAGGCGCGACGAAGGAGCGCCGAGGGAGCGAGGAGCGCGGAAGGCAGCGCCTTCCAGCGGCCTGGAGCGAGCGGCTAGCAGAGCCCTTAGGCTGGTCCGGTCATGACTCAACGGGATGGGCGCCCCCAGGAGTTCGGGCCCTACCGGGTGCTGCGGCGCATCGGCGAGGGCGGAATGGGCGTGGTCTACCTGGCGGTTGACAGTGCTCAGCGTCAGGTTGCAGTCAAGGCGCTGCGGCCCGCGGTGGCGGGCGAGCGGGATGCCAGGCGGCGGCTGGCCCGCGAGGTCGAGACCATGAGGCGGGTCCGCAGCCCGTACGTGGCCGAGGTGCTGGACGCCGACCTGACGTGCGAGCCGCCCTACATCGTGACCCAGTACGTGCGCGGCCGGACGCTGGATCAGCTGGTCAATGAGTCGGGTCCGCTGAACGGCCCGGCCCTGGCCCGGCTGGCCCGCGGGTCCACCGCCGCACTCTGCGCGGTCCACGCTGCTGGCGTCGTGCACCGCGACCTCAAGCCGGGAAACATCATGCTGTCCGAGGGCGAGCCGGTCGTGATCGACTTCGGCATCGCGCACGCCGCGGACTCCAGCAAGATCACCCAGACCGGGATGTTCATGGGCACGCCCGGTTACCTGGCCCCCGAGGTGATCGAGGGGAAGGGCGCCACCCAGGCGTCGGACGTGCACTCCTGGGGCTCGACGATCGCGTTCGCGGCCACCGGCCGGCCGCCGTTCGGCACCGGGACGTTCGAGGTCATCTTCTTCCGGATCATGAACGGCTCGCCGGACCTGGAGGGCTGCCCGCCTGCGCTCATGGGCCTGCTCACCGAGGCGCTGGCCAGGGACCCGCTCCGCCGCCCGTCCGCGGCGGAGCTTGCCGGCCGGCTGGGCGTGCTTGCCCCCGCCGACCTGCGCCCGGGACCCGGACGGGCAGTGGCTCAGGGCGGCGCGGCTGGCGGCCCGCCCGGCGATGCCCCGGCGGGCGGGCTCGCCGGCGCCGGCGCCGGGCCAGGCGCCAGCCCGGGCCTCCCCGCGGCCGGAGTGCCGGCGGTCGCCCCGGACGGCCTGGCCGCCGCCGCGGCCGCGGCCGCCGCGGCGGCAGCGGCAGCCTCGGTAGCCAGCCCGTCGGACACAGGGGCCACGGTGTCCCCGGACGCCCCGACCATCGACCCGGTCCCGCTGCCCGCCAGCCCGCCCGTGTCGGCCACCGTGGCCGACGCCGCCCGCCCCGCCTGGGCCGGCGGCCCGGGCCGGGACGGCGAAGACGCCGCCACCCAGCGCGGCACCGATGACGAGGCCACCGACGAAGGGGCCGTCGGGCATCCCGCCGCGGATCCCGGCCCCGAATCCACCGCCGCCGGTGCCCGGGCCGGCGCCGGGGCCGCCCGCGCCCCGTCCGCCGGCCCCGCTGAATCCGGCCCGGAGTCCGCCGGGGCCGGGGCTGCCGGTGCCGCCGGCCAGGCTGCGGCCGGCCCCGCGGCATCTGCCGGTGCTGCCGCGGCCGGTCTCGCCGGTGCGGGTGCCGCGGGTGCCCTCGCGGCCGGCGCCGCTGCTGCGGCCGCATCCGGTCTCTCCCCGGCCGGCGCCGGGGACGCGGACCGGTCCGCCGGATCCGGCCGCGCCGCAGGTTCCGGACCGGCCGTTGACCGGTCTGCGACCCGGGTGCCCGGCCAGGACAGTGCCCCGGTTGCTGATGCCGCCACCGACCCCGCCGGGGACCGTTCCGCCACGCAAGTGGCCGGCGGCGGCGGTCCCGCCCCGGCCAGCCCGGATCCGGCAGACCGGTACGCGACGCGGGTCCCGGGCCAGGCCGGCCCGGGACAGGCGGCGCACGCCGCGGCGGCCGGGGCCGGCGGGGGCGACGCGGGGTCGGCCACGGTGACCAACGTGCCCGGGGCTGGTGCGCCCGGGGCCGGCGCCGTCCCGGCCGGGCAGCCGGGCGGGGCTAGCCCGTATCCGGGTGCGGCCGCGGCGGGTGCCGCAGGCGCGGCTGGGCTGGCCGGTGCCGGGCTGGCCGGGGCGGGCCTGGCCGGTGCTGGCCTGGGCGGCGCCGGGGCCGCCGGTCACGACCCGCATCTGGACCTGGCCAGCAGCCCGGCGGCGGCGGTCGCGGCGGCCCGGCTGAATCAGACGCAGCCCATGCCGATCGTGCGCGACCCCAGCCACGGCTCACTGTCCGACCTGCTGCCTGACGTGCAGTACGGGCCAGCCGCGGCGGGCCGCCGCCGGGGACCGCCGGGCGGGCCGTACGACCCCAACGCAACCGGGGTCATCGGCGGCCCCTACGACCCGCAGGCCGGGCCGAACCGCGCGGCCCAGTACGGGCTGGCCCAGCCGGCCCCGGCCCGCGGGCAGCACCTGTTCGTGCTGCTGGTGGTGCTGGCCGGCGCCGGGCTCAGCATCCTGCTCCCGGTCGCGGGCGGCCTGATCGCCCTGACCGCGCTGCTCGCGCTCCGGGCCGGCGACCTGACCCGCAACTGGGCCGCCCGCCACCGCGCCAAGCGGGGCGCGGCGGCCGCCATGTCCGCGCTGGTCTACCCGGGGATGCTGGTCTGGTCCGGGGTCACGATGATCGCGCTGGCGCCGGTGGCCCTCGTCGCGGCGGGAATCGCGGTCACGCTCACCATCCTGGCCGTGCCCGCGCACCCGTTCGTGCAGGCGGCCGCGTACGCCTCCGGGGCCATCGTGCTCTGCTACGGCCTTGGCCCCGGCTCGTCCGCGCCGCGCCGCCAGCTGGGCCGGATCTACGCCGCCATGGCCCGGTCGCCGGGTGGTGCCGCCGTGATCCTCTTCTTCGCCGGCGCGCTGTGCCTCGCCGCGCTGGTCGCGGCGTTCTCGCAGCTGCCGTTCTACTGGCCGCTGGAGCACCTGCGGGTGCGGATCGACCACTGGCAGCCGCTCCGCGACCTGGCCCACACCCTGCGCACCTCGCTCGTGAGCTGGTATCACCAGATCTTCAGCTGACCCGCGGTCACCGCTCCGTCCGGCCGTACCGCGCGAGAACAGCAGCCCCGGACTGCCCGGCCGACAGGCACTCCAGGTATGCGGGCGGGCTGCCGTCGGGGAAGAGCCGCTCGCCGGTGCCGAGGATGTCGGGGAAGGTCAGCAGCCGGTACTCATCGATGAGGTCCGCGGCCATCAGGGCGTGCACGACGCTCAGGCTGCCCATGACGATCACATCGCGCCGCTCGCGCTTGACGACGTCGGCAAGATCGCCGTCGAGGGCTTGCGAGTTCGCCCACGCCGACGCGTCGGTCAGCGTGCCGGCGGCGACCAGCTTGGGCACGGCGTTCATCCGCGCGGAGAACGGGTCATCGCGTCCCGGCCAGATCCGGGAGAACAGCTCCCAGGTCTTCCGGCCCAGCAGCAGAACCCCGTTGTCCAGCACGCTGCCGAGCCGGAACGGGTCCCCGGTGACCGCTTCATGGCCATGCCGGAACACCCAGCCGCCCGCCGGCGTGCCCCCGGACCCGTCCGGGTCGGACACGATGCCGTCCAGGGTGATGAACTCGATAACGATGACGCTCACGATGGGTCTCCTTCGGTCGATGCTCACCGGTACGTACCAGCGGCACCGCCCGGACTCATCGGGGCGAGCAGATCTCAGCTGGCGGAAACCTGCGCGGGCAGGTCAAACGCCTCGAACACGTGCGGATCAGCGAACACGACGTTGCGCGTGACCCGGCCGCCGGTGACGGTGAAGACCTGCAGCGAATGCAGCCGGTGCCCGCCGCCGGGTTCCGGCGCGTACGCGGCGAACGCAGGCTGCTGCCCGTTGGCGGTGAGCTGCCTGGTGACCCAGCCCGGCCCGCGCATCCCGAACACGCGGTGCATGAACAGGCCGTAGTCGCGGCGGCCGACGTACCACAGCGGCACCGGCGGCATCTCCAGGACCACCTCATCGGCAAGCAGCCGCACGAGCGCCGGGACGTCAGCCGCCTCGAACGCCCGTACGTACCGGTCGATCACCGCGCGCCCCCGGGGGTCGCCCGGTTCGGTGACCTCGCCCGCATCGCCGGTGTCCGCCAGGGCGGCGCGGGCCCGCTGCAGCGCGCTGTTGACGGCCGGAACCGTGGTCCCGAGCTGCTCGGCGACCTCTGCGGCGCTGAACTCCAGCACCTCGCGGAGCACCAGCACCGCGCGCTGGCGCGGCGGCAGGAGCTGCATCGCGGCCGCGAGCGCGAGCCGCAGGTCGGCCCGCATCCCCACATCGAACCGCGCGTCGGGGAAGGGCTGCAGCCAGGGAACGTCGAGCGCCGGCGTCAGCGGCGCCGCGGGATCCTCGCTCGGGGCGCCAAGACCGGACGGCAACGGCCGCCGCGCACGTCCTTCCAGCGCGGACAGGCACGCGTTGGTCGCGATCCGGTACAGCCAGGTCCGCACGGACGCCCGGGCGGGGTCGTAGCGCTGGCGCGCCTTCCACGCCCGCAGCATCGTCTCCTGCGCCAGATCCTCGGCCTCGTGGAACGAGCCCAGCATCCGGTAGCAGAAAGCCACCAGCTCGCCCCGGTACGGTTCGAGGTCCACCGGCCCATTATGTGCGCACGCTCGCACCCGTCTGTGAGTGTCAGCAGTGAGGTGCGTGCGCGCACGTTTGGCGCGGCGGCCGGGTCAGCTGGCCCGGCGGTCGTGGACCTCGGCGCGGATCGTGGCGTTCGCCGGGATGTCCTCGGGCATCGCCTGGGGGGTCCAGGGTTCCGGCCGGCCGGTCGGCGGCAGCGGCCGCACCAGGCCCAGGGCAACCACCTCGTTCGCGAGGCGGACCCGGCGGTTGGTTCCCTCGGGGATGCGGAACTTCTGGTAGAGCCGCAGCAGGTGCTGCTTGACCGCAGCCTCGGTCACCACCAGATCCGACGCGATCTCCCTGGCCGTCGCCGGAGCAACAAAAGCCTCGTCAGAAAGAGCCGGGCGGCACAGTGAGGTGAGCACGTCGAGTTCCCGCCGGGTGAGCTCGGGGGCCGCGGAGCGGCGCAGTTCCACCTCGGCGGTGAGGTCATCCCTGGCGATGCCGCCAATCCGGCACCGGGCCGAACCGAACGTCAGCACATCACCATCGTCGAGTACCCGCCGGGCGACCAGCCGCCCGTTGACGCGGGTGCCGTTTCTCGATAACCCGAGGTCGGTTACGTACGCATACGGGCCGCGGCGGACGATCTCCGCGTGCAGCCGGGAGACGCTCGGGTCGCTGAGCCGGACATCGACCGCATCGCCGCGCCCGATCGTAGTGACGTCCTCGCGCAGCGCCACAAGCATGCCGGTGTCTTCGATGCGGATGAAGGGGCCCTCCATGGAAACCCGGTCCTCCTGCCTGTCTGAGTAGTCACGGACTTCTTACGGTGCAGCTACCCTCCTGGCGGCGTTTCCTACCACATATTGCCGGACGGCTTCGCCTTATCCCGGACAAACAGGCCGCGGGCTACTCCTCCGGGGCCAATAGGACACCAGCTCGCGGCCAGGACGCCGGGGAACAGGCCACGCAAGTAAACTTCGATCAAGCCGTCCGGGAGGAAACATGGCACAGCTGCCGGCCAAGGGTCTGGCGGATGTCGTTGCCGCATCCACCGCGCTCAGCGACATCGATGGCACGGCAGGCCGCCTTTTCTACCGCGGCTACGACATCAACGACCTGGCCGGCGCAGCCACCTTCGAGGAGATCTCCTACCTCCTCCAGCGCGGCGCCCCGCCCAGCCGCGGCGAGCTGGCCGGCTACCGCGGCGAGATCACCGCCGGGCGGGCGCTGGGCAAGCTGGTCACCGCCAGCCTCGGCGAGGTCGCCCGCAGCCAGGAGCCGATGGAGGCGCTGCGCACGCTGGTCTCGCTCGGCAGCGCGGACGACCCGGACAAGGACTCCAACGACCCCGAGCCGAACACCCGCAAGGCGGCCCGGCTCACCGCGCAGCAGCCGCTGCTCGTCGCCGCCTACGAAGCCGCCCGCCAGGGCCGGGAGACCCCCGCGCCGGACCCGGACGCCGGGATCGCCGCCAGCTTCCTGCTCCAGGTCACCGGCACCGCGCCGAGCGAGCGCGCGGCCGGGATCCTGGACACCTGCCTGGTCCTGCACGCCGACCACACGATGAACGCCTCGACGTTCGCGGCCCGGGTCTGCGCGGCCACCCTCTCGGACATGCACTCGGCGATCGTCGCGGCGATCGGCACGCTCAAGGGCCCGCTGCACGGCGGGGCCAACGAGCAGGTGATGCGCAGCCTGCAGTCGATCAGGTCAGGCGCGGGCAGCGACCCGGTCGGCGCGGTGGCCGACTTCGTGGTGACCCGGCTGCGCGGCGGCGGCAAGATCATGGGCTTCGGCCACCGGGTGTACAAAGTCGAGGACCCGCGCGCGGCGCACCTGCGGCGATTCTCGGCCGAACTGGCCGACGCGGCCGGTGACGACACCTACTACCGGATGTCGAGAAAGATGGAAGAGGTCGTGTTCGCGGAGAAGGGCCTCTACCCGAACGTCGACTTCTATGCTGCCTCCGTGTACCACTATCTCGGCATCCCCACGGACCTCTTCACCCCGGTGTTTTCCGTGAGCCGAATGGCCGGCTGGACCGCGCACGTGATGGAACAGCACGCTGACAACCGGCTGATCCGGCCGGACAGCGAGTACATCGGCGACCGCGGCCTGACCTGGACGCCGCTGGACCAGCGGTGAATCCCAGCGCAGGAGGACCAGTCCGGCTGGCGGCGGCGCCCGCCCCGTCGGCCCCGCCGGGGTACGGCGAGTCCGGTGCCTGGCGCGGCTTCTGGAGCCAGGTCGGCCCGCCGGGTACCGGCCCGGGTGACTACTCCGACGACGACCTGGCCGACCTGCCCGGCAGCACCGGCCTGACCGAGCCGATGCCGATGATCAGCCCGGGGCTGCCCACCGCGCCGACCGCGGTCCCGTCCGCCCGGCCGCGGCCGGCCCAGCCGCCCACGCCGCGTCCCGCGCCCGCGCCACGGCCCGTCACCCCCGGGTCCGCGCCGCCGTGGGCCCCGCCGTCCGCGGCCTCGCCGTCCGCGCCAGCACCGCCGTCCGCGGCCCCGCCGTCCGCGCCAGAACCGCCGTCGGCCGCGCCGCCGCCGGCCCCGGCCCCGCCCGCTGAGGCCCCTCCGGAGCCCGCCCCGGCCCGCACCGCCGGTTCCCGCCGGGCTCCGACCCGCCACGGCCGCGACCGCGACCGCAGCCGCGGCAACAGGACCCGCTGGGGCGCGGCCTACCCGATCGTGCTGGCCGGGACGGCAGCCGGCCTGGCCTACCTGTGGCGCGGCCCGGAGAACGTCCGCGGCGGGGTGCTGACGGTGGCCGTCACGCTGCTGCTTGCCGCCGCGGCTAGGCTGGTGCTGCCAGAGCGGCGGGCGGGGCTGCTCGTGTCGCGGCGGCGGTTCGCTGATGTGGCCGCGTTCTCGATCCTGGGCCTCGCGCTGCTGGTTGCGGGCCTGGTGCTACCCGCACAGGGCTAGTAAGCACCGGGCTAGCAGACGAGCTAAGCCGGGGCAGGGACTAACCCGGGCGCCGCCACGCGCCCGGGAGATCCGCCACGTGCAGTGACGCGCGGGCGTGAGGAAGGAAAGGCACGACTTAATGTCCAAGATCAAGGTAGTAAATCCCGTCGTCGAGATAGACGGCGACGAGATGACCCGCATCATCTGGCAGTTCATCAAGGACCAGCTGATCCTGCCCTACCTGGAAATTGACCTGAAGTACTTCGACCTGTCGATCGAGAACCGGGACGCCACCGACGACCAGGTCACGGTGGACGCGGCGAACGCGATCAAGGAACACGGCGTCGGCGTCAAGTGCGCGACGATCACCCCGGACGAGGCCCGGGTCGCCGAGTTCGGCCTGAAGAAGATGTGGCGCTCGCCCAACGGCACCATCCGCAACATCCTCGGCGGCGTGGTCTTCCGCGAGCCGATCGTGATCGAGTCGATCCCGCGCTTCGTGCCCGGCTGGACCAAGCCGATCATCATCGGCCGCCACGCCCACGGCGACCAGTACCGCGCCACCGACTTCGTGGTCCCCGGCCCGGGCACGCTGAACATCAGCTTCACCCCAGAAACCGGCCAGCCGGTGATGGAGTTCGAGGTCGCGAAGTTCCCCGGCGGCGGCGTGGCCATGGGCATGTACAACTTCGACGACTCGATCAGGGACTTCGCCCGCGCGACCATGCGCTACGCGCTGGACCGCGGCTACCCGCTGTACCTGTCCACCAAGAACACGATCCTCAAGGCGTACGACGGCCGGTTCAAGGACATCTTCGCCGAGGTCTTCGAGTCCGAGTTCAAGGCCGAGTACGAGGCGGCCGGCATCTGGTACGAGCACCGGCTGATCGACGACATGGTGGCCCAGGTCATCAAGGGCGACGGCGGCATCGTGTGGGCCTGCAAGAACTACGACGGCGACGTCGAGTCCGACATCGTCGCGCAGGGCTTCGGCTCGCTCGGCCTGATGACCAGCGTGCTGATGACCCCGGACGGCCGCACCGTCGAGGCCGAGGCGGCGCACGGCACCGTGACCCGGCACTACCGGCAGCACCAGCAGGGCAAGCCGACGTCCACCAACCCGATCGCGTCGATCTTCGCCTGGACCCAGGGCCTGGCGCACCGCGGCAAGCTCGACGGCACCCCCGAGGTGACCGCCTTCGCCGAGACGCTGGAGCGGGTCTGCGTGCAGACCGTGGTCGACGGCAAGATGACCAAGGACCTGGCGCTGCTGGTCGGCGCGGACGCCCCGTTCCTGACCACCCAGGAGTTCCTCGCCGCGCTGGACGAGAACCTGCGCGCGGCCATAGCCGCGTCCTGACCCAGCGCCCCCGGACCGAAGGAGAACACCGCAATGGCGCGTGCAGGCAAGGTAACCGTCGTCGGGGCCGGCTTCTACGGCTCGACCACCGCGCAGCGGCTGGCGGAGTACGACATCTTCGAGGAGGTCGTGCTCACCGACATCATCGACGGCAAGCCGGAGGGCCTGGCGCTGGACATGAACCAGTCCCGGCCGATCGAGGGCTTCGAGACCAAGGTCACCGGCCAGACCACCACCCCCGAGGGCGCCGGCTACGAGGCCATCGCCGGCTCGCAGATCGTGATCATCACCGCCGGCCTGCCGCGCAAGCCGGGCATGAGCCGGATGGACCTCATCGGGGTCAACGCCAGGATCGTGCGCAGCGTGACCGAGCAGGTCGTCCAGCACGCGCCGGACGCCGTGCTGATCGTGGTGTCCAACCCGCTGGACGAGATGACCGCGCTGGCCGCCCGGGTCTCCGGCTTCCCGACCAGCCGGGTCATGGGCCAGGCGGGCATGCTGGACACGGCAAGGTTCAGCTACTTCGTGGCCGAGCGGCTGGGCGTCCCGGTCGCCTCGGTGCGCACGCTGACCCTCGGCTCGCACGGCGACACGATGGTGCCGGTCCCGTCGGCCTGCTCGGTGGACGGCAAGCCGCTCGCCGACCTGCTGCCCGCCGACGAGATCGAGCAGCTGGTCACCAGGACCCGGAACGGCGGCGGCGAGATCGTCGCCCTGCTCAAGACCGGGTCCGCGTACTACGCGCCGTCCTCGGCCGCGGCCTGGATGGCCCGCGCGGTGGCCACCGACTCCGGCGCGGTCCTCCCGGTCTGCGCCTGGGTGGACGGCCAGTACGGCATCGACGGCGTCTACCTCGGCGTTGAGGCCGCCATCGGCGTCACCGGCGTCCGCGAGGTGGTCGAGCGTGACCTGTCGGACACGGAACTGGCCGCCCTGCGCGGGGCGGCTGAGGCGGTCCGGGCCAAGCAGGCCGACGTCGCCAGTTTGTGAGGATTACGGCTGGCCGCGGCGCCTCAGCCCGCGGCCAGCCGCTTGATCGCCAGCGCGGCGTACACCGCGGCGCCGTCGGCCAGCACCGCATCGTCGAACGCCGCCTCCGGCGAGTGGTTGAACGCCGCGGTGGCCGGGTCGCTGCCGGGCAGGCAGGCGCCCAGCATCAGGAACGCGCCCGGCACCTCCTCCAGCACGTAGGAGAAGTCCTCCGAGCCGGTCAGCGGGTACGGCGTGGGCACGAACCGGCCCGCGCCGAGCAGCCCGGTGACCACCGACTGGGCGAACTCAGCCTGGCCCGCGTCGTTCACGGTCACCGGGTAGCCCTGGCCGAACTCCGCGGTCGCGGTCAGCCCGTGCGCCGCGGCCACGTCGTGGACCAGCGCGATCGCCGCGTCCATGGCCCGCGCCCGGGTTTCCGGTGAGAACGTGCGCAGCGAGGCCGCCATCCGGGCGTCATCCGGGATCACGTTGTCCACGGTGCCCGCGTGGAAGCTGCCGACGGTCAGCACGACCGGGTCGAACACGTTGAACTTCCTGGTCACCATCGTCTGCAGGGCGGTCACGATCTCGCAGGCGGCGGGGATCGGGTCGGCCGCGTTGTGCGGCTGGGAGGCGTGCCCGCCCCGGCCGTGCACGGTCACCTCGAACGTGTCCGCGGCCGCCATGATCGTCCCCGGCCGGGTGCTCAGCACCCCGCCGGGCAGCTGCGCGGACGCCACGTGCAGCCCGTACGCGGCCACCGGCCGGCTCGCCCGCGGCGTCAAGCACGCCCTCCTCGATCATGATCCTGGCCCCGGCGTGCCCCTCCTCGCCCGGCTGGAACATGAAGATCACGCTGCCGGGCAGCTCGCCGCGGCGGGCCGACAGCAGCCGGGCCGCCCCGGCCAGCATCGCGGTGTGCAGGTCGTGCCCGCAGGCGTGCATCGTCCCGTCGATCTGCGACGCGAACGGCAGCCCGGTCCGCTCGGTCACCGGCAGCGCGTCCATATCGCCGCGCAGCAGCACGGCAGGCCCTGGCTGGCCGCCGCGCAGCACCGCCACAACCGAGCTCAGCCCGCGGCCGCAGCTGATTTCCAGCGGCAGGCCGTCCAGGGCGCTCAGCACCTTTGACTGAGTACGCGGGAGCTCCAGGCCGAGCTCCGGCTCCTGGTGGATCGCATGCCTCAGCTCGGCCAGGTCCCCGGCCATCGCGGTCGCATCGGCCAGCAGGTCAGCGGGCATCCATGGTCCCCTTTCCCCGGAGCGGCGCCAGTGCCAGCGCCCGTGCCAGCGGCACCGCTCCAGCATCGCACGGCAAAGATCAACCGCCGGCCGCCACGTTCCCCCGGGCACTGCCCGGGGCGGTCTAGACTGACCGCACACCGCGCGGCCATGCCGATTTGCCGAGGTCAGGGATCACGAAGTGAACGACGTCGGCTGGGACATCGCCATCGTCCTGGTCATAGTTCTGATCGGCGGGTTCTTCGCCGCCACCGAAATGGCCCTTGTTTCGCTGCGGGACGGCCAGGTGCGCTCGCTGATGAAGCGGGGCAAGCGCGGCCAGCGCGCCGCCCGGCTGGCCCAGGACCCCAACCGGTTCCTGTCCGCCGTGCAGATCGGCGTCACCGTCGCCACCCTGCTGTCCGGCACGTTCGGCGCGGCCACGCTGGCCGAGAAGCTGGCCTCGGTGTTCCGCCACCACAACCTGAGCTCGGGCGTTTCGTCGGCCCTGGCCATCGCCATCGTCACGGCGGTGATCTCGTTCTTCACCCTGGTGCTCGGCGAGCTGGCACCCAAGCGGCTGGCCCTGCAGCGGCAGATCCCGATCGCGCTGGGCGCCGCGCCGGTGCTGGACCGGATCGCCACGCTGGCCCGCCCGCTGGTGTGGCTGCTGTCCCAGTCGACCAACCTCATCGTCCGGCTGCTCGGCGGCGACCCGGACGCGGCCCGCGCGGTGATGACCGAGCAGGAACTGCGCGACCTGCTGACCGGCAACCAGGCGCTCAGCGCGGACGAGCGGCACATCGTCAGCGAGGTCTTCGACGCGGGCAAGCGGCAGGTCCGCGAGGTGCTCGTGCCCCGGACCGAGGTGGAGTTCCTGCCCGCCAGCATGCCGCTGGCCGAGGCGGCCAACGTGGCGGTCAGCGCCCCGTACTCGCGGTTCCCGGTGTACCAGGAGTCCTACGACGACGTGATCGGCTTCGTGCACGCCCGTGACCTGCTCGGCCCGTCGGCCGACCCGGCCGCGCTGGTCGGCGACGTGCGCCGGCAGGTCAAGCTGCTGCCGCCGAGCAAGACGGTGCTGTCCGCCCTCTCTGAGATGCGCCGGGACCACGCGCACCTGGCCATCGTGGTGGACGAGTACGGCGGCACCGCGGGCATCGTCACGCTCGAGGACCTGGTCGAGGAGCTGATCGGCGACATCCAGGACGAGTACGACGTGCCGGACGGGCACCAGCGCGAGGTCCAGGGCGGCAACGTCGAGGTGGACGGCCTGCTGAACCTGGGCGAGTTCGCCGAGCAGGCCGGCGTCGTGCTGCCGGACGGGCCGTACGAGACCGTGGCCGGGTACATGCTGGCCATGCTCGGGCACCTGCCCGCCGAGCGGGAAACCGTGGAGGTGGCCGGGCACCGGCTGACCGTCACCGAGATGGACGGCCGCCGGATCTCCCGGGTGCTGGTCAGCCGGGTTTCCACGGCCGCCGCGTCGGCCGAGACCGAGCAGGTTCCGGGCGCAGCCAACTAGACTGAGCTGCTCAGACACCAGCGGAAGGCGGTCTCGGTGCAGCCTGGCCAGCCCACCCCAGGCGCGGTCCTGGTCGTCGACTTCGGGGCCCAGTACGCCCAGCTCATCGCCCGCCGGGTGCGCGAGTGCCAGGTGTACTCCGAGATCGTGCCCTCGACCATGCCGGCCGCGGAGATGCTGGCCAGGAGGCCGTCGGCGATCATCCTGTCCGGCGGGCCGGCCTCGGTGTACGCGCCCGGCGCCCCGCCCGCCCCGGCCGGGCTGCTCGAGTCCGGCGTGCCCATCCTCGGCATCTGCTACGGCTTCCAGCTCATGATCCAGGGGCTGGGCGGAACGGTGGCCCGCACCGGCACCGGCGAGTACGGCGCGACCAGCCTGGACCTTCATGACGGCCCGGCGGGCGGCGTGCTGCTGGCCGGGCGGCCGGAGCGCAGCCAGGTGTGGATGTCGCACGGCGACACCTGCACCGCGGCGCCGCCCGGCTTCACGGTGACCGCGCGGAGCGAGGCCACCCCGGTGGCCGCCGCCGAGGACCCGGGCCGCGGCCTGTACGGGATTCAGTTCCATCCCGAGGTCCTGCACACCGACCAGGGCCTCGAGGTGCTGCGCCGGTTCCTGGCCGCGGCGGGCTGCCCGGCCACCTGGACCGTGGGCAGCATCGTGGACGAGCAGATCAGCGCGATCCGGGAACAGAGTCGGGCTGGCCGGCCGGGCGATCTGCGGGCTGTCCGGCGGGGTGGACTCGGCGGTCGCCGCGGCGCTCGTCCAGCGGGCCATCGGGTCCCGGCTGACCTGCGTGTTCGTCGACCACGGCCTGCTCCGCCAGGGCGAGGCCGAGCAGGTCGAGAAGGACTTCGTGGCGGCCACCGGGGTGGACCTGACCGTGGTCGACGCGGCCGGCCAGTTCCTGTCCGCGCTGGCCGGGGTGACCGACCCGGAGCAGAAACGGAAGATCATCGGCCGCGAGTTCATCCGCGCGTTCGAGCAGGCCGCCGAGGGCATCGCCAGGGCCGCGGGCAGCCACGGCGAGACCGTCAGCTTCCTGGTCCAGGGCACGCTGTACCCCGACGTGGTCGAGTCCGGCGGCGGCACCGGCACGGCCAGCATCAAGTCGCACCACAACGTCGGCGGGCTGCCCGCGGACCTCGGCTTCGAGCTGGTCGAGCCGCTGCGCGCGCTGTTCAAGGACGAGGTCCGCCAGGCCGGTCTCGAGCTCGGCCTGCCGGGGGAGATCGTCTGGCGGCAGCCGTTCCCCGGCCCGGGCCTGGCCGTCCGGATCATCGGCGAGGTGACCGCCGAGCACCTGCGGATCGTCCGGGCGGCGGACGCCATCGCCCGCGCCGAGCTGTCCCGGGCCGGGCTTGACCGGCAGATCTGGCAGTGCCCGGTGGTGCTGCTCGCCGGGGTGCGCTCGGTCGGCGTCCAGGGCGACGGCCGCAGCTACGGCTACCCGGTCGTGCTCCGCCCGGTGACCAGCGAGGACGCGATGACCGCGGACTGGGCCCGGCTGCCGGGCGACGTGCTGGCCGCCATCTCCACCCGGATCACCAACGAGGTGGCCGAGATCAACCGGGTCGTGCTGGACGTCACCAGCAAGCCGCCGGGCACCATCGAGTGGGAGTAGCCGGCCCAGGACTGCGGCCGGCCAGCGCCGCGGCCGGCCCAGCGCCCCGCGCCCCGGATGACTCATGTCACGCGGGTGTGCTCCAGGCCCACGGCTGCGTACTCCTTAGTCAAGGTCAGGCGCCGCAGGATGGCCATCGCGTCCCAGACCTCGGTGAACCGCGTCGTGATCGGTACCGGGCCGAGCCGCAGCCGGCCCGGCGTGCGGTAGTCGCCGACCACCCCGGCGCGGATCAGGGCCTGGCTGATCTGCTGGGCGTCCGGGTGCGCGAGGCTGACGTGCGCGCCGCGGCGGCCCGGGTCGCGCGGGGTGGCCACGGTGAACCCGAGCGGGGCCAGCCACTCGTCGGCCAGTGCGATCAGCATGCTGGTCAGCCCGGTGCTCTTGGCCCGCAGCCGGTCCATGCCCGCCTCGGCGAGCAGCTTCGTGCCCTCCTGCACCGCGACCGTGCCGATGATCTGCGGGGTGCCGGTCAGGAACTGGCCGATACCAGGCTGGGGCTCGTACCCCGGGCCCATGGCGAACTGGTCGGCCTGCCCGAACCAGCCCCACACCGGCTGCTGCAGCTGGTCCTGGAGTTCCCGGCGGACGTAGAGGAACGCGGGGGAGCCGGGGCCGGCGTTGAGGTACTTGTAGGTGCAGCCGATGGCCAGGTCGGCGCCCGCCGCGTCCAGGCTGACCGGCACCGCGCCGATCGCGTGGCACAGGTCCCACAGCATCAGCGCGCCGGCCTCGTGCACCTGCGCGGTGATCGCGTCCATGTCGGCCAGCGCGCCGCTGCGGTAGGCCACGTGCGACAGGCTGACCAGCGCCACCCGGTCGTCCAGCGCCCCGGCCAGTTCGCCGGTGCTGATGCCCTGGTCGATGTCGGTGTGAATGAGGCGCAGCTCGCCGTCGCGCTCGCGGGCCACCCCGGCCAGCACGTACCTGTCGGTCGGGAAGTTGTCGTCGTCGGTGATCAGCACGTCGCGGCCCGGCCGGGCGTCGAGCGCGGCGTGGGCCAGCTTGTACAGGTTGACCGTGGTCGAGTCGCACACCGCGATCTGCCCGGGCGCGGCCCCGGCCAGGTGCTGGCCGAGCAGGTCGCCGGCCGCGGTGGGCAGCTCCACCCAGTCGTGCCAGGACCGGACCAGGCCCTCGCCCCACTCATGGTCGACGACCTCGGCGATCCGCTGGCGGGTGGCCTTGGCCAGCGGGCCGAGCGAGTTCCCGTCCAGGTAGATCAGCGCCTCCGGGCTGCTGACGAACCGGTCGCGGAACCCGGCCAGCGGATCGGCGGCGTCCTGCTGCTCGGCGTAGGCCCGGTCGGTGCAGGCCCGGTCTGTATAGGCGCTGTCGGCCGGATTGCTGGTCACAGCCTCACGATAACCCGGCCATGATCACCGGCCCGGGCCCACGTTCAGCCGCGGCGGCGGCGGGCGCGGAGGCGGAAGGCGACGAACGCGGCGGCCGTCAGGCCCACGATGACCGGTGCGGCGCGCTTGAGCACGGCCGGGCCGGCGACCCTGAGCAGGTTGAGGTCAGCCTCGGCCGCCGGGGCGGGGGCGGGTGGGGCCGCCGCCCGGCCGCCGTTCACGCCGGCCGGGATCGGCATGGCCGGGACCGTCGTCCCCGGGCCCGCCGCCGGCCGCGGCCGCGGCGGCTGCGGGCGGGGCGCCGGGTGCGTCCGTGCCGCCCGCCAGCGGGGTGCCGTCGATGCTGGACCCGGCCAGCGACAGGTGATACCCGGCCAGCTTCTGCTTGATCTCCTCAACCGAGGCGGGGCCGATGTTGCTGATCGCCAGCAGCTGCTCCTCGGTGCGGAAGGCCAGGTCGCCGAGCGTGTGGATGCCTTCCCGGCGCAGGCTGTTGTAGGACCGCACCGGCAGGTTCAGGTCCTCGATCGGCCGGGACTGCGCGTCGCTGGGCGGCCCGGGCACCGCGGTCTCCGGCTCGCCGGCGGCGGGGGGCGCGGGCTCTTCCGGCGCCACGGCGGCGGACGGCGCCGCGGGGGAGCCGGAGCCGGCGTCGCTGTCCGCGGCCAGCATGGCGGCCAGGTTGTCGGCGAAGATGCCGATCAGCTTGCCGCCGACCTCGGCCATCACTCCGCGGCCGAACTGGGCCGGGCGGCCGGTCACGTTCAGCGAGGTGTGCACCACGACCTTGGTGTGGCCGTTCTCGCCCTGCAGCTGGGACCGCACGGTGGCGGACGCGGTGCCCGCGCCCCGGGTCTCCTTGCCCGACGCCTCCAGCACGATCACGCCGGCCTCGGTGTCCCGCTCACCGAAGCGCGCGGTTCCCGCGTAGGTCATCGAGATCGGCCCGACCTTGACCTTGATCCGGCCCTTGATGTCGTCGCCCTCCACCGAGTCGAGGGAGGCGCCCGGCATGCACGGGGCTACCCGCTGCACGTCGAGCAGCACATCCATGGCGCGCTCGGGCGGGACCGGGACGGTGAACGTGTGCTCTAGTTCCATCATTGCAAGGCTCCTGCCGCTGTCCGCGTCCCTTGTGCCCGGGCCGTGCCACGGTGGCGACCCGGACGGGGGACGGGCCCCATGTTAGTGACGCTGGTCCTGGCCCCGGCAAGTTTCCCCGGGTGCAGGCGTCTACTCAGAAGACCGTGATGGCCTGGAACGCCTCGGCCAGCCGCCCGTCGGGCAGACCGGCCGCCTTCGCGGTTCTGCTCATCCAGCCGCGCAGGAGGCCCTCCAGGTCATCCCGGTCGCCGGTCTGGCTGACGTGCGCGCGCAGCGCGGCGAGCTTGCGCGGAAAGGCCTCGGTGACGTCGATGAACTCGTTCGGCTCCAGGCCGCCCGCGATCCACAGCTGCGGCACCGACCAGGGCTCGAGCTGCTCGTCGTCGAGGAGCTCAGGGAACGCGAAGGGGTTGCGGGCGTCCGGGTAGACCGCGTCCATGGCGGCCGAGCCGACCGCCCGGTGGTCCGGGTGGCTGGCGCCGGGGCGGGCGTAGTTCCGCTCCGGGGAGGGGCAGACCACACGGCCGGGCTGGACCTGCCTGATCACCCGGGCCAGGTCCTTGCGCAGGGCCAGCGTGGCCTCCACCCGGCCGTCGGGATACCCGAGGAAGCGCAGGTCGGAGACGCCGACGCACTTGGCGGCGGCGGTCTGCTCGGCGCGCCGCAGCACGGCCATGTCCTCCCGGCTGACGCTGCGGTCGCTGCCGCCCGCGTCGCCGTCGGTGACGATGCAGTAGATCACCTCGAGGCCGGCGTCGGTCCAGGTCGCGATCGAGGCCGCGGTCCCGAAGTCGACGTCGTCCGGATGCGCGGCGATGACCAGGATGCGGCTATTCAGCGGTTCGTCAGGCACAGCACGATCTTACGGTCGGGCTGCGGGGTGCCCGGGCCCGGCCGGTCAGCCGGCTGCCCGGGCGACCAGCTCGCCGGGATGGCTGCCGGGCAGGCCGGCGGTCCCGCACAGCTGCAGGGCGCGGCTGAACCGGAACGTCACCGACGCGCTGTGCGCGTACCCGGTCTGCGCGGTGAGCGAGACCCGGGCCGGCCGGATCCTCACCCCGGCGCCCCAGGTCACCGCCGTGGTGCCGAACAGCGTGTACGCGGACCCCGCGGAGAACGGCACGCAGAACAGCGCGCGCGGCGGCTTGGGCGTGGCCGCGATCCTGGCCCCGCCGGCGAAGCCGGTCGCCGCGACCAGGAACCGGTGCGCCGGCGCCAGCCCGTCCTCCGGCGGCGTGCAGGTCTGCTCCAGCCGGGCGAACCGGAACCGGGTCTGGTACAGCGCGCGGACCGGCCCGGCGCGGGCCGGGAACCGCTGCGCCGCGGTGGCCGCCACGGTCAGCGTGCCGGCCGGGACGTACGTGCCCCGGCGGCCGTACGCCGAGCTGGCCACGCCCAGCTCGGTGAGCTGGCCGCGGCCGTAGCTGAACTGCACCTGGGCCCCGCGGACGTTGGCGAACGCCTGGCCGACGGTGGTCCACCGCGGCCCGTACCGCGCTGTGACCTGCACCGTGCAGGCGCTGGCCGCGGCGGGCCACGGGGCCGCGGCGCGCACCCGCAGCTGCGCCCAGGCCGGCGCGGCGGCCCGGAACGGGTGCCGGTCCGGCGACACCCGGAGCCGGCCGCCGGCCGTCCGCACCACCCGGCTGAAGGAGAAGCTGGCCAGGCCGCCGCCCCCGCCCACGGAGACCACTTCCAGGTTGACCGGGCCGCCCGCGGCCGCCTCCAGCAGCGGGCCGGCCTTTCGCGGGGCGAGACGGAACCGGCCGTCCGCGCCGGTCACCGCGGTGGCGATGATCTGCTGCCGGGCCGGCCGCCGGCTGTCCGCCAGGGCCGCGGCGGGCCAGGTCAGCAGCTCGACTTCCTCGCCGGCCACCGGCTGCCCGGCCAGGGTCACCACCCGGCCGCGGGCCAGTGCGAGGCCGGCCACCCGGACCGCGGCCGTGGCCGGCCCGGTCTGGGCCCCGGCCAGCACCGGGACCGTCAGCGCGGGGGACCAGGCCGTAGTATCCACCGCCGTGAACGCCAGGACCGCGGCCGTGATCACTGCACCGGCCATGGTCACCGCGCCGGCTGTGGCCCTGGTTCGGGCCGCCACCGCCGGCTGCCGCAGGAACCGCACCGTCCCGGCACCACCCTTTCCGGCAGGTCCGTCCGGATTACAGGGTTATCAGCCGGTCTAGGAACCGTCAACAAAACGCCGGCCGGGCGGGTGCCAGGCCGCGCGGTGCGGCCGGGCCCGCCCGGCCGGCGCCGGCGCGCCTGAGCCGGGATTCTCGCAGCTCGGGGTCTAGTCCAGCGACGACATCACGTGCTTGACCCGGGTGTAGTCCTCGAACCCGTACATGGACAGGTCCTTGCCGTAGCCGGACTGCTTGAAGCCGCCGTGCGGCATCTCGGCCACGATCGGGATGTGCGTGTTGATCCACACGCAGCCGAAGTCCAGCGCCCTGGCCATCCGCATCGCGCGGCCGTGGTCGGTCGTCCAGACCGACGAGGCCAGCCCGTAGTTCGTGCCGTTGGCCCAGGTCAGCGCCTCCTCCTCGGAGCTGAACCGCTGCACGGTGATGACCGGGCCGAACACCTCGTTCTGGATGATCTCGTCGCTCTGCTGGAGCCCGTCGACCACGCTGGCCTCGAAGAAGTACCCGCGCGAGCCGGCCCGGTGGCCGCCGGTCACGACCCGGGCGTGGTCCGGGAGCCGGCCGATGAACCCGGACACCCGGTCCAGCTGGGTCGCGTTGTTGAGCGGGCCGAAGTCGGCGTCGCCGTCGTCCGGGCCGGCCACCCGCTGCGCCTTGGCCTGCTCGGCCAGGGCCTCGACGAAGTCGTCGTGCACCCGGTCGGAGGCCAGCACCCGGGTCGCCGCGGTGCAGTCCTGCCCGGCGTTGAAGTAGCCGGCCCCGGCGATGCCCTCGGCGGCCTTGGCCGGGTCGGCGTCGTCGAACACCACGACCGGCGCCTTGCCGCCCAGTTCCAGGTGCACCCGCTTGAGGCTGGCCGCGGCCGCCGCGGCGACCTCCTTGCCCGCCCGGACGCTGCCGGTGATCGAGATCATCTGCGGCACCGGGTGCTCGACCAGGGCGCGGCCGGTGTCCCGGTCGCCGCAGATCACGTTGAACACGCCCGGCGGCAGGAACTCCGCCATCGCCTCGGCCATCAGCAGCGTGCTGGCCGGGGTGGTGTCGGACGGCTTGAGCACCATCGTGTTGCCCGCGGCCAGGGCCGGGGCCCACTTCCACACCGCCATCATCATCGGGTAGTTCCACGGGGTCACCGCGGCGCAGACGCCGATCGGCTCGCGCCGGATGAACGAGGTGAACCCGGACATGTACTCGCCCGCGGACCGGCCCTCCAGCATCCGCGCGGCGCCGGCGAAGAACCGGATCTGGTCCACCATCGGCGGGATTTCCTCGGCCAGCGTCAGCGCGACGGGCTTGCCGGTGTTCCGGGACTCGGCCGCGACGAACTCGTCCGCACGGGACTCGATCGCGTCGGCGATCCGCAGCAGGGCCAGGCTGCGCTCGGATGGCGTGGCGTCGCGCCAGGCCGGGAAGGCGTCGGCCGCGGACGTGACCGCCGCGTCGACCTCGGTCTTACTGGAGACCGGGGCGGTGCCGAACACCTCGCCGTTGGCCGGGTTGATCAGGTCGGACCGGCGATCGTAGGACGTGTCCGTCCACTGCCCGCCGATGAAGTTCTGGAACTCGTCTGCCACCGTGGCCTCCGTAATCCGAAAAATTTGCCTCGCCTGTCCGCAGCCGTCTGGTCTGCAGCCGTCAGGTGCGTGTGGGCGCGCGCTCCTCGCACGCCCACGGTGATCCGTACTCGGTGAGCAGGTCAAGGAACGGCTGCGGGGGAAGCGCCTCCGGGCCGAGCACGCCCTGGCCGCCCCACGCGCCGGAATCCAGCAGTTCCAGGGCGACGACAGGGTTGACCGCGGTCTGCCAGACCACCGCCTGTGACCCGTACTCAGCCATGGACCAGGCGTTATCCACCACGTGGTACAGGTAAACCTCCCGCGGCGCGCCGTCTGGGCCGGTGCCCGTGACCCACGTGCCCGCGCAGGTCAGGCCGGTCATCCTGGCGCCCAGCGTGGCCGGGTCGGGGAGGCACGCGGCGACCACGTCGCGCGGGCTGACCATTGCCCCGCCCGCCTGGACCGGGTCGGTGCGGTCAAGCCCCAGCTTGTGCAGCGTCCGCAGCACGCCGATGAACTCGGCGCCGAGCCCGTACTTGAACGTCACCCGCCGGGCCTGCACCCAGCGCGGGATCAGCAGCACTTCCTCGTGCTCCACGTTCACGCACTCCACCGGGCCGATCCCGGCCGGGAAGGTGAAGGTCTCCGGCTCGCTGAACGGCTCGGTGGTGTACCAGCCCCGGTCGGCCTCCCAGATCACCGGCGGGTTGAGGCACTCCTCGATCGTGGTCCAGATAGAGAAGGTGGGGGCGAAGTCGTAGCCCTGGACGGTCAGGTTGGCGCCGTCCCGCACGCCGATCTCGTCGATGTCCCGGAACAGGGTGTCCGCGGCGTGCCGGGCGAAGACGTCGGACAGGCCGGGCTCGACCCCGATGCCGACCAGGGCCAGCCGGCCGCTGTCCTCCCACGGGCGGGCCAGCTCGAACTGCTGGTCGCCAAGTTTCACGCCCGTTCTGGAATACGGCTCGCTGGCGTCGGGCTTCGACAGCGACATGGCCATGTCCAGGTAATGAGTGCGCGCCGCCAGCGCGGCCCGGAACAGCGGCATGACGAACCGCGGGTCGGTGGCGTTCATGAGCACGTCGCAGGAGTGCTCGGCGAGCAGCGCGGCCACCTGCTTCTCGTCGCGCGCGTCCAGCTGCACCGCGGTGCCGTCCGGGCCGGCCGCCCGCTGGGCCCGGCCCAGGTCGTAGTCCGCTACCACCAGCTCGGCGAAGGGGCGCCGGGCCGCGATCCGGGCGAAGGCCGTCCCGACCCCGCCGGCGCCCACCAGAAGGATGCGCATAATGGGGATCCTAACCTCCGGACATACGGGACCAGTCGCGATACTTAGCTGTTACAACTGAAATCGTTTCCAGAGGGTAGATTTCGTGCTAGAACCGTCGCACTAGGGTGCAGCGTGACTACTGCGCGGAGGGGTGAGGATGGCCGCCACTGAGCATGCCGGGCCGTTGATGGAGGAGCAGGTCGACAAGGGCCTCAAGGGCGGTGCCCTCGGCCTGGTCTCCACCACGATCATCGCGACCGCGTCGGTCGCCCCGGCCTACAGCATCGCGGCCACGCTGGTGTTCGTGGTCGGCGCCGTCGCCCTTCAGTCGCCGGCCGTGGCCGTGCTGGCGTTCGTCCCGATGCTGCTCTGCTCCATCGGGTACAGCGAGCTGAACAAGGCCGACCCGGACTGCGGCACCACGTTCACCTGGGCCACCCGGGCGTTCGGGCCGCGTACCGGCTGGGCCGGCGGCTGGGCGATCATCGTCGCCGACGTGCTGGTCATGGCCAGCCTGGCCCAGGTGGCCGGCCAGTACGGGTTCCTGCTGTTCAACGCCAAGGGCATCGGCAACAACCCGACCAGCGGCTGGGTGCTGCTGGTCGGCGTGCTGTGGATCGTCGTGATGACGTACATCTGCTACCGCGGCATCGAGGTCTCGGCCAACTTCCAGAAGGTCCTGCTGGGGATCGAGCTGGTGATGCTGGTCGTGCTGTCGGTCACCGCCCTGGTCAAGGTCGGCACCGGCTCCGCCCCGCCCGGTCACCTGACCCCGAGCCTGTCCTGGTTCAACCCGTTCCACATCGCCAGCTTCAGCGCCCTGTCCAGCGGCATCATCCTGATGGTCTTCATCTACTGGGGCTGGGACACGGCCGTCGCGGTCAACGAGGAGACCAAGGACAAGACCAAGACCCCGGGCCGGGCGGCCATCCTGTCCACCTTCATCCTGCTGGTCACCTACGCGCTGGTGATCCTGTCGATGGAGTCCTTCGCCGGCATCAAGACCACCGGCAACGGCCTTGGCAACGTCGCCAACGCCGGTGACGTGCTGTCCGTCCAGGGCAGTGTGGTCTTCGGCACGTCCGCCTTCGGCTCCTTCCTGACGCACCTGCTGCTGCTCATGGTGCTGTCCTCGGCCGCCGCGTCCACGCAGACCACGATCCTGCCGACCGCGCGGACCACCCTGTCGATGGCGGTGTACAAGGCCATCCCGCCCCAGTTCGCGAAGATCAACCGCAAGCACCTCACCCCGTCCGTGTCCACCATCGTGATGGGCGCCATCTCGATCGTGGTGTACGTGTTCTTCAACTACAGCTCCAACGGCATCGGCATCATCGGCGACGCGGTGATCGCGATCGGCCTGTACATCGCGTTCTACTACGGGCTGACCGGCTTCGCCTGCGCCTGGTACTACCGGAAGAACCTGACCAGCAGCGCGCGCAACCTGTGGATGCAGGGCATCCTGCCGGTCCTCGGCGGCCTGATCCTCTACTTCCTCGGCGGCTGGAGCGTCTGGCTGGACTACGACGTGGCCACCGAGAACGACTACACGATGTGGACCGTGCCGTTCATCCACTGGCAGATCGGCGGCGCGTTCGTGATCGCGGTGGTCGCCGGGATCATCGGAGTGGCCGCCTATCTCTACTGCAAGATCGCCAACCCGGCGTTCTTCAGGAAGCAGACCCTGACCAGGGCGACCCCGACGCTCGTCCCGGAGGAGTAGCCGCGGCGGCTCGCGCACGGGCCCTAGCGTCGGTGGCAGCGCCTACGCTAGGGCGGTGACCCCGACCGCCGTTGACACCCTCCTGGACGGGCTGAACCCGCAGCAGCGCGCTGCCGTGATCCACGAGGGCAGCCCGCTGCTGATCGTGGCCGGGGCCGGCTCCGGCAAGACCAGGGTGCTCACCCACCGGATCGCGTACCTGCTGGCCGAGCGGCACGTGGCCCCCAGCCAGATCCTGGCCATTACGTTCACCAATAAGGCCGCGGGTGAAATGGCGGCCAGGGCCGCCGCGCTGACCGGTTCCCGGGCCCGGGCCATGTGGCTGCTGACCTTCCACTCCGCCTGCGTGCGGATCCTGCGCCGGGAGGCCACCCGGTTCGGCTACCCGGCCCAGTTCTCCATCTACGACCAGGCCGATTCGCAGCGGCTGATGGCCTTGGTCTGCCGCGAGCTCGAGCTGGACACCAAGCGGCACCCGCCCAAGGGCATGATCAACCAGGTCTCCACGCTGAAGAACGAGCTGATCGACTACGAGACCGCCGCCGCGAAGGCCACCGGCTACCGGGAGAAGGCCCTGGCCCAGGCCTACGGCGAGTACCAGCGGCGGCTGGTCGCGGCCGGCGCGATGGACTTCGACGACCTGATCATGGTCACCGTCAACCTGCTGCAGGCCTTCCCTGACGTGGCGAAGGCGTACCGGGAGCGGTTCCGGCACGTGCTGGTGGACGAGTACCAGGACACCAACCACGCCCAGTACGTGCTGGTCCGCGAGCTGGCCGGGCAGGGCACGCAGGCCGGCGGCGACGGCCCGCCGCCCGCCGAGCTGTGCGTGGTCGGTGACGCGGACCAGTCCATCTACGCGTTCCGCGGCGCCACCATCCGCAACATCGAGGAGTTCGAGCGGGACTTCGCCGGCGCCCGGGTCATCCTGCTGGAGCAGAACTACCGCTCCACCCAGAACATCCTGGCCGCGGCCAACGCGGTGGTGTCCCGCAACGCCAGCCGGATCCCCAAGAACCTGTGGTCCGACCAGGGCAACGGCCCGCCGATCACCGGCTACGTGGCGGACAGCGAGCACGACGAGGCCGCGTTCGTGGCCGAGGAAGTGGACCGGCTGACCGACGCGGGCGACGCCACCCCCGGCCAGGTCGCGGTGTTCTACCGGACCAACGCCCAGTCCCGTGTTTTCGAGGAAGTCTTCATCCGGGCCGGCCTGCCCTACCGCGTCGTCGGCGGGCTCCGCTTCTACGAGCGCCGCGAGGTCCGCGACCTGCTGGCCTACCTGCGCCTGGTGGCCAACCCGGCGGACGAGGTGTCGCTGCGCCGGGTGCTGAACGTGCCCCGCCGCGGCATCGGCGAGCGGGCCGAGGAGTACGTCGCCGCGCTGGCCAACCGGGACCGGATCACGTTCGCCGAGGCGCTGGCCCGTCCCGGTGACGTGCCCGGCCTGGCCGCCCGGTCGGCCCGGGCCATCGAGGGGTTCAACGAGCTGATGTCCGGCCTGCGTTCCGCCGCCGAGGCCGGTGCCCCGGCCGGCGACCTGGCCGAGGCGGTGCTCGACCGGTCCGGCTACCTGGCCGAGCTGCAGGCCTCCGAGGACCTGCAGGACGCCAGCCGGATCGAGAACCTGACCGAGCTCGTCGCGGTGGCCAGGGAGTACGACACCCAGCACCCGGACGGCACGCTGGCCGACTTCCTCGAGCAGGTGTCGCTGGTCGCCGACGCGGACCAGATCCCTGAGGGCGTGGACCACGGCGGGATGGTCACGCTGATGACCCTGCACACGGCCAAGGGCCTGGAGTTCCCGGTGGTGTTCCTCACCGGCCTGGAGGAGAACGTGTTCCCGCACGAGCGCTCCAGCGGCGACGAGCGGGAGCTCGAGGAGGAGCGGCGGCTCGCCTACGTCGGCATCACCCGGGCCGAGAAGCGGCTGTACCTGACCCGCGCGGTGGCCCGGGCGTGGTTCGGCCGGCCCGCCTACCACCAGCAGTCCCGGTTCCTGTCCGAGGTGCCGGCCGAGCTGATCGAGTGGCGGCGGGACGCCACCGCCGCCGCGCCGCCCGCCTCCGAGCGGTTCGCGTCCCGCCGCAGCGGGATGAACGCCGCGGGTACCCGCCCGGTGCCCGTGCTCGCCCCCGACGACATGGTCAACCACGACTCCTACGGCCTGGGCCGGGTCCTGTCCGTGGAGGGCCGCGGCGACGACCCGGAGGCCAAGATCGACTTCGGCGGCGACTACGGGATCAAGCACCTGGTCCTGCGCTACGCCCCGCTCGAGAAGCTCTGACCGGAACCGGGTTAACCTGAGGTCAGCCGTCAGCGGTGCCGTGACCGTCCAGCAGTGCCAGTCAGCAGGAGGCAGTGGTGAGCATCCGGGTGATCATCGCCAAGCCGGGCCTGGACGGGCACGACCGGGGCGCCAAGGTGGTGGCCAGGGCGCTGCGCGACGCCGGGGTGGAGGTCATCTACACCGGGCTGCACCAGACGCCGGAGCAGATCGTGGCCGCCGCGCTCCAGGAGGACGCCGACGCGATCGGGCTGTCGGTGCTGTCCGGCGCGCACATGACGCAGTTCGCCCGGGTGCTCGAGCTGCTGAAGGAGCGGGACGCCGAGGACATCGTGGTGTTCGGCGGCGGGATCATCCCGGAGGCGGACATCGCCGAGCTCAAGGCGATGGGGGTGGCGGCCATCTTCACTCCGGGCGCGCCTACCACGGAGATCGTCAGCTGGGTCCGGTCCGCGCTGGGCAGCGCCGAGCCGGTCAGCTAGCCGCGTCCGAGCAGGCCCTGGCCCCGGCCCAGATACGGCCGGGCGGCTGGTTTCCACTAGGCTGCCTGCGCAGACTTCACCAGCCACTACAGGACAAGGACAACCCGAGTGGACCTGTTCGAGCACCAGGCAAAGGAGCTGTTCGCCGAATACGGGGTTCCCGTCCCGCAGGGCAGGGTGGCCGCGACGCCGGATGAGGCCCGGGCGATCGCCGCCGATTTGGCCGCCGCGGGCACGCCGCGGGTCGTGGTCAAGGCCCAGGTCAAGACCGGTGGCCGGGGCAAGGCCGGGGGCGTCAAGCTGGCCGACGGGCCGGACGAGGCGGCGGCCCGGGCCGCGGAGATCCTCGGCATGGACATCAAGGGCCACACCGTGCACAAGGTCCTGGTCGAGGAGGCCAGCCAGATCGCGCAGGAGTACTACCTGTCGTATCTGCTGGACCGGGCCGGCCGGACGTTCCTGTCGATCTGCTCCGTCGCCGGCGGCATGGAGATCGAGGAAGTGCCGCACGACCAGCTGGCGCAGATCCCGGTCAGCCCGCTGGAGGGCGTGGACCGGGCCAAGGCCACCGAGATCGTCACCGCGGGCGGGCTGCCCGCCGAGGCCATCGAGGGCGCGGCGGCGCTGGCCGAGCGGCTGTGGGCGGTGTTCACCGACGAGGACGCCACCCTGGTCGAGGTCAACCCGCTGATCCTGACCGCGTCCGGCGAGGTCAAGGCGCTGGACGGGAAGGTCACCCTGGACGACAACGCGGCCTACCGGCAGGACTTCGCCCGGTTCGCCGACCCGTCCGCGGCTGACCCCCTGGAGGCCAGGGCCAAGGAGAAGCACCTCAACTACGTGAAGCTCGAGGGCCAGGTCGGCATCATCGGCAACGGCGCCGGGCTGGTCATGTCCACCCTGGACGTGGTGGCCTACGCCGGCGAGGCGTTCGGCGGCGTCCGGCCCGCCAACTTCCTGGACATCGGCGGTGGCGCGTCCGCCGAGGTGATGGCCAATGGCCTGGAGATCGTGCTCTCCGACCCGTCGGTCCGCAGCGTGTTCGTCAACGTGTTCGGCGGCATCACTTCCTGCGACGCGGTGGCCAACGGGATCGTGTCCGCGATCGGCCTGCTCGGGGCGCGCGGCGAGCAGGTCAGCCACCCGATCGTGGTCCGGCTCGACGGCAACAACGCCGCCGAGGGACGGCGGATCCTGGACGAGGCCGGGCTCGCCGTGGTCGAGCAGGTGGCCACCATGGACGACGCGGCGCGGCGCGCCGCCGAACTGGCCGCGGCCGCGAACGGAGCATGACATGGCCATCTTCCTGACCGCCGACAGCAAGATCATCGTGCAGGGCATCACCGGGTCCGAGGGCAGCAAGCACGGCGCCCGGATGATCGCGGCGGGCACCAACGTGGTCGGCGGCACCAACCCGCGCAAGGCCGGCCAGACGATCGGCCTCAGCGGCCGCGACGTGCCCGTGTTCGCAGGAGTCGGCGAGGCGATGGCGGCCACCGGCGCGGACGTCTCGGTGGTGTTCGTCCCGCCGGCCGGCACCAAGGCCGCGGTGACCGAGGCCATCGACGCGGCCATGCCGCTGGTCATCGTGATCACCGAGGGCATCCCGGTGCACGACACGGCTGCGTTCTGGGCCTACGCCGGCACCAAGGGCAACGCCACCCGGATCGTCGGCCCGAACTGCCCGGGCATCGCCTCGCCGGGCAAGTCGAACGCGGGCATCATCCCGGCCGACATCACCACCGAGGGCCGGATCGGCCTGGTCTCCAAGTCCGGCACGCTGACCTACCAGATGATGTACGAGCTGCGCGACATCGGCTTCTCGACCGCCGTCGGCATCGGCGGCGACCCGGTGATCGGCACCACTCACATCGACTGCCTGGCCGCGTTCCAGGACGACCCCGAAACCGACGCGATCGTGATGATCGGCGAGATCGGCGGCGACGCCGAGGAGCGGGCCGCCGCGTTCATCGAGCGCAGCGTGACCAAGCCGGTCGTTGCCTACGTGGCCGGGTTCACCGCCCCCGAAGGCAAGACCATGGGCCACGCCGGCGCGATCATCTCCGGCTCCGCCGGCACCGCCCAGGCCAAGAAGGAAGCGCTGGAGAAGGTCGGCGTCCGGGTCGGCCGCACCCCCAGCGAGACCGCCGCCCTGATCCGCGAGCATCATGCAGTCCCGCTAACCAGCCACCGCCCCGCTCCTCCGCAGTGGCTGGCGCGAGCCGCGGCGGTCCGCCTGCTCCGGCCAGGGCCGGGCGCGCCTCCCCGCGCTGGGCGGGCTTGGTTGCCAGGCTTGATCGCGTGCTGTCCTCTGCCCTCGGCCGTGTGCTGGCCCGCGCCGGTTCCGGCGGTCCGGTGTCGCGGCCCGCGGACGGGGCCCGCCCGCTGGTGCTGACCGGCGCCCTGGCCGCGGCCGCGGCGGCCGGCACCGGCCTGGCCATCCTGACCCTGCTGGCCGCGATCGGCTGGGTGGCCGCGCCGCACGCCGGGTCCGGGCTGACCGCGGTACTCCGCGCGGCGGGCGCGATCTGGCTGGTCGGCCACCATGTCGGGTTCACGCTGCGCGGGGCCGGCCGGATCGGGCTGCTCCCGCTGGGCCTGGTGCTGCTGCCCGGCGCGCTGCTGTGGCGGGCGGGCCGGTGGGTGGTCAGCAGCGGCGGCGTGCTCCGCCTCCGCCACGTCGGCTACGCCGCGGTCGCGCTGGCCGTGCCGTACGCGCTGATCGCCGGGGCGCTGGCGCTGGCGGTCACCTCCTCGCTGGCCGCTCCGTCCCCGGTGCAAGCCGTGGTGGCCGGATTCCTGCTCGCGCTGACCGCAGGCGGCCTGGGCGCGGCCCGGCAGCTGGCCCCGTGGCGGAACCTGGCCGGCCTGCTCCCGGCCCGGGCCCGGTCGGTCATTCTGGGCTGCACCGGGGCGCTGGCCGTGCTGCTGGTGGCCGGCTGCCTGCTGGCCGGGGCCTCGCTGGCCGCTCACCTGCCCCAGTTCCGGGCGGTCAACGACGCGCTGGCGCCCGGCCTGGTCGGCGCGATCCTGCTGCTCCTGGCCCAGGTCGCCTACGTGCCGAACGCGGCCATCTGGGCGGTGGCGTTCATGCTCGGCCCGGGTTTCGCGTTCGGCTCGGGGACGGTGGTGGCGCCGACCGGCGCGGCCCTCGGCCCGCTGCCGGCTTTCCCGCTGCTGGCTGCGCTGCCCGCGGGGTCGCACCCGGCGCTTCCCGCCCCGCTGGCGGTGGCCGTGCTGGCGCTGCCCTACCTGGCCGGGGCGTTCGGCGGGCTGCTGACGGCCCGGTCCGCGCCGACCCCGGCGCTGGAAGCCGCGCCGCTGTGGGGCTTCGCCTCCGGGGCGCTGGCCGGGGGCCTGATCGGGACGCTGGCCGCATTCGCCGGCGGGCCGCTGGGCGACGGGCGGCTGGCCGTGGCCGGGCCGTCCGGCTGGCAGACCGCGGTGGTCGCCATCCTGGAGGTCGGCATCGCCTCGGCGATCACCGCCGGGCTGGCCAACTGGCTCTGGGTCAGGCGGTCGGCCCGGGCCGCGTCCGCCGCGGCGGGCCCGGGATCGCTTCCTCCCGGTCCGCTAGCCCCCGACCTGGCCGACGAGCACACGATCTACCTGGACCCGTGGGCAGGCGACGCCGAGGATGACGCCAGCCGCAGCCAGGCCGCAGCCCAGCACGGCCCCGCCGCACTGCCCTAACCCCGCCGCGCTGCCCGACCTGCCTCGCGACCCCTGACCCGGGCCCGTATGCACCCGCCCCACTGCCCTGATCCCGCCTCGCTGCCCCTAGGCCCGCGGCGTTGCTGCCACCCAGGCCCCGCGCTGCGCTCCAGTCGCAGATCGTTATGCGCCCTGGTCTTTGGGGGCTGGCTATCGGGGCCGGAATCACAGGTGGCCTCAGCGCGCGATCTGGGTAGAGTCGGGCGGTGCCCGAGCTGGAGCTGCTGCATGCTGGCCATGCCCCGGCGGTCCTGGCCTTCGAGCTGGTGAACCGCGCCTACTTCGCTGCTTCGATCTCCGACCGCGGCGACGAGTTCTTCGACGAGTTCCCCGACCGCCACCGCGCCATGCTGGCTGAGCAGGAGGCCGGCACCGGTGCCTTCTACGTGCTCGTCGCTGAGGATGGCTCGGTTCTGGGCCGGTTCAACCTGTACGGCCTGGAGGACGGCACTGCCGTACTCGGCTACCGGGTCGCGCAGCAGGTCGCCGGCCGTGGCGTGGCGACCGCGTCCGTCCGGGAACTGTGCCGGATGGCGGCGGAGCGGCACGGGCTGCGCATACTGCGGGCGGCCACCTCCCACGACAACGCCGCGTCCCAGAAGGTGCTGGCCAAGGCCGGGTTCGTCCCGGTTGGCCCGGCCGCCCCGGCCGATCTCGGCGGCAAGTCAGGCACCTGGTATCAGCGCGACCTCCAGCCGTAGCGGAGGACCTGCTGGCGGCTGGAGTACCAGCGCGACGCGGTGGGCTGCTGGCAGCGGTGCGGCGAGGGCCGCTGCGGGCCAGCGGTCCGTCAGCGTCAGCCGGCGGTCAGGGACGGTTGCGCAGGGACCGCGTCTCGGCGTGCAGCGCCCGGGTCAGCTGGTCGTGGCATTCCTGCTGCGCAGTCAGCGTGTTCGCGCCCTTCATGCACCGGGAGTACTCCGAGAACTCCTTGGACAGCAGCCCGAACAGGGCCAGCAGCAGAAGGCTGAACACCACGCCGATGCCGCCAAGCACGATCGCGGAGGCGGCGCCGCGCGGCCGGGCGGTAGCGGCCCGCCGCGACCCGGTCACCGCGGTGACCCCCAGCCACAGCGATACCGCCCCGATGACCAGCGAGAAGCCCACCAGCAGCTCGGTCCGGTGCAGGTCGCCCAGCTGGCCGATCAGGTCCGAGAAGGCGAACAGCCCGAACATGCTGAGCAGCCCGAACAGCAGCCCGGCCAGCGCGCGCTGCTGCAGCTGCGGTGACGGCGGACGGCCGCCGGGCCCCGGACCCTGCCCTCGCCTGGCGCCCTGGCGCGGCGGGGGCCAGCCGCCTGAGGGGGGCGGCCAGCCGCCGGGCGGCGGCTGCTTCTGCCCCTGGCTCGGTCGGGTAGCCGGGGGGCGGTCGTCGGCGGGCAGGGCCGATCCTCCTAGCGGGGCAGCGTGCTGGGCGCGGGCAACGTGCTGCCCCCTATTCCATCACCTAAGTCAGCAGTGCCGTGCCGTCGTGCCGCTCTGTCGGCCCGCGCCGCCACCCAAAAATGTGCGTGCGCACGCACATAACCGATGACAGTCAAAAGATATGTGCGTGCGCACGCACATAATAGGGCTCGGGTTAGGCGGCTCGCCCCGGCGGGGCGGAGCGGCTGGACGCGCGGGCTGGCCGGCTGGACCCGCGCCGCCAAGTCCGGCTGCCGGGCCGCCGGGACGGCCGACGCTAAGGTAGGCGGCATGGCCGCCCGTCTCGTTGTGCTGGTGTCCGGCGCCGGGACCACGCTGCAGGCGCTGCTCGACGCCAGCGCCGACGACGCCTTCGGGGCCAAGGTGATCGCGGTCGGCTCGGACCGGCCGGCCATCGAGGGCCTGGCCCGGGCCGAGAAGGCCGGTGTCCCGACCTTCACGCTACGACTGGCCGACTACCCGTCCCGCGCCGACTGGGACCGCGCCATGACCAGCGCCTGCGCCGCCTACTCGCCGGACCTCATCGTCTCCGCCGGGTTCATGAAGCTCGCCGGCCCGGACTTCCTGGCCGCTTTCGGCGGCCGGTTCATCAACTCTCACCCCGCCCTGCTGCCCGCCTTCCCCGGCATGCGCGGGGTCGCCGACGCCCTGAGCTATGGCGTCAAGGTCACCGGCTGCACCATCTTCATGGTCGACGCCGGCATCGACACCGGCCCGGTCATCGCCCAGGCAGCAGTGCCAGTCACGGACGACGACGACGAAGAATCCCTGCACGAGCGGATCAAGGTGACGGAGCGCTCCCTGCTCGCCGAGACCGTGGGCCGGATGGCCCGCGAGGGGTGGTCCGTCCACGGACGGAAGCTGAGGTTGGGACGTTGACCAAGGTAGCTATCCGCCGGGCGCTGATCAGCGTCTACGACAAGACCGGGCTGGCCGGCCTGGCCGGCGCGGTGCACGCGGCCGGCGCCGAGATCGTGTCCACCGGCAGCACCGCCGCGGCCATCGCGGCCGCCGGGATACCGGTAACCCTGGTCGAGCAGCTGACCGGGTTCCCCGAGTGCCTCGGCGGCCGGGTCAAGACCCTGCACCCGGCCGTCCACGCCGGGCTGCTGGCCGACCCCGCCCAGCCCGGCCACGCCGAGGAACTCGCCGGCCTCGGCCTGGCCCCGTTCGAGCTCCTGGTTTCCAACCTGTACCCCTTCGAGCAGGCGGTCGCGTCCGGGGCCGGCCCGGACGAGTGCGTCGAGCAGATCGACATCGGCGGCCCCGCGATGACCCGCGCCGCGGCCAAGAACCACGCCCAGGTCGCGGTGATCACCGACCCGTCCATGTACGCCGAAGTGCAGGACGCGCTCGCGGCCGGCGGCTTCACGCTCGGGCAGCGAAGAAGACTCGCCGCCCAGGCGTTCGCCCGCACCGCGGCCTACGACGTCGCCGTGGCCTCCTGGTTCGCCTCGGCCTACGCCCCCGACGAGGTGGCCGCCGAGACCGGCTGGCCGGACGTCGTCGCCGCCACCTGGACCCGCCGTGAGGTCCTCCGCTACGGCGAGAACCCGCACCAGCGTGCCGCGCTGTACACGAGCGGCGACCGGGCCCGTAGCCTGTCCGGCCTGGCGGGCGCCGAGCAACTGCACGGCAAAGCCATGTCCTACAACAACTTTGTGGACGGCGACGCCGCACGCAAGGCTGCGTACTCCTTCAAAAAGCCCTGCGTGGCGATCATGAAGCACTCGAACCCGTGCGGTATCGCGGTCGGCGAGGATCTGGCGCAAGCGCACCAGGCCGCGCTGCGGTGCGACCCGGAGTCCGCGTTCGGCGGGGTCATCGGGCTGAACGGCGTGGTCACCGAGGCCGTCGCCCGGCAGATCAGCGAGGTGTTCACCGAGGTCGTGATCGCGCCCGGGTTCGAGCCCGGCGCACTGCACATCCTGACCGCGAAGAAGAACCAGCGGCTGCTGCGCTGCCCCCCGCCGGCCGAAGGAAGCGGCGGCCTCGAGTGGCGGCCCATCACCGGCGGCATGCTGCTGCAGAGCGCGGACCAGGCCGGCGGCCCGGGCGACGACCCGGCCGGCTGGCAGCTGGCGGCCGGCCCGGCGGTCAGCGCGGAAACCCTGGCCGACCTGGCCTTCGCCTGGAACGCCTGCCGCTGCGTGAAGTCCAACGCGATCCTGCTCGCCTCCGGCGGCGCCTCGGTCGGCATCGGCATGGGCCAGGTCAACCGGGTGGACTCGGCGCGGCTGGCGGTCCGCCGGGCCGGCGACCGCGCGCGGGGCTCGGTCGCGGCCAGCGACGCGTACTTCCCGTTCGCCGACGGGCTGCAGGTGCTGGCCGACGCCGGGGTGACCGCGGTCGCCGAGCCCGGCGGCTCAGTGCGCGACCAGGAGGTCATCGACGCGGCGAACGCTGCCGGCCTCAGCCTCTACTTCACCGGCGTCCGCCACTTCTGGCACTGACCCGCTCGCCGGCCAGCCCGCTACCCCGCGCCGGGCCCGCCCGGCCTGTCCTGCTGCAGCACCCAGCCGTTCCCGTCCGGGTCCTCGAACGTCTTCCAGCGGCCCCACGGGGCCTCCTGGATCTCGTCCTCGGCGAACCGGACGCCGCGCCCGGCCAGTTCCTCCAGCGTCTTCTCCAGGTCGTCGCAGGCCAGAACAGACCCCTTCAGCGACCCCGCGGGCATCGAGCCGAACCAGGTGACCAGCGTGACACTGGTCGCCGCGCCCGGCGGGCGGAGCATCACCCAGCGCATGCCCTCGCCGAACGAGGTATCGATCTGCTCGGTGAACCCCAGCTGCCCGACGTAGAACGCCTTCGCCCGGTCCTGGTCGCTGACCGGGACCGAGACGACCGACAGGTTGCTGATCGCCATCACATGCTCCTCGATTTTTTAGGATTACGGTGTCTTGCCGGCCAGCCATCCAGCCAGATGGCGGCGCAGTATCCGGGGCCAGCCGTTGGCCATGATCCGCCGGACCAGCTGGGCCGCCAGGCCGTGGAAGCCCTCGTGCTGCAGCCGCAGGTGGGTGCCGTCGCCGGCCGGCTCGAGCGTGAACGTGACCGTGGTGTCCAGCGGGCCGCCGGCCCACGACCACACCATCCGGTGGGGCGGGTCGAGCTCGAGCACCTCGCAGTGCACGATGCCGTCGAAGCCGGGCGCCGGCTTGGTGCGGAACGTGAACCGGTGCCCCTTGACCGGCGCGAAGTCGTTCGGCATCAGCCAGGTGCCGAGGGCCTCGGACGAGGTGAGCGCGGCCCAGACCCGCTCCGGCGGGAACGGGTAACTCGCGCTCAGGTCAATGTCGGTTCTCATCCTCAGCCTGATCCCTCGGGTTGTGCGCCCAGCTCGGTGTGCTGCAGGTAGTCGCCCAGGGCCGCCAGCCGGCCCTGCCAGAAGCGCTCCAGCTGGTCGATCCAGTCGCGCAGCTCGGTGAGCCCGGCCGGGCGCAGCTGGTAGTACCGGTGCCGGCCGTCCTTCCGCGCGGTGACCAGGCCCGCGTCCCGCAGCACGCGCAGGTGCTGGGACACCGCGGGCTGGCTCATCGCCAGCCCGGCCATCAGCTCGGTCACCGCGCGGTCCGCCGTCGCCAGCTGCTCGAGCAGATGGCGCCGCGTCGGGTCCGCCAGCGCCGCAAACCGGTCCGCCGCCACAACCCCATCATTCATAAGCCACGCCTTATACGTCAAGCCGGACGGCAAGCCTGTCTGCGCCTAGCCAGGGGTGAACCGCCGCGGGCCCGGCAGCCGTAACTGCTGGTGCAGGGGTGCCGACGGACAATCAGAGGAGAAATCCGTGTCACGTTTCACCAGGGCGCTAGCCGCTACGACAATGGCCGTAGCGGCGGCGGGCGGCGGGCTGCTCATCGCGGCCGCGGCTGCCGTCCCGGCCTCCGCGGCCGCCCAGGGCGCCCCGCACGGGAGTCACAAGATCACCATGACGGCCCACCGGGCCCACGCCGGCCACGGCATCGGCCCCCACGTGATCCTGCCGTGCGTAGCAAAGGCAGGCTCGGGAATCAGGCCCGCCAGCTGCGGCGACCAGACAATCACCTGCGTGATTACGGCCGAAGCGCCCTTTGTCACCACTGCTATCAACGAGGTCAATGCCATCGCCCACGTGGACTGCACCGCCCCCGTGACCTCGATCGCCTTCTCTCAGAGCCTGCTGAGGAACGGAAGCACCGCGGCCGCGGACAGTTTCACCGCACAAGGCAAGGACGGGACCGCGGACCTTCTCGGGGCCACGTGCCACGCGGCCACGTGGACCAACACGGCGCAGGCGTTCATCACCTTCCCGCCTGGTTACGTCATCACGGGAGGATCGAACCCGATCCACCAGACCACTTCATCCCTCGTCGACACCTGCCAGCCTCTCGTCGGCGGTGGCGGCGGCTGGCGGCGGTGGCGGTGGCGGCGGCGTTGGCTGTGGTGCCGTCCACGCGCCGTCCCTGGCCCGCCACCCGGCCGCGCGGCACCCGGACTTCATCTCCTGCCCGTGACCGCAGGCCCGCGGCGGCGCTAGCCGGGCCTGCGGGTCAGCCAGATACCACGCCGCGGGCGGCCGGCCTCCCCGGCCGGCCGCCCGCGGCGCCCTCAGCGCTGGCGTAGCCCTCCCGGGCAGGCAGGTCCCGGTTCTGCCGGATGGCGTGCGTGAGCAGGACCGGGCCCGACACGGCAACGATGCCGAACATGATCCACAGCGTTCCGCGAACGCCGATCGCTGTGGCCAGCGCACCGCTGGTGAGTGCCCCCAGCGGGCTGGTTCCCGCCACGAGGATTGACATCGTCGCGGCGACCCGCCCGCGCAGGTGCGGCGGTGAATACGCCTGGCCGAAGCTGGCGATGATGATGGAGGCCGTGGCGGTTCCGCTCGCGACGATCAGGGTCCCGGCGACGTAGGACGCAAGCCCCCGGCCTGGCTGGGCGAGCGGGATAAGCAGGCCGAACGGCGACGTGGCCAGCACGCAGAGCAGCAGCCCCCGGGCCGTTCCCACCCGCCGGGTCAGGCGCCGCGTTGTCACGGCCGCGAGCAGGCCGCTGACCCCCGGGACAGCCAGCAGCAGGCCGGCAGCCAACGGTCCCGCGCCGATGACACGGACCAGGAACACGACGGCCAGCGCCTGGTTGCCGGACAGGGCAAAGTTGGCGACGGCGCCGAACAGGCCCATGGGCCGCAGGTAAGGGTCACGGCTGACGAACCGCACGCCCTCGGCGATGTCCGCCCGGATGGTCTGGCGGCTCGGGGCCCGCGGGGGCCGTGGCACGGGGGTGCGGATCGCGATCAGGCACACGCAGGACACGAGAAAGCTCGCCGCGTTGAAGAGCAGCGCCGTGCTGACGCCGAGGGCCTGCGCCACGAGGCCCGCCAGTCCCGGCCCGCCGAGCCTGGCCGCCGCCGCGCTGCCCTGCATCTTCGCGTTTCCCTCGACCAGCTGCTCCCGGGGGAGCAGGGACGGGAGGTAGGCCTGGTAGGCAGTGGTGAACAGGACGCCTGCCGCCCCGCCGAGCAGGCCCACGGCCAGGAGCTGCCCGATCGTCAGGACGCCCGCCGACGCGGCGAGCGGCACGCTCGCGTACAGCGCCACCGCGATCAGATCGCAGGCCACCATCACCGCCCGGCGGGGCAGCCTGTCCACCCAGGCCCCGGCCGGCAGCCCGATCAGCAGCCACGGCAGCCAGGTCATCGCGACCAGCGCCGTCACCGCGAACGTGCCCGCGTGCAGAACCGTGACCGCGGCCAGCGGCATCGCGACCACGGCCATGGCGGTGCCCAGGCCGCTGACGGTCTCGCCGAACCACAGCAGCCGGAATTCCCGGTGCCACAGGAGCCCGCCAGGCCGGTGAATGCCCGGCGCTGCAGCACTTCCCGCTGCGTTCATGCCGCTCCGCCTCTGGCTGGCACGCTGGGCCCGGCCACTGGACGGAGCCTTCCCGGCCCCGCCCGCCAGATGCCGCTCTACGCGCTGAGCAGAACGGGGACGGGCGGGGTGCGCCGGCGCGGGGGACCGGGTCGGGCAGAATGGGCGGCGATGAGCGCTCGGATTCTTGATGGCAAGGCGACGGCGGCGGAGATCCGCGCGGACCTGACGAAGCGGGTGGCCGCGCTGGCCGAGCGCGGGCGGACGCCGGGGCTGGGCACCGTGCTGGTCGGGGACGACCCGGGCAGCCACATCTACGTGAACGGCAAGCACCGGGACTGCGCGCAGGTGGGCATCACCAGCATCCGGCGCGACCTCCCGGCCGACGCCAGCCAGCAGCAGGTCGAGGACGCCGTCGCGGAGCTGAACGCGGACCCGGCGTGCACCGGGTTCATCGTCCAGCTGCCGCTGCCGCCGGGTCTCGACCCGCAGCCGGTGCTGAACCTGATGGACCCGGCCAAGGACGCGGACGGGCTGCACCCGGTCAACCTGGGCCGCCTGGTGCTCGGCCAGCCGGGCCCGCTGCCGTGCACGCCGAACGGGATCGTGCTGCTCCTGCGCCGCTTCGGCGTACCGATCGACGGCGCGAACGTCACCGTGATCGGCCGCGGCATCACCGTGGGCCGGACCATGGGCCTGCTGCTCACCCGGCGCAGCGAGAACGCCACCGTGACCATGTGCCACACCGGCACCAGGGACCTGGCCGCGCACACCCGTTCCGCGGACATCGTGATCGTGGCGGCCGGCCGGGCCGGGCTGCTCACCCCGGACATGGTGCGGCCCGGCGCGGCCGTCGTGGACACCGGGCAGACCAGGACCGACGCCGGGCTGGCCGGCGACGTGGACCCGGCGGTGGCCGGGGTGGCCGGCTGGCTGACCCCGGTGCCCGGCGGCGTCGGCCCGATGACCAGGGCCATGCTGCTGGCCAACGTGGTCGACGCGGCCGAGTCGGCCGGCGTAGCTACCCGCTGGTAACATAACCGTCAGCAGGCCGGCCGCGGGTAATCCCGCCACCCGGGTATGCATCCGGTCAACCGCTTTGGCAATCTTGACCGCAGCCAGTACCGCAACGAGCAGTACCGCAACGAGCAGTACCCCAACGAGCAGTGCCCCGAAGAGCAGGGCAGGAGCCCCCGGGCTCGGGACAGGGAGGTCGGCCGCCGGTTATGAACATCGTCGTCTGCGTGAAGCAGGTCCCTGACACCTGGTCCGAGCGCACGCTGCGGGCCGCCGACTCCACCCTCGACCGCGACGCCGCGGACGCGATCATCAACGAGCTCGACGAGTACGCGATCGAGGAAGGCCTGCAGCTGGCCGAGGCACACGGCGGCGAGGTGACGATCCTGTCCATGGGCCCGCAGCGGGCCAGCGAGTCCATCCGCAAGGCGCTGTCGATGGGCGCGGACAAGGCCATCCACCTGGTCGACGACGCGCTGGCCGGCTCCGACGCGATCCAGACCTCCGCCGCGCTCGCCGCGGTCCTCCAGCGCGCCGGGTTCGACCTCGTCATCCTCGGCTCGGAGTCGACCGACGCGCGGATGGGCGTGCTGGCCGCGATGCTGTCCGAGCGGCTCGGCGTCCCCCAGCTGTCCTTCGCCGCCAAGGTCGAGACCGACGGCAAGTCGATCTCCATCCACCGGCAGACCGACTACGGCTACGACACGGTGGAGGCCAGCCTGCCGGCCGTCGTCAGCGTGGTCGAGAAGATCAACGAGCCGCGCTACCCGTCCTTCAAGGGGATCATGGCGGCCAAGAAGAAGCCGGTCGAGACGCTCAGCCTGGCCGACGCCGGAATCGACCCGGCCTCCGTCGGCCTGGCCGCGGCCGGGTCCGAGGTCGTCAGCTTCGAGAAGGCGCCGCCCCGGCAGGCCGGGACGATCGTCACCGACGACGGCGACGGCGGCATCAAGGCGGCGGGCTTCCTCGCCGAGCGCAAGTTCATCTGAGCCGGAAGGAAAGGCTGCCCCACCATGGCTGAAGTCCTGGTCCTCGCCGATCACTCCGGCGACACCGTCAAGAAGGTCACCTACGAGCTGGTCACGCTGGCCCGCACGCTCGGCGAGCCCGCGGTCGTGTGGACCGGGCCCGGCGCCGCGGACGCGCAGGCCCGGCTGGCCGAGTACGGCGCGGCCAAGGTGTACGCCGCCGACAGCGCCGACTACGACGACTACGTGGTCGCGCCCAAGGCCGAGCTGCTCGCCTCGCTCGTCGCCTCGGCCGCCCCGGCCGCGGTCCTGGTGCCCAGCACCGCCGAGGGCCGCGAGATCGCCGGCCGCCTGGCGGTCAAGACCGGCTCCGGCCTGATCACCGACGCCACCGGGGTGGACAGCGAGCTGACCGCCACGCAGCCGATCTTCGGCGGCGCGATCGTGGTCACCTCGAAGATCAGGACGGGCACCCCGATCATCGCGGTCCGGCCGAACGCGGTCAGCCCCGAGCCCGCCCCCTCGCCCGGCGCGGCCGAGATCGTGCCCACCACCGCCGGCATCAGCGACGCCGCCAAGGCCGCGAAGATCACCGGCCGGGTGGTCCAGGAAGCCGGCGAGCGGCCGGAGCTGACCGAGGCGTCGATCGTGGTCTCCGGCGGCCGCGGGGTCGGCAACGCGGACAACTTCGCGCTGATCGAGTCGCTCGCCGACTCGATCGGCGCGGCGGTGGGCGCCTCCCGGGCCGCCACCGACGCGGGCTGGTATCCGCACCAGTTCCAGGTCGGCCAGACCGGCAAGACCGTGTCGCCGCAGCTCTACGTGGCGGTCGGCATCTCCGGCGCGATCCAGCACCGGGCCGGCATGCAGACCTCCAAGACGATCATGGTGATCAACAAGGACCCCGAGGCGCCGATCTTCGAGCTGGCCGACTACGGCGTGGTCGGCGACCTGTTCCAGGTGGTCCCCCAGCTGGTCGAGGCGATCAAGGAGCGGGCCAGCAGCTGACCCTGCTCCCGGCGGCGCCCAGTTAGCATGAGGGCGTCATGATTTCTCCCCAGAACGCCGAGGATGGCCGCGTGCCCGCCGGCGCCCGCGGGCCCGCGAGCGACCGCGCGCAGGCCGGCGCTGCCGTGTACCTCGACCACGCGGCGACCACGCCGATGCGGCCCGAGGCGATCGCCGCCATGACCGAGGAGCTCGGCCAGGCCGGCAACCCGTCCTCGCTGCACCACCTGGGCCGCCGGGCCCGCCGGGTGGTGGAGGAATCCCGGGAGCAGATCGCCGAGGCGTACGGCGCCCGGCCCAGCGAGGTCGTGTTCACCTCCGGCGGCACCGAGGCCGACAACCTGGCCATCAAGGGCCTGTACTGGGCCCGCCGCGCGGCCAGCCCGCAGAGACGCACGGTCCTGATCGCCGCCGCCGAGCACCACGCGGTTCTCGACTCGGCCGCCTGGCTGGCCAGCCACGAGGACGCCAGCGTCCACTGGCTGCCGGTCGACGAAGACGGCATGGTCTGCCCCGGCGTGCTGCGCGCCGCGATCGAGCCGGACCCGGGCGCGATCGCGCTGATCAGCGTGATGTGGGCGAACAACGAGGTCGGCACGGTGCAGCCGATCGCCGAGCTGGCCGAGGTCGCCCGGGAGTACCAGATCCCGTTCCACAGCGACGCGGTGCAGGCGGCCGGTCAGCTGCCGGTCAGCCTGGCCGGCAGCGGCGCCACCGCGCTGACCGTGACCGGGCACAAGATCGGCGGCCCGGTCGGGGCCGGCGCCCTGCTGCTGGCCCGCGGCGCGGACCCGGTGCCGGTGCTGCACGGCGGCGGCCAGGAGCGCGACGTGCGGTCCGGCACGCTGGACACCCCGGCCATCCGCGGCTTCGCCACCGCGGTCGAGGTCTCGGTCATGCACCGGGACGAGGAGGCCAAGCGGCTGGCCGCGCTGCGCGACGAGCTGATCGCCCAGGTCACCGCGGCGGTGCCGGACGCGGTGCTGAACGGCCCGCCGCCCGGCCCGGCCCGGCTGCCGGGCAACGCGCACTTCTCGTTCCCCGGCTGCGAGGGCGACGCGCTGCTGCTCCTGCTCGACGCCAAGGGCATCGCCTGCTCGACCGGGTCGGCCTGCACCGCGGGCGTCGCCCAGCCCAGCCACGTGCTGCTGGCCATGGGCGCGGACGAGGCCCGGGCCCGCGGCTCGCTGCGGTTCTCGTTCGGGCACGACTCGGTGCCGCAGGACACCGACGCGGTCGGCGCGGTGATCCGCGAGGTCGTGGAGCGCGCCCGCCGGGCCACCGCCCGCTGACGAGCCCGGTGGCCCGCGCCGGGCGGATACGCTGAGGAGATGGGCAGTTTGCGCGTGCTCGCCGCCATGTCCGGCGGCGTCGACTCGGCGGTGGCCGCCGCCCGGGCCGCCGAGGCAGGCCATGAGGTCACCGGCGTGCACCTCGCGCTGTCCGCGAACCCCCGCTCGTACCGGACCGGCGCGCGCGGCTGCTGCACGCTGGAAGACGCCCGCGACGCCCGCCGGGCCGCGGACGTGATCGGCATCCCGTTCTACGTGTGGGACATGGCCAGCCGGTTCCACGAGGACGTGGTGCAGGACTTCGTGGACGAGTACGCCCGCGGCCACACCCCCAACCCGTGCCTGCGCTGCAACGAGAAGATCAAGTTCAGCGCGGTGCTGGACCGGGCCCTGGCGCTCGGCTTCGACGCGGTCTGCACCGGCCACTACGCCCGCCTCGGCGAGAGCGGTCCCGCCGCAACGCTCCGCCGCGCCGCCGACCCGGCCAAGGACCAGTCCTACGTCCTCGCCGTGCTCACCGGGGACCAGCTGGGCCGGGCCATGTTCCCGCTGGGCGGCACGCCCAAGGACGAGGTCCGCCGCGAGGCCGCCCGGCGCGGCCTGCTGGTCGCCGAGAAGCCGGACAGCCACGACGTCTGCTTCATCGCCGACGGCGACACCCGGCGGTTCCTGCGGGGCAAGCTCGGCGACGCGCCCGGCGAGATCGTGGACGAGGACGGCACGCCGCTCGGCCGGCACGACGGCAGCTACGGCTTCACCGTGGGCCAGCGCCGCGGGCTGCGGATCGGCCGCCCGGCCCCGGACGGCCGGCCCCGCTACGTGCTGGACATCGAGCCGGTCACCCGCACGGTGACGGTCGGCCCGGCCGAGTCGCTGGACGTGACCGTGATCGAGGCGGACCGCCCGGTGTGGACCGGCTGCCCGCCGCCCGCCGCTGCCGGTCCGCTGCGCCGTCCAGCTGCGCGCGCACGGCGAGGCGCACCCGGCCACCGTGACGCCGGCGCCGGCCGCCGCCGGCAGCGGCCCGCTGACGATCACCCTGGACGCCCCGGCCCGCGGCGTCGCCCCCGGCCAGGCCGCCGTGCTCTACGACGGAGACCTGGTCCTGGGCTCGGCGACGATCACCCGCGCAGTGCTAGCTGGCTCGCTTCTGGCCCGCTAAGAGACGCCGCCTTCCCTCCTCGCTCTGACGTCGCTCCTTCGTCGCGCCGTCAGCGCTCGTCAGTCCAGGCGGCGCCGGCGGTCCATACGCTCGCGTGGCCGCCTGGCCGCCGCGCCCGCCTCGGCGGTGACGGCGGCGGTAGCTAGGCTCTGCTAAGTGAGCCCTGATCAGCCGTCCTTCCCGTGGCCCGCCGGCAGCGCTACCGGGGTGGGCTCGATGCCCGGCACTGACCCCGCCCAGGCCATCGCCGCGGTCTTCGCCGAGCTGCCGGACCTCCCGCACCTGCCCGAGCTGCCTGGCCGCGGGCCCGGCGGCGACCTGGTGGGACGGACCGCGGCGCTGCTGGTGGGCATGCCGGTGGAGACGACGACGGGCGGCTGGCGGCTGGCGGCCAGGCCCGGCCGGGACGCCAGCCGGGCGGCGAGCATGCTCGCCCGGGATCTGGACGAGCTGGAAGAGGCCGCGCAGAACTGGGACGGCCCGCTCAAGGTGCAGGCGTGCGGGCCGTGGACGATGGCGGCGGCGATTGAGCTGACCCGCCGCCGGGATCCGGCGCTGGCCGATCCCGGGGCGGTCGCGGACCTGACCGCCTCGCTGGCCGAGGGCGTTGCCGCGCACGTCGCCGAGGTCAGCAAGCGGGTGCCCGGCGCGACCGTTCTGCTCCAGCTGGACGAGCCGTCGCTGCCGGCCGTGCTGGCCGGCGCCGTGCCCTCGGCCAGCGGGCTCAACCGCATCACCGAAGTGGAGGGCGCCACCGCGGCGGCCGGGCTGCGCACGATCCTGACCGGGGCCGGGGTGTTCAGCATCGTGCACTGCTGCGCCCCGGCGGCCCCGCTCACGGTGATCGCGGCCGCGGGCGCGGGCGCGGTCAGCCTGGACCTGAGCCTGCTGCGGCGGGACGAGGAAGACGGCCTGGCCGAGACGGTGGAGGCCGGGCTTGGCGTGCTGGCCGGCGCGACGGGGACCGCCGGGCCCGGCCGCCAGCCGGGCCGCCCGCCCGCCCCGCGGGACGTCGCCCAGCGGGTCAGGGAGCTGTGGCAGCGGATCGGGCAGCCGCCCGCGGCGGCCACCGCCAGCGTGGTCATCACCCCGTCGTGCGGACTGGCCGGGGCCACCCCGGCCGCCGCCCGGCAGATCCTGGCCCGGTGCCGTGACGCCGCCAGGATCCTGCCCGAGCTGATCGAGGAGGGCCAGCCATGACCGAGCCGGAGCCGCGGATCCCCGACGCTGGGGAAGACACCCAGGCGCCCGAGCCGGCCACCCCCGAGCTGCGGCACCGGCACGACGAGCTGGCCGCGGAGATCACCGAGCACAATTACCGCTATCACGTGCTCGACTCGCCGCTGGTGGACGACGCCACCTACGACGCGCAGATGCGGGAGCTGCGCGCGCTCGAGGACGAGCACCCGGACCTGCGCACGCCGGACTCGCCGACCCAGAAGGTGGGCGGCATCTCCACCGAGTTCACCCCGGTTCAGCACCTGCTGCGGCTGCTCTCGCTGGACAACGCGTTCTCGGCCGACGAGTTCGACGCCTGGGCGGCGCGGGTGCAGCGGCTCGGCGGATCCGGGCCGTACCTGTGCGAACTCAAGATCGACGGGCTGGCGGTGGACCTGGTCTACCGCGGCGGCCGGCTGGCCGGCGCGGCCACCCGCGGCGACGGGACGACCGGTGAGGACATCACGCCGAACATCAAGACCATCGCCCGGGTGCCGGCGCGGCTGTCCGGCACCGGCTGGCCGGACGTGCTCGAGGTGCGCGGCGAGGTGTTCCTGCCGGTCACCGCGTTCGAGGAGCTGAACGTGCGGCTGACCGAGGCGGGCAAGCCGCCGTTCGCCAACCCGCGCAACTCCGCGGCCGGGTCGCTGCGGCAGAAGGACCCGAAGGTCACCGCGTCCCGCGCGCTGGACCTGCTGCTGCACGGCGTCGGCCTGGTCGAGGGCCTGCCCGGCGACCCGCCCACCAGCCAGTCCGGCTGGTACGCGCGGCTGCGCGACTGGGGCCTGCCGGTCAGCGACCTGGTCCGGGTGGTCGGCGATCTGGCCGCCGCGTCCGAGTACATCCAGTACTACGCGGAGCACCGGCACGACACCCCGTACGAGATCGACGGCACCGTGGTCAAGGTCGACGACCTGGCCACCCAGGCCCAGCTGGGCTCGACCAGCCGGGCGCCGCGCTGGGCGATCGCCTACAAGTACCCGCCCGAGGAGGTCACCACCCGGCTGCTGGAGATCCGGGTCAACGTGGGCCGGACCGGCCGGGTCACCCCGTTCGCGGTGATGGAGCCGGTCAAGGTCAGCGGCTCCACGGTGGACCGGGCCACGCTGCACAACGAGCAGGAGATCACCCGCAAGGGCGTGCTGGTCGGCGACATGGTCGTGCTGCGCAAGGCCGGCGACGTGATCCCCGAGGTCGTCGGGCCGGTCGTGGACCTGCGCACCGGGGAGGAGCGGGCGTTCGATTTCCCGCGCGAGTGCCCGGCCTGTGGCACGAAACTGGCCCGCGAGGAGGACGAGGCGGACTGGCGCTGCCCGAACGCCAGGTCCTGCCCGGCGCAGTTGCGCGAGCGGCTGTTTCACCTGGCCGGGCGGGGCGCGTTCGACATCGAGGTGCTCGGCTGGGAAGCGGTCGCCGCGCTGCTCGACGGCGGCCTGGTCGCCGACGAGGGCGACGTGTTCGGCCTGACTGCCGAGTCGCTGGGCACGCTGCCGTTCTTCGTGACCAAGGACGGCGCGCTCAAGGCCAACGCGGTCAAGCTGCTGCACAACCTGGAGGAGGTCCGCACCCGGCCGCTGTGGCGGATCCTGGTCGCGCTGTCGATCCGGCACGTCGGGCCGACCGCGGCCCGGGCGCTGGCCGCCGAGTTCGGCTCGGTGGACGCCATCGCCGCGGCCACAGAAGGGCAGCTCAACGAGGTCGAGGACGTCGGGCCGACGATCGCCGCGGCGGTCACCGCGTGGTTCGCGGTGCCGTGGCACCAGGAGATCCTGCGCAAGTGGCGGGATGCCGGGGTGGTGCTGGCGGACCCGGACTTCGACCCGTCGGCCCGCGCGGCCCGGCCGCTGGCCGGGTACACCGTGGTGATCACCGGCACGCTGGCCGGGCGGAGCCGGACCGAGGCCGCCGAGGCGGCCGAGGGCCTTGGCGCCAAGGTCTCCGGGTCGGTCTCGAAGAAGACCAGCTTCGTGGTGGCCGGGGACAGCCCGGGCTCGAAGTACGACAAGGCCGTCTCGCTGGGCATCCCGGTACTGGACGAGGAAGGGTTCGTCATTCTTCTCGAGAAAGGCCCGGAAGCGGCCCGTGAGGTGGCGGTAACCCCGGATGAGCCGCCGGGCGAGCCGGCCTGACGAGGACCGGGTCCCCGCCGCTTCCGCAACGCCCCCGGTTCCCCGCCCGGCGCAGGCGCCGCCGGGTGAAGCGGCCGCCCGGCGGTAATTGCCTTTCTGACCGGCCCCCGGCCGCCCCTAGGATGGCCTGCATGCCAATTACCCGTGAGGAGGTCGCGCACCTGGCCCGGCTGGCGCGGCTGGCCCTCACCGAGGAGGAGCTCGACCGGTTCGCCGGCCAGCTTGATGTGATCATCAGCTCGGTCGCCCGGGTGGGCGAGGTTGCCGCCGACGGGATCCCGCCGACCTCCCAGGCCGTGCCGGTGACCAACGTGTTCCGCGACGACGTGCTCGTTCCGTGCCTGGGCGCCGCGGCCGCGCTGGACCAGGCGCCGGCGGCCGAGGCCGGCCAGTTCCGCGTCCCGCGCATCCTGGCGGAGGACTGACATGGACGGCGAGCTAACCCGGCAGACCGCGGCCGACCTGGCCGCGGCGATGGCCGCGGGCGAGGTCTCCGCGGTCGAGGTCACCCAGGCCCACCTGGACCGGATCACCGCGGTGGACGGGTCTGTGAAGGCGTTCCTGCACGTCGCGGCGGAGCGGGCCCTGGCGGCCGCGCGGGCGGTCGACGAGCAGCGCGCCGCGGGCGCGCCGCTCGGCCCGCTGGCCGGCGTGCCGATCGCGCACAAGGACGTGTTCACCACCGCGGACATGCCGACCACCTGCGGGTCGAAGATCCTGGCGGGCTGGCAGCCGCCCTACGACGCGACCGTGACCCGGCGGCTGCGCGAGGCCGGGATGATCATCCTGGGCAAGACCAACATGGACGAGTTCGCGATGGGCTCGTCGACGGAGAACTCCGCGTTCGGCCCGTCGCACAACCCATGGGACCTCGACCGGGTGCCCGGCGGGTCCTCCGGCGGGTCGTCCGCCGCGGTCGCCGCGTTCGAGGCGCCGCTGGGCACCGGCACCGACACCGGCGGGTCGATCCGGCAGCCGGGCGCGGTGTGCGGGATCGTCGGGGTCAAGCCGACCTACGGCGGCTCGTCCCGGTACGGCCTGGTCGCGTTCGCGTCGTCGCTGGACACGCCGGGCCCGCTGGCCCGCACCGTGCTGGACGCCGCGCTGCTGCACGAGGCCATGTCCGGGCACGACCCGTGCGACTCGACCTCGCTGGACGCGGCGGTGCCGCCGGTGGTCGCCGCGGCCCGGCAGGCCGACGTCAGCGGGCTGCGCGTGGGCGTGGTCACCGAGCTGGGCGGCGAGGGCTACCAGCCGGGCGTGATGCAGCGGTTCACCGAGACGGTGGAGCTGCTCGAGTCGCTCGGGGCGAAGATCGTGGAGCTGTCCTGCCCGCACTTCGCCTACGCGCTGCCGGCCTACTACCTGATCGCGCCCAGCGAGGCCTCGTCCAACCTGGCCCGGTTCGACGCGATGCGGTACGGGCTGCGGGCCGGCGACGACGGGGTGCACAGTGCCGAGGAGGTCATGTCGGTGACCCGGGCGGCCGGGTTCGGCGCGGAGGTCAAGCGCCGGATCATGCTCGGCACCTACGCCCTGTCCAGCGGCTACTACGACGCCTACTACGGCAAGGCGCAGCAGGTCAGGACCCTGGTCATCAGGGACTTCGAGGCCGCCTTCGAGCAGGCCGACGTGCTGGTCTCGCCGTCCACGCCCACGACCGCGTTCCGCATCGGCGAGCGGGTCGACGACCCGATGGCGATGTACCTGGCCGACCTGGCCACGATCCCGTCCGACCTGGCGGGCAACGCGGCGCTGTCGGTGCCGTGCGGGCTGGCCCCCGAGGACGGCCTGCCGGTCGGCTTCCAGATCATGGCCCCGGTGCTGGCCGACGACCGGATGTACCGGGTGGGCGCGGCCGTCGAGGCGGCCCTGCAGCGGCGCTGGGGGCACGCGCTGATCGACGAGGCCCGCGGGCTGGACGGAGCAGGACGATGACGGAAACCGTGGCTGCGGTGGCTTTCGACGACGCGGTGAGCCGCTACGAGCCGGTGTTCGGCCTGGAAACGCACGTCGAGCTGGGCACCATCACGAAGATGTTCTGCGGCTGCCCGGCCGCGTTCGGGGCCGAGCCGAACGCCGCGGTGTGCCCGGTGTGCCTGGGCCTGCCCGGCTCGCTGCCGGTCGTGAACCGCCGGGCGGTGGAGTACACCATCCGCATCGGCCTGGCGCTGAACTGCACGATCGCGACCTGGTGCCGGTTCGCCAGGAAGAACTACTTCTACCCGGACATGCCGAAGGACTACCAGATCTCGCAGTACGACGAGCCGCTGTGCACCGACGGCTACCTGGACGTGGCCGTGGCCGGCACGGTGGTCCGGGTCGGCATCGAGCGGGTGCACATGGAGGAGGACACCGGCAAGTCGCACCACATGGGCGGGGCGACCGGCCGGATCCACGGCGCGGACTACTCGCTGGTCGACTACAACCGGGCCGGCATCCCGCTGGTCGAGGTGGTCACCAAGCCGGTGCCCGGCACCGGCGCGCTGGCCCCCGAGGTGGCCCGGGCCTACGTCACCGAGCTGCGCGAGCTGCTCCGCGCGCTGGGCGTGTCCGACGTGCGGATGGAGGAAGGGTCGCTGCGCTGCGACGTCAACCTCTCGCTCAGCCCGGCCGGCAGCGGCCAGTGGGGAAAGCGGACCGAGACCAAGAACGTCAACTCGCTGCGCTCGGTGGAGCGGGCCATGCGGTCCGAGATCGAGCGCCAGGCCGCGGTCCTGGACGCGGGCGGCACCGTGGTGCAGGAGACCCGGCACTTCCACGAGGACACCGGGCAGACCACGCCGGGCCGCAGCAAGGAAGAGGCGCAGGACTACCGCTACTTCCCCGAGCCGGACCTGGTGCCGCTGGCCCCGGAGGCCGCGTGGGTGGACGGGATCCGGGCGTCACTGCCCGAGCTGCCCGCCGCCCGGCGGGCCCGGCTGCAGGCCGAGTGGGGTCTGTCCGACCTGGACATGGCCGCGGTCCGGAACGCCGGCGCGCTGGACCTGGTGGCCGCCACGGTGGCGGCCGGCGCGTCGCCGGCCGACGCGCGCAAGTGGTGGCTGGGCGAGCTGTCCCGCCACGCCAACGAGTCCGGCACCGAGCTGGCCCTGCTGCCGGTCACCCCGGACCAGGTGGCCCGGGTGGCCGAGCTGGTCAGCTCCGGCCAGCTGAACGACAAGCTGGCCCGTGCCGTGCTGGACGGCGTGCTGGCCGGCGAGGGCGACCCGGACGAGGTCGTCGCCGCCCGCGGCCTGGCCGTGGTCAGCGACGAGGGCGCGCTCGGCGCGGCGGTGGACGAGGCCATCGCGGCCAACCCGGACCTCGCCGCAAAAGTCAGGGACGGCAAGGTCAACGTGGCCGGAGCGCTGGTCGGCGTGGTGATGCGGGCGACCAGGGGGCAGGCCGACGCGGCCAAGGTCCACGAGCTCATCCTGGCGCAAGCTCTGCTAGCTGCAGCCGCCGCTCCGCGGAGCTAGACTGGAACCGTGACGTCACTGCTGCGCATCGAGATGATGCCCCGCTGAGCGGGGCCATATCGCGCTGCCAGGACTGACGTCCGGCTGGGGTCCCGTAACCGGGGCCCCTTTTCCATGTCCGGGGCCCCCTGTCCCACCACCAGGAGGCTCTGATGAGCACGGCAGACATCTATCTCAGTACCACGATCCCCTACATCAACGGCCGCCCGCACCTGGGCCACGCGCTGGAGTTCGTGCAGGCCGACGTGCTGGCCCGGCACTACCGGCAGGCCGGGCACCCGGTCCGGCTGCAGAGCGGGACCGACGACAACTCGCTGAAGAACGTCCTGGCCGCGGCGGCCGAGGGCAACCGGCGTGGCCGACCTGGTCAGCCGGAACAGCGCCGCGTTCGAGGCGCTGTCCGGCCCGCTCCAGCTGTCGTTCGACGACTTCATCCGGACCAGCAGCGACCCGCGGCACCGGCCCGGCGTGGAGCGGTTCTGGCGGGCCTGCGCGGCCCGCGGCGATCTGTACCGCAAGTCCTACCAGGGGCTGTACTGCACCGGCTGCGAGCAGTTCTACCGGCCCGCCGAGCTGGACGGCGGCCGCTGCCCCGAGCACGGCACCGAGCCGGAGACGGTGTCCGAGGAGAACTGGTTCTTCCGCCTTTCCCGCTACGCCGGCCAGCTGACGGAGGAAATCACCTCGGGGCGGCTGCGGATCGAGCCCGCCGCCCGCCGCCATGAGGTGCTCGCGTTCATCGGCGGCGGGCTCGAGGACTTCAGCGCGTCCCGTCCGGCCAGCCGGGCCGGGGGCTGGGGGATACCCGTGCCCGGCGACCCGGACCAGGTCATCTACGTCTGGTGGGACGCGCTCGGCAATTACATCACCTCACTCGGCTACGGTGACGGGCCGGAGGCGCCGGCGTTCCGGCGCTGGTGGGCCGGGCCCGGCGAGCGGATCCACCTGGCCGGCAAGGGCGTGCTGCGGTTCCACGCGGTGTACTGGCCCGCCATGCTGCTGTCCGCCGGGCTGCCCCTGCCCACCGCGATTTACGTGCACGACTACCTGACGATCGGCGGGGCGAAGATCAGCAAGTCGGCGGCAGGCCCGGCCGCCCGGGCCGCCGACCCGGCCGCGCTGGCCGCCGCGTACGGCCCGGACGCGGTCCGCTGGTGGCTGCTGCGCGAGGTGCCGCGGACCGGCGACGCCGACTTCACCCTGGAGCGGCTGGTCGCCCGGGCCAACGAGGACCTGGCCAACGGGCTCGGCAACCTGGTCAGCCGGGTCACCAGCATGGTCCACCGCTACCGGGACGGCGTGGTGCCCGCCGCCGGGGACCTGGCCGCCGGCGGGACCCGGCGGCGGCGGAGCTGGCCGCTGCGTGCGACCGGCTGCCGGCCGAAACCGCGGCGGCGCTGGCCCGGCCGGACTTCCGCGCCGCGACGGCCGCCCTGGCCGCGCTGACCGGCCAGGCCAACCGGTGCATCGAGGACACCGCGCCGTGGCGGCTGGCCCGGGCCGAGCCGCCGGTGGTGACCCGGTGGCGGCAGGGCAGCTGGACGCCGTGCTGGCGGCGCTGACCGGGGCCTGCCGGACGCTGGCCGCGGAGCTGGCGCCGTTCCTCCCCGGCCTGTCCGCGAAGGTGGCCGCCGCCTGCGACGGCTCCTCGGGCCGCCTGCCCGCCCCGGAGCCCCTGTACCCCCGGCTCGACGCACCGCCCGCGTCCTGAGCGAAGTGCCGTTGCTTCACTTCTATCTGAAGCAACGGCACTTCGTTCGCCGCGGGTCCTGGCGGGGAGGGTAGCGTCGGTGGCCGCGGGGAGAGATGAGGTGACGCGTGCTGGTCTGGGTGCCGACCGAGCAGGTGGCGGAGGCCGTCGCGGGCCTGGCCGGGGTGCAGACCGAGATCGTGAACCTGGACCAGGCCGCCGCGGACGGTGACACCAGCCTGCCCGCCAGCGCCGCCAAGGTGCAGTTCTGCGTACTGCCGTTCTTCCCGCAGGAGCCGGCCCTCGCCGGCCTGGCCGCGCTGCCGGAACTGCGGGTGGTCCAGACGCAGATCGCCGGGATCGACCGCATCCGGCCCTGGGTGCCCGCCGGGGTGACGCTGTGCAACGCGCGCGGCGCGCACGACGCGGGCACCGCCGAGTGGGTGGTCGGCGCGATGCTCGCGTCGATCAGGGAGTTCCCGTTCTTCGCGGCCGAGCAGCGGGCCGCCCGGTGGAGCCAGAAGTTCACCGGCGCGCTGGCCGGACGGCGGGTGCTGATCGTCGGCTACGGGTCGATCGGCGCGGCGCTCGAGCGCCGGCTCGACGGCTTCGAGGTGGAGATCCGCCGGGTGGCCCGGCGGGCCAGGGACGGGGTGAGCGCGATCGCGGACGTGGCCGGGCTGCTGCCCTGGGCCGACGTGGTGGTCCTGCTGGCCCCGGTGACCAGCGAGACGATCGGCATGGTGGACGCCGCGTTCCTGGCCGCGATGAAGGACGGCGCGCTGTTCGTCAACGGCGCCCGGGGCGTGCTGGTCGATCAGCGGGCGCTGGAGGCGGAGCTGACGGCCGGGCGGCTGAGCGCCGCGCTGGACGTGACCGACCCCGAGCCGCTGGGCGCGGACAGCCCGCTCTGGGCCCGGCCCAACGTGTTTCTCACCCCGCATATCGCCGGCTCGACTCCGGCTTCGGTACGGTCATCACTAGCTCTGATCAGGGCCCAGATAGAAAGGTTTTGCGCGGGTGAGCCGCTGCTCAATATGATCACCGGCGAATACTGAAGCCCAGCTCAGAACCTCCTGAGAATCCAGGGAAACCAGCGCACTCGCGTTCCGGAAGTTGTCTCCTGGTGTAGGCCCTTCCTCAATCTAAGCGTGACCTCGGGCACGTAGAGTAAGAGATGATTAGCTCATCGCGTACCGGAGTCCCGCTTCGCTGGTGGCTACCCGCCGCGCCCGCCGGTCAGTGCTGATCCCCGGGGAGCAGACAGCCACCGCGCCCTGCAGCCCAGCGCCGTGCTGCGGCCGGGCCGGTGCCACAACCTGGTGACTGCGGCCACCAGGCACAGCATCAGAAATGGCAGACGAAGCATCGACAGGAGGCCTGGTGCGCTCGGATTGGCCTGGCGATGCCCGATGACCACGGTTGTCGCCGTGGAGGTCGCGGTTGCCGCGGTCGCCTCGCTGGCCACCGCGGCCGTTCTGTTGCGCGGGTCCCGCTGGGTGCCGCTGGCCCGCTCCCCGATGCGCTGGCTGGCCCTGGCCGCGCTGGCCTGGGGGGCCGGGCTGATCGCCGAACGGGCCATCACCGGGGCGCTTGACGGCACCGCGGTCCCGGTCAGCTTCGGTGACCTGGCCTCACTTCTGGCCGTCCCGGTGCTGGTCGCGGGCCTGATAACGATGGCCGCCGTGGGGCGGCCCGGGCCCGCGGGCACTGTTATTGGCACCACGGGCACCACGGGCGGGACGCTGCCGCCGATCAAGGCCGGGGATGCGCTGGCCCGCCTCACCGACGGCTACGTGCTGGCCGCCGGGCTGTTCGTGGTCGGCTGGGTCACCCTGTTCGATTCGGCGTACCGCCGGTCCGGCGACGGCGCGGGCGGGTTCGCGCTGGTCCTCATCCATCCGCTGGTGGACCTGGCCGCACTGGCCATCACGCTGCCGTTCGCTATCGCTGCGGGCCGCCGCGGGCTGGCCCCGTACCTGGCGCTGTGCGCCATGACGGTCAGCGACGCGCTGGCCGTCGGGGCCCGGGCCACCGCCGCGGACCCCGGCATCGCCGTGCAGTTCACCGCGCTGGCCGCGTTCTGCCTGCTGGCCTGCACCCCGCTGGTCGCGGCCGGCCGGGTCCGGCTGCTCGACGGCAGCCCGCCGATGCGCGGCGTCACCGCGCTGGCCCGCCGGGATCCGCCCCGGTCCGGTGCGGCCCTGGTCACGGTGGCCGCCACGGTGGCCGCGGCGCTGGCCGCGCTGGCCGTGATCGGCGCCGCGATCGCGGGCGACCTGAACCCGGCTCCGGTGCTCGGCCTGGCCGGCGGCACCGCCCTGCTGGCGCTGGCCGGCCGGGTGGCCGGGCTGCAGATCAGGGACCGCGCCGCGGCCGCCGGGCGGCAGGAGGCGGGCCGCCAGTTCCGTGTGCTGGCCGACCGGATCGCCGACGTCGTGCTGGTCTGCGGCCTGGACGGGACGATCAGGTGGGCCAGCCCGGCCAGTGCCAGGTACGGCTACGCCGCGGGGGACCTGGCCGGGCGCCGCCTGGCCGACCTTGTGCACCCGGAGGACCTGGTGGCCAGCACCCGGGCGGTGCAGACCGCGGTCCGCCGCGGCCAGCCGTCGGGCCGGTTCAGCTGCCGGGTCAGGTCCGCGGACGGCACCTGGCGGCACGCCGAGGCGCTGGTGTCCCGCTACCACGACCCGGGCGCCCCGGACCAGCTGCTGGTCACCGCGCGCGACGTCAGCGACCAGGTCGCGCTGCGCCGCCAGGTGACCCACCTGACCTTCCACGACGCGCTGACCGGGCTGCCCAACCGGGTCTACCTGGAAGACCGGGCGAGGGACATGTTCGCGGCCGGGCCGCGCGGCACGGCCGGGGCGATCTTCCTGGACCTGGACGGGTTCACCGAGGTGAACGACTCGGTCGGGCACGGGGCCGGCGACCTGCTGCTGACCCAGGCCGCCCGGCGGCTGCGGGCCGCGGTGCCGTCCGAGGTCACCGTGGCCCGGTGGGGCGGCGACGAGTTCGCCCTGCTGGTCGACGGCGCGGCCAGCGCGGGCGAGATCGTCGACATCGCCGAGCGGCTGACCCTGGCCGTGGCCGAGGCGCCGTTCATGGTGGCCGACCGGGACGTGCCGCTGACCGCCAGCGTCGGCGTGGCCTTCGCGAACGGCGGCGGCCATGGCGACCTGATGCGCAACGCGGACGTGGCGATGTCCCGGGCCAAGGAGGCCGGCGGCGGCCGGGTCGAGGTGTTCGCCGCGCACATGCACGCCGACGTGGTCCGCCGCGTCGAGCTGGCCAGCGACCTGCGCCGGGCGATCACCGAGCGGGAGCTCGAGCTGGCGTACCAGCCGGTGGTGGACCTGAACACCGGCCGGGTGCTCGGCGCCGAGGCGCTGGTCCGGTGGAGCAGGTCGGGCGAGCCGGTGCCGCCCGCCGAGTTCCTCGGCGTGGCCGAGGACTCCGGTCTGATCGTCGAGCTCGGCGACTGGGTGCTGCGCGAGGCCTGCCGCCAGGCGGTGGCCTGGCAGGACTCCGGCCGGGCAATCACCGTGTCCGTCAACTTCTCCCGCCGGCAGCTCAGCGCGGCGCGGTTCACCGACTCGGTGACCGCGGTGCTGGACGAGACCGGCCTGGACCCCGGCGCACTGACCCTGGAGATCGCCGAGCGGGTGCTGATCGAGGGCGCCGCGCCGATGGTGGCCGGCCTGGCCGCGCTGCGCCGCCGCGGCCTCCGGCTGGCCATCGACGACTTTGGCACCGGCTACGCGTCGCTGGCCTACCTGCGGCAGCTGCCGGTGGACATCATCAAGATCGACCCGTCCTTCGTGGCGGGCCTGGACCATGACCCCACGCTGGGCATGCTCACCCGGACCATCGTCCAGGTCGGCCGGGAGCTGGGCATCGAGGTGGTGGCCGAGGGCATCGAGCGGGCCGAGCAGCTGGACGCGCTCCGCGACATGGGCTGCGGCCTGGGCCAGGGCTTCCTGATCGCCCGGCCGATGCCGGCCCGCGAGGTCGAGACGCTGCCCGGCATCGATCCGCCGCTGCCGTTCGCGGCCGCGCCGATCGAGCCGATCGACCCCATCGACCCGACGGACGGCACAGTTCCGCCGATTCCGCCGCCAACCCCGGCTGCCCCAGTTGGGCCGCCACCACTGGTGCCCTGAATACTGTCCCGGCTGACCGCCCTCGGTACGCCGTGGCGGGGCTGCCATAGTGACCGTTGTGCCGGCCCCGCCCCACCCGCCCCCCGGGCGCTTCCCGGAATCCCCGCTGGAGCGCACCGTGCGGCTGCTGCGCCAGCAGGGCGAGGCCTGCCGGGTGCTCGGCAGCCCGCTGTACGGGGACCTGCTCGAGGCGGCCGCGGCCGACCTGCGGGATGGCGGGCCCACCGCGGCCGTGCTCGACGGGCACCTGACCGACCGCGGGCCCAGCGCGCTGGCCCTGCGCATGATGGGCGGCGCGCACGCGCTGGTGCTGTCCGGCCAGGCGCCGGATCTGGCCGCGTTCTACCCGTCGGCGGGCGGCACGGCCGACCCGGGGCCCGGCGGCCGGGCCGCCTGGGCCGCGCTGCGCGCGCTGCTGGCCGGCCGGGCGGCCGGCATCCGGGCCTGGCTGGACGGGCCGCCGCAGACCAACGAGACCGGCCGCGGCGCCGCGCTGATCGGCGGGCTCTGCCACCTGGTGGCGGCGGCGCCGCGCCCGGTCCGGCTGTTCGAGATCGGCTCCAGCGCGGGCCTGAACCTGCGCGCGGACCGGTTCCACATCCCCGGCGACGCGGGCTGCTACGGCGACCCCGGCGCGCTGGTCGTGCTGCCCGGCGCCTGGCAGGGGGTCCCGCCGCCGGCCGCCACCGTGCGGGTGACCGAGCGCAGCGGCGGTGACCTGCACCCGATCGACCCGGCCACGGCCGACGGCCGGCTCCGGCTGATGGCCTACGTCTGGCCGGACCAGGAGGCCCGGATGGCCCGGCTGCGCAGCGCGCTGGCGCTGGCCGCCGAGGTCCCGGCCGAGCTGCGGCAGGAGACCGCCGCGGACACGGCAGGCCGGATCAGGCTGGCCGCCGGGACCTGGACCGTGCTGTGGCACTCGATCGTGTGGCAGTACCTGGACGCGGGCCAGCGCGCCGCCGTTGACCGCCGCATGGAAGAGCTCGGCGGCGCGGCGGACGGCTCGGCCGGGTTCGCCCACCTGCGGCTGGAGCCGTCCCGGCAGGGCCGCTACCAGGTCACGCTGACCACCTGGCCGGGCGGTGCCGAGCGGGTGCTGGGCACCGCGTCGCCGCACGGCATCCCGGTCACCTGGGACGCTCCGGCGGCCGGGTGAGAAACCCGCCGCGCTGCTCGTTACACTCAGTCCGGCCTACGGTCGCGAACACGGAGTCCCCTTTGCCCGCACCCATCGTCCTGGTCGCCGAAGAGCTCTCCCCGGCCGGGATCGCCCAGCTGGAAGCCGCCTCCTTCGAGGTCCGCTACGCCGACGGCGCCGACCGGGCGGCCCTGCTGCCCGCGCTGGCCGAGGCTGACGCGGTCATCGTGCGCAGTGCCACCCGGATCGACGCCGAGGCACTGGCGCACGGCCCGCGGCTGCGCGTGGTCGCCCGGGCCGGGGTCGGCCTGGACAACGTGGACATCGACGCCGCCACCAAGGCCGGCGTGATGGTGGTCAACGCGCCCACCTCGAACATCACCAGCGCCGCCGAGCACGCGATCGCGCTGCTGCTGGCGGTGGCCAGGAACGTGCCGCAGGCGGCCGCGTCGCTGCAGGCCGGGCAGTGGAACCGGTCCGCGTTCACCGGCGTCGAGCTGCAGGACAAGGTGGCCGGCATCCTGGGCCTGGGCCGGATCGGCATGCTGGTCGCCGACCGGCTGGCCGCGTTCGGCATGCGGGTCATCGCCTACGACCCGTACCTGGCCCCGGCCCGGGCCGCGCAGGCCGGCGTCCGCCTGGTCAGCCTGGACGAGCTGCTCGCCGAGTCCGACGTGATCAGCGTGCACCTGCCGAAGAACGCTGAGACGGCGGGCCTGCTCGGCGCCCGCGAGCTGGCCCGGGTCAAGCCCGGGGTGCTGATCATCAACGCCGCGCGGGGCGGCATCCTCGACGAGGCGGCGCTGGCCGGGGCCCTGGCCAGCGGCCGGGTCCGCGGCGCCGGTCTGGACGTGTACGCCACCGAGCCGCCCGACGGCAGCCCGCTGCTTCGGCTGCCGTCCGTGGTCGCCACCCCGCACCTGGGCGCCAGTACCGCCGAGGCGCAGGAGAAGGCCGGGGTGCAGGTGGCCCGGTCGGTCCGGCTGGCGCTGGACGGCGAGTTCGTGCCCGAGGCGGTCAACGTCCAGGGCGGCCCGGTGGACGAGACGATCCGGCCCGGGCTGCCGCTGGCCGAGAAGCTCGGCGCGATCTTCACCGCGCTGGCCGGCGGCATCGCGGCCAGCCTGGAGCTGGAGGTCCGCGGCGAGATCGCCGCGCTGGACGTCAGCGTGCTCCAGCTCGCCGCGCTCAAGGGGGTGTTCGGCCGCATTGTCGAGGACCCGGTCACGTACGTGAACGCGCCGCTGCTGGCCAAGGAGCGCGGCATCGAGGTGACCCTGACCGCCAGCCCGGACAGCCCGGACTGGCGCAACGTGGTGACGCTGCGCGGGGTGCTGCCGGACGGCCAGGTCATCTCGGTCGGCGGCACGCTGACCGGCCGGCGGCAGCAGGAGCGGCTGGTCGAGGTCAACGGGTTCGAGATGGAGATCGCCCCGGCCGAGCACATGGCGTTCTTCACCTACACCGACCGGCCCGGCATCGTCGGCATCGTCGGCCAGATCCTCGGCGGCCAGCAGATCAACATCGCCGGCATGCAGGTCTGCCGGGACCACCGCGGCGGCGACGCGCTGATCGTGCTGACCGTCGACTCGGGCCTGCCGGCCGGCGTGCTGGCCGAGATCACCTCGGCCATCGGCGCAAAGGCCGGCCGCGCCGTGGACCTGGACGAATAACCGCTAGCCGGGCTCGCCTGCCGGCGACGGGATGGCGCCGCCCCGGGCGGAGCGAGCGGCAGATCGGCCGGGACGGTCTCCGGGTACTTCAGGCCTGCCCCGGTGCTGAGCACCACGACCTCGTCGGACTCCGACAGCCAGCCCGCGGCGCGCAGCCGGGCCGCCGCGGCGAAGCAGGCCGCGCCCTCCGGGCAGACCCAGGTGCCCTCCAGCCGGGCCGCCTGCCGCTGCGCGGCCAGCAGATCCTCGTCGGTCACCGCGACCGCGGTTCCGCTGGTCTCCCGCACCCCGCGCAGCACCAGGAAGCCGCCCAGCGGGGCGGGCACGGTCAGCCCGAACGCCGCGGTCCGCGCGTCCGCCCACGGCTCGGTTTCCGCCTCGCCCCGCTCGAAGGCCCGCACCACCGGCGCGCAGCCGGCCGCCTGCACGGCCACCAGCCGGGGCAGCTTCGGCCCGATCCAGCCCAGCTCCTGCAGCTCGGCCAGGCCCTTGCGGATGCCGATCAGGCCCACCCCGCCGCCGGTGGGGCACAGGATGACGTCCGGCACCCGCCAGCCGAGCTGCTCGGCGATCTCCAGGCCGATCGTCTTCTTGCCCTCCAGCCGGTAGGGCTCTTTCAGCGTGGACACGTCCTGGTAGCCGGGCCGTCCCGCGAGCGCCCTGGCGACCAGCGCGCCCGCGTCCCCGATCAGCCCGTCGACCAGGTAGGTCTCGGTGCCCGCGGCCACGCACTCGGACCGGGTGATGGCCGGCGCCCGGCCGGCATGACCACCAGGCAGGGCAGGCCGGCCCGGGCCGCGTACGCCGCCCACGCCGCGCCCGCGTTGCCGTTGGTGGGCATGGCCACGCCCGCGGCGCCCAGCTCGGCGGCCCTGGTCACGCCGACCGCCGCGCCGCGGGCCTTGAACGATCCGGTCGGCAGCGGGCCCTCGTCCTTGAGCAGCAGGCCCGGCAGGCCCAGGGCGGCGCCCAGGCGCGGCAGCGGCAGCAGCGGGGTCATCCCCTCGCCCAGGCTGACCACGGCCGCCGCCGACCCGGCCGGCAGCAGCTCGTGGTAGCGCCACAGGTCCGGCGGCCGGGCCGCGACCTGCTCCGGCTTGACCGCGGCGGCCGCCGCGGCCAGGTCGTAGCGGGCCAGCAGGGGCGCGCCGCAGCCGCACAGGCCCTGCCGCTGCCCGGCGTCGTACCTTTCTGAGCAGCGGGAGCAGTCCAGGTGCGTCAGCGCCGACCAGGTCATGCGGTCAAGGTAACGTGCTTGCTGGCGAGCCGTCCAGGCGCCTCGCGGCGGATCACCGGCGACCGCTGAAGCAGGGCCATGGCCGCGTTGTGGCCGCCGATCCCGCTGACCCCGCCGCCCCGCCGGGTGCCCGCGCCGCAGAGCAGCAGCCGGGGATGCCCGGTCTCCACCCCCCAGCGGCCCGCGTCCGCGTCGTCCTCGGCGAACGGCCACTCCAGGTCCTGGTGCCAGATGTGGCCGCCGGGCAGGTAGATCTCGCGTTCCAGGTCGGCCGGGGACTTCACGTCCACGCACGGCTGCCCGGCCGCGTCGGTGAGCAGGCAGTCCGCGACCGGCTCGGCGAGCACGTCGTCCAGCGCCGCCAGCGTCGCGGCGAGCGCGGCGGCCCGCGCCCCGTCCGGGTCGGCCCGGAACAGCCGGGCCGGCATGTGCAGGCCGAACACGGTCAGCGTGTGCGCGCCGGACGCGGCCAGCTCCGGGCCGAGGATCGACGGGTCGGTCAGCGAATGGCAGTACGCCTCGCACGGCGCGGCCGCCGGGATCTGGCCCGCCGCGGCCTGCCGGTACGCCTCCTCCAGGCCGGCGTACCCCTCGTGCACGTGGAACGTGCCGGCGAACGCGGCCTGCGGGGTCACGTCCGGGTCGCGCAGCCGGGGCAGCCGCCGCAGCACCAGGTTGACCTTCAGCTGGGCGCCCTCCGGAGCGGAGCCGTTCGACGTCGCCTGGCTGGCCCGGTGCGGTCGCCGGTCAGCCGGGCCAGCGCGGCCGGAGCCAGGTTGGCCAGGATGTGACCGGCGCCCACGGTGTACTCGCCGTCAGCCTCCCGTACGGTGACCTCGCCGTCCGGGTCGATGCCGGTCACCTCGGCCCCGGTGCGGATCTCCGCGCCCGCCTCGCGGGCGGCCCGGGCCAGCTCCTCTGTCACCTGGCCCATGCCGCCCACCGGCACGTCCCAGTCCCCGGTGCCGTTGCCGATCACGTGGTAGAGAAAGCACCGGTTCTGCCGCAGCGAATCCTCGCCGGCCCGGGCGAACGTGCCGATCAGCGCGTCGGTCAGGACCACGCCGCGGACCGTGTCGTGGCCGAACTCGCGCTCGATCACCGCGGACAGCGGCTGCTCGATCAGCGCGTCCCAGACTGCGTCGTCGCCGGCCAGCGCGCGGAACTCCGCCCGGGTGCGCAGCGGCTCGGTCAGCGTCGGGAACACCCGCCGGGCCAGCGCCGCGGTCGCGGCGTAGAACTTCTGCCAGGCCTTCCAGTCCGCGTCGCTGCCGGTCAGCGCGGCGAACGAGGCCGCGGTGGCGGCCTGGTCGCCGTGGTCGACCAGCAGCCCGCGGTCGCCGGCCGGGGTGTAGGAGGCGATCCGGCGGCGCCGCAGCCTGACCCGCAGGTTCAGGTCGGCGATGATGCTCGCGGGCAGCAGGCTGACCAGGTAGGAGAAGCGGGACAGCCGGGCGTCCACCCCGTCGAAGACCCGGGCCGACACCGCGGCCCCGCCGACGTGGCGCTGACGTTCGAGGACGAGCACGGACCGGCCGGCCTGGGCGAGGTAGGTGGCGGCGGTCAGGCCGTTATGGCCGCCGCCGGCGATGACAACGTCGAAGCGAGAGGGCCGCATGCCCGTAGTGTCACCCGGCGCCCTACGGTAAGTCACATGGACGACATCCAGATCCACCACCGCATCACCGCGCTGATCGCAGGCCGAGCACGAGCTGCGGGCCAAGGTGGCCAGCGGGGAACTGTCCAGCAGCCAGGAGCGGGCCGAGCTGAAGGCCACCGAGGAGGCCCTGGACCAGTGCTGGGACCTGCTCCGGCAGCGGCAGGCCCGGCGCCAGTACGGCCAGGACCCGGACGGCGCCGTGGTCCGCCCGGTGCCCGAGGTCGAGGGCTACCAGCAGTAGCCCACTGCGCGGGCTCAGTAGGCTAGGGCAAGCCCGCCGAGCAGTGGAGTGACAACGTGCGCATCGCCAGATTCAGCCGGGACGACACCGTCGCCTACGGGGTGGTCCAGGAATCCGTGCCGGACGGAGTCGCGTCCGCCGCGATCGGCCCGGACACCGACGGGCTGACCATCGCCGAGCTGCAGGGCCACCCGTTCGGGGTCGGCACCGACAGCGTCCGCTACACCGGGCAGAGCTACCCGGTCGCCGACGTCCGGCTGCTCGCCCCGGTGCTGCCCACCAAGGTCGTGGCCATCGGCAAGAACTACGCCGACCACGCCAGGGAGATGGGCGGCGAGCCGCCGGACGAGCCGGTGATCTTCCTCAAGCCGTCCACGTCGGTGATCGGCCCCGGCGACCCGGTGGCCCGCCCGGTCAAGCTGTCCGAGCGGGTCGACTTCGAGGGCGAGCTGGCCGTGGTCATCGGCCGCCTGTGCCGGGACGTGCCGCCGGAGCGGGTCAGCGAGGTCATCTTCGGCTACACCTGCGCCAACGACGTCACCGCGCGGGATCTGCAGGCCAAGGACGGGCAGTGGACCCGGGCCAAGGGCTTCGACACGTTCTGCCCGCTCGGCCCGTGGATCGAGACCGGCCTGGACCCGTCCGACCTGGAGCTGACCACCACCGTCAACGGCGAGGTCAAGCAGCACGCGCGCACCTCCCAGCTGCTGCACGACGTGACCGCCGTGGTCTGCTACGTCACCTCCGTGATGACCCTGCTGCCCGGCGACATCCTGCTCACCGGCACCCCGGCCGGGATCGGCCCGCTGGTGCACGGCGACCGGGTGTCCGTGGCCATCCAGGGCATCGGCGCGCTGACCAACCCGGTGGTGGACCGTGACTGAGCCAGCCTCCGGCGCCGGGTCCGGCCCGGCGGGTCGGCCGGTCCGGGTCCGGTTCGCCCCGTCGCCCAGCGGCGACCTGCACGTCGGCAACATCCGCACCGCGCTGTACGACTGGGCGTTCGCCCGGCGCACCGGCGGCACGTTCGTGCTGCGGATCGAGGACACCGACCAGTCCCGGGTCACCCCGGAGTACATCGCCTCGGCGCTGGACACGCTGCGCTGGCTCGGCCTGCCCTGGGACGAGGGCCCCGAGGTCGGCGGGCCGTACGGGCCGTACCTGCAGAGCGAGCGGCTGGCCAGGTACGCCGAGTGGGCGGAGCGGTTCCTGGCCTCCGGGCACGCCTACTACTGCTACTGCACCACCGAGGAACTGGCCGCCCGCCGGGAGGCGGCGCGCTCGGCCGGCGGGCCCAGCGGCTACGACGGGCACTGCCGGACGGTGACCGCCGAGCAGGCCGGGGCCTACCGGGCGCAGGGACGCCGGCCGGTGATCCGGCTGCGCATGCCGGACGGCGTCACCACGTTCACCGACCTGGTCCGCGGCGAGGTCACCTTCGACCACGCGCACGTGCCCGACTTCGTGCTGGCCCGCGCCGACGGCAGCCCGCTGTACACGCTGGCGGTCGCCGTGGACGACATCGAGATGCAGATCACGCACGTGGTCCGCGGCGAGGACCTGCTCTCCTCCACCCCCCGCCAGCTGGCCGTGTACCGGGCCATGGGGGTGGCCGAGGCCGACTTCCCGGTGTTCGCCCACCTGCCCTACGTGCTCGGCACCGACGGGCAGCGACTGTCCAAGCGGAACGGGGTCGTCTCGGTCAACTGGTACCGGCAGGAGGGCTACCTGCCCGAGGCGGTCTGCAACTACCTGGCCCTGCTCGGCTGGTCGCCGGGGGAGAACCGGGAGGAGTTCACGCTGGCCGAGATGGCCGCCGAGTTCGACCTGGCCCGGGTCAACAAGAACGCGGCCCAGTTCGACGTGCGCAAGCTGAAGGCCATCAACGGCGACAAGATCCGGGCGCTGTCCCCGGACGACTTCGCCGGCCGGGTGCTGCCGTTCCTGCAGCGGTCCGGGCTGGCCGCGGACCCGCCCACCGCGGCCCAGGCCGCGATGACGCAGGCGGCCTGCCCGCTGGTGCAGGAGCGGGTCTCCCAGCTCACCGAGGCGGCGGACATGCTCGCGTTCCTGTTCGTGCCGCAGGACGAGTTCCGGGTGAACCCGGACGACGCGGCCAAGGTGCTGACCCCGGACGCGGAGCCGGCGCTCAAGGCCGCCGAGGCGGCGCTGGCGCAGGCCGAGCCGTGGGACGCCACGGTGATCGAGGACGCCCTGAAGGAGGCGCTGGTGGACGGCCTCGGCCTGAAGCCGAAGGTGGCCTTCGCCCCGGTGCGGGTCGCGGTCACCGGCCGCCGCGTGTCACCGCCGCTCTACGAGTCGATCCACCTGCTCGGCCGGGACCTCACCCTGGCCCGCCTGGCGGCCGCGCTCGCCACGCTCGGCTGACCGCGCCGAACGCGGCCCGCAGCGGGGCCGGGATGTTCAGCTCGTCCAGCATCGTCTCGCCGTGGAACACCGGCACGCCGTCCGGCCGCGACAGGGTGAACAGCTCCTGGTCCGCGCCGGGCGGCGGCACGGTGAGGTTGAAGAGCTCGGTGCACATCACCGGCGTGCCGTCCGCGTAGCAGGTCATCCGCAGCAGCACGCCCAGCTCCGCGTCGGCGACCACGCAGATCTGCGGCAGCAGCCCCTGGCCCATGAGCAGCCAGCCGGGCAAGTCCGCCGTCCCGGTGTAGCGCGCCCACAGCAGCCAGCCGTCCCGGCCGCCGACCCGCTGCGGCCGGGGCGCGGACAGCTGCCAGCCGGGCGCGAGCAGCCAGGACGGGTCGGCCAGCCGCAGCCACCGGTCATCCAGCGGCCGGACCCTGGCGGGCAGGACCACCACCCGGTTGGGGTAGATCGCCCAGACGCGTTCGCCGTCGCTGGCCCTGGTCCGCAGGTTCTTGCTGTCCAGGCCGGAGAGCTGGTCGACCCGGTAACGGCCGGGCAGGCTGAGCGCGACCCGCTGGGCCTGGTAACGGTCGGCCAGCGGCCGGTCGGCCAGCGCCGACCAGACCTCGCCCGGCCCGAGCAGCCCGGCCATCGGCCCGGCCTCGGCCCGCAGCGACTGGCCCGCCGCGGTCATCCCCTCGCCGTCGTACCAGGTGCCGGCCGTCGCGCTGAACCGCGGCGCGGGCAGCCCGGTCCGGTGCAGCAGGTTCACCAGCTCCGCGGGCAGCGGCGCCGGTGTGGTGTCCGGCGGGCCCGCGTCCGGCATCGGCGGCGTGCCTGGCTCGGGCGGCGTCCTCGGGGTGTGCCGGACGGCGAAGCCCAGGCCCTCGCCCAGCGCCCCGGCGGCGCTCTTGGCCAGCCGCCAGCCGGGACCGTCCAGCTGCGGCCATAGGCCCGCGGCGGACTCTGCGTAACCCTTCCTGTCAGAGACCGGCAACCCAGGGGAGGGCCGGAACGGCGCGGGACCGACGTCGGCGGGGCCCGGGACCAGGCTGCTGATCAGCGTGGTCTCGTCGCTGCGGCCGGCGCGGATGATCTCCTGGCACAGCAGCAGCCCGAGGTCCGGGTCGGCCAGGACGACGATGCGGTCCAGCAGGCGGTCCCGGCCCGCGTGCTGGCCGCGGGTCAGCGGGCGGGGGGTGGCGATGATCCGCACCGCGGTCCGGCCGGCGGCCTCCGCGGTGCCCGACAGCTCCAGATCCCAGCCGCTGACCAGCCAGGACGGCCAGAGCAGGGCCCGGATCCCGGCCGGGAGCGCGGGTTCTGCGGTGCGCTCGGCCCGGTCGCCGTAGACGGCCCAGTGATCGGTGCCGTCGCCGCAGTAGCCGCGCCAGGGGGCGTTGCCGCGGGAGGTGCCGTCGCCGGGGCTGGTGGGGTCGGCGGGGTCGGCTACGGCGCTGGCCCACGGGTCCGTGCCGTCGTCGTCCGTGTCCTCCGCGTCGCCGGGCTCGTCCGGGTCATCGGGGCTGAGGGCGGGGTCCTCGCCGGCGGTCAGCTCCAGCCGGTAGCGGCCGCCGGGGGCCAGCGTCAGCGTGTACGACCGGTCGTCGGGCGGGGTCCGGGACAGGACCCCCTCGTCCCCCTCGTCCTCCTCGTCCTCCTCGGACGGGATGAACCGCGGCTGCTGGCTGATCAGGCCGAACGCGCTGATATGGCCGAAGTCCCAGGTGCCGGTGACCGCCTCGGCGTGCAGGCTGACCTGCGCGGTCAGTGGCCGGCTGGGCCAGGCGGCCGAGTAGAGCCGTGGCACAAGGCGGTCCAGGGTCCATGGCTCCGGGTGGCTCGCGGTCATGGCGTGATTATCCTCCCGGCTGGGCAGCCGGCTTCTCGTTGGCTGCCGCGGCTGGCTTCGGCTATGCTGCACAGGCGCAAGCGGGGCTCGGCTAGCCCGCGGCGATGGGGTATGGGGTAATTGGCAGCCCGACGGGTTCTGGCCCCGTTAGTCTAGGTTCGAGTCCTGGTACCCCAGCAGGATGACAGGTCCCGGCATGTGAGACATGCCGGGATTTTTTTCTGGCCCTGGTTCTGGGCCGGGCTAGCACAGTCTGGCCCTGGTTCTGGGCCGGGCTGGCCGGCGCGCGTGAGAAGGCCCGCTGGAGGCGGCGGCCCCCAGCGGGCCTGGCTATCGGCGGACCGGGTCAGTGCGCAGCGGGGCACCGGCTCAGTAGCGGGACCGGACCCGGCTCCGGCTCCGGCTGCGGCCGCGCTCGGCCCCGGTCAGGCGGAGGATCAGCAGCAGTACGACGGCGCCGATGATCGAGCCGATGATGCCCGAGGTGTGGAACCGGTGCGGGATCCGGTGGAACTCGATCAGATACCACAGGAAGCCGCCCACGAACGAACCGACCACGCCGAGCAGGATGGTGCCAAGGATCCCCATCGGGTCCCGGCCGGGCACGAGCAGCCGCGCGATGGCGCCCGCGATGAGTCCGACGATGATCAGGAGGATAATGAATGTCACCATGCCGCGGGATGTACCACGTTTGGCGCCATTCATGCCGTAACCCGTTCCCCAGGTACCTGGGGAGCTTGCTGCGTGGCTGGTCAGGCCGGGCGGGCGGCCGCCGTTTGGCGCCGGTCCAGCCGGTACGCTAGCCTTGGTCCGCCGCCGCACCGCCAGCATGGTGCAGCGGCCGTTTCCTGGCCCCGTCGTCTAGCGGCCCAGGACGCCGCCCTCTCAAGGCGGTAGCGCCGGTTCAAATCCGGTCGGGGCTACTCGAAGTAGCAGCAGGTCACAGGCCTGATCGCCAGTCCCGGTGGTCAGGCCTTGATCATTTGTCCGTCGTTCGTCCGTGAGTTTCGCCGTCATCTGTCGGCAGCAAGCGTCACCAGTCGGGGAGGGCTGGGCCATGACTGGCGGCGGAACCCGGCCTCTATCCGGGTTGCCGACACAGTCCGGTGAGGTTTCGTTCTGGGCGCGGCAGATGCGACTCTGGATCAGAGGGGCCGAGCGATGAGGAGTTCCGCAGGTCATCGCGGACCCCATCAGCATCCCAGCGCGCTGCGGCCAGGAAGTGATGCATCCCGTCCGGAGTGGCATCACCGGCGTGCTCGGCGATGCTCCAGCAGTTCTTGCGCGGCAGGTCCGCCAGCAGCCCAGCACAAACGCCCGCGCCCGCCGCCGCGGCTCCACCCGGGCGAACCGGCCGCCGATCCGGCCCATCAGCTCATCAAGCATCCCCGGCCACCGGGCCGGGTCTACGCTGTGGCCTGCAGCCACCGCACGATCCTCTCTGAGTCCTCACAAACCAGGATGATCAGGCGGTGGCTGCTTCACATCCAGCACCGCCACGCACCAAGATCACGATCTCCGGCTGGAATAACTAAGCAGATGAAAAACGGCCTGAACGAGCAGCAAGTCACGATCATGGTTATTAGTGCTGTCATCCGGGTATATAGTTAAGGAAACCCCCGGAATCCGATATTCTCGGTATATACGTGAGGCGTTTGCCAATGCGTAGGGGCACGCTCCAGGGAAGGAGCAAGCCGTGCGCAAATCGAGGTTCCGCCGCTTACCTCCGCCGTTGCTTTAGGTGGGTCCGGTGTCGCGTATTTCCCGGACCGGCGGTGAGTCGCCGTGACATTCGCCGGAGATGGCAGCGTCACGGGGTTGCTGACGCCGTCACCGGCGTGGGCTGAACGGGCCACTCAAAACGCTCTGGCCCGAAGCTGACAGAACTCGTGGATCACGAGTGAACTGAGCGTTATCGCAGGTCGAAACGGCGCGGGAAGGCCGTACGGGAGCATTTTAAGGCTGCCGCTGATGAGACCCAGACCATGGTTCAAGAGGAGTTTAGATGCGTCCGATCATCACCGCGCTGTCGGCTGTGGCCGTCAGCGCCGGCTTCGGGCTTACGGCCCTGGCCGGCAGCGCGTCGGCCAGTACCGGGCCCCGTGACTTTACCCCGGACTCGTCCGGCTACAGCGCTACCCAGGCCCAGTTCCGCTACGTCCAGGACACCGTGTATTTGCGCTCCCCGTCGAAGTTCGCGACTGTCGATGACGGCGTCAGCTGGGAGACCCACCTCTTCGGCACCAGCACCGGTGGGAACGTGAGTGCCGACATCAATATCGGCGGCAACCCGAAGACCGACAGCTCCTACCACCCCTGGGCGGATGTCAACGGCGCGCCCCTCACTCTTCAGGGCGACACCAGGTTCGCTGCCGGGCAGTCCGTCACCGAGAGCATCTACTACAACAAGGCCAACGGCGTCGTCAGCGTGAACGTCTTTGACGCGAACGGCGACTCGGCCTTCGGCCAGGCCCACGTTGGGAGCGTCTCCTTCAACAACCCCCGCATCTACGGCGGTTTCGACTCGGGCAGCAGCTTCACGGCCCCGTCCGCCCCGATGACGCTGGCACGCTTCACTGGCGTCAAGCTCACCACCTACAACGGCCACCGCGGTACCCTCGCCAGCTGGTACTCGCACAGCAAGGTGCTCGCCACCAGCAATGGTCACCAAAACGGATCCGTGCGGGCCGCGCCCTCCGCGCTGAGCCACGGCGGCAGCTCGTTCAGCGTGATCTTCGCGCCGGCCAGCTAACCAGGCCGATACGCGCCCCGGCACCACCCGGTGCCGGAGGCGCGTATCAAGAGTCGGCTGTCCGGGGCCGCCCTATCGGCTCTGGCTTGCGATGGGCGCTTGTAAGGGCCCAGCCGGCCGGTGCGCCCAAACAGGGCAAACCCGGCCCCGGCAGGCCACCAGGCTCAAAGAACCGCCACCACGCACCCCGGGTGGACACTTTTAATGGTTGGTCAAGCGCCGAGAAAGTAGTCGTTAATGTACTTCTCCCCCTCGTCGCAGAAGAACGTGACGAGGTGCCGGAGGTCCGGATACCGCGCTCGCAACTCGCGGGCGGCGACAAGGTGCGCGCCGGAACTCGGGCCCACGAACAGCCCAAACTCGCGGGCCAGGCGGCGCATCTCGGCGATTGCCGCGTCGCTGTCTACTGGGACTACTTCATCGATAACCTGCCGGTGCCTGGCGAAGATGCCGGGGATGAAGCCGTCAGAGATGCCCTCGATGAGATGCCAGGCCGACCTCGCCGCACATCAGCGTGCATGACTCATTAGGCTCGACGGCGACGACCCGGCAGGATGGGTTGCGCTCGCGGAAGCACAGCCCCACACCGACGATTGTGCCGCCCGTGCCGACCCCGCCGACCACGGCGTCAGGGACCACGCCGTCCGGAAGCTGGGCCAGTGTCTCGGGGCCGAGCCAGATGCGGTTCTCCTCAACGTTCCACTCTGAATCGAATTGCTGCGGCGCGAAGTGCCCCGGCTTGCGGCCGATTTCCCGGGCCTTGGCCAGCGCGTCATTAACGTGAAAATCGCCGAGCGTCATCACCTGCGCGCCGAAGGCCCGTGAGATCGCCAGCCGCTCGCCGCTCATCCCGTCCGGCATTATGACGAGCATCCGGTAGCCCTTGACGGCGGCGACCATGCTCATCGCGTTGCCGGTATTGCCGCTGCTTGCTTCCACGATGGTGTCGCCAGGCCGCAGCAGCCCTTCCCGTTCCGCCCGTTCGATCATGTACTTGGCGATGCGCGCCTTGATTGATCCGGAAGGGTTGAGGTACTCGAGCTTGACCCATATCCCGTCGACCATGACCAGCGGCGTGTTGCCAATAGCGTCCAGGATCGTGCCGCCGCCTCGCCGGAGCAAGGCCGCGGCAGTCTCCGGCACCGCACCCGCCGCCGAGTCTGCCGCAGGTGCCTGCGCCTCGTGCGCCGTCAAGCACGCACCGCTCACACCATTCACGCCTGCGCGCTGGGGAGCCGGCCGGCCATCTTCTTGAGGCTGCCTGTGACCGCTTCGGCTCTGTGCGCGAGCTTTTTAGTGGTACTCATTGCTGACTGATCTTTCGTGAGTCATCTGCGGTGGCGGGCGCGCCGGCCGGGGCCTGGGCGGCCAGCGGTTCCGGGTCTGCAGCGGCGGCCTGCGGGGTGTCCCGGCCTGCGAGGCGGCAGCGTCCCAGCGGCCGGACAGGCGCGGCCTGATCCGGCGGCGCCCGTCCGGGCTCACCTGATGGCCCTGGTCCGCGCTGGGGCCACTGCGGCTGCCGGGCGCGGGGCTGGCCAGCGCACTGGCGGTGTCGGCGCGGGCGGTGTCGCGCTGGCCGATGAGGTCGTCGCGGTCCTTGCTGACGGCGGCGGTCTCGCGGCGGGACTGCCGTAGCCCGCGGCGGGCGTCGCGGCCGCGGCGGGCGGTACGCCGCGCGCCGGCCAGCAGCAGCCACAGCCCGAACAGGCCGACGGCCCCGACCGTGATGCCGTACAGAAACACCGTGCCGGAGCCGTTTACGTGGTAGCCCAGGACCGAGAACCCGTGAGCGACACCGTGCGCGCCACCGTCGTTGCCGAGAACCCCGGCCGCGCCGACGACCACCGCGGCGACCACGATGATGAGCCCGAAAATGACCAGCATGCCGACTCCATATGATCTACACTGTAGATCTACAGAAGAACACGGCGGATTGGACTGTGTCAACACCGTAGACCTACATGCTAGGAACACGGGAGCAGCGGGCTCCCATGACAGCAGAGAAGGGTGACTTGCGATGACCCGACCGCAGCCCGGCCCCGTTGCCAGCGACAAGGCCACCCGCGAGGATGGCAAGGCCACCCGCGAGGATCGCAAGGTCACCCGGGACGTCGTCCTGGCGGCTGCGCTGGCGATCATCGATACCGACGGGGCCGATGGGCTGTCGATGCGGCGCCTGGCCCGTGCGCTGGGCCGCGACCCGATGATTCTTTACCGGCATGCGCCGAGCAAGGCCGCCCTGCTCGACGGCGTCGCTGAAATCGTGCTCGCGCAGCTCAGGGTCGACCCTGCCGACCCCGACTGGGCCGCCCAGCTGCGCACCGTCGCCCGCGACTACCGGGCGCTGGCGCTGGCCCACCCGCGCGTGGTACCGATGCTCGTCACCCGTCCCCTGGCCACCCCGCTCGGGCTCCGCCCGCCCGGCACCCTGCGCCCGCTTGAGGACATCCTCACGCTGCTCACCCGCGCCGGATTCAGCGGACCTGAGGCCCTGCACATCTACCGTGCCCTGTTCGGGTTCCTGCACGGACACGTGCTCAACGAACTGCAGGAACTCGTCGAGAAACCCGAGGAAACCGACGACCTGCTGCGGCTGGGACTGCATCGGCTGCCGATCGGCGAATTTCCCCTGATCCGCAGCCTCGCCCCCGCCCTGGCCCGCTACGACGGCGCCGCCGAACTCGAACGCGGCCTCGACATCCTCCTCACCGGACTCACCGCCACACTGCCCGCCAGGAGCGGGTAACCCACCACCGGTCGCGCAGGATCCGCCCGGCCAGGCCATCGCTGCCGCACAGGCAGCCGCCAGCAGCTGCCCCGCGTCACCTCCAGGGCCGCGTCGTGCCCGGCGAATCCCGGCACGCCGCCTCAGCGGAATGGCCTATGCAGCAAAGCAAAACAAGAGTAATATTTAGATTGTCGCTCCGGACCTCGGTGGCTCATTCCCTGAATATCAGCGGGTGAGCTGAAGGGCCGGAGTTCTGTTTTGTACACGGAAACGGTGCAGGCAAGACGCCGCGGAGCGAAGAGGAGGGTGAAATTCCCGGGAGAACCTTCTCCCACCGCGATCTATCCAGCATGACCGGCTACCGCGTACCTCACCTTGTTACTGACTAAAGGGAGTCGGTTATGGGCATCATCGCGTGGATTATCCTCGGCCTGGGCGCAGGCCTGATCGCCAACATGCTGATCCCCGGCAGAAGATCACAGGGACTCATCCTGACCTGCCTGATCGGCGTCGCCGGGGCGCTGGCCGGCGGCTGGGTGGCCACCAGGCTGTTCCACCTCCACCACCCGCTGAAGGGGTTCTTCAACCTCTCGACCTGGCTCACTGCCATCGCCGGGGCGGCCGTCCTGCTGCTCGTCTACCACCTGATTACCAGCCGCTCTGGGCAGACCAGGCGGTCCGGCCGGTACGCACGCCGCTGACAGCCCGGTGCGTATTAGCGGCCATGCGGCCAGGGAGCGCCAGCAAGGTCGCCCACCTGCCCCTGCGGGGGGCCACCCACAGGTCAGCGACCCGCCACGGCCGGACTGACCGCTGATGATCACCGCATCCCCGCAGCTGATGTCCGGCTCGCGTGTCCCCGGGCACCTGGAACTCCCCCGGCCGCTGCGGCTGCTGCGTACCATCGCGTGGAGCCTGACCGAGTCTGGCGGGCTCCCGGCCGCCGCGTGGGCGCTCGCCGCGTGGCTGGGCGGACGCGATGCCGGGCTGACCGGAAGGAGCCCGGGAGCCACCTCGGAGGACGACTTCGCCACGATCGCCTGCCGCAGCTGACCGGGAATCGCTTACCGCAGCCACCCGTGACGCGCCCCGCGCAAGGCCGGCGCCTGCATCGGCGGGATGCGGCGCGCGCTGGTCATGGCGGCATTCGCTCAGGGGCGGGAATGCGGGGCAGCTCACGGCGCAGTAAGCGGGCTGATCGTCGATGAACACCGCGGCGCCCGCGCACGCCGAGGGCATGCAGGGGAGCCTCACGTGGGCGGCCGGCATCAAGCGCCTCGCGGCAAGGCCCTTCGCCTAGGACATCCTGCAGGTTCTCGAGCAATCCGGTGCGCCTACCGGCAGCGCACAGCGTCACCTGGTTCATCGCCGGGTCCCCCGACCCTGATGGACCCGCCATCGGCGTCAAGCAGGCCGGTGACAGCATGGCAGACGCGCCACGTCAGCGGCCAGGCCATCACCCGCGTCGGCGCCCGTCTGCATCAGCTGGCCAAGCATCAATCCACGATCAGCGATCGTGTCCTCCCGCGCGCCCCGAAACCGCTGACGCTGATCATGCGCGCCGGCGCCTCCGCGTTGCCCCGCTACCCGGCTCGCGGGTAAGCGATGGCCCGGCATCAGATGTGCTCTCACGCAAGCGGTCACCTGCGGCCAGACTGCGGCTCGGCGATGGCCAACTCGGCCGGGGCGGCCGGAGGGCTGGAATGCCGGGTGAGGATGTCGGCCGAGGGGGAAACGCGGCGGGCATGGATCAGGCCAAGGCCGCTGAGTATCAGCATGAACGCGGCCGCGATGAACGCGGCGATGGCGGCGATTCCGGCGATCGTGCCCATGGTCGCGAAGGCGTAGGCGTTGAGCAGCAGGCCGCGCAGCGTCTGGCCCTGGAACAAGGTCGCGGCGGTGGCGGCCAGCTTGGCGTTGCCGGGGCTGGCCAGAGCTTCTGCGTGACCTGGGCGTAGGTCTTGCCGCCGCCGATCTTGATCAGGTGGTTGGCGATGAAGTGGTCGGCGTAGGTCTCGGCCTGGGCGCCGGTGGTGAGCTGCTGGCCGGCGTACTGGCGCATCGCGGCAAATTCCGGGGCCTTGATGGCCGCGCTGCCCGCAGGCGGGAAATAGATCTTCTGTGCGGCGAGCTGGGTGTGCACCTCGTTGCCGATGAAGTTGTGGGCCCAGGCCAGCAGCACGCCCGAGACGATCAGCGTGACGGCCAGGAACAGGCCGCCGACGGCGGCGAGGATGTCGAAGGTTATGCGTTTCACTGTGGTTCTCCCTGGCTGATTCTGCGCATGGGGCAGGGGACCGAGATCTCCCAGATTTCACGCCAGCCTTGACGCAAAAGTATTTCCGCGCCGCTCAGCTCATAAAAAACGGACCTCGCCGCGCTGTGCTCGATATAACGTGAATGCGGATACCTGGGTCCGGAGAAACATTTATTACAATACGCGCCTTTCACTCGCATAGGAAATTCCGCCCCTTCCGCCGGGGCGGCTGCAGCCTCCGCGGCGCCGTCGCTGTCCCGGCACAGGCCCACGGCGCAGGTCGCCGGCGATCTGGTCTTGCCGGTCCCTGGCCTCACCTCGGGCCGGGCGGCCGCGCTGCCTGCAGGCCCATGAGGAGCGTGCCGAGGCCCGCAGTGAATCGCTCGTCGCGATCGTCGGTCCACACATGCTCGCCGAGGACGGCCAGGACGGGGAACCGGTCGGCTGGCAGGCGACCGGAAGAACGCGTGCAGCCGGTGCCTGGTCGCGGTGTCCCGGACGCGCTGCTCGTTAGCGGTGGTGCGGTCGCTCAGGGCGAAGCCCAGGATGTAGTCGTAGATCGAGGAGTACGCCAGGGCGGTCTCCCGCTGGGGCAGGCCGGCCTGCTGCAGCGCCCTAAGGAATGCCTCGGCCAGGGCGAGGGAGTGCGGCCCCAGGGGGTCACGGGTCTTGAGCAGGGCGGCGATGCCGGGATGGTCTCCAGGACCGTCCGCAGCCGGGCGGCGAGTGTCCTGACCTGCGCTGGCCAGGCGAGGGACGGGCCGGCACCGCAATCGACCTCCGCCAGCACCCCGTCCACGACCAGGTCGCAGAGCTGCTCCTTGCTGCGCACGTGACGGTACAGCGCACCAGGCGCGACGCCCAGGCGGCCGGCGAGGGCCCGCATGCTCAGGGCGCCAGCGCCGTCGGCGCCGATAACCGCGAGCGCCTCGGCGACGACTCGCTCGCGGGTCAGCACGCGGCGCGGTCGCTGGGCGCCGTCGGGCGGCGCGAACCACAGCCGGCGCGGGTCCGCACCGGTGGCCTGCTGCGGTGGATCCGCCATGGTTGCCTCCCGGGAGCCGAACTTGACTGTGAACGATGTTCACACTATAGTGAACATTGTTCCTTGGAGGCGAATGTCGTTCACTCGAATTGCATTTCTTTCCCGGGTCACCGGGCCGCTGGCCCGGCGAGACGCAAGGGAGAATGCCATGACAGCCATGACCAGCTGGGATCTGTTCGGTGATCTGCGCAGCGCGCAGGACGAGCTGCTGCGGATGACCAGGTTGCCCAGACAGTTCGGACAGTTCGCCTATCAGCCTGGCACCGGCTCCGCCGCCCAGCCGATGGGCTCCGCCGGTCGACATCTTCGAGCGTGAGGACGCCTACGTGGTGGCCATGGAGCTGCCCGGTGTCGGGGCCGAGGATCTGGATATCAAGTTCCAGGACAGCTTGCTGACGATCCAGGGCGAGCGGCAGCCGGCGAGTGGCACCGCCGGTGAGAAGGTCCACCGGTCCGAGAGCCGCTACGGCATCTTCCGCCGGTCGATCACCATGCCCAGGCATGTGCAGGCGGACAAGATTGAGGCCTTGGCGCAGGACGGCGTTCTGCAGATCTTCGTGCCCAAGGCGAAGGAAATGCACGCCACGCGCATCCAGGTCAGTCACGGCAAGGCCAAGCCCGCGGTAACCGGCAAGGCCATCAAGAACGGCGCCTGACGCCACGGGCCCGGCGGCTCGCGCTGCTGGGCCCGCGCGGCCCGGCCAGACGTCTCCTGCCGCAACCACACGGTTGCGGCAGGAGACGCAGTCATGCCCGGCCGGCGCCCGCTAGCTGACGATCATGACGGGACCGCCCAGCCCGGA